>JBBQQC010000042.1:0-4754 GCA_038216465.1 Burkholderiales bacterium | reverse complement strand
TACGGGTTGCGGCGGCGCCTTCGCGCGCCATATCCTGCTGAGTCTCCGATTTCGAGCGCGACAGTGGCGGCGACGCCGGCTCAGGCGGAGGCGCATAACGGACTCGTTCGCGGAACACCGCCACGCCGATCACGCCGACGTTGTCCGGGCGGCCCGTGCGCGCGGCGTACGAGTTGGGCAAGGCGGTGAACTCGAACGCCGCCACGCGCGCCAAATTCTTCCGCCAGCCAGTGATCTGGGCATATTGGCCGGAATTGAGAACGTAGCCGGTCTGGTCATGCGCCGCGGTTTCGCCTGAAACCGCGTTCACTCCGTCGATCGAAATCACATTCAAGGTGCGGCCGCCGCTGCGGTTGGTCAGCGATACCGCGTAGCGATTGCCCGGTTTGCCGGGAACCCACCAGCGTCCGTCGTGCCAATACATTGGCAGTGTTTCCCCGGTCGCGCGATCGATCACATTCACGTCGACCAGCGAGCCGATCGCAGCGGCCGGGGTCGAACAAGCACTGATGGCGAGGACGGATGCCGCCGCGGCCAGCGTTCTGATCAACATGGAAATCTCCGAAATCGTAGATGGAGACGATGAAACGACCGCTCGGCGAAAAAGGGGTTAACAAGCTTGCGGCCTAAGGCAGAATTCCGCCGTGCGGTACGAACACCTGATTCAAATCAACGACCCGTTGATGCCCTTGCTCGACACCCTGACGCGCGAGCAACTGTGGCGCGGCCTGGTTTTGCGGGCAGAGGATCCCACTCAGTTCGTGCTCGGCCTCGAAGTGGCGACGATTCATTCGCGCCGCGACGCGGGCGAAGAAATCGAACTGGTGCGGACGCTCGACTTCGGATCGTTCAAGGTCAGCGACCGCGTACGCCTGCTGCCCCGCCGCCGCAGCGAAATTCACACTCGCGCCGGCCCGACGTGGCCGGCCAGCCGCATGAGCATCGAGATCGAAGAGCCGCAACCCGCGCTGTTGTTCCTGCGCTTCATATATGAGTCGGAAGAAGAAACGGTCGGGGCGGGCGAACTCGACGGCGTCACAACGGCGCTGCGCGAACAGGCGTACGAGCGTGCGGACCTGGATACCGTTGCGCGCATTCGCTCGCTGGCCGAAGACGGGTGGCTCGACGACTCAGCCGCGCGCCGGCTTGCATGCATTCCAAAGCACTAGTCCTTTTCTCCGGCGGGCAGGACTCAACGACTTGCCTGGCATGGGCTCTGCAGCGCTACGCGCATGTCGAAACGATCGGATTCGACTACGGGCAGCGGCACGCGATCGAGCTGACCGTTAGGCCGCGCATCCTGCAGAGTCTGCGTACACAGTTTCCTGAGTGGACCGCGCGCCTGGGGGACGACCATCTAGTTGTGATGCGAGAGCTGGCGCAGCTATCCGACACCGCTCTGACGCAAGCGGCGGAAATTCGAATGAGCGCCAGTGGCCTGCCGAACACCTTTGTGCCCGGCCGCAACCTGCTGTTTTTTGTTTACGCGGCGGCGTTGCCTATCGCCGAGATCTGCGGATTCTGGTGGGCGGCATGTGCGACACCGATTTTTCGGGCTACCCCGACTGCCGCGATGACACGCTCAAAGCCTTGCAGGTCGCGCTGTCACTCGGCATGGATCAGCGCTTCACGATCGAAACGCCACTGATGTGGCTGGATAAGGCGGCCACGTGGAAGCTGTCGGAGGAGCTGGGCGGCGACGCTCTGGTGCAGTTGATTCGTGGCGAAACACACACCTGCTACCTCGGCCAGCGCAGCGTGTCGCACGACTGGGGCGTCGGCTGCGGCACCTGCCCAGCGTGCGAATTGAGGGCGGCCGGCTGGCGGCACTGGCGGGCTTCCGCCCGCTAGGTCAGGCTGCGAGGCTTCGGCAGGGTGCGCCGAACGACCCGCCGCTCGATCGTTGGCGGCGGCAGATCAGGAGGTCCAAAGCCCTCGATTGGCTTGGCCAGCGATTCGGCGATCTTCTGGCGGGCAGCGTTGAGGGCCGTCTGGCGGGCGGCAGCACCCAGGAAATCGTCCAATTCGTCGTGCTCGCCGCGCAGGCTCATGACCATCGGCACAAAGACATCCACCAGGTGCGGGTCAAACTGCAGCTCGCGCAACCGAAGAATCTCGCAAATAGCTTCGTCGCTGGAAAACGCCCGGCGGTAGGCCTTCTCGTGCGTCAGCGCGTCGTAGGAGTCGCACAGGCCAACGATTCGAGCCGCCAAGGGGATCGCCGACCCCGAAATGCCTTCCGGGTAGCCATTCCCGTCCCATCTTTCGTGATGATGTCTTGCAATGTCGCTCGCGAGCTCGCTGTACGAAACTTTCGTTTTGGAAAGCAAATCAGCGCCCGTCGCGGCGTGCGTTTGCAAAATCTGGCGCTCTCCCTCGGACAAAGGCTGCGGCTTTTGCATCAACGAATCAGGAATGCCGACCTTGCCGATGTCGTGCAGCCGCGCCGCAAGGTCGATCGTCTCGCACGCATCATCCGATTGGCCGAGCGTCTTTGCTAGCAGCGAAGCGAGTTTCGCAACGCGGTAGCAATGCTCGCCGGTGGGGTCGTCTCGCATCTCGGCTGTAAAGGCGATTTGCTCAAGCAAGTCACCCTGTTTCGTGCCAGCGGTTTGCGCAGCGATCTTCTCGCTAAGTTCGGCTTCCTTTGCTTTTAGGAGGTGCTCCGGAAACTGATCATTCGCCTCAAGCTGCTGCAAATGAAGCTCTTGATGTCTAACAATGCTGTCGTGCTGCGCTTTGCGGATATGCAGCGTGAGTTCCCGGTGTAAAGCAAGCGCCCGGTCTGGACGCCCGGCTTTTTCGTGCGCCTGCACGAGCGCCAAGAGCGTTTCACGCAAGGAGGGTTTAACCGCGCGCGCTTTTTCGAGCGCCGCCATGCCTCGGGAAAGCCCCACATCTGCTAAGCCTGAATAAACCTCCACTAGTCCTTCTGAGCAAGCAGCAGAAATGTCAGCGCGGACAGACTTCGCTTTCGGGGCAAGCTCTTTTGCGATCTGCGCCCTTTCGGAAGCCTCGGCGGCTCTTCCCAGTGCCAATAGCAGTCGCGTATACGTCCCCTCAGCGAACACTCTCGTCAACATCTCAGCGGGATTGTCGGGTGCGTGTCTGAGAGCAATCGAGTCCCTAATGGCTTGCAGACCCTCTTCGTACTCTTGCATGTGCGTGCAATAAAGCGCGACGTTACCCAAAGCGACAGCTTTTAGTGGAAGCAGCTGCGCCAGCCCAGTTGCTAGCCGGGCCGCTCGTTCGGCGCAATCTTTCGCATCAGCGTAGAGCGCCGCTTCATAGAAGGCGGTTCCTAAATTGATCCAAACAGCAGCTTTGCCATGATTGTCAGCAATCTGTTCAGCAATTTCGAGCGCCTCGGCGAGCGCAGTCAGTGCATCGCCAGGGTTGTTAGTCGAGTAAAGAATGACGGCTTGTACCGTCAAGGCTCTTCTCAGGAGCGCGCGATCGTTTACGTCACGTGCGACCATCACTGCAAGTGCAGCCGGTTCCACACCGCTGAACGTACTCTGCCCTTGGTGGTAGAACTGCGATGCGATGTCTATTAGACAGTTAGCGCGGCGCTTCGGATCAACGCCAAACGGAATCAGCCGAAGCCGCTTTAACGCGTCGTTCAGGAAAGCAAGGGTTTCGGCGCTAGGCGATGCAAGATTCGCTTTAACTTCGCGCTCTAAGACTTCAAGTTCTTCGTGCGGTAGCGCGGACATCCGTCCAACGAGAAATTCGAATCAAGCGGATTCTGATGGCTTGCGAGGGCCTTGGCTATGGTTGAACGGGACAAAAGCGGGTGATTTCCAACGCTTCTCCGCTTATTCAAGATGGCGGCCAATGTCGGGCGAATCAACGACTCGGCATCAATAACGGAAACCAAACTCGTAGAGGGTAACAATGGACAAGATCGAATTCGCTGTCGCCGAAGAAACGCTTACGGAAACGACGGAGCAGCAGTTTGAATTATCGCTTTTTGAGTTGGATATGGTCGGTGGCGGAAGCTCCGCGTCAATCCTTAGCTAAACAGATTACGCGGCTAAAAGAACGCATTACAACCTCACAATTTTGCTCCTACGAGCTTTGCCGGACAGCCCTGACGAGGGCGGTCCGGTAATTTTTCTATGCGGCTGCCAATTGGCTCGCCACGGCAACCTCCCCTAGCCGAACAATACGATCCACCGCGCCGACCGTCTCAGGCCGGTGGCTGACGATTACGAGTCCGATTCCGGTTTTCCTCAAGCCATCTGTGATGGCTCGTTCCTTCGCCAGATCAAGTTGATCGAAGGTCTCGTCCAAGAATAGTATTTGCGGCCTGCGGTAGAGGGCGCGAGCCAGTAGCACGCGACTGCGTTGGCCGCCCGAAAGTGCCATTCCGAGGCTGCCGACGATCGTGTTGAACTGCATCGGCATCGCCATGATGTCGACGTCGAGCCCGGCGACGCGCGCGCATTCGCGGGCACGTGCCGCATCGTGCGTCGGGTCGAAGAAGCTGATGTTGTCCTCGACCGTGCCGATGAAGAGTTGGTCGTCCTGCATCACCACGCCGATGCGGCTGCGATAGCTGCCCAGGTCGAGGTCCTTGAGGTCGCGTCCGCCCACCAGCAGCGTGCCTTCGGTGGCCGGCAGCAGGCCGGTCAGCACCTTGATCAGCGTCGTCTTGCCGCAGCCCGACGGGCCGACCAATGCGACGGTCTCGCCGACACGCACGTCGAGCGAGATGCCGCGAAAGACGAAGCCCTCCGCGCCGTACGAGT
>JBBQQC010000041.1:0-10710 GCA_038216465.1 Burkholderiales bacterium | reverse complement strand
CGCTTTTCTGCGACCAGCTGCTCGACCAGCACCTCGTTTTCGTACGTGTTCTTGACCGACTCGAACACGGCGTTGCCGAAGTCGCGGCCATACAGCACGGTGAACAGGAACACCGCGGTCATCACCACCGCGGCGGTGTAGTAGGTCGGGTCCTGCACCCAAATCATGCGGGCGATTAACGGCACCACCGCCAGCAGCATGAAGACATGGAATGCAGGGCGGTGACTGGCGTACAAGGTCAACGAGCCGAACGCGACGCTGAGCACAACCGCGACCAGCACGACCTGATGCAGCGGCTGACTGTCCGAGAAAAACACGAAGCCGGCCACGCCCCACAGCACGCCCGCCGCCACCGCCTGCACGACCCAGCGTGTGGCCCACCACTCGACCGTCTCTGCAATTCGCTCGGCACGCCGGAACCTGTACGAGAGCCGCAGCCGAGACAGCGACTCCAGCAAAATCAGCAGCGACCAGCCCAACAGCAAGTCCTGGTTGATCCAGTTCCATAGCACCATCACCAGCGCGAACGCGCCGACGATGCTGACCAGCACCGACTGCGGCACCTGCCGGTACACCGACGCCATCACGCCGGCGAGAATTTTTTCCTGTCGCTGCTCGGGCGTTTCTTCGGCAAAGCCGAAGCGGGTCAGTGGACCGGACATTGCACGCGCCTCATCGTCAGGCCACGATCATAGGCGAGGAACGTCAACGCCGGTCATCCAAGCAAGCATGGATATCGGCTCAGCTCGAGGGTCGCATTGCCGCTGCGCCTGACGGTTAGGCGGGCTCGTCCCCCCACCGGCAGTGTCAGCTTGCGCAGCGAGTGACCGAACGGCAGCCCACACAACACGGGCACGCCACTGACCTCGCGCAGCCGCTCGATCGCGGTGTCCAAGTCGAAGCCGTTGTCATTCGGCATCGGCGTGACGGGCGCGAAGTCACCGAGCAAAATTGCCGCTTGCCGCTGCAGTACTCCCGCGTGGGCCAATTGATAGAACATGCGCTCGATCTTGTACGCGGGCTCGTTGACGTCCTCGAAAAAAAGGATTCCACCGCTTACACGCGGAAAGTGCGGCGTGCCTACCATCGCCGTCACCATCGCGAGATTGCCGCCCCACAGGCGCCCCGCAACATCCGTTTGCGGTCCGTTCAATTGCAAATCGATTGCGTAGCGCTTGACACCCAGCACGCCGAAAAAGTGTTCGATCGTGAAGGCGCTCGGCTCCACTGCCCCGAATTCGATTGCGCACGGCCCGGCAAAGCTCACTCCGCCACGCGCCAGATAGGCCAGATTGAAAGCGGTGAAATCGCTGTAGCCGACCATTACGGGCGCGCGTGACCTGATCGCCGCGAAGTCGATTCGATCGAGCAAACGCGAAAGTCCGTAGCCTCCACGCGCCGAGACCAGCAAGGCAATATTTGGATCGGTTGCGAAGCGTTGCAGATCCGCCAGGCGGAGTTCGTCGTCGCCGGCAAAGCGCAGGTCGCGCGAAAAAACGCTGTCGCCCGCTTCCACTTTCCATCCGCGCGCAGCGAAGAACGCGGCCGCCCGATCGATCGCCGCGGCCTCTGGAACGAACCCGGACGCCGCGACGATTCCGACCGACCTATTCGCTGTCGTCGGCATCCGGCGGCAGCCTGCCTTGTCGTTTTAACTCGCGCCGCTCGACAAAGAAACTTGACAACAACCTGCGACTTTCGTCGGCCAGCACGCCGCCGCGCACCGTCGTGTGATGGTTCAGCTGCGGCTCGGCGAACAGATCGATCACGCTGCCGCACGCGCCCGTCTTCGGATCTGTGGCGCCGTAGATCAACCGCTGGATGCGCGCGTGCTGCATCGCTCCGGCGCACATCGCGCACGGTTCCAGCGTTACGTACAACTCGCAATCGGTAAGTCGGTAGTTACCGAGCAACTGCGCGGCCGCGCGCATCGCACGAATCTCGGCATGTGCGGTCGGGTCTGCGTTGCCAATCGGCTGATTGAATCCCGTGGCCAGAATCTGTTTGTCCCTAACCACCACAGCCCCGACCGGCACTTCGCTCAACGCCCATGCGTTGTGCGCCTGATCGAGCGCGAGCCGCATGTAGGTTTCATCGGTGCCGCCTGCCCCGGCGGGCTGCTCGCCGCCCTCGGTGACTTCGATCTGACTCGCCAGCCACGCCTGGCGACGCGTCTCGCGCTGCAATTCGCTGGCGCTGCGCGCGTATGCGACAGCTTCGGCAATACGCTCGATATCGAGATCGCGCGCCGCTTCACCCAGCCACTCCGGAAGGGCTCCCCGTCGGTAATCGGTCCCGAAATCGGACCGTTGTAGGTACCCGGCGTCGACCATCCAGCGCCGTAGCTCGACATGATCGGTGGCGACCATCACACCCGCGCCTGTCAGGAATCGCTTCAGGATTTCGTTCGCGCTTTTTTCAGTGAGGCTTTCGCCCGCAGGAAACGCCAGCGCTGCACTGGCAAAAAGCAAATCGAGATCGCGTCCGTCTTTCTGCTGCAGCGTGGATAGATGCACGCCGTGTCGCAGCGCGAGCTGTGACATGCGCTCGAGCCAGGCGTCGGCGTCAACGGCTGCGTGTGTCTCATTCATCGACGCAGTCTACCCAGCGCGCCGCCGAAGTGACTAGAAAGCGTCAGGCCTGCACACGACAGGGCACGTGCAGAAATCCGCGGAAACGCGCGCGCCCACCGCGCACCGGGTCCGCGCTCAGCACAGCATTCGGAAAGCGCGCAAAGAAACCGGCGATCGCAACCGCACCTTCGAGCCGCGCCAGGCTCATGCCCGCACAGGCATGAATGCCGGTTGCGAACGCAAGATGCCGGTTCGGAGAACGCGCGATGTCGAAGGCATCAGGGTTTTCAAATTGCGCCGGGTCGCGGTTGGCGGCTCCGATGCACAACGTGACCGGCGTTTGCGCCGCCAGCGACGCACCGCCGATTTCAACCGCCTCGGTAGTAATGCGATTTCCGAGCTGATTCGAACTCTCGTAGCGCAATACTTCTTCGATCGCCGGCTTGATCAGCTCGGGCTGCGCAATCAGCCGCTCCTTTTGCAGCGGATGCCGCATCAAGACCACCAGACCGTTGCCGATCAGATTGGTGGTGGTTTCGTGCCCGGCGTTAAGCAGAAACACGCAGTTGTGCAGCAACTCTTGCGCAGTCAGCTGCTCGCCTCCATCCTCGCCCTGGATCAGCCGCGTCAGCACGTCCTGTTCCGGGTTGCCCGGCGCGCCGCGCCGCTTCTCGATCAGAACCTCCAGGTAGGCGACGAACTGCGCGACCGCAGCGTTGCCGCGCTCGAAAGCGCTTGGCGCCACCACCGGTTCGAGCGCGCCCAGGATCGCCAACGACCAGCCACGCAGCGGCTCGCGCTCGTCGCGTGGCACGCCGAGCAGATTGCCGATGATCTCGACCGGTATCGCGCTGGCGAAGTCCTCGATCAGGTCGACGCTGCCGCGCGCCGCCATCCGATCCAGCAGTGCATCGACAAGTGTTCGCAGTGCGGGCTCCATCAGCGCGATCGCGCGCGGCGTCAGCGCACCAGTAATCAAACGCCGTACGCGCGTATGCAGCGGCGGGTCGTTGAAAACGAGGCTGGTGGTGTGATGCTCGTACAGCAACGAGTCGCCGTACTTGGGCTTGAACTCCTTCTTCTTGTCAGAGCTGAAGAGCTTCGGATGTTTGTAAACGTAGTCGAGATCGGCGAAGCGCGTCAGCAGAACGCTACCGTCGGGCATTCGTTTGATTGGCTCGTGCCGAAGCAACGCCCGGTAGTACGGAAACGGGTCGGCGAAAAAATCGTCGGGTAGATGTCTGAGGTCGAAGGCGGCCGCGCGGTCGCTTCCAACATCACGTGCTGAATCGGCGGCCGCAGCCATCACCGTTGGCTTAGTCCAGCGTGATATTCAAATCCTTGATCAGCTTGTGCCAGCGGATGGTTTCCCGGCGCAGCAGCTCGGTGTATTCCTGCGACGTGTTGCCGACGGGTTCGACACCGAATTCCACGAGCTTCTTGTTGACCTCGGGTTGTTTGATCGCCGCGCTCACTTGAGTTTGCAGCGCTGCCACGACATCGGGTGGCGTACCGGCCGCAACGACCATACCCACCAACGCCGCTGCCTCGACGCTCTTCATGCCTAGTTCGGCGAACGTCGGAACGTTCGGCAGTTGCGGCAGGCGCTGCGTGTGCGCCACGGCGAGCGGTCGCACCCGTCCCGCCTTGATCAAAGCGTTGCCCGCTGCCAGATCGACCATCATCGCCTGTACCTGCCCGCCCGCCACTTCCTGCAGTGCCGGCGCAGCACCCCGATAGGGAATGTGCACCATAAACAGCTTGGCTTCGACCTTGAGCAACTCCATCGCCATGTGATGCGGGCTGCCCGCACCTGCCGAAGCGAAGTTGTAGCTGCCGGGTTTGGCACGCACCTTGGCGATGAAATCCTTTGCATCGGTCGCATCGGACGCGGGACCGACGATCAGGATCATCGGAAAGCGCCCCATCAGCGTCACCGGCTGCAAGTCCTTGGTGGCGTTGTAGGTGAGCGTCTTGTATAGGGCAGGGTTAAACACCAGGGTGCCGTTGTCGGCCGATAGCACCGTGTAGCCGTCGGGTGCAGAGCGAGCGGTCTCACTCGCCGCGATAGCCGTGTTTCCGCCGGGCTTGTTGTCGATGATCACCGTCAGCCCGGTCTGCGCAGCGAGCCCCTGACCGATCGTGCGTGCCAGAAAGTCAGAGCCGCCACCGGCCGGGTAAGGAACGATCCAGCGGATCGGCTTCGAAGGATAGGTTTGCGCGGCTGCAGCTGACACCAGCATCAGTGTGCACAGCGCGACGATGCATTCCCGGCGGCGCAGTCTCATAACAGTCTCCTTTTGTTTGCGCAATGCTACCGGCGTCGAAAACCTCGCGTCATTCCCACTCGATGGTCGCCGGCGGCTTGCCACTGATGTCGTACACGACACGGTTAATGCCGCGCACTTCGTTGATGATGCGGTTCGACACGCGGCCGAGCAGCTCGTACGGCAGCTCGGCCCAGTGCGCCGTCATGAAATCCGACGTCTGCACCGCACGCAACGCCACCACCCATTCGTACGTGCGACCGTCGCCCATCACGCCGACACTTTTGACCGGCACGAATACCGCAAACGCCTGGCTGGTGCGGTCGTACCACCCGCTCGCGCGCAGCTCGTCGACGAAGATCGCATCGGCCCGCCGCAAAAGATCGGCGTACTCGCGCTTGACCTCGCCCAAAATGCGCACGCCAAGGCCGGGTCCGGGAAACGGGTGTCTGAAAACCATTTCGCGCGGCAGGCCGAGGGCAATGCCAAGGTCGCGCACCTCGTCCTTGAAAAGCTCACGCAGTGGTTCCAGCAGCTGCAGATGCAGCGTTTCGGGCAGGCCACCGACGTTATGGTGGCTCTTGATCGTTGTCGCCTTCTTCGTTTTTGCGCCGGCCGACTCGATGACGTCAGGGTAGATCGTGCCTTGCGCCAGCCACTTGGCTGCGGGAAGTCTTGCCGCCTCTTGCTGAAACACGTGCACGAATTCGCGGCCGATGATCTTGCGCTTGACTTCCGGGTCCGTTTCGCCTGCGAGCGCGTTGAGAAAACGGTCGCTCGCATCGACGTGGATTAGTCGAATGCCCAGGTGCCTGTCGAATGTATCGATGACCTGTCGCGCCTCGTCGAGGCGCAGCAGACCGGTGTCGACGAAAACGCACGTCAGCTGGTCGCCGATCGCGCGCTGAATCAACACCGCAGCAACCGAAGAGTCGACACCGCCGCTGAGACCGAGGATTACTTCGTCCTTGCCCACCTGCGCGCGAATCTTTTCGATCGCTTCGCCGACGTAGTCGCCCATCTTCCAGTCGGGCTTACAGCCGCAGATATCGAGCACGAAACGCGACAGGATGGCCGGGCCTTGCAGCGTGTGCGTTACCTCGGGGTGGAACTGCACGCCGTAGAACCCGCGCTTTTCGTCGGCCATACCCGCAACCGGGCAACTTTGTGTCGACGCCATCAGCACGAATCCAGGCGGCAGCTCGGTGACTTTGTCACCGTGGCTCATCCAGACTTTCAGCAGGCCGTGCCCTTCTGCAGTGCGCTCGTCTTCGATGTTCGAAAGGAGTCGCGTCTGACCCCGCGCCCGAACTTCGGCGTAGCCGAACTCACGGTGCGTGCTTGCCTCGACCTGACCGCCCTGCTGCACGGCCATTGTGAACATGCCGTAGCAGATGCCGAGCACTGGAACACCGAGCTCGAAAACGGCCGGCGGTGCGCGCAACTCGTGCGCTTCGTACGTTGAAGCGTGGCTGCCGGACAGGATCACGCCCCTTGGCGCGAAGTCGCGCACGAACGCATCGGCGACGTCGTACGGATGAATCTCGCAATACACGCTTGCTTCGCGCACGCGGCGCGCGATCAGCTGCGTGACCTGCGAGCCGAAATCGAGAATCAGAATTCGGTCGTGCTGCGCTGACGCGGAACTCACCGCTAGGTCTCGAGGCGGTAGTTGGGTGCTTCCTTCGTTATTCGCACGTCGTGCACGTGCGATTCGCGCATTCCGGCAGCGGTGATCTCGACGAACTGCGCCCGGGTGCGCATCTCGTCGATCGAGCGGCAGCCGCAGTAGCCCATGCTGGAGCGCAGACCACCGGTCATCTGAAACATGATGCCTAGCACGCTTCCCTTGTACGGCACCATGCCTTCGATGCCTTCGGGCACGTATTTGTCGACGTTTGCGTCGTTGTCCTGCTGATAGCGCTCGGCCGAACCTTCCGTCATTGCGCCAATGCTGCCCATGCCGCGATAACTCTTGTATGAGCGGCCCTGAAACAGAATCACTTCGCCCGGCGCCTCTTCGGTGCCCGCGAACATGCCACCCATCATCACCGAGTACGCACCCGCGGCGAGTGCTTTCGCGACGTCGCCCGAATAGCGGATGCCGCCATCGGCGACCAGCGGCACGTCCGCACCGTGCAGCGCCTTGGCGACGTCGGCGACCGCGGTGATTTGCGGTACGCCGACACCGGCGACGATGCGCGTCGTGCAAATCGAGCCCGGACCGATGCCGACCTTGACGCCGTCCGCGCCGGCATCAACCAGCGCTCGCGCGCCGTCTGCGGTAGCCACGTTGCCGCCGACCACATCGACCTTTGGGAAATTCTTCTTGACCCAACGCACCCGGTCGAGCACACCCTGATGGTGGCCGTGCGCGGTGTCCACGATCAGCACATCGACGCCCGCTCGCACCATCAATTCGGCGCGCTCGTCGGAATCGGGCCCGGTGCTGATGGCGCCACCGACCTTCAATTTGCCGAGATGATCCTTGGCCGCATTTGGATGTTCGGTCGCCTTCGTGATGTCCTTCACGGTGATCAGGCCACGCAGCTCATCGTCGCCATTGATCACAAGCACGCGCTCGAGTCGATGTTCGTGCAGCAGCGCTCGCGCTTCCTCGGGCGTGGTGCCCTCACGCACTGTGACCAGTCGCGCCCGGGGCGTCATGATGGCGCGGATCGGCGCGTCGAGCCGTGTTTCAAAACGCAGGTCGCGATTGGTCACGATGCCGACCACGCGCTTGCCCTCGACGACCGGCAAACCCGAGATCTTGTGCGCGCGTTGCAGCTCGATCGCGTCGCGCACCGTCATGTCCTGCGTGATGGTGATCGGGTCGCGCAGCACTCCCGCCTCGTGACGCTTGACCTTCGTCACCTGCGCCGCCTGCTCTTTGGGAGTCATGTTTTTATGGATGATGCCGATACCACCCTCCTGCGCGAGAGCTATTGCGAGGCGAGCGTCGGTCACCGTATCCATGGGTGCCGAAACGAGCGGAATGTTCAGAGAAACGTTGCGGGAGAGGCGGGTGGAAAGCTGTACGTCGCGGGGGAGGACCGCCGAGTGGGCGGGGACGAGCAGCACGTCATCGAAAGTCAGCGCTTTTTGTACCAACCGCATACTTTTCCTCAGACGCAAAGACGGAGTATACGGGGAACTTGTACGCCTCCGGGCGCTGCGCAACCGCCGGCCGCGGCGGCACGCGGTGAGCTTGGGCGGCCCGGCGCTTACCGCTAAGCCGGACGACTTAGCGCATCGCAATAGCGCCATCTTTACACCCTGTTTAGGTAATCGATGCCCTTGCTGCAGATGTCAAAAGCGTCGGAAAATATGCGCTGCTTGGGAGATTCTATGCTGGCTGGTTCACACGTAATTCGCGCAGCGATCGCGATTGGCATCTTGCTGATCGGAGTCACCTCCACGCCCGCCGAAGCGCAATGGGCATGGAAAGACGGCAATGGCCGCTTGGTGTACTCCGACCGTCCGCCGCCGTCCGATATCAAGCCGGCGAACATCGTGCGGCAGCCGACCACCCAGGTACTTGCAAATCCGGCGCCTGCCAGCGGTCCGCTGGATGATGCTGCCAAGGCAGCGGATGCCAAGTCGACGGATGCCAAGACCGCACCGGCACCCAACGCGCCGAAAACGATTGCCGAGCGCGAAATGGAATTTCGCAAGCGCCAGCAGGAGCGCGCGGAGGGCGAGAAGAAAGTCGCCGAAGAGCAGACCAAGAGTGCCGCCAAAACGGCCGAGTGCGAGCGTGCACGCGGCTACATGAAATCGCTCGAGGACGGCGTGCGGATCACCAAGACCGACGCCGCTGGCAATCGGGAATTTCTGGATGATGCGCAGCGTGCAGCCGAAGCCGAGCGCACCCGCAAGATCATTCAGAGCGCCTGCGGTTAGCGCTTGACGGTTCGCTTGCGCCGCAAGTCGGCGCGCGCGCGGCGTGCCTGCATCGGATCGACGATCAAAGGGCGATAAATCTCAACGCGGTCGCCGTCTTTCAGCGGCTCATCCAGCGAACAGCGCCGGCCCCAGATTCCTGTATCGGGCATCTCCTTCAACTCCGGCCGGCGCGTGTAAATCTGCGCCGCGCCGATTGCATCTCGAGCAGTTGAACCGGCCGACACCCGCACCTCGCTGATGTCTTCGATGCCTGGCGCGCAATACGCCACGGTGACCCGCAGCCAGATCGAATCCATTGATACGCGCGGCAGTGAGATATAAAGCGTGATTGTATTGGTGGCGGCGACGCAATCTGCAGTGGCGATTGTTCAAAACAAGAAGGCGCAGCACGACTATTCGATCGAGGAGCGCTACGAAGCCGGTATCGCCCTCGAAGGCTGGGAAGTCAAGTCCATCCGCGCAAATCACGTGCAGTTGAACGAGGCGTACGTCATCGTGCGCCAGGGAGAGCTGTATTTGCTTAATTCGCATGTCAGCCCGCTCCCAACCACCTCTACCCACGTCAAAGCCGAGCCGACGCGCACAAGGAAGCTACTGATGCACGCCGCGGAAATTCGCAAGCTGATAGGAAAGGTCGAGCGCGCCGGCTACTCGCTGGTGCCACTGAACATGCACTACGCCAAGGGGCGAGTGAAGCTCGAAGTCGGCCTCGCAAAGGGCAAGCGCCAGTTTGAAAAGCGAGCGACCGAGGCCGACAAGGACTGGAAGCGGCAGCAGAACCGCCTGCTGAAGCAGCGCAGCCGCTAGCTGGACCGCAGCAGCTTTCGCAGCACGACCGCGTCGTCGCGGTTTTCGTAATAACCGCGCAGCAACTCGACCTGGCGGTAGCCGTGCTTCCCGTAGAACTGACGGGCAGCGAAGTTCGTCTCCCGCGCTTCCACCCTGATCGATGCCATGGCCGCGGTGCGCGCCGTAATGTCGAGCCAGTCGAGCATCGCCGAAGCCACTCCGCGCCGTCGCCGCGACGAATGGACCGCCATCAGCAGCAGATGCGCATCTTCGTCGCGATACTTCATGATCGCAAAGCCGGCCAGCACGTCGCGGTCGCGCGCGACGATCGCATTGGTCGCGGCATCGCTCACGCTGCGCAACACGCGCTGCGGGGTCCATGACCAGGTCAGCCCGTGCTCGATCGCATCCTTCGATAGTGAGGCGATATGCGCCGCATCGGTCGCGCGGGCAAGCGCGATCTCGTAGTTTGCGATCAAGCCAGCTCCCTCGGCGGCAATGCAGCCCAGCGCGCAAGGCTTTGCTGCGGCCAATGCTCCGCCGGCTTGTAATACTCCGGGACGACCGGAGCCGCGTCGGAAAGCACGACCCACGGTTGTTTCGATGCAGTGAAGATGTGAATATCGGGCGGGAAGGCGTCTGGAGCGTCGAGCGTGCCGACACGCACGAAGCGGACTCTGTCGCCGCTTCCGTAGTTACTCCAAACCGCTACGCGGCATCGAGGGCAACGTGCAATTCTCTGTCCCCGCCCGCTCGCCGACGGCGTGTCGACGACATCAAGCTCGCCACTTAGCAGATCGACTCGGGTGGACTCGATCAGTGCGTTGAGTGCGAACGCGGCGCCTGTTTCGCGCTGACACCAGCGGCAATGACAGCAATGAACAAACATTGGTCGGGAACTTAGGCGGTAGCTGACCAATCGGCACGTGCATCCGCCATCAAAAGTGTTGCTGACCGATTCGTTCATCGCGGCGCCGGCTGCGCCTTGACCACCGTCAACGCCGATGCGACCAGCGTCGAGATGTCCGCCACGTTCGACGGCACGATCAGCGTGTTGTTGGTCTTTGCCAGGTTGCTGAAGGCATCGACGAAACGATCGGCGACGCGCAGATTGACCGCCTCCAGGCCTCCGGGCTGGCGAATCGTCTCCGCCACCATCTGAATGGCGCGCGCGG
>JBBQQC010000040.1:0-10933 GCA_038216465.1 Burkholderiales bacterium | reverse complement strand
AGGCATCGATGACGGGATCGGCGGCCGACGATCGGTTGATCGAGCAGACTCTCGACAGCCGGCTCGCGTTTGAAGGTTCTTTTCTGCGTTTGTACGTGGACCACGTGCGTGCACCCGACGGCCATGTCGGTACGCGCGAATACCTGCGCCACCCGGGTGCGGTGATGATCGTGCCGTTGTTATCCGATGGTCACGTCGTTCTCGAGCGCCAGTTCCGGTATCCGCTGAAGCGGACGGAGATCGAGTTTCCGGCCGGCAAGATCGATGCGGGAGAAAACCCGTTCGATTGCGCCCGTCGCGAGTTGCTTGAAGAAACCGGCTACCGCGCCGGCCAGTGGAGTTACCTGGGCGGACTGCACAACGCGATTGCATACTCCGACGAGAAGATCGAAATGTTTCTCGCCGAAGATCTAGCGCATGAAGGCGCCACCCTCGATGCCGGCGAGACGCTCGAGGTTTTCACCACGCCGTGGCAGCGGTTGTTGCAGTGGGTCCGCGAGGGCACCGTCACCGACGTAAAAACGATGGTCGGCGTAATGTGGCTGGAAAAAGTGCTGGCTGGCGAGTGGCAGCGGGACAACGCGTCGCCCGCGCGCTCTTTGTAGTCGTCGATAGAGACGCGCGACACGCTACATGTTGATGTAGTTCGGCCCGCCGCCGCCTTCCGGCGTGACCCACACGATGTTTTGGGTCGGGTCCTTGATATCGCACGTCTTGCAGTGCACGCAATTCTGAAAGTTGATCTGCAGTCGTTCGTTGCCGTCTGCGCCTTTGACAAATTCGTAAACGGCAGCCGGGCAGTAGCGCTGCTCTGGGCCGGCGTATTTCGGAAGGTTGATCGCCGTCGGCACGGCGGCGTCTTTCAACGTCAGGTGCGGCGGCTGGTTTTCTTCATGGTTCGTGTTGGATAGGTACACCGACGACAGCCGATCAAACGTCAGCTTGCCGTCGGGCTTCAGGTACGTGATTGGAGTGCATTCGGCAGCCGGCTTCAGCTTTTCGTGATCGGCTAGGCTGCGATGCAGCGTCCAGGGTGCATGACCGCGAAAGACAATCTGGTCGACACCGAACATCAACGAGCCGAGCATCAATCCCTTATCGAGCCACGGCTTGAAATTGCGCGCGCGGTAGAGCTCGTCATGCAGCCAGCTTCGTTCGAACGCTTGCGGATACGAGACCAGTTCGTCGCGCTGGCGATCGGCAGCCAGCGCCTCGAACGCCGCTTCGGCGGCGAGCATGCCGCTCTTGATCGCCGCGTGGCTGCCCTTGATGCGCGGGGCGTTCAGAAAGCCGGCGTCGCAGCCAATCAGTGCGCCGCCAGGAAACACCAGCTTCGGCAGCGACTGCAATCCGCTCGCATTGATTGCGCGCGATCCATATTCGAGGCGCTTGCCGCCTTCGAGGTAGGTGCGAATCGCAGGGTGCGTCTTCAGGCGCTGGAACTCCTCAAACGGGGATAGATAGGGATTCGTATAACCCAGGCCGACGACCAAGCCAACCGACGCGAGGTTCTCGCCGAAGTGATACATCCAGCCACCGCCATACGTGCTGTTGTCGAGCGGCCACCCCGCGCTGTGCAGGACCAGGCCTGCGCTGAATTTGGTCGCGTCGAGTTCCCAGATTTCCTTGATGCCGATGCCCCATGTCTGCGGGTCGCGGCCTTCGTTCAGCCGAAAGCGCGGCACCAGCTGGCGCGCCAAGTTGCCGCGCGCGCCTTCGGCAAACAGCGTGTACTTCCCGTGCAGCTCGACGCCGGGCTGAAAATTCTCGGTCGGCTTGCCGTCGCGGCCGACGCCCATGTTGCCGGTGGCGACACCGCTAACGGCACCGGTATCGTCATACAAGATTTCAGCCGCGGCGAAACCGGGAAAGATTTCCACGCCGAGCGATTCCGCTTGTTGCCCAAGCCATCGCACCAGATTGCCCAGGCTGCCGATGTAGTAACCCTTGTTTCTCAGCGCCGCCGGCAGCCACGCGTGTGGAACCTCGACGGAGCGGTTCTCGGATAGAAGCAGGAAACGCTCGGCGCCCACGGTGGTCTTCAACGGCGCGCCACGCTCTTTCCAGTCCGCAAACAGTTCGGTCAGCGCAATCGGATCGATCACCGCTCCCGACAAGATATGCGCACCGATCTCCGAGCCCTTCTCAAGCACGCACACGCTGGTTTCGCGTCCTTGCTTGGCCGCAAGCTGTTTCAATCGAATCGCCGCAGCGAGTCCGGACGGACCCCCGCCGACGACCACGACGTCGTACTCCATCGATTCGCGCTGCGCCGCTTCTGCCATGGCTCTTCCTGAAACCCGATCGAGGATTGTAGAAGCGATCGACTATGCGATCATCACCGCAGCATGTTTCTTCTCGCGATCATTGCACTCCATCCCTGGGTCGGGGAACTCATTGACCTCGGGGGGTTTCGGCGCCCATCACGATGCGAACGAACTTAAAAGAAAAAGTCGCGCTAGTGACCGGCGCCAGCAGCGGCCTTGGCGCGCGCTTCGCACGTGTGCTGGCGGCCAACGGGGCGCTGACCGTGCTGGCCGCGCGCAGGCTCGAACGGCTGAAGGACCTTCGGGCCGAGATCGAATCCGCCGGCGGCGCCGCTCACATTGTCGCGCTCGACGTTACCGAGCAGGAATCGATCGAGAACGCCATTGCGCAGACCGAGCGCGAGGTCGGCCCGATCGACATCCTGATCAATAACTCCGGCGTCTCAACTGCGCAGCGGCTGACCGAAGTCACGCCGGTCGATTATGACTTCATGTTCGACACCAACGTCAAGGGCGCCTTCTTTGTCGCCCAAGCGGTGGCGCGACAGATGATCGCGCGCTCGAAGCAGCAGCAGGGATTGCGCGGCCGTATCGTCAACATCGCATCGATCGCCGGGTTGCGCGTACTGCCCGATATCGGCGTCTATTGCATGACCAAGGCGGCGGTGATTCACATGACGCGCTCGCAGGCGGTCGAATGGGGTCGCTATGGCATCAACGTTAACGCGATTTGTCCGGGGTATATCCGCACCGAGATGAACGATGCGGTATGGGAGACCGAGCGCGGCGCGAAGTTGCTCGCTCGCCTGCCCCGTAAGCGGGTCGGCACGCCCGAAGAGCTGGATGGCGTTTTGCTGCTGCTGGTGGCGGAGGAGTCCCAGTTCATCAACGGCGCGATCATTGCTGCTGACGACGGAATGTCGGCCGCGTGAAAGAGTTTGTTATCGAGGTTCCGCTGCGGTGGGGCGACATGGACGCCATGTCCCACCTGAACAACCTGATGTATTTCCGGCTGATGGAAGAGGCGCGTATTCAGTGGTTTGCGCGCTTCGGTTTTCCCACGTTGCCGGTAGGTGAAGCACCGATTCTGGCGCATGCCGGATGCGATTTCCTTAAGGCGATGACCTACCCCGGCACTGCAATTGTCACGCAGATGGTGACGCGCGTTGGGCGTTCGAGTGTTGAGATGTCGCTGAAGATCGAGAAGAAGAATGAAGCGGGCGTCGTGTATGCGACGGGCCGCACCGTAATTGTCTGGTACGACTACACCGCAGGTAAGTCGGCGCCGTGGCCCCAAACGGTGCGCGCTGCGATCACCTAAAATTCGCGGCTGAATAGGCGGAGCGCTCAATGAACAAGGTTTATCCCTCGGCCGCGGCGGCGTTGGCCGACGTGGTCAAAGACGGGCAGATTGTGGCGGTGGGAGGTTTTGGTTTGTGCGGCATTCCAGAAGCGCTGATCGGTGCGCTGCGTGATAGCGGAGCAAAAAAACTCATTTGCGTCAGCAACAACGCCGGTGTCGATGGCGCTGGACTCGGTCTGCTGCTGACAACGCGGCAGATCGGCAAGATGATCTCGTCGTATGTCGGCGAAAACAAGGAGTTTGAGCGGCAGTACTTGTCGGGCGAGCTCGAGCTCGAATTCACGCCGCAGGGAACGCTGGCGGAGCGGATGCGCGCCGGAGGCGCCGGCATTCCGGCATTTTTCGCACGCACAGGTTTTGGCACGATCGTGGCCGAGGGCAAGCCGACGCAGAAGTTCGACGGTATCTGGGGCGGCAAGGACTACGTGATGGAGCGCTCGATCCGCGCCGACCTGTCGCTCGTCAAGGCGTGGAAAGCCGATAAGCAGGGCAATCTGGTTTATCGAAAGACCGCGCGCAACTTCAATCCCGTCGTCGCGATGTGCGGCAAGGTCACCGTGGCCGAGGTCGAAGAGCTCGTCGAGAACGGCGCGCTCGACCCCGACAACGTTCACACGCCGGGCATCTTCGTGCAGCGGCTGGTGCTCAACGCGACGCCGGAAAAGCGTATCGAGAATCGCACCGTGAGGAAAAACTGAGATGCCGTGGACCCGCGAACAAATGGCCGCGCGCGCAGCGCGGGAACTGCAGGACGGCTTCTACGTCAATTTGGGTATCGGCCTGCCAACGCTGGTGGCGAACTACATTCCGGCCGGTATCGACGTGATGCTGCAATCGGAAAATGGACTGCTGGGGATCGGCCCGTTCCCGCTGGAAGAGGAGATCGATCCCGATCTGATCAACGCCGGCAAACAACTGGTGACCGCGCTGCCGGGATCGAGCTATTTCTCGAGCGCCGATTCGTTCGCAATGATCCGCGGCGGCCACATCAACCTGGCGATTCTGGGTGCGATGCAGGTCAGCGAAAAGGGCGACCTTGCGAACTGGATGATTCCCGGCAAGCTGGTCAAGGGCATGGGCGGCGCGATGGATCTGGTCGGTGGAGTAGAGCGCGTCGTGGTGCTGATGGAGCACACCGCGAAGAGCGGTGAACACAAGATCCTGCAGCAATGCACGCTGCCACTGACCGGGAAGGCGGTGATCAACCGGATCATCACCGAGCTCGGCGTGTTCGACGTGACGAAGGAAGGCCTGCACGTAGCCGAGCTTGCGCCGGGTGTAACGCAGGACGAAGCTCGCACGAAAACTGGCTGTCCCCTGAAATTCGCGACGCCGACCGTCGCTGCTTGACTACCTAGCACGGCGTACGCCGTGAGCGCTGTGCATCATCACGACCATGATCACCTCAACGCGCACCATCGCGGCGATAGCAGCTATACCCATCGCGCGCGTGCCGCCGGCGGACGCACGCTGACGGTCGCGGTCGGTCTGACCGTCGGCTTCGCGGGTGTCGAATTGGTTGCGGGTCTGTGGTCGGGCTCGCTGGCGCTGCTCGCCGACGCCGGGCATATGGTGACCGACTCGGCAGCGCTGTTATTTGCACTTATCGCCAACATCATCGCGCGGCGCCCCATTTCCGAGCGCCATTCGTTCGGACTGGCGCGCGTCGAAGTGATCGCCGCGTTTGTCAACGCGTTGTTCATGGTTGCGGTCGTGCTGTGGATCGCCATCGAGGCAGTCAACCGAATTAACGCGCCGGTGCCTGTGCACGGGCTGGCAGTTGCCGGGGTGGGAACCGCCGGCTTGCTGGTCAACCTTCTGGTGGCCTGGACACTTTCGCGCGAGCGCGACAACGTCAATATCCGCTCGGCGTTCGTGCATGTGCTCGGCGACCTGCTGGGTTCGGTTGCGGCGATCATGGCGGGCGTCATCATTTACTTCGGCGGCCCGCTGATCGCCGACCCGGTGCTGTCGTTACTTGTGGCGGCGCTGATCGTACGTTCTACCTACGCGGTGCTGAAGGAAACGACGTTCGTGCTGCTGGACAGCGTACCGACGGACGTTGACTACGGCAGTGTCGGCGCGACGCTCGCGAAGCTGCCCGGGATTGTGTCGGTGCACGACCTGCATGTTTGGTCGATGGTGCCTGGGAAGTCCGCGCTGTCAGCACATGTCTTGGTTGACGACATCGAACGCTGGCCGGTGATCCTGCATCAGGCGCGACTTGTGCTGAACCGCGACTTTCACATTGATCACATCACGCTGCAACCCGAATGGGTGCGCCGTGATCCGGGCGTGATCAGAATCCGCAAGTCGGACTAGCGGTTAGAGCCCGTGGCTTGACAGGGCCGGACTATATTGGTACGTTCTGCGTACCATTTAGTACGGACGTTTTGGCAGCGATGGCAGCTTTACCGCAACGACTGATTTCGCGCGCCGCTGCTATCGACGTCGGCAGCCGTGACGCGCGCAGCAGGCTGGCTGCAATCGTCACCAAACTGCTCGATCACTGGGACCTGGGCACCGCCGAACAAGCCGCGCTGCTGGGGCTGTCAACCGCGAGTCGTAGCTCGCTCGCGCGCTATCGCGAAGGCGAGCCCTTCGCCGATAGTCGTGATCTGCTCGACCGCGCGGGCCATTTGCTGGGCATTCATAAATCGCTGCGGATTCTGTTTCCGTACGATCGCGCGCTGGCGTATGGATGGATGAAGCAATTCAATCGCCGTCTTGGAGCACGACCTGTGGACCTGATCGCGGAGCGCGGATTCGAGGGCCTGCTAGCAGTGCGTCGATACCTAGATTTCCAGCGTGGCTAGTGAGCTGTTCGCAACAAACGCCGAGTTTCATGGCGACCTGATTCGAAACATCCCGGGCATCCGCCGCTCGCAGAATCTGTTCGACGATCTGGCGTCCGACCCCGTCGAGTGGGCGGTCGCGGTAGCGGCCGAAGAGAGCGGGCGCATTCCGACAGCCGCTGCGCTGGCAACGCGTCCGTTCGATTACGGCAGCGTGATCAGCTACACCTTCGATACATCGCGCTGGCAGTCGACGCGCTTTTCCGACGGTACGCGCTATGGCGTCTGGTACGGCGCGCTCGAAATCGAAACGACGGTCTATGAGACTGCGCATCACTGGCGGCGATTTTTGCTCGACAGTTACGGCGAGCTTGACCGAACCGTCGTCACCGACCGCCGCGTATGCGACGTCCGGTGTGACGCGCTGCTGATTGACATGCGAAGCAAACACGTCGAGTTTCCGGACTTGATTCGACGCGACAGCTACACCGCCACGCAGCAGATCGGGTTGGTCGTGCACGAACAGGATCTGAGCGGCTTGCTGGTGAAATCCGCGCGCTGTGACGGCATCAACGCTGCAATCTTCCGCCCGGAACGGTTGTCCAACGTGCGGGAAAGAGGGTTCGTCACCTACAAAGCCAACGTCGTGCGGGACACGTTCGTCGCCGAGCGGACTCGAGGCAGGGCCTGGCTGCAATTCGCACCAAGCAGCCTCGAGTAGCCGACGCTAAGCGAATTGCCGCCCGTGGTCACGCAGTAGGACCGCAGCTCGGCTTCGTCTGCGCGCTAGAGGCCGAGCTTGCGCAATAGCGTCATCGCGCCCAGCAGGATCGGCTGATGGACCAGATAGACGGTAAGCGCCCATTTGCCCAGAAACAGCAACCCGCGCGGCGCGTGGTCATTCAGCGGTACCAGCGCGTCCGGAACGCGCCATTGCGCGCGTTGCCACCACACTCCCAGGCTCACGCCGATCAGTACCACGCCAATCCACGGAAGCAGCGGCACATAGTCTTCGGTTCTCGGCTTGAAGGTCATGAAGCCGACGGTCGTCGCCGGCGGCGTGTTGAAGAATTCGTCGGCATACGTGAGGCCGATCAGGACAAATCCGACCCCGAGCGCGATGTTCCATGCGCCGAGACGCAACAGTGGCCGCGCGAGGATCAGCGCGGCAGCGACGAAGTGAAGAATGCCGAAGTAGATGAAGCGCGGTCCGAAGACCAGCCAGCTGCCCGCCGATACCAGCAGCGCCGCGGCCGCGATCTGGGTCCAGCGTTTCCAGAAATCCGTCGTTGCCGGTTTGAACGAGGTGCGCAAGACCAAACCAACTCCGACCAGCAGCAGAAACTGCGTGACAATTGACGTACGCCAAGCCACCCACGGCTGGTCGCGCGTCATCGCCAGCTCGATCCAGCGAAAGTAGGCAAGGTCGTAGATGAAGTGATAGACGATCATCTGCGCCACCGCGAGACCGCGCAGGGCGTCGACCAGCTTCAGCCGCGGAGCCGGACTCGTTGATGGCGAAGATGACGGCATAATTGCGCGGCAGTCTATTCGAGGATGATCGATGCTGATGTCATCGCAGGATTATCGGGAGTCGCTGCGGCGATCGCACCCGCGCGTGTTTGTCGACGGACACGCGGTCGAGTCGGTCGCCGACGAACCCTCGCTGGCGCCGGGTGTCAATGCACTGGGCCTGAGCTACGACTACGCGCTGCGCGAGCCGTTGGCGCCGGTGATGCGAACACGCGCTGGCGCGCACGAGATCAACCGCATGAATGCAATTCCGGCGTCAAGCCAGGATCTTCTGAACAAGCTGGAGGCGGTCCGCCTTCTGTGTCAGGAAACCGGTTGTGCGCAGCGCTATCTCGGTGGCGATGGACTGGCGGCGCTGCGCCAGGCGACGTTTCGCATCGATGCCGACAAGAACACCGAGTACTCGAGTCGGCTCGATGCTTATCTAGAGCGCGTGCATTCGGAGGACCTCAGCATCGGTATCGCAATGACCGACGGCAAGGGGGACCGCTCGCTTCGCCCGCATCAGCAACCGAACATCGACACGTACGTGCACATCGCCGAACGGCGTGGCGACGGCGTCGTGATTTCGGGTGTCAAGGCGATCGTCACTGCGGCGCCGTACGTGCACGAGTTGCTGGTAATGCCCTGTCGCAACATGACCGAGGCCGACGCCGACTTTGCGATCTGTTGCGCGGTGCCGATCGATGTCGACGGCCTGACCATCGTCGCGCGGCCGGCCGGTCGGCCCGGCGAGAAGGCGGCGCTCTTCAGCGGCCGCTACGGCCAATCGACCGGCGTTGCCATCTTCGATCGCGTCTTCATTCCGTGGGACCGAGTTTTTCTAGCGGGAGAGTGGGAGCACTCGGGCTTTCTAACGTATAGCTACGCAACTCATCACCGGCAGACATGCATCGCCGCGCGCGCCGGCTTCGGGGATCTGCTGATCGGCGCGGGCGCCCTGATGACCGAGGCGAATGGCGCCGATCTTGATCAGGCACACGGTCTGCGCGATGCGATGATCGATTTGATCAAGATCGTCGAGGGTTTTTACGCTTGCGGCGTAGCGGCGTCGGTGTACTGCAGCGAAGATCCTTCGGGCGTGGCGACTCCCGACGTTGTGTTCGCCAACATTGGCAAGCTGTTGATGGCGACGCAGATCTACGACATGCATCGGCTTGCGCATCACGTGTCCGGCGGCCTGATCGTCACGCTGCCGGGCCCCGACGAGGACCATAACCCAACCACCGCCAGCCGCCTGTCCGAACTGTTGACTGCGCGCTCCGATATTCCCTATCAAAAGCGAATCGAAGTCGCGCGCTTCGTTGAAGACTTGACTGCGTCGTATCAGGCGGGTTGGTACTCGGTCATTTCGCTGCACGGCGGCGGCTCACCTGACGCGATGAGGATGGAGATCTGGCGCAACTATCCGCTCGGCAACAAAGTGGACTTGGTCGAGCGCTTGCTCGAGCGCGGCGTGCTGAATGACGAGGTGCGCAAGATCACTCGGAATCGCCAGCCCGGCCGCTGCTGCGTCGAAGGATGCCAGGTGCCGTCGGCGCCGGTGATTGTTCCGTTGCCGCAGATCGGTCATGAAGCGCAGCGGTCGGGTTTTCCACTGAAAAAGACAGGAACGGCGAACTAGACGGTGCGGCTTCACTCGGAGCAGTCGTTTCTGCTGATCGTCGATGTGCAGGCACAACTCGCGCCGCACGTGGACGGTGGCGAGCGGGTCGTTGACAAGTGCGCCGCGCTGATTCGGGCAGCACAGTTGCTTTCTGTTCCAGTGCGCGTGACCGAGCATTGCGTCGATCGCATCGGCCGCTCGGTGCCGGGCATTGCTGACCTGGTCCAGCCCCACGACGTGTTGTCAAAGACTCATTTCTGTTGCGCCGAAGAGCCAGGAGTGTTGGCGAACTTGGCCAACCTCGGTCGAAAACAAGCGGTGATCGCAGGAATGGAGGCGCATGTGTGCGCAATGCAGGCCGCTCTCGGGTTGGCCGAACAGGGCTATCGCTGCTTCTTTGTGCAGGATGCATCAGGCTCGCGGCGTGCGTCGGATCACGCCGCCGCGCTCGAACGCATGCGGATGCACAACGTGCAGATTGTTACCACCGAGATGGTGATGTTCGAGTGGCTTGCGCGCGCCGACGTCCCTGAGTTTCGCGACTTGCTGACGATCGTCAAGGGTGTCTAAGAGCCGCCGCTTTGACGGCGATCTATTCGGTGCATCCACTTCATGGCCAACGGGGTTGGCTTACCTACCTGATTTCATCGACGAAGACCAACAGAGCCGATTGCTGCTGGCACTCCGCGAGGTGCCGATGCACGATGCTCAATACTATGAATACACGGCCAAACGGCGCGTCGCCAGCTTCGGTTCGAGCTACGACTTCGAGTCGCGTCAATTGCATGCAGCGGCGCCGCTACCGGAATTTCTGTTGCGGCTGCGGCGCCGGGTCGCAAAATGGGTTTCGATAAGCGACGATTCGTTCACGCAGGCGCTGATCACCGAGTATCGGCCGGGCACCGCGCTGGGCTGGCACCGCGATGCACCGAACTACGAGCTGGTGGTCGGCGTTTCGCTCGGAGGTCGGTGCCGGCTCCGCTTTCGTCCCTACCCGCCGCGCAAAGGCCGCGACCCGAACACGTTCGCACTCGATCTTGCACCACGCTCCGTGTACGTGATGCGCGAAGAAGCGCGGTGGAGCTGGCAGCACAGCATCCCCGCGACCCCGGAACACCGTTGGTCGGTTACGTTTCGCACGTTGAGAAAGTTGGCTTCCAGCGCGTGAAGCACGTATATTCCTGCCGCGCACAAGCAGGCTAAGGGCCAGTGGAATGCTGCAGCTGTTGACCGATCCGCAGATCTCTATGTCGCAGCTGCGGCTGTTGCCCTTGCAGTACACCACTGTAGATAACCAGGAGCGCGTTAGTTGAAGCGCTGGATAGGGCTGGTGGCAGGCGCGGCCGCGGTGTGGTGGTTGTTCAATTAC
>JBBQQC010000039.1:0-12012 GCA_038216465.1 Burkholderiales bacterium | reverse complement strand
GTCCGGTTATTTTTCACGCCGCCGCCAGCTGACTCGACACCGCTACAACCTCTCCAAGCCTCACAATCCGATCCACCGCCCCGACTGTCTCGGGACGGTGGCTGACAATTACCAGTCCGATTCCGGTTTTCCGTAAGCCATCGGTAATCGCTCGTTCCCTCGCCAGATCGAGCTGGTCAAAAGTTTCGTCAAGAAAAAGTATCTGCGGCCGGCGGTAGAGCGCGCGGGCAAGTAACACGCGACTGCGTTGACCGCCCGATAGCGCCATCCCCAGACTGCCGACGATCGTATTGAACTGCATCGGCATCGCATCGACTTCCTGATCGATCATCGCCAGCCGGGCGCAGTCCTGCACGCGCTGGGCGTCGTGCTGCGGGTCAAAGAAGCTGATGTTGTCTTCGATCGTGCCGACGAACAGGTGGTCGTCCTGCATCACGACGCCGATCCGGCTGCGGTAGGCGGCTTTGTCCCAGTCGCGTACATCGCGGCCGGCGGCTGTCAGCGACCCCTCGGTTCGGTCGAGCAGGCCTGCCAAGACTTTGACCAGCGTCGTCTTGCCGGCGCCGCTCGGGCCGACGATCGCAACCATTTCGCCGGGTTTCGCGGCAAAGTCGACGCCTCGGATCACGAACCCCTCGATCCCAAAGGCGAAACCAATGTCGCGCCCTTGCAACACGAAAGGAGCCGACGGCGCGTCGGCACGGGCAACGGCAGGAAGCTCAGAGGGCGCACCCTCGGGCTGCGCCAGCGCGATGTCGGCCACGCGGTCGGCGTGCAGATCGAGCATTCGGAACTCGATCGTCTTGTCGACCAGATTGTTGACGCGGGTAATGAAGAGCAGCTTGAACAGAAGGAATGCGAACAGCATGCCGACCGACAGTTGGTTGTCGAGCACGGCGTAGGCGCCGAGCCAGACCACAAGCACATTCTCAATGCCGAACACCAGCACGTTGCCGGCACGCTGCAGCAGCGCCAGGTTTTGTACCCGGACGTCGGCGTTGGTCTGATCGACGACGTGGTTCAGATAGGCGGAGCGGCGCTCAGACTCGCGTAGGTTGAGCTTGATCGCCATCATCCCGCGCAGCGTTTCGATGAAGTGAGTGGCCGCTTTCGCTTCATGCACAATGCGCTCGTCGGTAGCGCGGCGCTGCGGGCCGTACATTGCCCAGCGCAGCGAGCCGTAACACGCCGCCGCAATGACGACGATCAGGGTCAGTGTCGGGCTGTACCAGAGCATCACGGCGAAGGTGACGAGCACCATCACGCCGTCCATCACGGTTTCAAGAAACGTCAGCGTCAGCGTGCGTTGGATCGCGTCGACCGACCGAAAGCGCGACACGATGTCGCCAATATGGCGCTTTTCGAACCACGCGAGCGGCAGCCGCAACAGCCGCGCGAACAGTGTGTCCAGCAACTGCAGGTTCAGTCGCGTGCTGATGTAGACGCCGAGCCACGCCCGCAGTGCGGTAACGATCGCGATCACTACGGCGAGCAACGCGAAGCCGATGCCGAGCACCGCCAACAGGTCACGATCGCGCCCGACCACCACGCGGTCGACCACGAGCTGCAGGAAAAACGGCGTAGCGATCGCCAGCACTTCGAGCACCAGCGACAACAGCAGCACCTGCGTAATCGCGCTCTTAAGGCCGGTCGCAGTGCGCACCAGTTGCCATGCGCTGATCTGCTCGCGCTCGTCGCGCGTTTTGAACCCTGCGGCGGGTGTCATCTCCATCGCGACGCCGGTGTAATGATCCGACGCTTCGGCGAGCTTCAGCACACGCCGCCCGCGCGCCGGATCGTTGACGGTGATCGTGTCGCCGTTGACCTGGGTCAGCACGACGAAGTGATTCATGTCCCAATGCAGAATCGCCGGCAGCTTCAGTTGCGACAGCGACTCCAGCGCGACCTTGACCCCGCGCGCGGCCATGCCCATCACCTCGGCGATCGAGCTGATGTGCTTCAGCGTTACGCCCTTCATCGAGGGTGCGAGCCGCATGCGCATCCCGCCCAGATCGGTGCGAAAGCCGTGATAGCTGGCGATCATCGCGACGCACGCGATGCCGCACTCGGGCGCTTCGCTCTGCAGGATCATCGGCACGCGCCGCATCAGCCGAGCCTTTCTTTAAGCGACAAGATTGGTTCGAACACCCACTCCCATACCTTGCGCTTCTCCTGCAGGATATCGGCGTTGACGGACATGCCGGGCCGCAGCGCGAGCGTCTGCGTGCCTGAGGCAACGTTTTGCGAATCAAGCCTTACATCCACTCTATATACCGGCTCGCGCACCGTCATCGGACCGACCTTTTCGCCCGGCGACCAGACCGTGCTACTGACGCGCTCCACGGTGCCGCGATACTGCCCAAAGCGCTGAAACGGAAACGCGTCGTAGCGCAGCACGACCGCCTGCCCTGGTTGCACGAAGCCAATTGCACGCGTCGGCACCAATAGCTGCGCATGCAGCCCGCTGCCTTTCGGCACCACCAGCGCCAGCGGCGCTTCATCCGCCACTGCTTCACCGCTGTTAGGCACAATGTTCGTCAGTGTGCCGGCGATCGGCGCGCGAATCACGATCTCGCGCTTCGCTGCCTCCTGCACGCTACCCTGCTGCAGCTCGCTCATCTGCCGCTTGACCTGGTCGATCTGCGACTCCACCTTGGTTCCGACCATCGGCAACTCGGCGCGCGTCGACGACAGCTCGCGCTCGACACTCGCGCGCTGGCGCTTCAAACCTTCGAGCTTCACCTGCTGATCGAGTACGTTGTTGCGAAACTCAATCAACTTGCTCTCCGAATAGAACTTGTCCTTGAACAAGTCTTCCGCGCGCTGATACTCATTGCGCGACGAGGCGAGCCGCGTCTGCTGCGCCCTGATCTCGATATCGGATTGCGCGAGCTCGCGTTGCAGGTCGTCCATTTTGCGACGCAGAATTTCGGCTTGCTGCCTTCCTAGCAATCGCACCTGGTCTTGCTCGCGCTCGAGCCCGGTGATGCGGTCGCCAATCTCACGCTGCACCAGCTCGCCTGAAGTCGCGCCCGATGCGGTTACGCGCTCGAACGACAGTCGGATCAGCGGCTGACCCACGCGCACCTCCTCGCCTTCCTTCGCCAGAATCCCGGTGATCGTGCCGGCCTGTGGCGCCAGCAAACGCGCCGCGCCGGAGTCGAGCGCAAGAAATCCATCGACACGCTCGCGGCGCGCGTACTCGCCCCAGATCGAAAACGCGACCAGCGCGATCGCAAACGCGACAGCCAGTAGCGTGTATGCCCACATCGGCACCGTGCGCGCAAGCGACACTTCACCGAGCAGCTTCTCGCGCTGCGCGTCGATTGCCTGCTGCCGGAACAGTTTGGTCGCCATCGCGACCGCGATTATGGCGGCGGAGTCAGCTAGCGCAAACTACTCGGGAGGAGTAGCCGTCGCGTACATCCGCCTGAGCGGCTCGCGCTCAGCGCGGAAAATACATCTTGCTCTTGTCGAGCTCGTAGCTCCACGGCAAATTGGCGTTCTTCCAGCCGTTGAGGTTGCGGCGCCCGGTGTCCGACAACTCACCTTCAAACCCATAAACGACGGTATAGACACGCGTGTAGCCGGAGTCGGAGAGCAAATTGGCGGCACGCGAGCTGCGCTCGCCCGAGCGGCAGATCAAAACCACCGGATCGCCCTTGGTCAATCCCTTGGCCTGCAGCCGGCGCCCGACTTCGGGCACAAAGTCACTGAACGGCTCGAGCTTGTAGAAGCTGCGCGTCTCGTCCCAGTCGGTCATGAACTCCTGGAACTCGACGTACGGCACCAGCGCGTCGACCGGCGTGGCCATGCCGAGAAACTGCGCCTCGGCGCGCGTGCGCACGTCGACGAACAGCACCTTGCCCTTCTGCGCACGCACAAATTGATGCGCTTGCTTTGGCGAAAGGTAAAGCCCCGGCTGCGTGCGCATTTCTTCGGGCACGCGCGACGCCTCGAGCTTCTGCGCAGCTACGCCGACAGAAATAGAGGCCAGGGCCCCGCACACGGCAAGCGCGAACAGAAAGCGAGCAGTTTTCACGCAGTCCCTTGCCAACAGCAGTCGTAGATCATAGGCGCGCTGCCAACGACCGGCGGGAACCACCACTATATGCATATGCGCTCGCGCGACGCAGGACGGCGAGCCGGCGGCGTCCGGTATCGTCGCCCGGCAATGCACGCGATCCATTCGTCGCCAAGATTCACGTCGTATCTGCTGCTGACGGCTTCCATGGCGCTGGTCGGGACGTACGTCGCCCTTTCCAAGCCACTGGCCGCCGCAATTCCAGTGTTTCTGCTGGCGTTTCTGCGGTTTGCGATAGCCGCCGTGGCGATGCTGCCGTGGACGTTTCGTTCCCATGGCGAGGCGCCGCTGTCGCGGACCGAGCAGTGGTTGTTCGTCCTGCTCTCGTTCTTCGGCAATTTTCTGTTCTCGATTTGCATGCTGACCGGCATCACCATGACGTCGGCGACCGCAGCCGGCGTCACGCTCGCCACGTTGCCTGCCGTGGTGGCGCTGCTGTCGCGCTGGTTCTTGCACGAAGCGCTGACTGTGCGCGCGTGGACCGCCATTGCATTCGCTGTTGCCGGAATCGCATTGCTGCAATGGGCGAAGTCCGCCGAGGCGACCCTGCAGCCGGGATCGGCGTCGACGGCGCTGCTCGGCAATTTGCTGTTGTTCGGCGCCGTCGTGTGCGAAGCGATCTACGTGATCATCTCCAAGCGGCTGTCGGCCACCCGTTCGCCGCTGCGAGTCTCGGCGCTGATCAACCTGTTGGGATTGGCGCTGATTGCGCCGCTGGGCTTGTGGCAGCTCGCCGGCTTCGACGTAGCGCTCTTGAGCGCTGGCCTTTGGCTTCTACTGATCTTTTACTCGCTCGCAGCCAGCCTGTTTGCGGTGTGGATGTGGGTCGCAGGACTGAAACACGTTTCGGCGAGCCATGCCGGAGTATTCACCGTCGCGCTACCGATTGCCGCAACGCTGGTCGGGGTCTTAATGCTTGGCGAGACGTTCACCTGGCTGCAAGGTGCCGCGCTGGCGTGCGCAAGCGCAGGCATTCTGCTGATCGGCACCGCACCGCGCACCGCCGTGCACTAAGACCGCGCGCGATGTCGATATTGACTGTGCTCGACGCCGAACTCGCGTTCGGCCTGCAGCCGCTGCTCGACCGCGCGTCGTTGACCGTGCAGGCGGGCGATCGCATCGGATTGATCGGGCGTAACGGCAGCGGCAAGAGTTCGCTGCTGAAGGCACTCGCGGGCGATATCGAGCTCGACGACGGCGAGATCAAACGAAAGGACGCGCTTCGGATCGCGCTCGTCGAGCAGGAGCCCGTTTTACCGCCTGCTGCAACGCTGCGTGCGAGTCTGGCGCTGCGGGGTGGCCTTCACTCGACGGCCGATGCGCACGCCGGTGCGCACGATGACCGCGAGCACTGGCGCATCGAAGCGCGGCTGATCGAATTTATGCACCGGCTCGGGCTCGACGAAGCCGCCGATCCCGCGCAGTTGTCGGGCGGCGAACGCAAGCGCGGTGCGTTGGCTTTGGCGTTCGCACTGGGGCCCGACCTGATGCTGCTCGACGAGCCGACCAACCACCTTGATATAGACGGCATCACGCTTCTCGAAGAGCTGCTCGTCCGGCAGACACTGATCGTCATTACCCACGACCGCGCGTTTCTCGATCGCGTAACCACGCGCATCGTCGAGCTCGACCGCGGACTGCTGCGGTCGTATCCGGGCAACTACACCGCGTGGGAAGCGCGGCGTGCAGTCGAGCTCGCCGCCGAGCAAACGGCAGCGCGCAAGTTCGACCGGTTCTGGCAGCAGGAGGAAGCGTGGATTCGGCGCGGCATCGAAGCGCGGCGAACCCGAAACGCGGGACGCGTGGAACGGCTCGAGCGGCTGCGCCTCGCGCGTGCCGCACGCCGCGAAAATCTCGGTCTCGTCAAACTCGCGGTCGACCCCGGCGAGCGCTCAGGCAAGCTGGTTACCGAACTGACCGCAGCGTCAAAGCGCTTCGGCACGACGGTAATTGCCGAGGATCTGTCGATGCGGATCCTGCGCGGCGACCGCATCGGACTGATCGGACCCAACGGCGCCGGTAAAACCACACTGCTGCGGTTGATGCTGGGCACACTACCTCCGGACAACGGCACTGTCAGTGTCGGCACGAAGATCAACGTTGCGTACTTTGATCAAATGCGTGCGGCGCTCGATCCAGAAAAGACATTGGTCGAGACGATCAGTCCCGGTTCCGACTGGATCGAGATTGCCGGCGAGCGCAAGCACGTGATGACCTACCTCAGCGATTTTCTGTTTCCTCCGCAGCGGGCCGAAGCACCGGTCAAGACACTCTCTGGAGGCGAACGTAACCGGCTGCTGCTCGCGCGCTTGTTTGCCCAACCGGCCAACCTGCTAGTGCTCGACGAACCGACCAACGATCTCGATATCGAATCGCTTGAATTGTTGGAAGCGACATTGCAGCAGTATTCGGGCACGCTGCTACTGGTGAGTCACGACCGTGCGTTCCTGGATAACGTTGTTACTCAGACGCTGGTTGCCGAAGGCGCCGGCGTGTGGCGCGAGTACGTCGGCGGCTATTCGGACTGGCTGCGGCAGCGCCCCGAGACAGAGCGGCTACCGCCAGATAGAACGAGCAGCAAGTTCGCTGCCAAGCCGGTGCCGGCCAAGCTCAGCAAACTCTCATACAAAGAACAACGCGAACTAACTGCACTACCCGGCGAAATCGAAACGCTCGAAAACGAGCAACGCGCGCTCTCCGAGCGTATGAGTCACACCGACTACCATCGCGAGCACGCCTCGCAGATCAAGTCGGACCGTCGCCGAATCGAGGAGATCGAACACCTGATCTCTGCAAAATTCGAGCAGTGGTCCGCGCTTGAAGAACGCGCGCGCGCCCACGGCCTGGCGATGCCGGCACGATGAACGCGAGGCACGCTGCTATCGGCAGACACCGGGCGCCTGCAACGCACACTGATCCGGCGCGGTGGCGATCAACACGCGCGTTAACCACTCAGCGGTCAGGACCGGCCGCGTCTGACCCTCACGTTCAACGTTGACGTTCCAAAGCAGCTTTGCGCCACCGTCAATGGGCTCGCACGCTCCCAACGCAAAGCGTGCGCGGAGACGACTTCCCACCAAGACGGGCCCGCTAAAGCGAATCTTGTTGAATCCTGCGTTGATACCAGCACGCTGGTCGATGATCAGGATCGTGCTTTGCATCCATTGAGATAGCAGCGACAAGGTCAGGAATCCGTGCGCGACCGTACAGCGGGTGCCGTCTTGCGCCTTAAACGGCGATTCACAGGCGGCACGTTGGGAGTCCACATGAATCCACTGCCGGTCGCCGGTAATACGCGCGAAATCATCAATCACGTGCTGTGTCACCTCGAACCAATCACTGGTGCCGATTTCGGCGCCAATTTTGCTTTGCAACCCCTGCAGAGTGGTTCGGACCATCGGGCGAGGATATCGAAGTCCGCAGCGCCCTCCCCGCGAGCAGCTTGCCTGCCTAACGGCATGGAGCTTGCTTTTATGTCTGATCAGCGCGCGTCGAAAGCGCTCGAATTTCAATGGAGGACGCAATGGCCATTACAACAAAGACCCCGGAACATCACGAACGCCTGCTCGATCAAGCTATCGCCGAAAGTTTCCCGGCGAGCGACCCGATTTCGCCGGCGTACGAAGCGAGCCTGGAACCGGTGTTGCTTGACGAGAACCGTGCCAGCGAGCTTTGGAAGCGCCGCCTCAGGAAGGCCACGCCCTCGTTGATCGCTCTAGGCAGTGCCGCGGTCGTCGCACTGGTGGCGGTTTATATCCTGCGCGGTCGGCGCTCCGTTCTCAGCGATTGGCGCGACTACATTCCTTGGAAGCAGTAACAGTGCAGCCTCGCTTAGAGCCGATCAACGAGTAAGGCGCCGACGTTCTGAGGGGCGCAAAGCCCAGCCTGCTCAAAGCGCTGGAATTACCGGTTTTCAGCCGGTGATTACGCGCTTTGGTTACATTTTGGTACGGCTTTTTCGGTCGGCGCGAACTACGATTCGGCCGTTGAGTCGAAGTCGCATGGATGCATGCTGGGAGTGTTGATGACACTGCGTAAAACGCTCGTCGCGGCCGCTGCGGTCGCAGTTGGCCTAATGGCCGTCGCTGCACCCGCATCCGGGTATGGCTATGGCCATGGGGGTGGTCACCATCACCATGGCGCGAATTTTTCATTCGGCTTCTGGGGCGGGCCCTTTTGGGGTCCCGGCTACTGGGGTCCTGGGTATTGGGGACCAGGCTACGCGTATCCGCCGGCGGTCGTTTATGCACCTGCGCCCGAACCGCGCGTTTGGGTCGAAGGCGAACAGTCTTCCACAACGCCGCTACCTGCGGCGCCTTCGAACACGCATCCGAACGCGCCGCAGTGGTGGTACTGGTGCGCCAGTTCCCAAGGCTATTACCCCTATGTGAGCACGTGCGCCGAGGGTTGGCAACGCGTTGCTCCGCAACCGCAGGGCGCCCGATGAATTCAGCCTGCAGAGTGATTGCGGTCGCCACGCTCGCCACGCTTGCCGGCTGCGCGGCGGTGCCGACCGGGCCAACGTACAGCGCGATGCCGGGAAGTCAGAAAAGCATCGATCAGTTTCAGTTCGACGATGCGTCGTGCCGTCAGTACGCAGTGCAAGCTACAGGCGGAACACCGGGTAACGCGGCGACCGATGCAGCCGTTGGCAGCGCCGTGGTTGGAACGATCTTGGGTGCCGCCGTCGGGGGTCTCATCGGGGGTGGTGAAGGCGCGCGAGTTGGCGCCGGTCTCGGTCTGTTCACTGGCGGTGCCGTGGGTGCCGGCAACGCCCAAGCCGCGTCGTACACAACGCAACAACGGCTCGACAACAGCTACTACCAGTGCATGTATTCGCGCGGGCACAAGGTGCCGATGCCGGCCAGTTACGCGCGTTCAATGCGGCAGGCGAGTGCTGGTCCCGCCCCCGCGCCTTACGTCCGGCCGCCGCGCAACGCTGCGGTGCCGCCGCCGAATGCGCCGCCACCGGACGCGGCAATTCCACCGCCGAACACGCCGCCGCCCGACGCCGCGATTCCTCCTGCCAACACGCCGCCTCCCTATCGACAGCGCTAGCGCCTAGTTCCCGGCGCGCTGCAAACGGGTCCCAGCGCATTTGCAGCAGTTGCATCAGACGTAGAGCGTTCTGCGGCGCATGCAGCTTGTCGGTGTTGTCAAAGTAGCAAAACACCTCACGCGGAGTTCGTGCCACGTTGGCGTCGGGCACCACGCGCGCGGCGTCTTGCGGCTGATCGCCAGCGCACCAGGCGTTCAGTCGGGCAGCCCAGCGCTGTAGCTCACCTTCGCTGTAGCGGCTGCGGTACAACTCCGATGCGCCGTGCAAACGCAGGTATACAAAGTCTGCCGTCACATCGTAGGGCTGCGGCCAGCGCTCGCCGGTATCGGCAAAGACGAGCGCCACATTGTGGCGGCGTAACAGCGAAATAAAGCCTGTATCGAGAAACGTGTCGTTTCGGATCTCGACTGCGTGGCGAATCGGACGTACGGCATCGATGCTCAACGCGGCCCGCCCGGTCATTCGCGCATCGCGTCGCCTGGCCAGCCTTAACGCGGCCTCTGTATCACGCGGCAACATTTCGACGAAGTCACCAAAGCGCTCCGCTTCGTACTTCATGTTGGGTGGAAATTGCCAAAGCACAGGCCCGAGCTTTTCCTTCAGATTGAACAGGCCGGAAGCGAAAAAATTAGCCAGCGGCTTGTCGATATCCTTCAGGCGTTTCATATGGGTGATGAAGCGCCCGCCCTTGACACTGAACACGAATTCGGCGGGCGTCGCGGCGTACCACGCGGAATAACTCGATGGCCGTTGCAATGAATAAAACGATCCGTTCAATTCGATGGTGGATAGCTTTTGCGCCGCGTACTTCAGTTCGTCGTTCTGCCGCAAGCCCTCAGGATAAAATTCGCCGCGCCACGGTGGATAACGCCATCCCGACACGCCAACTCGAATTGCGCCATTCATTAGCAGCGCATTACATCAAGCTTCGTGCCCATGCAGGTACGATCGCGCCTGATATCGCGCCACATTCATCCATCCAGTCCCTATGAGCCAGAAGCACGTCAATCTGTTGCGCGAGATATTTCAGGATCCGGTCAACACCAAGCTGTCGTTCCGCGAGGTCGAGTCGCTGTTGAAACATCTGGGTGCACAGATGGAATCCGTGGCCGGAGCGCGTATGCGGGTCAAGCTGAACGAAGCCGAAGGAGTGCTGCACCGGCCGCATCATGGCGGCAACACAATGGACCGGCATTCGGTCCAATCGCTGCGGGATCTGTTGACGCGCGGTGGCGCGACGCCGGCGCAATACGAAGCGCGCCGGACCGATTGATGTCGAGGCGCACACTCAATCTCGACGATCGGCTGTATGAGTACGTGCTGGAGGCGTCACTGCGCGAGCACCCGGCGCTGGCGGATTTACGCGCGGAGACGCGCAACCATCCACGTGCTCAGATGCAGATCTCGCCCGAGCAGGGGCAACTGCTCGCTTTACTGGTCAAGCTGATCGGCGCACGCTGTACGATCGAAGTCGGAGTCTTCACTGGATACAGCGCATTGGCGGTGGCCCTCGCGTTGCCCGATAGCGGGCGTGTGCTCGCTTGCGACGTCAGCGACGAGTACACGCGCGTAGGTAAACCATACTGGCAGCGCGCAGGCGTCGCCGACAAGATCGATCTGGTGCTCGAACCGGCATTGACGACGCTCGACGCGCGGCTCGCAGCGGGTGAAGCAGGGCGCTACGACTTCGCGTTTATCGACGCCGACAAGACGAACTACGACGGCTACTACGAGCGTTGCCTGCGTCTGCTGCGCAGTGGCGGTCTGATTGCGATAGACAACACGCTGTGGAGCGGCAAGGTCGCACACCCGGTCAATGCAGCACAAGACGCCGACACCGCCGCGCTACAGGCGCTCAACGTGAAGCTGCGCGATGACTCGCGCGTCGATATTTCGTTGCTGCCGATCGGCGACGGCTTGACCCTGGCTCGCAAGCGCTGACACTATTGCTCTTCCGGCGGTTTGATCTGTCGGAATGCCCGCCACAGCAACAGGTCATACACGATCTTTAGCGCGGCACCGGCCGCGAGCGGCAGCCACAGCGCGCCCGCCTGCATCGCCGCACCGGCGAGTGCCGGCGACACCATGCGTCCCGCGGCGCGCGCCAGTTGCGAGATACCTGCAGCCCATGCGCGCTCGTGCGGCGGCACGATCGCCATCAGGTACGACTGTCGCGTCGGGACGTCCATTTCGGACAAACCTTCGCGCGCTATGAACAGCGCTGCCGCGATGCCGAAGGTCGGCGCGATCGGCAGCGTCAGCAGCAACAGGCTCGAGGGAATATGCGTGAACACCATCGTGTTGACGAGTCCGATGCGGCCCGCGAGCCACGCAGCGACGAAGTGCGACGCCACCGTCATCGTGCGCGCCGCGACGAACAGCAACGCGAGCTCGGCTTCGTTGACCCCAAAACGCGCGTACAGAAAATAGGCAATCAACGCTGATCCGATGAACCCGCCCCGACTGCATCGAGTGCCGACAACGCGGCAAACTTGCGCACCTGGCGCCGAATGCCGAGGGGTGCATCGTGTGCAAGATCAGCCAGCGCCGGCAACGGCGCGTTCTCGGCTTGCGCCGATAAACGCGCGTAAAGCGCAGCGAAGATCAGCGTCAACGCCGCGTATACGAGTATGGTGGCGTCGTATGCGGGTATCTCGGCGACCTGCAATCGATCGCGCAGCAAAGCCGGCAACGCGGCGAGCAGCGCACCGGCAGCGCCGCCGACATCGGCGACAGCGTTGTAGCGCGCGAACACCTGCGTGCGTTCGGCGTCGCTCGCGGTCGCCGGCAAAATCGCCTGCTCCAGCGCCTGTGCCGCGCCGCGATCCGACCCCTGCGTATTCAGCATGCCGAAAAACGCCACCAGCGC
>JBBQQC010000038.1:0-12351 GCA_038216465.1 Burkholderiales bacterium | reverse complement strand
TGATCAAAAGGTTGCCCCAAACGAACTCGGGCAGCGACGTGCCGATCAGCGTGACCAACGCGATGCTCCGGTCGGCGAGCCGGCCCTGACGCAGACCGGCGTAGACGCCGAGGCCGACGGCAAGCGGCACCGCGATGATCAATGTCAGCGCCGCGAGCACCGCCGAATTCGCAAGCCGCGTCATTATCAGCGGTGCGACCGCCTGATTCAATCGCAGCGATGTTCCCCAGTCTCCGCGCACGGCACCGCCGATCCATTCGAGATAACGTATGTGCGCAGGACGATTGAGGCCGAGCTTCTCGCGCATTGTCTCGACATCGTCGGGCGTCGCGTCGGTGCCGAGGATCATCGATGCGACGTCGCCTGGCAGCACCTGGACGACGATGAACACGACGATCGATACGATCAGCAGGACCAACAACGAAAACAGCAGCCGGCGGATGATGAAGACGCCGAGCGACATGGTCTTTGGGTCAGTCCTTGGTTATCGAAGGCGAACGGATAGCAAGACGGCGTTACGTATCGCTTTCGCGAAACGGTGACCGGGCGACCGCGGCGGCTGGCAACCGCCGCCGTCGTTTAGGTCAACCGCTGAGCCAAACTCGGCGAACGTCAACCCATCTGATCGGGTGAATCTCGTACCCCTGCACGGCCTTGTTCAAGCCGGCCATATACGGCCGGTGATACGGAATCACAACCGGGCCGCTTTCGGCGATGATCTGCTGCACGCGCCCATACATCTGTTTGCGCTTCGCGAGATTGCTCTCCTTCCGCCCATCGTCGAGCAGCTTGTCGACTTCCGGATTGTTGTAGTTGTAGAGCTCCTTATAGCTGCCCTTCGAATGGAAGTAGGGGTACAGCGCCTCGTCGATCGTCGGCCGGCCGTTCCAGTTCTGCATGTTGAACGGATGCTTGCGGTTATATCGCGCCGTATACACGTCGTACGGCACGGTCTTGATGTCGATGCGGAAGCCCGCCGGCGCGGTCATCTCCTTGACGCCGACGGCGAACTCGACAAGCCCGGCGCGCTCGTTGGTGGTGATCAGCTCGACATCGACACCGCTGCCGAGGCCGGCGTCGGTCATCAGTTGCTTCGCCTTTGCGACGTCGCGCTTCTTCATCCCGGTGTCGACCCAGAACGGGCTGATCGACGAAATCGGGTTATCGTTCGACGGCGTGCCGTAGCCGCCAAGCGCCGCCTTGATCAGTTGCGGGCGATCGAGGCTCAGCTTCAACGCCTGCATCACTCGCTGATCCGAGAACGGCGGCTGGTTCTGCCAGATCGTGATCTCGTGATAGCCGGGGCTGCTGGTCTCCAGGATCCGCACGTTCGGATCCGCCTTCAGTGTCGAGATCGCCGTCGGCGGTGCTTCCCACAGTACGTGGATGAAGCCTGAGGTCAGCGCTGCGATCTGCGCCGCCTGCTCGGGAATTGTCACCTGCCGGAACTCGTCGAGGTACGGAAGCTGGTTGCCGGCCGCGTCCTTTTCCCAGTACTCGGTGTGACGCACCATCGTCACGTGATCGGCCGGCACGAACTCCTTCATCTTGAACGGGCCGCTGCCGATTGGCATCTTCGAAACGTCGGCTGCCGCATCGAACGGAATGATCCGCGCGTAGACCGCGCCGAACATCATCGGAAAGTCGGCATACGCATCGGAGAGATGAAACACGATCGAGTACGGTGTCGGCGTCTCGATCTTCTGCACGAGACCGAACAGGCTGCGCCCCATCGACGCGGTCTGCGGATTAAGTAGCCGGTTGATCGTGAACTCGACGTCTTTCGACGTGAGCTCACGGCCGTGATGGAACTTGACGCCGCGACGAATGTTGAACGTCCAGCTCTTGCCGTCGTCGGACACCTTCCAATCGGTGGCGAGTCCGGGCTGCGGACTCAGCTTCGGATCGACCCGGACCAGATTGTCGAAGATCGCGGCGCTGATGATGAACTCTTCGTTCGCGCCGTGGATAGCGGGATCCAAACGGCGTGCAGCCGAAGGTACGGCAAGTTTCAGCGCGCCACCTTTCTTCGGAGCCGCTTGCGCGAGGGCCTGCGTACTGCCAAGGATTCCAGCAGCGGCACTCGCCAGCAGCGTCGCTTCGACAAACTTGCGCCGGCTTTCAGAATAGTGCGCGGGACTATTTGCCGAATCGGACTTGTCTTTGTTTCTCCTGTCCATCTTGTCTCCTGTGTGCATGAGATCGCATCCACACGTGCGTCCACGCTCTGATCAATATACTAAGCTGACCCTCGAGCGCGCGCGGACTGATTTCCATTCTTCTCGGGTTTTCGAGAATCCCCAACACAGAGGAAGCGAGTAATGAGCGAATACCCTGAGTGGTCCGCCATATCGACGTCGACGCGCGTTCGCACCAAGACGTTTCCGCGGCTCGCCGAAGACATGCCGACATTCCTCGGCGTTCAGGTCGCGCTATCGGAAAAGGATCTTGTCGGCGCCGATGTGGTGATTATCGGCGCGCCTTTCGCTGCGGGCTGGGGCAAAACGTACAGCGGCGTGGACAAGGAACTGTGGCTCGCGGGGCCGAAACGCGTGCGCCAGCAATCGATCCGGTACACCGGCTATGTGCAGGAGTTCGATCTCGACATCTTCGATTACCTGAAGATCGTCGACTTCGGCGATGCTGCGATTCCGCCGGAAGCGAACTATGCCGCAACCGTCGAGAACATCCTGCGCGCGCAAAGCGCTGTGGAAGTGAAGGTTAACCAGGTGCTCGATGCGGGTGCGATTCCGATCGTCATCGGGCAGAACTCCCCGCCCGGTTCGTACGCGATCGCAAAGCCGATCGGCGAGCGGGCGAAGGGCAACGTCGGGATGATCAGTCTCGACACGCATTGGGATTCGCGCCCGGCTGATCATGCGACTGCGGACCTGCGTATCGCCGGATCGGGCAACTGGAAGGCGCGGCTCTACGAATGGCACAGCAACTACAAGTGGTCGAACGTGGTCGAGGTCGGCGAGCGCGGCATGCTGGAGGACAAGACGTACGTGCGGCGCTACGTCAAGGAAGGCGCGAACTTCGTGCCGATGTGGAAGATCCGCGACTCGCGCTTCGGGCTCGACGGCCTCATCAAGCTACTCGACAAGGCCTACGAAGGAACGAGCGATGTCTACGTTCACTTCGACATGGACGTGCTCGGCGGCGCGGGACCGGCGTCGGGCGATCTGCTCGGCGAATTGGCCGAGCCGATCGGGATGTCGGATTACGAAGTGATCCGGATAGCGCACGAGATCGGCTTGCGCGGGCTGACCGGCATGTCGTTCATCTGCATTCCCCCGGGGTCGGCGGTGATCTACCGCGTGATTGTCTACGTGATCACGTATCTAATGGCAGGCCTCGCAATGCGGAAGCAGAATGCGCTCAAGACGGGCTGATGGCATTCCCTCCCGCATGCGCCAAAATGTCGGCGATACCATCGGCGAGCAATCGCACCCAGCCAATTACATGCGAGCCGTGACCTTATTCTTTGCCGTCTCCATCGAGTCAAGCGTCGACCGTTGCGGCGATAACGTCGTCGCAGGTAGCTTGGGTCGAACCGGCTCGCAGTAAATACGACTCATAGGTAGCTCACCTGTTTGGCGGCACGATTCAGCTCCTAACTACAGCGACTTTTGCATAACAATTGATCGTCAACACTTTCGAGGAAAGAAAGCGCGACAGCCCGCGGCGCTGCCTTCGCAACCCTTTCCTTGTTAAAGCGCGCAGAGGCACTGACAAACTTCAGCAACACCGCGGATGAGACAGAGGCTCTTATGTTCGTTGCCGGGCCTCACGTTCATGCGAAACCTGTGGGTCAGCGAAGCCACGGGCGGACCATTCAATTCTCGCCAACCAAGCCGAGCAAAACTCATATGGGCCTTGAGAACGCGCATCGTGACCTGAAGATCTCGCCGGAAGAATTTGACGAGGTGGCGGCCGAGCTGGGACGCAGCCTTGACTTCGCCAAAGTGCCTGCGCGTGAGAAGGGAGAAGTCCTCGCCGCCTTCGCAGCGCATAAGAACGAGGTAACGGCTGGCCACAAGACGAAGTGATTCTGGCTGGCTTCCGCTTCACAGACGAAACCGAGTGTCTAACTGCGACGGAAACTTAAGCAAATCATCTGCTTAACTTCCGTCTACTGCATGGCCATTGCTTGGCAATGCAGATTGTCGTGGCGTCCCCAAGGGGATTCGAACCCCTGTACTCACCGTGAAAGGGTGATGTCCTAGGCCTCTAGACGATGGGGACTTTTGGTGCAGACCTTACGTCGATGGTGGAGGTAAGCGGGATCGAACCGCTGACCTCTTGCATGCCATGCAAGCGCTCTCCCAGCTGAGCTATACCCCCACACGCGAGGCGCGGATTATAGCCACGCCGCGAACTGATCAGCATCGGCGGCGCCACCGTAGGCCGCGCAATCTTTGAACCGGGGTGGAGCTGGTCGACCTCGGTTGACTCAGCTTTACTCCTTGTCAAGCGGCGGTCGCAATGTCCTCATGCAGGCACAAAATGTTGCCTTCGGTGTCTTCGAACCAGGCTGCTTTTTCCGAGCCCAGCACGCAGACATGGCCGATCGTCTTGAATCCCGGAAAGTCGTAGTCGGCAAACTTGACGCCGCGCGCTTTTAGCGCCGCAATGGCGCCAGCAATGTCGCCGACCTTGAAACTGAGCGCGGTGTGCTCCGCCTTCGTACCTTCAGACTTCGGAAACAGGGCGAGCTCGGTGCCCCCGCAGCGGTAAATGAACTTGCCGTCGGGGCGCAGCCCTTCGGGCTCGAGCGCAAGTTGCTCCTCGTAGAAGCGCCGGGCGCGGGCCATATCCTTGACCGGCAACATGCAGGTGACTTGAGACTGTGAAAGCATGTGTACTCCTCCTGTGTGGCAGGCCTAAACGATGGCGCACCAGCGGAGCGGCGGTAATGCGCGGAATTGTGTACTAGGCCAGCCGTCGCAACGCGGCACTGACGTCAGCTTAGCGCGTGGCGGGCGGGTGCATCGCGAGCGCGCTGTCGATTCGCTCGAGCACAACGTCGCGTCCAATCAACGCAAGCACGGCGTCAATCGATGGTGTCTGAGTTCGGCCGGTGACAGCGACCCGCAGCGGCACCGCGACTTGCGGCATCTTCAGCTTCAGCTCGCCGACGATCTGCCTGATGGCATCGTTTAGCGCGCCACGCTCCCACACCAGCGCCGAGGCGCGATCACGAAACGCGCGTACCACTCGCCGACCGGATTCATTCAAATGTTCCGTCACCAGTTGTTGATCAAATGACGGTTTGCTGTAAAACAGAAGCGCCGCCTCAGCCAGCTCATTCAACGTGCGTGACCGATCCTTCAGCAGCGCGACCACGGCCGTCAGCGGTGCGCCGCCGGCGAGATCACCGCCGCGCGCTTCAACGCGCGCAGTGACCAGATGCGCCAGCCGCCGGTCGTCGCACCCCTTGATGTATTCGCCATTTAGCCACAGCAACTTGTCCAGGTTGTACTGCGCGGGTGCGCGGTTGACGTGCTGCAGATCGAACCACTCGACCAGTTGGCCACGCGTGAATTTTTCCGCGTCACCGTGGCTCCAACCCAGGCGCGCGAGGTAGTTGAAAAGCGCTTCGGGCAGAAATCCGTCTTCGTCGTACTGCAACACGCTGACCGCACCGTGGCGCTTGGACATCTTGCTGCCGTCGGGCGCGAGTATCAGCGGCAGATGCCCGAACTGAGGTGGGTTCCAATCCAGCGCGCGGTACAGATTGATCTGACGTGGCGTGTTGTTGACGTGTTCCTCTCCGCGCAACACGTGCGAGATGCGCATGTCGGCGTCATCGACAACCACAGCGAAGTTGTAGGTCGGCATCCAGTCGCTGCGCGCGATCACCAAATCGTCGAGCTCGCGGTTCGAAATGGCGATCGGCCCCTTGACGAGATCGTTCCACTGAACGTCGCCGTCGTCTGGGTTGCGAAAGCGAAAGACCGGTTTCACATCGGGCGGTGTGACGCCGCGCGCGTTCTCCGGTCGCCAACGACCGTCATAGCGAGGTTTTTCGTTGCGTACGATTTGCGCATCGCGCAGGACGTCGAGTTCCTGCTTGCTCGCGTAGCAACGGTATGCACGGCCGTCGGCGAGCATTTGTTCTAGTACCTCGCGATAACGCTCCAGCCGCTCGGTTTGCCGTACCGGACCCTCGTCGTAGTCGAGCTCGAGCCAACGCATGCTTTGCAGAATCACTTGCACCGCTTCTTCGGTCGACCGCTCGGCGTCGGTGTCTTCGATGCGCAGGATGAACTTGCCGCCGTGATGGCGCGCAAACGCCCAGCAAAACAGCGCCGTGCGCGCGGTCCCCAGGTGCAGCATGCCGGTCGGGCTCGGTGCGATCCGCGTTCTGACTTCTGGCATGCGCCCATGGTATCCCGGCGCATCGAAAGCACGCTGTCGCGCGCACTTACTTTGGAGACTTGCCTACTCGTTCTCGCTTGGCAGTTGCATGCGCCCGCTGCGATAGAACACGATGCTCAGCCCAATAACCCAAGCAAGGGACGCGGCCCAACCGCCCAGCACATCGGTCGGGTAATGCACGCCCAGATAGACGCGCGATAGGCCGACCAGCACAACGAAAGCTGCGCCAGCTATCAACGTTGGCCAGCGCCAGCGCGTCGGCCACAGCAGTACCAGCAGCGCTGCGACCAGCGCCATGGTTTGCATTGCATGGGCGCTGGGAAAACTGTACGTCGTCTCCGGTGCAATCGACGGCCACAGATCCGGTCGCACCCGCTGGAACGTGTGCTTCGCGGCGGCATTGAGCAGACTCGCGCCACCGACGGCGAGGCCCCAAAACAACGCGTCGCCCCAACGCCGCATCATTGCTAGGATCAAGAACACCATCACATCGACTGGAACAACCCCCACCCTCGAACCGATCAGCGAGAAGAACAGCATGATCTGATCGAATTGCGGGGTCGCGTGTGCGTGCAGCGACAACAGGAAGTCTCGATCGAGCAACACGCTCTCGCTTTCAACCAGAGTCGACGAGTGTCAGCGGCCGCTGCTGCGATACAGCCGGTACAGATAACCGGCAACCGCAAACGAAACGATGGCCCATGACACCGGCTTTAGCCACGCATCCACTTCTGTGAAGCGTGATCCGAGCAGATAGCCGAGGCTGGTCAGTAGACCCGTCCACGTTACGGTTCCGATGGTGGACCACAACAGGAACCGCGCCATGCCCATGCGCGCGACGCCGGCCGGTGCGGAGATCACGCTGCGCACCGCAGGGATCAAGCGCCCAATACAAACCGCGAAGCCGCCATGACGATCGAACCAGTGCTGCGCACGGTCGACATCGGATTCATCGATCGTCAGCCAACGGCCGCGGCGTCGAGCGAAACTCTTCAACCGCGCGGAACCGAGCCAGTAGCCGACGCCATACCACGCGAGCGCGCCCAGCAGCGAACCGATGCTGCCCGCGACCACTGCGCCAAACGGATTGATATCTCCCTTAGCCGCCGCGTAGCCCGCGAATGGCATGATCAACTCCGAGGGAATCGGCGGGAACACGTTCTCCGCAAACATCAACGCGATCAGCGCCAGATATCCGTGATCGGCGATCAGCTCGCTCATCCAAACGGCCATCAGCTCACTTTTTTCGCCGAGGGTCGACGGCAGCGGCCTACCACCGATACCTCAAGCCGACAAAAACGCCGTTTCCCATCAAACGCAACGTCAACGGTTGCGCGGATTGAGAAACCAAATACCCTGAGGTCGCGCCCAGCGCAAACGACGCGAGCACGTCACTTTGCCAATGCGCCTGGCTCTTAATTCGCGCCACACCGATATACGCCGGAATCAGAGCCAAGGCATACACCGCCGGATAATCGTGCGCGTATTCCATGATGATCGGCGTCACGACCGCGGTCGCCAACGTCGTCTCGCCGCTTGGAAAGCTCCGATGGTTGCCGGACTGGAACCATAGGTCGGGATTGTTCTCTTGTATGGGGCGCGCCCGTGTGACGGTCCTCTTTAGCACTTCGGCTGTAGCGACCCCCAGCGCGGCCGCCTCGGTCATGCGCCAAAACGTCAGGCCCAGCCGCGTCTCCGTGCCTTCGATCAACGCGCCGCCGATAGATGTACCAATCAGCGCGTAACCAACGCTCAATTGAATATTGCGCGCCCACACGCCACTTTCGTCGTCCTTGTTTAGTCGGTGGTCGATGCCGAGTGGCCCGCCGGCCGCAAGCGCCGCGGTGGTCATGCCGCACAGCGCGACGCTCACAATCAAACGCAAGAAGGTCATTCTCATGTCAACGCGCTCCGATGGAACGCACTGCCGCATCTGCGCGGCACGCTGCGAACAAATCTAAAGTCTCATCCCGATCGGGCGTCTGTACGCCGAGCACACCCGTGATCGAGTGAAACAGGTGGTCGTGACTCGTTGCGCCGCGTGCGAGCGATCGCAGGCAGTCGATATCGATGTTGCGGTGCTGCGCGAACTCGGGCGATAACCACCAGACCATCGGCACTTCGAGCTGCTCCTTCGGTGCGATCGCATACGGCATGCCGTGCAGGTACAACCCCTTCTCGCCAAGCGACTCGCCGTGATCCGAGACATAGATCAGTGCAACGTCGTAGCGCTCACGCTGCGTCTGCAGCAACGCGACCAGCTGCGCCAGGAAGTGATCGGTGTAGCGCAGCGCGTTGTCGTACGCGTTCAAGATCTCCTGGTGGGTGCAGTTGTGCAGGGCATCGGTCTCGCACGCAGGCTCGAAGTGTTTGAACTGCGGCGGGTAACGGCGAAAGTAAGCCGGCCCGTGGTTGCCGATCTGATGCAGCACCAGCAGCACATCGCCCCCAGGCCCGCGCGTCAGCGTGTCAAAGTCGCGCAGCATGACCTCGTCAAAACAGCGGCCCGATGCGCACACGCCGGGCAATTCGAGCTGGTCGAAGCGCTGCACTTCAATGCCCGCACACACGCCTTTGCAGCCACTCTGATTGTCACGCCACACGACGCGCACGCCGGCGCGGCTCGCCTGCTGCAGGAACGATTCGTGACGGGCGATGCGCGCCTGGTCGTAGGCGCGTCGACCGAACGGCGAGAACATGCAAGGCAGCGACACCTCGGTCGACGTTCCACACGCGCGTGTCCGCGAAAAGTTGATGACGTCGAGCTTCGACAGCTCGGGATTGGTGTCGCGCTCGTATCCGTTCAGCGAAAAATTGGCGGCCCGCGCTGTTTCGCCGACAACCAGTACGAGAAATGTCGGCCGAATGGCGCTGGCTGCCGCCGCGCTGCGCGAGACGGCAACCGGCGGGTCGGGCTGTGCCGTTGCGGCTGAAAAATTACCCCACAGCGAGCGCACGCCGGCTGAAAACAGATTGAACGGCGTCAGCAGGTGCCGAACTTCGTGCCGCGTGCGCATCAGTGGCGCGACGTCCTGAAACACGCTCAGCAATGCAGCGGTTGCCACGATCGTTGCGACAGCGACGGTGATGACGCGAACACCAAGCGCACGACCCCAGGAGCGCTGCTTGACTCTGGCGATCACCACGAACGCGCCCGGAATCACCCCGCCAACGAATACTGCGGCCAGCAGGCCGGCGTCGATCAACTCGAACGCCTCGTGCCGATCGGTGTTCAGCACGTTGCTCATCATGGTGACGTCGAACACGATGTTGTAGCGCCCGATGTAGTACGCCACGACGGCGCCGACCAGCAGTGCCGCAATCAGCACCGGTTTCATCAATCCGCGCACTGCGCACACCGCCAGCAGCACGTAGTAGGCTGCTACCAACAGCACAAGCACACCGCAGACGTAGGCCCAGGTTGTCGCGTGGGTCCAATCTCGGCCTTCGAGCGCCGCGCGCCATAGCGGGAGGTTATCCGCGCACACCAGGAAGGCAGCGACGAGGAAGATCAACGCCTCCGATGTCAGCGCCGGCCGCCACGAGGGCGTGCACCGCCCATCCGTGCGCGAGCTCATGTGCGCCAGCGCGATAAAAGCGGCGCAAACACGAGGGCCGCCGCACACCAATCGATTGCGGCCGCCCACAGGTTATGGCTGACGAAGTGAGCGCCTTGTGTGATCCGGACCAGGCTGTAGACAATGCCGAGGACGATCGCCGCGGCAAAGCCGGCACGCTCCAGCCGTGGCAGACGGATCGCTCGACCGAGGAAGGCGAGTGCGATCAGCGAAAAGCCGGCTGACGCGTGCCCGCTGGGAAAGCAGCGACCGGCATCCGCAGGCATGACGAACCAGTCCCAGTTGACGTCGGCGAAGCCGCCGTAAGCCTTCAAGTCCCACGGGCAGTGATGGCCGGTCGTATGTTTAAGCAGAAAGACGATTAAAGGGCCGAGCCCCATCGCGAGCAACGCGATCCACAACGCGCGCCGGTCATCCGGCTTCAGTGACGTGCGGCTCGCTACCAGCGCGGCCGCCAGCATCACAATCGCGACCATCCAGATTGCGGCCTTGGCAATGCGGTGACCGAGGAGCTCGAGCCAAAAACTTTCGTGCGCTGGAAAGCGCGCACCCGACGCGTCATAAAAATAGTCGGAGACGGCGTGATCGAAGCCGGTCTGTGAAGCGACCTCCGCAAGCAGCACAAGCAAACAAGGCACCGCAGCCACGTGCAACCAGACGTGGCGTGATGGGGGAAGAAAGCGAGGAGCTCCGGGTAGCACTGCTGAGATGGAAGCGCTCGGGGGATTGAATGACGCGCCGCGCCGGGAGGGTATGAAGCTCATTGCGTGACGGTCCGAAGCCTCGCGAAGACTAGCGATGGCTCCGTCAAGGATGCGTCGTCACCTCGTTGAGTTTTCGTTAAACCGCCGCTGCTGAGGTAGTCGGCAGCGCTAACGAGAAACAGGTGCCGGACCGCGGAGTTGATGTGACAGACAAATCCCACCCGTTGACTTCGGCACATCGCTTGGCGATCGCCAGCCCGAGACCCCGATCGGATCGGGCTTCGCCCGGTGAATCCGACAGCCGCCCCCGGAAATAGCGCTCGAAGACAAACGGCAGATCCGAGGCTGCGATCCCCGGGCCATCGTCGACCAGCTGCAGGCCGTCAGCGGTGCGGCGCACGACACAGGTCGCCGGGCCTGCGTGCTCGGCCGCGTTGCGCAGCAGATTGCGCAGAATCGTCAGCAGCGCATGCCGATCACTGGTGACAGTCTCCCCCTGCGGTATTTCGTTGATTAAGCGCAGGCGCGGCGAATTGCTGACGTGCGCGAGACTCGTCCATGCGTCTTCAACCAGCGAGTGCAGGTCGACTAGCTCTCCTCGTCTTGCATGCTGCAACGACATTGCATGCAGTGCGTCAAGCGCGCCCGCGGTCGCGTCGATCGCCGCCATCGCGCGGCCGATGCGCGCCTGCTCCTCTTCGTTCAAGCGCGGCGACAGAGCCGTGAGCTCAAGATCAGTCCTGATCGCCGCCAGCGGCGTGCGCAATTCATGCGCCACGTTGGCGGCGAATTCGCGCTGCCGCGCGGCTGCGCCCTCCAGACCCGAGCGCACGCGATCGAAGGCGGCGAGCAACACGGCCTCCTCATCGACGCTCGCAGCAGCCGGTGTCGCCTGGCCGGGTGCCCATCGCGTAAAGCGTTCGGTCAGACGATGCAGCGGCGCCACGACCAGGCCCGCCAGCACACTCGACAGAACAATGCCCACCCCGATGCATAGGGCCCCGATGATCAGCAACGCAAGCCGAAACTGGTACACCCGCTGTTCATTAAACGTCGCGTCGTACTGGACCAGCAAAGTGCCGAGCGATGTCGGCGCGACGACAACGTGAAAGTCCTGCCCGCCCTCGGCGATCAGATGCGGCCCCGCCGATAATTCGCGCAACCGCACCGGCAGCGCGGAGCGGTCCGCCCCATCCGGCGGGAGCAGCCAGCCGGACAAATTCGCGCCCAGAGCAATCTTGCTCGTCCCCGGCGCTAATTTCAGCTCACCGCTCTCAATGCGGGCGGCCAGGCGCTTCGTTTCGGACAACACAATCTCGTCGACGAGTGCGTCCTCCTGCTCTTCCAGCGACAGGTAAGCGAGCACGCCCTGCGCGATCACGAACAACGCGACTAGCGCCCCTAGTGCCCAACTGATTCTGCGCTGCAGAGTCACCGCTCAGTGCTTTCGGCAAACTTGAATGTCGACGGCATCGAAGCGCATCATGCACCCGTGTGTGCTCGCTGGAGCTGAGGACCGACCTTGCGCGCGACTTTCTGCAGACTGGTGGGTGGTACAGGGTTCGAACCTGTGACCCCTGCCGTGTGAAGGCAGTGCTCTACCGCTGAGCTAACCACCCCGCGCTGTGGCCGCAAATTATTGCACGCACGTTGCCACCAATTGCGTGCGAACCGCTTCAGGCCAG
>JBBQQC010000037.1:0-15774 GCA_038216465.1 Burkholderiales bacterium | reverse complement strand
GACGAGGTGGCGGCCGAGCTGGGACGCAGCCTTGACTTCGCCAAAGTGCCTGCGCGTGAGAAGGGAGAAGTCCTCGCCGCCTTCGCAGCGCATAAGAACGAGGTAACCGCTGGCCACAAGACGAAGTGATTCTGGCTTGCTCGCGCCAACTATTCGAAATCACGGTAGCCGCTCGCGAGTAGGTGAAAAGGGAGGGCGGTCGCTACGCCTTCATCAGGAAATTCTTCCGTAAGGTCGGCAGCCCGACGCCGGCGGCATCAAATCCGCCGTCGACCGCCAAGATCTGACCGTTCACGTAGCTCGCGGCCGGGCTGCATAGGAAACCAACCGCCGACGCCATCTCTTCGGGTGTGCCGTAGCGCTCGAGCGGAATGACGTCGTGATAGTCGGCGCGGATCGCGACGCTGTGGACCAGCTTGGCCATCTCGGTGTCCACCGGACCCGGCGCGACGCAGTTGACGCGGATACCGACGCAGCCGAGTTCGACCGCCAGCTGCTTGGTCAGATGCATCAGTGCCGCCTTGCTGGTTCCATAAGCCACGCGCAGGGTGCTGGCACGCACGCCGGAGATCGAAGCGATATTGACAATGGCGCCGCCGCCGGTTTTCAGCATTACCGGGGCGCAGGCTTTGGCGCAGATGAACGGCCCATCCAGATTGGTCGCCATCACTGCGCGCCATTCTTCGAATGAGGTCTCGCCGACAGGCTTGAAAATCGCGATGCCTGCATTGTTGACGAGAGCGTCGATGCGACCGTAGGCGGCAACCAACTGGTAGATAGCGGCCTTCACCTGATCACCCTTCGAGACGTCGCAGATAATGGGTAACACACGCGATCGATCGCCGAGCTCAGGGGCCGAGCGCATCAGAGTTTCACCATCGATGTCGATTGCAACGACGCGATAGCCCTCCGCCAGGAACCAGCGGAGACAGGCAAGACCGATCCCGCGCGCACCTCCGGTCACAACCGCGACCGGTGTTGATGAAGTAGGTGAGTTCATTTTTTTATCCCTTAGGCTACGAGCCGGCGTGGGCCGCCGCCTCGGTTTGCATTTGCATTGAAGTCAATTCTTCGCTTGCCCGGATCAATCGATTCCCGAGTGTCGTGCTGCGCATCCGCCCCAGGCGCGACCGGATCGCGGCGATGCTGATCGACGCCACCGGTTGGCGGCTCGTGTCGCGGACGACCACACCGACCGCCCAGCTGTCCTCGATGATCAGTCCCGGCTGCACGCAATACCCCAATTCGCGCGTCTCCCGAATCAGACGGCGCAGCGCCGCATCGGTGCAGCGCGAGAATCGTTTTGCGCGAATGTCCGCATTGAGCGTCAGGACGGTATCAATCTCTTCGTTCGACAGCGCGGCCAGGAGGGCGCAACTGCCGGCGCCGACTCCGAGTGGCCAACGATCGCCCGGCTTGATCAATTGGTTGCGAATCGGAAAATCGCCCTCGTCGCGTGACAGACATATGCTTTCGTAACCATGTAGCACTGAGAAGAACACGGTATCGCCAGATTCGGTGGCGAGTGCGCGCAGCGTCGGGGCTGCTAGCCGCTGCAGTTCAAATGTCGGCTCGGCCGCCAGACCGACCGCAAAGGCTTCCGGGCCGAGGCGATAACGGCGCGTCGGGCGGTGGTGCACGACGAAGCCTTCGTCGACCAGGGTCCGCGTCAGGCGAACGGCGGTTGCCTTGTTGAGTTCGAGTCGGCGACCGATCTCGCCCATCGGTAAGCCGCCCGGGCCAATGCGGGTCAGCAGACGCAACACCGCCAGTCCGCGGCGCAGAGTCTGCGCTCCGGCGACTTCCAGTTTCTGTGGCGGCTTCATCGTTTGAGGATCACAGTTCAGTTCACATTGTGTCGCGCTTTTGGAATCGTTTATCTAGTTGGATCATATAGTGGACTATTTTTTGCAAATCACGATGAAAACTGCTTGAAGTCCCGCACTGTCAGTGACTATAGTTTCTGCCGATGGACGCAATCCAGAATGCTGATTGGTCCACATAGTAAACCAATCTGAACAGGCGCAGTGTTCGCCTATTCACAGAAACCTTCAAGGCGCTCTCATGAACTCTTCGTACATCGTCGGTTGGGGCCACACGCCCTTCGGCAAGCTCGACAACATCAATCTCGAACAACTGATCCGCGATGCAGCCCTGCCGGCCATCGCCCGGGCCGGGCTGGAGCCGGCTGACATTGACGGCATTTTTGTCGGCCACTTCAACGCCGGGTTCGTGCGACAGGACTTCAGCGCGTCAACCATAGGCATTGCGATCCCCGAGTTCCGCCACACGCCGGCGGTGCGCGTGGAGAACGCCTGCGCTACCGGCTCGGCCGCCATCTGGGCCGCGCTCGACGCACTGGGTAGTGGACGGATGAAGCGTGCGCTCGTGATCGGCATGGAAAAGATGAACACTTTGACCAATCAGCAAATCGGCGAGACTCTGCTGAAATGCTCCTACGTGAAGGAGGAGGGCGACACTCCCGGGGGGTTTGCCGGCGTGTTCGGCAAGATCGCGTCCGGCTACTTCGAGCGCTTCGGCGACCAGTCGGATGCGTTGGCCTCGATCTCCGCCAAGAATCATCGCAATGGTGTCGACAACCCCTACGCCCACATGAAGCGCGACCTGGGCTATGACTTCTGCCGCAATCCTTCTGACAAGAATCCATTTGTCGCCGGGCCGCTGAAGCGTTCCGACTGCTCACTGGTCTCCGACGGCGCCGCGGCGCTGGTGTTATCGACCGAGCCGCTGGCGGGCGCGACCGTGCCGGCCGTGCGCTGGCGCTCGCACACCCAGGTCAACGAATTCCTGCCGTTGTCGATGCGCGATCCGACGCGCTTCGAAGGGGCGGCGCTGGCGTGGGGCCGCGGACTGAAAGCCGCCGACACGAAGCTCGACGATCTTCATTTCGTTGAAACGCACGACTGCTTCACAATCGCCGAACTGCTCGAGTACGAAGCGATGGGGCTCGCGCCGCACGGTCAGGGCGCGCGGGTGATCCTCGATGGCGTGTCGCGCAAGGACGGCAAGCTGCCGATCAATCCGTCGGGCGGCCTGAAGTCGCGCGGCCACCCGATCGGCGCCACCGGCGTATCGCAGCATGTGATGGCAGCGATGCAACTTGGTGGCGAAGCCGGCGCGATGCAGATCGAGAACGCGCGCGTTGGTGCGGTGTTCAACATGGGCGGTGCGGCGGTAGCGAACTATCTGAGCGTCCTCGAACGCGCGCAGTAGTGGAGCCCGTTATGGCGCCGAAGCCTTCTTCTCAGTTTCCGCGTCCGCGGACGCTGGTCCATCCCGGCGCTTTCAACCCGGTGCGGATTCAGAGCAAGCACAGCGCGAGCGGGCGGCATATCCGCCTCGCGCTGCAGCCCGGGGTCAACCTCTTCGATGCACTAGTGAAGCCGTTGGCGAAAGTCGGTATTGAGAACGCCTCGACCACGATCCTAGGTGGTTACTTCGACGACATGCAGTACTGCGTCGCTCCACCGGACCCGACCAGACAAGCCGTAGTCAATTACACGAAGCCCATTCATGCGGGGCGTGCCTATATGATTTTCGGCAACGCAACGATCGGTAAGCACGCCGATGGCAAGCCACTCGTGCACTGTCACGCGGCCTTGCGTTCGGCGGACGGCAAGATCAAGGGTGGCCACATCCTCACTCAACTGTGCATAGTTGGCCCGGCGCCGATCACCGTGCTGGTGACTTCGCTGGACGGTTTCGAGTTGCGCGTGACCTTCGATCCGGAAACCAATATCCCTCTGATCAAACCCAGGGAGATCACTGATGAGTGACGCAGCGATTGTCGAAAATGGAGCGATGGGGCGTGTTGCTTACGCCCGCATTGCGCCCAATGAAGATCTGGTGATCGGCGTCGAGAAGCTCTGCATGGCCGAGGGCTTCAAGCACGCGTTTGTGCGAGGAGCGCTCGGCAGCCTGGTCGATGCCTGTCTTGGAACGCTCGATGGCAAGTATCTGCAGATCAAGGGGCCGGCGGTCGAGATCGTCAGTCTGGCCGGCGAGGTGCGCTCGACGGATGACGGCTCGCTGCGTGCAGCGCTGTCGGGCGTCGTCGCGGATACCGAGGGCAACGTTTACGGTGGCCCCTTCGTGGCCGGTTCAAATCCGATCTGCATGACCTTTGAGGTGACGCTTGAAGAGTGGCTGCCCGCGAGCGAGAAAGCTGCCGTCCTATGAGTGCTGGCCTGCAAGCCGATGTTGTGAGCGACCCTCATGTGATGAACCTTGGGCGCCTACTGACCCACACCGCACGCCTGTATCCGCAGCACCCCGGATTGATTCAAGGTGAGCGCGAATGGAGTTGGGGTGAGATCGACCGTCGTGTCGATGCGATGGTATCCGCGCTGCGTCACTTGGGCCTGCAGAAGGGCGACAAGATCCTCGTGCAGTCGTGCAACAACCTGCAGCTTTTTGAAAGCTGTTGGGTGGCATTTCGGCTCGGCTGCATCTGGGTCCCGACCAACTTCAGGCTGACGCCGTCGGAGGTCGCCTACCTCGGCGCAGCAAGCGGTGCGACTGCGATGATTTATGAGGACCGTTTCGGTGGTCACGTCGATGCGGTCCGTGCGGCGTCGCCGCGGCTCGAGCATGTGATTTCGATCGGCACGCCGCGGGCGGGAGAAAACTCGTATGAGGCGCTGGTCCAGAAGCACCTAGGCGACGCGCCGGCGGCCGCGACCGTCAGCTATGACGATCCGTTGTGGTTCTTCTACACCTCCGGCACCACGGGCAAGCCGAAGGCCGGAGTGCTCACGCACGGGCAGATGGCGTTCGTGGTGACCAATCACCTGGCTGAGCTGATTCCAGGAACGACGGTGCAGGATCGTTCGATCGCGGTGGCACCTTTGTCGCACGGTGCGGGCATCCATGCGCTGCTTAACGTCGCGCGTGGCGCCGCCACCGTGCTGCTGCCTGGTGAGAAGCTCGAGCCCGAGGTGTTCTGGGAACTCGTCGAGAGACACCGCGTCACGAATCTCTTCACCGTCCCGACCATCGTCAAGATTCTGGTCGAGCATCCGGCCGTTGATCGCTTCAATCACTCGTCACTGCGTTACATGATCTACGCAGGCGCCCCGATGTACCGCGCCGACCAGAAACTTGCGCTGCAGAAGCTAGGCAAGATCCTGGTGCAGTACTTCGGCCTCGGCGAGGTGACCGGCAATATCACAGTGCTGCCGCCCGAGATGCACTCAGCCGATGACAATGATCCTAATGCCAACATTGGTTCCTGCGGCATGCCGCGTATCGGTATGGAGATCGCGATACTCGACGAGAATCAGCGACCCGCGAAGACTGGCGAGATCGGCGAGATCTGCTGCCGCGGGCCGGCGGTCTTCGCGGGCTACCACGACAACCCCAACGCCACCGCGAAAGCGCTGCGTGGCGGTTGGTTTCATACCGGTGATCTCGGCCGAGTCGACGAACGCGGACTGCTCTTTATCACCGGCCGTGAATCCGATATGTACATTTCCGGCGGGTCCAACGTCTACCCGCGCGAGGTCGAGGAGGTTCTGCTTTTGCATCCCGCTGTGGCCGAGGTCGCCGTGCTCGGCGTGCCCGACGAGAAATGGGGCGAGATCGGCGTGGCGGTCATCGTGCGTCGTGCAGGCAAGCCGGTCGATGAAGCGGGCCTGCTGGCGCACCTGGAAGGCCGCTGTGCTCGCTATCGCTGGCCACGTCACATGTTCTTTTGGGACTCGCTGCCGAAGTCAGGCTATGGAAAGATAACGAAGAAAGAAGTCAAACGCCTGCTGCTGGAGCGCGGCGAGATCAAGAAGCATCCGGAGGGTAACAATCAGAACGCGGCGGCCGTTTCATAGTGGTACGCAGCACCAACAATTCACAATCCATTCAAGCGACAGGAGACATTTTAGATGAGCATCACTCGACGCACCTTTATCGCCAGCACCAGCGCGCTCGCGCTGCCCGCTCTCAGCCTGCCCGGCCGCGCCTTTGCCCAGAAAGCGGAATTCACCTACAAGTACGCGAACAATCTGCCGGTCACGCACCCGATGAATGCCCGCGCCAAGGAAATGGCCGATGCCATCAAAACCGAGACCAAGGGCCGCGTCGTCATCGAGATCTATCCGAACAACCAGCTCGGTTCCGACACCGACATGCTGAGCCAACTGCGCTCGGGCGGTGTGGAGTTCTTCACGCTCTCGGGGCTGATTCTCGCAACCCTGGTGCCGGCCTCATCAATCAGCGGTCTCGGCTTCGCTTTTCCCGACTATGACGCGGTGTGGAAGGCAATGGACGGTGACCTGGGCGCGTACATCCGCGGACAGATCGCCAAAGCCAACATTGTCGCGATGGACAAGATCTGGGACAACGGTTTCCGCCAGATCACCTCGTCGTCCCGGCCGATCACCAGTCCGGACGATCTGAAGGGATTCAAGATCCGCGTGCCGGTGTCACCGCTGTGGACCTCGATGTTCAAGGCGTTCGACGCTGCGCCCGCTTCGATCAACTTCGGCGAGGTCTATTCGGCGCTGCAGACCAAAGTGGTCGAGGGCCAGGAAAATCCGCTGGCGATCATCTCCACGGCGAAGCTTTACGAAGTCCAGAAGTACTGCTCGGTCACCAATCACATGTGGGACGGCTTCTGGTTCCTGGCGAACAAGAGGGCCTGGGAGCGCCTGCCAGACGATCTGCGAGCGATCGTCGCCAAGCACATCAACGCCGCCGCCCTGAAGGAGCGCACCGACGTTGCCGCGTTGAATGCGACCTTGCAGAAGGAACTCAGCGAAAAGGGCCTGATCTTCAACCAGCCGAAGACCGACGCGTTCCGGGATCGGCTGCGCAAGGCGGGTTTCTACACCGAGTGGAAAGGCAAGTTCGGTGACGAAGCGTGGGCGATCCTGGAGAAAAACACCGGCAAGCTCTAGAGGGTACGCACGGCCGCGCGGATCGCATCGCAGGGGACCTCATGCACAGCACATCAGTGGAGGAAGCACCGGAGCGTCCCCTACTGGCGCGCGTTAATGCCGTACTCGGACTGCTGGTTGAAATTCCAGCCGCGCTGCTGGTGCTAGCCGACATCGTTGTGCTCTTCTGGGGTGTGATCGCGCGCTTCGTCTTGCATCGGCCATTGGTCTGGTCCGACGAGCTAGCGTCGATCCTGTTCCTGTGGCTCGCCATGCTCGGGGCAGTCGTCGCCCTGCGGCGCGGCGAACACATGCGGATGACGGCGCTGGTCAGCAAGGCGACCCCGCCTCGTCGGGCGCTGTTCGAGGCGCTCGCCACCACCGCAGCTCTGGCGTTTTTGGCCATGGTGATCTGGCCTTCGTGGGAATACGCCTCCGAAGAGATCGCAATCACGACGCCGGCGCTCGAGATTTCCAATGCCTGGCGCGCCGCGGCGCTGCCCGTGGGTCTGGTACTGATGGCCCTTTTCGCCGGCTTGCGACTGTTCCGCCTCACGAACCTGAAGCAAGGGATGCAGGCCGTGATCATCGTGGCGGTAATCGTTGCGGTGTTCTGGTTCGCGCGGCCTCTGTTTGAAAACCTGGGTCGCTGGAATCTGCTGATCTTCTTTGTCGGCGTCGTCGGCGCCGCAGTATTCGCCGGCATTCCGATTGCGTTTGCGTTCGGCTTGGGTACCTTCGGCTACTTGGCGCTGACGACCAGCACGCCGATGCCCGTCATCGTCGGTCGCATGGACGAAGGCATGTCGCACCTGATCCTGCTGGCGGTGCCGCTGTTCGTGTTCCTCGGCCTGCTGATCGAGATGACCGGCATGGCGCGCGCGATGGTTGCCTTCCTCGCGAGTCTGCTCGGCCACGTCAAGGGCGGACTGTCCTACGTGTTGATCGGCGCCATGTATCTCGTTTCTGGAATCTCCGGGTCCAAGGCAGCCGACATGGCGGCCGTGGCGCCGGCGCTTTTTCCCGAGATGAAAAAGCGCGGCGCGAAAGAGGGTGATCTGGTAGCGCTGCTGGCAGCCACCGGTGCGCAGACGGAGACCATTCCACCGAGCATCGTGCTGATCACGATCGGGTCGGTGACCGGCGTCTCGATCGCCGCCCTGTTCACCGGCGGACTCTTGCCGGCAGTGGTGCTGGGATTGCTGCTGTGCGCCGTCGTTGCATATCGCTATCGCAACGAAGATCTGAGCCAGATCAAGCGCACGCCGTGGAAGCAGGTGGGCCGACTGCTGGCGATCGCATTTCCTGCGATGGCACTGCCATTCATCATCCGCGCCGCGGTAGTTGAGGGCGTGGCCACTGCCACTGAAGTCTCGACGATCGGCATCGTCTACGCGGTGCTTGCGGGGCTCATCATCTATCGACAATTCGACTGGCGCCGCGTGGGGCCAATGCTTGTCAATACGGCGTCGCTGTCGGGCGCAATCCTGTTGATCATTGGCACCGCGACCGCCATGGCCTGGGGGCTGACGCAGTCGGGATTCTCGAAAATGCTGGCCGAAAGCATGGCGACGATGCCGGGTGGCGCAACGATGTTTCTGGCGGTTTCAATCTTGGCCTTCGTAATTCTCGGCTCGGTTCTCGAGGGTATTCCGGCGATCGTCCTGTTCGGGCCGCTGCTGTTTCCGATTGCGCGCGCACTGGGGGTGCACGAGGTGCACTACTCGATGGTCGTCGTGCTCGCGATGGGATTGGGACTGTTCGCGCCACCGCTCGGCGTCGGCTACTACGCCGCGTGTGCGATCGGACGAGTCAGTCCCGATGCGGGCATCCGCCCGATCATCGGCTACATGTTGGCGCTGCTGGTTGGCATCATCGTCGTCGCCGCCGTGCCGTGGATTTCGATCGGCTTCCTCTGACCCTGGTGCATCAGTGAGCATCGTGACCTGTGTCGAGGACCTGCGCCTCCTGGCCGAGCGGCGCGTGCCCCGCATGTTTTACGACTACGTCGACTCGGGCTCCTGGACCGAGGGGACTTACCGCGCCAACGAGCGTGATTTCCAGACCATTCAGTTTCGCCAGCGTGTAGCGGTCAACATGGAGAACCGGTCGACGGCGACAACGATGGTTGGGCAGCCCGCCAAGATGCCAGTGGCCATCGCGCCAGTTGGTCTCGCGGGTATGCAGCACGCGGACGGCGAGATCCTCGCGGCGCGCGCGGCAGAGAAGTTCGGCATCCCGTTCACGCTGTCCACAATGAGCATCTGCCCGATCGAGGACATCGCCGAGAACACGAGCGCGCCCTTCTGGTTCCAGCTCTACATGATGCGCGACCGCGATGCGATGGCACGCATGATCGAGCGCGCCAAAGCCGCGCGTTGCAGTGCATTGGTCCTGACGCTGGATCTGCAGGTGATCGGCCAGCGCCACAAGGACCTGAAGAACGGTCTCACCGCGCCACCCCGTCCGACGCTCAGGAACATGCTGAACCTGGCCACTAAACCGGGCTGGTGTCTGCGCATGGCGCAGACGCGGCGTCACACATTCGGCAACCTGGTGGGCCACGTGAAGGGCGTCAGCGACATGCGCTCGTTGTCGGCGTGGACGAACGAGCAATTCGATCCTCGTCTTTCATGGGACGACGTGGCGTGGGTGCGAGCGCGCTGGGACGGCAAGCTTGTCCTAAAGGGAATCATGGAAGTCGAAGACGCCAAGCTCGCTGCGAACATCGGAGCCGACGCGATCGTCGTCAGCAACCACGGCGGACGCCAGCTCGACGGTGCCCCCTCCTCGATTCGTGTGCTGCCGGTGATCGCCGATGCGGTGGGCGCGCGGACCGAAGTCTGGATGGATGGCGGTATCCGCTCGGGTCAAGACGTGCTGAAGGCGTGGGCCTTGGGCGCGAGAGGAACCATGGTCGGCCGCGCAATGGCCTACGGCCTCGGTGCGATGGGAGAGCTCGGCGTGACCCGGATGCTGCAGATCCTGCACAAGGAGCTAGACATCACCATGGCCTTCTGCGGCCATACCGACATTCGCAACGTGGACCGCCGCATTCTTGTTGCAGGCACCTTCCCCACCGGACAGTGAGCAGCGACGATGCCGGGAGGGTCACCTCTTCACACGTCTATTTACTTTTCTTCGAACGTCGTCGCGCCATCCCAATCGTCAGTTGGAGGTCGGTTCAACAACGTGCGGGCGCGCTGCGCGCAGACCGCGTAAAGCCTCGCTTCGCGGCGCTCGGCGACGAGCGCTTCCAATGCCACTGCGGCTTCGCTGAATTTTCGTCGGCAGGCAGCGTGTCGTTCATGCTGGTTTCGATCCAGCCCGGAGCGACGCCGTTGATCCGGATGCCGGCCGGCGCGTAATGCTCGGCAAAGATCTTCATCATGTGGCCCTGCGCGGCCTTCGACGAATCCTAGTGAGTCGATATCTGTGATTGCGAATTGATGCCGTTGGTCGACGTGATCAACACGATCGAGCCCTTGAGCCCACGCTTCTTCATCCGCTCGGCGAGCGCGCGCGTGCTGATGAAGCAGCCGAAGACGTTGATCTCGAACACGCGGCGCCAGCCGTCGGGGCCGTCGAGCGTCTGCTCTTCGATCGGAATGTTGGGCGAGATGCCGATCGAGTTGATCGCGAGCGAAATCTCCTCGCCGATGTTTACTACGGCGTCGTCGAGTACTTTGTTAAAGCCCGCCTCGTCGCTAAGGTCGGCCGGCGCCGCAAATGCCTTGATGCCGGCGGCGCGCAACTCAACCGCCAGATCGTCCGCGGCTTTCTTGTTGCGGCCGTAAGTGAATGAAACCGCCGAGGCACCACTTGCCGCGAGTGTGCGCACGATCTCGGCGCCGAGGCCGCCTGAGCCTCCCAACACGAGCACGTGTCCCGAAATCCCGCTAACGCCGCGTGCCTTGTCCATCGTCGCTCTCCATAGATTTCCCCGGCTGGATAATTCACGATTCGTCCAGCCCGGATAATCAGCATCGTGAACGAACTGCTCGCTCGTGACGTCGTGCTGATTCGCGCCCTTGAGGGCGCGGATACGGAGCGTTCGATCTTCACCAGCGAAGACCGCACACACGCGAGCCGAGCCGCCGCCGAGCTTGCGCGCTGGCGCGCCACCGAGCAGCGTCAGCCCGCTTCCGCGCAATCGTTCATCGGGCAGCGAGCCGCGCTGCTCGCTGAAACGCTGCCGCGGCGCGCCCCGGCGCTTGCGCGCGCAAGGCGCGCGTTTGACTGGCCGGCATGGATCAACGTTGCGTTCCCAATCGTGGCTTTCGCCGTCGGTGCGCTCCTCGAGCACGTGGCCGACCGGCAGCACGTCAACGTCCTTGCCTTTCCGCTGATGGCAATCCTAGTCTGGAACGTAGTCGTTTACATCGTGCTGCTAGTGCGCCCGGTCATGCACGCAAGCGGCGCCAAACTCAATCTGCGCGGCCCGCGGCGCTGGTTAATGACCGCTTCGCAGCGGTCGGTGCGCAACCTGAAGGGGGTCGCATCGGCGGCGGTCGGCGCATTCGTTGGGCAATGGACCGTACTGGTTGCACCATTGATGGCAGCGCGCGCCGCGCGCGTGCTTCATTGGGCGGCGGCACTGTTTGCGGCAGGCGCTGTGGCCGGTCTTTACGTGCGTGGTCTCGTGTTCGAGTATCGGGCCGGCTGGGAAAGCACGTTTCTCGACGCACCGACCGTGCACGCAATCTTGTCTTTCTTTCTTTCCCCGGCCGCGCAGCTGCTCGGAATTCCGTTTCCATCGGTCGAGCAGATCGCGGCACTGCGTTTCACCGAGGGCATGTCCGGTGGCGCCAACGCGGCGGTTTGGATTCATCTGTACGCGATAACAGTGGGCGCGGTTGCCATCGTGCCGCGCCTGGTGCTCGCGCTGATCGCCGGCTGGCAGGTTCGACGCCGTTCGCAGCGCTTCACCTTCGACATCAACGAGCCTTACTTTCGCCGGCTCGCCGGCTCCTTCGTCGTCGGCAAGGCGCGGCTGCGTGTCATTCCATACAGCTTCACAGTCGACGAAACTGCGCTGACGGGATTGCGTGCCACTGCGATGGCCTTGCTCGGTGATGACGCAGAGCTCGCGTTGCTGGCGCCGGTCGCGTTCGGTGCCGAAAGCAGTGTCGGTCAAACACTGACCACTGATCCGCAAGTCTCGCTGACGCTGGCGCTGTTCGCGTTGGCGGCAACACCGGAGAACGAGAATCACGGCACGTTTCTGCGCACGCTGCGCAGCGCAGCGGCGCCGGCACCGATGGCCGTGCTGATCGATGAGTCGGGCTATGCGCGCCGTCTCGGCGGTCAGGCTGGCAGCGAACCGCGACTGGAGGAGCGGCGCAATGCTTGGCGTTATTTCTGCCGCGCACTCGAGCTCGACGCCGCGTTCGTCGATCTTGCCGCGCCCGATGTGCTCACGCTCGAGCGCGAATACGCGAACGTACTAACGGCCAGCACATCTTCGAAATGAGCGAAGACCGCGCGACGATCGAGATCACGCTGATCTCACATACCAATACAGGCAAAACAACGCTCGCTCGCACCCTGCTTGGCCGCGATATCGGTGAGGTAAGAGATGCTCCCCACGTAACCGAAATCGCCGAGGCACACACGCTGCTGCAAACCGATGATGGCGACGTGCTGCGGCTATGGGATACGCCCGGCTTCGGTGACTCGGCGCGGCTGGTGCAACGATTACGACTCGCGGACAACCCGATCGGGTGGCTACTGCGCGAGGTATGGGACCGCTACCGCGATCGTGCCTTCTGGTGCAGCCAGCAGGCCGTGCGCGCGGCGCGCGAAACTTCCGATGTTGTGCTGTACCTGGTCAACGCCGCCGAGGACCCGCGTGACGCCGGCTATGTCGCGTTCGAGGCGCAGGTGCTGCGGTGGGTCGACAAGCCGGTGGTGGTGCTGCTGAATCAGACCGGCCCGCCGCGCCCGGCCGAAGAGGAGCGGGCCGAGGCGGAGCGCTGGGCAGCGCGCTTGCACTCGCTCGGCGTCGCCAGCGAAGTGCTCACGCTGGACGCGTTCGCGCGCTGCTGGGTTCAGGAGCGGGTGCTGCTCGATGCTGTCGGCCGCAATGTTCCGGGTCGCAAGCGCGCCGCGTTTGCGCGCCTGGTCGCGACGTGGATCGCACGCAACGTCACCCGCTTCGATGAAGCGATGCGCGCGCTGGCGCAACTTCTATCGCAGGCGGCGCTCGACTTTGAACCAGTCGAGCCAGTGGCCACATCAACGGCGCAGAAACTGATGCACTCTGTCGGAATCAAGCGCAATGAAGTCGGCGCGCCGCGTGAGAGTGCTATGCGGGTGCTGGCCGCACGCCTGGACATGCGTATCCGTGCTGCGACCGACCGCTTAATCGAGCTGCACGGACTGCACGGCCGCGCTGCTGACACGGTGTCGGAAAGGATGCGATCGCACTTTGCGATTCAGGAGCGCGTCGACGAAACACGCGCCGCGCTGTGGGGCAGTGTCGTCACGGGTGCCTTGGCCGGTTTGAAGGCCGATGTCGTCGCGGGCGGGCTCACGTTCGGTGCCGGCATGCTGGTGGGCGGCGTGATCGGCGGGCTGACCGGCGCGGGTGTCGCGCGCGGCATCAACCGTGTGGCGCGATCCGATCACCCCGAAGTGCGGTGGTCGGTCGATTTCCTAGACGGACTGGCGCGCTCGAGCGTGTTGCGCTACTTGGCGGTGGCACATTTCGGGCGCGGCCGCGGAAGCTATGTCGAAGGCGAGGCACCGCCGTTCTGGCGCGATGAAGTTGAAACACGGTTCGAGCAACAGACAGCTGCATTTCATGCGTTATGGACTACCGCCTTGGAACCGGCGGTCGCCGAAAAACTGGCCGCTGAAGTACAACAGACCATCGCCCAGACAACCACCGACCTGCTGCGGCAACTGTACGGGGCAACCGTGCCAGCCCAGTTGGCCGATCGCGATTCCGTTGCCGCTCGGGCATAGGATTTGCACTACCTGATCACTCGGGATAAGCCCGACCACAGGAGGCTTTATGAACAAGGATCAGGTCAAAGGACGGACCAATACGGTGACCGGGAAGATCAAGGAAGGCGTTGGCAAGGCAACCGGCGATAAAGACCTTGAAGTAAAAGGTACGGCGGAGAAAGTCGGCGGCAAGGTTCGCTCGACCTTTGGCGATGTCAAAGAAGACGTCAAGAAGAGCACACGCTAGCAATACGGCGATGCAATGCGCAGGCGCTCGCTAGTCCCAGGCAGCGCCGCGCACGTTTCCTTTTTCCATCCAGGCGTACAGCGCAACCCTTTCCAGCCTGCGCAGCGGCCGCCGCTGGCGGCCGACGCAACGCAGATACTGCGCGACGACGGCGTTTCTCTCGGCAAAGGTCAGTAGCGGCGCCGCCTCCCTAAGTGTGACCTCGGAATAGCGTCGGGCAACGTTGGCCAGCTGACGTCGGGACCGCTCGAGTGCCCATTGGCCGAGCAGATGCGCTGCTACCACGGTCATAGCCATCGGAACACTCGCGACGCCGAACAGCGTCGAACCCGCGGCACCCGTGTCGAAGGCGGCGCCAACGTCGGCCGCCCCACGCGAGGAACATTCCAGCCCCTACAAACAATGCGACGCGCGCGCGGCGCTCCAGCAGGCGCCAACGCTCTTCATTATGCGCCTGCCAGCTTTGGAGCTCTGTTTGCGCCGGCGGGAATGCCAGCACGTCGATCGTCGGCCAACCGGCCGTGATGATTCCCACTTCTACTACACCGTCTACACCTACAACAATTGCAATCGGTCACCGTTGGTTCGACCGCGACTTATCCAGCGCGTTCGCCGTCACTGCGCAGACACGGACTCGACTGTGTGACGGGTAAACAGGAGCGCGATCAGCTCTCGGCCCAGGCGCGCACCGCAAAGTAGCCGACTGCGCCCGCCACGCCCGACAGCGCCGCGCCCCAAGCGATGTCGATCAGCGCGATCTGTGTCGGCCAGCCTTTGAGCGTCGCCAGGTTGGTCAGCTCATAAGTGACGTACGCCAGCAATCCGAACAGCGCGCTCATCATCGTCGCACGCGCCCAGTCCTGCGCCCCAATCGCAGGCAGTATCCCGAACACGGCGATACCGATTGGGTATAGCGCATAGAACACCACAGCAGGCGCGAGCTTGGGTTGTTGCAGAATCAGCTGCGGTACCTGGGCCTTGAATAACTTGCTCATTACCAGTGATAACCACAGCAGATCGACGGCGACGAACACAGCGCCGCCGACAAGATAAGCAATCACAAAGCGTTTCACACCGATCCCTTCGAACCAGGCCAACTACTCGACGGTCACCGACTTCGCCAGATTGCGTGGTTTGTCGACGTCTGTCTTGCGCGCAACTGCGGTGTGATACGCAAGGAGCTGCAGCGGCACCACGTGCAGGATCGGCGACAGCGGCCCGTAATGCTCGGGTAGCTTGATCACCTGAATGCCTTGCGCCGATTCGATGTGCGTATCGGCGTCGGTAAACACATAAAGCTCGCCGCCGCGCGCGCGCACTTCCTGCATGTTCGATTTCAGCTTTTCAACCAACGCGTCGTTAGGCGCTACGGTCACCACCGGCATCTCGGCGGTGACCAGCGCCAGCGGGCCATGTTTCAGCTCGCCGGCCGGATAGGCCTCAGCGTGGATGTAGCTGATTTCTTTCAGCTTCAATGCGCCTTCGAGTGCAATCGGATAGTGCAACCCGCGACCTAAAAACAGCGCGTGCTCCTTGCGTGCGAATTGCTGCGACCAGGCGATCACCTGCGGCTCGAGTGCGAGCACGGCCTGCAGGGCGGCCGGCAGATGGCGCAACTCGCGAATATGCGCGCGTTCCGCTGACTCACCGAGTCGGCCCCGAAGCTTCGCAAGCGTCAGCGTCAAC
>JBBQQC010000036.1:0-17429 GCA_038216465.1 Burkholderiales bacterium | reverse complement strand
CCTGCTCCACCACCTGCGCCTGCTCCGGCTCCCTCACCGGCTCCGCCGCCGCCGCCACCTCCGGTACCTGCACCAGCTCCACCACCACCGCCTCCTCCGGCGCCCGCACCGGCTCCGCCGCCGCCGCCACCTCCGGTACCTGCACCAGCTCCACCACCACCGCCTCCTCCGGCGCCCGCACCGGCTCCGCCGCCGCCGCCTCCACCGGCACCCGCACCGGCTCCACCGCCGCCGCCTCCGCTTACTTACTCAGCGACGGTGTCGTGGTCAATGCCGTTGTTCAACACAGACGGCACATCGATTACTGATGTCGTTGGCTACCGCATTTACTACGGCAACGGTCCCACGAACCTTGCGCAGTCGATACTCGTATCCGGGCTCTCAGTCACGAGCCACGTCGTCGGCGACCTTGCGCCAGGGACTTATTATTTCGCTGTGGCCACGTTGAATTCGACTGGCGTCGCAAGTGATCCCTCTAATCCTGCTTCCAAGGCGGTGCCGTAGACCGTCTTTGTAGCGTCCCCATCGATTGAACGGACCTACGGTTCCATCCCAAAACTCGGAGTGACGCACCGGCAACATCGCGTGAAGCGAGGGGTGATAAGTCGACTTCAGCGGGTCGAAGTCCGCGACCTCCATCGCGTCAGCCTCACTGCGCTGCGCTTCGGGATGCGCGCTGCGTATTACCTCTTCAGTCGGCGCGGCGGGGGCGAACCAGCGGCCGCGGTTGTGCTAAATGCCAGAAATAGGTGCGATGGACTCGTAACGTAACGGAACGGCAACCGAAAAGGCGATTTGCGGGGATAACGGATCGGCTGCTTACGGAGAGTGGTGTCGTTTGGCTCCTCGACCAGGGCTCGAACCTGGGACCTGCGGATTAACAGTCCGTCGCTCTACCGACTGAGCTATCGAGGAAGAATAAGCAGCTGATTATAGGCGAGGCACCTCTAGTGCAGTATGGATGTGATCGCCTTCGCCACGTAGTCGACGTTCCTACTGTTCAACGCTGCTACACAGATGCGCCCGGTATTTACCGCATAGATGTGGAATTTCTCGCGCAGGCGGTCCACCTGCTCGGCGGTGAGGCCGCTGTACGAAAACATTCCGTTCTGCTGTAGAACGAACGAGAAATCGCGCTTGGCTCCATGCGCCCGCAACCGGTCGACGAGCGCTGAGCGCATTTGCTTGATGCGCTCGCGCATCTCGGTGAGCTCCTGGATCCACGAAGCGCGCAGCTCCGGCGTTGTTAGAACGGAGGTCACTACGGCTCCGCCGTGGGTCGGCGGTGTCGAGTAATTGGCGCGGATCACGCGCTTGAGCTGGCTAAGAACGCGCGCCGATTCATCCTTGCTTGAATCGATGATCGTCAGTGCGCCGACGCGCTCCCCGTAAAGTGAAAAACTCTTTGAGAAGGAGTTGGCAATCAAGACGGGCAAGCCGGATCGGGCGAACTTCTGCACTATCGCGCCGTCCTCTTCGATGCCGCGCGAAAATCCTTGATACGCAATATCGAGAAACGGCAACAACTCGTGCCCACGCAGCACGGTGAGTAGGGAGTCCCATTGTGCGGTCGTCAGGTCAACGCCCGTTGGGTTGTGGCAGCACGCGTGCAACACGATGATGGTGCGCGGCGCCTGCGCTTTCAGAAACGAGATCATTGCGTCGAATCGAACACCGCGCGTCGCCGAGTCGTAGTAGGGATAGGCGACAACCGGAAACCCCGCGCTTTCAAACACGGCACGATGGTTTTCCCAGGTCGGATCACTGATCGCTACGCTCGAATCGGGAAGCACCTTCTTCAACAGGTCCGCACCGATCTTCAGTGCGCCAGTGCCTCCAAGCGATTGGGCTGTGATTGCGCAGCCATCCGAGATCAGCGGGGACGCGTCTCCAAGCAGGAGTTTTTGCACTGCGCTGTCGTACGCGGCAATGCCGTCGATCGGCAGATACCCGCGCGGCGTAACAGCAGTGGCGTGCCGTCGCTCGGCCTCGGCGACGGCACGCAGAACAGGAATCCGCCCCTCGTCGGTCAGGTAGACGCCGACTCCCAGGTTTACCTTGTCTGGATGGGAGTCCAGATTAAAAGCCTCTGTGGGTCCCAACGTCGGATCGCGCGGCGCCAGCTGAACATCCGCAAAGAGTGAAGTAGCCATCGGATCCCCGAAAAACTCGCCCCGAGAAACGTGCGTTTTCGCAATAAATCAAAACCTTAGCACAGGGTGGGCAGGTCCTTGCAGTTGCAGCATAAGCGCGCTCACACGGCCTGCGCGTTACTTTAAAAAAAAGGTTCGACACTTGAGAAAGTTTCGCTAAACAAGATTTAACTTATTGATTAGTTGGAAAGATACGAGGATGCGCGCTACCGCAGGTATAGGCTTTTTGCGCGTCAACTGCTAGCATTAGCCTTAAGAAAGAAGTTACTGCATTGCAAAATAACGTGCTCGTCACCTACCCTAGCTCGCCATTTCAATTGCACCAGCCGTTTGCGCCCGCGGGTGATCAACCGGATGCGATTCTTCGTCTGAATGAAGGTTTGGTGGATGGCCTTGCATTTCAAACGCTATTGGGTGTGACCGGCTCCGGGAAGACCTACACGATGGCAAACGTCATCGCGCAAGCTGGGTGCCCCACGTTGGTGCTCGCACCGAACAAGACGCTCGCCGCTCAGCTGTACTCCGAGATGCGTGAGTTCTTCCCCAACAACGCGATCGAATACTTCGTTTCGTATTACGACTATTACCAGCCCGAGGCGTACGTTCCTTCGCGCGATTTGTACATCGAGAAGGACAGCAGTATCAATGAACACATCGAGCAGATGCGGTTGTCCGCGACCAAGTCATTGCTCGAGCGGCGTGACGTTGTCATCGTTGCAACGGTGTCGGCGATTTACGGTATCGGCAACCCCGCCGACTACCATGCGATGGTCCTGACGCTGCGTCACAACGACCGGCTCAGCCAGCGCGACATCATCGTGCGCTTGACGCAGATGCAGTACAAGCGCAGCGACATGGATTTCACGCGCGGCACGTTTCGAGTGCGCGGCGAGACGATCGACATCTTCCCTGCCGAACATGCCGAACTCGCTGTCCGGGTCGATCTGTATGACGACGAGGTCGATTCGCTGCAGTTGTTCGATCCGCTGACCGGGCGCGTACGGCAAAAGATCCCACGCTTCACGGTATATCCGTCTTCGCACTACGTGACGCCGCGCCAAAATGTTCTGCGCGCGATCGAAGAAATTAAGGCGGAACTCAAGCAACGCATCGCTTCGTTCGTTGCGCAAGGCAAGCTGGTCGAGGCGCAGCGCATCGAGCAGCGCACGCGGTTCGATATTGAGATGCTGAACGAGCTCGGCTTCTGCCGCGGCATCGAGAACTACACGCGCCATATTTCGGGCGCAATGCCGGGCGAACCACCGGCGACGCTGGTCGATTATCTGCCGCCCGACGCGTTGATGTTCATCGACGAGTCGCACGTCACGATTCCTCAGCTCGGCGGCATGTACCGAGGCGACCGAGCGCGAAAGGAGACGCTAGTCGACTTCGGTTTCCGGCTGCCGTCGGCGCTTGATAATCGTCCACTGCGGTTCGATGAGTTCGAACGCAAGATGCGGCGCTCGATCTTCGTTTCGGCAACACCAGCCGCGTACGAACTCGAGCATTCATCGCAGGTTGTCGAGCAGCTGGTGCGTCCGACTGGCTTGGTCGATCCGCAGATTCAAGTGCGTCCAGCGCGCACCCAGGTCGATGACGTGTTGTCCGAGATCAAGCTGCGCACCGATCAGGGCGATAGGGTGCTGATCACGACACTTACCAAACGCATGGCGGAAGATTTGACCGAGTTTCTGTCCGAGCACGGCATCAAAGTGCGTTATCTGCATTCGGACATCGATACGGTCGAGCGGGTGGAGATCATTCGCGACTTGCGTGCCGGCGTTTTCGACGTCGTGGTGGGCATTAATCTGCTGCGCGAAGGACTCGATCTGCCCGAAGTGTCGCTGGTCGCGATCCTGGATGCGGACAAAGAGGGTTTCCTACGCTCCGAGCGTTCGCTGATTCAGACCATCGGGCGCGCGGCGCGCCATCTGAGCGGCATGGCGATCATGTATGCGGACAAGGTCACGGACTCGATGCAGCGGGCGATCGACGAAACCGACCGGCGGCGCGAGAAGCAGGCGCTGTTCAACGCCGCCAACGACATTGTTCCGCGCAGCATCGTCAAGGATGTGCGCGACATGATCGACGGCGTTTACGACGCGACGGCTTCGCGGCAGGACCTGAAGGCAGCGTCGGCCGCTGCCGAGTACGAGGTCATGTCAGAAAAACAGGTTTCAAGAGAAATCAAGCGGCTGGAAAAGCAGATGTTTGAGCATGCCAAGAACCTCGAGTTTGAGAAGGCCGCGCGGGTTCGGGATCAACTGGCTTTGCTGAAGGAACAGGTATTTGGATCGGGCGGGTCGACCAACGTCGTGGCCTTGGTGCCGGGAGAAAAGGCGGCCTGAGGGTCTGCCTTGTGCTAAAGGCGGGAGTCCCGATCTTGTAGTCGTAGGGTGGCTGGCGCGAACTTTGCCAAGGCAGGCAGGTCTGCAGTAATTAATGGTGCATAGCACCGCATGGGGTAGGGTTTACCAGAGGCCATTTAGGGCCGGGCGGGTTGAACCGCCACGAAAGGCGAGCGGGGTATGACAAAAATTCTGTTTGTTTGCATGGGCAATGTCTGCCGCTCACCGATTGCGGAGGGTGTGTTCCGCAAGATGGTGCGCGACTCTGGGCTTGAGGACATCGTTCAGATCGGCTCGGCGGGTACGCACGCGTATCACGTAGGGGAACCGCCCGATGTGCGTGGTCAGCAGGCGGCGCGCAAGCGCGGATATGAGCTGACGGATCTGCGCGCACGCCAGATCACGCAGTCGGACTTCCACGAATACGACCTGATTCTGGCGATGGACTGGGAAAACCTGTCGCTGTTGCAGCAACAGTGTCCGCGCCAGCAGAAGCACAAGCTTCACCTGCTGATGCGGTACGCCGGAGAATTCGACGCGGCTACCGTGCCTGATCCGTACTACGGCGGCCCTGAGGGTTTCGCCACTGTGCTGGACTATGTTGAGGACGCATGTCAGGGACTGCTGGAAGTGGTTCGCAAGCGGGCGACGATGTACGCCGCTGCCTGACGACTGCCGAACCGATGCAGGCGCCGTGATCGCGGCGCTTTTTTTTTCCGCGTGAATCCCGCAAACGTCATCGACTTCTGGTTTGTGGTGCCGGGCGATCCCGAATACGGAAAAACTCGGCCGCTGTGGTTCACCAAGTCCGAGGCGACCGATGACCTCATCCGCGGTCGTTTCGGCGACATCGTCGCGGTGGCATTGAAGGGCGAAATCGACGATTGGGCGCGTCTACCGCGTGGCGCGCTGGCGTCGATCCTGGTGCTCGACCAGTTCACGCGCAATATCTATCGGGATACGCCGCGCTCATTTGCCGGAGATAGCCGGGCGTTGAAGCTGGCGGCCGGCCTCGTCGACCGCAACGACGATCGCGCGCTGGCGCCACTCGAGCGCTGGTTTGCGTACCTGCCGTTCCAGCATTCCGAGTTTCTGAACGATCAGCTGGAATCGGTGCGATTGTTTGAACAGCTAGCGCGCGAGGGTTTGCAGGAGCCGCTGGCGTGGGCCATCAAGCATCACGACGTGATCAAGCGGTTCGGGCGCTTTCCTCATCGCAACGCCATCCTCGGACGCGAATCGACACCGCAGGAAGCCGAGTTTCTGCAAGAACCGGGGTCTCGGTTCTAGTCGTCGATTTCGGCCTTCGCCTGCTCGACGTCGAGCTTTTCCATCGCATCGAACGGTTCACAGGCAGCGGCCTCCGCGTATAACTGCTCGGCTTGCTTCAGCGCTTTCTTGCCGTCGAGCATCACCAGGCCGTTCGCGTACTCGATGCGCGCGATCGCCGACTCCGGGTTGAGTTTCAGCGCAGCCTGGTAGTTCTTTAGTGCGACATCTCTCTTTGCGCCGTATGTCAATCCGCCGATCATGGCGCCGACCTTGTCGATGACCTCGGCGTGATAGGCGCCCAGCGCGATGTGCGCGTCGGCGTGCTTCGGTGCGAGCTTGATCGTCGCCTCTAGTGCAGCCTTCACCTTACCCCCGATACCCTGCGCAAGAGCCTTGGCGATTGAAATGCCTTGCGCGTAGCGCCCCAGTGCATAGGCCTGCCAATAGAACGAGTTCGCGTTCTTCGGCGCGCTTTTCTGCGCGCCTTCTGCGCGCCCTGCCACCTCCTCGAACAACTCCAGCTTTTTTTTCTCGTTTGCTTCTAGATAGTTCGCGTAGATGGCCTGCGACTTGTTGGTGACGTTAACGCCGTCGGCGCCCGCATTCATGCCGAGTTCGGCCGCCGATTGAAAGTCGCCTGAGTGAAACGCAATCCAGGCGTTGATAACGCCATCGTCTTTGGGAAACGGTTCGGCGTCACCGCGGTGCAGGCGATCCCACGACTGTTTCAATGTCGCCGGCGTGTACTGAAATTTCTTGTCCGCGTGCGGAAACTTCACCCATGTCTTCGCCATTTGTTTGCTCCCGCTTGTAATCAGTTGGTCAGATACTCGGCAGCCAGTCGCTCGAACAGTGCGCGTGCGTTGCCGCTCAGATAAGGCGCAGTAAGCGCCATCGTTTGGTAGCACCCACGCTGCAACGCCGCTCCGACGACGGCGGGCTCACTCGATCGGCGCGGATCGAGCACGTACGAATACGATAGCCAGTAGGTCGCCACCACCACGATGTTCGTTGCAAGCGCATCGATTTCACGAGTGTTGGCACTGAGTTCGCCGGCATTCTGCAGCCCTTCGCACAAGCGGTGCGCTACCCGTACTTTCTCATCCAGCAGCTGCTTGAATTTGATTTCGAGGGTGCGGTTGTTTGCCAGCAGATTATTCAGGTCGCGATATAGGAAACGATACTTCCATATCTGCTCAAACAGCAGATGCAGAAACAACCACGCATCCTCGACGTTGGTCGAACGGCCCGTGGGCACCGCCAGAAGCTGATCGATCTCGCGCTCAAACTGCTGGAAGATGCAGTTGATAATGTCGTCCTTGTTCCTGAAGTGGTAGTACAAATTGCCGGGCGAGATCTTCATCTCCTCCGAGATCTGCGTCGTGTTGACGTTGGGTTCGCCGAAGTCGTTGAACAGGCGCAGCGCGACGTCGAGAATGCGTTCTCGCGTGCGACGCGGAGTTTTGCGATTCATCCTGCAAGAATAACGCGGCGAAGGGGCCGCGCATGTAGGAACGCGTGATCGATCGCGACGCCGAGCGTATCCAGAGCTTCGTCCCGCGCGGAGAGCGCGCCAATTCCATAGATTAGATGGCGTCCAGTAGCCCTGTGGCCTGCGAGGGCCAGGCCAGTCTGGACGCCAGCCGCTTGCTTATGCGATGCTGCCCTTACGACGCGGTCTTTTTCGCTACTTTCCTCGACGTTTTTGCGCGGCCCGGAGCTTTACGCGCCGGCTTCGCTTTCGTTGCCGATGCCACGTTTCTGCTCAGCTCTTCGACGCGCTTGGCGAGCGCGTTGATTTCTCGATTGGTCGGCACACTCAAGCGCTTCAATGCCCGCTCGACGCGGGCTTCGAACACGCCTTCCAGTTTGTCCCACGTACCGGTGGCTTGCTTCTGCAATCCGGCCGCAACCTGCGTCACCTTGCTGGTTACATCGCTCACGCGTCCGGTCACGTCACCTACTTTCTCCTCCGTCGCCTTCATCGTCCGCTTCTGCATCGAACTACCTTCGCGCACCAGCACCTTGAAAACCTTTTGGCCTTCCTCCTGCGCCTTGGCGAACGCGCCGAGTCCAGCCAGCCAGATCTCCTGAGCCGACTCTTTGATCGCGCCAGCCAGCTGATTGTCGCCGCGTGACCTGTCTGCCATCGCTTTCAGTTTCTTGACCATTCGTTGCTCCCTCGTGATGAAAATCGTTGATCAAGTGTAGAAGCGCGCCGCTCGATCAAACAACGATCGATGTAGAACTGCGGCTCTAGTGCGGGGCTAAACTGGCTTTAACGGAGAACAAACAAGCTTTGGGGAGACACCGATGACTTACTTCGTCACCGGCGCGACCGGTTTTATTGGCAAGCGCCTCGTAAAGAAGTTGCTGGGACGGCGCAATACGGTCGTCTATTTCTTGATCCGGCCGGAGAGCCGCGACAAAGTCCCCGAGCTGCTCGAATACTGGGGCGTTGATGAGGCACGAGCGGCCCCGGTGATCGGTGATCTGGTCAAGCCTCTGCTCGGAGTCTCTAAGTCCGATCTGAAAAAGCTCGCGGGCAAGATCGAACATTTTTTTCACCTGGCGGCCGTGTATGACCTCAAGGCCGACGCCGAGACACAGGTCGCAATCAACATCGAAGGCACGAAGAATGCCGTAGCGCTGGCCAATGAAATCGAGGTCGGCACTTTCCAGCACGTGTCATCGATCGCCGCCGCCGGGATGTACGAGGGCGTGTTTCGCGAAGACATGTTTGACGAGGCGGAGGGTCTCGATCATCCGTACTTCGCCACCAAGCACGAGTCGGAAAGGATCGCGCGCACTGAAACACGCATGCCGTGGCGCGTTTATCGGCCGGGACTTGTGGTCGGCGACAGCCACACCGGCGAAATGGACAAAATCGACGGGCCGTATTACTTCTTCAAGCTGATCCAGAAGATTCGCGGCCTGCTGCCGCCGTGGATGCCGATGGTGGGTATCGAGGGCGGGCGCATCAACATTGTGCCGGTGGACTTCGTGGTCGACGCGATCGATCACATCGCACACAAGAAAGGCCTCGACGGAAAGGCATTTCACCTGGTTGATCCGACGCCGTACCGTGTCGGCGACGTTTTGAATATCTTCGCGCGCGCGGCGCACGCGCCCAAATTTTCGCTTCGGGTCAATGCCGCACTGCTCGGATTCGTGCCGAGCAGCGTCAAGAAGGGGTTGCTGGCGCTGACGCCGGTGCGGCGTATTCGAAACGCGGTAATGAAGGACCTGGGGCTGCCCGACGACATCATTGCCTTCGTCAACTATCCGACACGCTTCGACGCGCGTGAAACGACGGCGGCGTTGAAGGGCAGCGGCATCAGTGTTCCAAGGCTCGAGGATTACGCGTACCGGCTGTGGGACTACTGGGAGCGCCATCTTGACCCCGATATCTTCATCGATCACACGTTGAAGGGGCAGGTGCAGGGCAAGGTTGTGCTAGTTACCGGCGGCTCTTCGGGCATCGGGCTCGCGGCGGCACATAAGCTGGCGCAGGCCGGCGCGGTGACCGTCATCGTCGGGCGCGAGCAGGAAAAGCTCGACGCTGCGAAGATGGAGATTGAGGCCGCGCTAAAGGCCAAGGACGGCGACGCAACGCAGGGCGGCAAGGTCGTTACTTTCTCGGCCGATCTTGCCAGTCTCGACAGCTGCGACGCGATGGTGGCATGGCTGAATGAGCACTACGGCGGCGTCGATGTTCTGATCAACAACGCTGGGCGGTCGATTCGGCGCGGCATCGAGTCGAGCAAGGAGCGCTTTCACGACTTCGAGCGCACGATGCAGCTCAACTATTTTGGATGCCTGCGCGTCACAATGGGTTTGCTGCCGAGCATGTCGGCGAAGCGCAGGGGACACGTCGTCAATATCTCGTCGATCGGCGTGCTAACCAACGCGCCGCGCTTTTCGGCTTATGTTGCTTCGAAGGCTGCACTCGACGCATGGACGCGCTGTGCGGCCTCGGAGTACCTCGATGTCGGCGTGACCTTTACGACCATCAATATGCCGCTGGTACGTACGCCGATGATCGCACCGACGAAGATTTACCAGAACGTCCCGACGCTGTCGCCGGAAGAGGCGGCCGACCTGATCGTACAGGCGATCGTCTACAAGCCGGTTCGAATCGCAACTCGTTTGGGAGTGTTCGGACAAGTGCTACACACACTGGCGCCGCGCGTCGGGCAAATCGTCATGAATACGACGTTCAGAATGTTCCCGGATTCGGATGCGTCGAAAGGGGCGAAGGAAGGGGAGAAGACGAGGGCAACCGCGGATCAGATTGCTTATGCGAACTTGATGCGAGGCATTCACTTCTAGGGCGCTGCACGACCTCGATCAGCTTCGTCAGCACCTGGGCGCTATTTGTCATCGCCAGGTGTCCGATTTTCTCGAACCACACGGCTTCGGCACAGCTGAGCACCTGCGAGTCGCGCGGCACGACCAGGTTGTCATGCTGACTCGCAAAACAGATGAACTCGACCGGTTCGTCGCTTTCGGCCAGACGTTGCACGTAATCGCACGCGCGGCGCATCTGGCGGCTATTGTGGCCGTGCGCAAAACGCGCGAACACCGTGCCGTGGTGTGGAGTGTCGATCGTGATCACGCGCGCGACCGCATCGTGCCCTTTGGCGCGCAGATAGGCGCGGGCAGCGAGACCGCCCATGCTGTGACAGATCAACGTCACGCGCTCGGCGCCGCTTTGGGCGCGCAGCTTCTGAACTGCCCGCTGCAATGGTTCCGCATAGTCCTCCACCGGCGCGTAAACGGGCTCCAAGCTGATGGTCGCGACGTTCCAATCGGCGGGCAGTCCTTCGCAGACCCACTGCCGCCACGATGCGCGATTGCACATGTAGCCATGAATCAGCAGCACGGCGGGTCGCGCGGCGTTGCGGACGACCGGCCGCTCGGCGAAATCCGCACGCCATGGCTGATCGATGTTGAACACAACAAAGGAACGCCATGACTCGACCAGCCACAGGCGCGCCGCAGCGGCGACGCTGAGCCGCGCGATCGGGCGTTTATCCATCACCGCGCCCGTAATGAATTCCCCTGCGAGCGGGATGGCGTGGATCGCGAACGGAAGAAGTAATCCAATTGCGATCGCGATCCGCGGCGAAAGGCCGAGGTCGACAAACCACACCGCCAACACCGTCGCCAGCGCAAGCGTCAGCAATGAGGACACACGAAGAATGCGCCTGAGCATGATCAGGCCTGCGGACGGTCCCTGACATCGTCGGCTATATCGAGGTAAGCCCACGTGCACGTTGTAAATGGGTGCCATCGATAACCAACCAGCCACGGCTGCGCAAGATCCAGCTGTATTCGGTGCAGATGAAACTTGTACGGCATGTAGGCGACCAGCAACCGGGTCGCCTCGTGCATCGCCGCTAGCCGTTCCGGGCCATCGGGCAGCATCTGCTGTCTCTCGTACAGCGCGTCATACGCTTTCAAATGGAAGCGTGAGTCGTTGGCGGAACCTTTGTTCGGGCCGTAGGAAAGAGCGAAAAACAGATCGCTGTCGGGCTGACTCGCCTGCCACGCGAAGTTCCACATCATCAATGTGCCGGCCAGCGATTGCTTTAGCAGCTCGGGCCACTGCGCGAATCGAAACTCCATCTTCAGCCCGATCGCCGCCATGTAACGGCGCCATTGTTCACTTTGGCGCCGTTCAATTTCGGACGTCGCTGCTGCCTTTTCGATCACCAGCGCCGATCCGTCGGGTTGCTCGCGCCAGCCGTCGCCGTTGCGATCGATATATCCGTACGTATCGAGCAGCGCCTTAGCCTTGGCCGGGTTGAACTCCGACATTTCGGTGCGCCAACGCGGGTCGTAGCCAAACGTGCCGGGGACCGTCGGAGACTGCGCCGGCACCGCATTGCCCTTGAAAATCTGCCTGATGTAGTCCGCTGCGTCGAAGCCGAGGCTGATCGCGCGTCGCAGTGCGACCTTCTCTGGCGCGTAGCCGCCGACCAGCGGATGCTCCATGTTGAAGTAGGTCATCGCGAGGTCGGCCATCGGCGTGACGTCGAGCCGCACGCCGCGTCGCGCCAGGTTGGGCGCGAGCTTCCTGTTTGGTGCCACCAGTGTTCCGTATTCGACGGGCACCAGTAAATGATCCAGCGCGCCTTGATCGAACGACAGCCAGCGCGGCTGCGCTTCCTCGATGATCGTCACCTCGACGCGGTCAACCAGCGGTATTCGGCGTCCGCGTAAGCGTTCGATGTCGCGCGCCAGTGCAGGCATCTGATCCGGCGCCGCAAAGTCGTAGATCTCCTGTCGGTAGGTCGGATTCCGTTCGAGCACGATGCGCGACGTCCGCTTCCACTGCGCAAGCCGGAACGGGCCGGTGCCGACCGGATGCGCCATGATCTGGTCGCCGTAGGCTTCGACCACCTCACGCGCAACTGCGCCAAGCGGATTGGCCAGCGAAAGTGTGTAGGCGAAGCGTGGGCTCGGCTGCTCGAGGCGAACCTGAAACGTGTAACGGTCGAGCACCCGTAAGCCGTCGATCTGCTGTGAGTAGTCGAACGGCTGCCTGTCCTTGATCGAGCGTTGCCGCAATCGGTCGATACCGGCAATCTTGGCTGCTTCCAGAATGAAGAGGACCTGACTTTTCCAGCGCGGGTCGAACACACGCTTGATCGAGTACACGTAGTCAGCGGCGATCAGCTCGCGCTGCTTGCCGCCGAACGCCGCATCGTCCTGAAAAAAAATGCCCGGCGTGAGGCGAACCGTAAAAACACTAAAATCCTCGGAAATCTCTGGCATCGAAGCCGCAGTATTCGGAATCAACTTGACCGGTCGCGCAAGAAAGTCGAAACGCAGCGGCGCATCGAAGATGTGGCTGATGATCTGGTTCGAGTAGTAGTCCTGCGTTTGGGCGGGGTCGAAGCCGGTTTCCGGGGTAGCAAAACAAACCCGCAGCGTCTTGCTCGAGGTTTGCGCCGCACTCGGGCCGGCCGCACCGACGAGAGTGCCGGCTGCGCCTGCAAGAAACTTACGCCGATGCACGCTCAGCTCGCGGGCCGCTCCGAGTCATCGACGTCGATGTACTTGAAGAAGTCGCGCGCAAAAGGATGACGCCTGAAACCGATGAGCCAGGGATGGGATAGATCGTTCACGAAGCGATGGCCATGGAACTTGTAGGGCAAATACGCAACCAGCAGCCTTTTCATCTCGCGTATTAACTCGTCTCGTTCCGGCCCGTCGGGAAGCTGCTTCTGCCGGTCATAAAGTTGGTCGTAGGCGGGAAGTCGAAAGCGCGACAAATTCCCTCCTCCGATGCCTCGGCTCAATCCGAATGCCAGAAAACTGTCCGAGTCTGCAGAGCTCGCGGTATTTCCGAGCAGCCAACACATCAGCTTGCCGGAGCGAGCGGCCTTCAAATTCTCGGGCCATTGATTCACCTTGAACTCGACTCGCACGTTGATGCCATCGAGCTGCCGTTTCCACAGTTCGTTGAATGCGCGATCGAGCTGGCTCGACTCGGTAGCGATCTCAACCGTCAGCGGCGAGCCATCCGGACGCTCGCGCCAGCCATCTCCGTCTCGGTCCAAATAACCGTAAGTATCGAGCAGTGCGCGCGCACCGGCGCGATCGAAGCGACTCATCTCGCTGATGAAAGCAGGGTCGTAACCGGACGTAAGCGGCGGCACCTGCGATTGTGCGGGCATCATCGAACCACGACGAATCAATCGAATTTCCTCGTCAACGTTGTAGCTAAGACTGATCGCGCGCCGCAGCGCTACCTGTGCCGGGGTGTACCCACCGATCACTGGATGGTCCATGTTGAACAGGGTTACCACTACATCTGGATTAACCAGTCGATTGAGCTCGATGCCACGGCGTGCCAGCGAGGGCGCAACTTTTCCGTTCGGGACTGCGATATTCACAAAGTCGAGCGGCACGTTGACTGTGTCCTGTTCGCCGTTCAGGAACGCAAGCCACCTTGGCTGACTTTCTTCGATGATCGACAGCTCGACGCGATCGACCATCGGAAGTTTTCGACCCTTAAGCTTTGAAAGAACGGCTTGTCCACCGCGATCGTCCGCTGACGGCTGTCCGTCGTAAGTCTCGTCGCGGTACGAAGGATTACGTTCCAGCACGATTCGGGACGACCGCTTCCACTGAACCAATTGAAAAGGACCGGTGCCGACCGGTTTACCCATCAGGGAATCGGGATACGCCTCGACTATTTCGCGCGCCACCGCACCGAAGGGACGGACGTCGGCGAGATGTTCGTGAAAGCGCGGGTTTGACTGTGCCAGCTTGATCTGAAAGGTATAGCGATCGAGCGCGCGCAACCCTTCGATCTCGATGTCGTAATCAAATTTGCCACTCGCCAGGGCTTGTTTGCGCAGTGCGCCTAGACCTTCGACCGCGGTGCTTTCGATTTCTGAGTAGTACGGGCTCTTCCAGCGCGGATCTGCAATGCGCTTCAACTGATAAACGTAGTCGGCGGCAACTAGCTCGCGTCGCGTGCCTCTGAAGGCAGGGTCATCCTGAAAGAAGATCGAAGGGCGGATGCGCACGGTAAACAACCGAAAGTCGCTTGAAATCTCCGGCATGGAGGCGGCGGTACGCGGCTTTAGGATCGCGGGTCGCGCTAGATAGTCGTACTGCAGCGGCGTTTCGAAGATATTCGAAGCCACATAGCTCGAATACAGGTCGTTGATCTGAGCCGGATCGAAACCAGTTTCCGCCGCGACAAATGCCCAGCGGAAGACTTTGGGGGCTTTCCGCTGCTGGCCAGACACCATTTGCGGTAGCGCGGCAGCGGCGCCAAGCATGCCGCCGGTGCGCAGAAAGTTGCGGCGGCTCATGCGATCGCCTTCAACTGTTGTTCCGCGTCGATGTCGATATACGTCCACCAATCGCGCCAGTAGGGCGCCCGGCGAAAACCGATGACCCATGGCCAAGCGAGGTCAGTGAGTATGCGGTGTACGTGATACTTGTAGGGAATGTAGACGCTCAACAAGCGCTTGCTTTCGAAAAACAATTGATCCCGCTCAGCACCGTTCGGCAGCACTCGAATGCGCTGATAAATTTCATCGAACTGCTTATTTTCAAATCGGGAAAGATTCTGGCCGCCTTTATGAGCGACCGACCCGATATCCAAGGAGGGACGACCGTCAGGTGAGGCTGCCGAGTACCCCAGGTTCCACACCATCAGCTTGCCCGCACGCGCGCTTTTCAGATTCTCCGGCCACTTCGCCGGACTGAACTGAACACGAATGCCGATCGAGTTCATGTCTTTGCGCCGCAACTCGTCGCGTTGCCGCGCACGTTGATCCGGCGTGGTGGCCCATTGCAACACGAGTGGCGAGCCATCAGGCATCTCGCGCCAGCCGTCACCGTCACGATCGACATATCCGTAGAGGTCGAGCAGTGACCGCGCGGCCGCTACATCGTGCTTCGCATTGCTGCTGACGTAGGCTTTGTCGTAGCCGACGGTGTTGGGCATCAGGCCCGACTGCGCAGGCACTGCTTGACCACGCCAATACAGTCGGATTTCCTGATCGATATCGATCGCCAATCCGATCGCGCGACGCAGCGCTACCTTGTCGGGAGCATATCCGCCGACTACCGGATCCTCCATGTTGAAATAGGTCAGTGTCACGTCCGATGCCAGCGTGCGATACAGCTGCGCGTGCTGCTTGGCCAGAAAGGGTGCCAGCTTGCCGTTCGGCGCGGCGATGTTGACAAAATCGTAGGGCACTAACCACGACACGTCAGACTGCTTGTTTAGGAACGAAAGCCAACGTGGCTGCACCTCCTCGACGATGGAAATCTCGACTCGATCAATCATCGGCAGACGGCGACCTTTGAAGCGTTGCAACAGTGCCTGTCCGTCAGCGTCGCCTGCGTTCGGCTCTGCGTCATAGACGACTTCGCGGTACGCCGGGTTGCGCTCCAGCACGATGCGGGACGAACGGCGCCACTCGGTCAAGTGAAAGGGTCCGGTGCCCACAGGATGGGCGGGGATGTTGTCGCCGTACGCCTCGACGACCTCGCGCGCTACCGCACCATAAAGACTGTTGTCTGCGATGACTTCGACAAAGCGCGGCTCCGGTTCAGCGAGTTGGAACCGAATCGTGTATCGATCCAACGCTCGCATCCCTTCGACCTCGGAGTCGTAGTCGAACGGCCGCTTCCCTTTCAACGCAGCGTCGCGCAACGCCGCCATGCCGAGCAGTTGGACACTACTCAAGTCGGCAAATGCAGGCGCTTTCCAGCGCGGATCGAAAAATCGCTTAAGCGAATACACGTAGTCCTGAGCAATCAATTCCCTGCGCTGGCCTTTGAATACGGAATCATCCTGAAAGAAAATGCCGCGCTTGAGTCGCACGGTCCACGTGCGGAAGTCTTTTGATACTTCCGGCATGCCTTCCGCGGTACACGGCCTGATCTTGAAGGGGCGGGCCAGGTAGTCGTACCGGTAAAGCCCCTCGTAGATATGCGACGTAACGATGCGCGAGTACAGATCGCTGAGTGACACCGGGTCGAACCCGGTTTCTGCGACCTCGAACGCATAGCGCAGGACTTTCTTCGCAGACTGGGTCGACGCCTGCGCCGGCACCGGAGAGGCAAAAGGGAGGGCGGCCAATATCTTTACCGCCGAACGCCGATCGATCGCGGTCATGCGCCGCGCCCGGCTTTCACATCATTGTTGATATCGATGTACTTCCACATCGCGCGCATGAACGAGTGCCGCCGGTAACCGACCACCCAGGGATGAAAGACGGCGGTTTCGATGCGGTGGCCGACGAATTTGTACGGCGAATAGGCGACGAAGAGCTTCTTTAATTCGAGAAAAAACGCCTCGCGCTCGGGGCCGTTGGGCAGTGTTCGTTGCCGCTCGAACATCGTGTTGAATTTCGGCAAGTCGAAACGCGAGTGATTGGCTTGGCCTTTGTTCGGCCCGTATCCCAGTGAAAGAAATGCCTCGCCGTCCGGCGCCGAGGCTACCCAGCCGACGCGCCACATCATCAGCTTGCCCGCGCGCGAGTTCTTCAGATTCTCCGGCCACTGGGCCGGCCTGAACACGATGTTCAGATTGACCGCCGACATGCTCTTGCGCCAGATCTCGTCGAGCTGGCGCGATAGTTGATCGGGCTGCGTTGCCATTTCTAGTTTCAGCGGGCGACCATCGGGGAGTTCGCGCCAGCCATCACCGTCGCGATCGACATAACCGAACGAATCCAGCAGCGCCTTGGCACGCGCCGGGCTGTAGTCGCCCATCTCGCTCTTGAATGCCGGGTCATAGCCGGTAACCAGCGGCGAAACAGGAGACTGCGAGGGGATCGATTGGTTTTTGCGCACCAACCTTATTTCGTTGTCGATGGAGTAAGCGAGGCTGACCGCGCGCCGCAACGCGACCTTGTCCGCGGAATAGCCGCCCACCAGTGGATGCTCTATGTTGAACAGCGCCATGTCGACACTGGCGCGGTAATCGCGATCCATCTGCACACCGCGCTTGACGAGATTTGGCGCCAGCTTGTTGTTGGGAAGAATCAGATTGGCAAGGTCGTACGGAATCTCATCGACCAGATCGTGCTCGGCGTTGAGAAACGCCAGCCAGCGCGGCTGGTTCTCTTCGATGATGTAGACCTCGACGCGATCGACCAGCGGCAGCTTGCGG
>JBBQQC010000035.1:0-22231 GCA_038216465.1 Burkholderiales bacterium | reverse complement strand
TTTCAAGGCTCTGCGCCGCCTGGCCCTGCGCACGATTCAATTCACGCACCATCATGGCTGCGCACGCTTCGGACGCGAGCCGGTTCGCCAGCGGATCTTCGCCGCCAACGATGCCTCTGACGCTTCCCTTCAGCGTTTGCGTCCAGGCAACCTGCATTGTTCGAGTGTCCGCCATTTCGGCTTTCAATGTCAGCCGATCCCCGTCGACGTTGTATGAGCCGGCAACGACGTAGTGTGCGCGCAGATACGCGCTGACATCGTCGAGCTTGACATCGCGGCCCTGAAACGCAGTCGTCGACAGCCGCGACACGACGTTGACTTCGGGTGAGCGCGACAAGACTGCGATCGCTTCGTCGGCCAATACCTGACCCAGCACGTCGGTGCCCGCGCTGACGCTGCGCGGCGTAAACGGAATCACGGCGATCGTCGCGCGCAAGTCGTCGCTCGATGCGAGCGTATCGATCACCGGCTGCTCGCCCGGCAAGCCGAGTCGAAACGCCCGTACCGGCTGCTGGACATGCTTGACGTAGCAGTCACCCAGGTCTTCGACATCGGCATCAAGCGCCGGCGTCAACTGATCGCGCACTTCGGCCGATACGACAATCTCATCCGGCCCGGCCAGCGTGGTCAGGCGCGCCGCGAGGTTGACTCCGTGTCCGTACACGTCGTACTCATCGGCCACCAGCGGGCTGACGTGAATGCCGATGCGCAATCGCATGCGCCGCTCGGTCGGCAACGATTGATTGATCGTGGCACACGCGTCCTGCATCGCGAAGGCGACTGCGACCGCTTTGTGCACATCGGGCAGCTCGACCATCATGCCGTCGCCCAGGCTCTTGACCATGCGCGCCTGATTGGGCGGCAGCAGTTTATGCACGACGTGATCGACAAAGCTGCGCCAGCGCTGGATCGTGCCCGTCTCGTCTTCCTGCATCAGGCGCACCGATTCGACCACATCGACCACCAGCACCGTACGTATGACTCGCGTGGTGTCTGCAAGGAGCGGAATGCTTTCGTTGACCACAGCTAGGCGACGCTTAAGAATGTCAAAGCCAACCGCCGGCGGCAAGGCTGCAGCGACGCCGACGGTCGGTGCCAAATTGACCTGTGTTACAAACCCATCATGGAGTCGCATCGCCTTATTTTGCGGCGCGTGCAAACCGAGTTAAGGCCGATATTCACAGGGCCGATGTTGCATATGCAGCATGGCAGCTACGCAAATTTCACACAAGCGTTGTACCGAGTGATCATTGCTCAAGCTTCCCGGTGTTGCGCGCGGTAGCTACCCGCCACCACCTCAAAGCGGAAGAAGCGGCACTCGATCGGTCCGTTGAACAGTACGGTCTTGCGCGTTTCCTGCAGACGCATCTGCTTTGGTAGCTGTCTATCGGATGTCAGAAACCATGCGTCCCAGCCGGCAAACTGCTGTTTGAGGCGATCGGCAACGTTGCGCATCATCGCGGGAACCGAGGCCGAGCGCGGCGCGCTCTGCTCGCCATAGGGCGGGTTGGAAATGATCATGCCGCGCGGCGCCTTCGGCGCAGCCACACGCGCGTCGGCGGCCTCGAACCGCAAACGTCCATCGTCCAGCCAGGATTGCAGACCGGCGAGCTTCGCATTCGCGATGGCCTGCTCGATGACGCGGCTTGAGATATCGGAGCCTGCCAGCGATGCGCTGTCGCAATCGTTGACGGCTGCGCGCGCAGCGTCCTTCAGCCGGCGCCACGCGTGCGAATCGAATCCCGTCAACTGCTCGAAGGCGAAGCGGCGACTCAGACCCGGCGCATGCCCGGCGCTCATCGAGGCAGCCTCGATGACGATCGTGCCGCTGCCGCAGAAAAGGTCTGCGAGCGCCGTGGACGGTGACCACCCCGCCAGCGCGAGCAAACCGGCGGCCATGTTTTCCTTTAGCGGCGCCTCGCCTTTGTCGGCGCGCCAGCCGCGTTTGAACAGCGCTTCGCCGGATAGATCGACATACAGGGTGACGGTCGACGCATCGAGGTACGCGAACACGCGCACGTCAGGATTTGTCCGATCGATCGAAGGCCGTGCGCCGGTGAGGTCGCGCAGCCGGTCGACGATGCCGTCCTTGATGCGCAGCATCGCGAACTCCAGGCTCTGCAGCGGCGAGTGCGATGCGGTCACGTCGACGCGCAGCGTCTGTTGCGATGACATCAAGTCCTGCCAGCGCACCTCCTGCGTAGCATCGTACAAATGCTGTTCAGTCCGATAACCGCGCCGCCCGACCTGCCACAGAATGCGGCTGGCAATGCGCGAATGCAGGTTTGCCGCGTAGGCGATGGAAAGGGTGCCGCTGAATGCCACACCGCCTGCTTCGGTGCGCAGCGCTTGCGCGCCCAGCGCAACGAGCTCTGCGGAGAGCGTGGCTTCAAGCCCGCGCGGGCATACCGCGAAAAACGACGCGGTGGTCACCGCCCCAGGGCTCGATCGAGAAACTCCAGGCGATCCTGGCCCCAGAACAGCTCGTCCTGATAGATGTATGTTGGCGAGCCGAACACGTTGCGCATGATCGCCTCCTGCGAGTGCTGGACATAGCGCGCGGCGACTTCGGCCGAGCGTGCGTGTTCCAGCAGCGCCCGTGCATCGAGCTTGCGCGCGCTGACGATTTCAGCGAGCACCCCCGCATCACTGAGGTCGCGTTCTTCGGCCCACACTGCGCGGCCACAGTCACCCGCGATATCCAGTGCCGCTGCAACGCCGTGCTGCTCCAGCGCTGCCAGAATCAGCGTTGCCGCAGGTTCGGCGGGCACCGGAAAGTGCTTCGGCTCCAGGGTTAGCGGCACGCCGAGAAAATCGCGCCAACGTTTGAGCTCCATCATCCGGTACGCACGTCGCTGTGGCGGGCGATCCTTTAACGCGAGCCCGCCCGACACCGGAAACACCTTCCCGAGGTCCATCACGCGCAGGTTGATCTTCGCCTGATGCTGGGCGCAAATTTCACGAAAGCGTGCGTGCCCGAGATACGTGAAAGGCGACACCGGAGTCATAAAGTAATCGACGGTCTTGTCCATATGTCCTTAAAACGGCTTCACGACTACCAGGATGACAATCGCGGCCAACAGAAAAACGGGCGCCTCGTTAAACCAGCGAAACCAGACGTGAGAATGCCTGACTTCGCCGCGAACGAACCTGCCGTACAAGTGGGCGCACCCACCATGGTAGGCAAGGACGACGAGTACCAGCGCAAGTTTCGCGTTCATCCAGGCCGCGCCGATCCCGACGCCGTAGCTGAGCAGCCAGGCACCGAAGGCCAGTGCAAATATCGCTAGGCCGGTCGTAAAGCGAAGCAGCTTGCGAGCCATTGTCAACAGTCGCTCGCGCGTCGCGGCGTCTTCAGCCGTCGCCAGATTTACATAGATGCGCGGAAGGTAAAACAGCCCGGCAAACCAGCTGGTCACGAAGATAATGTGCAGCGCCTTGATCCACAGATACGCGTCGCTCATCAAACTGAAGGCGCGAGCTACCTGACTTCGCCGTTGCCGAAGACGACGTACTTCAGCGATGTCAACCCCTCGAGACCGACCGGTCCGCGTGCGTGCAGCTTGTCGTTTGAAATACCGATCTCGGCGCCGAGCCCGAACTCGAAGCCGTCCGCGAATCGCGTCGATGCATTGACGATGACCGACGCCGAATCGACCTCGCGCAAGAATCGCATTGCGGCCGTATGGTTCTCGGTGACGATCGCGTCGGTGTGCTTGCTGCCGAAAGTATTGATGTGCGAAATGGCTTCGTCGATGCCCGGCAGTGTCGACACCGAAAGAACCGGCGCTAGATATTCGGTGCGCCAGTCCTCGTCAACCGCATCGACGACGCCGGTGACGCCAGCGGCTTCCAGGATTGCGCGCGACTCCGGACAGCCGCGCAACTCGACCCCCTTCGCCTGGTAGATGCGGCCCAGCGCGGGTAGAACACGCTCTGCGATGCTTTGCGCGACCAGCAGCGTCTCCATCGTGTTGCACGTGCCGTAGCGCTGCGTCTTTGCGTTGTCCGCAATCGCGATTGCCTTGTCGACGTCGGCGGCGCTGTCGATGTAGACATGGCATACACCGTCCAGATGCTTCAGCATCGGTACGCGTGATTCACGCATCAGGTGCTCGATCAGTCCGCGGCCGCCGCGCGGCACCAGCAGGTCAACATAGTCTGTCATGTGCGCAATCGCGCCGACCGCGGCGCGATCGGTCGTGTCGATCAGTTGCACGGCATCGACAGGGAGCTCCGCCGCGGCGAGGCCTTCACGCACAATCTGCGCGAGCATTCGATTGCTCTCGATCGCTTCAGAACCGCCGCGCAGGATTGCCGAGTTGCCGCTCTTGATGCACAGCGCCGCTGCGTCGACGGTGACGTTGGGACGGCTTTCGTAGACGATTGCAACGACTCCGAGCGGGACGCGCATACGCCCGACCTTGATTCCACTCGGGCGCGGCCTGACCTCGGTAATCTCGCCGATCGGGTCGGCCAGTTGCGCCACCCGTTCGATGCCGACGGCCATCTGCTCGATCGCGTCGCTGTCGAGCGTCAGGCGATCAAGCAGCGCCGGCTGCATGCCACTGTTGCGCGCACGCTCGACGTCGAGCGCATTGGCGCGCTTGGTTCCCTCTGCCTGACGGCGCAGCAACCGCGCAATCGCGTGCAGCGCCGTGTCTTTGCAGCGGGTAGGCGCCGCGGCCATCGCCACCGAAGCCACCCGCGCGGCGCGACCAACCTGCAGTACGTAGCCCTTGACGTCGCTGCCGCCGGCACATTCGATGTCGCGCACGACCGCGGAATTCATTCAGCGATTTTCCTTGGTGGGCCGGAAATCCCCACCGCCAGTTCGGTCAATTCTAGCCACACGTTGCTGTCGGTCCGCGGTGCATCCAGGCCCTTGGCCATGCGGTCGATTTGCGCCGCGCGCAGAAGGGCGGTTTCGAGTGCGCGTACCGACATCCGCGCAAGCGCGCGCTCTAATAGCCGTTCGCGCGACCCCCACACCCGATTTTCACGGGCGGCAGCCGCGAACGGCCGGCCGGCGTCAACGTGCGCCTTGATGCGAAGCAGCGTTCGCAGTTCCTCGGTGATCACCCAAAGCACCAGCGGAATCGCTTCGCCTTCGGCTTCCAGACCTGCCATCGTCTTGCGCACGCGATCCGCATCACCAGTGAGCATCGCAACCGGCAACTGAAAAATGTCGTAGCGCGCCACGTTCAACACGCTGTCGGTGACCTGTTCGAGCGTCAGCGGGCCGGCGGGATACAGCAACGCCAGCTTGGCGACTTCCTGGTGCGCCGCCAGCAGGTTGCCCTCAACCTTGTCGGCAATGAATTCGAGGGCGTCGCGGCCCGCGCTTTGGCTCTGTTTTGCGAGCCGCTGCGAAATCCACGGCGGCAATTGCGGGCGCTCGATCGACTCGATGTCGACCATCACACCCGCTCGCTCGAGCGCCTCGACCCAGCGTGCCTGCCGGTCGCGCCGCTCGAGTCGCGGCAGCGATACGATCGTCATCACACCGTCGGTAGCGGTCAGCGCGTGCGTCTCGAGCGCCCTGGCGCCGGCAACGCCGGGTTTGCCGCCCGGCAATCGGACCTCGACGATTTTCTTGTCTGCGAATAGCGACAGCCCCTGCGCGGCTGCAGCCAGCTTCGACCAATCAAAGCGCGCATCGGCGTTCAACACGTCGCGCTCGGAGTAGCCAAGCCCGCGTGCCGCCGAGCGGATTGCATCGTGAGCTTCGAGTGCGAGCAGTGGCTCGTCACTGGCGACGACGAACACCGGCGGCAGCGAGCCCGCGCGCTGCGCGCGCGCGAGCACGCTGGCGAGCGCGTCGCTTCTAACTTCCATTGGGGCGAATGCCCTGCAGCCGGTTCACGATCTGGCGTACGAGATCGCTCTGCATGTCGCGATACAACAGCGCTTCCTCGGATTCCTTCGCCAGCAGCTCGGATTCGTTGAACGCGATATCGCGGCGCGCCACCAGTGATGTCGGCGCGATCAGCTCGACGCCTTCGTGATCGACCACGCGGAACGTCGTGCGCAGCCGCAACTGATACTCGCGGGCTCGACCCTGCGCGTTGATGGACAACACTTCGCGCTCACGCTGTTCGCCGAGCAGCTCAACGATAGCCTGCGCATCTTTCCGGTCCGCCACAACGCTGGCGTTGGTCGACGAGCGCACCACGCGCGTGATTTCGGCGCCGATCGGGGAGTTGGTGGGCAGCGCAAGGTACAGGCGCTCGACCGGTAGCGTCTGCGAACCGCGCAGCTGGAATCCACACCCGGTAACGGAGAGCGCTAAAGCGGCAACGAGCAGGGCGCGCCGCATCGATCAAACCGCGATCGTGATCAGCTTGGGCCGCACCACCTTCGAAAACTTCACCGTCCGGCCTTCGACAAACCGAATCACGTTCTCATCGGCTAGCGCGGCGGCGGTGATTGCCGCGTCCTCCGCGTGCGTCGGCACACGAATTGAACCCCGCACTTTTCCGTTGATCTGGACCACCAGTTCCATTTCCTCCTGAATCAGTGCTGCGTCGTCCGCCAGCGGCCACGCGGTGTCAAGAAGGTCGCCGTGATTGCGCGCGTATCCCAGTTGGATCCAGAGCGCATGCGTGATATGCGGCGCGATCGGATACAGAACCCGCAACAGGATGCCCACTGCCTCCTTCACGGCGGCCGCGCCGGCTGCGGGCTCGCTGCCGTTGGCAGACGCATCCTCCAGCGCATTCAACATCTTCATCGCGGCGGAGACGACCGTGTTGTAGTGCATGCGCTCATAGTCAGCATCGGCTTGCTTCAGATTCGTGTGGATCTGCCGGCGCAGGCGTCGGTCGCTCGCCGATGCCGCGGGTTGCTCGCCCGCTTGCACGATCGACTCGCGGTGCTCGTAGCAGTAGGACCACAGTCGGCGCAAGAACCGGTACGTGCCGGCGGCACTCGAATCCGACCACGGCGCGCTCTGATCGGGCGGGCCTGCATACATCACGAACGCGCGCGCGGTATCGGCGCCAAACCGTCCGATGATCTCCTTCGGCTCGATGATGTTGTTCTTGCTCTTCGATATCTTTTCAATGCCGCCCGATAGCACCGGCAGACCGTCCTCTTTCGCGGTTACCTTGGCTGGCCGGCCTTTCCCGTCGTCCTCGATCTCAAGCTCGCTCGGGTAGTACCACCGCTTCTTGCCGGCTTCGTCCTCTCGGTAGAAACACTCCGCGGTCAGCATGCCCTGCGTGAACAGGCGCGTGAATGGCTCGTCGAACGTGACGAGCCCCATATCGCGCATCACCTTGGTCCAGAAGCGCGCGTACAGCAAATGCAGCACCGCGTGCTCCACGCCGCCGATGTATTGATCCATCGGCATCCAATAATCATTGCGCTGATCGACCATCGCGGCGGCGTTGTCGGGCGAGCAATAGCGCATGTAGTACCAGGACGAATCGACGAATGTATCCATCGTGTCCGTTTCACGGCGGGCCGGCCTGCCGCAGCGCGGGCAATCGCACTTCAGAAACGGCTCGTAGTTCGCGAGCGGGCTGCCCGACCCGTCGGGAACCAGGTGCTCGGGCAGCACGACCGGTAGATCTTTTTCGGGAACCGGTACGACGCCGCAACTAGCGCAATGAATGATCGGTATCGGGGTGCCCCAGTAACGTTGGCGCGAGATGCCCCAGTCGCGCAGCCGCCACTGGACCTGCTTGTCGCCGATGCCGAGTGCTTTCAAGTCAGCGGCGATCGCGTCGACCGCGGCTTCGTACAGCAGGCCGTCGTACTTCCCCGAGTTGACGCAGGCGCCGTGCTCCTTGTCGGCGTACCACGCCTGGTAGGCATCGGTCGAGAAAACGCAGCCGCCATCGGCAGCGGCCAGTTGCCGCGCGACTGCGATCACCTGCTTGATCGGCAACCCGTACTTCTTTGCGAATTCGAAGTCGCGCTCGTCGTGGCCGGGCACTCCCATAACCGCGCCTTCGCCGTAACCCATCAACACGTAGTTGCCGATCCAGACCGCGATCTTTTCGCCCGACAACGGATGCGTGACGAAAAATCCGGTCGGCACGCCTTTCTTCTCGACCGTGGCGATGACGGCTTCGGATACGCCGCCGCGCTTGCATTCTTGGATGAACGCAGCGAGCTTCGGCGCGTCGCGCGCGAGGCGCGCGGCGAGCGGATGCTCGGCGGCGATCGCGACGAACGTCACGCCCATGATCGTGTCGGCGCGGGTCGTGAACACGCGCAGCAGCTTCGCTTCGCCGTCAAGCGTGTACGGAAAGCCGAAGTTGACGCCGACGCTCTTGCCGATCCACGCTTCCTGCATCGCGCGCACGTGTGGCGGCCAGCCGTCGAGCAGTTTCAGATTTTCGAGCAGCTCATCCGCGTAGCGCGTGATCGCGAGGTAGTAGCCCGGAATCTCGCGCTTCTCGACGATCGCGTCCGAGCGCCAGCCGCGGCCATCGATCACCTGCTCATTGGCCAGCACCGTCTGATCGACCGGATCCCAGTTGACGACTTGCGTGTGGCGGTATGCGATTCCCTGCTCGAGCATCTTCAGGAACATCCACTGGTTCCACCTGTAATACTCGGGCTTGGAAGTGGTGACCTCGCGCGACCAGTCGAACGCCAGGCCCATCGGCTCGAACTGCACTTTCCAGTCGGCGATGTTGGCGTAGGTCCATTGCGCGGGTCCGATCCGGTTGGCGATCGCGGCGTTCTCGGCCGGCAAGCCGAAGGCGTCCCAGCCCATCGGCGTCATCACGTTGTAGCCGCGCATGCGCTTGATCCGGTACAGCACGTCGTTCAGCGTGTAGTTGCGCAGGTGCCCCATGTGCATCTTGCCGCTCGGATAGGGCAGCATCGAGCACACGTAGAACTTGGGTTTCGGCTTCCCATCGGCACCGACAGCGTGCTCCACTGCGCGGTACGCATTCGACGCGCGCCAGCGATGTTGCGCTTCGGCCTCAATTGTCTGCGGTTCGTACTTCGGGTTCATCGAACGATTATATGGGGCGGGGTGCTTGCTAAGCGCTTGCCCTAGACTCGCGGGCTCGTATGAATTTGCTCGCCAACCTCAACGAGCGGCAACTCGCCGCAGTCACGCTTCCGAATCAATCCGCGCTGATACTCGCCGGCGCCGGCAGTGGGAAGACACGCGTGCTGACGACGCGCATCGCGTGGCTGATTCAGACGGGCCAGTTATCGCCGCAAGGCGTGCTCGCGGTCACATTCACCAACAAGGCCGCCAAGGAGATGCTGATGCGGCTGTCGGCAATGCTGCCGATTAACACGCGCGGCATGTGGATCGGCACCTTCCACGGCTTGTGCAACCGAATGCTGCGCGCCCACTGGCGTGACGCGGGGCTGCCGTCGACTTTTCAGATTCTGGACCAGGCCGATCAACTCGGCGCGATCAAGCGGCTGTTAAAGGCGAATGGCATTGACGAAGAAAGATACCCGCCGCGCAATCTGCAGCAATTTATCAACCAGGCGAAAGAAGCCGGGCTGCGTGCGAAAGCAGTCGAAGTCAACGACGATTACAACCGCAGGTTCGTCGAGTTTTATGCGCAATATGACGCGCAATGCAACCGTGAAGGCGTGGTCGACTTCGCGGAGCTTTTGCTGCGATGCTACGAACTGCTCGATCGAAACGAGATGCTGCGCCAGCATTATCAGAACCGGTTCCGTCACGTCTTGGTCGATGAGTTCCAGGATACGAACCGCTTGCAGTACGCGTGGCTGAAGCAGCTCGCTGGCGGCGACAACGTCGTGTTTGCGGTAGGTGACGACGACCAGTGCGTCGTCGCGGGGACCGAGGTGATGATGGCCGACGGCACCGTCAAGCCGGTCGAGCAGATCCGCGTCGGCAATATGGTCAAGTCTTGCGTCGGCGGCGGCAAGATGGGTTCGTCGCGCGTCTGGAAAGTTCACTATCGCACCGAGCAGACGCGGCTCGTCACGCTGCGCACGCAGAAGAGCAGGACGCTGACGACGACGCCTGAACACGTGCATTTCGCGGGTTACGCCGTCGGTCATATGCCGGCGCGGTTCTTCCTTTACATGATGATGAAGCCCGGGGTGGGCTATCGAGTTGCCGTTTCAGGCCACCGGCGCGCGCGACACAGCAAGTATCTGCCGCCGGGGTTTCGTTACCGCGCTCGCAAAGAGGGCGGAGAGCAGATCTGGATCATCGGCACTTATGAGGGAGCGATCGAGGCGCAGGAAGACTTGGCCGTGATTTCACTGAAATATGGACTGCCGATGCGCGCGTTTACTGCGGGGCGCAAGCGCAAGGGTGAACCTGCCGTGCCGCGCGAATTTTTTGAGCTGAATACCGAGCGCGCGGCCAGATGGCTGCTGGCCGACCGTGGACTCGCGTTTGATCACCCCGACGATCGGCGCCGCCCATCGTTCGGCGACGAGGGTGACGTGATCGTTAGCATGTGCAGCGACTCGCGCCGAGACAAACCCGATCACCGGATCTACGCGCGCACTTGCAACGAAGTGGCGATGCGCAATGCGGTCGAAGCGGGTTTTGCGATGAAGCCGATCTCCGAAGGCAAGGGCGGATGGGCCGCCAAGTTCTGGCGCCGCGACTACGGCACGGCGCTCGAGGATGCATCGCGCCTGCGCGCGCTGATGGGTGGAAGGCTGATCCAGCGCGCGCGGATGGGCAAGGGATACCTGCCGTTGATTCAGGCTCAATACGTGCGCGCAGGCATGGCGGTGGCGGACGCCAGAGGCGGCTACGACCTCGTGCGTGAAGTCGAGCTGCACGAGCCGGAGACGTGCACCGTTTACGACCTCGACGTCGAGGACTCGCACAACTTCATTGCTAACGGCATCTGCACGCATAACTCGATCTACGCGTTTCGCGGCGCCAACGTCGGCAACATGGCGGACTTCGAGCGCGAATTCCGCGTGCGCAACCTGATCAAGCTCGAGCAGAACTATCGCTCGGGCGGCCACATCCTGAACGCAGCCAACGCGCTGATCGCCAATAACCAGCGCCGGCTGGGTAAGGATCTGTGGACCGCCGCCGGCGAGGGTGAGCCGGTGCGGATTTACGAAGCGCAGACCGACGGCTACGAAGCGGCGTGGATGGTCGAAGAGATCAAGAGTCTGATCGCCGAGGGCCACACGCGCGGCGAGATTGCAATCTTGTATCGCTCGAACGCACAGTCACGCGTAATAGAACACGCGCTGTTCAATGCAGCGATTCCATATCGCGTCTACGGCGGCTTGCGATTCTTCGAGCGCGCCGAGGTCAAGCACGCTCTTGCCTATCTGCGCCTGATCGAAAACCCTGCTGACGACACCGCGTTTCTGCGCGTAATCAATTTTCCGCCGCGCGGAATAGGCGCTCGCACGCTCGAGCAGCTGGGCGACGCCGCGCTTGCAAGCGGTCAGACACTGTATGCAGCGGTCGGCGCGCTGAGCGGCAAGGCCGGCGCGAATCTGGGCGGGTTCGTCAAGCTGATCGACACACTGCGCCGTGACACCGGCGACTTGCCGCTGTCGGAAATCGTCGATGCGGTAATTCATCGAAGCGGTTTGATTGCGCACTACCAAAGCGAGAAAGAGGGCCAGGAGCGCATAGAAAATCTGAATGAACTGATCAATGCTGCCGCCGCGTTCGTGATGGAAGAAGGGTATGCCGCGGATACACCCGGCGGCCAAGGAGACGCCGAGATCGCTCAGCTGTCTCCGCTCGCCGGATTTTTGTCGCACGCATCGCTCGAGGCCGGCGACAACCAGGCGCAGGCGGGTCAGGACGCGCTGCAGATGATGACGGTGCACTCGGCCAAAGGGCTCGAGTTTTACGCGGTGTTCATCAGCGGCCTCGAGGAAGGCCTGTTCCCGCACGAGAACAGCAACAACGAACCGGGTGGACCGGAAGAGGAACGGCGGCTGATGTACGTTGCGATCACGCGCGCGCGGCAGCGGCTGTATATCAGTTTCGCGCAGAGCCGGATGCTGCACGGCCAGACGCGTTACGGCATCAAGTCGCGCTTCATCGCCGAGCTGCCCGAGGAAGCGGTCAAGTGGCTAACCCCGCGCGTGCGGGCCAGCGGCGGCGGAAGGTTCGGCCAGTGGCATGACGCGGGCGTGGCTGCGGCGATACGCAGCAGCATGCCGAGCGCGAAGCCGACGCATGGCTACCGCATCGGCCAGTCGGTCAATCACGCACGCTTCGGCGAAGGCGTGGTCGTCAATCTGGAAGGCAACGGCGACGACGCGCGCGCGCAAATCAATTTCGGCCCGCAGGGGCTTAAGTGGTTATCGCTGGCGGTTGCGAAGCTGACCTGAATCCCAGCACGCTATCGGTCGACAGCGCTTCGCGACAGTGCTGCGGAGTCGCGATGCCGCGCGCCGTGTCCTCCATTGCGGTGGTGCGGATCACCGGTGCCTGTGACAGTACGCCGCCGAAGATGGTCGCAAACGCAACGTCAGCAGCGTCGCGCCCGGTTCCGAAACGCACGAAACCCATTGGAATCGCGGTGCCGGAAGGATCGAAGATGTACCAGCGGTCGCCGAGAAAGGCCTCGACATATGCGTGAAAATCAGGTGGCCCCAGCGCTGGATCGGCGCCGTAGTCGGTACCGGTGGTGAAGCGAGCCGGAATGTTCAGCGCGCGGCACAGTGCAATCATCAAATGTGTGAAATCCCGGCAGACGCCCACCTGCTCGATCAGAGTGTCGACCGCCGACGTGTTTGAATTCGACGTGTTCGATCTGAAGGTGACGCGACGATTGACCCACGCGCGAATCGCTTCGACGCGGCTATAGCCCTGCGCAAGATTGCCGAACTCGTTGTTCGCGAGCTTGTACAGCCGATCGGACTGGCAGTAGCGGCTCGGATAGATATAGCTGATCACCTCGAGCGGCAGCCGCGAGATCGGCACTTCAGCCAATTGCGTCGTGTCGGCGCGGTGGTGCGTCAGGTCTACCGTGGCCGTGTAAGACAGTTTTAGCGGACCCGGCAACGCGCGCACGCGCAGGTAGCGATTGCCGGTGACAGGGTCGGTGTACATCTGCGGCACGATCGGCTGGCTCAGCACCAGATTCTCGGCCGTGATCACCTGGCTGCGCGTCTGCGCCGCGTGGATGTTGAACACGAAATCGGCCCCGTATTGGTCAATTTGGTAATTCAGCTCAACGCTTAAGTCGAGGCGGATCATGCGAGTGCGTCCTGAGTTTCGATCAGGCTGCGATAAATCGGATACTGGGTCGCGTAGCCGACGCTGACAAGTATCAGTGCAACTGGGGCGACAAGCATCGAGGCCAGTTGCGGCGACGCCCCGAGTCCCTGCAGCAACTGCGGCAGTATGAAGACGGCCACGATGGATGTCACGAGCAGAGCTGCGCCCAGCGTCAGGAACGGCCAGCGATTACGCCAGCAGGCGAAAAAGGAGAAGAACAGCGCCTTGCCGACCGGCTGGCCATGCCACGCGACAAGCTGAGGGGCCAACCAGGTCGCCATCAGAATCGGCAGGTAAATCAGGCTCGCCGCAACAATCGCATCCCACGGAAGATTCTGCCCGACCGAAACTCGATCGACCTGACCGTCGACAAATTGCCAGTGCGCGAGCTCGTCGGCGGCGAGCACCGAAACCACCACCACGAGAAGCAGCCAAAGCGTCGCGTTGACGAATCCCAGTTGCGCCAGTTTTCTGCGCTGCTCGGCATGACGAAAGGGTTCCAGCATCAGTGTGGGCATCGGCATTGTCCCGCGCTCGGCATCACGACCGGCCAGCGTAAGTCCGATCGTGCCGAAAGGAATCAGCACTGCGGCCAGTGGAAGTCCGATAAACGGCACGTAAACCAGCAGCGAAATGCCGATGGTGTACAGGATAACCAGCGAGGTCAGCGCGAACGGCTGACGACGGTACAGCCTCAAAGCGTCACGCAGCCACATCAAACCGGCGCGCGCCGGCAGGGTCCTAACGATCATCAAGCTCCAACGGAAAGGCCACTACTGAGCAACCCACGGCAGCGAGGCATCGGCAATTCTGCGTTTCAAAATGCGTTCGAAATGTGCGGGATCATGCGGAGTCAACAAATGCGCGGGGCGCGGCAGATAGTAGTCGTACAGCCGTGAAATCCAGAATCGAAGGGCGGCGGCGCGCAATGACGTGCGCCAGCATTCGTGCTCGTCCTCGGTCAGCGGGCGCACCGTGTGGTACGCATTCAGCATCGCCCGCGCCCGCGCCGGGTCAAACTCGCCGGTCGATTGCTCGATACACCAGTCGTTGACCGTGATGGCGAGGTCGAACAGCCAGATCGAACAGCCGGCAAAATAGAAGTCGATGACGCCGCCGATGCGGTCGGCGTCGCCTTCGCGTACCAGCAGTACGTTGTCGCGGAACAGATCGGCATGGATCGGGCCGGCCGGCAGCTTTTCAAAGCGCGCGCTGCGAAAAAACGAATCCTGAAATATCAATTCCTCCGCCAGCGTGTGCATTACGTCATCTGGAACGTGCTGCTCGAGCCTCGGAACGGCGCTCTTCCACCATCCGATGCCGCGCAAATGGGGCTGAAACGGCGCGAAATCGAGACCGGCCAGGTGCATGCGCGCCAGGAATTCGCCGACGCTTGCGCACTGCGCAGGGGTTGGCTCGGTCGTGGCCTGGCCGGGCAGCCGCGTTATCAGTGCAGCGGGCTTGCTCTTCAACTCTGCGATGAGCGCTCCGCTGCGGGTCGGCTGCGGCTCGGGCACCGGCAGCCCCTTGTGCGACAGATGAACCATCAGCTGCAGGTAAAACGGCAGCTGTCGTGCCGTCAGCCGCTCAAAAATCGTCAATACGTAGCGGCCACGGTCGGTCGTGACGAAGAAGTTGGTGTTCTCGATGCCGGTATGAATGCCCTCGAGCTCGATCAACTCACCCAGCGAGAAGTGGCTCAGAAACGCGGCGGCTTCGGCGCGCGAAAGCGCGGTGAACACCGCCATCGCGTCAGCCTGCCGTAGTCACTGCGCGGGCGCGTTCGGAGACGGCGGCGGCGCCGGCGTAGGTTGCGGCGCAGGCGCAGGACGGCCGAATTCGAACTTGAAGAAATTGGGCACCGACAATCCGGGAGACATTTGCGTGGTGCCGAAGGGCTGTTTGCCTTCGCGATTTGTCATCGAATAGCTGCGTGTCGAGCCCGCCGGGGTCACGACGACTTCGCTGATTCGGTTCGACGTGCGGTATTGGTCAATGCGCGTGGTATTGCTAGTTTCGTCGCGTTCAATCTTCGCGTTATCCGGATCACCTGCAGGTTTCGGCTGCAGCGCCTCCTCCACACTGGCAGGCTTGACCGCCTTCAGTTCCCGCGCATCGATGGCCTGGCGTTCCGCCGGCGACAGCTCGATCGCGCGACGTGGCCTGGCGAGGGCCGGCTGCGCGGGCTTGTCGTTATTGGCTGCCGGCATCGGCGGCGGAGGCGGGGCGGTCGTCTGCGCTGGCACTGTTGAACTCCACGCCAGCGCAAAAGCCAATGCAACGAATTTCATCTAGAGCCTCGCAGTCATACGCAGGCAAATTCTATAGATAAAGCATCTGCTCGCGCTCGCTCGCCGTTTGCGAGAAGCCGCGCGCGTCGTAGAAGTCGAAGATCGCGTTGACTACCTCATCGCTGCTATCGACGATCGTCATCATGTCGAGATCGGTCGCGCCGATCATGCCCTCGGCAACCAGCGTGTTGCGCATCCAGTCGATCAGCCCGCTCCAGAAGCGCGAGCCCACCAGCACCAGCGGCATCGATTTGCCTTTACCGGTTTGCATCAGCGTTAACGCCTCTGATAGCTCATCGACGGTGCCGAATCCGCCGGGCAGCACCACGTACGCCGCGGCATATTTGACGAACGCCACTTTGCGCGCAAAAAAATGTCGAAAGCGCAGCGAGATGTCCTGGTACGGGTTGCCACACTGCTCAAACGGGAGTTCGATGTTGAGCCCGACCGAAGGAGATGCGCCCTCGTAAGCACCGCGATTGGCGGCTTCCATGATGCCGGGTCCTCCGCCGCTGATGACGGCAAATCCGGCGTCCGAGAGTTTGCGCGCGATCTCGATCGTCAGCTGGTACATCGGCGCTTCCGGCATCGAGCGCGCGCTGCCGAAGATGGAGACGGCAGGGCGGATCTCCGACAGCCGTTCGGTCGCTTCGACAAACTCTGAAATAATTCCCCACAAGTGCCAAGACTCGCGCGCCTTCTGGTGCGTGGCGCGTTCCGGCATGGTCACTGCGCGAAGGCTCGGAATGTTTTTGCGATGGTCGAGCACTGCGTTCTCCTCATCCTTTGCAACTAGACGAACACGTGAAAACGCTGCTGCTGGTTGACGCATCCAGCTACTTATACCGCGCCTACCACGCGCTGCCGGATCTGCGTACATCGGACGGCGTGCCGACCGGTGCGCTGCGCGGCTTTATTTCGATGCTGCACGTGTTGCGGCAGCAGGTCGAGGCGGAGCATCTTGCGTGCGTTTTCGACGCCAAGGGTAAGACGTTTCGGGATGATCTTTTTTCCGAATACAAGGCGAATCGGACCGCAATGCCGGACGATCTGGGGCGGCAGATCGAGCCAATCCATGCTGCCGTGCGCGCGCTCGGCTGGCCGGTGATCGAGATTGAAGGCATTGAAGCCGACGACGTGATTGCGACGCTCGCGCGACGCGCCGGCGCGCAACAGTTTCGGACCATCGTTTCGACCAGTGACAAGGATCTGGCGCAGCTCGTGGACGAGCAGGTAACGCTGGTCAACACGATGAGCAACGAGACGCTCGACGTGGCCGGTGTCAAACGCAAATTCGGCGTGCCACCCGCGCGCATCGTCGACTATCTGACGCTGGTGGGCGACAGTGTCGACAACGTGCCCGGGGTCGACAAGGTCGGGCCCAAGACCGCCGCCAAGTGGCTGCATGAATACGGGTCGCTCGATGAGCTGGTTGCCAACGCGCAAGCGATCAAGGGTGCGGTCGGCGAAAACCTGCGCAAGGCTTTACCGTGGCTGCCGACCGCGCGCACGCTGGTAACGATCCGCGACGATTGCGCGCTGGGTAGCGAGTTCGAGTCGATCGAGGCTTTGGCCGCGCAGCCACCCGACACCGAGAAGCTGCGCGAGTTGTACGCCCGGTACGAGTTCAAGGCGTGGCTGCGCGATCTCGACAGCGCGGCGGTCGCCGCTGCTGTGGGCAGCGGCGTCGGCGATTCGGTGTCACCGGCACAGCCGCGGCCCAATGTCGTCTACGAAACCGTGCTGACGTATGAACAGCTCGACGCCTGGCTGGCGAAGATAGGCTCGGCCGACCTGACGTCGATTGACATCGAGACGACTTCACTGGATCCGATCGCGGCGACGCTGGTCGGAATGTCGCTTTCAGTCGAGCCGCTGAGCGCTGCGTATATCCCGCTCGCGCATCGCTACGCGGGAGCGCCGACTCAGCTACCGCTGGACGACGTGCTCGAGCAGCTCCGGCCGTGGCTCGAAAGCCCGCACCAGCGAAAGGTCGGACACAACACCAAATACGACACGCACGTGTTTGCTAACCACGGCATAAGGCTAGCCGGCGTCGCGCACGACACGCTGCTGCAATCGTATTTGCTCGAACCGCATCGCAATCACGATATGGATACGCTGGCCGAGCGCCACCTGGCGCGCAAAACGTTGACCTACGTCGAAGTGTGCGGCAAGGGCGTCAGCGAGCTGTGCTTCGACGAAGTCGCGATCGACCGTGCCACCGATTACGCGGGCGAGGACGCGGAGGTCAAGCTCGCTCTTCATCGCGCGCTTTGGCCGCGCATCGAGGCCGACGAGAAGTTGCGCTTCGTTTATCAGCGCATCGAGTTGCCGGTTTCGCTGGTGCTGTACGAGATGGAGCGCACCGGTGTTCTGATCGATCGCGACAAGCTGACCGCGCATGGGCGCGAGCTCGGCGTGCGCATGGCGGAGCTGGAAGCCGAGGCACATCGGATCGCGGGCCAGCCGTTCAATCTCGGCAGCCCGAAACAGATAGGTGAGATCCTGTTCGGCAAGCTTGCCTTGCCGGTGATGAAAAAAACGGCGAGCGGCGCGCCGTCGACCGACGAGGAGGTGCTCGAAAAGCTTGCGCTCGATTACCCGCTGCCCAAAATACTGCTTGAGCATCGCGGCCTGTCGAAGCTGAAATCCACCTATTGCGACAAGCTGCCGGCGATTACCGATCGCAGCGGCCGCGTTCATACCAACTACGGCCAGGCGATCGCGGTGACCGGTCGCTTGTCGTCGAGCGATCCCAATCTGCAGAATATTCCGATTCGGACAGCCGAAGGCCGACGCATCCGCGAGGCGTTCATTGCGCCGGCCGGGCATCGAATCGTGTCGGCCGATTATTCGCAGATCGAGCTGCGCATCATGGCGCACATCTCCGAAGACGCCGGGCTGCTCGAAGCGTTCGGCAAGGGTGAGGATGTGCACCGCGCGACTGCGTCGGAGGTGTTCGCCGTGCCGCTTGCCGACGTCACGAGCCAGCAGCGCAGTTACATAAAGGTCATCAACTTCGGATTGATGTACGGGATGAGCGCGTTCGGCGTGGCTTCCAATCTCGGCATTGAGCGCGATGCTGCCAAGCTGATTATCGATCGCTATTTCACGCGTTTCCCGGGCGTCTCCAAGTACATGGAATCGACGCGCGCGTTGGCGAAGCGCCAGGGCTACGTAGAAACCGTGTTCGGCCGGCGGCTCTGGTTGCCGGAAATCAATTCGCCGAACGGGCCACGCCGCGCAGGTGCCGAGCGGGCGGCGATCAACGCTCCAATGCAGGGCACCGCCGCCGATCTGATCAAGCTCGCGATGATTGCGGTTTCGAAGTGGATCAACACAGAGCAACTCGGAACGCGCCTGGTCATGCAAGTGCACGACGAGCTGGTGTTCGAGGTGCCCGACGACGAAATCGAACTTGTCAGCGTACGCGTACCGGAGTTGATGTCGCGTGTCGCCGATTTGCGCGTGCCGCTGCTGAGTGAAGTGGGGGTCGGCAGCAACTGGGACGAAGCGCACTAGTCCGATCGCTCGGCTTGCGGGCGCCGATATACTGCCGGCCCTGCAAGCGCAACTCTAATGCGACCGTATTCAACGATGCAACCGAGGCGCTGCTCCGCGTGCAGCCTGTGACCGCACAGACAACGATCACGACCGATTCGCAAGGCCTGTCGGCCGGCGCGGTGAAAGTTCCGACGAAGGACGGCGAGATACCTGCCTATCGGGCCACGCCGGCGGGCAAGCCTGCCGTAGCGACCGTGTTGGTAGTGCAGGAAGTATTCGGTGTGCACGAACACATCAAGGACGTCTGCCTACGGCTCGCCAAGCTGGGGTACTTCGCAATCGCGCCCGAGCTGTACGCGCGTCAAGGTGATCCGAGCAAGGTCAGCGACCCTTCGGTGCTGATCAAAGACATCGTCAGCAAAGTGCCTGACGCACAGGTCATGGCGGACCTCGACGCCGCGGCAGCATGGGCTGCGAAGAATGGCGGCGGTGGCCGCCTTGGCATTACCGGCTTCTGTTGGGGAGGACGCGTTGTGCTGATGTACGCCGCACACAATCCGAATCTCGCGGCGGGCGTTGCCTGGTATGGACCTACGGCGCGCGCGTATCACGCCGGCGACAAAACGCCGATTGATGTGGCCACGCAGATCAAGGCGCCTGTGCTTGGGCTATATGGCGGCGCTGATGGCGGCATTCCAAGCGACACCGTCGAAAGACTGGGCGCCGCGTTGAAGGCCGCAGGCAATATGCGATCTGAGATGGTGATTTTTCCGAACATGCCGCATGCTTTTTTTGCCGACTACCGCCCGAACTATCGCAAGCAGGCGGCCGAAGACGGGTGGGAACGGCTGACGGTGTGGTTCAAGCAATACCTGTCCTAGGCGTAGGCAAGACCGCTGCTACGCTAGGCGGCGACTGAGGGGCGCACGATCGTGCGCCCCTTTGCTTTCGGCATGGCTGCACGATGACACTCACTTACATCGTTTTCGCGAATCTGCTGTCGACGCTACTGTCGGTCGGACTGGCGGCATGGCTCAGCTTTCGCTATCTGGGCAGAGTGATCGACCGGCTGGTCCCGGTATCCGCCGGCCTGCTGCTCGCAACCGCGGTCACGCATCTATTGCCGGAGGCATTTGACAGCAATGCCGACCCGTACACACTGGGCTGGGTGATCCTGGCCGGAATTCTTGGCTTCTTTCTGCTCGAGAAGCTGGCGCTGATTCATCACACGCACCACCACGAAGGCGACCCGCATCTGCATGACCACGGGCACGACGCGCACGAAGCAGGACGCGGCGGCGTGCCGATCCTGATCGGCGATGCATTTCACAATTTTGCCGACGGCGTCGTCATTGCCGGCGCATTCCTGGTCGATACCAGGCTCGGGGTGATAGCGACGCTCGCCGTGATGGCGCACGAGATTCCGCACGAAGTCGGCGACTTCATGATTCTTCTCAACGCGGGCTTTACGCGCCGGCGCGCTTTCATATTCAACCTGATATCCGGGCTGTCTGCGGTCCTGGGCGGCGTCATCGGCTACTTCGTGCTCGCCAAGATGGAGGCGCTGTTGCCCTATGCGCTGGCGACTGCCGCGGCCAGCTTCATCTACATCGCTTTGTCGGACTTATTGCCGGAGATGATGCGGCGCTCGTCGCTCGCCAAGTCGCTGCCTGAAGTCGGACTGGTCTTGCTCGGCGTGCTGATCGCTGCAGCCGCAACCGTCGGTTTGCATTAGTCGCGCCCGGTCGCCACAGGGCGCGCCGGGTCCGCAATCCATTCGCTCCACGAGCCGCCGTAAAGCGCCGATCCCGGCAGCCCGGCAACTTCCATTGCAAACACGTTGTGGCAAGCGGTCACGCCGGAGCCGCACTGATGCGTGATTCGATGCGGCGATCGCTGCCCAAGAAGAGCCTCGAACTCGGACCGCAGCTCCGGTGGCGTCTTGAAAGTTTGATCCGGGTTCAGATTTTCTTGCCATGGCCGATTGCTGGCGCCGGGAATGTGTCCTGCCACCGGATCGATCGGCTCCTGCTCGCCGCGATAGCGCTCCGGCGTGCGTGCGTCGAGCACGACGCGCGCGGCGTCATGCATTGACTCTAGTACTTGATCGACTGTCACCAGCGGCAGAAGCGAAGCGGTCTCGGTGAAATTGCCGCGTGGTTTCTTTGGTATATCGACGCTGGACAACTGCGTCTGACTCAACCACCGTGGCCAGCCGCCATCGAGCAGGGCCACATGGTGATGGCCGAGCCAGCGCGCGACCCACCATAGACGCGATGCGAACTGGCCGCCCTGAGCATCGTAGGCAACGATCTGGGTATCGCGATCAATCCCCCAGACTCGAAATGTTTCGACCAGGTCTTCACGGCGCGGCAACGGGTGTCTGCCGTTGAACCCGGTTTTCGCGCCCGACAACTGAGTTTCGATATCGGCGAACACCGCACCCGGAATGTGTCCGGCGCGATACGCGCGAATGCCGGCCGGCAGGTCGAACAGATCGTGCCGCACGTCGATGACACACCAGTGTGCGTCGTGCAAGTGCCTGCGCAGTTGCTCGACGCTGATCAGCAAGTCGAAGTATTCAGTACCGCTCATTCGCAAGAATTGTAAATGGACACTGCACTAGAATGGAATTCGATGAAGGTACCGGCTGCTGCTGCGGCGCCCGCCGATTCGATAGAAGCGGGCGAGCCGATTGGGTTTGAACAGGCGCTCGACGAGCTCGACGCGCTGGTGCGCCGTATGGAGTCGGGGCAGCTTTCACTCGACGATTCGATTGCAGCCTATCGACGCGGCGCGGAGCTGGCGCGGTTTTGCCAAGGCAAGCTCGCCAACGCGGAGCAGGAGATCAAGCGCCTCGAAGGAGATCTTTTGAAGCCGCTCGATATTTCCGAACTGCGCGTCAACGTCGGCAAGCACAGCATCGAATGACGTGCGCGGCTGCCGTCACTCCGCCGGTGCTCGCTGTGCCGCTTGAGCACTGGATTATCGACAGTGGCGTGCGTTTTGACCGAGCTGCGGAACGCTCGCTGCCGCGCGCGGACGACATACCGACGCGCTTGCATCAAGCGATGCGGTACGCCGTGCTCAATGGCGGCAAGCGGGTGCGGCCGCTGCTGGTGTTCGCCGCGGGCGATGTCACGGAAGCTGAGAGCGACGCACTGGACCGGGCTGCGTTGGCGGTCGAGTTCGTTCATGCTTATTCGTTGGTTCACGACGACATGCCTTGCATGGACAACGACGTACTGCG
>JBBQQC010000034.1:0-23984 GCA_038216465.1 Burkholderiales bacterium | reverse complement strand
TGGTGGGTGGTACAGGGTTCGAACCTGTGACCCCTGCCGTGTGAAGGCAGTGCTCTACCGCTGAGCTAACCACCCCGCGCTGTGGCCGCAAATTATTGCACGCACGTTGCCACCAATTGCGTGCGAACCGCTTCAGGCCAGCGCCAGACGCCAGACCGGGGTGGTCTTCGCTTCCCGCGCGATCGTGTCGAGCAGCGCCTCATGCGCCGCGAGTTCCTCGGCGTCAACTGCAACCGCTACCAATCGAGCGATATCAATCGGGCCGAAGTTCGCGCTCAGCGCGTCGTCGTCAAGAACGTCGATCACCAGGCTGTCCTGGCCGCGCGTCATCGCGAGAAACACGTCTGCCAGTAAGCCGGCATCGAGCAGTGCGCCATGCAACGTGCGGTGCGCGTTCGATACCGCGTAACGCTCGCACAGGGCGTCGAGCGAGTTGCGCTTGCCCGGATGCTGCTCGCGCGCATGCTGCAGCGAGCAGATTACCTTCATGCAGTAGTCGGGGAACCGGTTACGTCCGATGCGCACCAGCTCGGCGTCGAGAAACTCGACGTCGAAGGCAGCATTGTGAATGACAACCTCGGCACTCTTTACGAACTCGATCAGGTCGTCGACGATGTCGGCGAACTTCGGCTTGTCGTCGAGAAACTGACGGTTGATTCCGTGCACTGCGAGCGCACCATCGTCGCATTCGCGTTCTGGGTTGACGTACTGATGAAACCGGCGCTCCGTAATGCGCCGGCCGACGATTTCGATGGCGCCGATTTCAATGATGCGGTGGCCATCGCGAACTTCGAGACCGGTTGTCTCAGTGTCGAGCACCACGATTCGAGCACTCACTCGGCGCCGCTCTCCGCCGTCGCAGGTTGGGCATGCTGGTGTGATCCCATCCACTTGCCCAACCCCTGCTCCATCAACGTGTACATCGTCGGCACGACGAACAGCGTCAGCACGGTGCCGAACGTCAGCCCGCCGACGATCACCCAGCCGATCTGGATGCGGCTTTCGGCGCCGGCGCCCGATGAAAGCGCGAGCGGCACAGCACCCAGCACCATCGCGCCAGTGGTCATCAAGATCGGCCGCAGCCGCAACACCGCCGAATGACTGACCGCATCGAACAGCGACTCACCGCGTTCCTGCAGCTGATTGGCGAACTCGACGATCAGGATGCCGTGCTTGGTGATCAAGCCGATCAACGTAATCATGCCGATCTGGCTGTAAATGTTCCAGGTGCCGCCGCTGGCCCACAGTGCGAATAGCGCTCCCGCGGCCGACAGCGGCACCGACAGCATGATGACGAACGGATCGGCAAAACTTTCGAACTGCGCTGACAGCACCAGGTAGATGAAGATCAACGCGAGCGCCAGGGTCAGATAAAAACTGCCGCGCGCATCGCGAAACTCGCGCGACTGACCGTTCAGATCGGTCAGCGCATCCGGCGGCAGCACGCGCTGCGCCGTTTCGTCCATCATCTTGAGCGCATCGCCGATCGTGTAGCCAGGCGCCAGGCTGGCGCTGACCGACACCGCGCGCAGCCGCTGAAAATGATTCAGCGACGAGGGCGATACGCCTTCGAGCACCGTGACGACGTTGGCGAGCTGAACCATCGAGCCGTCGCGGCCGCGCACGTAAATGTCGCTGATGTCATTCGGCCGGCTGCGATCGCGCGGCGCCACCTGCACGATCACGTCGTACTGCTCGCCGTCTTTCTTGAAACGCGTAATCTGGCTGCCGCCGAGCATTGTCTGCAACGTGCGTCCGACGGTTTCAACCGGAATGCCGAGGTCGCCGAGCTTGTCGCGGTTCACATCGACTCTGAGCTCCGGCGTATTCAGTCGCAGATCCGACTGCGGATTCTGCACGATGCCGGTCTTCGAAATCTCGGCAATGAAGTTCTGCACGATGCGATCGAGCTCGGCATACGGCAGCTGCGCCATGATCACGTAATCGATCGGCAGCGAACGCCCCGACTGGCCGAGCGACGGCGGATTGACCGCAAAGCCGATGATGCCGGGCAACGCCTGAAACTTCTGGTTCAGTTCGCGCGCGATGTCCTGCTGCTTGCGCGTGCGCTCCTCCCACGGTTTGAGCCGCAAAATGCCGGTGCCAAAATCGACCGTCGGGAAGCCTGCGATCGCGTTGTACGCCGAGGCTTGCGGAATCGTCGAAAAAAATCCTTCGACCGCGCGTAACTGCTCAGACGTGTAATCGACCGTAGCGCCTGGCGGCGACTGCATGCGCGCAAAAATAACGCCGCGATCCTCCAAAGGCGCGAGTTCCGAGCGCAGCAACGAAAAAAACAGCGCGGCAATTCCGGCGGCGGCGAGCCAGGCGATCACGACAATCCAGCGGCGCTGCAGCAGCCACGCCAGTGAACGCGCGTAGCCGTCGGTCAGCGCACTCAACCAACGCTCGATCATCGTGAAAACTCGGCCGTGCTTTTCTTCGTGCTTCAGAAGCTTGCTGCACATCATCGGCGACAAAGTCAGCGCAACGAAGCCGGACACCAGCACCGCGCCGGCCAGCGCCAGGGCGAACTCGATGAACAGCCGCCCGGTGCGCCCGGTGGCGAAGGCGAGCGGCGCATACACCGCGGTCAGCGTCAGCGTCATCGCCACCACCGCGAAGCCGATTTCCTTGATGCCCTTGACCGAAGCGGCTACGCGGTCCATGCCGGCTTCGATGTTTCGATAAATGTTTTCCAACACCACGATCGCGTCGTCGACCACCAGCCCGATCGCCAGTACCATCGCCAACAGGGTCAGCGTGTTGATCGTGAAGCCGAATGCGTACATCAGCGCAAACGAGCCGACCAGCGCCAGCGGGATCGTCACCAGAGGGATGATCGTCGCGCGCACGTTGCGCAGGAAAAAGAAAATCACCAGCGCGACCAGCAGCACCGCTTCGCCCACCGTCGTGAACACCGACTTGATCGAGCGTTCGATGAACACCGACGAGTCGTACGCCACGTTGATGCTCATGCCCGGCGGCAGCGTCGGATTGATCTTTGCGATTTCAGCGCGCAGCGCCTTTGACAAATCGAGCGGGTTGGCGGTGGCCTGCTTGACCAGCCCCATGTTGATCGACGGCTTGCCGTTGTAGCGCGCGATCACGCGCTCGCTGACCGCGCCGACCCCGACGCCGGCCACGTCGCGCAAGCGCACCGGGTAGCTCTTGACGTTGGCGACGATCAGGTTTTCGAACTGATCGCGCGTGCTGACGTCGGTCGAAGCGACGATCGAAAACTCGCGCGAGGTCGACTCGATACGGCCCGATGGCAGCTCGATGTTCTGCCGCCGCAACGCGTTTTCGATGTCCTGAGGCGTCAGTCCATAAGCGGCGAGCCGGTCGCGATCGACGTTGATGCGCATCGCCGTGCGGCGCTCGCCGAAAATCCAGACGTCGGCCGCGCCCGGCAGCACCGATAGCCTCGGCTTAACGTAGCGCGCCAGATAATCGGACACCTCCAGCGGCGAGCGCTGGCCGGCCGCCACCGCCATCCAGATCACCGGGAACGCATCGGCCTCGACCTTCGCGATCACCGGCTCGTCGACGGTATCGGGCAGCCGCGCGCGCACGCGCGCAACCTTGTCGCGTACGTCGGCAGCGGCCGAATCGGGACTGCGCGTGATGCGAAACCGCACGTCGATGTCGCTGCGCTCGGAGCGCGAGCGCGAGCTCATCAGCTCGACGCCTTCGATGCCGGCCAGAGAATCTTCGAGCACCTTGGTAATTTGCGACTCGATGACCTCGGCCGACGCACCCGGATATGTGGTACTGACGCTGACCACCGGCTCGTCGATTTTCGGATACTCGCGCACATCGAGCCGCGTATACGAGATCGCGCCGATGACGAGCACCAGCAGCGACAGCACCGATGACAAGACCGGGCGGCGGATGCAGATTTCGAAGAGCGACATGAGAGAGCCTGTCTAGCTTCCCGCGGCTTGTTTCTTGGCGCTCGCGTCGGCGGGCGCAGCGCGTTCGACCGCGTTCACCGGTTGCCCGTCACGCGACAGCCGCATGCCGGCGGTGACAACGCGATCGCCCGCAGCCAGCCCTTCGACGATCTCGACCTTGGCGTCGCGCCGCACACCGATCTTGACCGGTGCGCGGCGCGCCTGACCCTCGACTATCTTGTAAACAAAAAATTCGCCACCTTCGGGCACGATCGCCTCCTCGGGCACCAGCAACGCATTGGCGCGCTCGCCGACGATGACGCGTACGCGAACGAACATTCCCGGCCTCAGCTTGCCTCCCAGGTTCTGCATCCGCGCGCGAATCTCCAGCGATCTGCCGTTGGCGTCGATGCGAGGATTGATGGCGTCGATGTCGCCGCTAAAGTGTTCGCCCGGCAGAGCATCGGCCAATACGTCGATCCTCTGCCCGACCTTGATCTGCGACAGATTGCGCTCCGGCAATCGAAAGTCGACCTTCAAAGTGCGCACGTCTTCGACGTTGACAAGGTCGGTTCCGTCCTTGACATAGTCGCCGAGGCTGACGCCCCGGATCCCGACCACACCGTCAAACGGAGCGACGATGCGCATCTTCGACAACCTGGCCTGCGCCAGTTTCAGCTTCGCATCCGCCACCTGGGCATTCGACGCGGCCGTGTCCTGCGCGCTCGAACTGATGAACTTTCGACTCGCGAGATCTTCGCTGCGCCTCAGGTTGGCCAGCGCGAGGTCGTTCTCGGCCTGCATCTGCGCTACTTCGGCCGCGTTGAGAGAATTGTCGAGCGCGATCAACATCTGGCCTTTGCGCACGATCTGCCCGTCCTTAAAGCCGATCGCCGAAATGCGGCCCGACACTTCCGGTCGGAGGATGACGCTCTCGTTCGACTGCAGCGAACCGACCGCCTGCAAGTCCTCCTGCACCGTGCTCGGCTTCAGTTGAATCACTTCGACCGCGGTCAGCGCAGCGGGTGCGCCCTTGGCAGCGCCCGGTACAGGCGTTCCTTTAGCCGCCTCTGACGTGGCCGAGCCCTTGACACCCGCTAATGCATTCGGCCCGGGCGACAGGCGATCCACCGCGAAATAGGCGAGAACGGCGACGATCACTAGGGCGGCGACCGCCACGAAGGTGGTTCGATTTCTCTTCATGTCGAAAAAGCTGCGGCGGGCGCAGCTAGGAGATCGAATTTAGCACTCGGCCGCGCGGTTTTTACGAGCGCGCCTTAGATCCAGACACCGATTCGGCCCCGCGGTTCGCCAATTCATCGGCCCGCTCGTTCCCCACATTGCCTGAATGGCCGCGCACCCAGCGCCATTCAATGTCATGTCGCGCTGCCGCGTCGAACAGCCGCTGCCACAAATCGGCGTTCTTGACCGGTTTTTTTGCGGCCGTTTTCCAGCCGCGCTGCATCCACGCTGGTAGCCACTCGGTGATTCCCAGCCGCACATACTGCGAATCCGTATGCACGATCACCTGACAGCGCCGCTTCAACGAGCTCAGGGCTTCGATCACGGCCAGCAACTCCATCCGGTTGTTGGTTGTCGGATTCTCACCGCCGAACAGCTCTTTTTCGCGATCGCCGTAGAGCAGCAGTGCTCCCCAGCCGCCCGGCCCCGGATTCCCCTTGCACGCGCCATCGGTAAATATATGGACGAGGGAGCCGGATGCGTCCTGCGGACGAATGTGTTTGCCCCCGGGTGCTATGCGCCCGCCCCCCGCGGGGGCGCGCAATGAGCTTGGGGCGGCCCGGCGCTCATCGCGCCGCGGCTCTGAGTCCTCAACTAATTTGATACTTCGCGCGTGCTTCATCTCCTGATCGAGGTGCGCACGCCGTCATTGGCCGCGTCCGGCGCCTCGATCACCGCGGAGCTCGAATCGCCCGTCAGGAATGTTCGCGTCGTCGCCGCGGGCGCAAGCCGGCGCGCCGGTTCTTCCTTGCCCTTCCACACGGCGCCGATCAGTCGCATGCCGCGCACGCGCTTGACCGCGGTCAGCATGTAGATCGCGCCGAGAAACGGCCACCAGCGATCGCCCGCTTTCTCCATGAACTGCCAGCGCGCAAGCCACCGCTCCTGCCGCACCGACGGCGCATAACATCCGAAGCGACCGCGCTCGACGTCGAACGACAGCAGCTTCAGCCAGTCCTTGATGCGCGGCAGCGTCAGAAACCGCCCCTCGCGCGGCAAGTACGGTGACGCCCCAAGGCGGGTCAGATACTGACGGGCACCCCACAGGCTGACCGGATTAAACCCGGTGATGACAACGTGTCCCTCGGGCACCAGCACGCGCTCGACCTCGCGCAGCACCTGGTGCGGATCTTCAGTGAACTCGAGTATGTGCGGCATGACCACCAGATCGATCGAATGCGTGGCGAACGGCAATTCTTCGTAGCGGTTGATCACCGCGACTTTCGGATGCGCGGCGCTGTACGCGACCTCGGGCAGGCGATTGGCCGCGCAAAAGCGCAGCGGCATGCGGTTCTCACGCAGCGCGTCGATGTCCGGCAGCCCGAGCTGCAGCGCGTGGTAGCCGAAAACGTCGACGACCGCCGCATCGAGATGCAGTTGCTCCCAGTCGAGCACGTACTGACCGGCGGGCGATCGCAGAAACTCGGATAACCTGACGATCGATTCGCCTTCAGCGCTCATTCGCAAACACCCTGACCATGTCCGATATCAAGATTTCGCCGCTGCCGGCGTTCAAAGACAACTATATGTGGCTACTCGTCCGCGGCAACGAGGCAGCGGTGGTTGATCCCGGCGATGCCGAACCCGTCGTGCGCGCACTCGAACAGCAACAGCTCCGCCTGACCGCGATTCTAGCGACGCATCACCACGCCGACCATGTCGGCGGCCTGATCGCACTGAAACAGCGCTATCCGGCAATCGCCTATGGGCCGGCGCGCGAAAGCGTGGCCCAGCTCGATCATCGGCTCGGCGCGGGCGACACCATCGACGTGCTGGGCACACGCTTCGGAGTGATCGACATTCCGGGCCACACCGCCGGCCATATCGCGTTTCATGCAGCGGCGCTCAAACCGCCCGCGCTGTTCTGCGGCGACACCTTGTTCGCGTGTGGATGCGGACGATTGTTCGAGGGCACGCCCGAACAGATGCTTGCGTCGCTCGATACGCTCGCCGCGTTGCCGGCCACAACGCGCGTGTACTGCGGACACGAGTACACGGTCGCCAACATTCGGTTCGCGCTCGAAGTCGAGCCCGATAACCGCGAGCTGCAAACGCGCGCGGCGATGGCCACTGCAATGCGCAAGCGCGGCGAACCCACGTTGCCATCGACGATCGGCCTCGAACTCGCGACCAATCCATTCATGCGGTGCGACGTGCCCTCGGTCCGCGCCGCAGCATCGGGTGCGCGCCAAGGCGCCGGGTTGGCGCGGGTCTCGACGTTCGCGGCCATCCGCAGCTGGAAGGATGGTTTCGGCTAGTCCTCGGCAGCTGATCGCGCGACTTGACGCCCTTTTTACGTTCTACCTACACTGCCTCGAACCCGGTAGATTTTCGGCATGCGGCTCTCAAGAAAATCGGCGACCTTCTGGATTGCGCTCGGCACCTGTTGCACGGTGCTGACGGGGTGCGCCACCAGCGGCGGCGAATTGCGAACCTCGAGCCCGATCCCGACCCCCGCCGCCGAACCATCGCCCTCACCTCCCGCAGCAATCCCTCCCCCACTTTCTTCACCCTCCGCTTCGCTGCCGACCCCGCCAGCGGACGCGACGGTCGCGGTGGATCCAGTGGTGCCGGTGATCGTGCTGCCCGACAAGGCGCCGTTGCCGGTTGTACGGCCGGTATCGCCGCCGCCGCTGCGCGATCTATGGCAGCGCATCCGGCTCGGCTTCAAGATGCCCGATCTGGAGACCCGGCTGGCGGAAGATCGCACGCGCTGGTACGCGAGCCAGCCTGATTACTTCGCGCGCATGACTCAGCGCTCGAGCCGCTATCTGTTTCACATCGTCGAAGAGATCGAGCGGCGCGGAATGCCGACCGAGATTGCACTGCTTCCGTTCGTGGAGAGCGCGTACGTACCGGAGGCGCTGTCGAGCGCGAAGGCCGCCGGTCTGTGGCAATTCGTGCCGTCGACCGGGCGCAACTATGCGCTGGAACAGAACATGTGGAAGGACGAACGGCGCGGCGTGATCGAATCGACGCGCGCGGCGCTCGACTATCTGCAGAAGCTGCATGACATGTTCGACGACTGGCACCTGGCGCTGGCGTCGTATAACTGGGGTGAAGGGGCCGTGTCGCGCGCGATCGCCAAGAACCGCCGGGCGGGCAAGCCGGCGCGCTATACCGATCTGAAGATGCCCAGAGAGACGCAGCAATATGTGCCAAAGCTGCAGGCGATCAAGAACATCGTCGCGGAGCCGACAAAATACGGCGTCGTATTGCCGCCAATCGACAACGCGCCGTATTTCATCGCCGTGCACAAAACGCGCGACATCGATATCGATACCGCGGCCCGCTTGGCTGAAATGAAGGTCGATGATTTTCGCGCGCTGAATCCGGCGTTCAACCGACCCGTGATCATCGGCGCTGGCGGCGGTGCACAACTGTTGTTGCCGGCCACCAAGGTCGAACGCTTTCACGCGAACCTGGCGGCGTGGGAATCGACCGGTCAACCGCTGACGAGCTGGACCACGTACAAGACGACAGCGTCGGACACGCTCGCCACGGTTGCAAAACGCGCCGGCATCGGCGAAGAACAACTGCGCGACGCCAATCAAATACCGCCCCGCTATCGGCTCGCCAGCGGCTCGACGATCCTGATCCCGCGCGACGAAACGATGGCGTCTGACATTCCCGCTGCCAGCCTCGACGGGAAAGTTGCTTTCGTACCCGAGCAGGCGAACCTGCGCAAAGTCACCTACCGCGTGCGCCACGGCGATACGTTAACGAGTGTGGCGCAGCGCTGGAAGGTCCAGCCGAAAGACGTCATCGTCTGGAACCGACTAACGTCGTCCAGCCTGTTCGCGGGTCAACGGCTGGAGTTGACCGTGCCGGCGGCGCACGCGCGCGGTCGCGCCTCGATCAAGGCGGCGACAGCGCACAAATTCACCAAGACGCGCAGTGTGGTCCGGACGCCGTCGAGCAAGCGGCTCTATTAAGATCGGTTGATGGGGTTTCTTGCTGGCAAGCGCCTGCTGATCACCGGGGTCCTTTCGAATCGCTCGATTGCCTATGGCATCGCGCAAGCCTGCAAGCGTGAGGGCGCCGAGCTGGCGTTCACCTATGTCGGCGAGCGCTTCCGCGAGCGTATCGGCGAGACTGCTGCGCATTTCGGATCCGACCTCGTGTACGAAATGGACGTCGGCGACGATGCGCAGATCGCCGCCGCCTTCGATGGCTTGACGCAGCGCTGGGAAGCGCTCGACGGACTCGTGCACTCGATCGGCTTCGCGCCGCGTGAAGCCATTGCAGGCGATTTTGTCGAAGGCTTGTCGCGCGAGGGTTTTCGGATTGCGCACGACATTTCTTCGTACAGCTTTCCGGCGCTCGCGAAGGCCGCGCTTCCGCTGATGCAAGGCCGCAAGGCGTCGTTGCTGACGCTGACTTATCTCGGCTCGAAGCGCGCAGTACCCAACTACAACACGATGGGACTCGCAAAGGCGAGTCTCGAAGCAAGCGTGCGCTACCTGGCGGCAAGCCTCGGGCCGCGCGGTATTCGCGTCAATGGAATTTCGGCCGGGCCGATCAGGACTCTGGCGGCCGCGGGCATCAAGGGGTTCTCAAAAATTCTGTCGGCGGTCGAAAGCACCGCGCCGCTGCGACGTAACGTAACGATCGAGGATGTCGGCAACGTGGCAGCGTTCTTGCTATCCGACCTGGCGGCGGGCATCACCGCGGAGATCACGCACGTCGATGGAGGCTTTAATGCCATGATGGGCTCGCCGCTCGAATTCGAATAGACGGAGAAAAAATGGCAACCGCTGCCGAGCTCGACATCAAAATGGACGCCGCCTCGCTGTATCGCGAGGAGATCTATACCGATCGGCGCATCGGCACAATCCGCGCGATGGTGCCCGTCAGTTCGCACGGCGGCGCCGACAAATCGCGCCCCACGCTGTACATCGGCGAGGCACAGATCATGACGCAGATGGGTCCGCTGCCGGTGACGTTCGAGATCGATGGTGATTCACTCGACGCCGCGGTCAAGGGTTACGCACAGGCAGCCAAGGTCGCGGTCGAACGCACAGTCAGCGAATTGCAGGAGCTGCGCCGACAGAGCGCGTCGTCGCTCGTGCTGCCGGGTCAGGGCGGCGGCAGTTTCGGGCCTGGGGGGGCGGGGGGAGTCGGCGGACTCGGCGGCGGCGGCAAAATTCAGATGCCGTGAGCCGGCGTCAGCTCGCAAACCGCATATGAATATAGAGATAGAACGGCGCACGCGGCGGCGGTGCGAAGCGGTCGAATAACAATCGACCGCGCAGGCAGGCATAGACCGGCGGGCTGCGATCGCTCCATAGCCGCAGCACGTTGCCCTCTCGATCGAGGGCTGCGACGAAAGAGAACGGTGTCTGATCGGGCTGCTGCAACTCCGCCTGGCAGTCGCGCAGATGCGCGCGATAGCGGGCGCTGAACTGCGGCAGCAATACGGTGCTGTGATACTCGACGGTCAGCGGATCTTTTTCATCGCGTCGTCCGAGCTCCTGCGCTTCAATGTACGAATCGGCGAGAGCCGTTTGCGCGCGTACGGTGGGCGCAACTGCGAGCACAGCCAGCAGCACCGCTATCAAATGTGATGATTTCATCCGTCGATCATAATTCGGCCGATGAACGCTCCCAATGATCTGAAGATCAAACTCACGGCATTTGCCCACGGCGGGGGTTGCGGCTGCAAGATCGCGCCAGGCGTGCTGAGCGAGATCTTGCAAGGCGTGCGCGGTGTCGTGCCGCCGCAATTGCTGGTCGGCATCGAGACCGCCGACGATGCCGCGGTATATCAGCTGAATGACGAGCAAGCGATCGTAGCGACGACCGATTTTTTCACGCCGGTTGTCGACGATCCTTATGACTTTGGTCGCATCGCCGCGACCAATGCACTGTCGGACGTGTACGCGATGGGCGGCACCCCGTTCATGGCGCTGGCGCTGCTCGGCATGCCGATCGACAAGATTCCTCTCGAAGTGATCCGGCGGATTGCCGAGGGCGGTCAGTCGGTGTGCAACGCGATCGGCATTCCAATCGCCGGCGGCCACACGATCGATTCGGCCGAGCCGATCTACGGACTGGTTGCCCTCGGACTCGTACACCCGCGCAAGATCAAGAAGAACAGTCAGGCGCAGGCAGGCGACGCGCTGATTCTTGGCAAGCCGCTCGGAGTCGGCGTTTTTTCTGCGGCGCTGAAGAAAGGTGCGCTCGACGCCAGCGGCTACGCGCAAATGATCGCCAGCACCACGAAACTGAACACGCCGGGACGCAAACTTGCCGACATGCCTGACGTACACGCGATGACCGACGTCACCGGCTTCGGTCTGCTCGGACACCTGAACGAAATCGCACTCGGCAGCGGACTTGCTGCGATGATTGATTTGAGCGCAGTGCCCTGGCTAACCGGCGCCGAACGACTCGCCGAGCAGGGCTACCTCACCGGCGCTTCGGACCGCAATTGGGCCGGCTACGGACAGCATGTGAGCCTGAACAATGTGCCCGACCTAAAGAGGACGCTGCTGACCGATCCGCAAACAAGCGGAGGTCTGTTGGTCAGCTGCGCGGCAGGCTCGGTCGACGACGTGCTCGCCGTCTTTCGTGCCGAAGGCTTCGATCGCGCAGCCGTGATCGGCAACTTCGCGCCAGGCCGCGGCATCGCGGTAAACGGCTAGCGTATGTGGGCGCGCCGAAGTCTGCTCGCGGCGGCGATCCCGTTTGCCATTCCGACTTACCTGCGTGCCGCCGAGCCAGAGGCGAAAGGCAAGCTGGTCGCGCCTCCAATCGACCTGCTGAGCGTCGATGGAACTGCGTTTTCGCTGCAGCAGCTTCGCGGCAACGTCGTGCTGGTGAACTTTTGGGCGACGTGGTGCGAGCCTTGCGTCACCGAAATGCCGTCGCTACAGCAATTGCATGACGCATTTGGCGCGAGCGGCTTCGCAGTGCTGACAGTCAATTACCAGGAAGGTCCGGCGCGAATCGTGGCGTTCCTGCAGAAAATGAATTTGACCCTGCCGGTAGTGCGCGACACCGACGGTAGCGTCGCCCGCGCCTGGGGTGCACGCGTGTTTCCGGCCAGCTACCTCATCGACCGCGACGGCCTCGTCCAATTTGCAATCAGCGGCGCGGCCGATTGGACAAGCGACCGGCTAGTTAACACAATTCGCGCGTTGCTGAACCCGCCGCCGTCGCGTTAGCCGGACGACAGCAGCCTTCGTTGGCGCGTGCCGCCACATTATTCGGAGACACTCATGAAACGCCGTACGCTTCTCGCAGCAGGCCCGGCCGCCGGCTTGCTGGCTGTCACGCCCTTTGGTTCACGCGCGCAGAGTGCCGATGGCTGGCGCACTTTCGAGGTCGTCACGCGTATCGAAGTAGCGGCGCCGACCGGGCAGGTACTGGTCTGGGTGCCGCTGCCGCTGTCGCAGGACGCCGACTGGTTTCAGACGCTCGAAAATTCAGTGACCGGCAATTTCACCGTCAATAACGACGTGATTGAACCGATATATCGTGCGGCGATCGGCGCTGCCCGATTCAAGCCGAATGAAAACCAGCCGGTGTTCGAGGTAACGAGCCGTTTTCGCACGCGTGATCGCAAGGTGGATTTGAAGCCCGGCGTCGCGATGCGGGCAAGCGCGGAGGAGCAAGCCACGTACTTGAAGGCGACCGAATTCATGCTGACCGACGGGATCGTGCGCGAAACGGCGTTGAAAGCGACGCGCGGCGCTCGCACCGATGTTGACAAGGCACGCGCGCTCTACGACTGGACAGTGGAAAACACCGAGCGCAATCCAAAGACACCGGGTTGCGGTGTCGGCGATATAAAGGCAATGCTGGAAGGCAATAACCTGAACGGCAAATGCGCTGATTTGAACGCCCTGTTCGTTGCGCTCGCGCGCTCGGTCGGCGTGCCGGCGCGCGACGTCTACGGCGTGCGCGTCGCCGAGTCGAAGCGCGGATACAAGAGTCTCGGCAAGTCCGGCGACATCACCCGGGCGCAGCACTGTCGAGCCGAGTTTTATGCGCAGAACATCGGCTGGATTCCGGTCGACCCGGCCGACGTGCGCAAGGTCGTGCTCGAAGAAAGACCCGGGCTCACACTAAATGACGACGTGGTCAAGCAAGCGCGATCGATGCTGTGGGGCGGTTGGGAAGGCAACTGGCTCGCGTACAACTACGCGCACGAGGTGCGATTGCCGGGATCGACCAAGGCGCCGCTGCCGTTCCTGATGTATCCGCAGGCGGAAAACGCCCACGGCCGAATGGACAGTCTGGATCCCGACAACTTCAAATACTGGATCTCAGCGCGCGAAATTTCGTAGCGTTATTTCTGCGCGGGGACATCGACGATCGGTGCCGGCGGGCCCGAGCGTTTGCGCATATCGACGATCGGCGCCGGCGTGGACGCTGCTTCTTCGGCCGCTGGAGAGTCGCTCACTTTCTTGCCCGATTGCTTAACCGCGCCGCTGACCGCCGCCAATGCCGACTGGCAATCGGCGTTCTGGCCCGGCGCGGTTTCAATCAACGGAATCAGTGCAAGCAAAGGATTGATCAAACCGAGTGCGACCGCCCCGAGGCCGCGCCCGACCGTCTGGCCCGAGACACCGAAACTTGTATTGCGAAACGGGCCCGAGATGTGCACCGGACCGCGCAGCGACAGAATGCCCACCTTCTTCGGCCGCGGCTCGAGCGTCAGGTCCAATTCTTCCGCCCCCAGATTGATGGTGCCGCTGGCGTGGATGTTCGACTCTTCGGTATCGAACACGAATACGCCCAATGTGGCCAACCCGTCGTCAACGGCGAAGGCGGCTGCACCACAGCGGATCTGAGTCGGACGATCACCGCCAAACAGCAGCGGTATCAGCTGGCCACCGTACAAGTTGACGAGCCACACGCTGAGCTCGGACACCCGGCCGCCTGCCATGCCGAAATTCATCGTGCCGTCCGCCGTGGCCAGCATGTCGGCAATCGAATTGCCACGCCCCGCCAGGCGAATCTGTGCGCCCAGCGAACCGGTGCTGGTGTTCTTGATCGTGTTAATGGTGGGGAACAACAGTCCAAGCTTCACCCGCCGCAGATCGATCGCCGCCTTGGCCGCGATTGGATTGGTGCGCGCATCGAGTGTGATCGTCGACACCAGATTGCCGCCCGCCATCCCGAAGTTCATCGGGTCAAGCACCAGCAGACCGCCGTTGAGCTTCAGGTGCGTAGAGAAATCCTCCAGCGGAATCTGTTCTGGAATCTTCAACGTCGCCGCGCTCAGGCGCACGTCGGCGTCCATCGCATTTAACTTCTCGACGTTGAAAGGATTGTTCGGGAACACCTTGCCCGGCGGCAACTTCGCCGGCGTGGCTTTTGCCGAGCCGGGCTTGGCTTTCGGCTCGGCCGACGCGGAAGTCGCACTCGTGCGCGGCGGCAGGCCCACCAGCGGACCCAGGTCCGCTAGGTCAAGGCTACGGCTTTTCAAGGTCGCCGTCAGCAGTGGGCGAGGTGGCCTGCGTTCATAACGTGCGTCGCCTGCAAGATCCGTATTGCCGATCACGCCGCTGAAGTCGGTGTAGGTGTACACGTCGCCGTCGCGCACCAAGTGACCTGTGATGTGGTACGGCGGCGAATCGGGCAGGGCCAGCGGCAGAGTCGGGTACAGCGCCGACAGACTCGGTCCGCTGACCGCCACCTTGGCGTCAATGTGCGTCAGGTCCCGCACGCCACCGATCTGCCCCTCGGCGTTGACCGAGGTCCGGCCGAAGCGCAATACAAGCCGCAACGGAAACGGGTCGCTGGCTTCGCGCAGCGACAAAACGTTTCCAATGTCGGCTGTTCCTTCGAACGGATTGCCGCGCCAATGGCCCTTGAACGTCATGCGCGATTCGTAAGCGCCATCGACGCGGCTGGTGCCGGTCGCGTCGAGGTCAATGTTCTGCACGCCATCGCGCAACGAAAGGGTAGCGTCCACCAGCGCCAGCGCCTGCACATCAAAAGTGCGGGAAGACGGCTGATCCGATTTACGCAGCTGCCAGTTGGCGCGGCCATCTTTCTCGCGTAACAGGTTGACCTCGCCACCGGTCAGCCGCACGTGCGGCAAAACAATTTCGTTCGTGAACAACGAAGGTATGCTGACGCTGACCATCAGCTCACGCAAAATGCCGAGCGGCTCCTCACCGGCCCATTCGGCATTACCGATTGCGATGTCGGAGATGACGATGCGCGGCGCCCACGCCAGCTCGACCGCAAGATGCCCGATCGTGACCGGACGCCCGCTCGATTCGCTCAAGCGGCGCTCAAGGGGGCCGCGAAACCAGTTCCAGTCGAAGATCGCGACGACCACAACCAGGGCCAGCGCAATCGCTCCCAGCGCCCACGGCCATTTACGCTTCGATGCCGCAGCGGGCGTCGATGTTGCGGATGCAGTCTTTTGAGAATTTGTTGACTCGTTCACGGCATGGAAAATGCAAGAGTCGTGCCCGATCTCAGCGCCCGGCGTATTGTTTTGCCGCAACCCGTCTCGACATCGTGTTATGGATTCGAAAACAGAACTTCATCGCGCCCGCGCCCACACCGACTCGCTGTTCGAAGTCGTTTCCCGCGAGACCCTATACGAGCGCCCGATACCGGCCCGACATCGGTTGATTTTTTATGTTGGGCACTTGGAAGCGTTCGATTGGAATCAGCTCGCGCGCGGCGTACTCGGCGCGCCCTCGTTCCACCCGACGTTCGATGCCTTGTTCGAGGCCGGGATTGATCCACCACCAGGTCAAGCCCCGCAAGACAGCCCGGCGGACTGGCCCGCGCTAGAAGCGGTGCACGCGTACGTCACCCGCACTCGCACTGCCGTCGATCGCGATTGGAATCAAATTCCGGCCGATATGCAGCAGATGGTGATAGAGCACCGATGGATGCACGCCGAAACAATTTGCTATCTGCTGCATCAACTGGACCCTGCGCTCAAACGCCGGCGGGTCCTCGCGAAATCGGTATCAGCGCCGGTCCCGAAAGCCCAGTTCATTTCGATACCTGCCGGCGTCGCGCAACTGGGGCAACCGAACGGCGAATTTGGATGGGACAACGAGTTTCCCGCCAGCGCGCAGTCGGTTCCTACGTTCGAAATCGCGAAACACAAAGTCACCAACGCCGAATATTTGCGTTTCGTCGAGGCCGGCGGTCCGGTGCCGCTGTTCTGGCGCCCGCGCGATGAGGGATGGTGGCTGCGCCGTATGTTCGACGAGATTCCGCTGCCGCTCGAGGCACCGGTGTACGCGACACATCAACAAGCGACTGCCTATGCAACCTGGACCGGCGCGTCGCTGCCGACCGAAGCCGAGTGGCATCGCGCGGCTTCGCTCGATCAAGCTCACGCGTATCCGTGGGGGAATGATGCGCCGAACGGTGTGCACGGCAATTTCGACTTCTGTCACTGGGATCCCGTATCGGTGACAGCGCACCCGGCCGGCGACAGCGCCTACGGCGTGTCGCAGATGACGGGTAACGGCTGGGAATGGACTTCGACTGCTTTTGCCGGATTCGAAGGGTTCGAAGCGCGCAGTTATTACCCCGGCTACTCGGCCAACTTCTTCGACGGCGAACACTACGTGCTGAAAGGCGGCTCACCGGTCACGTCACGTACCCTGCTGCGTCGCTCGTTCCGCAACTGGTTCCGCGCCGACTACCCGTATCTGTATTCGACAATCAGGTTAGCGCGTCGGTGACGGCTCGCGCCGCAGCCAGGGCCACAGCAAAGCCATCCGCGTCGTCGATGTATAGCGCTACCCGCGCGTAGCCGGCTCGCCTCAGCATCTGCCGAATTCCTTCGGCCGTGTACTTGTACGAATTTTCGGTGTGAATGCGATCGCCGGCGGCGAAAGTGCGAGCGACACCAGCCCAGCGGACGGTCAGCTCGCGACGCGATTCAACATACATTTCGATTCGCGAATGTTGCGGGTTGAAGAACGCGACGTGACGCCAGTCGGCAACATCGAAATCGCTGCCGATCAGCGCGTTGACGTTGCGCAGTACGTTCAGGTTGAAGGCGGCAGTGACCCCCAGCGGATCGTCGTAGGCGAGATCGAGCAGGCGCTTCTCCTTGACCAGATCCACCCCAAACAGCAAATGGCCATCGTCGCCGCAGGCAGCGCGTGTGCGCTGCAGGAATGCCAAAGCCTCCTCCGGCGGGAAATTGCCGATCGAAGACCCCGGGTAAAAAAACACGCGCGCGCCGACGGCCACTTCGGCCGGTAGTTCAATTGCCTTCGTGAAATCCTGCGCGATGCCGAGCATCGAATGCTGCGGGTTGCGCTCGGCCAACACCTTGAGCCGGTCGCGCAGAAAATCCGCGGCGATGTCGATGGCGACATACTGCGTCGGCGCCAGCCAGCCAAACAGGCGCTCGGCTTTTTCGCAGTTGCCGGCCCCCAGGTCGATCAACACGCCGCCGGGTCCGATGCGCGCAGCGATCTCATGCACATGCGCATCGACGATAGCGCGCTCGGTGCGCGTCAACGGATACTCGGGCAACTCGCAGATCGCCTCGAACAGCCGCGAACCCAGGGCGTCGTAGAAATATTTGGGCGGGATGAACGCGTCGGGTTCGAGCAGCGCTTCGGTCAGCTCGGCGCGCGGATCAATGGTCGTCCCGAGCAGATCGATGAAGGGCGGTGCCGCACGCGGCGGGGCAAGAATTTCATCGGGAACCATAGTTGCGCTCAGGGCTTTCAATAGGGGTGAGTAGTTGCGTACAGACCGGCGCCGTGCAGCGTGCGCAGCACCTCATCGATGTGCTCCGGTCCGCGTGTCTGCAGCACGAACTCGAGCTCGGCGTTTTGCACCGGCAAAGTGGTGAATGCACGCTGGTGTGCAACCTCTTCGATATTTGCTCCCGCCTGTCCGATCAAGGTGGCTGCGCGCGCCAGTTCGCCTGGTACATCACGCGTGTGAACACGAATGCGCGCCAATCGCCCAGCACGAACCATGCCGCGTTCGATGATGTCGGCCAGCACCATCGGATCGATGTTGCCGCCGCACAGGATCAATCCGACCTTGCGGCCGGCGAAGCGCTCTCGGTGCGCCATCATCGCCGCCAGTCCGGTCGCACCCGCCCCCTCGACCACGGTCTTTTCGATCTCGAGCAGCATCACGATTGCGTGCTCGATATCGCCTTCCGACACCAGCAGCACGTCATTGACGAGCTTCCTGACGATCGGCAACGTCAGCTCGCCCGGATGTTTGACCGCAATCCCTTCGGCAAGCGTCGCGTTGGCCGAAGCCATCTGCACGCCCTTGAACGCCGCGTACATCGACGGAAACTGATCGGTCTGCACGCCGACGATATCGATGCCCGGCTTCAGGTGGCGCGCTGCCACTGCAACACCCGAGATCAATCCGCCGCCGCCGATCGCCACGCACATGCAATCGATGTCCGGCTGCTGCGACAGCATTTCGAGTGCAATCGTGCCCTGCCCCGCAACCACACTGGCGTCATCGTAGGGATGCACCATCGTCAACGCGCGCGCGCTCGCCAGTCGCACCGCCTCGGTCTTCGAATCGTCGAACGTATCGCCCGACAGCACGATTTCGGCGCCAAACCCGCGCGTGCGCTCTATCTTCACCATCGGTGAGAAGCGCGGCATCACGATCACCGCCGGAATGCCGAGGCGCTGCGCGTGATACGCCACCCCTTGCGCGTGGTTGCCGGCCGACACCGCGATCACGCCCTTGTCCCTCTGCTGCTGCGAAAGCAGGGACAGTTTGTTCAGCGCGCCGCGTTCCTTGAACGACGCGGTGAACTGCAGATTCTCGAACTTCAGGTAGACGTCAGCGCCGGTGATCTGCGACAGCGTCTGCGAATGCAGGCACGGCGTGTTCTCGACGTGACCGGCGAGCCGGGCCTGCGCGGCAAGGACATCGTCGAAGGTAACTGCGTTTTTTTTCAATGCGCCGACACGCGAGGTGGGGCGCGATTGTAGCGACAGTGATCGCAGCATCGCTCCGTAGAATCCGCGCATGTTGGTGGTTGAAGGATTGGTCAAGCGGTTCGGTGCCCGCACGGTGCTCGCCGAACTCGGCCTCTCGGTGGCGTCGGGTGAATACGTCGCGGTTGTCGGCGAGTCCGGCTCCGGCAAATCAACGCTGCTGAACCTGATTGCAGGGCTTGATCGCCCCGATGCGGGCCGCGTTGTCGTCGACGGCGCCGATCTGGCTGCGATGAACGACGAACAGCGCACCCTCATGCGGCGCATCAAGCTCGGGTTCGTCTTCCAGTCGTTTCATATCCTGCCGCATCTGACGATCGGACAGAACGTCGAGTTGCCGCTGGTGCTGCTCGGCACTGCTGGCGCTGCACGCGCCGAGCGCACCGCAGAAATGCTGGCGGCTGTCGGTCTCGGCGATCGCGCCACCAGCATGCCGCGCGAGCTGTCGGGCGGCGAGCTACAAAGAGTCGCTCTCGCACGCGCCCTGGTGCATCGACCGGCGCTGATCCTTGCCGATGAACCCACCGGCAACCTCGATCCCGACACCGCTCACTCGGTATTGGCGCTGCTGGGAAAGGAAATCCGGTTGCGTGGCGCGGGCGGCGTGCTGGTCACGCATTCCGAGGCCGCCGCACAATCTGCGGACCGCATTGTCGTGCTCGATCACGGGCGACTGCGCCCGCAGCGATGCTCTGGCTAGCGTGGCACGTGGTCGCCGGCTACGCGCGCCAGCATCGGCTGCGCACGCTGGTGCAGGTCATCGCGATTGCGGTGGGTGTTGCGCTCGGGTACGCGGTCAATTTGATCAACACGTCCGCCCTGAACGAGTTTTCGTCGGCCGTGAGATCCGCATCCGGACAGGCCGATGCTTCAATCAGCGGCTCGACCGCCGGATTCGACGAGCGCGTTCTGGAGCGCGTAGTCGCCCACCCATCCGTCGAGCTCGCGAGCCCTCGACTCACCGTCAGCGCGGCCGTTCTCGGCACGGGCGCGCCGACGGCGCCGCTGCTGTCGATCACCGGCCTCGATGTGTTTCGCGCCGCAGCGCTGTCTTCGACGCTGTTGCCCGTTCCTGCCAGCAACAATTCGCGTTTCGCGACGATCGATGACGGAATCTTTCTTTCACCTGCAGCGCTGCAGAAGTTTGGCGTGCGCGTAGGCGGCACGCTGCACGTTCAGGTGACCGACCGCGTCGTAGCGCTGCCCGTGGCCGGCAGCTTGCCCGGCGCGGGCGCGGATCAACTGGTCGGCGTGATGGATCTGGGCTTTGCGCAATGGCGGCTCGACCGGCTCGGCGTATTGACGCGCATCGATCTGAAGCTTTCACCCGGCACGTCGCCGGCAGCGGTCGCGCAGTCGCTCGCACTGCCGCCGGGCATTGCGCTGACGACTACCGACAGCGAGGCCACTCGCCTATCGAATCTTTCACGCGCGTACCGGGTCAACCTGAACGTGCTCGCGCTGGTGGCGCTGTTCACCGGCGCGTTTCTGGTTCTGTCATTGCAGGCGCAGGCGACGATCGCGCGCCGCTCACAACTGGCGTTTCTGCGCGTGACGGGCGTCACTGCGCGCGAGGTTCAATTGCTTCTTATCGGCGAGGCGCTGCTGCTGGGCACGTTCGGCAGTGCGCTTGGGCTGGTCCTCGGTGCGCTCCTCGCCGAGGCAAGCCTGCAGCTGCTGGGAGGCGACCTTGGCAGTGGATTTTTCTTGGGCACGAAGCCCAATGTCGACTACTCCGCAGGGTCCATGTTGATTTTCTTCGCGCTCGGACTCGCTGCTTCAATCGCCGGTAGCTGGTTACCGGCGCGCGATGCCGCTCGCACGTCGCCGGCGCTTGCGATGAAGGCGGGAGCCGAAGAGGATGCCCATAAGCCGCTCGCGCGCGCCGGGCCCGGCATCGTGATGCTCGTACTAGCCGCGGTTCTGGTCGGCTTGCCGCCGGTCACCGGCATTCCGGTGTTCGGCTACGCAGCGATTGCTGCGGTGTTGATCGGTGCCATCGCGCTGCAAACGAGAATCGCGCGATCGTTGTTCGGTGCGCTCGCGCAGCGTCTAGCGCGCTCGCAAGCATCGCCACCGCTGCTGCTCGCGGTAACGCGAATCGCGCAGGCGCCGAGTTTCGCCGCCATCGGCATGGCCGGCATTGTCGCGAGCTTTTCATTGATGATCGCGATGGCCACCATGGTGGCAAGCTTTCGCGACTCGGTCGATGCGTGGCTGACACGCATCCTTCCCGCGCAGCTTTATGTGCGCGCCGCGCCAGGTCCTTCGACCGCATTTTTTTCGCAGGCCGATATCGCACGCATCAAATCGCACCCTGCCGTTGAACGCGCCGAGTTCTCGCGCGCGATCCGATTGCAGCTCGATCCACAGCGCGCGCAGGTGACGTTGACGGCACGGCCGATCGACATCGCGAATGCCGGCGCGATGCTGCCTTTGACGGGAGCAAGCGCACCGTGGCAGCCAGGGATGCCGCCGCCAATCTGGATCACCGAACCGATGGTGGATATCTACGGCATGCGTGTCGGCACCGTGGTCGAATTACCGCTGGCAGGCCGCTTGCGGAGTTTTACCGTCGTCGGCGTCTGGCGCGACTATGCGCGCCAGTTCGGCGCGATCGCGATGCGCACGCCCGACTATCAGGCATTGACCGGCGACGACACGCTCACCGACGCCGGTGTCTGGCTTAAGCCGGGCGTCACGACGAGCCGCGTGATTGCGGACCTGCGCGCGCAGATCGAATCGCCGGCGGTCGAGTTTGCAGAAACCGGCGAGATCCGGCAGATCAGCCTGCGAATTTTCGATCGCAGCTTTGCCGTCACCTACGTGCTCGAGATCGCGGCGATCGTGATCGGTCTGGTCGGAATTGCGGCCACCTTTTCGTCGCAGGCGATCGCACGTACCCGCGAGTTCGGCATGCTGCGCCATATCGGGTTGACGCGGCGGCAGATTCTGCAGATGCTCGCGCTGGAGGGCGCGTGCCTGACTGCGCTCGCGATCGCCGTAGGTCTGGTCACCGGCCTTGCCGTTTCAGTTGTCCTGATCAAAGTGATCAACCCGCAGTCGTTCAACTGGACGATGGATTTTCATGCGCCGCAAGGCTTGATAGCGGCTTTGATGAGCGCGCTGATGGTGGCGGCGGTCGCCACCGCGGTGCTGGCGGGAAGACGCGCTGTTTCAATCGATGCGGTGCGCGCCGTCAGTGAGGACTGGTGATGGCGTCGCGCCGCGCGCTGTTGCTTGCCGCGGGCGCGCTTGCTTCGAATCGCGCGTGGCCGCAGGTCGAATACCCGCTCGTATCTCCGCGTCCGCTGACGTTCCCGCGCGATCACGGCGCGCACCCCGACTATCGCACCGAGTGGTGGTACCTGACCGGCTGGCTCAACGGGGAGCGCGCTCCGATCGGTTTTCAGATCACGTTCTTCAGAATTCGCACAACGATCGATCCTGCCAACCCAAGCGCGTTCGCCGCCAAGCAGCTGGTGATTGCGCACGCAGCGATTGCCGACCCCGCACGCGGCACGCTGTTGCACGACGAGCGTATTGCGCGGGCTGGTTTTGGCGCGGCGTCGGTCTCGACCGAAGACACCGATGTGCTGCTCGATCGTTGGCGCCTATCGCGCGCGCCAAATGGTGCCTATCGTGGAATCGTTACAGGACGCGGCTTTACGCTCGAGCTCGATGCGCAACCGACGCAACCGCTGTTGCTGCAGGGCGAAGCCGGCTACTCGCGCAAGGGGCTACTGGCAACGCATGCCAGTTACTACTACTCGCAGCCGCAGCTCACCGTGCACGCGCGACTGACACGCGATGGAAGAACCGAGCAGCGCACAGGTCAAGGCTGGCTCGATCACGAATGGTCGAGCACGCTGCTTGCCGCCGATGCGGCCGGGTGGGACTGGATCGGCATGAACCTCGACGACGGCAGTGCGCTGACGGCATTTTCGATTCGCAATCAGCAGCCGGCGGCCGCTCCGGCGTCGCTGCAGGCGTACGCGTCGCTGCGTCCGCACGGCGGCAGCGTGCAAGCCTTCGGACCGCGCGAAATTCTTTTCTCAACGCTGGCCGAGTGGACTTCGCCGCGTACACGTGCCACGTGGCCGGTCGCTCGCCAAGTGCGCATCGGTCAGCGAACGTTTGCCACGCAGCCGCTGATGAACGACCAGGAACTCGATTCGCGGCTGAGTACCGGCACCGTGTACTGGGAAGGTGCGAGCGTGTTACTGGAGAATGGCAAAGCTATTGGACGTGGTTATCTTGAGATGACCGGCTACGTTGCACCGATTCGACTGTAGCGACAGCGCTGCCTATTCATCGCCGTGCCGACCAGACTCGCAACACAGTGAATCCAACCCACGTTAAAAACTCGGCGACTGATACTTCGGCCGTTCGTCCCAAACGCCGGCGACGTTATGCGACTGGCTGGAGATCGAAGCGTTGCGGATACAACTCTCAACGTACCGCACCCATACCTCGACGGCATGGCCGACGAGTGGATCGCAACGCATGTTGGAATCGCGATCCAGATGCCGGAGGCTGATGGCGGCCATCAGCGAGCATGACTTACGCGGCACCGCTGGATGCGCAACCTGGGCCGTTCCGCGCGACGTGCCCACACCGGCGTCGGCCGAACCTTGCGCCTTCTCGCGGGATTGTTAATACTGTATATTCTTACAGTACTATCGTCAACAGCCAGTGGCAGCGCGGGTTAGCGACGAACAGCCGGTCCGTGTTATGCCGCAGCCCCTACATTTAGGAGCAGAATCGAGCGGTCTAAAACACTACAAGGGCTTCTGTGTTTTGCAAGCGGATTTGGTTTAGAACTGCGCGGTGACTGAAGTGAGGTGAGCGAGATGGATTGGACTGCGACACTACAAACGGCCATGAGTGCAGCACTAATGGCTGCGGG
>JBBQQC010000033.1:0-26729 GCA_038216465.1 Burkholderiales bacterium | reverse complement strand
GAGCACGAATTCCAGAGCGGGAGCGACGCGCCGGAAGAAACGCGTAAGCCCTGTGATCGTTCCCGCCGAGCCCACGCCGACCACGATCGCATCGAGCCGGTGCTCGCATTGCCGCCAGATCTCGGGCCCGGTGGTCTGCTCGTGTGCGTCCGGGTTATCCGGGTTGCCGAACTGGTTCGCAAAAAACGCACCGGGGATTTCAGCTGCCAGCCGGGCGGCGGCGTCCTGGTAGTACTCCGGATGGCCTTTGCCGACATCCGATCGCGTCAGGTTGACTTCGGCGCCGAGCGCTTTCAGATGCAGCACCTTCTCGCTCGACATCTTGTCGGGCACGACCAGCACGACTCGATACCCCTTCGCGCGCGCGACCAGCGCCAGGCCGAGACCGGTGTTGCCCGCGGTCGCTTCGACTACGGTGCCCCCCGGTTTTAGTTCGCCGCGCCGCTCGGCACCTTCGATCATCGAGCGGCCGATCCGGTCCTTGATCGAGCCGCCGGGATTCTGCGATTCAAGCTTCAGGAACAGCGTGCATGGCCCAGTATCAAGGCGCGTGACCTCGATCATCGGCGTGTTGCCGATCAAGTCGAGAACGGCGGGCGGTGATTGCGCCTGCTTCAGTGCCATTTTGCAATTGTGCACTGGGCGTTCACGCGCGCTTCACACATGCTTCATTGCACTCTGCACAATGGCGCCATCACGGAGACCTGCTTATGCAAATTCGTACGATTGCGCTTGCGTCGCTGCTGTCGTTGGTTGCGGCCGTTGCTGCGCAGGATGCAGCAAAGGTCGAGTCTTTCAGTCCACAAGGGCAGATCAAGGACGTACGGCAGGTAGTCGCGCGCTTTTCGCAGCCGATGGTCAGCTTCGGCGATCCGCGCAGCGAAGCGCCTTTTGATATTGCGTGCGACGCCAAGGGCCGCGGACGCTGGGCCGACGCGCGCAACTGGCTGTACGACTTCGATCAGGACCTGCCGGCGGGCGTCGAATGCACGTTCAAGACCAAACCTGCCCTGAAGACCTTTGCCGGTGTTGACGTCGCAGCGCAAACGTTTCGCTTCTCCACCGGCGGTCCGTCGATTCGCGGTGCGTGGCCCGACGAAGGCGAAGAACGAATCGACGAAGCGCAGGTGTTCTTGCTCGCGCTCGATGCGCACGCGGACCCGGCGAGCGTGCGCGCCAATGCGTATTGCGCGGTCGACGGCATCGGCGAGCGCTTGCCGCTCAACATCATCCAAGGCAAGGAGCGCGAGCGCATTTTGGCTGAGCAGAAAAATCGCGCGCGCGTTTTGTTTGAAGTCATTACGAAGCGCGGCAGTCGCGGTATCGCCTCCGTCAAAGATGTGCGCCTGATCGACGCGCCAATTCTTGCCGTCAGTTGCGGGCGACCGCTGCCGGCGGGCGCGCATGTACGCCTCGTGTGGGGCGCCGGCATCAAGACCAGCAGCGGAATCGCGACCACCGAAGTGCAAACGCTGCCCTACCAGGTGAGGCCGCAGTTTTCGGCACGCTTCACGTGCCAACGCGTCAACGCCAACGCCGGTTGCATTCCGGTGCTGCCCGCGCAGCTCGAGTTAACGGGACCGGTCGCACGCGACATAGCGTCGAAGATCGAGCTGCGCGCCGCCGACGGGCAAGTGCATCGACCGACGATCGATCCCAACGTTGCTACCGTCGACGCGGTCGAATTCAAGGGGCCGTTCGCCGAGCGCAGCGAAGCGACCATCTCGTTGCCTGACGGCTTTAAAGACGACGCCGGCCGTACGCTCGCCAATGCGTCGGCGTTTCCGATGAAGGTTCGGATTGACGATGACCCGCCGCTGGTCAAGTTTCCGTCGCGCTTCGGCATTCTCGAATTGAATGCACAGCCGGCGCTGCCGGTCACGGTGCGCAACGTCGAGCCGCTGCTGGATGCCTATGCACTCGACGTTGCGAAGGCGCCGAACGCATTTGCAAAAGCAGCTGCGAAGGGGCGCATCAAGCGTATCGATACCGATGACGACGCTGCTGTCGCGCAATGGATGCGTCGCATCCTGCGCGAGCCGTCGGAAGACATTCGTCGGCGGAACGGGGAATACCTGAAACCCGGCACGGTGCCGATGCTGTCCGACGCCGACCGCGCCGCGGCGCAGCCGATAGACATTCCGCGCGCCGAGCCGAAGATGGCGATGCAGGTGATCGGCATTCCGCTGCCGCAGCCCGGGCTGTATGCGGTCGAGATCGCGAGTGCGCGCCTAGGACAGGCGCTGCACGCTGAGGACAAACCATATTACGTCTCCGGTGGCGCGCTGGTCACCAACCTCGCGGTGCACTTCAAGCACGGCCGCGAATCGTCGCTGGCTTGGGTGACGCGGCTCGACGACGGCAAGCCGGTTGTCGGCGCGCAGGTTCGCGTGACCGATTGCGTGGGCAAGCACTGGTGGGACGGCGCGACCGATGCGAACGGTATCGCCCGCATCGAGCGTGAGCTGCCGCGGCAAAACCGCTGGCAGGACTGCCCACACGCACCGAATGCGTACCTGGTCAGCGCGCGCATCGGCAGTGATATGTCGTTGATGCTGACCAGCTGGAACGAAGGCATTCGGCCGTGGCAATTCAATCTTGGCGGCGGATCCGGCGCAGAGCCGGTGATTGCGCACACGGTGTTCGACCGTGCGCTGTTTCGTGCCGGTGAGACGGTGTCGATGAAGCATGTAATCCGCCGCCGAGTGGGAACCGGATTCGCGGCGGTCGAAACGCGCAACCTGCCGCGTCAGTTGCAGTTGATTCATTCGGGCAGCGGGCAACGATTCGAGTTGACTCTCGCTTGGAACAACGGCACCGCGCTCAGCACGTGGGATATTCCGAAAGACGCAAAGCTCGGCGAGTACACGACGCTGCTGGTTGAATCGGAGCGCGGACGCGGCGGTGCGCGCTTGCAGAGCGGCTCGTTCCGGGTCGAACAGTTTCGCGTGCCGCTGATGAAGGCAGTGCTGAAGCCGCCGTCGAAGTCGGTCGTCAATGCGACCCAGGTCACGATCGACGCGCAGCTGAGTTACCTGTCGGGTGGCCCCGCCGCCGGCGCGCCTGTCAAGTTCCGCAGTCGCATAGTGCCGAGCTCGCAATCGTTCGCCGACTACGAAGAATTCAGTTTCGGTGGCGCGGTGCCGAAGGTCGGTATCGAAGCCGAAGCTCCGTACGACGAATCTGCACCGGATGAGCCCGAGGCGACCGGCGGCACGGCACGAGTGCAGGCCGTCTCGCTCGACGCTAACGGCGGTGCGCGGGTGGTATTCGACAACCTGACTGCGGACAAGAAGCAGCAGCAAACGCGGGCTCTCGAGGTCGAGATGGAATACGCCGACCCGAACGGCCAGATCCTCACCGCGTTTACGCAAACGCTGCTGACGCCTTCGGCCCTGGTCATTGGCCTGGCGCCCGACGGCAGTTTCTTCAAGCGCGATTCGCTGCGCTTCAAGGCCGTCGTATTGGATAACACCGGCAAGCCGGAGGCAGGTAAGGAGGTCAGCGTCGACGCCTTCAGCCGCACGCGCTTTGCCTACCGCAAGCGATTGCTCGGCGGCTTCTACGCCTACGAGCAGACGGTCGAGATCAAGCGGTTGAAGCAGGTTTGCCGCGGTACCAGCGATGCGCGCGGTCTCGTTCTCTGTTCGGGCTCGGCGCCGGCCAGTGGCGATTTGATTGTGGTCGCACGTGCCGAGGACGCGCAAGGTAACCCGGCAATCGCGACACGCGATGTGTACGTCGCCGGTAGCGATGACAGCTGGTTCGAGGCCGGTTCAAGCGATCGTATCGACCTGATCGCCGACAAGCGCTCGTATGAACCCGGTGAAACCGCGCGCTACGAAGTGCGCATGCCGTATCGCACGGCGACCGCACTGATCAGCATCGAGCGCGAGGGCATGCTCGAGTCGCGTGTGGTGACGATCGATTCGAAGTCGCCCTATATCGAAGTGCCGATGCTCGGTCATTACGGCCCGAATGCGTACGTGTCGGCGCTGGTCGTCCGCGGCCGCATCGAACCCGAGATGCCGGGCCGCTTCGCGTGGCTGCGACGCATGATCTATCGCGCGGCGAAGTTCGTCGGATTGGTCGAGGACGTGCCGGTCGAGCGCGATACGCGGCCGACCGCACTGGTCGATCTGACCAAACCGTCGTATCGGCTCGGCATGGCGCAGGTCAAGGTCGGCTGGAAAGCGTACGAGCTGCGCGTAAAAGTCGAGCCCGAGAAGCCGGTCTACAAAGTGCGTGACCGCGCGGCGGTGATCGTTACGGTGACTGACCCGAGCGGCAAGCCGGCGAGCAATGCAGAGCTTGCGGTTGCCGCTGTCGATGAAGGACTGCTCGCGCTGGCGTCGAACCGATCGTGGGATCTGCTGGGCGCGATGATGCAGCGGCGTCCGATCGAAGTCGAAACGTCGACCGCGCAATCGCAGGTGATCGGCAAGCGCCACTTCGGCAAGAAGGCGGTCGCTGCCGGCGGCGGTGGCGGCGGCGAAAACGCGCGCGAGCTTTTCGACACGCTGCTGATGTGGAACCCGCACGTCACGCTCGACGAAAACGGCCGTGCACGGATCGAAGTACCGTTGAATGATTCGCTGACGTCGTTTCGCATCGAGGCAATCGCGAACACGACGCAAGGCGAGTTTCGATTCGGTTCCGGCGGCGCCGCGATCCGCACCACGCAGGACGTAATGATATTTGCCGGACTGCCGCCGTTCGTACGCGAAGGCGATCGCTTCGATGCGCAAGTCACCGTGCGCAATGGCGCCGATCGTCCGCTCGAGCTTGCTCTCAACGCAACGATGAATGGCGACGGAATTGCAGCTACCAAGTCACCGCCGAACACGATCTCGCTGGCTGCAGGTGGTGCGCAGACGATTTCGTTGCCGGCGCAAGTTCCTTTTGGGGTCAAGCAACTGCAATGGCAGATAACCGCGCGTGAAGCAAACGCAACCGCTTCCGACACGATCAAGATTTTGCAATCGGTCGGCGTTGCGGTCCCGGTGCGCGTGTATCAGCAAACGCTGCTGCAGCTCGAGCCCGCCAAGGCCACGAGTTTTCCGGTCGAGCTACCGAAGGGCGCGATCGCCGGGCGCGGCGGCGTTGAAGTCAAACTAGCCCGCTCGCTCGGTGGCAGCGCAGAAACGATCCAGCAATGGATGGCGACGTATCCGTTCACGTGTCTCGAACAACGTGCGTCGGTGGCGGTTGCGCTCGAAGATCCGATGCGCTGGCAGCGCGTGATGGACAGTCTGCCCGCGCTGCTCGACCGCGACGGTCTCGCGAAGTTCTTTCCGAGCCCGTGGAACGATGGCGATGACACGCTGACGAGTTATCTGCTGACGATTGCGAGCGAAGCTGGGTACGAGATTCCGGACGCCGCGCGCGAGCGCATGCTGCGCGGCCTGTCGGACTTCGTCGCCGGCCGAGTCGTGCGCTACACCGCGCTGCCAACGGCCGACCTGGCGATTCGCAAAATCGCGGCCATCGACGCACTCGCGCGCTATGGGAAAGCCGAGCCGCGGATGCTCGAGTCGATCGAGATTGCACCGAACCTGTGGCCGACCTCGGCGGTGCTCGACTGGATGTCGCTGCTGAAGAAGCTGCAGACGATTCACAAGCGTAACGAGCGGCTGGCCGAAGCGCAGCAGATTCTTCGCTCGCGCATGACGTTTTCCGGAACGACTTTGGTGTTTTCGACCGAGAAGTCGGATTACCTGTGGTGGCTGATGGTGTCTCCCGATCGCAATGCGGTGCGCGCGTTGGCGCTGCTGAGCGACGACCCGACGTTCAAAGACGAGATGCCGCGTATGGCGCGCGGGGCGTTGTCGCGGCAGCAGGCCGGTAAATGGAATACGACGCTGGCTAATGCGTGGGGTGTGCTTGCCTTGCGGCGATTTCAATCGCGCTTCGAAAGCGCGGCGGTGACCGGCCGCAGCATCGTCAGCGTCGGTACCGATCCGCATGCACTCGATTGGAAAACGGCGCAATCGCGCGCCACCAACGATCCGACGAAGGGCACGCCGATCGGTGCCGGTGTCGACACTCAGTTTGCGTGGCCGGCGAGCGTCGAATCCCTGTTGATGGTGCACGAAGGCTCGGGCCGGCCGTGGGCGTTTATCACGTCGCGTGCCGCATTGCCGCTCGACAAACCGCTTTTCGCCGGCTATCAGATCAAGCGCAGTGTGACGCCGATCGAGCAGAAGACCGCCAACGTGTGGGCACGCGGCGATGTGTATCGCGTCACACTCGAAGTCGAAGCGCAGGCCGACATGACGTGGGTCGTAATCAGCGATCCGATACCGGCCGGCGCGGCGATTCTTGGCAGTGGACTCGGCGGCGACGCGCGTCAGTTGACCTCTAACGAACGGCGTGATGGTTATGCGTGGCCGGCGTACGAAGAGCGTGCATTCGAAGGCTTCCGCGCCTACTACCGCTACGTACCAAAAGGAAATCTGAAAGTCGAATACACGGTGCGGCTGAACAACGCCGGTGCATTCTCGATGCCACCGACGCGGGTTGAAGCCATGTATGCACCCGAGTCGTTTGCGGAATTGCCGGTGGCAGCCATCGAGGTGCGGCCATGAAGCGTGTGATGCGGATGGTTCGTATCAGCGGCACGGCGCTCGTTATCGCAACGTTGGTGCTGTCGCTATCGAGCGCGATCGTTGCGACGCTGACGACGACGCCGACCTTCGACGATGTACGCGCTGGAACGCTCGGCTCCGAATCGACGCTGCTTTCGCGCGATGGCGAGCCGTTGCAGCGACTACGCGTCGACATGACGCGCCGCCAGCTTGAGTGGACCCCACTCGACTCGATTGCCCCGTCGGTTGTGCGCGCGGTCGTTGCTGCCGAGGATCACCGCTTCTGGTGGCACTTCGGCTTCGATCCGGCGAGCGGTGTGTCGGCTTTTATGGATCAGTTCGGCAACGGACGCGGCCGCGGTGCAAGCACAATCACGATGCAGGTGGCAGGGCTGATGACCGAGAGCGATCGGTTCGGCCGCCGTTCGTTCGACGAGAAGCTGGCGCAGTTCCGTTATGCAATTGCCCTCGAGCACCGCTGGTCGAAACAGCAGATCGTCGAGGCCTATTTGAATCTGGTGCCGCTGCGCGGCGAGCTGGTCGGCATCCGCGCAGCGTCGCTTGGCATGTTCGGGCACGCGCCCGATGCGCTCGACGATGCAGAAAGCGCCGTCATCGCGGCGCTGGTGCGCAGTCCGTCGGCGTCGCGTGCTGTAGTTGCGCGTCGTGCATGTGCGGTGCTGACAAGAATCAGCGCAGGGGAGGAATGCGCGCGCGCCGAGCGGGTGGCGTCGACGTTGCCGACGTATCCGTTGGCGATGAACGGTCTCGATGAGGCGCCGCATCTGGCGCGGCGGTTGTTGGCGCGTGCCGGCACGTCGGTGCGTTCGACACTCGACGCGCCGCTGCAGCGTTTCGCCGCCGAAACCCTGCGCAATCGATTGGCATCGCTCACCGATCGAAACGTCGAGGACGGCGCAGTGATCGTGCTCGACAACGCGACTGGGGACGTGCTTGCCTATGTCGGTTCGAGCGGCGATCTGTCGGGCGCCGCCGCCGTCGATGGCGCCGCTGCGTTGCGGCAGCCGGGGTCGACGCTGAAGCCGTTCTTGTATGGCGTTGCCATCGAACAGCGCTGGTTGACTGCCGCATCGCTGCTGGACGATTCGCCACTCGCGCTGACGACACCCAGCGGGCTCTACGTTCCGCAGAACTACGAGCGCGATTTCAAAGGCGCGGTGTCGGTGCGCTCGGCGCTCGCGGCTTCGCTGAACGTTCCCGCAGTGCGTACGTTGCAACTGGTCGGCGTCGAACGTTTCCGCCAGACGCTGCAGGCATTTGGACTGTCGAATGTCACGCACGACGCCGAGTACTACGGCTACGGACTCGCGCTCGGCGGCGGCGACGCGAGCCTGCTCGCGCTGACCAACGCATATCGTGCGCTTGCCAACGGCGGCACATGGTCGCCCGCGCACCTGCAGATCGACCGCTCCACCGGCGACGGCGGCGAGCCGGCGCGCGTGCTGTCGGCCGCAGCGAGTTTCATCGTCTCCGAAATACTGTCCGACACCGCCGCGCGTGCCTCGACGTTCGGACTGTCGAGTCCGCTGTCGACACGTTCATGGGCCGCAGTCAAGACCGGCACCAGCAAGGGGATGCGCGACAACTGGGCGGTTGGCTACACCGACCGCTACACGGTTGGGGTCTGGGTCGGCAATTTCTCGGGCGCACCGATGTGGGACGTTTCGGGTGTCACCGGTGCGGCGCCGATCTGGCGTGAGATCGTCGATCACCTGCATGCACACCAGCCGAGCCGTGCGCCGAGTCTCCCGCCCGGGGTCGTGCAGCGCGAGGTCATCTTTTCACCCGCGGTCGAACCGGCGCGCCGCGAATGGTTCGTCGCGGGAACCGAGTCGAGCACGAAAATCACTACGATCAGCATGCCGACCGCCGAGGCAACACCGCGCCTGCTGTCACCGGCTGACGGCACCGTGATCGCCGCCGACCCGGACATTCCTGTAACTCGTCAGTCGATGTTGGTGCGCGCGGAAGCCCCTCAAGCAACACGTGTGTGCCTGAAGCTCGGCGTTCGATTGCTGGCGCCGTGCGGCACTCGCGAAGCGCTCGTTCCGCTGCCGCTGCCGGGCCGCCACCAGATCCGCCTCGAAACTGCCGACGGAATGTTGCTGGCGCAGGCAACGGTGGAAATACGCGGCGTACCTCGCTGAACTGCCTATTCGCGAGCAGCGGAGTTCCTGCGCGCATCCAACCACTGGTCGAGGACGTATCGCTCGGTGTAAGTTCGCGCCTTCAGCCGCGACAATTGCGTCCCGTCGATTCACAATCCACTTATGGCCGCTGCCTCGATAACGTCTCCCGCACCGAACTACCTGTATTACCGCCATACGCTGCCGGTGCGCATCATGCATTGGACCAACTTCATCGCGCTCACGATCCTGTTCATGAGCGGGTTGCACATTTTCAATGCACATGCAGCGCTGTACTGGGGCGATTCGTCGTACTCGGGACGACCCCCGTTGCTGCAGATTACGTCGCGCGACGGCGTAAACGGCGAACCGATTGGGGTTACCCGCGTGTTGGGACGCGAGTTCGAAACGACCGGTGTGCTGGGAGTTTCAAAGTATCCAAACGGTGAGTTCAACGAGCATGCCTTCCCTTCCTGGGCCACGATTCCCGGCGGCTATGCCTTGTCGATGGCGCGCGACTGGCACTTCTTTTTTGCGTGGATTTTCGTGCTGAACGGCGTTGCTTATGTCCTCTATTCGCTGTTCAGCCGACACCTGGTGCGCGATCTGGCGCCGACCGGTGACGAGCTGCGCGGTATCGGCACGTCGATTGTCGATCATGTCAAATTCAAGCACCCGAGCGGCGAAGCGGCCAAGCGCTACAACGTGTTGCAGAAGCTCGCGTATCTGAGCGTGATCTTTGTGCTGCTGCCGCTGGTGATCCTCGCCGGCTGGGGCATGTCGCCATGGCTCGACTCCATCATTCCCGGCTGGGTCGATCTGTTTGGTGGCCGCCAGTCCGCGCGCACGATTCACTTCATCGTCGCGTGGCTGCTGTTTCTGTTTCTGGCTGTGCATGTGTTCGAAGTCATCATCAGTGGATTCTGGAATCACATTCGATCGATGATCACCGGTCGCTATCGAATCAAGACGGGGAGCGTGAAATGACACCTGGCGACCATTCAAAGCGGCGTTTCCTGCTCGGATCGGGTAGCCTCGGTGCACTGTGGCTGAGCGGATGCGACCGATTGTCGGAGACCGAGTGGTTTCCAAAGATTCTGCGCACCGGCGAAACACTGAGCCGAGGCGTCCATCGCGTTCTCGGTTCGCGGCCGTCGATGGCGCAGGAATTCACCGAAGCCGATTTGTCGCCGTTCTTTCGCAGCAATGGGACGTCAATGCCGGAGGGCGACGAGTACCAGGCGCTGGCGAAGAACGGGTTCGCCGACTGGCGGCTCGAAATCGGTGGGCTGGTCGAAAAACCGGCGAAGCTCGCGCTCGCCGAACTGCGTGCGATGCCGCGTCGGACCCAGATCACGCGCCACGATTGCGTCGAAGGCTGGAGCGCCATCGGCAAGTGGACCGGCGTGCCCCTATCGAACGTGCTTGCACTGGCTCAACCACGGGCCGGCGCGCGTTACGTCGTATTTCACTGCGCCGATGCGATGGGCGGCAGTCTGACGCCCGAGTACTACTACGAGAGCATCGACATGCACGACGCGATGCATCCGCAGACGATTCTTGCGTACGGGCTCAACGGCAAGGATTTGCCGATTGAGAACGGAGCGCCGCTACGCTTGCGTGTCGAACGACAGCTCGGCTACAAGCATGCCAAGTACGTGATGCGCGTCGAGTTGGTCGAAAGCTTCGCCAGCATCGCCGGCGGTAACGGCGGATATTGGGAAGACAACGGATACCAGTGGTACGCCGGAATTTGAGAGGGTGGTTGGTGCTGCTGCTCGCAGCGACCGCTTCGTTCGCCCAACAGGATGCGCTCGACGTCAGGCAATCATCCCCAAAAGATTGCGGCTCCGTGGTCATTGTCAAATGCGAGAGTCCGGCAGCCGCCATTGGCGTGACCTCCACCGAACCGGCATTGCAGCAGCCGCGCCTCTTCGCAGCGCGGCGCCAGACATCCGGCATTCAGCAACTCGAAGGCGTCATCGTCGAGGGCGAAGCCGTGCACCGGCGCAGCGTAGAGGAAACGATGGCTGGAGCGTTTCCGGCTTTGCGCGCGCGCGATGGCAGTCATACGTTCGATGGCGGGGACGGCTCGCGGTGCACCTGCTTGAACGTCTGCCCGCCATGGCCGTTTCCGTGCTGCACGTGCTCTGCTTTGATGAGCCGCTATCGGTCAATGCCCGGGTCGTCGCCGCTTAATTAGATTTGCTGTTGCGGTATCTCGTCTTGCGTACGCGCAGTCAATGCTTGCCGTTGGTCGACGGCACGGGCGCGCTGATTCCCAGCTGATCGACAAGGAAGGTGTACACATCGGCCTCCTGCTGGATGCGAGTCGACAAAGCGGTGCCGATGCCGTGCCCGGCGTCTGCTTCGGTTCGCAGCAGCACCGGATACTTCGAACTGCTGGCCGCCTGCAGCCGCGCCGCCATCTTGCGCGACTCGTACGGCGCGACACGGCCGTCGGTGTCGCCGGTGGTCAGCAATACGGCCGGGTACGTGACACCGTCCCTAACGCGCAGCAACGGCGAGTAGTCGAACAGCGCCTTGAACTGCAGCGGGTCGCTGACGGAACCGAACTCGGTCACGTTGAACTCGCCGTTGGGCTGCGTTTCCCACCGGGTCGAATCGTAAATTCCAACTTCGCTGACCACGGCGCGCATCGCGGCCGGGTGCTGCGTTAGCGCGGCGCCCATTAACAGCCCGCCGTTGCTGCCGCCCAGGATGGCAAGCCGGTCAGGCCGTGTGTATTTGCGTTCGACCAAGAACTGCATGCAGGCGGCAAAGTCGTCGAACACGTTTTGCTTCTTCGTCAGCTTGCCCGCTTCGTGCCACGGCTCGCCGTACTCGCCACCGCCGCGCACATTCGCCACCGCAAAAGCGCCGCCGTAGTCGAGCCACAAGCGATTCATTGCGGAAAAATGGGGCGTCATGCTGATGCCATATCCGCCATAGCCGTAAAGAATCACGGGCGAGGTCGCGTCCAGCAGCATGTCTTTGCGATGCAGGATCGACATCGGCACTTTCGTCCCGTCCTTCGAAGTCGCAAACACCCGCTCCACCGTTGCGTCGGAAAAGTCGTAGCGCGGCAGACTATCGAGATGGGTCGGCGTTAGGCGCAGATTTCGCGCTTGGTAAACATACTGGGTCGGAGGCATCACGTAGCTGGTGACCCGCACCATCACGTCGTCGCCGCCGAGCGCTTCGCCGACACGGATCTCAGAATTTTTCTCGGCGGGCAACTCGCCCAGCGACTTACCGGCCAGCGAGAACACGCGCACGACCGATGGTCCTCCGTCGCGGTATTGCACGTATAGATGCGAGGCTGTCGGCGTCACATGTTCCGCCACGAGTTTGGTTTCTGGAACGACGACCGTCGCGTGTGCGAGCTTGGGCCGGGTCAGAGGCATCGACACGATGCGGCCCAGCGGAGCGTCTGCCACCGACATCGCCCACAGGCGATCGCGGCCAATCATCATTTGCTTCACGCCGTTGGTGAATCCGGCGACCTGGGTCCAGTGGCCCGCCGCGTTTCGCAGGTGAAAGGCGATCTCGCCGCCGTCACCATTCTTTACTTCGGCCAGCAGGAAGCGACCGTCTCGGCTGCCTTTGAGCTCGATCTCCGCAATGCGCGGAAAGTCGCGCCCGATCACGTAGTGATCGTCAGCCAGCGGGGTACCCAACTTGTGAAACCACACCATCTGATAGAAATAACGATCGGCCTCTGCGCGCTCGTTCGCTCGCGGGTAGCGCGTGTAGTAGAAGCCGCCACTGTCGGCCGCCCACTCGACGCTGCCGCCAGCGGTCGGATACGCCACTTCGGGGACCACGTCGGGCAGCCGTTTTCCGCTCGCGACTTCGTAGACGTAAACGGTGCCCTCTTCGCTGCCGCTCTGCGACAACGAGACGATCACGCGCTTGCCGTCGTATGACGCCTTGAAGAAGTCGATCGTCGTCCGGCCGGTTGAATCGACGACGTTTGGATCGAGTACCACGCGTTCTTGCGCGACGTCGAGATCGCGCGGCAGCACTACCAGCGTGGCCTGGTTTTTCGGTGGCGCGTTTTTCAGCGCGAACACGCGTCCGCCGCGATATTGGAAGGTGTGTCGCGTAACGCTATTGTCGGACAGCAGTTGCTCGACACGGCGCGCGATCTCAGGCCGCTGCGGAACCGAATCAAGATACTTGCGCGTCAGCGCGTTCTGCTTCTCGACCCACGACTTGACCTCGGCCGACTTGTCGTCCTCCAGCCACCGATAGTCATCTACCACAATGACGCCGTGAAACGTTTCCGTCACCGGCCGTTTGGGGGTGGGTGGATAGTCAAAACCGGCCGCGATCGCAGCGGCGCAGCCCAAAGACAACAACGAGCCTATCGTCAGGCCGGCGACGGCCCGTACGGAACAAGTATTCTTCATGGTGTTGCTTTCCCCGAGACCTACGCGCAACGGATCCGCTGCTGCACGATATTTGCAGTGGCATTGTGAGGCAGAATTCCGAAGATATCCGCGCCCACCTGACGATTCCGGACGACAACCATGAGAATGCTGCACACGATGCTGCGGGTCGGTGACCTGCAGCGCTCCATCGACTTTTATACGCGCCTGATGGGGATGCGCCTGCTGCGCACGACCGATCGCCCGGAGCAGAAATATTCGCTGGCTTTTGTCGGCTACGCCGACGAATCACAGCAAGCGGTGATCGAGCTGACGTACAACTACGGAGTCGCGAGCTATGACCTCGGTGCAGGCTACGGCCATATCGCAATTGGGGTCGACGATATTCATGGCTTGTGCGCACGGATCAAGGCCGACGGCGGAACAGTCACACGCGAACCCGGCCCCGTCAAAGGCGGCACTACGGTGATCGCGTTCGTGCAGGATCCTGATTGCTACAAGATCGAACTGATTGAGCGCGCGTAGCCTTAAAGCATTGTTTCTCGCGTGTTCGCGCGCGCCGCCGTCGCGTTAGCGTCATGGCATGCATTGGCAGGCGACAGATACCATTCCGATTCGATTGGGCGCCGAAGTGGCGCCCACGCGGGCCAATGCGATCGGTGCGGCGTTACTCAAGCGTGCGATTCCGTTATCGCGGTTGAATGAAGGCCGGCTCGAGCCACTGGCGACTGCCGCCTTGGTACGCGCGGGTGACCGCGTCGGCCTGGTGACCGCGGCGCACGTATTCGAGCGGGCATCCGCGGGCGACCTGGCCGTTCCACTGCCGCGCGACGGACGCGTTGCTTCGTTGCATTCGGCGCGCGTTCGCATCGTCACGCATCCGGACAACGACGTCGCCATTCTCTGGATTGGTAACCGATCGTTGGCGCGGCGGGTGTGCGCAAACTGGGAAGCCAGCTCGATGCATGGCTGGACGGCGGCTGACGCACCTCAAACCAACTACGTTCTCGCCGGTTATCCGGCGTGCAATGCCCGCCGCATCGACGGGTGTGTTTACGCTAAGCCGCTGGTTCTTTTTACCGGCTCAATCGATGCGCAGCGGTATGGCTACGCGCGTACGGCCGAGCGCTTGGACGGCGTGACGATCTGGACGCCGGAACTCGACGGCGTATCCGGTGCGACGCTATGGAGCATTAGCGAGGAATCGGACGACGGCGTCGCCTGCGTGCTGCGGCCGGTCGCTATTCAAGTGTCGTTCTTGCACGGCGCACACTTGCGGGCCGAATCGATTGGATGCGTTCTCGATTTGCTGCAGTAACAGCCAGCGCATCCTAGGCACGAGACCAACGCATGAAGATCGTAGACATTCGCGAAGCCACCAAGCCCATCAAGTCGAACATCCGCAATGCGTATATCGACTTCAGCAAGATGACGTTGAGCCTTATCGCGGTGGTAACCGACGTGATCCGCGACGGCAAACCGGTGATTGGCTATGGCTTCAATTCGAACGGTCGCTATGGGCAGGGCTGCTTGTTCCGCGAGCGGTTTCGACCGCGCCTTCTGGAGGCCGACCCTCGGAGCCTGCTGGACGAAGAACGCGACAACCTCGATCCGCCCAAAATCTGGCAGGCGATGATGATCAACGAGAAGCCGGGGGGTCACGGCGAACGCTCGGTGGCGGTGGGTACGATCGACATGGCCGTGTGGGACGCCGTAGCAAAGATCGAAGACAAACCCTTGTTCCAACTTCTTGCCGAGCGCTACGGAAATGGCGCGGCGAATCGCAAGGTGTTTGTCTACGCGGCCGGCGGGTACTACTGGCCCGGTCAAGGCATCGATGGGCTCGTCAAGGAAATGCGCAGTTATCTTGACCGCGGCTATTCGGTCGTCAAGAAAAAGATCGGCGGCGCATCGCTGGCCGAAGATCGCAAGCGCATAGAAGCCGTGCTGAATTTGCTTGGGCCCGGGCAGAAACTTGCGGTCGACGCCAATGGCCGCTTCGATTTAAAGACCGCGATCGAATATGCGAAGGCTTTGTCCGAGTACGACCTGTTCTGGTACGAGGAGCCGGGTGATCCCCTCGACTACGCACTGCAGGCCGAGCTGGTCCAGCACTACGCGGGCCCAATGGCCACCGGCGAAAATTTGTTCTCGATGCAGGATGCACGCAACTTGATTCGCTACGGCGGCATGCGCCCCGATCGGGACTGGCTGCAGTTCGACTGCGCGCTGAGCTACGGCCTGGTTGAATACATGCGAACGCTCGACATGCTGAAGGAGTACGGCTGGTCGGCGTCGCGCTGCGTGCCGCACGGCGGCCATCAGATGTCGCTCGCGATTGCTGCGGGGCTCGGACTGGGCGGCAACGAGTCATACCCCGATCTCTTTCAGCCCTATGGCGGGTTTCCCGACGGTGTCAAGGTCGACAACGGCTACGTCATGCTGCCAGAGCTTCCTGGCATCGGCTTCGAGGGGAAAGGCGATCTGTATCGAGAGATGCGGGCGCTCGCCGGCTGATCCGGAGCGCGTGCCGCTCGGCGTTACGGTGCAGAGCGGCGTTCTGAAGGGACGAGCACCGATAGGGCAAGGGGTTCGGCCTGATAAATGAGCGGAGTTTCAAGCCGGCTCACTTCGCCGTCCGTTGCGACCATGATGCTCTTTCTTCGCGTGCGCACTTCGACGCGCAACGCACAGAATGTCTCGAAGTCCTCCGCCTGGCGCAACTTGCCGAACAATGCACGCATGGCGAGCGCGAGCAAGCCGATGCGGTCAGTGTGATCGACGATATGAATGCTGAGATGGCCCTCGTCCAGACAGCGACGCCCGCCCAGGTGGACGCCGTCAAGCTCGTAGCTGTTGTTACCGATGAAAACGAGCGGCGTGCGACGGTCGAGTGATTTGCCATCGACACTCAGGCTAACCTGGACGAAGGGATGCCGCCGCAGCACCGTCAATGCGGCCCATAGAAACGCCGGCCACTTGCCGTGCCCGAGCCGCTGCATCAACTCTTCGCGTCGACGCACCAGTTGCGGATACAGACCGAGGCTCGAGTTGTTGAGGAAGAAGCGGCCGTTGACGCGCGCCACGTCGACTTGCTTTACGTGACCATCGCAAATCGTGTCAACCGCAGCATCCAGGTCAATCGGAATGCCCATGTCCTTCGCGAAATGGTTGAGGGTGCCGAGCGGAAGGATGCCAAACGTCACGCTGCTGCCGACAACCGATTGGGCGATCGCGTTCAGTGTTCCATCACCACCGCCCGCCACAACCACTTGCGGCTGGTCCGCGACCGCGCGTTTGCCGGCCAACACGACGTCTTCGCCCTTTTGCAGGGTGCGGATGTTTGCGTGCACGCCGCGTGCCTCGAAGAGCTCTCGGATGGCTTGCTCGCGCTTGGTGGCGTCGATCGCTCCCGCTGCCGCATTGAGCAGCACCACATAGCTTCCCCGGCCGTCCTTGTGACGCACGCCTTCAGTCATCGCTCGATTCCTGTGCCGCATCTGACGAAGGAGCTCGCCAAGCGGCTGCGAAATGATGGACTATCAATGAGAGATCAGGCTCGCCGAGATGTTGATGGACAGCGCGAGAATGCTGGCATTGAAGAAGAATGCCAGCACCGACTGTGCGAGCACGAGCCTGCGCATGCCGTGCGTGCAGACCGCGATATCGGATGTTGCGAACGCGACGGCGATGGTAAAGGAGAAGTACATGAAGTCCCCGTAGTCGGGCTTCACGCTTTTCTCCGGAAAAATCAACGTCGCTTCGCCGCCGCTCGCCTGGTAATACACGTGCGCGTAGTGCAAGCCAAACACCGTCGGCAGCAGCAGCCATGAGCCGATCACGGTGGCCGCGGTCATCCCGATCTGGAACGACCGGCTGCTCTCCCCGGTCTCCGCGCCGGCGAGCTCGATCACGATCGCAACCAGGCTCATCAAGGCCCCGAGTGACAGCACGGGGAGGATCACATACGCCTTCTCGTCCTGCTTTTTCGCGTACGCGCGTACGTCCTGGTGGTCGGCTCGCAGCATAAGCAGCCAGATAATGATCAGGTATAGGTAAACCGCGACGTTCCAGCCCACTAACGCGTGCATGACGATGTCGGCATCGCGCAAAGGAATCGCGAAGGCGGCGACCACACCGACTGCGAGCGCGAGGAACAGGCGTGGTCGCGATGTATAAAGTCCGTATAGTTGCTTGATCATTGCCTTCGTTCGCCCCCAAGCGCCGCTCACGTCCAACCGGCCGCTGCATTCACCGCAGCGGGGTCGATACCCAGTTTGCCGGCTGCACCGATAATCTCATTCCACGTGATCGCATCGACCGGCACTCCGTGCGCCGTGCGCTGCGCACGCGTTTCACGCTCCGGTTCGCCGGCAACACGGACGGGTTCGAAGCCTTCGCGCGCCGGCGACGCCTTCACCCATTCGATAAAAGCCAGCGCTTCGCGCTCGAAAGCGATGCGATCGGCCAGCGCGGCGGGATCGATCAGCACCGTCAGCATCCCATTCAGGATACGTCGCTGCGTGACGTCGTCCGAGTGTTGTGTCATTCCTGCTGCCAGCGCACCACCGAGTAATTCGCATAGCAGCGCCATTCCATAGCCTTTGTGCTCGCCGAAAGCGAGCAGTGCGCCGAACGGAGGGTTAACGCCGTAGCGTGCCTCGCGGGTTGGGCGCCCCTGATCGTCCAGCAAACAACCGGGCGGCACGAGCTCGCCCTTGTTGAACGCAACGCGCGTCTTGCCTTGCGCCAGCATGCTGGTCGCGAAATCCAGGATCACCGGCTCACGTCCGGTCAGCGGAATGCCCGCTGCGAATGGATTGGTGCCGAAGCGTGCATCGGCCCCACCGTAGGGAGCGACGATGCTGCGCGCCATCACGTTGACAAAGTGGATCGAAACCAGCCCTGCCTGTGTGGCTTGCTCGGCCCACGCACCGATTCGTCCGAGATGGTGCGAGTTGCCGAGCGCAACGATGCAGCTGCCGTGCTGCAATGTCCGCGCGATGCCGAGTTGCATCGCTTCGTGGCCAATCACCTGGCCGAAGCCTGCGGCGCCGTCGAGCCGAAGCAACGTACCGGCATCGAGCACGGTTCGTACGTGCCGGTTGGGCACCAGCCCACCCTGCTGAAACGCTTCGACGTAGCGCGGCAGCATGCCGATGCCGTGCGAATCGTGGCCGGTGAGGTTGGCCTCGATCAGGTTGTCGGCAACGGCGTCGATTTCGGATGGATAGCTGCCGAATCCACCCACGACGAGACGAATCGCCGCGCGCAGGCGTGTGACGTTTAACGAGTGCGAAGCCATCGGGTCGTAGAAGCACTACGGTTCATCCGAGCGTAAGTAGAGCGAATGCGGACTGATAGTGCTCCACCGGGGCTACTTCGGCTTCGTCTCCGACCAGACGCGCAGTGCTTCGAGCGTTCGCTCGACGTGCCGCGTCGGATTCAGGCTCATGTAGTGATAGACGACCTTGCCGCCGGGCGCGATCACGTACGTGATGCGGTTGGCGTATTCGGGGCGCGTCTTCATTGCAGCGTCGTAGGACTTGATCACGCGCATCGCCGGGTCGGATGCGACGGGAAATTTGCTTTGGCAGGCCTGGACCGAGAATTTCGAAAGCGCGTCGATATCGTCGGCGGAGACGCCGATGACCGAAGCGCCGAGCGCCGCGAAGCGCGGGATCGCCTCGGCAAACTCGTGCGCCTCGACCGAACAGCCCTCGGAAAAGGCGGCCGGAAAAAAATAAAGGACCACCGGGCCTTTCCGTAGTGATTCTTCAAGCGAAAACTTGTAGATTGATCCGCCCAGTGCCGCCGGCGCCGTGAAGTCCGGCGCGTTGTCGCCGATATCGAGCGCCGCGCGCGCGGGAAGGCAGAAAGCCAGTGCAAGAAGTGCGCCGCCCAGGAAGCGAATCATGAAGAGATCCTTTGCAATGCAGTTGCAATACGTACTGCGGATTCTCGCGGGTGATGCGCTCGCGCGCAAGGTATTGGGGCTGATCGCGATGTTCGTGCTTGCCGGCTGCGGAGCGCTCCCCGTGCGTCCCGAGCTCCCCTACTCGGCCGCACGCATCGCGTCATCCGACAGTCCGCTGGCGCGAATCGCGGCCGCGTCGAGCCCGTCGGCTGAGCTGTCGGGCTTTCGCCTGATGCCGCTGGGTGTGTTTTCACTGGATGCGCGCATCGTGCTAGCAGACCGCGCGCGGCATACGCTCGACGTCCAGTACTACCAGATCCAGAACGATGCGACGGGACGGTTGCTGTTGCGCCACTTACGCGATGCGGCGGCGCGCGGTGTGCGCGTGCGCCTGATCGTGGACGATTTATACACGGCGGGCGGCGATCCGCTGTTTTCGGGCCTGGCTGCGTTTCCGAACGTCGAGGTCCGGCTGTTCAATCCGTTCTGTTGCGCAAGGAGCAGCATCCTCAATAAATACACGGCGTCGCTGTTTGACTTCGGCCGGTTGAATCACCGGATGCACAACAAGCTGTTTATCGCCGACGGTGCGATCGTCATCGCCGGGGGGCGCAACGTGGCCGACGAATATTTCATGCGCAGCATGGGCGCTAATTTCGTCGATATGGATGCGTTCATTGTCGGCGCAGTCGTGCCGCAGTTTGCATCGATCTTCGATATCTACTGGAACAGTCCGCAGGTCTTCCCGGTCGAGACGATCATCGACGCCGATGTCGACCGCAAGCTACTGCGCGACCGGTTCGACCATCTCGTCAACGACGGCGATCAAATGATGGCGCTGGTGTTGCCGCCGACTGACGTGTTGGGGTACGGCGCAATCAGTGAGGATCTCGACGCAGGTCGCCTCGGGTTGATCTGGGCTTCTGCCGTTGCGTTCGCCGATCCGCCCGCCAAAGTCACTGCGATGACCGACGCCCAGGCGCGCGAAATGAGCGTGACGATGAACGTGATGGACCGCGTGCTTGCGGCCAGCAGCGAAGTCGCAATTTCTTCGCCTTACCTGATTCCAGGATCGATGGGCGTGACGGCGTTCGGTGATCTCGTCAAACGCGACGTGAAGATCACGATCCTGACAAATTCGCTCGCGGCGACCGACGAGCCGCTGGTCCATACCGGCTACACGCGTTATCGCACGGCGATGCTGAACGCAGGCGTCGATCTTTACGAATTGAGCCCGACGCGCACGCAAAGTAACCGCCGGCTTGGATTTCTCGGAGCGTCGACTGGTCGCCTGCACGCCAAGAGCGCCGTGATCGATCGCTCGCTGGTCTTCATCGGTTCGATGAATCTCGATCCGCGCTCGGCGACCAAGAACACCGAACTCGGCATGATCGTCGACAGTCCCGATCTGGCCAAAGAAGTATTGCGCGTCATTCACATCAGCAAGCTGCAGAGCGCCTATCGCGTACGCCTGCGCACCGGCCAACCCGGACTCGAGTGGCTGACGATGGATGACGACAAAGAGGTGGTGCTGCTCGAAGAGCCCGACTCGACGTTCTTTCTCCGCCTGCAGAATTTTCTGTTGGCGCCGTTTATCCCCGAGGACCTGCTGTAACGATCATTCCAGCTTGCCGATGCGCTTCACCGCTTGGGTCATCGCTTCGGCATCGGTTTTCCAGTACGCAGCGAACTGCGGCGCATCCATGTATTCAATCGGGCTGCCGGCGTTCAGGATTGTTTGTTGCAGCGCTGGATCGCTCGTCAGCTTGCGCACCGTCGCGCGCAGCTTTTCCACGATCGCGTCAGATGTCGCGGCCGGCGCGAACAACGCCGACCATTGCGCGAACTGCACGTTGTAGCCTCGATCCTTCAGGCTGGGCACGCCGGGCAGCGTTGCAAGCGGCGCATCGCCCCAATGGGCAAGCGCGCGCAATCGACCCGCGCGGACATGCTGCACAACGCTGGCGGGCCCGCTCGAGATGGCGTTCACATGGCCGCCGAGCAGCGCGACCACCGCGGGTCCGGCCCCGGCGTACGGAATATGCGTCATTCGAAAGCCGGCTGCGGCTTTCAACATCTCCATCGGAACGTGCATCGTCCCGTAGTTGCCTGAGCTGCCGTAGTTGTACGCCGCGGGGTTACGCCTGGCGTCGGCGATGAAATCCTCGAGCGTCTGCCACGGCGCGTTGGCCCGCACCACGAGCACGGTAGGGTCGGCAGTGATGCGCGCGATCGGTTTGAACTGATCGAGCTGAAACAGCGGTTTGCGCTCCAGGATCTTGTCGGCCTCGGGCAGGATGGAGATCGACGACAGGCTTAACAGCAGCGTGTACCCATCACCGGCTGCGCGTGCGGCGTGGCCGATGCCGACCGCACCGCCGGCACCGCTCTTGTTATCGATGACGACCGGCTGTTTCAGCTCGCGCGACATTGCTTCTGCCACCGGGCGCGCCACCGTGTCAGCGACACCGCCCGGCGGGAACGGAACGATCAGCGTGATCGCCTTGTCGGGATACTGCGCGTTCGCTGCAAGCGAAGCGAGTGCGCAGACGAGAAAGACAAGGCATAGTCGCAACGAGAGAGTCATTCAATGTCCCTTTCACTGTGCCTCAACATGTTGCAATGCTAGCGCCGGCCGTTCAACCTCTGAGGGTTCACGTCTCCGCGACCGAAGCGGTCTCTGCGCTGTTGTGCCGTTCGCAAAGCTGTCGCGCCTGTTACGTTTTCGCGCACGGCGCCGGTGCCGGCATGCACCATGCATTCATGGCCGCCGTGTCTGAAGGGCTCGCCGGGCGCGATATCGCAACATTGCGCTACCAGTTTCCGTTTATGGAACACGGCTCGAAGCGGCCGGACGCTGCACGCGTTGCGCACGCCACAGTACGCGCAGCGGTTGCCACTGCGTCGAGCGTGATGCCCGACGCTGCGCTGTTCGCCGGCGGCAAATCGTTCGGCGGCCGCATGACCTCGCAGTCGCAAGCTGAATCGGCGCTGCCCAACGTTCGCGGGCTCATCTTCCTGGGATTTCCGCTGCATCCGGCCAACAAGCCGTCGCTGCAACGAGCAGAGCATCTGGTGCATGTCAATTGCCCAATGCTGTTCCTGCAGGGAACACGCGACGAGCTCGCCGGCGTTCAACTGCTGAGTTCGGTGACCGAACGCCTGGGCAAATGCGCCACGCTTCAGCTACTCGATGACGCCGACCACTCGTTTCATGTACGCCGCAGCAGCGGACGTACCGACCGGCAAGTGCTCGAATCGATGCTCGATTCAATCGCTGACTGGATCACCGCGCACTGATTTTTTCCGGGCCGCTTTTAGCACCACCCACGCCGGTGCGTGATCGCTTGCGCCTTCCTCGCCGCGAATCGTCTTGTCGACGCCGGCCGCCGCTATCCGGCCCGACAGAGCAGGGCTGACCAGCAGGTGGTCGATGCGAAGTCCCGCATCGCGACCCCAGCGGCCGCGCTTGTAGTCCCAGAACGTAAACATCGGCTCTTTCGGATGCAAAGAGCGGATGGAGTCGATCCAGCCCTGCTCGAGCAGCCGCCGAAATCGCTCGCGACTGGCAGGCTGCACCAGCGCGTCGCCATCCCACGAGCGCGTCGGATAGATATCGGCTGGCGTCGGCACGACGTTGTAATCACCTGCCAAAACCACGGGCACGTCGGCATCGATCAGCGAGCGCGCGTGTTCGATCAGGCGGTCGAGCCACGCCAGTTTGTAATCGAACTTCGGGCCGGGTTGCGGGTTGCCGTTCGGCGCGTAGATTGAAGTAATCAACACACCATCGATCGCGGCTTCCAGGTAACGGCTTTGTAAATCTTTCGAATCGCCCGGTAGGGTTTTGTGAGTAATCACTGGCTGTGCTGCGCGCGCAAGGATGGCCACGCCATTCCACGTGCGTTGTCCGCACCACGCTGCGCCATAGCCGGCCGATTCGATCGCTGCGACCGGGAACTCGCGGTCGGCCGCCTTCAATTCCTGTAGACAGACGACGTCCGGCCGGGAGTCGTCGAGCCAGGCCAACAAATTGGACAGCCGCCGGTTGACGTTGTTGATGTTGAAGGTTGCGATCTTCACGGATGCGATAGCGACTGTTGCCGGCTTATTGCGGCTGCCACTAACGCGCATGCCGCGCAGCCAACCCTTGGGCCCGACAAGCGGTAGGTGTTCGGGCACAGTTTTGGCATTACCTTGCTCGTCAGAAGTGTTGGTTTATTTGGTTACCGACACGAACCAGGGGAGTGAACCATGTTATTCAAACCGAGTGCAAGCGCTGAGATTGTGGATTGGATTACGCCGACGCAGGTGCAGGTCGTAAAGGTTGAGATGCTGGCTCAGTCGTTTCAGCGTATTCAGCAGCGCGCGAAGGAATTGCGGGAAGCAATGGGGCCGCGTTATCTGTGCCACGAAAAAAATCAGGTGCGGCGCCTGGACGGGCGTTCCTACCGGTCGCGCAAACCGGACAGCAACGTCCGGGCTATGAAACGGGCCGCGTGAGATCTTCGTCGAACCACGGCTCTTCGTCGAACCGCGGCTAGAAATTATATTTTCTCGGGAGAAATTGCCTTCTCTATGCGTTTGTCAGGCACCAGCCAGATCAACGCAACGAACACATAGAGTCCGATAGAGACCCACCGTGACGTGAAAGCCATCGGTATGGCAACGGCGTACAGGACCGGCGATAACTTGCCCTTCCAGTCGCCGCCGATGGCTTTTTTCAGCAGCGAACCGCTGCCCTGCGACGCGACGATCAATTGCTGCAGCACCCAATAGGCAATTGCAGCCATCAGCAGCACCGCGCCATACAAGGCCGTCGGTGCCGCCGCAAAATGATTCTCTCCCATCCACCCGGTGGCAAACGGAATCAGCGATAGCCAGAACAGCAGATGAAGGTTCGCCCATAGCATTGATCCGGTAACTCTTGCAGTCGCGTGCAGCATGTGGTGATGGTTGTTCCAATAAATGCCCACGTAAATGAAGCTCAGCACATAACTCAAGAACACCGGGATGATCGGCGCCAATGCCTCTAGGGTTTCCCCGTGCGGCACTTTCATCTCAAGCACCATGATGGTAATGATGACTGCAATTACGCCATCGCTGAATCCCTCGAAGCGGCCTTTATTCGTCGGGGACGCACAACACTACGCATTCATAAAGTGTCGACAGTATTCGGTGACGGCGCTTGCGCTATCCACGTCTTCAGAAACGTGTATGCCACCGCGAGAACGACGGGCCCTACGAAGATCCCTAGCAGCCCGAATGCAACGAAGCCACCGATTACGCCGACGAAAATCAGCAGTAGTGGCAGATCGGCGCTGCGACTGACCAGCACCGGACGCAGCACGGTGTCAAGCATGCTGGCTGCGACTGACCAGACCAATAGGAAAGTTCCCCATACCGGGTCGCCGTTCCAGTAGACCCAGATCACAGCCGGGATCAACACAATGAGCATCCCGACCTGCGCGATACACAAGACCAGTAAAACGGCCGTGATCAGCCCGGCAAACGGCACCCCGGCCACCGCCAACCCCAGCCCGCCGAGTGCGGACTGAATGACCGCCGTCAGACCCACACCGAGTGCAACACCGCGGATGGCATTACCGGCCAAGTAGATCAGCGCTTCGCCTTGAATTCCGCTCAGCCGGTGGGCGAAACGCAACAGGGTCGACGCATAGTTCTCGCCGTTCAGATACATGAACGCAGCGAATACGGGGATCAGCAAGAGCTGGATGATCAGATAGCCTGTGTTGCCGATTTCGCCGAAAACCCAGGCGGTCAGGCCGCCGGCGTACGGAGCAAGATGCGACACGAACCCTTCTACCCCGGTCGCGCTGGCTTCTTCCCATGCGGCTGCAAGCGCCTTGCCAACGAATGGAAATTGTGTGATCCACGGAGGAGGCGACGGTATCGGCATGCTTGTGATCGACGTTATCCGGTCGCCGATGTCGCCGGCGTTCGCAACCAGTGTGCCGATGGCCAGTGTCAGTGGAATCACGAACAACAACACCAGCATCGCGATCATCGAAGCGACAGCCGGCGCTCGATACTTAAACAAACGCGCCTGCATGCACAGCATGACCGGCCACGTGACTACGACAATCGTGGTGGCCCAGATCGCGGCGGCCACGAAGGGTCGGACAATCCAGACCGCAGCGACGATGAGTACGCCGATGCACAGCACGCCGAGCAGCGTTCGGGTGAGATCTCGTTGTCGTGGTGCAGCCACTTGCCCGTCACTGGCTATGCGTTCGCCGAGCGGCCGAGCACTCCGGACGCTTTCGCCGTATGCGTCGCAATCATGTCCATCAGAGGCGGCGACAGACAGTCGTAGGGTTCCAGGCTAAGTTCACGTAGGCGCGCTCTGACGGCGCCCATCTGGGCGGGATCGAACCCCGACTCGATGATCGACGAAACGAACGCCGCAAATTCTGGCGGCGCCCATCCACGGTCGCGCGCCAGCTCGGTGTGGATGAAATCCACGCCGTACAGCGGATGGTTCTTGTTTTCGATGCGCCCATATAGGTGCACGCCGCACTCCCTGCAGGCGTGCCGCTTGATCGTCGCACCCTCATCGACCACTTGTAGCTTGTCCTGATTGGCGGTCACGCTGAGCTTGTCGCGCGGCACGACAGCGACCTGCGAAAACAGTGCGCCGCTCGGCTTCCAGCACTTCGTGCACCCGCAGACGTGGTTGTGTGCACACTGGCCGCTGATCGATACGGTCACCTTTCTTTCGGCGCACCGACATTGCAAGGTGCCGCCGGCGAAACTGGTTGCGGCGGGTTTCAGTCCTTGATCAACTTCCGGATGAATGGAGAACGCTTTAGCCATAGTCAGTACCTCCGGTTATAAAACCGCGCCGTATGCTTCGACGTACAGCGCGTACAGCGAATGGCAGCTCGCCATGTACAGACGATTCCTCTTCGCGCCGCCGAAAGCCAAATTCGCGCAGCGCTCCGGCAAGCGGATGAAACCGATGGCCTTGCCCTGTGGGTTGAAAACCATCACCCCGTCCAGGTCTGACGAGTTCGCGCCGGGCGCGCCACTCGATCCCCAGCCGCACCACAGGTTGCCATCCATATCGACCTTGATACCGTCGATCGCCCCGGGGCCATTGGCGTCCACCACTTTGGTCTTGTTCGACACGCCTCCATTCGAGGCGACGTCGTAGCTCCAGATCAGGCGGTTCGGTTGCGCACGGGATTCGACTACATACAGTTTCTTCTCGTCGGGCGAAAACGCGAGGCCGTTGGGGCCGGCAAATTCGGCCGTGACGAGTACGAGGTTGCCGTCGGGTGCGATGCGATATATCGAGTGGGGCAGCTCGGGCGTCGCTTTGTCGCCCTCCCAGTTGCCGCTGATGCCGAACGGCGGATCGGTGAACCAGATCGAGTCGTCTGACTTGCACACGATGTCGTTGGGTGAATTCAGCCTCTTACCTTCAAACTTGTCTGCAAGCACCGTGATCCTGCCGTCGTACTCGGTGCGCGTCACGCTGCGCGTCAGATGCTCGCAGGCAAGCAACCGTCCCTGCCGGTCACGCGACAGACCGTTCGAGAAGTTGGAGGGGTGTCGGAACAAACCAAAATTACCGGTGGCTTCGTCATAACGCATGATTCGATTGTTCGGGATGTCGCTCAACAACAGATATCGCCCATCGCCGAACCACACCGGACCC
>JBBQQC010000032.1:0-28387 GCA_038216465.1 Burkholderiales bacterium | reverse complement strand
ATCGCTTCCAAAGTCGCGCTCGGATTCACACTCGTGTTCTTCATTGTGTTCTTCAACGTCTACCAGGGCGTGAAGGAAGTCAGCCCGACCGTGCTTGCCAACGCGCGCATGCTCGGCGCGTCGCGCAACCAGCTTTTGCGGCATGTCTACCTGCCGAGCGCGACCAGCTGGGTGTTTTCGTCGCTGCACACTTCGGTCGGCCTGGCGTTCGTCGGCGCCGTGGTGGGCGAGTATCTGGGCTCCTCGCGCGGCGTCGGCTACCTGATCCTGCAGGCCGAAGGCTCATTCGACATCAACACCGTGATGGCGGGCATTCTGGTGCTGACGGCGTTCGCGCTGGTGCTCGATTGGGCGGTGGGCCGTGTCGAAAAGCACTTGATGAAGTGGCAGCCGCGCGCGGGCGAAACGGAAAAGCTCTAGTAATCGCCGTCAATCTGACGTAAAGCAACGCTGGACACGTGCAGTGCGCAAACGTAGTCTGCCGGCGCGATGTCAGACGTTTACGCATACGCCAGCAACGGCCCGATCGAGCCGTTCTGGCAACGCGACCGCATCCACCGGTTTTTCGTGCTCCCGCTCGACAAGACTGTGGCTGCACGCATCGCCGGCCTGTCGGCCGCCTTCGTTGCGTCGTTTGCGCTGCTTCTGTTCGGCTTCCCCGGCGTGCTGCTGATGATGTTTGCGCTGCTGGCGGTCCTGGTGACCGGTGCTCGTTACGGATTCAAGATCATCGAGCGTTCATCCAAGGGATTCTTGCGGCCGTCCGACTATCCGCTGACCGATGACGATTTGGTCAGCGAGTATCTGCCGTACAAGTATGCGGCGATGAACGTCGTTTTTGTCGTGCTGGCGGGACTCCTTGAAGCGCTTTTCCGGGGCAGCGAGTTTGTCGCGATTGTTGGATGGCTGTTGTTTTTTGTGGCAATTGTTCCGGCGGCGACGATGCGCCTCGTGATCACCGGCAGCCTGCGCGGCGCACTGAACCCGACCGAAATGATTTCGCTGGTGCAGCGCATCGGCAAGCCGTACGCTGCGCTCGCTGCCTTCGTTTTCGTCGCCGAGTTGTGCCGCACCTACGGGCTGACGGCGCTGGCGGCAGGCGGCGGGCTTAGCGCCGCCAGCCTGAAAGCGGGATTCGGCTTCGGCACAGTCGTGCAGTTGTTCGTGCTGTCGGCCGCTTTCTGGTACTTCACCTACATGATCTGCGCGATGGTCGGTTACGCGATGTATCAATTCGCCGACGCGCTCGACATCTCGGTAATGGGCCCTGGCGAGCAGGCCATGCGCAGCGTTGCCAACGCGCGGACGATCGACGTCAAGGCGCGCACGCGCGATGCATTGATCGGGCAGATGGTGTCAGCCGGGGAGATCAAGGAGGCGATCGACCTGCTGTCGCACGACTTGAGCGAGCGGCCGAACGACCTGTCGCTGCATGCGCGTCTGCACCGGCTGCTGATCGCCGAAAACAGCACCCCGAAAATCGAGCATCACACGGACTCGTACCTGAAGCTGCTGGTGAAGTCCGAAAACTGGCGCGAGGCTATCGAGCTGGTCGAGGAAGCGAAGGCGCGGCGCGCCGATTGGGTGCCGCGCGATGTGGACCATATCGCTCCGTTGGCGCAGGCAGCGCTGCGCCAGAGCAAGCCGCAACTGGCCGGCGAGATGATCAAGGGCTTTGACAAAAAGCACGCGGTGCACGCTGACATTCCGAAGATCTATCTGATCGGCGCCCAGCTGATGGCAGAGTGGGGTGGCAAGCCCGACGAGGCGCGCCGCATCTTGCAGCATCTGCTGAAGCGCTACCCGTCGGATTCAGTCGCGGCCGAGGCCGGTCGATACCTTCAGGTTTTGAGCCGCGCCACACAACCGCAATAAGAGCTGCGCGGAGTGGAGCCAGTTATTCCGAATCCCAGCGCGTTCGCAACTGCGTGTCGAGATCAAGCTCCATTTCCGAAGCCGGTCCCGACAATGCGCCGCGCGAGCGCGGAGCGCCGGTTGCGCCGCGGATAGTCACCGGCGGCTCGCGGGCCGGTGCGATGCCGCCCAACGTGGCCGGCGACGGGAAGTGCGTCGACAACCGCCGCCTAACGTCGTCGGCCGGCTGTCGCAAACCATGGCGTGAATAGGTCGTGAACAGGCCGAGCAGGCAATCGGCAATCTGCCTTCCGTAAAGATTCTTCAGCGTTTCGCTACCAAGCAGTCCATCGAGCACGCGCAGCGCCGCTGCGTCTTCGCGCGTTGCGACCAGCCGGCGCGCGAGACGCAGCTGCTCGTCCACCGGAAGTGCAGCGAGCACGTGCGGCTGGCTCATCTGCAGATACACCGGCCGCAGCTCCGAACGAGCGCCGCGCGCGCGGATCCACAAAACGCGCAACGTTGCGTCGAGCAGTGTTTCGCGATTGCGGCCCAGCAGTGCCATGTTGAAGTACGCGGTCGCGTGCTGCACGTTGGTCGGATCGTCCTGCAGCAGTTCACTGTATGCACGGGCCGCCTTGCGCGTGTCGAGCCGCGCCGCCGCCGCCTGCGCTTCCTCCAACAATGTCGACTTGCGATTGCCGCGCCGCTCTTCCGCAAACTGCTCGTCCAGAATGCGATCGACCTTGCTGTTGTCTCCGGGACGCAGCAGCCATGCCAGCGCGGCGCCGGCGATGAATCCGCCGATGTGAGCGCTGTAGGACACCTGCGCCTCCGGCGCCATCGCCCATTTCACAGCTTCGATAACGAGCCAGAACGGGAGCAGTAAGAGCGCCGGAATGCGTGCCGTGTTGAAGTAGACAAAAGCCCAGTAGAACACCGGTACCTTGCGCGTGCCGTACAGAACGGCGACCATCGCCATCGCTCCGGCTATCGAACCCGACGCGCCGACCAGCGCCTGGTCACTGACCAGCAGGTGCAGCGCACCCGCGAAGATTCCGCTGCCGACAAATGCGACCAGGAAACGAAAACGCCCAAGCGCAGCTTCGGCAAACGGCCCCGCCAACAGCAAAACGATCATGTTGCCGAGCCAGTGCACCGCGTCGCCGTGCAGAAACTGGTAGGTCAGTAGCCGAAGCGCTGCTTCCGGAGCGCTGCCCCGGCCTGGTTCCAGCGCAAACCGCTCCGTGAAGACGCGTCCGATCAGCGCGTCAAATTGCGCTCGCTGATCGCGCCACGTTGCATACGACGGGTCGCTCGACGCCACAACGGCGCCCTCGCGCAGATCACGCATGAATTCGCGATCGTTTTCCATTGCCAGAACGAGCCGCACCGACTGTTCCGGTCGGGCGCCGGCACGGATCATCCGCAGCACCTGCAGCGCGCGCCGGTCGCTGCGCTTCTCCAGGTAAGTCGCGTACCGAGGCAGCTCGATCTGGGCCAGCTGCGATGAGAAGTAATACTCGGTGGCGCGCGCGTAAGCTTGCCGGTCGCCTGACTGGAAAACGAAGTACACCACCGCGTTGACGAGTATCAGCGCCAGCGTCACAAGCGGCAGCGATTTCGGCGTGAAGCGCGTCTGATACGGAATCAGCAGCATGTCGCTGTCGGCGGGGCCGCTGTAGGCACGTCAGGGGCCCGGCGCCACGTGAAGATACAATCCCGGCAGTTTATCCGCGGCCGATTCGCGCTGGTTTGTTAAATACACCGGGCGTCGCGGCGAAAGCGGCGGTTATCGGGAAAAGAGGAGCCGGCTTGCCCCCCGTGGTAGTTGATTCGCGTCCCGTCGCGGCGCTGGTGCTGGCCGACGGGACGGTCTTTCGCGGCCGCTCCATCGGCGTCGCCGGCGAGACGCTTGGCGAGATCGTGTTCAACACGGCAATGACCGGCTATCAGGAGATTCTGACCGACCCCTCGTATGCCGGGCAGATCGTCACACTGACCTATCCGCATATCGGCAACACCGGCGTGAACGACGAGGATGTCGAGGCCGTGCGCGTTCACGCCGCTGGGCTTGTGATTCGGGACCTGGCAGTCAGGGCCTCGAATTTCCGCGCTCAGCATGACCTGTCGAGCTATCTGCAGCAGCAGCGCATCGTCGGCATAGCGGATATCGACACGCGCAAGCTGACGCGACGGCTGCGCGAGCGCGGCGCGCAGGCAGGCTGCATCATCGCCGCGGACGCTGGCAACGCACTGGCCTCGGAATCGATCGCTCGCTCGCTTAAGAGCGCGCAATCGTATGCCGGTATGGCCGGGCAGGATCTGGCAAAGGGCGTCAGCGTCAAGCGCCCGTATCAATGGACAGAAGGAAGCTGGCGTCTCGCGCGCGCTGACGGCACGGCGGGGTTCGTCGCACGTGATCCGCATCGTTTCCACGTTGTCGCCTACGACTACGGGGTCAAACAGAACATTCTGCGGTTGATGGCCGATCGGGGCTGCCGCATCACGATCGTACCCGCGCAAACCGGCGCTGCCGACGTGCTTCGGCTCGAGCCCGATGGTGTGTTTCTCGCCAATGGCCCCGGTGACCCGGAACCGTGCACTTACGCGATCGACGCAGCGCGCGAGTTCATCGCGTGCCGGCTGCCGCTATTTGGTATCTGTCTGGGACACCAAATCCTCGGCATCGCGGTCGGCGCAACTACGCTGAAGATGAAGTTTGGCCATCACGGCGCAAACCATCCGGTGCTCGACCTCGCTACTCGCAGGGTCTACATCACAAGCCAGAACCACGGCTTTGCGGTCGACGAGAAAACATTACCGGCCAACACGCGGGTCACGCACGTATCGCTGTTTGACGGATCGCTGCAGGGTTTCGAGCTGACCGACGCGCCTGCGTTTTGTTTGCAGGGTCATCCCGAAGCGAGCCCCGGTCCGCACGACATCTGCAATTTGTTCGACCGCTTTGTCGCCCTGATGGTGGCGCGCCGACGTGAGCGGAGCCCGGCCGAGAGTGTTCCGGTATGAGTGTCGAAGCGATCAAGCGCACGCTGGACGAGGCGCGAATTGCTTTGCAGGCGCTGATCAGCAATGAGGCGACGCTGCACACGATTGCGGCAGCGGGTCAGTTGCTGGCCGATACATTTGCAGCAGGCGGACGTGCGTATTCGTGCGGCAATGGCGGGTCGATGTGCGATGCGATGCATTTCGCCGAGGAGTTGACCGGCCGTTTTCGCGACGACCGGCCACCGTACGCAGCAATGGCGATCGCCGACGCAAGCCATTTGAGCTGCGTCGGCAACGACTACGGTTACGAACAAGTATTTGCGCGCTTCATCGAAGCGCATGGGCGTGCCGGCGACGTATTGCTCGCGATTTCAACCAGCGGCACCAGCAAGAATGTGGTCGCGGCCGTCGACGCCGCGCATCGATGTGGCATGAAGGTGATCGGCTTGACCGGACGCGCTGAAACGCCGGTGGCAAAGTCTGCGGATATCGCAATCGTGACAGCCGCTGGCAAGTATGCGGACCGGGTGCAGGAGTTGCACATCAAAGTGATTCACATCCTGATCGAGCTCGTCGAACGCCAGCTCGTACCCCGGAGCGCTGCGTAGTGCCAAAGCGGGACGACCTCAGCGGCATTCTGATCATCGGCGCCGGTCCGATCGTTATCGGTCAGGCATGCGAGTTCGATTATTCCGGCGCGCAGGCGTGCAAAGCGTTGAAAGTCGAGGGCTACAAGGTGATCCTCGTCAACAGCAATCCGGCCACCATCATGACCGACCCCGAAACGGCCGACGTCACATATATCGAGCCGATCACGTGGCAGGTCGTTGAACGCATCATCGCGAAAGAAAAGCCCGATGCAATTTTGCCGACGATGGGTGGCCAGACCGCACTGAACTGTGCGATGGACCTGTACAACAACGGCGTGCTGAACAAGTACGGCGTCGAGCTGATCGGCGCTTCGCCCGACGCGATTGCGAAGGCTGAAGACCGCCTGAAATTCAAGGAAGCGATGACACGTATCGGCCTGGCATCTGCACGATCGAGCATCGCTCACTCGCTGGCGGAAGCGCTTTCGGTGCAGGAGTCGATCGGTTTCCCGGCCGTGATCCGCCCGAGCTTCACGCTGGGCGGCACCGGTGGCGGGATCGCCTACAACATGGAGGAGTTCGTCGCCATCTGCCAGCGCGGGCTCGACCTGTCGCCGACGCGCGAGTTGCTGATCGAGGAGTCGCTGATCGGCTGGAAAGAATTCGAGATGGAGGTCGTGCGCGACAAGGCCGACAACTGCATCATCGTGTGTTCGATCGAAAACCTGGATCCGATGGGCGTGCACACCGGCGATTCGATCACTGTCGCGCCGGCGCAGACGCTGACGGACAAGGAATATCAGCTGATGCGCGACGCATCAATCTCAATCCTGCGCGAGATCGGCGTCGATACCGGCGGCTCGAACGTGCAGTTTGCGATTGATCCAAAAAACGGGCGAATGATCGTGATCGAGATGAACCCGCGCGTGTCGCGCTCGTCGGCGCTGGCGTCGAAGGCTACCGGCTTCCCGATTGCGAAGATCGCGGCAAAGCTGGCTGTCGGCTACACGCTCGACGAGCTACGCAATGAAATTACCGGCGGCGCGACGCCAGCGTCGTTCGAGCCGACGATCGATTATGTGGTCACCAAGATGCCGCGCTTCGCATTCGAGAAATTCGCTCAGGCCGACAATCATCTGACGACGCAGATGAAATCGGTCGGCGAAGTGATGGCGATCGGTCGCACCTTTCAGGAGTCGTTTCAAAAGGCACTGCGTGGCCTCGAAGTCGGATCGGACGGGCTCGACGAACACTCCAGCGATCGCGATGAAATTGTCGAAGAGATCGGCGAGCCCGGACCCGATCGCATCTGGTTCGTCGCCGATGCATTTCGCATCGGAATGACGCTCGACGAAGTGTTCGAAGAGACGGCGATCGATCCCTGGTTTCTGGCGCAGATCGAGGAGTTGGTCCAGGTCGAAAGCCGCATTAGGGGACGCGCACTGTCGGAGTTGACCGCCGATGAGCTGCGGTTCCTGAAGCGCAAAGGCTTTTCGGATCGCCGGCTGGCGACGCTGCTGGCGGCGTCGGCATCGGAGCTGCGCGCGGCACGGCTGAGGCACGGCGTGCGCCCGGTCTATAAACGAGTCGACACCTGTGCCGCCGAATTCGCGACGACCACCGCGTACATGTATTCGACCTACGAGGACGAGTGCGAGTCGCAGCCGACGGATCGCAAGAAAATCATCGTGCTTGGGGGCGGACCGAACCGGATCGGCCAGGGGATCGAGTTCGACTACTGCTGCGTGCACGCTGCATTCGCGCTGCGCGAACATGGTTTCGAGACGATCATGGTCAACTGCAATCCAGAAACCGTGTCGACCGACTACGACACATCGGACCGGCTGTACTTCGAGCCGCTGACGCTGGAGGATGTGCTCGAGATCGTCGACAAGGAAAAGCCGCTCGGCGTGATCGTTCAGTACGGCGGCCAGACACCGCTGAAGCTGGCGCGCGACCTCGAAGCCAACGGCGTTCCCATCATCGGCACTTCGCCCGACTCGATTGATATCGCCGAAGACCGCGAGCGTTTTCAAAAGCTTCTGCAACGGCTCGGATTAAGGCAACCGCCGAATCGGACCGCTCGCACCGAGGAGGACGCGCTGACGCTGGCCACGGAGATCGGCTACCCGCTGGTAGTGCGTCCCAGCTATGTGCTGGGTGGCCGCGCGATGGAAATCGTGCACGATGGACGCGACCTCGAGCGTTACATGCGCGAAGCAGTCAAGGTCAGCAACGACTCGCCGGTCTTGCTCGATCGGTTTCTCGACGATGCGATCGAGGTCGATGTCGACTGCATCGCCGACGGCAGACAAGTCTTGATCGGTGGCGTAATGGAGCACATCGAGCAGGCAGGCGTGCACTCGGGTGATTCGGCGTGCTCGCTGCCGCCTTATTCGCTGCCGCCGAAGACAGTCGCCGAACTGAAGCGTCAGACCGAGCAGATGGCGCGCGCGTTGAACGTGGTCGGCTTGATGAATGTGCAGTTCGCAATTCAGACACACGACGGCGACAGTACGGTCTATGTGCTCGAAGTCAACCCGCGCGCATCGCGTACGGTGCCGTTCGTATCGAAGGCGACCGGCAAGCAGCTTGCAAAAATCGCGGCGCTTGCGATGGTTGGCATCTCGCTCGAAGAACAGGGTGAGACGCGCGAAGTTGTGCCACCGTACTACTCGATCAAGGAGTCGGTGTTTCCCTTTGCAAAGTTCCCGGGTGTCGATCCGCTGCTCGGTCCTGAAATGCGATCGACGGGCGAAGTGATGGGCGTCGGCGAAACGTTTGGCGAAGCGCTGTTTAAGTCGCAGTTGGGCGCAGGCTCGACGTTGCCCGAGAGCGGGACGGTTTTCATGAGTGTTATGGATCGCGACAAACCGAAGGCGGTGGCGGTTGCCAGGTTGCTGCACGACAAGGGCTACCTGCTAGTCGCAACGCGCGGCACTGCGCAGGCGATCGAGGATGCGGGAATTCCGGTGAATACAGTCAACAAGGTGAAAGACGGCCGGCCGCATGTCGTCGATCTGCTGAAAAACGGCGATATTCAACTGGTGATTACTACGGTCAGCGAAGTGCGCAGCCAGATCGCCGATTCCCGCTCGATCCGCACCACGGCGCTTGCGCAGCGCGTCACCTATTACACAACGATGGCCGGCGGACGCGCCGCCATCGACGGCCTGCAGCAGTTCGATCGGCTCAATGTTTATGACTTGCAGTCGTTGCACCGTCGCTTGAACTAGAATTCGATTTTGCACGCAGCCCCGGCCTTGCCGGGGCTTTGCTTTTTTGGTGAGACGAAATGCGAGCAATACCCATCACGGCGCGCGGCGCCGAGAAACTGCGAGCCGAGCTGCAGCGACTGCGCGGTGTCGATCGCCCTGCGATCATCCAGGCAATCAAAGACGCGCGTGAAAAAGGTGATCTGACGGAGAATGCCGAGTACGACGCGGCGCGCGAGCGCCAGGGGTTCGTCGAAGGTCGCATCCAGGAGTTGGAAGGCAAGCTGTCGGCGCTGCAGATCATCGATCCCACCACGGTCGATGCGGCCGGCCGCGTGGTATTCGGTGCGACCGTCGAGCTGGAAGATCAGGATTCGGGCGACGTCGTCAAGTACCAGATCGTCGGCGACGACGAAGCGGACATCAAGGCCGGCTGGATTTCTGTTTCGAGCCCAATCGCACGAGCGCTCATCGGCAAGAGCGAGGGTGATATCGCTACCGTGCTCGCCCCGATGGGTGAGCGTGAATACTCGATCGTTTCGGTTTCGTACACCTAGTGCTCACTTACACCGCGCGAAGTTCGACGATTAGCCGCTAATTCAGCGCCTAATTTTCGGCGTGGGCCGCCGTCTGTCGTGTGGCGTGTTCAATGACGTCTTCGCCTGCTGCTTTTCGTCGCTTTCAGCGCTCGGTCTGAACAGCACAATCGTCTTTCCGATTAATTGAACCTTCGCGGCTGAAAGTTTTTCGGCCGCCTGAGTAGCAATCTGTGACCGTTCTTCACGGTTGTCGCTCGGGACCCTGATCTTGACCAGCTGATGGGCTGCAAGCGCACGGTCAATTTCCCGCAGGACCATTTCCGTGAAACCCGCAGCACCGAGGAGCACGACGGGCCTTAGCCGATGCGCGCGCGCTTTTAACGCCTGCCGTTGCGTCGGAGTGAGCACCAATTCGGGCATTTGCCGGGATTCCAATTCCTGGTTTGGCGCGGAGCGGTATCCCCTTTGGGCACGGCGGTGGGACGCGAAACCGCTCGTCGGTCGTGCCGGATCGTACATCCCCGACATTCAAGAAGCGTCGGCGGAAGTCGTTACTCAGTGGTGCACAGGAGTGCGTTTGCCATGAAAAAACGAAGTGAAAGCGGCTTTACGCCAATCGAGGCGATGGTGGTCGTCGCCGTGCTCGGCAGCGTGGCCGCGATCACCGTTCCTAATTACTCGCGTTACGTCACGCGCGGGCATCTGATCGAAGCGGGTAACGCACTGTCTGAGTTTCGCGGTCGCATGGAGCAGTTTTATCAGGACAACAGAACGTATGCGACAGCGGGTGCGTGTGGTCAAACCGTGCCATCCAGTCTGGACAATTTCGTGATGGCTTGCGTCACGGCAATCGGCGGCCAGGCATTCATTGCAACGGCAACCGGCGCCGGCAGCGCAGCCGGGTTTGTTTATACGATCAATCAAGCGAACGTGCGCTCGACGACGGCCGTGCCGTCGCATTGGGGCACCTTGACGGCGGACGCCGGTACCAAGTGGGTGACCCGATGATGCGCGCCTGCCGACACTACCGGGCGGCACGCGGGTTCACGCTGATCGAGGTTGCCGTGGTCATGGCGGTTGCCGCGATTTTGGCGGCAGTTGCGATACCGAACTACGGCGAGTACGTCATGCGCTCCCATCGCTCGGCGGTGCAGTCCTTTATCAGCGATGTCGCAAGCAGGCAGTCGCAGTTTTTCCTTGATCGTCGCAGCTTCGCGACGACCGTGGGCGCATTGAACATGGCAGCTCCGGCCGACGTGGCCGCCCGATACACCGTCGCCATCGCCGTCGTCGCCGGTCCGCCGGCGGGGTTTCAAGTGTCGGCGACGCCGATCGGTACCCAAGCCACCGACCGTTGCGGCCTTCTCACGATCGACCAGGCGGGCAATCGAACCGCGGTCGGTACCCGATGCTGGTAACGCCATGAAAACACAGCGCACCCGTGATCAGCGTGGCTTCACATTAGTCGAAGCGATGGTGGTGATTTCCATCGCGGCAATTCTCGCCGGTACGAGCGTGTCAAGTTTCGTGTGGCTCAATCAGTCGACACAGATCCGCGGCGCCACTTTCGACTTGATTGCCGATCTGGATTTTGCACGCAGCGAAGCAGTCAAGCGCAACGCGGACATCGTGGTAGCACCGCGCAACGGCAACTGGGTCAACGGCTGGACGATTGCCTTCGCCGGAAATGTATTGCGGTCACGCGATCCAGTTGGGGCCGCGGTCGGCTTCACTGCTGCGCCCGCCACCTTGACGTTCGATGGCGGCGGTCGTGCATCGCTGGTCACCGTGGGCAATTTTCAGATCTGTCCGCCAGGCACCGGCACGGCAGGGCGAACCGTTCGCCTCGATCCGTCGGGTCTTTCACGCTCGACCAAAACGCCGTGCTAGGAATAACAGGCGCGATGCGAAAACCAATGATCAAGCTTGCCGGCTTCGCATTGGTCGAGTCGATGGTGACCGTGGTCGTGGTTGCATTCGGCCTGCTGGGCATTGCCGGCCTCGTATCACGATCGTTTGTCACCGAGGTCGACGCGACGCAACGCGCGCAAGCGGCCATGCTGATGCAGGACATGGTGACGCGCATCGAAGGCAACCGAGCCAATGCGGCGGCTTACGTAACCGGCGACGCGGGACTTACCGGCTACACCGTCACCACCAGCCAATCTGGAACGACCTCTTACACCTGGGTGACGTGCGATCCAACAGCGCCGATGGTCGATCGCGACCAGTGCGCGTGGGGCCAGTTACTGGCGGGCGGCAATGAACGGATCGGCGGCGCCAATGCGGGCGTGCTGGTGGGGGCGATCGGGTGCATTCATGAGATCGACGCCTTCAATCGGATCTATGCGGTGTCGATTGCGTGGCAGGGCGCAAGTGCAAGCGCTGCACCGATCGTCGACAACAACTTCGCTCCGACCGGATGCGGTCGTGACCAATTCGGCAACGAAAATCAGCGCCGGCTCATGTCGACGCTGTTGCGTATCGGCACCCTGAACGCGGTGCCGTGATGCGCCAGACGTCGATGCGGCCGCGCCGGACCAATACCGGGTTTTCGCTGATCGAGTTGATGATCGGTGTGACGATCGGGCTCGTGCTGCTGACGGTGCTGGGAACAGTGTTCGACCGTACATCGGGTGGCCGCGCCGAGCTTGATCGCGTTGCGCGCCTGGTTGAAAACAGCCGTTTCGCAGCGGACGTGATCGGCGACGACGTGCACCACGCCGGCTTCTACGGAACGTTTTTGCCGCCGTCAGACACCGTCTTTACCGATACCACGCCGTGTGTATGGAACGTCGCCGACCTTACGTTGCTCGGCTGGCGCCCGACGCTGACGCCGCCGCAATATCCGGCTCAGATCATGGGCTGGGACGATGCAGTTGCCGGCGATCCTGCGTTGGGGTGTCTGCCCGACCGCATGCCCGGGACCGATGTCATCGTTATCCGTCGTGTCAGTGCCGACACGATTGCTGCAGCCGCGGTTGACGTGCGCAACGTTTATGTGCAGGCGTCGCAGTGCATTAACGATCCCGTGCTGTTGCGAGTATCCAATTTGGCGGCGCAGTTCACGCTGCGCACCGCGGCCTGCGATGCCGCCGTCGTTGCGCCGATCCGCCGCTATTTTGTACGAGGGTATTACCTCGCCAGCTGCAATGCGTGCGCACCATCGGACGGTATCCCGACGCTGAAGCGAGTGGAGATCATCGACAACGCAGTGCGAATCGTGTCGCTGGCGGAGGGGGTGATCAATCTGCAGGTGGAGTACGCGTTCGACACCAACAATGACGGCTCGCCGGACCAGTTTCTGACATCGACGACCGCGGGTGCGACGCCCACATCTTTTTGGTCGAACGTGGTTGCGGTGCGAGTGCACATGCTGATGCGCAGCACCGAGGCAGGCAGCACCGCTTCGACCTCACCCGGCGTGTACGACATGGGCCCGGCCCATACGGCCGAAACGTGTCCCGCGCGATTCAAGTGTCGCCTGGTTACCACCACGATGCGCCTGAACAACGTCGCCGGACGCCGGGAGAGCTGAGATGCGGCGTGTATTCCGGACGATCCAATTCCAATGCGGCTCGGCGCTGGTTATGTCGATATTCTTCCTGTTGCTGCTAGCCACGCTGGCGCTGACCGGTCTGCGTGCGAGCACCACCAACGTGCAGATCGTCGGCAACATGCAGGCGCGGCAGGAAGTCACCGCGGCGGCGCAAATGCTTATCGAGCAGACCGTCAGCACGGACGAGTTCGCTCGCAATCCACAGGGCGTTTATGCCGCTGCGCGTGTCGCCGGCGACTTCAACGGCGACGGGGTAAGCGATGCGGTAGCGGTGCTGGCGCAGGCGCCTCGGTGCCTGCGCGCACGCACGGTGGCGATAGTCGATCTGGACCCGGCAAACACGCAGGACGCGCCATGTTTCGCCAGCGCTTCGCTGTCGAACCCGGGATTGCTGCCGGGCAGTGGCGGACCCGCCGGATCTCTATGTGCCGACACTGAGTGGGAGTTAAGAGTGACGTCCACCGACGCGCAGACGGGCGCTGCCGTCACCTTGAACCAGGGTGTGACGGTGCGCACCGCCACCGTTGGACTCACCACGATTTGCAACTGAGACCCCTATGCACGCTGCCCGCTCGCTCCGTCGACTTGTCGTAACGCTGGCCATTGGCCTTGGCGCCGTTGTCCCCGTGGCGCGGGCAGACGACATTGACATCTACTCGCTGCCTAACACCGACGGATTCCGTCCGAACGTGCTGATCATTCTGGATAACAGCGCGAACTGGAGCTCGTCGATCACAACGCCCATCTGCAGCGTGGCTGGTGCATTGGTCAAGAATTCCAATCCCGGCAAGGAAGAGGGAACCAAAATGGGCGCACAGAAATGCGCGCTCTATCGTCTTATTTCCAGCCTCTCGGTCGCCGATATGAGCGAGTTCAATTTCGCGTTGATGCTATTCAACGAATCGCCCGATAACGGCGGTTATCCGCGCAAGACGTTCCTCCATGTAACGACGGCAGCCGACAAGCAGGTGCTGCTGAATATCATCAGCGGCCTAAGCATCGGTGGCGACAAGACCAACAACGCTTCGACGGCCGAGACCTTTTACGAGGCTTACCAGTGGTTTGCCGGCTCGACCGTTCACCTGGGGAACAAAACGGCGACCAAGCACGATGCGGCGGCGTTTACCAACGCCAGCAAGACCCGCTACGTGTCGCCTGGGGTCAGCTGCGCCAAGAATCACATCATCTATCTCGCCAACGGCAAACCTCAAGACAACGACAACAACGCCCTTGCTCTTTTGCGAACCTTGAACCCGAGCGCTGTCCGAAAAGCGATTCCGGTCGCAGAGGGCGTCGGTAACAGCGATGAAGCCAACTGGGCCGACGAGTTCGCGGCGTTCTTCAATCGCGGCGCTGATTTGGACACGTCGATCGAAGGCTCGCAGAACATCAATGTCCACACGCTCGCCGTCACCGGCGCGTCGAGTGACGGCAACTATCCGAACTTCATTCGCTGGATCGCCAAGGAAGGCGGCGGGATCTATCAGTCAGCCAGCAACACGGACGGGATTATCGCCGGCATGGTCAAGATCCTGAACCAGATCCGTGCCGCCAACAGCGTGTTTGCCTCGGCGAGCTTGCCCGTATCCGCGAATACACAAGGCACGTACTTGAACCAGGTCTACATCGGGATGTTCCGGCCCGACGGCAACGCGCTGCCGCGCTGGGTTGGCAACCTGAAGCAATACCAGTTTGTCTATAACGTGGCCGCCGATACGCTGCGACTGGCCGACTCGACTCTGACGCCCGCGGTCAGTCCTACCACCGGCTTTATTGATAACGGCGCCACCAGTTTCTGGACCCAGCCTTCCACTTTCTGGCTGAATCTCGAGACCGCTTCGGGCGGCAAGTATTCGCGCAGCGATGCGCCAGACGGCGAGCTGGTCGAAAAAGGCGGGATCGCGCAGTCTCTGCGCCAGACGTACTTGTCAAGTTCGGCGACGCGCATTGTCTACACCTGCGCCGGAGCGACGTGCGGCACCAATATCGACCTGGCGGCGGCGGGCAACAGCTATCGGTTCAGCGCCGCCAATGCATCGTTGACGCCGACGCTGTTTGGATTTGCAGCAGCCCAAACCACTGAGCGCGATCTGCTTGTCAACTGGACGCGCGGCGACGACAACGTCACTTCCACCAACGTGGTGAATGAATCGGTCGCAAAGGACCAGCTGGGGCTGCGCCCGACCGGTGCCACCGTGCGGCCCTCGATCCACGGTGATGTGCTGCACTCGCGCCCGATCGCGATCAACTACGGCGGAACCCGTGGCGTGGTCGTCTACTACGGCGCCAACGACGGCATGCTGCGCGCGATCAACGGCAATCAGACCGGCGCGGGGGCTGGCACTGAATTGTGGTCGTTTGTAGCCCCGGAGCACTTTGCGACGTTGAACCGGATGCGCGAAAACGATCCGCAGGTGCGATATCCGTCGACGCCGAGCGTGGTGGTCAGTGCGAGCCCGCGCAACTACTCGTTCGACGGTCCGATTGGTGCCTATCAGAACACCACGACGAACGAGGTGCTGATATTTCCGGGAATGCGACGCGGCGGCCGCGCAGTCTACGGATTCAGCGTCACCAATCCCGACCAGCCGCGTCTGCTCTGGCGTATCAACAACTCGATGGTGGATTACGCGTCGCTCGGTCAGACATGGTCGATGCCACGCGTGGCGCAGATCAAGGGCAGTACCGATCCAGTACTGATCATGGGCGGAGGCTACGACGCCGCCGCCGAGGACGCTAGCCCCGCCGGAGCGACGACTATGGGCCGCGGCGTGTACGTGATCAATATGCGCACCGGCGCGCGGCTCGCCTGGCTGGCGACCGATTTCAGTGTCCCGGGCGATGTATCGATCGTCGATTCCGACGGTGACGGCTTCGTCGATCGGGTTTATGTCGTCGACGTGCGCGCACAGGTCTATCGGATCGATATCGAGGACGCTGCAGGCGGCGCGCGTGTTCCGTCAGCCTGGCGGATCACCAAGCTCGCCGCGCTAAACGATGGCGCCGGCGGAACGAATGGAGCACGCAAGGTGTACTTCGCTGCCGATCTGGTGCTGACGCGTAACTACACCGCGATCCTGTTTGGCACCGGCGACCGCGAGAAACCGCTGACCAGCACGACCAACGATCGTTTCTTCCTGGTCAAGGATGCGCGTGTCATCAAAGGAGAACCGGCGTCGGTGACGCTGATCACCGAAGGTACGCTCGCAATAATGGGCGCCGAGGGAGCGGGCGCCGACGACGAAGGGTGCGCCTATTCGCTGGCTACCAATGGCGAGAAAGTCATTAACCAGCCGATCACCTTCGGCGGCGTGACTTACTTTTCGACGAATCGCCCGCTGCCACCGGGCGCGGGCAGCTGTGCACGCAGTCAATCGCGCGCGTATCAGTTGCCGCTGGTATGCCGGGCGCCTACGTACAGGAACCTGGTGGGTGACGGGCTGCCACCTTCTCCGGTGGTAGGCTACGTCGACGTCGGCGGCGGCAAGCTCGTGCCGTTCGTTATCGGCGGCGGAGGCGAGACGAATTCGTCGATCGAAGCCGAACGCGCACGCATTCCAATTCCCGCCAAGCGCAAGCGTTCGTACTGGTTCATGGAGAACCACGACCGGTAGTGAGTGATGGCCGTCATCCGTGAGACGATGACGAATGCCGCTCACTCACCGGGACAAATCGCCAGCCGTTCGCCGCAAGAACCGCTCGAATCCGGAGTGGATTGCGCGTCACATCAACGATCCGTACGTCAAGCGTTCGGTCGCCGACGGCTTTCGGTCGCGAGCCGCTTACAAGCTGTCGGAGATTGATCAGCGAGACCGGCTGCTGCGGCCCGGCATGGTGGTGGTTGAGCTGGGATCAGCGCCCGGAAGCTGGACCCAGGTGCTGCAGCGACGGCTGACGGGCGCGACCCGCGCAGCCGGCCGCATCATCGCGCTCGACCTGCTGCCGATGGAACCGGTGCCGGGCGTCGAGTTCATTCAGGCAGATTTTCACGACCAGGCGACCGAGGTTCTGCTTGCTGATCGGCTGGCAGGCGATCCCGTCGATCTGGTGTTATCCGATATGGCACCCAACCTGTCCGGGATTGCGGCGTCGGACGCGGCACGCAGCGCACACCTGGCCGAGCTCGCGGTCGACTTCGCGGTTAAATACCTGCAACCGAACGGTGCTTTTCTCGTCAAAGCGTTTCAGGGCAGCGGCTACAGTCAGTACGTCGAGCGCTTGAAGCGATCCTTCCGATCCGTTGCCGTGCGCAAGCCTGCCGCATCGCGCGAAACGTCCTCGGAAGTTTATCTATTGGCCCGTCAATTGCGCTAGCGGGGGTTTAGAATTTGCTTCACGTACCCAACTGCGGTTGGAATCGCCCGAGTTGCAGTCGCCTAATCGGTCACGGGCGCACAGAGGAGTAGCTCTTGAACAACAACATGTTTGCGAAAGCCGCCATCTGGATGGTGATCGCGTTGGTCCTGTTCACGGTTTTCAAGCAGTTCGAGAGCCGCCAGAAGCCCACCGAGAACGTCAGCTACACGCAGTTCATGGATCAGGCCAAGGCCGGCCAGATCAAGCGCGTCGACGTGCAGGGGCGCAATCTCAGAGTGACGCCGCAGGAAGGTAATGGTTACACACTGACTTCGCCGGGCGACCTTTGGATGGTCGACGATCTGCGCAAGGCCGGCGTCCAGGTCTACGGCAAGCCCGAGGAAGAGCAATCGCTGCTGACGACCATTTTCGTCTCATGGTTCCCGATGCTGCTGCTGATCGGCGTCTGGATATTTTTCATGCGCCAGATGCAGGGCGGTGGACGGGGCGGTGCGTTTTCGTTTGGCAAGTCCCGCGCTCGCATGCTCGACGAGACCAACAATGCGATCACGTTTGCCGATGTGGCCGGCTGCGATGAAGCCAAGGAAGAGGTGCACGAGCTGGTCGAGTTTCTGCGCGATCCGTCGAAGTTTCAGAAGCTCGGGGGACGAATTCCGCGTGGTGTGCTGATGGTCGGGTCACCCGGTACCGGCAAGACCTTGCTCGCGAAGGCGATTGCCGGCGAAGCCAAGGTGCCGTTCTTCTCGATCTCGGGCTCTGACTTCGTCGAGATGTTCGTCGGTGTTGGCGCGGCGCGCGTGCGCGACATGTTTGATCAGGCGAAGAAGCACGCGCCGTGCATTATTTTCATCGACGAAATTGATGCGGTCGGGCGCCAGCGTGGCGCGGGGCTAGGCGGTGGCAACGACGAGCGCGAGCAGACGCTGAACCAGATGCTGGTCGAGATGGACGGCTTCGAAACCGGCGTTGGCGTGATTGTGATTGCAGCGACCAACCGCCCCGACGTGCTCGACCCCGCTTTGCTGCGTCCTGGCCGCTTTGACCGCCAGGTGGTTGTGCCGCTGCCCGACATTCGTGGCCGCGAACAGATTCTGAACGTCCATATGCGCAAGGTGCCGATCGGCGCCGACGTGCGCGCTGATCTTCTTGCGCGCGGCTCACCGGGTTTCTCGGGTGCGGACCTTGCGAACCTGGTCAACGAAGCCGCGCTATTTGCTGCGCGGCGCAGCGCACGCGTGGTCGAGATGGTCGACTTCGAGAAGGCCAAAGACAAGATCATGATGGGCGCCGAGCGCAAGTCGATGGTGATGACCGAGGAAGAGCGCTTGAATACCGCGTACCACGAGTCGGGCCATACGCTGGTCGCGAAGCTGATGCCGAAGAGCGATCCCGTGCATAAAGTGACGATCATTCCGCGCGGTCGTGCGCTGGGCGTGACGATGCAACTGCCCGAGCAGGATCGCTATGCGTATGACCGGCAGTATCTGCTGTCGCGCATCGCGGTGTTGTTCGGTGGCCGGATCGCCGAGGAAGTCTTCATGAACCAGATGACGACCGGCGCCAGCAACGATTTCGAGCGCGCCACGGCCATGGCGCGCGACATGGTGACGCGCTATGGCATGAGCGATGCGCTCGGTCCGATGGTTTACGCCGAAAACGAAGGCGAAATTTTCCTGGGGCGCTCGATTACCAAGACGACCAACGTTTCGGAAGAGACGATGCGCAAGGTCGATTCGGAAATCCGTCGCATCATCGACGAGCAGTATGCAACCGCACGCAAGCTGATCGAGGAAAATCGCGAGAAGATCGAAGCAATGGTGAAAGCGCTTCTCGAGTGGGAAACGATCGATACCGAACAAATCGACGACATCCTTGCCGGCCGTCCGCCGCGCCCGCCGAAGTCGACCGGTTCAGTGCCGCCGGCGGGTGGCAAGTCCGCCAGTGGCGGGCCCGAAGCCGTCGTGCAGCCGGCTTAGCCGCCGCGGTCATTTGCTCGAGGCCGGAAACTCCGGCCTTTTTTTTCGTTTTTAGGATGCGTCCCATGGGTGATGGCCGAGCCGCGGTGCCTAAGCCGCTGATGTGGTCGGTTGCAGGACGCCGGCTTGCGCTCGACCGCGTGCTGATCATGGGCATCGTCAACGTGACGCCCGATTCGTTTTCCGATCAAGGGCGGCACTTTGACTGTGCCGATGCACTTTCTCGCGCGCGGCAATTGATCGACGAGGGCGCCGACATTCTCGATATCGGCGGCGAGTCGACGCGCCCCGGCGCGACTGACGTTTCGCTCGACGAGGAAATCAGGCGCGTCGTTCCGCTGCTCGAGGCGCTGGCGCCGAGCGCAGTAGCGCTGTCGGTCGACACCAGCAGGCCCGAAGTGATGCGCGCCGCATTGGCTGCAGGCGCTGCGATCATCAACGACGTACGCGCTCTGCAGCTGCCCGGCGCACTCGAAGCCGTCGTCGAAAGTGACTGTGGCCTGGTGATGATGCACATGCAAGGCACGCCGCGCACGATGCAACAGGCGCCGCATTATGACGACGTAACGAGCGAGGTCGCGCAGTCGCTGGCCGAACGGGTTGAATGCGCGCGCGCCTTTGGAGTCGACACGCGGCGCATCGCAGTCGATCCGGGGTTCGGTTTCGGCAAGAGCATCGAGCATAATTTCACGCTGCTGTCGCAGCTATCGGCATTCAAGGGCATGCAGCTTCCGATCGTGGTCGGGTTATCGCGTAAGGCGATGCTGGGGGCGGCGACGGGCCGCGCAGTGGACGATCGCGTCACGGCGTCGGTCGCGGCCGCAGTGCTGGCGGCGGAGCGCGGAGCGAACGTCGTGCGTGTGCATGACGTGGCGGCGACGCGCGATGCGTTGAATGTTCTGAAGATGACGGTGGGTGGAACAGGAAAGACATGAGCGCTCAACGCAAGTATTTCGGGACCGATGGCGTTCGTGGCACCGTGGGCCAGGCACCTATCACGCCCGAATTCGTATTGCGGCTGGGGCAGGCGACCGGACGGGCGCTTCTGCAGGCGACCCGCGCGCCCGGCACGCAGCATCCCACCGTGTTGATCGGCAAGGACACTCGAATCTCGGGATACATGCTTGAAGCCGCGCTGGAAGCCGGCCTGTCGAGCGCCGGCGTGGACGTGGTTCTGTGTGGTCCATTACCGACCCCGGGCGTGGCTTACCTGACCCGCGCGCTGCGGCTCGACGCCGGCATCGTCATCAGCGCCTCGCACAATCCGTTTCCCGACAATGGCATCAAGTTTTTTTCGGCGCGCGGAACGAAGCTGTCCGATACCGTTGAGGAGCGGATCGAGACCGAGCTCGAGCAGCCCTGGCACTGCGTCGAATCGAAACTTCTCGGCAAAGTCCGGCGCCTCGACGATGCCGCCGGACGCTACATCGAGTTTTGCAAGCGCACGTTTGCGAATGAGGCGGATCTGAAGGGCCTGAAGATCGTTGTCGACAGTGCACACGGTGCGGCGTATCACGTCGCGCCGCCGGTGTTTCACGAACTCGGCGCCGAGGTCGTCTCGCTCGGTGCGGCCCCCAATGGCCTCAACATCAACGACGGTGTTGGCGCGGTACACGCAACCCATCTGGCCTCCGCCGTCCGCGCCAACGGCGCCGATTTTGGAATTGCACTCGACGGCGACGCCGACCGCGTGCTGATCGCCGACGCCGAAGGTCGGATTTATAACGGCGACGAGTTGCTGTACATCATTTTGCGCGAGCGCATGCGCCACAGTAAGGTGGCTGGCGTGGTCGGCACATTGATGACCAACTATTCGCTCGAACGCAGGCTGCGCGAACTCGGCGTTTCGTTTGAGCGCGCCAAGGTCGGCGACCGTTACGTGCTCGAGCTGCTGGAAGAAAAGGGTTGGCTGTATGGGGGTGAGGGCTCAGGTCACCTGCTGTGTCTCGATTGCCATACCACCGGTGACGGCATCGTCAGCGCGCTGCAGGTGCTGTCGGCAGTGCGGCGGCAGAACAAATCGCTCGCACAGTTGACCGAAGATCTGGTGTTGATGCCGCAGGCGCTGGTCAATGCGGCCGTCGAGCGAGGCTTCGAGTGGCGCTCGCACGCCGCACTCGTCAGCGCCGTTTCAGACGCCGAGCGTGAGCTGAACGGCCGCGGGCGGGTGCTGATTCGGCCGTCGGGAACGGAGCCGGTGCTGCGTGTGATGGTCGAAGCTTCGGAAGCGGGGGTTGCCGAAGCAATGGCTCAGCGGCTGGCCTCAACCATTCGGCCGGCGCTCGACTCAAGCGCTCCGCAGCAGTAGCTGAAGGAAGAGCCGCGCCTCCGACGGTGCGCGCATCGCTTCGGCCGCAGCACGCTGTCGATCAGATCGTGTCACGCGTCTGTCACACGCATTCCCTAGACTTGGAGCGTTGACGGACAGTAATTCTTCTGGGGCTATCCGATGAAAGCTTTGCTATTTAAATCGCTTGCTGCAGCCACCGTTGCGGCGGGTTTCACGACCTCTTGCAGCGCCCAGGATGTTACTGGCGCGGGTGCCTCCTTCCCCGCACCCGTCTACGCCAAATGGGCCGACGCCTACAACAAAGCAACGGGCGTGCGTATCAACTATCAGTCGGTGGGCTCCGGCGCAGGGATGCGGCAGATTCGCGGCAAGACGGTTGACTTCGGCGCATCCGATGCACCGCTATCCGACGCCGAGCTTGCGAAGGATGGGTTGATTCAGTTTCCGACGGTGATTGGCGGCGTCGTGCCGGTGGTTAACATCAAGGGTATCGCTCCGGGACAACTGAAGCTCACCGGTGCCGTGCTCGGCGACATCTACCTCGGCAAGATCGCGAAGTGGAACGACGCGGCGATCGTGGCGCTAAATCCGGGTGTTCCGCTGCCCGACGCGGCGATCGCTGTGGTGCGACGCGCCGACGGTTCTGGAACGACCTTCTTGTTCACTAATTATTTGTCGAGAACCAGTCCGGACTGGAAGGCGAAGGTCGGCGAAGGCACAGCGGTTAATTGGCCGGCGGGTGCGGGCGGCAAAGGCAACGAAGGCGTGTCCGCGTTCGTACAGCGGTTGCCGAACTCGATCGGGTACGTCGAATACGCCTACGCAAAGCAAAACAAGATGGCGTACGTGCAACTACGAAATCAGGCCGGTAATTTCGTGGCGCCGAGCGATACAACCTTCAAATCGGCCGCCGCCAGTGCCGAGTGGGCGAAAAGCTTTAACCAGGTACTGACCGATCAGCCTGGCAAAGATGCGTGGCCGATCACCGGAGCTACGTTCATCATGATGCACCTGAAGCAGGACAAGCCGCAGCAGGCGACCGCGGTCCTGAAGTTCTTCGACTGGGCGTACACCAACGGGGACAAGATGGCGGATGAGCTCGACTATGTGCCGATGCCTGACGCAGTCGAGAGCATCATCCGCACACAATGGCGCAAGATTACGGACGGCTCAGGCAAATCGGTCTTTTGACGATATCGTTGCCGGCGTCAGAAGTGACGCCGGCTTCTCCGAGTCGATAATGAACACCATTGCGACGACTGGGCTGCCGCCTGAGGTGCTGCGGTCCGCTGAACTGCTTCCGATGCGCCTGTCAGGACGATTCGGCGACGTAGTCTTTGCCAATGTGACCCGCCTGGCAGCTGTGGTCACGCTGTCGCTGCTGATCGCAATCATTGTGTCACTGGTGGTCGGCGCCTTGCCATCGATTCGCGAATTTGGTTTGCCGTTCCTATGGACCGCCGAGTGGGACCCGGTGCAGAACAAGTTCGGCGGGCTGGTGATGATCTACGGCACGGTCGCAACGTCGATCATCGCGCTGATCATTGCCGTGCCGGTCAGCTTCGGCATTGCGTTGTTTCTGACGGAGCTTTCGCCGAAATGGTTGAAGCGGCCGCTCGGCACAGCGATAGAGTTATTGGCCGCCATTCCTTCCATCGTTTACGGCATGTGGGGATTGTTCGTGTTTGCGCCGATTCTTGCGCAGTACGTGCAGCGGCCACTGCAGACCGCGTTCAGCGGTGTGCCCTGGGTCGGCGCGCTTTTTTCAGGGCCGCCGGTCGGTATCGGGATCCTGTCGGCGGGCATCATTCTGGCGATCATGATCATTCCGTTCATTGCCGCGGTGATGCGCGATGTGTTTGAAGTAACCCCGGCGCTGCTGAAAGAGTCTGCCTATGGCCTCGGCTCGACCACGTGGGAAGTCGTATGGAAAGTGGTGCTGCCTTACACCAAAGTGGGTGTAATCGGCGGCATCATGCTGGGCCTGGGTCGCGCGCTGGGCGAAACGATGGCGGTGACGTTCATGATCGGCAACTTCAACCAGCTCGACACGCTGTCGCTATTTCAGGCCGCCAATTCGATCACGTCGGCGCTCGCCAACGAATTTGCGGAGGCCACTCCGGGACTGCACGAGGCATCGTTGATTTATCTCGGCCTCGTGTTGTTCTTCATCACCTTCGTCGTGTTGTCGCTATCTAAGCTGTTGCTTGCGCAGATGCGCCGCAACGAGGGCAGCAGCGCATGAACGCCGCCCCCGTGGTTGAGACGCGTGGCGATTACCGGTTGCCGCTGCACCGCAAACGCAAGCTGATCAATCGTGTCGCGTTGAGTCTGTCGCTGGCCGCGATGGCCTTCGGTCTGGTGTGGCTGATCTGGATTCTGTGGAACACGCTGATCCTCGGCGTGCAGGGGCTCAACGGCGCCACGTTTACCGAATCGACTCCGCCACCAAATTCCGAAGGTGGCGGGTTGGCCAATGCGATCGTCGGTTCGTTGGTGATGGTGCTGTCGGCGACCGCGGTCGGCACGCCGATCGGCATTCTGTCGGGGATCTATCTGGCCGAATATGGGCAGCGCACCTGGCTTGGCCGCGTAACGCGGTTCATGAACGATATTCTGCTATCGGCGCCGTCGATCGTGATCGGCCTGTTCGTGTACACGCTCGTGGTCGCGCAGAGCCGGACGTATTCGGGGTATGCGGGCGTGATTGCGTTGGCACTGATCGTCATTCCGGTGGTGGTCCGTACGACAGAGAACATGCTGCAGCTGATTCCGAACTCACTACGCGAAGCGGCGTTCGCGCTCGGTTCGCCAAAGCGCGTGATGATCATGCGAGTCACACTAAAGGCGGCGCGTGCCGGCGTCGTCACCGGCGTCTTGCTCGCCTTGGCGCGGATTGCGGGTGAGACAGCGCCACTGCTGTTCACCGCACTGTCGAATCAGTTTTTCAGCCTGGACTTGTCGCAGCCAATGGCAAATTTGCCGGTCACTATCTTCAAGTTTGCGCTGAGTCCATTTTCTAACTGGCAGCAAATGGCGTGGGCCGGTGTGTTCTTGATAACGATCGGTGTGCTGACACTAAATATAGTGGCCCGGGTGGCCTTTAGGCACAAGGCCTAGTTACGATGGAAGGTGCGACAACAATTGCGAGCCATGCACTACCGGCGCCGAGCGCACCACCGGTCGCAAGCGGCAAGCCGACGATCGAGCGCGCCAAGATGGATGTGCGTGATCTGAATTTCTACTACGGCAAGTTTCAGGCACTGAAGAACATCAACCTACAGGTCGCCGAGAAAAAGGTCACTGCATTCATCGGCCCGTCGGGGTGCGGTAAATCGACCTTGCTGCGCGTGTTCAACCGGATGTACGAGTTGTATCCAGATCAGCGCGCCGAGGGCGAGGTCAACGTCGACGGCCGGAATATTCTGACATCCGGCGACGACGTCGCGCTGATCCGCGCCAAGATCGGCATGATCTTTCAGAAGCCGACGCCGTTTCCGATGTCGATCTACGACAACATCGCGTTCGGCGTGCGGTTGTTCGAGAAACTTTCACGTTCCGCGATGGACGAACGAGTGGAATGGGCGTTGCGCAAAGCGGCGCTGTGGAACGAGGCAAAGGAAAAGCTCGCACAGTCCGGAACCAGTCTGTCGGGGGGTCAACAGCAACGCTTGTGCATCGCGCGCGGTATTGCGGTCAAGCCGGAGGTCATCCTGCTCGATGAGCCGTGTTCGGCGCTTGACCCGATTTCGACGGCGAAGATCGAGGAGCTGATCGACGAGCTGAAGGCCGATTACACGGTGGCCATCGTCACCCACAATCTGCAGCAGGCCGCGCGCGTGTCGGATTACACGGCATATATGTATCTTGGGGATTTGATCGAATTCGGCGTGACCGATCAGATCTTCGTCAAACCGAAGCGCAAGGAAACCGAGGACTACATCACCGGCCGCTTCGGATAAAAACGCCCGTTGGTCGGGCCTGGCAGGGAATGGCAATGCTGATCGGTGAACATTCGATTAAGAAGTATGACGAAGAGCTGGAGGCGATACGCTCGCGCGTCCTGCAGATGGGCGGCCTGGTGGAATCGCAGGTGCGCACCGCGCTCGACGCATTTGAAACCGTCAATTTGCAGCTGGCACAGCAGGCGATCGACGCCGATCGCCGCGTCAACGAGCTCGAGATCGACGTCGATCAGATGGTCAACTACGTCATCGCGCGCCGCCAGCCGACCGCAGGCGATCTGCGCATGGTGACCGGAATTGCGAAGGTGATCACCGATCTGGAACGCATCGGTGACGAGGCGAGCAAGATCGCGCGTGCAGTCAAATGGCTGCACGAGAAGAGCGATCAGTCACGGCTTAATCGCATTCCCGACATCAAGGCATCGGGAGAGGTGGCGGCGTCGATGCTGCGCCGTACGCTGGACGCGTTCGCACGCATGGATTCGGTGGCGGCGGCGTCGATCATCAAGGACGATCTCGGCATCGACGATCGCTTTCGCGCCGTACTTCGGCAGCTGATCACGTTCATGATGGAAGATCCGCGCACCATTTCGGCGTCGCTGGACTGCGTGTGGGTTGCCAAGGCGATCGAGCGCATCGGTGATCACGCGAAGAATGTGGCCGAACACGTGATCTTCATCGCGCAAGGCTGGGACGCGCGTCATCAGTCGCTGGAGGAAATCGAGCGTGCGGTGTCGCGCACGTGAGCTGCGTGACGAGGCAGCGATGACCGCAGCCTCGATTCTGGTGATCGAGGATGAGCCGGCGATTCAGGAGCTGGTCGCCTACACCTGCATCGCACAGGGCTACACCGTGCGGCGCGCGGAGTCCGCCGGCGAGGCGCGGCGGGCGATTGATCGCGAGCTGCCGGATATGGTGCTGCTCGACTGGATGCTGCCCGACAAGTCGGGCATCGAACTGCTGAAAGATTTGCGTGCGGACGAACGCACGAGGGTCGTGCCGGTGATCATGCTGACGGCCAAGGGCAACGAGGCCGATAAAGTGGTGGGTCTCGACACCGGTGCCGACGACTATGTGGTCAAGCCGTTTTCGCCGCGCGAGCTGATCGCTCGCATACGCGCCGTGTTCAGGCGCCGCGCGCCGGAGCACAGTGGCGAAGCGCTCGAATATGGTCCGCTCGCACTCGATCCGGCGCTTCATCAAATATCGGTCAACGAGCAGCCGCTCAAGATAGGCCTCGCCGAATTCAAACTTCTCAAGTTCCTGATCAGCCATCCCGATCGGGTTTTTTCGCGCACCCAGTTACTGGACAGCGTGTGGGGCGATCACGTCTTCATCGAAGAGCGCACAGTGGACGTGCACGTGCTGCGGCTGCGCAAGGCGCTGGCGGCATTTAACGCTCAACATCTGGTGCAAACCGTGCGCGGCCTCGGTTACCGGTTGTCGTTGCGGCCCGAATAGTGTCGCGCGGCAAGATGCGGACTTAGACTTCTCGCATGGCGGTTCAATGGCGTAGTCAACTCGTTCTGCTCGGTCCTGCTCTCGTTCGGCTGGCGGGGCTGGCGGCGGTATCAACGGTGATCGGCCTGGCTTTCGGCGCGCAGGCCGGGCTATGGGTGGCAGTGGCCGCGCTCGGCTGTTTGCTGCTGATTCACGTGCGCTACGCGAGCCTGCTCGCGACCTGGCTGGAGAGTCCGCAGCTGGAGGACGTTCCCAACGGGTGGGGTGTATGGACCCACGTGTTCGCTCGGCTGTATCGGACTCGTCGCGCCACCGAGCAGAACGAACGGCGGCTGCAAGACAACGAAGAACGGTTTCGCCGCACGATCAGCGCTCTGCCTGAAGGCATTCTGCTGATCGACGCCGCGCTGCAAATCGACTGGTGCAATCCGGTGGCCGAAGAGCATTTGGGCATCTCGCTGCGCGCCGATCAGGGTTTGCGTGTGACGAATCTGGTGCGCGATCCCGAGTTCGTCGGCTACATGACCGCCGCCCGCTTCGATCAGGCGCTGATTTTTCAGCCGATGGCACGCCCGGGTCTGGCGCTCGAAGTGCGCGTGATCGAATTCGAGCTTGCGCGCTCGATCCTGATCACGCGCGATATCACACAGCGTGAAAGAGTCGACGCGGTGCGGCGCGATTTCATTGCCAACGTTTCGCACGAGCTGCGGACTCCGCTGACGGTAGTCAACGGCTTTCTCGAAACGCTGATCGACGCACAGTCGGATAGCGATGAGCGCAGGGCCGCTCCCAGCTCATCGCGTGCCGCCGCGGGGGGCGGGCGCACAGCGACCGGAGGCGCAACGATTAGTGGCACGACACGCCAGCACCATCTGCAGTTGATGCATGAGCAGGCGCAGCGCATGCATCGGCTGGTGGAGGATCTGCTGACGCTGTCACAGCTTGAATCGCGTGAAACGCCGGTGGCGGACGAAGTGGTTGACTTGCGCGAGCTGGTAAGCGAAGTGGCGGACGAGGCGCGCGCGTTGTCTCTGGGCCGCCACCGCATTGATGTCGAACTGACTCCGGGCCTGGTGCGAGGCAGCCGCGAAGAGCTGCGCAGCGCATTCGGCAACCTCGTTTCAAATGCGGTGCGCTACACACCCGATGCAGGCGCAATTTCACTGGCGTGGCGCGAGGACGCGAGTGGCGGGCGCTTCGAGGTTGCCGACACCGGGCTGGGAATCGCGGCCGAAGACATCCCGCGCATCACCGAGCGGTTCTATCGCGTCGACAAGAGCAGGTCGCGGGAAACTGGAGGCACGGGACTCGGTCTCGCGATCGTCAAGCACGTGTTGCTGCGCCACGGGGGGCATCTTGAGGTGCAATCCGAAATCGGTCGTGGCAGCACGTTCGCCGCAGTGCTGCCTACTGATCGCTTGCTTCCGCAAAGTATCACCGCGGCAGCGGCCGCCTGAGTTCAGCGCTAAATCGCGGTGCTACTATTTGCCGCCCTCGGGGTGTAGCGCAGTCTGGTAGCGCGCCTGCTTTGGGAGCAGGATGTCGGGAGTTCGAATCTCTCCACCCCGACCACTATATCTGCTCAGCAGTGTCAGTACAGGATCTGCCCGTA
>JBBQQC010000031.1:0-31482 GCA_038216465.1 Burkholderiales bacterium | reverse complement strand
GTGTTTTGCAAGCGGATTTGGTTTAGAACTGCGCGGTGACTGAAGTGAGGTGAGCGAGATGGATTGGACTGCGACACTACAAACGGCCATGAGTGCAGCACTAATGGCTGCGGGCCCTAATGAACAAGACGCGCGCGGGGGCCTCACACGTTAGTCGGGATCGATCTCACCCAGTTTTAGCCAGGCACGCCCCGCGCAGGTCCAGAACCTTCTCGCATTAACGCACTGCAGCCACTGCAGAGTTTGCTCCTCCTCTGTCGTAGAGTTTGTTTGCAGGTCGGGACTTAAGGTGTAACGATCTCATGCATCCTGAAGTCTTCGCCGCGGCGAAGCACTGCCCACGCCAAGCGGGCATTCTTATTGGCGATCGCCACCAAAGCACGCATGTAGCCACGCCGCGCCTGCAGGGCCACAGCCCATCGGCTGATTCGATCGGTGCGGCCGGGTGCAGCGGCGAGAACTGCGCGCGCACCCATGATCAGCAGCGCCCTTAAGTAACCATCACCCGCCTTCGTGATGCCGCCCAAGCGCTGCTGGCCGCCGGAGCTGAACTGCCCCGGCACCATACCGAGCCAGGCGGCGAACTGCCGACCTGACTTGAACTCGTGGGCGGCGCCAACAGTCGCCACGATGGCGCTCGCGCTGACAGGGCCGAGACCGCGCAAAGTCATTAGGCGACGCGCGCGCGGGTCCTCGCGCGCAGAAAGCTTTAGGTGTGTGTCGTACTCCTGGATGCGGCCGTCTAGATGCGCCAGATGAGCCAGCAGATCAGCCAGCGCGCGCTGCGCCCAAACCGGCAGTGCATCAAAGTGCTGCGCCGTTTGGCGCCGGACGGTGGCCGCCTTTAAAGGCAGCACCACACCGAACTCGGCGAGCAGTCCGCGCAGGCGATTAATGGTGGCCGTGCGTTCCTCGACGAAGCCTTGACGTACCCGGTGCACTGCGAGCAGTGCCTGTTGCTCGGCGGTCTTGACCGGAACAAAGCGCATGTTCGGCCGACCGGCCGCTTCACAGATAGCCGCCGCATCATTGGCGTCGTTTTTGCCTCGCTTGCCACTCATTCGATACGGTGAAACAAACTTGGCGGCCATGATGCGCGCGCTGTGACCTAGCGCCGTCACACGCCGCGCCAAATCATGCGCTCCGGAGCACGCCTCCATGGCCACCACACAAGGAGGCACAGCACTCAGTACCTCGAGCAGTTGCTCGCGTCGAACCATACGAGCCATCTTTACCCGCCCTGACTCATCGACTCCGTGCAGCGCGAAAACGTTCTTGGCTAAATCAACGCCGATCCTGATAATGGCCATGGACTTCCTCTCCGAGATAGTTGATGGACGGTTGCAAGACCATCTTGGCACTCCGATGCCGTGCGGCTTCCTCGCCGCTTGCTCGGGACGAGGAAGTCCCTTTCATTCGTTATGTATTCAATGAATAAATGAGTCAGGAGGCCGAATGAAATACCACGCGCTTACGGTTCTCATCCTTTTGGCCGCACTCGCTTTGTACGGCGCGGGTTTCGGAAAATGGGGCGTTGCTGCCATCGCAGTAGCCATGGCACTCGAGGCTTGGTTTTGGTGGCGGGTCGTGATCGGTCGTTCGTCCGCCACCTCCGTGCACAGTCGCACATAACTCGCCGGTGCAGCCGACCTCGCGCGAGCGACGCTCGCGCGGCGGCTGACCTCTACGTTAGGCGTCATTGCATCCAATTCATCCTAGCCAGGACATCTCATGCAAATTCACGGCCGCTGCCACTGCGGAAGCATCAGCTTCATCGCTGAAGTAGATCCCGCAAAAGTCTTTGCATGCCATTGCGCCGACTGTCAGAAAATGTCGGGAGCGCCTTTCAGGGCGGCTGTTCCCATTCCAGCGAAAGACTTTTCATTGACTGGAATCCCCAAGATCTACATTAAGACCGCGGAAAGCGGAAACCGGCGCGCACAAGCTTTTTGCGATGACTGCGGCACGCCGCTTTACGCGACCTCTCCCGACAATCCAGCCGTCTACGCCGTAAGGCTTGGATGCGTCGACGAACGTGCCCAGCTTGCTCCGTCCAAGCAGGTCTGGACTCGTTCCTCCATGCCTTGGCTGCACGACCTCACTTCGGTGCCGGGTGTGCCCGAGCAGTAGGCTCAATGCCCATGCCGCACAGCCGCCTAACCCTGCGGTCAACCGGACGCGCCGGTTCGTGACTTCTACTTGGCGATCGTCCCGGCGGCGCGCCGGTTACCCTACTCGTTATGCCGGTTAGCCGCGATGCGAGTGCCTTGGAGACGCTGTGGCCCGAAATCGTGGCTACCTTTGCTCATGCGCAGGCCTCGTCCTTGTACTGCTCGGTCGCGTCGATCGACACGGCGGGCCAGCCCAACGTCACGCCTATCGGCACACTGTTTCTCGGCCAGCCTTGCTCTGGCTTCTACTTCGATCGATACACGGTGTCGTTAGCAGCGAACGTCGAGGCGAACCCAATGGTGTGCGCCATGGCCGTGAACGCCGGCAAAATGTTCTGGTTGCGTGCACTACTTATGGGCGAGTTCAGTTCTGCGCCCGGTGTGCGGTTGTACGGCACGGCTGGACCGTTGCGCGTTGCGACGTGCGCCGAAAAGTTGCAGATTCAGGAACGGGTCGGGCGTGCGAGGTGGCTTAAAGGTGGCAGGCTCCTCTGGTCGAGCTTCACGCATGTGAGAGATCTCTCGTTCACTTCATACCGCCTGGTTGCGTACCCGGTCATGATGGAGCGCTTCGTTGAGAAGGCGCATAACCCTTCCATCGGTCGGACAGACGCTCATGTCAAACCGTATGGACTGCCCTCCGTCAAGGGGTGTTTAGCTTGAGTTGATCATGGTTGTCGTAAGCAGTGGCTGCATGGTTGATTGCTGGTGAGTAGCGGGCTGGACTGCGGTTCCGTATACGGCCTTTAATTGAGCGCAATGGCTCTGGCCCTGATGATGATGCGCGCCGCCAAGCCCTCATTCGTTAGACGATCCTGGAGTTTCGATCATTGACATGATCAGGTTCGCCTGGCGTCGGTCGCAAACCGTTACCTCATCAACGATGCTCCTTCGCAGCGAGTGGAAGATCAGAGTTCGTTTGTTTGTTCCTAAGCAGCTGCGCGCTCAAGCCGGAAGTCTTCGCCCTTGGCGAGCAGCGCCCAGATGATGCGAGCATTTTTGGCGGCCATGGCTACGCACGCCTTCTTGAAGCCGCGTCGTTCGATGAGTGCTGCAGCCCAACGACTGAGCCGATCGGTGCGTCGCGATAGCGTGATCAGCGCCGAGCGCGCGCCGTGGATCAATAGCGTGCGCAGGTAGACATCGCCACGCTTGGTGATGCGCCCGAGGATCGATCGGCCGCCAGTGGAGTACTGGCGCGGCACCAGACCGAGCCAAGCGGCAAACTGACGGCCGTTCTTGAACAGCTTGGCGTCACCCACACTGGCCACGATCGCGCTCGCCGTGATGGGTCCGACCCCGCACACGGCAACGATGCGTTGCATCAGTGCGCTGGCGCGCACCATCGCTTCGATGCGCCGGTCGTAGGCCAGGATGTCTTCATCGAGCACGCGGATGCGCGCAGTGACCTCGTGCAGGACCTGGCGCGCCAGTATCGGCAGCCGCGCATCGTCGAGTGCGGTGCCGATGTGATGGCGGAAGCTAAAGCGGCCCTGCTTCAGCACGATGCCGAACTCGGTGAGCAGGCTCCTCACCTGGTTGATCAAGCCAACGCGCGCGGCCACCAGCTCGCTCCTGACTCGATGCACTACCAGCACCGCTTGTTGTTCGGCGCTCTTGATGGGCACGAACCGCTTGTTGTTCGGCGCTCTTGATGGGCACGAACCGCATGTTGGGTCGGGCGACCGCTTCACAGATCGCCTCGGCGTCGTTGCCGTCGTTCTTCTGGTTCTTGCGATACGGCACGATGAACTTGGGCGCCATGATGCGGGCGTCGTGACCCAGCGATGTGAGCGTGCGCGCCAGCTCGTGTGCGCCCGAGCACGCTTCCAGTCCCACTCGGCACGCCGGCAACTGCGCCATCAGCTCTAGCAACTTGGCTCGCGTAAGAGTCTTGCGTAGTACGGTCTTGCCGCCTGCGTCGACGCCATGCACACTCAGAATGTTCTTTGCCAGATCAATCCCAACCGTCGTAATCTCGCTCATGACTGCCTCTCCTGAAGTGATGTTGAACACATCCACCTCAACGATCGCACTACCCGCGACACTCCGGGTAGGGGCAGTCCATATCATTCGTTAGACCGCTTCCTATGCCGCCTACCCTTCAAGCCATTGATCACATCCACGTTCTTGTCAGCGATCGCGGCGCCGCGGAGCAGTGGTACGCGCAGGTGCTCGGCCTGCACCGCGTGGGCGAGCTGGAATCCTGGGCAACAGGCGGCGGTCCACTGACGATCGGCAACGTCGCAGGAACTGTTCACTTGGCCCTCTTCGAGCGTGTCCCTGAAGCGTCCCGCTCTACCATCGCACTATCGGTCTCCGGGGCGGAATTCATCGCCTGGAAGCTGCATCTCTCCAATGTCTTGGGCCGGCAAGTCGAGGCGGAAGATCATCGACTGTCTTGGTCGGTGTACTTCAACGACCCGGACGGAAATCCGTACGAAATCACGTCTTACGAGTATTCCGCCATCGCGAGTGCCGTTGCGCAACCAGGCGCCTAACTCTTCAACCGTTAGGAATCACCATCCATGGTTCGCCGCACTTTCGTGCTCTTGCTTTTCGCCGTTTTCCTTCCAACGGCCTCACGGGCATATGACCCACTAAGCGTAGTTGCTTCTTCGAGGGGAACTTTGCCGCTAATCTTGACCGTGCCACATGACGGCGGCGAATTCCTGGGCCTTATTGCGGTGCGAACGAAAGGTGCGCTTGTCCGTGATGCTGGCACGCGAGAGCTCGCCGAGCGCGTGGCGTCTTTGCTTGAAGGGCGGCTCGGTAAGCGCCCGTATATCGTTGTTGCGAAGTTCAGTCGAAAGTATCTGGATGCGAATCGCTCTGAACAAGACGCAATGGAATCGCAAGACGCGTTGCCGGCATACCGCGCGTACCACGACCAAATCGCCGCCTTCGTTAGCGAAATAAAACAGCAGTTCCCCGCTGGCTCACTGCTCTTGGATGTACACGGCCAATCGGACGATCCAGACACGACGTTTCGCGGCACACGTGCTGGCTTGACGACCAAGGCTCTACTCAATCGCTTCGGCTCATCAGCGCTTCAAGGCGAGAAGAGCGTCATAGGAGTGTTGGCAGCAAAAGGGTATCGAGTCAATCCAGCCGCCGGAGCCGAAACACTGCGCGAAGACCCTCGCTTCAACGGTGGATACACAGTGTTGACTTATGGCAGTCAGCAAGCTGAAGGCATTGACGCCATACAACTTGAATTCGGAAAAAATCATAGGGCGAACACGCATCTAGCTGAAGATCTCACTGAAGCATTGATTGTCTTCATGACCCAATACGTCCTGCTACCTAAGTAATTCCGAACGCTTCCATCGAGCGAACCCACTGCATGCTGCCCGACTGGTCAATCTATCTGCTCCATTTCATGTTCTGGGGCTCTTTCGCCGTCACTCTTCTGGTGACACGAAAATCGCCGCAGCCCCCTGCGCAACAAGGCACGGGCACCCAAGCCTCACCAACGGAGTTGACTGCTCGGAACTCGCGATCGCTTGTCGCAATTCATGGGCTGGCGTTCGGTCTCATCTACTTCGGCATTGGATACGCTGTCATTCTGAACCGCACTCCTGTCTGGTTCTTCGGGCAGCGTGAACTTGGTGCGTTGCTCATAGTCGGCGCAGCGGCGCTGGTCTGTTCAACACTAGCCGTCTTTTCCTCGTGGCGTATAAGAGCGAAGGTAGGTGAGGGTCATGTGCTTGCCACCGGTGGCCCGTTCTCCTACGTCCGGCATCCCATCTATCTCAGCCTGAATCTGCTTTCGCTGGGTACAGCGGTCTGGATGCCGACCATCGTTGTGTGGCTTGGCTTCCTGCTCATGGTTATCGGGAGTGAGCTGCGAGCGCGATCAGAGGAGCGCATCCTTTCCAAGGCATTCGGGACGAGCTACCGCTCGTACTGTGCGCGTACTCGGCGCTTTATTCCTGGCATCTACTGAAGCCCGAGCGGTGCAGGCGACGTGCCTAACCCTTCCATCGAGCAGACTGAATACCGTCGCAGGCAACATGCCAACTTAACCTGCTTGGAGCCGGCAGGCAAAGCGCGCAGGTTCCTGCTACTTCCTATTGCTTAACTGTTGTTGCCTTGCCCGCCTTGGTTAAGGTTTTGCCGGTCCTGCTCACGGGGTTGCGGCCTGTTGACCCTGCTGTTCGCGTTGCCGTGCATAGCTGCTCGGCAAGCCGCAGGTAAAGCCGGCCCATTAGAGACTGTGTGCAGCTGCTGGATTAACTCTTCACGCAAGCCGGAGACCAAGCGGGAACACCGATTGCATAACGCGTTTCATCTTGAGTGACAGGGAGGTCGCATGACAAAATTGTTTCCAACCAGCACGTCGACTTCGCCCACAGCAGAGGCGATCGAACGCAAGTACAGCGCGGCCGAGGCATACGAGCCGCTTCGCTTGGAACAAAATCGGCGCCGCAGCGTCTGGTTGATTGCGCTCGGCGGCGCGGCCGTGATCGCATTGGCTGCAGCTTATGTGTTGCGTGATCGACGGTCATCGTTACCAGATCTGCGCGCCTTGGCCGACAGCATGCGCGATTGGCGCGATCACGTGCGCGACTGGCGCGGTCACATTCCATCGCGCTCGTAGTCAATCGACCGCTACGGCGCACGCGGTCTCTTAAACTTCCCGCGCCCATAGGAGGAAAACCGATGAAATCAATGCTTATTACGAGCGCGCTGCTATTGGGCCTCGGCCTTGCCGCTACTTCTCACGCCGCGGCTCCGGCCGGATCAACCGGCGAGTGCAAGGATGGCACGTACACCGACGCAGCTAAAAAGGGCGGCGCATGCTCTGGCCACGGGGGAGTGAAGGATTGGTACAGCGCGGCGAAGCCGGATAAGACCGCCGCGAAGCCCGATAAGAGCTCAGCAGCGACAAGTACGGGTACTGCAGCGAAGCCAGTTGTGACGGCTCCTTCCGGCTCAACCGCCCTGTGTAAGGACGGCACCCACTCGGACTCGATGAAGAAGAGCGGAGCCTGCTCTGGCCACGGGGGAGTGAAAGACGGGTATGGCGCTGGGAAGGCGGCAACCGAGAAGCCGACGGCGACTTCGGCGGGTGCAGCTGCACCCTCTACCACCACTGGGGCCCGGGACAACGCGAAGCCTACAGCGACCGCATCGCCGATGTCACCTCGGGCGGCGGTCGGTGAACCGGGGCAAGTGTGGATCAACACGGACTCGAAGGTCTATCACTGCTCCGGCGATCGATGGTACGGCAAGACCAAGCAGGGGCAGTACGCCTCTGAGTCTCAGGCGAAGGCAATGGGGGCCAATCCGTCAGACGGCAAGCCTTGCGGTTGATAGGTATCCAATCGCTTCGATAGTTCTCCATTTCCGGTGTGACCCACGCGAGGAACGCAATAAAGCCGCCGTCCTCGAAGGCGATCCCGCCAAGGAAGGGCCCTTCGTCATGCGTCTGTTCCTGCCCGACGGATTCAAGATCGCGCCGCATTGGCATCCTAAGGTCGAGCGGATCACCGTGATCGCCGGAACCTTCAACCTTGAAATGGGAGAGAGCACGTCAGCCCAGACACGGCCGATGCCCGCCGGTACGTACGGATACTGGCCTGCGGGCATGCGCCACTTCGCCACAGTAAGCGGCGACACGATCCTGCAGCTGCACGGCGTCGGACCCTGGACCATCACGTACCTGAACCCTGCAGACGATCCGCGCAGCAAGTAGCCACTCGGCGCCCGCACGCGGCGACCCGGCCGTACGCGCCGCGTGGAACGGGCGTGTCGGCAGAATAGTAAGAAGGTCTTGACACTGGATCGCTAAACGGCATTCAGCCACGCCTTCAATGTCCGCTTCGGAGCGACGCGAAAGTCCGCTTTGGGTCGAAAAACTGCAAAGTAACCGACGCTACCACCGTGGTCGACCGGACCTTCAACCAGATTTCCGTTGCAGCGCGCAAGCTCGGCTATCGCCGTTACTGCGTCGCGACTCTCGCATTGAAAGCCAAAGTGATCGAGCGGCCCTTGACCTCGCCCTGAAAAGCAACCAAGGTGCTGCCACCGCCAGCCACCTTCGATCCTGTGGTCCTGTTCGCAGCGGCAGCCAGCACCCCTAACGCCGCGACTAACGCCGCCGAACCGAAAAGACCGAGTTTGATGGAGCGCATCTTGAATCCTCTTCCAAGCCAACCGTTCGAGTGAGTCGAACGGTGGCGGCGCCCGTTACACGCAAAGAAGAGAAGAACGCGGGCGTTGCACCTACGCGGCAGTGACGACATGTCTCTTGACGGCGTCGCTCATGAACAGTCACGCTTCCGGCGCGGCGCTGCTAGCTTCGAAGCCGGTCGGCACTCCCGCATTCACCCACTGTGGACCGGACACGGTGAGCGGCGTGCTTAGTGTAAACGCGTCGACCTCGAAGGCACGATATCCAATCCGGCGCCTTATCGAAGCCGAAGCTGCCGTGCAGCCGCGCCCCCGTCCATGTCGAGCAATTCGATATCGCTCGCTGCATTGCTCTGTGATCTTTCAGCAGCAATGGTCCGCAACCGCTCGAGGCAGGGCACGCAACTTGCCGAGTGCACAGTCTTAGGCATCGACCATGGACCGGCTTCCCGACTTCACGACCTTCGCGTTTACGCACGCGAGCCGCGAGCGAACCGTCTACCGAAAGGGCGAAGGCCCCGCGGTGCTGATCATGCACGAAGTGCCCGGGATCTCGGCCGAGGTAGTGCGCTTTGCCCGGCGTGTTGTCGACGCCGGCTTTACCGTGTTCGTGCCTCGGATGTTCGGTCCCGTGGGGGTCAAGACGACGCCGTTCAATCGGGTGCCGGAACTCCTGAAGCTCTGCGTCAACCGTGAGTTCCACGTCCTTGCGGAAAATCGTTCGAGCCCGATCGCGGACTGGTTACGCGCGCTTGCTCGCCACATTCACCAGGAGATGGGCGGCCGCGGTATCGGCGCCGTCGGCATGTGCGTTACCGGCAACTTCGCGCTTACGCTGACCCTCGATCCATGGGTGTTGGCGCCCGTGATGGGGCATCCGTCGTTGCCGCTGCCGATCACGCGCGCCAAGGCTGCCGCCGTCCACGTCACGCCCGAGACGTTCGTCAACGCACGGCGCCGGACCACCGAGGAGGGGCTGAAGGTGCTGGCCGTGCGCTTCCACGGCGACGCGCTGTTCTGCAGAGCGGCGCGCTTCGCGACATTGCGCCGCGAACTCGGCGCCGGCTTTGAGGGGATCGAGCTTCCGGCCAGGTCGGCGAAGCCCCAACCCGAGCCGCCGCATAGTGTGCTCACCATCAACCTCATCGATCGCGAGGGCGAGCCGACGCACGAGGCGGTCGAGCGTGTGCTGAGCTTTCTTTCAGAACGGCTACGCTGAGCGCGAGGTGTGACGCAGAGGGGTGGTGGCGTGGCGAGCGATGCTCGCGTGCCCGCGACCTGCCTACTCCAACGGGGCTCATTGGTTTCCGTCTCAGGAATGCGTATTGCTGATGCGAAGGCTCTCACCAGGAGAACACCCATGAAAAAGCTGATGATTATCTTCGCGATGGCATTGAGTTTAGTGGCATGCGGTACGACGAGTTCGCCCGGCGGCGGGGGTGTACAGCAGGACAACGTCAAGCCCTGATCGGCTCTAGGTGCGCAGCATGCCGCCCTTCATGATCCATTGACCGAACTCCGCGCCAACCAACTTCCCGCGCATCGACCTGGTCGCTGCGTTCCTGACGGGGCTGGCTGGAGTGAATCGTCCGGCCAACGTCGTTCCTAGCGAGATGATGCGGCTGAATACATCGACGCCTCCGACCCCTCAAGCTGTGCAGAACCCGCTTGGAGTGGCAGGCATGGACCCCGCAGGTTTTCCGAATGGCCGGCGGCCGGGAGACGAGGTGGTCGATTTGTCGCTGCGCGTTGCGATGGGAGCGCTGTGCGTGTTAACCGGACCTGGGGACACATTGTGTGTGGGCTGCACGGCAGCCAGTGCGCCGTCGGGCGGACTGGCGTTTACCGATGGCGTGCGCCGCAACGCGAGCAACTTCAAAGCGACGTTCCCGTACTTCAACACGCCGATCCCCGGCTCATTTAACTAAGAGGGCGCCATGTTGAAACAAACGAAAATCATCGGCGCGGCGACAGCGCTGACATTAGCGATCGGGCTGTCGGCGTGCGGCAGCTCGAACGACGACAACCCGCCGCCGGCGCCAGCGCCAGGATCTCAAATCCCTCCCAGCGCAAGCTCGGTGGCCGGCTTTATCGCGTTTCTGCAAGGCCTCGCGTCGAGTGATACATCGGAGCCACTTACAGTGGGAAATTTCAGTCCACCCGCCGACGACACGACAGAACCGCAGCTGTTGATGTGATGCGATGCGGTGTCGGCGCCTCGCGGCGCCGACACGTGCGTTGTGCTGCGCGCGCGAATCCCAAGCGCTAACGCTCGTTCGGCGCGACTTCCTGTTCGACTACATCGCGGCGATGAATTTGGCGGGCGTCGCAGCCCGTGCTAGCAAGTGCAAAACGCAAATCGCGGCGCTCGGGAAACAGACCCACAACGCGGAAGTGCCGATTGGATACGAACCACGTTTCGCTGCGGTCATTGGCCAGGATGAAGTAACACTCACTGGTTTCCGACGGGCTGTAGATTCCTAACGCTCGATACGCAAAATCGGCAGAGAAGCCGCTCTCCAGCGGCAATGGATGCGGACGCTCCGCTATTTGCTGCACGCGCAGGTAAAAGCCCCGATTCGATGCGAATCATTACACCTTGGGAGGATCCGTTTGCCGTTCGAAATGCCGGTGACGCGCGATCGCTTTGATAAACGCGGCGTTGATGGTTGCAGCATCCTGCCCACTCGGCACCAGCAGCCCCGGATCAACGCCGCCATCGGGCAGCTTGCGAGGGATGCCGGCGGCCTCGAGCAGCGCACTCGCGCCGCTTAACGCCAAGATCGGTTTGCAATGCCGATACTGTTCTTTGACGAAGTCCATCGCCTGACCGCTGTTACGCAACGCCTCTATGGCGCGCTGCCCACTCGGCAGCACCAGCGCATCGAACAGCACCGGCGGCGCGTTTTCCAGCGTCACTTTGACTTCGATCGCAGCGCCACCGTCCGCCTTCACGGCGCCGAGCCGAGGTCCAACGTAGTCGGCCGTTGCGCCTTCCTTCGTCAGCGCGTCGTGTATTGATTGCAGCGCCGATCGATCGGCGCCGTCGGCTACCAGCAGCGCGACGCGCCGCGTGCGAATCGAACCATCTCCGGGTCGCGCGGTCAACGACAGCGCGGGTGAGCTCGTCACCTCGGGCGGTGCCGGCTTGGCGAGCACGCGGGGCAGCGGTTGCGGTAGGTCGATGCCCAATCCTTGCGCGACCTTCGAAGCGAGCTCGCGATCGACGTTCATCAACCCCGCCACCATGCGCTCGCGCACCGCGGGCGTCTGCACCTTGCTTAACTCGAAGCGAAACGCTCCGACGATGTGGTTTTGCTCGGGCGGCGTCTGGCTCTTCCAGAACAGCGTGGCCTGCGTGTAATGGTCGGCAAATTTCTCGGGCTTGCCGCGCAGCTTGTCTTCGCGCATCGGCTCCGGAAACGACATGAAACCTTTGACGCCGGCCTGGAACGGACAGCCGCCGCCGAGCGAATTCGGTTCGTAGGCGACGCGCCCGCGCGCCCGCGCGGAATCGCCTGTTGGCGCATGCCGTCGCGCTGGTTGTTATGTACCTGCGGGATCGATGCGTTAATCGGCAGCTGATGAAAGTTCGGTCCACCGAGACGACTCAACTGCGTGTCGTGGTAAGAAAAGTTGCGCCCTTGCAATAGCGGATCGTTGCTGAAATCGATTCCGGGCACCACGTGCTGCGTGCAGAACGCAACCTGCTCGGTTTCGGCGAAGAAGTTATCCGGGTTGCGGTTGAGCACCATCTTTCCGACCGGCCGCACTGGCACTAATTCTTCCGGCACGATCTTGGTCGCATCGAGCACGTCGAAGCTGAATTTCTCGGACTGCTGCTCGGTGAAGATCTGCAACCCGAGCTCCCATTCGGGATAAGCACCGCTCTCGATCGCTTCCCACAAATCGCGCCGATGAAAATCGGAATCGGCGCCGCTGATCTTGACCGCTTCATCCCACACGACCGAGTGCGTACCCGGTGTCGGATTCCAGTGGAACTTGACGAACACCGACTCGCCCTTCGCATTGACCAGACGAAACGTATGCACACCGAAGCCCTGCATCATTCGCAAGCTGCGCGGAATCGCGCGGTCCGACATCACCCACATCAGCATGTGCGTTCTCGGGCATCAGGCTGGCAAAGTCCCAGAACGTGTCATGCGCACTGGCGGCCTGCGGCATCGCATTGTTCGGCTCGGGCTTGACGGCGTGCACCAGGTCGGGAAACTTCATCGCATCCTGAATGAAGAACACCGGAATGTTGTTGCCGACCAGATCCCAGTTGCCTTCGTCGGTATAAAGCTTGACCGCGAAGCCGCGCACGTCGCGCGCGAGGTCGGTAGAGCCACGCTCACCGGCGACCGTGGAAAAGCGAACGAATACCGGCGTGCGTTTGCCCGCTTCGGCAAACGGTGCGGCCATCGTCAGATCGGTCAGCGCTTCGTAGCACTCAAAATAGCCGTGTGCGCCCGAGCCGCGCGCGTGCACCACCCGCTCCGGGATGCGCTCGTGATCGAAGTGCGTGATCTTTCGCGCAGGATGAAATCTTCGAGCAGCGTCGGGCCGCGCAGCCCCGCCTTCAGCGAGTTCTGGTTGTCGGCGATCGCCGTGCCCTGATTGGTGGTCAACGCTCGGCCGGCGGAATCAACGCGCACGCTTTCCAGCGGGGCGTTGTTCGGATTTTCTCCGGCAGCGGCCGCTCCGCCAGTCTTATCGTTGCGATTGGTTTCGCTCAGCGTGCTGGCCGACACGTCGGTAGACGGCGCTTCTTCGCTCTGGCCTTGCGGTGGATTCGTGCACCTTCGCGCCTGATCTCACCGGCCTTGATTGCATTCGAAGGGAACGACCGAGCAAGCTCATCGGTGCCCGCCATTTTTCTTGCGAGGCGGCCCGCGGCCACCTTGGCGCCAACGTCCGGATGGTCACGATCCAGTCTGCCGCTCTTTTGCGGTCGTCCGGATGCAGCGGGCGGGACTTGATGCCAGAGCGTTTGGTCGCCATCAGCGTTCCTTAGTAGAGGAAGTGCGCTAAGGCAAGCGGTGTGCCGCTCACACAAGATACCGAAGTCAGGCACACGGCCAACTATTCCGGCGGGCCGGGTAACAACACGCAGCAGAGGATCTCGGTTCGCCGAGACCCTCATTGAATCAAACTACTCGAGCATTTCCTCGCGCGCCTTTTCTGCACGCGCCGCACCGATAGCGGTTTTCACATCTTTTTCTTCTTCCGGCGGTGGCAGAACGGCAGGCATGCCGAGCGATTGGATCCATAGCTCGCGGCACCAGCCTTTGCTGTGATAGATATGCTCATCTTCCTGATCTTCGACTTCTTCACAAGCGGCCGTCATCGCTTTCTTCTCTTCGCCTTTGGCTTTTTCGGCGCATTTTGAAAGTAGTTCCCAGTTCAGATGATCTTTCGTTTCCGCGAACACTACGCACTCGCAGGCGACAAGCTCCGCCGCCGCAGGCTCACCGCCGCTCGACAGCGCCATTTGCATCGCTTTCACGAGTGATCCGCCAATATGGTGGACGACCTGACGTCCGGGGGTTTGGGCTTCCGGGTCGAGCCCGAATTGGCTGAACAACTCACGCATGACTTCGACATGGCGATTGGTTTGTTCAAGATACTTGGTCCATTCTTCCTTCAGCTCATCGTTGACTACGCATTCCAGAGCCGTGGTGTAAACCTGCACTCCTCCCAACTCGGTCTCGAGCATTTGATATAGGAGTTCTTTGACGTGTTCGTTCATTTTTCGCCTCCTTGGCGTACGTTTAACCCGCGGCGCAGACCGTGAGCGGCCTAGGACCACAGCAATTGCCGCGCCCAGCAAAAAGATCGGCCGTGCAGCGAGTGTGGCTGCAGCCTAGCGCGACGGGTATCGAAGCGCTGTATTTTGCGACGTGCGATCCTTTCACCGTAGAGTATGCGTCTACACGAGGAGGCCCCATGCAAAAAGCCAAAGTCCGCAAAGACACCGCGATCGGATCGATGCCCTCGACGACTGCTCCGACCTACGCAGCCCGCTCGCCGCTGCTCACGCGTTTGACGGATTCGCGAGCAGCGTGACACGATGGGCTGGATCGCCTCTGGCCTTCTGTGCGGCCCTACTTACCATCGTGCACTCGACGACGCATAGCACCTTTCATTTCCCCCGTTCAAATGCTAGTGCCTGCTGATGACGGAGAGATGCCGAATATTCACGTTGACAATTTGTCGGACGTGATCCCGCGACGTAGACCCGTTCTTGGTGACGAAGTGGCTTCGGGCAAGCCGGAAGCCGCTACGGCATGCGGAGCGCAGGACTTGAACTGCGCCGCGGTCTAGCGAGACGTCTCCGCACGCGACCGGTGCAATTTGTGCATCGCTAAGGGTCCTGAGGCCTTACGCTGTGCGAGGCATACTTTGGACGGCTAAAAAGAGGGAGCTAACATGGCTAGCAAACGCACGACGCATCGCAGTGTCTCTGGCACCAAACTCTATGCAGTGCGGGACGCGAACGGTCGATTCAAGGACATTCAGACCTACGAACGAGCGCACCGCACGGACATAGCGAAAAAAAGTGCGGCCGAGAAGAAAAGCGCCGCGGCGAAAAAGCGATAGTGCAAGCGCCCGTAAGCCGTTATGGACTGCCCGATCTGCAAAGACTGCGGTCGTAGTGTGAGACGCACTGGTTAGAGCCGTGGCCGTGTGCCTTGTGCGATGGTGCCGGAGTTGCATACAGCTGCTGTCCGGACATGAACCCGCCGCCCGGTTATCAATCTCCGGCGTCGGTGGACGGTCCGAAATCGCACTGAGGCTGTGCGGGCGTTACGCGGATACTCAGCTCGGCCGCCGACATTTTGCGTAACGCATAGCTGTCACCAACCGCGCATCGGTGAGCGCTGCCGATGCGCGGCTCTCTCAGATCACGCTGCCCGTTGCACGGAACGTAAGGACCCACCGCCGGCGTCACTCGTACGGTAGTTGCGTCCGTCCAATCTGCGCACTCGATTCTTTTCGTGGCACAAATAGCGTGGCCCCATTGCTTTGCGCAGCTCTATGGCTCGCTGCTGAATGCGCTCGAGCCGCTCTTTGTGCGCTGCGACTTTTACAACCTCCACCTGCGGCGGAGTTATCCAATCCTCAATTTCTGCACCCGCATGCGATTTGAATATCACGGTTAACTCTCCGTTGGTTGTAGTAAGTCAATTTCACCCAACGACCACCTCGGTGACAATCAGAATAAGTGCCAGTACCGGCAAATTCAACGACCGCTTGGCGGATAAATTTCGTCACATAGAAAAGTTGTGCGCATACATGGCCTTGCCACGCTGAACACGCTTTAAAAAATGTCGTAAGAAAAATACGTGGACTTACTACGTTCTCAGACAGCGTCTATGTGTCGACGCCGGGGACCGATCTATGCGAACCGCCAGGAATGATCCGGGTGTCTCGGTGTAAAGACGCACACGCCTGCGTACAAACGTCGGCTGTGGCCGTGCCGAACTTCCGCAATGGGTCGAGGCTGTGTAAAAACGCGGAAGTTGACGGGGATGTGCTGATAGGCGTTTCGAGAGTTTGGCTCTCGCCGATCTTCTAAGTGTGTGTGGACGATCTGTGAGTGCCTTCTAAGCCCTCATCGCCTGCATCAGTGTCCGCGTTCCGAGGATGCGTATCGCTCGCTTCAGGTTGTAGGCCAACACGTGCAAGCTCATTTCCGTTCGGACCCGCGGCAGCGTCTTAGTGAGGAAGTGCGTTGAGCCCATCCAGGCTTTCAGCGTGCCGAAGGTGTGTTCAACAGTCTGACGCCGCAGTCGCGATGCCTGAGGCGTTCGGTCCAACCGATCCTGCATGGCTTCCAACACCGCTTCGTGCTCCCAACGCGTGATCCTTCGATAGTCGCTCGGCGTGCATTGCTGCTTGATCGGGCACCGTGGACAGGCCGAGGGCCAATAGCGGTGCAGCGTTAAACCGCGTTCGACCGACGTCATACGCCAGATCGCACGCTCATCGGCCGGACAGCGATATTCGTTGCGCTCGGCGTTGAAGACAAAGTCGCGTTTATCGAAGCGCCCTTCGGCCTTGCTGTTTGAGGTCAGTGGCTTCGGCACCAAGGCGCTGATCCCGTCTCGCTCACACTGCACAATCTCCGTGCCGGCAAAGTAACCACGATCGGCAACCACCGTAAGCTTGTCTTGCGCGATCGCATCCCGCGCAGATCTGGCCATTGAGGCGAGCTGCGCTCGATCGTGGCCAACATTAGTAACCTCATGCGTCACGATCATGTGGTGCTGGGTGTCTACCGCAGCCTGGACGTTGTAGCCCACGATGCCGGTGCCGCGGCCGCTGGTGGCCATGGAGCGCGCATCGGGGTCAGTCAACGAAACTTGCTGATCTGGACTCTGCTGCAACTGTTTGCCAATGTCGCTCAGCTTGCACATCTGCGCTTTGACCGTCGCGATCTTCTCCTTCAGACGGGCGACCCGACTCTCCGGCACCGTGGTCGGCTGCCGGTCCGCGCGATCGAGCTCGTCCAGGTAGCGCTCGATACTTTCCTCGAGCTGCTCGATGCGAGCTTGCAGCTTGCGTTGCGTAAAGTTCTTGTCGCGATTGTTGACCGCCTTGAACTTGCTGCCATCGATAGCGACGATCGATTCGGCGAACAGGTCGAGTTTGCGACTGAGCTCAACGAACTGCCGGCAGACTTGGCGAATCGCTGGGCCATTGTCTTTGCGAAAGTCGGCAATTGTCTCGAAGTCCGGCATCAGCCGACCGGTGAGCCAAATCAGCTCCACATTGCGCTGTGCCTCCCGTTCCAGACGGCGGCTCGATTGGACGCGGTTCAGATAGCCGTAGATATAATCTTGAGCAGTGTCCCCGGGTGATACGCCGGCCGACCGGTTTCAGCGGGGTGCACACCATCGAAATCGAGCTCCCCGAGATTGAGTTGATCGACAAAGACGTCGATCACCCTGACCGGATTGTCTTCATCGATCCATTCTTCCAGTCGCTCCGGAAACAACACGCTCTGCGATCGATCCTGCCCTTCGACGAATCGCCCCATCGGCTGCGCTCCTGTATCGCGATGCAGCTATTGTGATGGTCAAACGTTGCAGGACGTTTTCACACAGCCTCGGTCGTGAGCCCCAGTTCACCGGCCTGAGCGGCAGACACTCAATCGACTGATATCGCAGAACGACGCCCGCTGTGTTCGCGTTTGTCTGCGGAGACCCTCAGACCGGACGTTGACGCCATCGCTGTTCTCTCGACGCAATGACCGATATGTGGCCGAGAGCGTGAGTCCGAAGGCCGCGGTCGACCGGCAGCAACCGCTGCAATGCTGCCATCCGCCGCCACAGGCCGAATGACAGTAGGCCCAAAGCGGCGCTGTTGGAAGGCCCGGCATGCGAACTCGGCCTTGTCGGTATCGATGCGCGAAATTGCCAGCGCGAGACGTCCGGAACGCCGGAATACTCAGCGGAGGGCAGGTCAGGCTGTCCCGACGGTCCGCCGCAACCGGCTTTTGAGGCCAAAACCGGGGGATAGCCGAGTGCAACCTATTCCTATGTACGTACCTAGGAATATGTTTTGCGGACGAATTTTGATCCTTCCGTCCTCATTACTACCCTCGTAAGTAGCACTTGGCGGATGCCGGCTTAGTCGACCGGAAGCCTGAGGTACCTGCTCCGCCGCACGGGTCAAGCGTTCGCAGCCATTTCACAACCTGACGACCACTATTTGCACAAACGTGCGCTTGACTTTGCTCTGCCGCTGGCGGGATCATTACGCCTTGAGTCAGACGTATTGGACGTCGGTCACAATTTTTTTCCAATCGCTGCGTACGTAACCGTCTAGAGATACACCCCCGGAAGTGGCCGTGCGTCTAGTACGGCGTGAGATTTAATCTTCATCATGGAGTGCGACGCATTTACTTGCGTTCGCCTGACCGGTTGTCTCGGTAAGCATTGGCCCTTGAGGCCGGATTAATTACCAAACAGAGAACCTCCTGTCGTTCGTGGGATAGCGTCTAGCGACGCTGCCGCGCGTGCCGCCCTCTAAGGGGACCGCCCGGATGACCATCAATCGTTGTGCCGTGCCGCTGGTGGGTGCGAGTCCACGCAACGAGACAAGGGCCAAACAGACAACACCGTAATACGGGTTCAGACCATCGAACGCGACCGTAACGGGTCCGAGACCATCTCGGATGCCCCGCATGCAAACGCATGCAGGGTCCGCAAACGCGGAGACGTGGGTGAGGGGAAACCTGACGCCACGCCGCTTGCATCTTCTAAAGAACGACCATGCCGCGCGAGCGGCTAGACCCTGGACAAAGCGTCTCGGCATTGCAGGAGCCCATGCCGCCGATGAAATAAGCGCTCCTCGCCTGCGAACTTGAACCGGTTCGCCGGTGGCATTTCGGTTCGAGCAATTCCAAAAACCGTGCGGCATGACTCACCGTGCATTGACGGAGCTCGCCCCATGCAACATGTAACCAAGAACTGGAAAAGAGAACTACAAGACATCATTGATCAGCACAACGACCGGCACGCGGTGAAAAACAAGAGCGTTTCCTACAAGACCATGCGAGAACGCTCGAGCTTTTACTTTTCATTCTTCACCGAATTGCGGACCAACGATGAGCGGTGCTACAAGATCACTCCTTCGCGGATCGCGGGTCGGCATATTCAGTTCATGGTCAATCGCTGGATCGAGCGTGGTCTGGCGCCCAACACGATCCATGATTATCTGAGTAAGTTGAGAGTATTCGCCGAGTGGCTCGGTAAGGATGGGCTGGTTCGGGATGCAACGTTTTATGTCAGCAATCCGGCCCTCGTTAACCGAACCTACAGCGCAGAGAACGACAAGAGCTGGTCTGCGCATGGCGTAGATTGCAATGCATTGATTGCTCAGATAACTGAAGCTGATCTGTTCGTCGGTGCGCAGCTCGCCATGTGTCTTGCGTTCGGCTTGCGCGTGAACGAAGCCATCATGTTCCAGCCGTTCATTGGGGTCAGCGCCGATGGCTCTATTTTGACTCTCGTCCGCGGCACAAAGGGCGGGCGAAAACGTGACGTGCCAATCGATACGGAGCAAAAGCGTCATGCATTGCAGCTTGCTTGCACAGTTGCGATCGCAGATGACCGCCACCTCGGTCGACCAGAACTATCCCTGGAACAGAATCGCAAACGGTTCTACAAGGTGGTGGCCAAATTTGGGGTCACGCGCGCCGACCTTCATATCACTGCGCATGGCCTAAGGCACCAGTACGGCAATGATCGCTACGAACAATTCGCTCATGCCAGGTCACCCGTCCGGGCCGGGCCGCCCATCGATCGCAATATTGATCGCACAGCGCGGCTTGCGATAGCCCTGGAGGTCGGGCATTCGCGCGAGAACATCACCACGACCTACGTTGGAGCCGTGCTCAACAAAGGTCGTCCCGATGCGCCCCTGGCGGGCAGCGTAATAACTCGCTCTGCCCCCTTGGCCGACACACAATCGATCAAAGGAGAATCCTAAGAACGTTTAACTTAAATTGGCAGACCGCGTGGGAACTTTGTGATTCAGACAATGACTGAGCCCGATAACTTCGGACACAGTAATGATTCGATATGGCAGCAAGATGAGGCTTGCAAGTCGGGACATCGAGCGGCTCCGCCTGCTTTGTGGTGGGCAGGAGCCGCCCCCGATCTTTACCGTCACCGAACTTAATTCGTTCGTCGAGGCTCAGCTGCGAATTAAATCTGAGGACAGCGCGATACACCGACTCGAGAAGTATCTCTTGGCGTGCCAAATGCAGCCCGGTGAGTATCCGGTGAAGGACTAGTGGTACTGCCGGCTACCGGCCAAGACAATAATTACTATGAACACAAGAATAATCAGCAGTGGCCACCAGGACCGAAAGTCTTTGATGGTGCCTCCGCAGAAAGGGCAAACTGAACGACTTAAGCTGCCCCGATCTGTGATGATGCGAGGCACGATTCTTTTGGCGCAGTGCTGGCAAACAACTCGGTCGTCGTCACGGATGGGTTGAGAAAGAATTTCGACGTCTACCGCAGCCGGACCTCTTCCACCTTCTGCCGGTGAAAAGGCAACCGTCGCACCAGATTTCGGCAGCGACGCCCCCTTGACGCTGCGCACATGAAAGTACCGCTCGGTGCCGTCTGTACCGACGATGAAACCAAATCCTTTCTCATTGGAAAACCACTTAACGGTACCTTGCATCTACAGAGCTACTTGAGCGCAACTGACTCGCCCTTGATGAAGAGCGTCAGCGAAGGCGAAGTCAAGATGTTCGACGCATCGAGTTGGGGGTTGAAACGGACCGGCTCCACCGTAGCCAGCCAGTTTGGCTTTCCCTCCACTTCGCATGAGAACGTTCCAAATGCACCGGCCCGTTGCGCGCCGGCAAGGACGTTGCGCAAACTCTCGGGGTAACGCGCCATGACTGCCCGATCGTAGAGCTCCGCTTCATAGGCCGCTGTAAGGCCTGCCAGTCGATCTCCAAAGCCCATGTTTCTGTACACCTCCCAGTTTTGATAGAAAACATCATTCTTGTTAAGAGCGGGCGTGGCGAGATTTGTTGCCGATATCTTCGAGGAAGCAAGCTGCAGAAACTTCCCGCCTCTTGCTTCGCAAAAAGTCTTCAGGTCTTTAACTGGCGTAGCGAGCTGGTAGAAGTTCCTTTCGTTGAAGAAGGCGTTATGAAGGACGCCGCCATCGCGTGTTTTTCTTTCCGCCTTCTGAAAAGGAAGCAGGCCGCGAAGAAATCTCTCCTCGACAAACTGCGAGATGGTCAGATTGGACATCTTCGCTTCTTCAGGTGAAATGCTGGTGGCGCATGCCACCACTGCCATGGTTGTGGCGATCGTCAGAAGTAGTGAAGGACGCATAGCCGTTTCCTCCCTAAGAAGCCTCAAGCAGCAGTGCCGTTTGGCTCGCTGCATCTCGAAAGATGGATTCACACCCACGCAATGCTACTTTAAGTCTGTAGACGTAAAGTCATCAGAGACTCCACTCTTCCGGCCATGGCCGGTCGAAAGGTTGAGTTAGCTCGAAAACGCCTAGCGCGCCACCTTCGAGCGCTTCGTGCGGCGCAGGGGCTCTCTCAAGAGGCGCTTGCTGACCTAGCAGGACTGCACAGAACGTACGTCGGATCGATCGAACGTAGCGAGAGGAACGTCTCTCTGGACAACGTCGAGAGACTGGCGAACTCGTTAGGCGTCGACATAGCGGACGTACTTGCAGCCAACTGAAGTGTCGTGACAGTGACGCACGTCAGGGATGCTCGATCGGTTCTGTTAGAAAGGGACGTCGGACAATCTTGCAGTGCTCGCATGCCCGTCCCGCAAGTCTTTGACTTGTGCGGACAGGCTAAAGAAAGTGCCTCTCGCGCCCTCCTTGACCCAAGCGACAAGCTCGTACGGCGTCCCGTTGATCATCAATCGCCTCGATACTGCGGCGCACGTTCGTTTCCCTTGTGATCGTTGCGGAACAACGCTCCTCTTCCATCTCTGTGTTGAAATGACATGTTGTCTCCTAGCGGTGGCCTACGATGCTGTTTGAGCCGATGCTTTGCGGTGTTCTGACTCAATCTTCTTGATCCGTGAACGCTCTTTGGAATCGAGTGCGGTCCACACTGCCAGCTTTTCGACCGAGTCCAGGCTTTCCGTTTCCTCGAACACGCCGTACTCGTTGTTCCGCGCCAAATGCTCCCGGATAGCGGCGACGACCTTCTTGACTTTCTCTTCGTTCCAAGCCTCTCCTCTCAGAGCCGAGTGCACGGCCGAGGGGAATTTCTTGACTTCGCCGGCGGTTTTGCTGGCTGCGTTGCCGTCGTCGTCTTCGGCCGGTACGCCGAGGGCCGTTTGAAGACTGTATCGGCGCGCATAGGTGAGCGCCGACCCGTTTCCCTGCGCGTCCGGTTTGGTGGCGATGATTGGAAAGGGTGCGAGTCGTAGTGATTCGCCGGTTTCGTGCATCACCACTGTCACGACGTGATGATTGTCGATGTCTTGCACGAAAGTCAGACCATGATTTTCCAGCGGCACCTTGACCGCGTCGATCACCGCTGACAGATCGGCGTACTTGCTCCTGAAGTGCGGATTCTCTGAGCCTTTTTTTGCGCCGCCGATTTCCTTGCGCGCGGCGACCAAGGCTTTGACCAGTTCATTCATCTGCTCTCCTTATCGTTGACTGAAGCCTCGCGGGGCTTCATGCATGCATTAGATGCCTACTTGCTTTGCTGTCAACGGCGCGGTTGATGGACACAGAACACGCCTATCGAAGAACTATGCAGCGATTGGACGAGTAGTTGTCGAAAGTTGCACCCTGGATCGCGAGGTACGAGAGTATTTAACGCGGTTGGGTTGTCCACCTCCCCGTCGGTCGATGCTTGGAAAAAGTTGCAGTTATTCAAGGACGAAGTTTTGCATCGTCATTTCCCAAGCCCGGGCGATACCGACTTCCAATTTGCCTTGGGAAAGATCTTTCAACTCATCGACCGGCGAAATGCTCTCGGACATGGGTGGTGGGTGAGTGATCCAAGACCCGGAGCACCCGTCGCTTCCACTGCGCATGGAGACGGCGCATCGGTTCATGCGAGTGAAATTGCGCAAGTTGCTGAGAGCCTTCGTAACGGCCGCAAGCTTCTACTACGTCTTTGTTGTGAGTATTGTCCTGCTGCTGCTGGCCAGAAAAGGGCGCCAGCCGCATCAGTCGCTCAACTAAAGCGACAGTTGCGATGAGCGGTCACGAAGCGATACGGATACTTCGTAGTACTCGACGTGCCTAACGCGGCCTATGAGAGCTTCACCGCGAGAAAGTCGTCGATAGCCCCTACATCTTGGCGCTTGGCGTTCCAATCCTTCGCGAGTTGCAGGTAGAGATCAGCGATCCCTTCAAAAATCTGCGCCGTAGCCAGGTCTTCGCCTGCGAACGCCGCCACCTCCCGCATCTCGAACTCCCAGCGGTGCGCCTTCGGGTACATGTCGGGCAATGAGCGACCGATGTGCGCGCAGCTGCGGTTGGCTGTACGCAAGCTCTTCGCGCAACGCATTCGCTGCGCCGGCGCGCGTGGCGGCGAGTGCCATCGCAGCGGCGAGCGCCGTCAGTCCCTTGTTGAGTCCGGCGTACGCCATCTTCAGAGCAGACGCTGCGCCGACGGGTCCGCCGGTCGACTGAACGCGCAGTCCCAGTGCAGCCAGGGTGGCGACGTCCGCTGCCATCTCGCCTGCCAAATGAAAGGTCGGACCACTTTGATCCTGGCGGCCTGGCGCGCCGATGATCGAGCCGTCGACGAAGCGCGCACCACTGACCGCCACCACCTTTTCGATCGCGGCCACCGTCTCGATACTGACCGCGTTGCAGTCGATGTACACGGCCTTCTTCGAGCTGCGCTGCAGCGGGCCCTGCAAGCGCTGCGCGAGGGCCATTGCGTCTTTAGGCGGGACGATCGAAAGAATGAAAAAATCGGCCGCTGCACAAACCGCGCTTTCCTGAGGCGCTCCGCGCGGGCGTTGTTTTCGGCACCATCGAGGGTCTGACCCTGATCATTGGATGGCTAAAGTACATCCCCGCGTGGGACACTGGCTTTCTCGGCCTGCACGTGAACCGATCAGTCGCTCGTCGCCGCGGCCTCGACTTCGTAGGCATCTTCCCGCCAACAGCGATGTGCCCGTGCAACTCAAGTTCAAACGCTGCGCCTAACTCTGGCACCGTCATAGGAACCACTATGGCAGGCGGGCTGGCGTGGTCGGTGTAGCGGTAGGAGTCGCAGGACTGAGCTTAGGCGCTGCGCACGCAGGAAGCGTTCGGTGAGTATGGCGGCGTCTTTTACTGGGTCTTCTTAGTTGTCCTCGCGTTTGTCGGTGCATACTTTTCCGGACTGCTGCTCTGGCTTTTTTTTGCGAGTTATTTCTCAGACATTCGCCAACAGACCACGAAGGAACGCTGAGGCACCCAGCGGCGCGGCGCGGAGCACACGACGCTTACTTTGCCACGCGGTCGTCAGCAGCGCGAATCTGGATGGCAATTACTGCGCCAACTGGTCGGGCTTACGAAGAGGTTGTAACGAGTGCCCTTCGCAACGCGAAATCCGCGGCGGCTCGGCTGCAGTCCTTCGCGAGGCTGGGATGGATGCGGCGCTACGTTCGTTGCCCGAACGGATCAAGCCGCTGCGTTCCGGCGGCTAGCGCCGCGATGTCGGCGGCGTGCTTGAGACGCTCGAGCTGCCACATCTTCGTGAGCAGCTTCTCGGACGTGTCGTCGTCGAGCGCAACTTTCGCCGCCGCGCGATATTTCGCGTTCAACTCATCATCGGTCAGCGGGTTCTCCGCATCGCCGTGCGCATGTTCCACGCGTGCGCTCTCTACCGAACCATCGGCGCCAGTCACCTTGACGTTCGCACCCGCCATCCGCTTTTCGACAAACAGGCGCTCGATCTGCGGATCGAGCACGACGGTCACCTTGCGCATGGTCGTCCGGAGCACTGGCGAATCGAACAGCGCCGGCTCGTACCAATGCGGCCCCGCCTTCTCGCCGTGCAGGATCACAGCGACCGCATACGGCAGGCTGAACTGCGCATCAACGAGGTTGTGCGGCGCATAGTCCTCGAACTGCTGGTCGACCAGCGCACGCGCCACCCCAACTTCGACCGCCGAGATGTCGCGCTCACTCCAGCCGCGGCGGGCCATGATCTGAAGAACGGCATCGAGCGCGGCCTGGTTCCAGCGGCAGGTTGGATAGGCCTTGAAGTAGAGCCGTAGCATGTTGAACGTCGTGCCGAGCCCCTCGAGCAGCATTGCCGGATCGAAGCGGTCCGATGCCTGCATCCGCCAGAAACTGCGGTCGCCTTCGAGGATCGTTCGCGGGCCGAGGAAGCCTGTCTCGGCAAGCAACGCTGCATTGATCCCGGACACTGACGGCCACGCGACCATGTCCTTCGTCCACGTCAGGGGACGGTTGCGCCAGTTCCATTGCGCTGAAGACGGCAGCGGTGCGAACGTCCCGTAGATACCAAACGCGTTGACCATCCGGTCGACGTCGAGCTTCAGCAACCGCCCCGCGGCGACCACCGCCGCAAAGCCTTGATGCGGACCGTACCCCGAAACCTGTCGGCGATATTCCGGCGTCGGCCGCGTCGCCTCGCCGATGCGCGTCGTGACTTCGTACGCGGCGATCACGGCTTCAACGAACTCGCGGCCGCTGCATTTCGTCAGCTCCGCCATTGCGAGCGTGGCGAAGATAACGGTGCCGCCGTAGTGACCCTGCAGCACGACACCGCCGTCGTAGTCGAGCGCATTCGCGGCGACGCCATTCACGAACGCCGCGCGGTCCGGCGCGGCGCGCTTGCCGGTGCCAACGATCGTTGCAATGCCGTCCGCGTGGACGTCGCCCATCCGCTTCATCGCGTTCAGCGCGGTGCGCACAAGCGGGGTTCTTGATCCGCCGAGTGCACATGCGAGCGTCTCGATCGTGCAGCGCTTCGCCTGATGGATGACGTCGGGTGGGCAATCGTCGAGCTTGAGATTAAGCGCGAACTCGGCGAGCGTGCGCGTTTCGCCGGGTTGCTTCAGGCGTGCGTCATCCATGTTTGCGCACCTCCACGCCGCCGGTCCCGAGTTTGTGCGCCAACGCCGCGACCAGCGCCGCCCGCTCCACTAGCGTCGGCAGCTCGATGTATTCGTCGCGTGTCATGATCGCGCCGCCGACCGGTCCGAGTCCGCACAACGTTGGCACACCCTGCGACGCAATGATGTTCGCATCGGACCCACCCATCGTCGCGATCGTGTCGATGTTCGCGCCCATTGCAGCGCCTGTCTCGCGGACAAGCTCCGCCATCCGACGCGTCTCGGGCGTCCACGGCATCGGAGGCCGGTGCTGCTGGAGCTTCAGCGTCGTCGTCGTGCCGGGCAGATCGTTCGCCGCGGCGATCGCTTCGATGCTCGCCTTCGTGCGTTCCCAAGCCGCCATGTCGACGCAGCGAATGTCCATCCGCGCGACGCAGCGTCCGGCGTATAGGTTGCGCCGAGTGCCGCCGTTGAACTCGCCGACGTTCAGCAGCACTCCGTTGTCGGGATCGTGCAGCTTGTGCAGCGCGATGACCTTGCGGCACATCGCTTCGATTGCGCTCCGGCCGGTGCGAAAGCCCGTTCCGAGATGCGCCTCGACGCCATCGATAATAATTTCGCCGATCGCGATGCCTGCACGCTGGCCGACAGCTTCGCCGCCGACGCGCCCCGCCTCAGTCACGAGTCCCCAATCCGATTGACGCGCTTCGGCTTCGATCAGCGGCCGCGAGCGGACGCTGCCGCCCTGCTCGTCGGTGTCGAAGATCACCGTGATCTGTTCCGGACGCGCGACGCCCGTCTCGACAAGCGCGCGGCATGCGAACACGATCCCCGTGTCGCCGCCCTTCATGTCTGCGACCGCGGGACCGTAAGCGCGCTTCGTCGCGGGGTCGATCCGGAACGGATTCGTCGCTGGCGCGCCGACCGGAAATGCAGTGTCGATGTGACCCATCATCAGCAGGCGTCCCTTGCCGGTGCCGCCGCGCAGGCGGCACTCGACGGCCGGCGCGATCCCTGCGTCGCCTCGATCGGCCATGAACGCGTCATAGATCCATTGCTCCGGCGGCGGCGCAACTTCGCGCCGCGTGACTTCGAAGCCGATGCCGAGCATCGTGTCTTCCATCAAGCGTGCGACCGTCTCGACGCCGTCGCGCAGCTCGGTCGCGCTGTCGATATCGACGAGCCGCTGCAGGAATGCGATCAACTCGGACTCGTGTGCTTGCATCCAGGCGTAGATTTTCTTCGTTGCTTCGTCGGTCATCTCGGTCCTCGTCAAGCCTTGTCCCATACCCCTGCCCCGAGCTTGTGCAGCGTCGCCGCCAGCAACGTCGCGCGCTCGACCATGGACGAGATCACGATGTGCTCGTTGGTCGTCATCAGGTCGCCGCCCATCGGACCCATGCCGTCGAGGCACGGCAGGTCCATCGGGCCGACGAACGCGGAGCTGCCGGCGGCGGGCGAGCGAAGCACGCCGAAGTCGAGTCCTAACTCGGCGCCCGCCTCCTTCGTGATGCCGATCAGCTTGTCGGTCTTGTTCGTCCACTGGACGCCGGGCCGGTGCGAATCAATCAGGAATTTCGAATGCGAGCCTGGCAGCTCGACCTTCGCCGCGATCTCACGGAGCTTCGACTCGACTTCGTTCCAGGCGTCGGGGCCCGGCGTGCGGATATCGATCGTGCACATGCAGTACCCAGGGATCACGCTGCGCCGCCAGCCGCCGTTAATCTGTCCGACGCACAGGTAGATCTCGCGCTCCGGATCGGTCAGCGCATGGATCGCCTGCACCTTGCGCGCCATCGCCTCGATCGCGCTGATGCCTTTCGCATACGCGCTGCCGGCATGCGCGTCGCGGCCGAACACTTCGAGCTTCGCGACGCCAATCTGCGCGCGCGAGCCCATCAGCTTGCCGCCGTCGCGCGCGCATTCCATGCAGAACACCCAGTCCGAATGCGCGGCTGCATCCTCGATCGGCTTGCGCGCATCGAGGCTGCCGCCCTGCTCATCGGCGCTGAACACGCACGTAATCGCGGCGAGGTTGTTGAGGCCGGTCGCCTGCAGCGCCTTCAGTGCGAACATCGCGACGGTAAGGCCACCCTTCATGTCGGCGATGCCAGGGCCGAGCGCGCGATCGGCGTCGATCGAGAACGGAAAGCCCTTGCCCGGAACGAACGCCGTGTCGAGATCCCCGAGTATTAGCGTACGGCCGTGGCCGTCGCCGCTCCACCGCGCGACACGCTGAAAGCCCAGCTGCGTGCGGTCAAAACCGGGCAGCATGAATTCCTCGAGCCACTTACGCTCCGGCGCGAGCGCCGCGCCGCGCACGCGTTCGGTTTTATAGCCGATACCCTCCAGCTCGTTGCACAGCCTGTCGCCGACCGCATTGGTGCCGCCAACCTGCGTTGCGTAGCTCTCGATGTCAACGAGAGCGTGAACAAAGTCGAGCATCTCGTTGCGCTGTGCGTCCAACCAATGGCGCAATGCTTTCGTTGTATTTGCTGCGGTCTTCTCTGGCGTTGCTGTTGCAGACATTTCAACTCCGATGGGTGAACGGCTTCTGCACGGTGGTCAGCGTCTCGAGCGGAATGTGGCAGACGATCGTGTGACCGTTCGGCCCTTGGCGCGCCGGTGGCACCTGTTGCTCGCAGATTGCGCCGATCTTGCGCGGGCACCGCGTGTGAAAGACACATCCGGACGGTGGATTCGCCGCGGACGGCACCGGGCCTTCCAGCCTGATCGGCGTCACCGCCGCGTCGGGATCGGGCACCGGAATCGCTGATAGCAGCGCCTCAGTATACGGATGCCACGGCGGCGCGAACACACGCTCGACAGGACCGATCTCGGCGATCTTGCCGAGATACACAACAGCGACGCGATCAGCGAGATAGCGAACGACGCTCATGTCGTGCGATATGAAGAGGTACGCGGTGTGTGCGCGCGCCTGCAGGTCGCCAAGCAAGTTGAGGATCGCGGCTTGCACCGACACGTCGAGCGCAGACACCGGCTCGTCACAGACAATCAGATCTGGATTCGTCGCGAACGCGCGCGCGATGCCGACGCGCTGCTTCTCGCCGCCGGAGAGCTGATTCGGCAGCCGGTCGAGATAGCGCTCGTCGAGCCGCACGGCGCGCAACAGCTTCGTCGCCTCTTCGACCGCTTGTGCTCCCGACAATCCACAGAACAGCGCGAGCGGCCGCGCCAGTGCCTGGCCGATCGAACGCTTCGGATTCAATGTCGAGTCGGGATTCTGGAAAACCATCTGCAGCCGGCGCCGTACGTCGCGCTCGCGCTCGGCCGCGCTGCCTTCCAACTTGTTTCCGTCGAAGAGGATCGTGCCATCTGTTGGTTCGACGAGGCCGACGATCAAGCGCGCGAGCGTTGTCTTGCCGCAGCCGCTCTCGCCGACGACCGCCAGCGTCTCGTCGGGAGCGAGCTCGAGACTGACGCCATCGAGTGCATGGACGATTCGCTCCTGTCCGAAGATGCCGAGCAGCTTCTTGGCATCGATGTAGTCACGCGAAAGGTTATCGACGACAAGCAGCGGGCGCCTGGGCGCGGAGTTCGCGCTGTTCGCCGCGGTCGCTGTCACTGCGGTTATCGCGGTTTCGGAGGTACGCGATGTCGCCTCACGTAGCGCGCGCTCCACTTCCTGCTCGCGCCAGAACATGCAGCGGCTCCAATGCCGTGGAACGACTTCGACCAGCTCAGGCGCCTCGTTGTGGCAGCGCTCGCGCGCATGCGGGCAACGCGGCGCGAAGCTGCACGCGGCCGGCAATCGCGCGAGGTCGGGGATCATCCCCTGGATCAGCTTCAGCGCGCGATCCCTCCTCCCGAAGTCGAGGCTCGGCAGGCACTCGAGCAGCCCCGCTGTGTACGGATGCAATTGGCGCCTAAAGACTTCGCGTACGGGTCCCTGCTCGACTATCTGCCCCGCGTACATCACGCCGATCCGATCGCTGATCCGCGCGATAACGCCCAGGTTGTGGCTGATGTACAGGATCGCCGACGAGAACGAGCGCTTCAGCTCGGCGATCAGGTCAAGGATCTGCGCTTCGGTCGTCACGTCGAGTCCCGTCGTCGGCTCGTCCATGATCAGCAGGTCGGGATTGTTCGCGAGTGCCATTGCGATTAGCACGCGCTGCTGCTGACCGCCGCTCAGTTGATGCGGATAACGGCGGAAGATCGCGGCCGGCTCCGGCATATTGACTGCCGCGAACAGTTCGAGCGTGCGATCGCGCGCGACCTTCGCCGATACCGGCTCGTGCGACGTGATCGCCTCGGCGACCTGCTCGCCAACGATGATCGATGGGTTGAGCGAGCTCATCGGATCCTGATACACCATGGCGATTCGCGCGCCGCGCAATGCATCCCAGCGCTCGCTCGGCATCGCGAGCAGGTCCTCGCCCTGGTAGTCGATACGCCCGCTCGACACCTTCGCGTTCGAACTCAGGTAGCCCATCACGGCGAACGCCAGCGTGCTCTTGCCGGATCCCGATTCGCCAACGACGCCGAACGTTTCGCCGCGGCCGATAGAAAACGACACGTCGCGCACGGCACGCACATTGCCGCCGCGCGTCCGATATTCGACCGACAGATTGTCGATCCGCAGGACCGGGTCGCTCGGATTAGGTTGGCGAACCGCACTCACAGGTCGTTCCGTCCGCCGCGATATGCGAGCCGCGTGCCGATGCCGTCGCCGAACAGGTTCGCGCCGATCACTGCGGTCGAGATCGCGAGTGCCGGGAAGAACATCAGCCACGGTGCCGTCTGCAGATACTGCCGGCCTTCGCTGACCATCAAGCCCCAGTCGGGCTCGGGCGGCTGGACACCGATGCCGATGAAACCAAGCGATGTCGAAAGAAGGATCGCGAAGGACAATCGGATCGCGAGCTCGACGACGATCGGCCCGAGCGCGTTCGGCAGCAGCTCGCGCGTAATCACCCAGAATGCCGATTCGCCGCGGACCTTCGCCGCCTCTACGAACTCGAGGTTCTTCAGTCCGAGCGTGACACTCCGCAGCACGCGCGTCGAGCGTGGGATGAACACGATCATGATCGCGATGATCACGTTGATCCGGCTCGGTCCCAAAGACGACATGATCAGCATCGCGAGCAGCAGCGACGGGAACGACAGCATTCCGTCCATGATTCGCATCACAAACTCGTCGACTCTGCCGCCGCGATAGCCGACCGCCATCCCGATCGAGACACCCAGCCCGACGCCGAGCGCGGTCGCCGCGGTCGACAGCAGCAGCGTACCGTGCGCGCCGTAGACAACGCGGCTGAACACATCGCGGCCGAACTGGTCGGTGCCGAACCAGTATTCGAGCGACGGGGCCTTAAGCGCATCGGACATGTGGAACTCGGTGTACGGATACGGCGTCGCGAACGGGCCGAGAATGATCAACGTCAGATGCAGCAGCAGCAGCGCGGCGCCGATGACGAGGTCCGGCTACTTGCGCAGCAATGCGAAGAACGAGCGGGGGCCGAGCGGCTGCGCGGCAAAGGCCGATGCTGCGGCGGACGCGGCAGTCGCCGCAATGGCCTCGGACGCCGCCGTCGCCGTCGCAAGCGCGGGGGTGTCGGTACCGGCGGAAGGCAGCATCGACATCGTGCGTCAGTAGC
>JBBQQC010000030.1:0-31807 GCA_038216465.1 Burkholderiales bacterium | reverse complement strand
ACGTGAGTCCCTGGACGCGTACTTGCGCTCCGACCTCTACCTTGACGTCGTGCGCAAGGTCGGCGAGCCGAAGGAGTTGCGTATTTATGAAGTGCCGGAGTATGTCGATAACGCGAAGTAACATCCTCGGCTTGGCACATGAAAGAGCGCTGAGTGAACGCAAGCAACATCACTGATCTGCAATTGATCCCCAAAGCACTGGCAAGCCATGAAGGCGAAGGAACGGGAAGAGCTGCTTGAGGCACTGAAGGCTCGCTTTGAATGGAATACGCATCGGCATCCCGGAGTCGCATGGGCCGAAGTACGAGCCAAACTCGAAAGGAGTCCTGATGCGCTGAGGTCGCTTCGAGAGATGGAGGTCACTGGCGGTGAACCGGACGTCATTGGTAACGCCGAGGAGACAGGTCACTTCACGTTCTGTGACTGCTCCGCAGAAAGTCCCACGGGACGCAGAAGTTCCTGTTACGACAGTGAAGCACTTGAGTCTCGGAAGGAGAACAAGCCAGAGGGCAGCGCAGTCGAAAGGGCCGCCGCGATGGGCATTGACCTCCTGACAGAGGAGCAGTACCGAGAATTACAGAAGGTCGGTGAGTTCGATACAAGAACGTCCAGCTGGGTGAGAACGCCGCCTGACGTTCGAGCACTTGGTGGTGCCCTCTTCTGCGATCGACGCTATGGCAGAGTGTTTGTGTATCACAATGGCGCGCAGTCGTACTACGCTGCTCGGGGCTTCCGTGGTTCACTTCAAGTCTGAACGTGTGCAACACGCCGGCGACCCCTAACCCTTCCATGGAGGGGACGCTTTCCGGCCACCTATACGGCAACGCCTCGTTGACCAATCAGTATTTGCGAGCTAGCGAATAAAGAACGGGCAATTTGGATGGACTCCGAGGCCCGAACGCGGCGCGACAGCATCGCGAGCGGGCGACGCGCTTATTGGCGGAGGCGGTGAGATTCGAACTCACGAAGGACTTACGCCCTTGCCGGTTTTCAAGACCGGTGCCTTAAACCGCTCGGCCACGCCTCCGAAGTCGCGATTCTGCCCGACGCCGGCGAATTATTTCGAGGCAGCCGCAGCGCGCGCGACGTAGCGCGCAATCGCTTGCACCTGATCTTCGGACAGCTGCGAGTACGGCGGCATCGCGCCGATGCCGGCTTTCACTGCCTGCGTCACGCGCTGCGCATCGGGCTTCAGCTCGTCAAGTGATGGGCCGATTTTTCCGGAGGCATCGGCGTCGGCCAGCGTGTGGCAGATCGCACACGCCGGGGTGGCGTCTTTGAGGAACAGCCGGCGGCCCGGGTCGTCGTCGGCAGCCCACCCAACGATCGGAGCTGCCAGCGCCGATACTGCAGCGATGCGGGCGATGATGACGCGCGTAGTCAACCTTCAGGCCACGTTGATACTGAATGCATGCGCGCGCCAGCCGCTGTTCAGATAGCCGCCGACATTGTCGGGCGTGGTCTCGACCTGCACTCTGCCCTGCGAATCCGTAACGCGCGATGCCAGCACATACGCACCCGGCTTCAGTTCCGCTTGCAATACAAACGGCCGCCACGAGTAGCGCCCGAGATTCGGTCCGATAAAGCTCGCTTCGCGCCACGTCTTGCCGCCATCAAGCGACACATCCACCCGGCGCGGCGCCTGCATGCCGCCCATCGCGACGCCGTTGATTTGCACCCAACCGCGCTTGACCGCACCCGCGTCGGGCGATGGCGAATTGATCCATGACTTCGGACCCATCTCCCACACCGGGGGCTGGCTCGGATTCTCCTTGGTTCCCACCGGCGCAATGCGGTAACGAGTGGTCTGAATCCCGGCGTCGGTTTCATCGCGTGTGAACGCGAGCCGCTTGATGTACTTGATGTTATTAACGCCGCTATAGCCGGGAATAATCAATCGCAGCGGGCCACCATGGGCGTGCGGCACAGGCTCGCCGTTCATTTCCCACGCGAGCAATGCATCCTCGAGCGCGCTGATCGGCACCGAGCGCTCGACGATGACCGATTTCGGATCAACGCCGTCGGGCAATTTCTCGCCTCCGGTACCGGTAATGAAGCGCATACCTGCGGTTGGCCCGCCCAGCGCTTCGGCAACTGCGCGTAACGGTGCGCCGCTCCATATGACATTACCCGATGCGCCGACCTGCCACTTTGTGCCGGCGGGCTTGCTCGGAAAGTATGCGCGACCATTGCCCGAACATTGCAGAACCATCGCAATGTTTTCCAGCCCAAGCGTTTTCAATTCCGCCACCGTTAAAGTGCGTGGTTGGCGTACCCCTTCCACAGCGAGCTGCCACGCATCGCGATTGGCGACGATCGAAACGTCGGGTGCAGCCAGATTGTTCCGGATATACAGCCGGTCGGAGGACGTGATGCTTGAACCCAGCGCGGCGCGCTTGGTTTCAATCGTGGTCGGCGAATGCATGATCAGGCTGTCCGGATCTTTCCATGCAACATACGCGGGCAACTTCGGGACCGATGTCGAAGCAGGCGCCGCCGGCGTGGTCTGCGCGACAACTCGCGAAGCGCCCGCCAGGCCTGCGGCAGCGAGGGCGCCGGAGCCCGCGGCAAGCATTTTTCGGCGGGATAAATCGGTGGCGTGGGTCATCAAGGGCTCCTCAGCAGACATAGAAACGCGAGAGCGTACGCCTGGCGCGATTCGGCTCTCTGCGCGTAGCCTGAAAACGTATCACACAAACTAGCGCGCGTGCACCTGGGCCTGCGCTTCAACTTTTCGTTGCAACTCATCGAGCCGTGCCAGTACTTTGCTTTGCCGTGAGCGGTATTCGGCAGGTTTTTCACCGCCGGCGCGTCCTAGATTCGAAAGCGAGCTCTCCCACGCGGTCTGATAGTCTTTCAGCGCCGACTTCGCTGCGGTAGTCGCCGCCTGCTTTGAGGCGGGCCCGTACATGCCACGACCCTTCAGCAGCGTCTCCTGTACGCAGGTCCGATAGTCTTCGTCGGACGGCGGCGAGCCAGTCACCGTGTTCTGGCCCTCGTTGACCAGCGCGAAGCGATCGTACTTGTCGACATAGTCGCGATACTTGTTGCTGCAGGTAATGTAGCCAAGACGGGTTCCCACCACGTAACGCGAGACGGCTTCGGGCGGGGCCTCGTCGGCCGCGCGCACTTGCGCGGCGCCCGACGCGCTGACGCCGAGCATCAGCGCCACTGCGGTATACAAAGCCAAGATTCTTTGCTTCATCGAACACTCCTTGTGACGCGTCGGCATCTCGTGAGATTAGCGCCAGCCTCCACAACGCACGGCGGCCGTTGACAGACTACGAATTTTGCCGCAGATGTTTGCGTGCCGCGTCGAGCGCCGACGTAAGGTAGCCCTCGTAGAAACCCGAGCGGTCCAAACCGACCAGCGGCTCGACAAGCTGCCGCATCGAAGCATCGAGCAATGCAACCACGGGCACCACACGCACGTGATAACGGCGCGCAAATACCACTTCGGTAATGCGGGCACCGGCCAGATCGATGATCGTCCGCTCGGACGTGATATCGGTTTCGTACAAAAGCAGCTCGGGCATCGCCCGGCCGGCCTGCTCGTCTACGCGCGGAACGAGATAGTTACGCCGGACTTCACGACAGAACGGGCACCCAGGCGTGCTGAACAGAACCAACAGCGGAGCCTTGAAGCGCGCTACCGCATTCGAAACCGCTCGCAAGTCGACGAGCGGCGACAGGTGCTCGTCGGCAATCTGCGCGCGCAGCATGCCAGGCCCCAGCAGCAGCGCCAGCAACGCGCGCCTGCGATCGGGGCGCATCATGCCGGCGCGATGCCCGGATTCGCTTGGACGCCTTTGATCGCAGGCAGATTCAGCCGCGGCAACTGCAGTACCTTGCGATCCTTCATGTAGGTCGCGACGACTTCCCAGATCGGCTCGCCGCTCGCTCCCTCGGCCACCGGCGCCCACCCCGCTACTTTGTAGATCTTGTCGGCATCGAGCGGCGCACCGCGCAGGCGGAGGTCGCCGATGCGGCCTCCAATATTCGCGGATGGATCGATCGAATACTGCAATCCGCCAACGCGCACCATGTCGCCACCCTGCTGCAGATACGGATCCGGGTTGAACAAATTGTCGGCGACATCCTCGAGGATGGTCTTGATCGTCGCGCCGCTTAAGTCGCTGAGCGTTGTATGCGGGTACGTGATCGCCGTCTGATCCATCAGATGCTCGATCGTGATGGATTGCCCTGGCAATAACGAAGTCCCCCACCGAAAGCCCGGCGAGAAGGCAATCTCTGCGCCGCGTACCTGCATCAGCGCATCGCAAACTAACTGGTCAAATGTGCCGTTGAAATTACCGCGCCGGTACAGCAGCCCTTCGGTCACCGCGAGCTTCTGCGCCAGCCGCGGCGCAAATGGGGCGCGCACGCGCTCGATGTATGCCGACATGGCGGCGTCGGCGGGCAACAGATTGGCAAAGATCGGAAGCAGCTTGTAACGGTAATCACTGACCTTGCCGCCGCTGACGCTGAAATCCAGCACCCCGAGGAACTTGCCGTTGCTGCCGGCATTGGTCACCAGCGTCGAGCCGCCGCCGTTGCTTACCAGCGTCGGTTGCGGCACGCCGTCGTGCGTGTGACCACCGAGGATGGCGTCGATACCGCGCACACGCGCCGCCATTTTCAGGTCGACGTCCATGCCGTTGTGCGACAACACGACGACGACCCGTGCACCTTTGCCGCGCACCTCGTCAATCATCTTCTGCATGTTCTCCTCCTGGATGCCGAAGGTCCAGTCGGGCACGAAGTAGCGCGGATTCGCGATCGGGGTATACGGGAACGCCTGGCCGACGATGGCGATGCTGACCCCGTTCATCTCTTTGAATGCGTAAGGCTCAAACACCGGATCGCCGAAGTCCGCGGTCTTAATGTTCTGCGCGATGAAGTCGATGCGTCCTTTGAAGTCCTTTTCGACAATTTCCTGGACACGCCGGGCGCCGTAGGTCATCTCCCAATGCGCGGTCATTACATCGACACCGAGCAGCTTGTTTGCGTCGACCATGTCCTGCGCGTTGGTCCACAGCGCAGTCGCCGAACCCTGCCACGAGTCACCGCCGTCGAGCAGAAGCGCACCCGGCCGCCCCACCTTCAATTGCTTGACCAATGTCGACAGATGCGCAAAGCCGCCGACCTTGCCATAGGCGCGCGCGGCTTGTACGAAATCCAGGTACGTGAAAGCGTGCGCCTGCCTTGTGCCGGGCGCGATGTTGAAGTGTCGCAGCAGGTGCTCGCCGACAAGATGGGGTGGCTGGCCGTAGGCTGTGCCTACCCCGAGGTTGACGCTTGGCTCGCGGAAGTGAATCGGCAGCAGTTGCGCGTGGCAATCGGTGAAGTGCAGAAAATGAACATTGCCGAAGCGCGGCACCTCGTACATTGCCGTTGCGGCTGGCGCGGCAGCAAGCGCATCACGCGCGGTGATTGGCATACCCGCCGACGCAGCGACCGCCAGCACTTGCAGGAATTCGCGGCGGTCCACCTAGCAGCCTGGTGCAAAGCTACTGCGCGCCCCGATCTTGCGCCTCCGGTGCTCAACGTACCTTCGTATGCCTCCGCTCCTCAGCGCAAGCTCGAGGCTGCTCGCTACGCTTTTCATCTGGCTGCTACTTTGTTGCGAAGCGCGACAGTGCCGCGATGTCTTCGGCAAATAACTCACCGCGGTGGACGAACACAACCCTACCTTTCGCATCAACGACGTACGTCTCGGGCAGGGTCCGATGGCGGCCGAACCAGCGATCAACATCGGCGCTGCGCATTGCAACGTTGAACGTGTATCCGCGCTGCGCTAGATATTGCTGCGCCGCCTGCTCCGTACTGTCGATTGAAAACGCCAGCACCTTGAGCCCGCGGTCGTCGTAGGCGTCGTGAAGTTTCTGTACGTGCGGATTCTGCAGATTGCAAAACGGACACCACGATGCCCAGATCTGCACAACCACAGCATTTCCATTGAGTTCGGCCGCCGACAGCGTTCGACCGTCGAGCAACGCGATATCACGCCACGCCACCGTGCTTCCGACTTCACCCCGCGTCTGCGCCGGCGCCGAGGTGGCATTCAGCAGAAGCACACCCAGCAACGCGAACAGCAATTTGTGCACTACACCTCGCGCAAAAAAGCTACTTGTTGACCGGCGAGTTAGGGTCGAGCAGCAGCGCCATCAGGTCCTTGATTTGCGCCGTCGTCAGGATATTCGCGTCGCCGTAGCGCGGCATCTGCGAGCACGCGTTGTATGCGTGCGAGTTCCATAGCTTGCCCCAGGTGTACGTCACGACGGCGGGCGAATTGCCGCGCAGCTTGCCGTAGCCCTTTAGCGACGGCCCGATGTTGCCGAACGCGATCTCCTGCGGCGAAATCTCATGGCACGCATAGCAGTTGCCGCCTGCAACCGTCGTAGCGGAATCGCTCCATTGCATGCCGACTCCCGTTTGCGCGATCCGCTCTCCCGATTTGAAATCACCCAAGTACTGACCGTCGGCCGGGAATTTCACCGCCGCCAGCGCCTGCCGTTCGAGCCGCGCGCGCACGGCCTGCGGTGGATCCTTACCGGTCAGCGACGCCTCCGAGCAAGCGATCTGCAGTTCAGACTGATTCAGCCGATCGAGCTTGGCAATTCCCCGCTCGCGAAACGAGCTCTTGACGACCTGCAGTGTTTCTTCGCGCGTCGGCTCGGTGTAGACCGCACAACTGACAAGTGCTGCACCGAGCACCATTGCCAGCATCGGCAATACAAGTTTGCGTTTCATAATTCCCTCAGCGCTTGATCGACGGCGAGTCCATCTTCGCGCCGTTGGCGTTAACGCCCAGAAAAGTGATCAGATCGATCGACGCCGGCGAACCGAACGCGAGGTCCGGCCAGCGTTGCTGGCGGAAGCAATCGTTCAGGCGCCATTGCATCGAGCGTAATGTCCCTTGCGAGACGCGGTACGCAGGCCAGGTGGTGAACGCGCGCTGCGCATCTTCCCTGCTGCCGCCGATGTTCGGCAGATCCTGCAGACGAATCCTCTGACCCGTCACTCCGTGGCACGTCGCACATGAGAAGTCATAGGGACCGGCACGCATGTAAAACGTCTGCTTGCCACGGTCATACGCGGCCTTCTCTTTTGGATGTTCCTGCGAAATATTGACCGGCACTCCGCGCGACTGTTCTACTCCATACGCCGCGAGCGTCTCAATATCGGTTTGCCGCTGGCCAGTCCCCGAATACGGATTCTTCGTCACGGTGGCGTAGTCAAAACCTTGCAGCGAAACCATGCAGTGAACGACGCGGCTCTCGTAGTCCATCACCTGGTCGGTGTCTGCAAAGTAGCGCGGCATCTGCGCGTAAGCACCCTTGACCACGCCCGGACCGAGGCCAAGATCACATTGCTCGAGCGATGCGTTCCTTGGCCCGCGCTTCTCCTTCCACAACCCCTCACCCCGGGCAACGACCAACTCCGCCGGATTGCCGTCCTGCAGAAGCTGCCGGTAGCGCGCGATCGCGTCGGCGGTGTTCTGCTGCGCCGACGCTACCGTGCACGATACCGCGAGCGAAGTGCCTAGCAGCACGCGTGTGACTTTCCTCATTCTGTCCGTCCCCTCGCTTTCGGAATGTGTATCGTCTGCTTGGCAAGCGTGTGCTACTAGCTGATCGTCGCTTCGTCAGTACGCGTGTCGCCCTTGTTGTCGACCCATGTGACCGTCAGCTTGTCCCCCTTCTTGCCGCCTTTGAACTTGAACTGCAGATACGGGTTCTTCGCAACCGCCGGGCCCCATTCGGCGCTCAGCACCTGCTTGCCGTTGTGACTGACCGTTACGTTCGAAATAAAATGAGCCGGCACGATCTTGCCGGCCGAGTCGCGCCTCTGCCCGGTTTCCATTTCATGACTCATCAGCACACGTACATCGACGCCATCCGGCTGCTCGGTTGCGCGAATTCTCATTGGGTCTGCCATTGCTGCTCCTTCTTTCTTTATCAGCAGCCAATCAGCCGCCGCATCCGCCGAGGGTGACTTTGACTTCTTTCGTCGCCACGTAGAAATTATTATCGGCCTTGACGACGGCGTAGACATTCGAAGTCTGGCCCATCTTGATGCGCGTAGAAACGTTGGCTTCAGTCCCGGCCGGAATCGCGAACCCCGCTGCCAGCGTGTTCGGGTTCTTTTCGACCAGGATGTAGACGTTCTGCGTGTTCGGAATCTTGCTGGTCACGCTGACCGGAACCACCGCCCCGTTCTCTGCGATGTCCGGCACCGTGATCAAGATGTCCGCGCTCGGTGTGGCGGCTGGGCCGCCGAGTGCCTTGACAGCGTCGTCAAGCGATTTGGCTTCAAACGCGGCCTTGTTCCAACCCTGCTGCTGCGCAAATGCCGCGTCCGCAGTGATGAGCCCCGCAGCGGCCATCACTGCAAACACCCCACTGAGCTTTACAAATTCTCTGCGATCTTGAATCATCAATTTCTCCTGCTGAAAGTCCAACGCGTCAATGTAGCAGCGCGCCTACCGCATTCTATTTCCCGCCGAGGACAACCCTCCGCGAGTCACTTCGCTCCACTGGCAAGCCAGCGCGCGAGCGCGTCGATATCACTGTCCTTCAATGATGCCTGCGGCGGCATCGGAATCGCGCCCCAAACGCCCTGTCCGCCTTGTTTGATCTTTCTGGATAAGTACTGCTGTGCATCGGCACGTCCTTCGTATTTGGCGGCAATCTCGTTAAAGCCGGGGCCGATGATCTTGCTCGTCAGGCCATGACACGCCGTACACGCATGGCGCGCGGCCAGGTCCGACGGATGCGCGGCGACTGCAGGGGCTACAGCGATGTCGGCGCTGGACTGGCCGGTGTGATAGCCCGCGGTGTCGATGCCGCGCGTCGGTCCCAGCGGCCGCTTCTGCTGCGCGAGATTGCCGTGCTGATTACGCGCGAACTCGGGCATTTCGGAGGCGATCGCTGGCTGCATGACGCAGTCTTTCATGCATGAACTTCCCTGCACGTCGGGCTGACCCTGAACGCGACCAAGGCCGTGCACCATCGTCAGCCCGTTGCGATTCGGCATCGGCACTGTCAACAAGGTGTTTTCGTTCAACTCGTAGTCGACGGGAACGATCTCGTTCAGGTGCAGCACGTACGCGGTCACCGCATACGTTTCGTCGACGCTGAGTGATTGAGGGTTGGTCCACGGCATCGCTCGGAAAATGTAATCCCACAGTGTCGTCGCGTAATTGAGTTTCGTGCCCAACGTGCGCAGCCCGTCGGACTGTAGAAGCATTGAGGCATGGCCGGTGGTCAGATCGTTCTTGCGAACCCCGCCAGCAATCGGCATGTAGCGATTGCTCTCACCAAAGGTGCCATGGCAGCTCGCGCACTGTGCATCGTAAATCTTTTGTCCCTGGGCAACGGTGCCGGCGCCTTTCCTGACGCCGTGACCGTCCGGCCGAACGTCGATGTCCCACGCAGCGATTTCCTGCGGCGTCGGCGCCCGACCGAGCCCGTAGCGTTTGGCTTGTGTGCCGGCGGGCATTAGTGCCGCCACCAGCACAATCCCGGACAGCGCGCTATGCAAGCTGAACATTCCACACTTCGCCGTCGGGCTGCACGCGCCAAGTCTGCACTGCGTTGTTGTGATAGATCGAGCGCACGCCGCGCACCGCGCGCAGTTGCTGAATGTTTGGCTGCACGTGGCCGGTCTGATCGATCGCCCGGCTCTGCAGCAATGCAGGCGATCCGTCCCAATTCCAGTCGAAGCGGAATCGCGTCAGTGCCTTCGTCAGCACCGGCTCCTGCAAGCGCGCAGTCTGCCAATTTCGTCCGCCGTCTACCGACACATCGACCCGCCTTACGCTGCCGCGCCCTGACCACGCAAGGCCGGTGATCTCGTAGTAGCCACGACCCACCAGCTTCTGTCCGCCCGACGGCGTCGTGATCACCGATTTCACTTCCTGCACGCCCGAATATTGCCGGTGCATGCCGTCGGGCAATAGATCGATGTAGTGCAGCGATTCTTCGCGCGTGTTCCACGCTTTGTCGCCGACTTCCAGCCGACGCAGCCACTTGACGCTCGATACTCCCTGTACGCCGGGCACCAGCAGTCGCAGCGGATAGCCGTTCTCGGGCCGCAGCATCTCGCCGTTCTGGCCGTAAACCACCATCACGTCGTTCAGCGCGAACTCCATCGGCACGGTGCGCGTCAGCGCCGAGCCGTCGGCGCCTTCGGCCAGCACAAATTTGCCCTTGGCTCGGTCGATGCCCACCTCATCGAGCAATGTCGACAGCAACACGCCGGTGAACTCACTGCAGGCGATCATGCCGTGCGTGTATTGCACGGTCGGCACGGCGACGTTGCCCCACTCCATGCCGCCGTTCGCGCCGCATTCGATGAAGTGAATGCGCGAGACCGACGGAAACCGCATCACGTCGTCCATCGTCAGCATCAGCGGACGTTCGACCAGGCCGTGGATCATCAGTCGGTGACGGTCGGGGTCGACCTCCGGCATGCCGGAATGATGCCGTTCGAAATGCACGCCGCTCGGCGTGATGATGCCGAACAGATTCTGCAACGGAGTAAAACTGACGCTCGCTTGCGGCTGCGGCGTTAACCCCGGGCTTGGGCGGCGTTGAACGGCAGCTTCGTACTTCGACGGCATGCCGTAGCCGCTGGTGACGACCGGTACTCCGAGTGAGCGCGTCCAGGGGGGAACCAAAGTGATATCGGGTGTCTGTGCCGCCGCACCCGCGCTCGCCAACCACGCGCCCGCAGCCGCGCTGTGGCGCAGGAAATCGCGCCGAGAGGAGCCCAGTATCGCCGCGGAAAGATGCCCTTCTGGCGCGGCAATGACGCGGCCGGCGTTCCGACCTTTCATGCGCGCCGCATGAAGCGCTTCAGCGTGCGGTTCGCCACCGATTTCTCGCCGAACTGGCTCGCCATCTGCACGCAAGCGGTGCGGCACAGTGTCACCACATTCGGGTCGGCAATCGAGTAGAACGTCATCGCACCGTCGCGCCGCCGCTTCAGCACGCCTTTGCCATACATCAGGTTCAGATGCCGCGACACGTTCGTCTGCGTCGATTCGACCTTCTCGACAATTTCGGAAACGCTTAACTCGCCCTCACAGATCGCGTTCAGGATCTTCAGCCGTGTCGGCTCTGAAAGCAGCCCGAAATAGCCGGAAACAACTTCAAACAGGCGATCCAGCTCGGGATCCATCACGACGGGGCGATATGCGCATATGCGCAATGGCGCATATCTTGATTGCGCAACCGTTGCGTGTCAAGGAGGATTCAGTCGATCATCCCTAATTGACTGCGATCTTGCGCTCGCGAACCACACTGGCCCAGCGTGCTGTTTCACTCTGGATGCGCGCAGCGAACGCCTTCGGCGTCAGCGGCGCCGGCGCCATGCCCTGCACGAAAAAGCGTGCGCGAATGTCGGTCGAATCGAGTGCCTTGATGGTGTCGCGATAGATGCGATCGATCACTGGTTGCGGCGTGCCAGCCGGAGCCATCAATCCGAACCAGCCGATATTTTCAAAGCCGGGCACCGTCTCGGCAACGGTAGGTACATCGGGCAGCGCCGGCGAGCGCTCCGTGCCCGTAACCGCGAGCGCTCGCAGCTTGCCGCCGTTAATGAAGCCGATCGCCGCTGCCAGGTTGGGAGTGGCCAGATTGATCTGGCCGGCCACCAGATCCGTGATCGCTGGTCCTTCTCCCTTATATGGGATGTTTTTTATATCGAGTCCGGTGGCAAACAGAAAGTTCTCTGCGGCCAGATGAGTCTGGCTGCCGATGCCCGCGTGGCCATAGTTGAGCGCGCCGGGCTTCGCCTTCGCCAACTCCATCAGCTCCTTCAGCGTGTTAACTGGAAGACTTGGGTTGACGACGATGACCTGCGGGCCACTGGCGACCATCGTGATCGGCATCAGGTCCTTGTGCGGGTCGAACCCCATGTTCTTATAGATGTGCTGATTGGCGGTGACGATCGAGCCGGACGTCATCAACAGCGTGTAGCCGTCCGGCACCGACTTGGATACTTCAACGCCGCCGATGTTGCCGGCGGCACCTCCCCGATTCTCGACTATGACCGATTGCCCCCAGAGCTCGGTCAGTTTCTGCGCCAGGATGCGAGTGATGATGTCGGTTGCGCCGCCCGCAGCAAACGGGACGACGATGCGTACCGTCTTGGTTGGAAAATCTGTCTTTTGCGCGGAACGTGTCCCGATCGCAGGCGACTGAGCGATCGATGCGAGCGACATCACCGAGCCCAACGCCAACACAAGCAAGCGCACCTTCATCAGCCCCTCCACGGATTACAACGCTAAAGCGAACACCATACCAACGACCACCGACAACGCCGCAGCGAGAGCGAGCAGCGACTGCTGCCAATCGCGCCACGGAAGAAATTCGAGCGCGAGCAATCGTATCCCGCCGCCTGCGTGCGCAGCCAGCAGCAGCACCAGTGTCCATTCCGCTGCTTTGACGATCGGGTTGTCGGTCCAGCGCAGAAAGTTTTCGAGTTCCGATTCCGCGCGGAAGGCGTAACCGAGCGCCCAGAAGTGCACCGGCAGAAACAGCGCGAGCGCGAGACCGCTGAGCCGATGCACTAGAAATGCGGCGTACGCCGCATGCCGTTGCGCTGACCGTGGCCGCCTCACCGGAACAGGCCCCAGGCCGCGCCCCATCCCAAAACGACAAGCGCGATACCGAACGCTGCCAGTACTCCGTCGCGGGCTGGTCCCTGCCACCCCAGCCATTCGGTGGCAATCGCCCGCAGCCCGATCGGAACGTGCACCGCGACTGCCAGCACGAATACAGCGTAGAAACCGAACCAGACGCCGTTGCCGCGCGTGCGCCCGAGGATCTCGGCGCCGGACAGCCCGCCGCGCGTGGCGTAGACGATCGTGATCAGATGCACAACGACGCACAGCGCGAGCACCACGGCGGTAGTGCGTTGCGCGATCCACAGCCACGTTTCGCCGCGCTCGTGCGTCATAGCTCGCCTTTGAACGCAGCTGCGACGCTCGCGCGCTTCAGCCCGGCGATCGACGCCGTCGGCGAGATGTGCTTCGGGCACCGCTCGGTGCAACTGAGGTGCGTATGACAGCTATGACAGCCGGCATCGCCTGATACGGCACGCAACCGCTCGGATTGGGCGCCATCACGTACATCGTTGATCAGCGTCCAAGCCCGGTTCAGCGCTGCCGGACCCAGATAGTCGCTGCGCCAGGTGACCACGTCGCACGACGCGTAGCACACGCCGCAACCGATACATTCGATGCCAGCCTGCAACGCCTTTGCCTGCTTGCTGGCCGGTTTCACGGCCGCGAAGTCGTCGTGTCGTGTGCGCGTGCTTGTGTACTGGCCTTTCGCGCGCGCCCACTTGTTGAAAAACTCGCGCATGTCGGTCGCAAGGTCGCGCACGACCGGCAGATTCGCCAGCGGCGCGAGTTGCAGCATGCCTGCCTCGCCGGCGACGGCGCTGACATGCGTTCGACAGGTCCAGCGCGCGACGCCGTTGACCGTCATCGAGCACGAGCCACACATCCCGACCCGGCACGCGTATCGATACGCCAGCGTCGAATCGAGCCTGCGCTGGATGTAGGTCACCACGTCGAGCACCGTCTGGCTCTTCTGGCGCGGCACGTCGTAGTCGACGTATTGGCCCTGCTCCGTCCCGCGCCATACCGAGACGTGCAACATCGACATCACGCGCTCTCGTACAGCCTTGTCAGCACGAACTCCTGATGTCCCAGCGCTTCAGCCGCGGTCAGGCGTCCGTTTGCGGTGCGAAACATCATGTCGAGCAGCGCATCGCCGGCTTCGTCGGGCGACATCTCACGCCGCAGCAGTCCTGAGACATCGACGTCGATGTGCTCGCTCATCGTGCGCACCGTTCTTGGATTCGCGCACAGCTTGATCACCGGCAGGATCGGATTGCCGATCACATTGCCCTGCCCGGTCGGAAAAAAATGCACCGTATAACCCGATGCCGCGCACAGTGTCACCATTTCGGCAGCTGCCGAAGAGGAATCCATAAACCAAAGACCTGGCCCCGTCGGCGCTTCGGCCTTGTCGAGCACGCCATCGATCTTGCATTTGCGCCCGATCTTCTGAATGTTGCCGAGAGCTTTTTCTTCGATCGTGGTTAGCCCGCCGAGAATATTGCCCTTGGTCGGCTGGGAGTCCGATAGGTCACTGGTTTTATTTTTATCAATGACTTGCTGGTAGCGGTTAAAGTACTGCATGAACTTCTCGCGCACCGCGGGTGTCCGGCAGCGCTCGGCCACCAGGTGCTCACCGCCGGTCAATTCGGTGGTCTCGCCGAACACCAGCGTGGTGCCCAGCGGATACAGCTTGTCGAACGCGTTGCCGACCGTAGGATTGGCGCCGCAGCCCGAGGTGGTGTCCGATTCGCCGCACTTGGTCGACACCCACAGGCTGTCGATCGCGCATTCTTCGCGCTTCAGCTCGCTGGCCCACTGCACGTATTCGCGCGCTGCTTTCGACGCCCGCATGATCGTGTCGTGATCGCCGTGCTGCTCGATGCCGAAGCCGATCACCGGTTTGCCAGTGGCCGCGATGCCGTCGACGATTTTCTGCGTCCACTGGTCCTCAATGCCGATCACCACCACCGCGGCGACGTTCGGGTTGCTGCCGGTGCCGATCAGCGTGCGAAAGTGCAGCTCGAGATCGGCGCCGAACTGCAGCCTGCCGTACGGATGCGGCAATGCCATCGCACCTTTGATGTGGTTGGCGACGGCCACCGACGCCGCATTTGATAAATCGTCCACCGGCAGGACGATCACGTGGTTGCGCACGCCGGTGCGGCCGTTTTTTCGACGGTATCCCTGAAACGACTTTTGCATCAACCTCACCATCGCTTGGTCTTGACGTTATGCACGTGCAAATGTTCGCCGACCTTGATCGGCGCAATCGTGCGGCCAATATCGGTGCCGTACTTGATCACCGTATCGTTGTTCTTCAGATCGCGGATCGCGATCTTGTGTCCGATCGGAACATCGTTCAGGACCTTGGTATCGAGTGTCTTGTCCTGATCCATGATCCAGCCGGTCAACTGATCGCCGGCACGCACCCCTTCGACAACCACAACGCCGACCGAATCGTGCTCGTCGTGCACCACGAAATGAATCATTGCCTACCTCATCGCTAAGGGTTGGTTATCGTAACGGAGCGCAACCTGCGCTACCCGCGACCCTTCCACGGGACGACAGCCCGCTCGATGTAGCGCATCAGCAGGTCGAACGTGTAGGCAACGATGCCGATCACAAAGATACCCATGATGACGACATCGGTGCGCAGAAAGTTGGACGCGTTCAACACCATCTGGCCGAGGCCGGCGTTGGCGGCCACCATTTCGGCGGCAACCAGCGTCGTCCACCCAAAGCCGATGGCGATTCGCATGCCGGTAAAGATCTCGGGCAGCGCGGCCGGAATGATCACGTGCCGGATGACCTGCCACTTCGAAGCGCCCAGTGAATACGCCGCGTTGATCTGCTCGATCATCACGCTCTTCACTCCCGCGCGCGCCGCCATCGCCAGCGGCGCAAAGCAGGCAAGGTAGATCAGCACCACCTTGGCGGTCTCCTCGATGCCGAACCAGATGACGATCAGCGGCAGATACGCCAGCGGCGGCAGCGGACGGTAAAACTCCACCGGGGGATCGAAGATGCCGCGCGCAATGCGCGAAACACCCATCGCGATGCCGACCGGGATCGCAGTCAAACACGCGAGCGCGAACGCGGTAAAAACGCGAAACATGCTCCACCCAAAATGCTCGGGCAGCGGCCGCCCGCCTTGGATCTCGCCCTTCCACGCCTCGGCGAAGCTGGTGATGATTCGTTCCGGCGTCGGCAGAAACAGGTCGCGGATCCAGCCGTTATGCGTCGCTATCCACCAAAGCGCCAGCAGAGCGACGACGGTGACGACTGCGATCGTTGTGCTGGAGCCTTCGCCGGGTACGCTGTATCCGTTGACTTGGCGCACCGGCGTCGCACTCGCCCGTGCGTCAGCTGGCGTCGCCGCCGCGTTCGGGGTTAGCTGGACAACGGGCGCGCTCATCCGCTCGATCAGGCCGCTTCGCGCAGTTGAGGCGCCGAGTGGATCAGCTGCAGGACTTCCTCGCGAATTCGAATGAACTCCGGGTCGGACTTTACCGCGCGTGCGTCACGGCATTCGATGAAGCGGCGCCCGAAGTCGAGGCGATAACGGTGCGCGATGCGACCCGGCGATGGGGTCATCACCACCAGTTCGGTTGCCAGAAACAGCGCTTCCTCGACGCTGTGCGTAATGAAGAAAAACATTTTCTGCGTCTTCCACCACAACTCGAGGATCAGCTCCTGCTGCTGCTCGCGCGTCAGCGAGTCAAGCGCCCCCAACGGCTCGTCCATCAGCATCACTTCCGGATCACTGGCGAGCGAGCGTGCGAGACCGACTCGCTGCTGCATGCCGCCCGAGATCTGATAGACCGGCGAAGAAGCAAACTTCTCCAGGCCAACCGCCGCCAGTTTTTCGAGCGCGATTTCCCGGCGCGCGGATCTATCGACGCGGCGCATCTTCAGACCGAACTCGACGTTCTGGACGACGTCGAGCCACGGCATCAATGCGTGTTTTTGAAACACGACTCCGCGCTCCGCACCGGGGCCTGTCACCGCCTTGCCGTCGAGCACAATCTCGCCCGACGAGAACGGCATGAACCCGGCGATGCAGGAGAGCAGCGTTGTCTTGCCGCACCCGGACGCACCGAGCGCTACGACAAAGTCCCCGGGATCGAGTGCGAGATTGATATCCGACAGTGCGTGCGTGCCGGCCGCCCCATGGCGGCCGGTGTAATGGACAGACAAATGCCGGACTTCGAGCTTGCTCAGCGGACCCTCTATTTCATCGCTTCCTGCACGTACGACGGGTTTACTGCGCCTGAATAGTCCGGCAACTTTTTCTCGATCTGCTTCTGTGACAGCTGGAAATCAGCGGTCGCGGCAAGCGCCTTGGCAGCGATCGAGTCTTTGCCGCCGCCGAGCCACTTGGTCGCCTGGTCCTGGGCCGTTGGGAACGCATACAGCGACATGCTCGCCGGTACGTCCTCAGGCTTCGCACCCGACCACTTGGCGATCGCCTTCGTGTCCGCCGAGTCCTTCGCGAACGTCGCCTTGTTCTTGCGGTACTTGTCGTCAGACCCGGCCAGTACTTTGACGAACTTGACCATGAAGTCCTTGTTGGCCTTGGCCCAATCGCGATTGACGACATAACCATCGAAGGTCGCCTTACCGGTATCGGCGGAGATCTTCCCCGACGTCAGAATCACCGTGCCGTCTTTCTTCGCTTCGGCCAGCACCGGATCCCAAATAAACGTAGCGTCGATGTCGCCGCGCTGCCAGGCTGCGCGAACTTCCGGCGGACGCATGTTCAGTATCTGCACATCGGCCGGGTTGATTTTCGCCTGTTCGAGCGCAACCATCGTATGAAAGTGCGTGGTCGAGTTGAACGGCATTGCGATCTTCTTCCCCTTAAGATCGGCAAGCGTCTTGATGCCCGAACTGTTCTTGACGACCAGCGCCTCCGCGCTACCGATATCGTCGAGGATCCAGAAGATTTCGAGCGGCTCTCCGCGCGACACCGCGGCGGCGATTCCCGCGGAGCCGACTTCGCCGATTTGTACGGCGCCCGAGGCCATCGCCTTGATCACCTCGCCGCCGCCGCCGAACTGCTTCCAGTTGATCTTGTAACCCGTCGCTTTCTCGAGTTCCTTCGCCTCCTGCGCTGCCCGGTAAGGCACCACCATGTCCTGGTAGCCGATCGTCACCTCTTTCGTCTGTGCAATCGCCACGGTCGACACCGCCAATCCTGCCACTGTCGATAACAAACTTGAGATCAAGCCCTTCATTCGAACCCCCTTGGAGAAACAACAGCGAAACTCAAATCGATTTCAGCGTGCGTCGCAGGATTTCGACCATGCTGTCGACATGCGCGCGCTCCGCGATCAGCGGTGGTGCCACGATGGCGCAGTCACCGGTTGCCTTCAGGTGCAGCCCATTGTCGAACAGCTTCTTTTGCAACGCGTGGCCGCGCTTGCCCGGCATACCTTCGGTCTGCACGTCGATCGCACCGAACATTCCATAACCGCGAATGTCTGAAACGACCGGCACATCGCGCAGCGAGAACAGACCCTGCAGAAAGTACGGCGACAGTTCACGGCCGCGCTCGAACAGACCGTCGCGCTGGTAGATATCAAGCGTCGCCAGCCCGGCGGCGCACGCCGCCGGATGCCCCGAATAGGTGTAACCGTGGAAAAACTCGATGCCGCCCTCCGGAGCTGCATTGAAGATCGTGTCGTGAATGCGCTCGCTGATCGCGACCGCCCCCATGGGTTGTGCTCCGTTTGTAATCCCCTTGGCCATCGTCATCAAGTCGGGTGTTACACCGAAGCTTTGCGCCGCGAAATTCTGTCCGGTGCGTCCGAAACCGGTGATCACCTCATCGAATACCAGCAGAATTGAATTCGCATCGCAGATTTCGCGCAGCCGCTTCAGGTAGCCTTTAGGAGGCACGAGACACCCGGTCGAGCCTGCGATCGGCTCGACGAAGCACGCCGCGATGTTCTCCGCGCCGTACAGATTGATGAAGCGCACCAGATCCTCGGCCAGCTCGACGCCGTTGGTGCCCTCGCCCGGCTCAAACAAGTTTTCCTTGATATGCGTATGCCGCATGTGCGCAATGCCGGGCAACATCGGACCGAAGCGGCGCCGGTTGTTCGCGATGCCGGCGAGCGAGATGCCGCCGAAGTTCACGCCGTGATAAGCACGCTCGCGTGAAATGAACATCGTGCGGCCGCCCTGCCCTTTCGCCTGCCAATAGGCGAGCGCGACCTTCATCGCCGTGTCAACGGCTTCAGAGCCGGAGTTGGTGAAGAAAATGCGGTTCAGATCGCCCGGCGTCATCGCAGCGACGCGGCTTGCGAGTTCGAACTGCTTCGGATGGCCACGCGTAAACGGCGCGATGAAATCAAGCTCGTTAAGCTGCGCGCCGACCGCCTGCGCAATCTCCTTGCGGCAGTGTCCCGCGTTGACGCAGAACAAACCCGACGACGCGTCGATCAGGCGGTCGCCGCGTTCGTTCCACACGTACATGCCTTCCGCCCGCACTACCATCTTTGGCTCGTGTTTGAAATCGCGGTTCGGCGTAAACGGCATCCAGTACTCGTCCATCGAGATCGTTCTCGCGTGTGGCGCGTCCTGGAGCTTCATTTCGGCGTGGCCCATTGTGGTCTCCTCGGTGCTGCGGCTGGGGATGCAAGGCAGATTTCCATCCTACACTCGTGCGCGACAGGTGACCTCACAGAGAAGCTTCTCAAGCCCCCGCGCTTGCAATAGCATTGCAGGCGGCCCGGGAGGCGCGGACGTTCATCCGAGCGTCGCCGAAGACCAAGGAGACACGCATGCAAGCTCTGCGACATATCGAACGTTCGCTCGCCGTTGCTGCAATCATCATCGCGGCTCTTGTTCCTGCGCCGTCGCTGGCGCAAGGCACCCCGCAGAGCGGCGGCACGCTCGTGATGGTGGTCCAACCGGAGCCGCCGACGCTTGCTTCGTACCAAAGCACCTCGGGCCCTATCGGTCAGGTCGCGACCAAGGTCTACGAGGGGCTACTCGAATACGATTTCAACCTGCGCCCGGTCCCAGGGTTGGCGCAGTCATGGACGGTCAGCCCGGACGGCAAGACGATCACGTTCAAACTGCAGTCGGGTGTCAAGTTCCACGATGGGCAACCGTTCACGAGCGAGGACGTCAAGTTTTCGATTCTCGACGTGCTCAGGAAGGTACATCCGCGCGGCGTCAACACATTTCGCGCAGTCGATGCGATCGACACGCCCGATGCGAGCACGGCCATCTTTCGCCTGTCCGAGCCGGCGCCGTACATGTTGATGGCGCTCTCGGGCTACGAATCACCGATGCTGCCGAAGCACGTGTTCGGCACCGGTGACATCGCCAACCATCCCAACGCGAACAAGCCGGTCGGCACCGGTCCGTTCAAGTTCGTGGAGTGGCAAAAAGGCCAGTACATGCGATTCGACCGCAACGCCGACTACTGGCGCAAGGGCAGACCGTATCTCGATCGCATCGTGGCGCGCTTCATCGCCGATGGCGCAACCCGCGCGGCTGCAATGGAAACGCAGGAAGTGCAGATCGGCGGCTTCAGTGCCATCCTGCCGCTGGATGTAAAACGTTTGCAGACTCTGCCGCACATCGCGGTCACCACACGCGGCTACGAAATGCAGTCGCCGATTGTCGAGCTCGACATCAACACGCAGAAGAAGCCGTTCGACAATGCCAAGGTCCGCCAGGCCATCGCGTATGCGATCGACCGCAAGTTCATCATCGACAACATCTGGTTCGGATTCGGTCGTCCGGCCACCGGACCCATCAGCTCGAACTTCAAGGCGACCAACCTGTGGACCGGCGACGTGCTGAACTACAACGTGCCCGACGGGATTGCCGTCGGCAACAAGCTGCTCGACGAGGCGGGCTATAAGCGAGGCGCCGACGGCACCCGCTTCGAGATCACGCACGACATCACGCCCTATGGCGAGGAGTGGCGGCGCTTCGGCGAATACTTGCAGCAACAGCTCGGCAAGCTCGGCATCAAGGTGAACCTGCGCTATGAGGACGTCCCCACCTGGTTGCGTCGCGTGTACACGAACTACGATTACGAGTTGACCAGCAACTGGATCCAGACGCTGGCCGATCCGGTGATCGGCGTGCACCGGCTATACCACTCGAAGCTGATCAAGCCCGGAACGGTATTCGTGAACGGTACGCGCTGGAGCTCGCCGGAAACCGACAAGCTAATGGACCAGGCGACCATCGAACCCGATCCGAAGAAGCGCGCTGCTTTGTATCACGAGATGCAGAAAAAGGTGGTCGAGGCAAGCCCGATCGTGTTCGTGATGGAGCTCGATTTCGTCACGGTGACCAACAAGCGGCTGCAAGGCTGGCTGGTGAGTCCGCTCGGGCTGTACTCGTCGTTCGACCAAGCCTGGCTCGCGAAGTAGACGCGCGTTGTCGCCCAAGGGATTCGCTTACGTCGGGCGCCGGCTGGCACTCGCCATCCCGACGCTGCTGACGATCGTCCTGCTTAATTTCGCGCTGCTGCATCTTGCGCCGGGCGATGCCGCGGACGTGCTGGCAGGCGAGGCGGGCTCGGCCACGCCCGAATACATGGCGCAATTGCGACAGAAGTTCGGGCTCGACAAGCCAACCCACGTCCAGCTCCTTGTCTACCTGCGCCAGGTGGTGACGTTAGATCTCGGCTATTCGTTCCGGCATGGAATGCCCGTTTCGCAGCTGATTCTCACGCGCCTCGGGCCAACGCTGCTGCTGATGGTGAGCGTATTCGTTCTCGCCGTGACCTTCGGCATCCTTCTCGGCGCGATCGCTGCCCGCAATCTGAATCGCTGGAAGGATGGCGTGATCTCGATGCTCGCCGTGCTCGCGTACGCGACGCCGGTGTTCTGGGCGGGCCTGATGTTCATCGTGGTCTTTTCGATCCGGCTCGGCTGGTTTCCCACCAGCGGATACGAGGAGGTCGCTGCATTCAAGGAAGGCTGGCCTCACGTCGTCGACGTGGCCCACCATCTGGTCCTGCCGGCCGTCACTTTGACGCTGTTCTACCTCGCGCTCTACACGCGGCTGATGCGCGCCTGCGTGCTCGACCAGTACACGATGGATTACGTGATCACCGCACGCGCGAAGGGCCTGTCCGAGCGGCAGATCGCGCGGCGACACGTGCTGCGCAACGCGGCGTTGCCTGTTCTGACGATGGCAGGTGTTCAGGTGGGTGCACTGCTGGGGGGTGCCGTCGTGGTCGAGACTGTCTTTGCGTGGCCTGGACTCGGGCTGCTCGCCTACGAGTCGCTGTTCGCGCGCGACCTCAACCTGCTGCTCGGGATCTTCTTCATTTCCGCGTGCCTGGTCGTGCTCGTCAACCTCGCGGTCGATCTGCTGTACACGCTGCTCGACCCCCGTATCGAGTTGCGATAGTGGCCCTTCGATAATATGCAGGGCTTCGCGCGGCGCTTCTTTCGCAACGGACCCGCGGTTGCCGGTTTCGTCATACTCGTCCTGGTTGCGGCGATCGCGCTGCTTGCACCGTGGCTCTATCCGACGAGTCCGTTTGCGATGGCGGGCAAGCCCTTTCAGGGCCCATTGACCGACACGCTCTTCGGCACCGATCAGCTGGGGCGCGACGTCACCGCAGCCGTCCTTCACGGCGCTCGCACGACGCTGATGATCGGTCTTGTGGCAACTGTGATTGCGGTGCTGGTCGGAGCGACGATTGGTGGCCTTGCGGGCTACTACGGCGGGCGGGCGGACGCGCTGCTGATGCGCTTCACCGAGATCTTTCAGACGATTCCGTTCTTCCTGTTTGCGATCCTGCTGGTAGCGGTGCTGACGCCGTCGATCCGCAACGTGATCATCGCAATAGCGGTTGTTTCATGGCCGCCGATGGCGCGGCTCGTGCGCGGGGAGTTCCTGTCGATGCGCAGCCGCGAGTTCGTCCTCGCCTGCGTCTCGATGGGAATGAGTAATGCCCGCATCATTCTTCTGCACATTCTCCCCAATACCCTTTCCGCGATCATCGTCACCGGCTCGCTGATGGTCGCCACCGCGATCCTGATCGAGTCCGGACTGTCCTTCCTCGGCCTGTCCGATCCCAATACGATGAGCTGGGGCTTCATCATCGGTGCCGGCCGCACGGTACTGCGCACTGCCTGGTGGGTCTGCACGATTCCGGGTATCGCGATCCTCGTCACGGTGATGGCAATCAACCTGGTGGGCGAGGGACTCAACGATGCGCTCAATCCGCGCTTGCGAACTGCATGAGCGCGCGCGGCTCGAGTAGTCCGGTCCCCTCGAAGACCGCCGAAACGGTGCTCTCCATCGAGAACCTGACGATCGATTTGCCCTCGTGGGCAGAACGGCCGCATGCAGTGGAGAACGTGTCGGTCACACTGGGACGTGATGAGATCGTCTGCATCGTCGGTGAATCGGGCTCAGGTAAATCGGTGATGGCGCGTGCCGTGCTGGGACTCTTTCCTTCCCGGCACGTGCATCCCAGTGCAGGCCGCATTCTGTTCCGCGCCGAAGACCTGCTGGCCGCCAAAGAGGAGCGGCTGCGCGAGTTGCGCGGCAGCCGCCTCGCGATGATTTTCCAGGAACCGATGACAGCGTTGAACCCGTTGCTGACCATCGGACGGCAGATCGAAGAAGCGATCGAGATTCATCAGCCGCGGGCACTTGAGCCGCGCCGCCAGCGCGTGCTCGACATGCTCGCCTCAGTTCATCTGCCCGATCCACCGGCGATCTACGGCGCGTATCCGCATCAGGTTTCCGGCGGACAGCGCCAGCGCGCGATGATCGCGATGGCGCTGATGCTCGAGCCCGACGTGCTGATTGCGGACGAGCCGACGACCGCTCTGGATGTCACCACGCAGGCACAAATCCTGGCGCTGATCCGTGAAGTGCAGCGAGCGCGCCACATGGGCGTGCTCTTCATCACGCACGATTTCGGCGTGGTGGCGGAGATCGCGCACCGCGTCGTGGTGATGCAGCACGGCCGCGTGGTCGAACAGGGCGCCGCGACAGACATCCTGGAGGCCCCGCGCGAGGATTACACACGGATGTTGCTCGCAGCAGTACCGGATCTCGTTCCGGCTGCGCGCAACCAGGATTTCTCGCGCGAACCGGTCGCGCTGCGAGTTGCAGGGCTGCAGAAGAACTATCGATCGCGTCGAGGTTTCTTCGGGAGCGCCAGCAGGTCGGTTCACGCAGCGAAAGCGGTGGGCTTCGAGATCCGCCGCGGCGAGACGCTAGGGATCGTCGGCGAATCGGGCTCCGGTAAATCCACCGTTGCGCGTTGTGTCACGCGCCTGGTCGAGCCCGACGCGGGAGAGATTCGGATCGGCAACGTTGATTTTGCATCTCTGTCGCAAGCGGCGCTGCGGCCGGTCAGGAAACGTATTCAGATGGTGTTCCAGGATCCCTACAGCTCGCTCGATCCGCGCTGCACCGTGGGCAAACTCATTGCAGAAGGCCCGATCGTGCACGGCATGCCTGCGGGCAAGGCCATGCAACGCGCGCGCGAGTTGCTCGAGCTGGTCGGACTCGATGCGCGCGCCTCAGACCGCTACCCGCACGAGTTCTCCGGCGGTCAGCGCCAGCGGATCGGACTTGCGCGCGCGCTCGCGCTCGACCCCGAGATCCTGGTCGCTGACGAGCCGGTTTCGGCGCTCGACGTCTCGGTGCAGGAGCAGGTGCTGCGGCTTCTTGCCGATATCCGCCAGCGGCTCGGACTCACGATGCTCTTCATCACGCACGATCTGCGCGTCGCCGCGCAAGTGTGCGACTCGATTGCGGTGATGCGCTATGGCGAGATCGTCGAGATGGGTACGACCAAGGATGTCTTCGCGCAGCCGCGCCATGCGTATACGCGCGAACTATTTGCAGCGGTGCCGGGGCGCGCATGGAGCGAGCGTCGCGCGCGCACGATGACGTCATGAAGCTGCCCGCGTTTCCGTTCGGTGACATGGCCCTGGAGTCGTTCGCGACTGCCTTTCGCGCGGGACAAATTCGCTCGCGCGATGTGACCGAGGCCATCCTTGCCCGAATCGATGCGCTGCAGCCGAAACTGGCGGCCTACTGTTTCATCGATCACGGGGGTGCGCTCGCTCGCGCTGCGGCGGTCGATGCAATGCGCGCTACAGGAATCGATCTCGGCCCGTTAATGGGCCTGCCGATCGCGCTGAAGGATTTGTTCAGTGTTCACGGCATGCCGACGAAGGCCGGCAGCCGTGTCGATGTCAGTGATCTCGTGCCGCCCCAGGGCCCCTTCGTCACCACTTTGCTGCGCGCAGGATGCGTCGTGCTCGGCAAGACGACTACCACCGAATTCGCGATGGGCGGCATCAATCTGACGCATCGCCTGCCGTGGAACCCGTGTGATTCCGAGGTTGCGCGAATGACGGGGGGCTCGAGTCACGGCTCCGCAGTCGCGATGGCGGCGGGACTGGCGGCGATGACATTCGGCAGCGACACCGGTGGCTCGGTGCGCTGGCCGGCCGCGCTGTGTGGAGTTGTCGGGTACAAGGCGAGCACCGACCACTGGCCGGTAGAAGGTGTATTTCCGCTGTCGAAGAACATGGACAGTCTGGGCGTGTTCACCAACAGCGCCGCCGACGCTGCGTTCGTCGAAGCAGCCATGCGCGGGCAAGAGTGCAAGCGGCCGCGCCTGATCGATCAGCTTGTGCTGGGTGTTCCGACCGAGCACTACTTCGACAATATCGATCGCGATGTGCGGACGTGTTTCGACGAAGCAGTGGCGCGCCTGCGCTCGTGCGGCGTACGCCTGGTGCCGACTGGCGTTCCCGAGGCACGCGAGCGTGACGCATTGTTCGCGCGCCTGCTGCCTGCAGAATGGCTTGCATTTTTCGGCCGCGAGCGCTTCGTTGCCAACAAGAAAGACATGGATCCTGTGGTGCAGGCGCGCGCGAGTGTAGGTCTGGACGTCACTGCGGACGAGTACCTGCGCTACGAAAAACGGCGCGTGCAGCTGGTCGCACTGATGCGCGAGCGGATGCGAGGCCTCGATGCATGGATCACGCCCACCGTGGCGGTCGTCCCAGGTCCCGTGGCGGACTTCGACACGGTGGAAAAAGCCGCCGCGTGGAACCGGCTTAACACGCAGAACACGCAGCCCGGGAACATGTTCGCGCAGTGCGGCGTTTCATTGCCGATCCATCATCTGTGTGGAACGCTGCCGGTCGGGCTGCAACTGTGCTGTGCGCCAGGCGACGATGCGCACTTGCTCGAGGTTGCCAGAGCGGTGGACGAGGCAGTCGGGCGTGCGCCGGCGCCTGACGTGGGGCAGTTCGTCAGCCCTGCGGCTCGTTGAACAACTGACGGATTCTCGAGAAGTCTTGATCGGTAAGCAACTCCTTCGCGCCGATCATCACAAGCGCACACCCTCCCCGTTCGACATCGGAGTCGGCATCGCTGATCGTCCAGCGCGTGCCGACGCCCTGCACCAGGCGCAGCCGCTGAGGGTTCGAATCCAGATGCACGAAACCTTTCAGACGAACAACGCCTGGCGGAAGCTGATCGAGTGCTTCGCGCAGCATCTTCTCGTCGATCGGCGTGGCGCAACGGAAGATGCGCGTTGCGAAGCGAGTGGTGTGATCGATTTCGTGCACGCCGAGCAAGGGACGTCGCGGTGACGAATCTGGACGCAGCAACTGCGGCGATGCGCTTCCTGCGCGCGGTCCGGCTTCGTGTTCCCGGTTCGCCTGCATCGGACCGAGCACGATTTCGATCGGCACTTCGGCGTGGTGTGCCTCAATCAGCGCGGCCGCCGATGCCTGCGTTTGCAGCCATTCGCGCACCTGCTGCTTGCGTGCCTCGTCGACGAGATCCACCTTGTTCAATATCAGAAGATCCGCCGCCGCGAGCTGCGCGATGACCGTGTCTCCGACATAGCGATCTTGCGCAAGCGCTTCGATCTGATCGGCAGCCACAACCACGAGCGTAGCCTCCGAAGAAAAGCCTGCACCGACCCGCGCGACCTGTGCGATGCGCCGCGGATCGCTGACACCGCTGGCTTCGACGACGACATGATCCGGGCGTGGATCCAGCGCAAGCACCTCCGAGAACGCGTTGACCAGGCCGCCGGCCAGAGAGCAGCACACACAACCATTGCGCAGGCCGATCGTGGTAGCGCTGCGCTGTGCGATCAGTGCTGCATCGATCTGCAGATCGCCAAAGTCGTTGACCAGCACGGCGATGCGACGGCCTTCGGCCTGCACCAGCAACGCATTCAGCAGAGTGGTCTTGCCGGCGCCAAGGAAGCCGCCGATGACGGTTAACGGCAAATCGTGCAGCCGAGACACGCGGAGTTCCGAGCCGATTACGTTCTTGCGGGCGGCTCGAAAGGCACGCCGCCGACCATCGTGCCTACGACCCGCACATCCTTCAGCGCTTCGGGCGGCAGTTCGAGCGGATCGTCGGCGAGAACCGCAAAGTCCGCTCGCTTGCCGACTTCGATACTGCCGACTTCGTCGTCGAGGTGCAGCGTGTACGCCGATCCGAGTGTGACCGCGCGCAGTGCATCTGAAACGCCGATGCGTTGATTCGGTCCCAGCACACGGCCCGCGGCGGTGATGCGGTTGACGGCACACCAGGCGGTAAAAAGTGGCGCCATCGGAGTAATCGGCGCATCGGAATGAAAGCTGAACGGAATGCCGTGCGCCAGGGCGCTTCCAGCCGCATCCATGCGATGCGCACGCTCGGGGCCCATTGTCACGTCGTGATGGATGTCGCCCCAGTAGAAGATGTGATTGGCAAAGAGGTTCACGCACAAGTTCAGCGCGCGAATGCGGCGGAACTGCGCCTCGTCCGCCATCTGCAGATGCTGCAGCGTGTGGCGGTGATCGGGACGAGGCTTACGCGCGAGCGCGGCGCCAAGCGCGGCAATGGCGACCTCGGAGGCCTCGTCGCCATTGACGTGGATATGAAGCTGTAATCCGGCTTCGTGATAGGCAGCCACAACGTCGTGCAGTTGTGTGGGCGCAGTGTTCCAGATTCCGTTCGGATGTCCATCAAAGTAGCCCGGCCATTTGACGCGCGCCGTGAAGGCTTGGATCGAGCCGTCGGTCATCAGCTTCACGGGACCGAAGCGCAGCTTCGCGTGGTTGAGCCGCTGCCGTGAGCGCACCTGCTCGATGCCGACCCGCGGGTCGACGCCGAGACCGAAGAACGCAGCCACGATACGCAACGGAAAGTCTTCGCGCGTCGTTGCGGTCTGCAGGCTGCCGACGCTCTCGTCCGACAGATCGTTGGTCAGGTCCGTCGCCGTCGTCACTCCAGCGGCCTGTGCGAGACGCGCGTAGTTCCAAGCCGCGCGCTCCGTGCGTCCGCAGCGAAACGGGTCACCGACACATTGAAACACCGGGAACATCGCCGCCATTTCGGCAAGCTCGCCCGTGGGCTCTCCGCGAGCGTCACGCACGATTCCTTCGACGTCGGTGTCGCGCGTGATGCCCACTCGCTGCAGCATCGCCGAGTTTGCGTTCAGCACGTGAAAATTCGAGTGAATGACTGCGATTGGTCGCTGCCTGGAAACTCGATCGAGATCAGCCGCCACCATGCGCGGGCCGCGAAACAGAATCGGATCGAATCCCCATGCGACCAGCGGCGCGTCGGTATCGCGCAGGTCGGCGTCCGCCTGCCGCAATCGCTCGACGACGGCATCGATGCTGCGCAGTGCGGGCCATATGGAACCATCGGGTGAACGGCGCTGATAGAAACCGACGTGGGGGTGATCCCAGATACCGCCTTCGAGCAGATGGCTGTGACCTTCGATGAGACCGGGCATCAGGACCCGATCGGCGTAACGATTGTCGATGTGGTGCGTTCCCCAATTTGCCAATGTTGCTATATCGCCCACGCCAAGGACGCGTCCGTCGAGCACCGCGACTGCGTCAGCGTCGGGAAGCGTGCGGTCCATCGTCAGGATGTGACGCGCGGGATAGATCGTGAACGGTGGGCGAGAAGTGGCCATCGATGCCTGGTTAGCGTTCTGTCCTATGAGCTCAACTCGGCGGGCGCTGCGCATCCTCGCGAATCATGTCGACCGCCTTCTCAGCAATCATCATCACCGGTGCATTGGTGTTGCCGCTGATTAGCACCGGCATAATCGAGCAGTCAACCACTCGCAGACCTCCAATCCCATGCACTCGCAGGCGCGCGTCGACGACTGCCAGCGGGTCACTGCCCATCTTGCATGTACACGATGGGTGAAAGATCGTCGCGCCATTGTTGCGCGCAAATTCCAACAGCGCCGCGTCGCTGGTGGCTTCTGGACCAGGTTTGACTTCGCGTCGCACGAATGGCCGCATCGGTCCGGATTGCGCGATCGCGCGCGCCGCGCGCATACCCGCCACCGTTGTCCTGCAATCGAGTTCTTCGGTTAGATAATGGGGCTGCATTGACGGCGGTTGCATCGGGTCGCGCGATCGGATCGCAACGCGTCCGCGTGACGCCGGCCGCAGCGGGCAAATCGATAATGTGAATCCTGAGAACGGATGCACGGCACCGCCCGCCATATCGGCCGACAGCGTGGCGACATGGAATTGGATGTCCGGCGTTGCCGCGTCGGACAGCGCGCGCATGAAGCAGCCCCCCTGATTGATGCCGACCGCCAGCGGGCCGCGCCTTGCGATAAGCCACTGCAGACCGATCTTGATGCGCCCGACGAGCGACCGCAGTTCGTCGTTGGTGGTGATTGGCTGTGTACATTCGTAGGTCAGTCGAATCTGCAGGTGGTCCTGCAAGTTTTCACCGACTCCCGGCAGATCGTGCACAACGTCAATGCCATGCAACGCGAGCAGCGCCGACGGGCCGATTCCTGATAGCTGCAGCAGCTGCGGTGATTGGATCGCACCTGCCGCCAGCAAAACCTCGCCCGTGGAATGTGCCTGGAGACTGCGACCGTTCTGTACGTAACTGACACCGGTGGCGCGCCGCCCATCGAGCAATAGTTTCGTGGTGTACGCGCCGGTTTCGATGCGCAGGTTGGGCCGGTGGCGCGCCGGCTTTAGATAGGCAGTCGCTGCGCTGCTGCGCAAGCCTTTGTGAGTCGTTAGCTGAAAGTAACCGGCTCCTTGCTGCGTCATTCCGTTGAAATCATCGTTGCGCGGTACGCCGAGCGATGCCGCACCGTCGATAAACGCATCGATCAGAGCGTGCCGATGCGCAATGTTCGATACGCGCAAGGGACCGTCGCCACCATGAAAAGGGCTCCCTCCACGTTCGTTGCATTCACTGCGGATGAAGTACGGCAGCACATCGTCATAGCCCCAGCCGGCGTTGCCCAACGCGCGCCAGTGATCGTAGTCCTCCCGCTGCCCGCGAATGTAGATAAGACCGTTGATGGCGCTCGAGCCACCGAGCGTCTTGCCGCGTGGCCAGTAGAGACGGCGGCCGTTCATGTTCGGCTCGGGGTCGGTATGGAAGCACCAGTTGTAGCGTTTGTCCCACATCGTTTTGCCGTAGCCGATGGGCAAATGAATCCAGATCGAACGATCGGGCGGCCCCGCTTCGAGCAGTAGGACACGTGTCGCCAGGTCTTCGGAGAGCCTCGACGCCAGGACGCAACCGGCCGAGCCCGCGCCGACGATTACATAGTCGTATGAGGCATCAGTCGGTATTTCTGTTGTCAATTGCAACCCTGCTGTCTATAGTCAAACGCACAAGCGGGCGAAAGACACGTCACAGACCGTCCACGAAGTTCATTGCTTCCGCTGCCAACACGCCGCGGGTCTCACGGAGGAGACAAGATGACGTTAGAAAGGTTATCCCACATCGTGGGCGCAGTGGTCGTTGCTGCATTCGCATGTGCGTCGGCGCACGCACAAACCGCGCAGGTGCCGGTCCGGATGCGTATCCAGACCGCGGTTCCCTCCGCCAGTATCTACTTCGAGCTGTTGAAGAAGATGGGCGAACGCGTCGACCGCATGTCCGCCGGCCGCGTGAAGATGGAAATGCTGCCGGACGGCGCCATCGTGCCCGCGTTCGAGATTCTCGATGCAGTCGACAAAGGTATTGTCGAGGGCGGCTACGCATGGACACACTACTGGTCGGGCAAACACCCAGCGGCGGGCTTGTTTAGCAACCCGATGGCGGGCGCAGGTGTCGGTCTTGATCAGTTGTCGCACATTGCATGGATCTTTGAAGGCGGCGGTTACGATCTATACCGCAAGCTATACAGCGACATTCTGAAGGTCAATGTTGAGCCGTTGTTCGTTCAGCCCATGGGCCCCGACCCGCTCGGCTGGTTCAAGACGCCAATCAATTCGACCGCCGACTTCAAGAAGATGAAGTACCGCGCGCCACCGGGCATCACCGGCGAGATATTCAGAGAGATGGGTGTCTCTGCGGTGGCGCTGCCAGGTGGTGAAATCGTGCCCGCTGCACAACGTGGCGTGATCGATGCGGCGGAATGGATCGGCCCCGCGGACGACATGAACCTTGGACTTCATACGGTCTGGAAGCACTACTACCTGCAGGGCCTGCACCAGTCGACCGACATTGGCGAGGTGCTGATCAACAAGACTGTGTGGAACAAGCTCTCGCCTGACCTGCAGGAAATCATCCGCACCGCCGCGATGGCTTCGATGACCGAGACCTACACGTACAACGTTTACCGCAATGCGCAGGCGGTCGTGAAGCTGCGCAACGAGTTCAAGGTGCAGATCCACGACACGCCAAAGGATTTTTTCCCTGAGTTCGTGCGCGCGACCAACGTCGTGCTCGACCGCTATTCGGCGAAGGACGCGTTCTTTAAGCAGGTGCTCGACTCGCAGCGCACCTTCGCCGTTACGGTCGTGCCGTACTGGACCAAGATCCTCGACCTGTACAGCAACCTCGGAAACGCCGCGCTCGCTGCACAACCGAAAAAGTGAATCCGTGCGGGCCGGCGTCTGACTGGCCGGCCGCTGCGCTCCATACGCTGGAACCGCGCCTAGCGCATCAGCGCCGCCTCGCATGCCCGCCACGCACTCGCACTATTTGAAAACGTAATCATGCGTCGCGAATTGCACATCCTCTCAGCGCTCGACGCAGTGACGCGCTTCGTGGGCAAAGCGGTTGCGTGGCTCATTGTGCCGATGGTGCTGTCGCTGGTGTGGGAAGTCGTTGCGCGCTACTTTTTCAACGCGCCGACCGAATGGGCATACGACATGACGTTCATGCTCTACGGCACGTTCT
>JBBQQC010000029.1:0-33656 GCA_038216465.1 Burkholderiales bacterium | reverse complement strand
TCGCTGACCAGCACATAACGACCATCACCGAACCACACAGGGCCTTCGGCCCAGCGCATGCCAGTGGCGACCTGTTCGACGGTGCTGCTGTAGATGCGGTACTTGGTGAAGCTCGGGTCGAGGATTTGCACCGACACGTCGGGGTAGCGCTGGTTCGGTTTGAACTCGAACGATTGCGTGCCGACGGCTGCCAGGCTGGTACCTGCAGTTGTCATCACGAAAGTGCGCCGCGAATCGGTGTTTTTGTTGATGACCTCATGGCTGTCTCCTTAATTGTGGCAAGCTTCTTTTTCCCATCTTCACTCCGCGCGCAAGAACTTGTCTAGTACGGCGTTGCGTCCGCGCTTCCGGCGCATCCGCCAGGCCCGGACTCCAGTGGAAGGCTGATAAGGACACGTACATGTTCGACTTGGCAATTCCGGTTGGACCGACTGATCACACAATCGGCCCCTCGCACTTGCGACTGACGTTGGTCGAATACGGTGATTTCGAGTGTCCTGACTGCAAACAGGCTGCACCTGTAGTCAAGTTACTGCTGGCGCATTTCCACGATCGCTTGCGATTTGCATATCGCCACTTTCCGCTGGAGCAAGTTCATCCTCACGCGCTTGATGCGGCGTTGGCGGCGGAATGCGCGGGCGGGCAGGAAAGATTTTGGCCCATGCATGACCTTCTTTTCGAGCGGCAGCCCGCTTTGAGCCCCGACCATTTGCAGCTCTACGCACAGCGGCTGGAACTCGACATGACGCGCTTCTCGGCAGAGATGAGCGATACGGTTTACTTGCAGCGCATCCGCGAGCACGAGGAGAGCGGAGTGCGGAGCGGAGTACGCGCGACACCGACCTTCTTTATTAACGGCAAGCTGCACGACGTTTCATTTGGAATTGCTGGCCTGTTCGAAGCGGTCGAAAGGGCCGCGTACGCCGACGATGTGCGCGGCGCCGCGCCGGCCTGACGCGCCGCCGGTGAGCACGACCTCATCGCTGGGTGGTTGGGCACAAGCGCTGCATCCAGCCCAGCCCCTCCTGAGTGGTTCTGCGTGGTCGATACTCACAGCCGACCCATCCGGCGTAGTTCATCTCGTCGAGGAGGCGCAGCAGATACACATAGTCGACTTCGCCTTGGTCGGGTTCGTTGCGATCGGGTACGCCGGCGATCTGCACGTGCCCCACGTTGTCGAAGTATTTTCTGAACTTCATCGCGAGATCGCCTTCGACGATCTGTGCATGATAGAAATCCATCTGCACTTTCAGGCTCGGGGCGGCGACGTCTGCGACGATCGTGTGCGCGTCAGCCTGCGTATTTAGGAAATATCCGGGTATATCGCGTGGATTGATTGGCTCGATCAGCAAGGTGCGGCCTGTTTTCGCGAGCTCGTGCGCGGCGAACGCGAGGTTTTCGATGTACACCGCACGATGCGCAGCGCGATCGCCGCCGGGCGGAACGATGCCGCACATCGCGTGCAAGGTCGGCGTCCTGGTCGCTTCGGCGTATTCCAGTGCGCGGGCAAGTGCCGAGCGAAAGTCACGCTCGCGGCCGGGAAGCGAAGCCAACCCGCGCTCACCCTTGGCCGCGTCGCCTGGCCACACGTTGAGTCCGCGGTTCTGCAGCCCGCTGTCGTCGAGCCACTTCGCAATATCGCGCGGTGCATGGTCGTACGGAAACAGCAGCTCGACGGCCTTGAAACCATTGCGCGCAGCAGCCGCAAACCGCTGCTCGAACGGCAACTCGGTGAACAGCATTCCGAGATTCGCTGCGAATTTCGGCATCGGCTAAAGCTGCGCACTGAAAGCCGAGCGCAGCTCGTTGACCTGCGCTGGTGTTAATGCGCGCACCGGCGCACCGCGCAACAACAGAAACAACTTGGCAGTCTCTTCCAGCTCCTCGGTCGCATAGATTGCCGCTTCGAGCGAAATGCCGGAAACGACCGGGCCATGGTTGGCAAGCAGCAGCGCCGCGTGCGTACGCGCAAGCTCACGTATTGAGTCCGCAAGCGTAGTATCACCGGGCCGATGGTAGGGCACCAACGGCAAGTGTCCTACCTTGATCACGAAGTACGCAGTCAACGGCGGCAAGCAATTGTTCGGATCCAGTCCCGTCATGCACGACACCGCCGCCGAATAGGTCGAGTGCAGATGTACGATCGCGTTGGCGGTTGCGCGCTCGCTGTAGATCGCGCGATGCAGGAAGGCTTCTTTCGATGGCGGGTCGCCGCTGATCAGCTGCCCGCTCCAATCGAGCTTCGACAGCCGCGCGGGGTCGAGCTGGCCGAGGCACGAATCGGTCGGTGTCAGCAGCCATCCATCTTCGAGCCGCGCACTGAGGTTGCCGCTGCTGCCGGTCGCTAGGCCGCGCTCGAAAAGCGAGCGGCCGTGCGCGACGATGCTTTCCCGTAGCGCATCTTCTTTGTCAGCGATGCTCATGCCGCCTGCTTCAACTGGTCCAAGCTTTCAGGAAAAAATCCGGACTGCCGAAGTTACCGGATTTCAACGCAAGTGCGAGCGTCCGGCGCTTAGGCTTCTGCACAATCGTCCGGGTCCACGGCACGCCGGGGTCGATCTGGCGACCAATCGTCAGTCGGGTCACGCCAAGCGCTTGCAGCACTGCACCCGATGTCTCGCCTCCCGCGATGATCAATTGGCCGACGCCAAGCCCAACGAGGCCTACAGCGATCGCTGCGAGTGCATGCTCCACAAGCGCGGCCGATCTGGTGATACCCAATGTCGCTTGGACTTGCCTGACATCCGGCGGCGCGGCTGTCGCGTAAATCAGGACTGGCTGATCGGCGACATGCACACGCGCCCACTCGACAGCGGCGCCGACAACATCGTCCCCATTTGCTAGCGCAATCGGATCGACGCGAAACGCCGGATGCAGCGCACGCATCATGTCAACCTGATTTCGCGTGGTCGCCGAACAGCTACCCGCAATGACGGCTTTGGAGCCGCCAGCCGAGAAGTCATCCGGCGCGGCGGTCGTAGGCAACAATCCATGCTGTCGGAAATTTCGCGGCAGTCCCTGCGCCAAACCTGAGCCGCCCGTTATGAGAGGAAGCGTTGCGGCCGCGGCGGCAATCTCGCCGAGATCCTGGTCCGAGATCGCATCGACGATAGCTAGGCTGATCCCGTCGCTGCGAAGCACCGCGAAGCGATCCGCGATGGCGTTGCTGCCCACGCTGACGATGGCGTGATCGATCAGCCCGACCTTGCGCTGCGTCTGCTGTCGCAGAACGCGCACCAGATTGGCGTCAGTCATCGGCGTCAGCGGATGATGCTGCATCCCGCTCTCGCTGAGGAGAACTCCGCCGACGAACAGATAGCCCTGATAGATCGTGCGGCGAGTGGCGGGAAAGGCGGAGCACGCAATCGTGAAATCGGTGCCGAGCGCATCCATCAACGCGTCCGCGACCGGACCGATGTTGCCCTGTGCAGTCGAATCGAACGTCGAGCAGTACTTGAAGTAGTACTGAACGCAGCCGGCCGCTCGCAGCCATTGCAGTGCCTGCAGCGATTCGGTCACCGCTTCCTGGACCGGGCTGGTGCGCGACTTTAGAGCGACGACGACTGCGTCTGCGTCGGCGGGCCACGCGCCGTCGGGTACGCCGATCATCTGCACGGTCCGCATGCCATTGTTGACCAGGATTCCGGACAAGTCGGTGCCGCCCGTCAGGTCATCGGCAATGCAACCGAGAAGAGCAGGCATCAGTGTTCCGGTACCGGCGCTGTGCGAGTCAGCTTTCGAACCGCAGCCGCTGCGTCTGCACGTACGCGTTACTCGAAATATTCAGGTGCTCTGCGCACAACTCGATCAGTTTCTTGCGATTGCCGTCGCGAATCGCTTTCAACATCGCCTTGTGCTCGCGCTGCGCGTTGCGAAAGTATTCGGGCCTGACGATCGCGTACGACCAGACGACGTGTGTTTTCTTTCGGAAGTCGTCGATCGCTGCGGCCAGGTACGGATTGCCGCACGCGGCAAACAATGCCTCGTGAAATTCGAAGTTGGCCACGAACACCGCCTTCGGGTCGCCGGCCGCGACCGCCGCATCGTGCCGGCGCTGCGCGGCGGTCACCGCCTGCAGGTGAACCGCATCGAGCGGTAACGGAATCTGCACCGCCGCCGCCCGTTCGAGAATGCGGCGCACTTCGTAGATCTGCGTGACATCCTGCAGCGTCAGTTGCCGCACCGAGGCGCCATGATTGCGCTTGCGCTCGACCAGTCCGAAGCGCTCGAGCTCCATGAACGCCGCGCGCAGCACGTGACGCTTGGTATGCAAGCGATCCGCCAAGTCTTCTTCGATCAGGCGCGCGCCCGGCGGAAGCCGCCCGAGCACGATGTCCTCTTGCAGCGCGGCGACAGTGCGCTCGAGCGGGTCGACAATCTGATAGGTGTTCACCGTGCTGCCGCCATCGCGTACGCTTGCTCGACCAGCGCGAGCGTCTGCAGGTTGTCGCTGGGGTCCGTTTCGAAGCGCGCGCCACTCGCGAGCGATGCGACAAAATGGCCGATCGCGCCTGAATAGCTGGCGCGGTACGCAGCGTCCGCGTCGATTTGCAAAGCTTCTTCGCGGGCCCCCGCCAGCCGCACTTCGTCGGCATCGAAATAGGCAGCGCCGCGCGTGCCGATCAATTCAAACTGATCGCGCGGCTGGCTGGGCGTGCCGGCCGCGGCGAGGTTGCCGTCGACCACTGCGGTGCGAAGCGCGCCGCCGAGCAGAATCAGCGCGCGGTCTTCGCCGCGCACAGCCTTGCATGCTGTGCCGGTGCGCGCAGCGAGGACCGTCAGCGGGCCCAACAGCCAGCGCACGACATCGAGGTGATGCACCAGCAATTCGCCGATCAGCAGCCTAGGCAGCGTCGCAAAAAAAGGCTGCCGCTCGATTTGCGCATAACGCCCTGCGGCGTCGGGCAATAGGCCCGATGATCTGACCCGCATCGCGCACGCCAACGGCTCGCCGAGGGCGCCTTCGTCGAGCCAGCGGCGTATCTGCCGGTACTGCGGACGGAAGCGCCAATTCTCATGCACCATCATCCGCACGCGGCTTGCGACGGCGGCCACTGTTTGTTGCGCTTCTTCCAGCGTCGCCGCGAGCGGCTTCTGGCACAGGATGTGAACGCCGCGCTCGGCTGCGAGCCGGCATAGCGCGCCATGCATCTCGACCGGCGCAGCGATATCGAGCGCATCGGGTCGCGTGGCGTCGAGCATTTCCGCCGCATCGGTGAACACACTTGCGATACCAAACTCGTGTGCGCGCGTCTTGGCGCGTGCGAGCTGCGGGTCGCAGATGGCAACGACTTCCGCGTTCCGCAGCGAGTTCCAGGCGCCAAGATGATGTTGGCTGACCCAGCCTGCACCCGCGATGGCAACACGCAGGCTCATCAGAACACGCGGTTTGCGAGCGGCTCGCCGCAATAGAACCGCTGCACGTTGGCGAACAACGCGCGCATCTTGGTCGCCAGCGCGTCGCGCGTGCCGGCGGCAATGTGCGGCGTCAGCACGATATTGCTGAATCGTGCCAGTGGGTGCGCCGCCGGCATCGGCTCCGTCTCGAACACGTCAAGCGCCGCGCCGGCAAGATGTCCTGATTCGAGCGCTGCCACCAGCGCTGATTCATCGATCAATCCGCCGCGCGAAGCATTGACCAGATAGGCGCCGCGCTTCATCTGCGCAAGCTGCGCGGAACCGATCAAGTGACGCGTGTTTGCAGTCAGAGGCGCGTGCAGCGTCAGCACGTCGGCCTGCTGCAATACGTGCTCGAACGGCATGCTTCGCAGTCCCGCTGCGGCCGGCACGTTGGGATCAAAGAAAATGCTGCGCGTGCCGAACGCGCGCAAGCGCTCGACGACCGCTTGCGCAATGCGGCCCATGCCGATGTATCCCACCGTCAGCCCGCTCAGTTCACGCGACATCGGTCTGAGCGCGTTGACGTGAAAACGCCCCGCACGCAGCTCGCTGTCCGCGAAAGGCAGCATCTTTAGGGCAGCCAGGATCAGCAGCACCGTGTGTTCAGCCACGCCGACCGTCGTGCCTTCCGGCGTCAGCGCTAATGGAATGCCACGCGCTTTCAGCTCGACATGATCGGTCGTGTCCTGCCAGCCGACGCCCTGGTGGTGGACCAGTTCGAGGCGCTGCGCGGCGTCGATCACCGGTTTGCGCAGAGGAGTAGCGGCGACGATCACGACTTCGCAGTCCGCGATTTTCCGGCGCCGCTCGTCGTCGTCGTCGCGTCCCAGCGTCACCAATCCGAAGCCAGCAGGCACTGCGTCGCTGATGATCGAGTACACCTGCGGCGTGGCATGCGACAGATAGAAAACGCGCTTCATCATCAATCGACCTCATCAGTCGACAAAATGCACGCCCTTGTCTGCCATCAGTTGCTCGAGGCCGGCCGGCGATGTGGCTCCTTTGCGCACCATGTCATCCATCGTGGCCTCCTTGTCTTTCACATTCGCCAGCGCGGCGAGCACCTCGTCGAGCGTCTCGCGCGCAATGACGACGACGCCATCCTGGTCGCCGAGCACGACATCGCCGGCGTTGACCGCAACACCCGCCAACGAAATCGGCAGGCCGATCGTTCCTGGACCATCCTTGAACGGTGAGTTCGGCGATAGACCTCGTGCGAACACGGGGATGCCGACCGCATTCAGTCCGTCGATGTCGCGCACCATGCCGTCGGTGACCAGCGCACATACACCCCGATTCTTCGCCATGCCAAGGAGCACATCGCCGGCGACGCTTGCCTCCTCGTACGCGCCAGTGGCGATGATCAGCACGTCGCCGGGTTGCGCGTGCTGGATCGCCGCATAAGGCGCGAGGTTGTCGCGTGGCCGGCTTTGTACGGTCAGCGCCACGCCGCAAAAACGCATCGCGCGCGTCACCGGCCGCACGCCGAAATGCAGCGCGCCGCGGCGTCCATTGGCGTCAACCACCCAGCCGGTCGGCGCCTCGCCCAGGCGCTTGACGAGATTTGCGGGCGGGCGCGGAAAGTTGCGGCGAATCGTCAGTGCAGGCGGATTGGCCATTGTGTCCTACGTCACTCAGGGAATGCGGCGGGTCGTCGCGGGATCGAACAAGTGCGCTGAAGCCAGATCGAAGGCGAGCGGCACGTGCTCGCCGATTTTTGCCGACACGGTGCGCGCGCCGCGCACCAACACGTCGCCCGCGACGCCGGGCAAGCGGAATCGGACGATGGTTTCGGCGCCCAGCGGCTCGACGGCAAGCACTTCGCCGTGTGCATGCGGCGCCGCGGGGTCGATCCGAATATCTTCCGGGCGTATGCCGAAGATCACTTCGTCGGCTGCGCTTTTGCGCGCGAACGGTAGTCGTGCGTCGCCGACGGCCAAGCCGCTGCCGTTGAACCGGCCCGGCAACAGATTCGTCGGGGGGCTGCCGAGAAATGCCGCCACGAACGTATCGGCGGGATCGCGGTAGACGTCGAGCGGCGCGCCGATCTGCACGACCTTGCCACCGTTCATGATGCAGATGCGATCCCCCATCGTCATCGCCTCGACCTGGTCGTGCGTGACGTAGATCATCGTCGCACCAAGGTGATGGTGCAGCTTGATCAGCTCGCCGCGCATGCCGACGCGCAGCGCCGCGTCGAGGTTCGACAGCGGCTCATCGAACAGGAACACCTTCGGATCGCGCACGATCGCGCGCCCGAGCGCGACACGTTGCCGTTGCCCTCCCGACAGTGCGTGCGGTTTGCGCTTCAGCAGTTCCGACAGCCCGAGCGTCACCGCGACGCTGGTGACACGCCGGTCGATTTCACTTTTCGCGATGTCGCGCCGGCGCAGCCCGAACGACAGGTTGTCGAACACCGACATGTGCGGGTACAGCGCATAGCTCTGAAACACCATTGCAATGTCGCGGTCCTTGGCGGGAACGTCGTTGACGCGCCGGCCATCGATCGACAGAGAGCCCGAGCTGATCGATTCGAGCCCCGCGATCATGCGCAGCGTGGTCGATTTGCCGCACCCCGACGGCCCGAGCAGCACCATGAACTCGCCGTGCTCGACATTCAGATTTACCGCGTCGACCGCGAGCAGATCGGAGCCCGCGTAGCGCTTGGTCAGGTCCTTCAGCGTGACGGTCGCCATCTACTTGACGGCCCCCGCCGTCATGCCCTGAATCAGCTTCTCCGAGAAGAACAGGTAGATCAGCACCACCGGAATGATCGCGATCATCAGTCCGGTCGCGATCATCCCGACGTCCTCCAGCTGGTCGCCCATGAAGCGCTGGATGCCGAGCGGAAGCGTGCGCTTCGCTTCGTCGGTGATCAGCACGACCGCATACAGAAACTCGTTCCAAAGCAGGATGGTGTTCAGGATGACCGTGGTGGCGATTGCCGGCAGCGCGATCGGCAGGCTCACCTTCCAGAAGATGTGCCACTCGGGATAGCCGTCGATGCGTGCGGCGTCGAACAGATCGGCGGGTATGCGCGCGAAGAAGCTTTCGAGGATGTAGACCGTCAGCGGCAACTGGATTGCGATGTACACCAGCGTCAGGCCGAGCAGGCTGTTATAAAGGCCGTAGTCGACCAGGATCTGGAACAGCGCGATGATCGTGATCTGCGGCGGAAAAATGATCGCCGAGAAAATGATGAAGTACGCGAGCCGGTTCAGCCGGAACCGGTAGCGCGCAAAGCAGTGCGCGGCCATCGCGCCGACGACGGTCAGCACGATTACCGCGCACACCACCACCAGCATGCTGTTCTGGAAGTACACGCTGTAGTTCGAGTTGAACCACGCCTGCGGGAACTTTTCCCAGTGCAGCGTCTCGGGCCACGCGTAGTGGTCGAGCGATATTTCGGTGGTGGTGCGCAGCGACAGCGTCGCAACCCACAGGAACGGCCCCGCGGCAAATGCGGTGTAGATGGCGACGACGACGAACAGAAACCCGCGCGAGATCATCGACTCTCCATCAATACTCGAGCCGGTCGCGCTGTCGGAACAGCCACGTCAGAGTGAGCACCGCAGCCAGCACGATCACGAACCACACCGCAGCGATCGTCGACGGATAACCGAGATCGAACGTGGCCCATTCGAACGCGCGCTTGTACGTGTACGTCGACGCCGTCTCGGTCGCCCACAGCGGCCCGCCCTTGGTCGTGATCCACACCAAATCGAAGATCTTCATCTTGCCGATGAACGACAGCACCAGCAGGTTCAGCAGCGTCGGCTTGACCAGCGGAATGATGATGTGCCACAGCTTCGCGCCCCAGCCGCAGTTGTCGAGCTCGGCCGCTTCAATCACTTCTGACGGCAGCGAATGCAGCGCTGCGAGCAGCACGACCATGTTAAAGCCGGTCCACATCCACGTCGTGACCAGGATCAGCGAAGGCAGAGCGATCTTCGGATCCCCGATCCACGCCTGCACAAACCGCTCGAGTCCAAGCCAGCGCAGGATCGCGTTGGCCGCACCCCAGTCGTAGTTGTAGATCCAGACCCAGATGATGCCGACCACGATGTACGACATCAGCACCGGCGTGAACCACGCGATGCGGAAAAATCGCATGCCGGGAATCTTTGCGTACAGCGCCAGCGCGAGCAGCAGCGCGATCGCGATCTCGGCCAGCGGCGAAGCGCATGCCCAGATGAATGTGTTGCCCACTGCGCGCCAGAAGATTTCGTCCTGCGCGAGCGCGGCGTAGTTGCTGAGTCCGACGAACTCTTCGTTCCTCGGCAACACCTTGTGAAAGCTGTTCCAAAGCGTCCGGAAAACCGGGTACGCGGTCAGTGCCGTGTAAATCGTGAAGGCAGGAAGCAGGAACGCGACGATCGCACCCCACGGCTGCCGTTCGGCCGGAATCAGAGGGAGAGCGCGCGTGGCAGCCGCGCTCTGCCTCACTGCCTCGATGTCCAACTTTACTTGCCGTAAGCGGCGTTCATCTGCTTGACCGCGTCTTCAACACTGATGCTGCCCGCCGGAAAGGCGTTGTTGAAGATTTGCGTGAAGACTTCTTTCGGCTTGCCCTGCATCACCTGAGACGGCGCGCCAAAGTAGTACTTGCTCCCGTCGCTAGTGGCTTGCAGCTCGCGGAAGTAGCCCGCGTACGGTCCGCTGACCTTCGCGTAGTCTGCCTTGATGCCGGTTTGCACCAGCACATTCTCGAGCCAGCGATTGGCGACGTCGGGCGTTGCCATTGAATTCAGAAAGGCAATCACCTCCTTCGGATGCTTGGTTGCGGCATTTGCCACGTAACTTCCCTGCACCGACAGCGTCTTGCACTCGTTGCACGCTGCACCCGGAATCGCCGGAAACTTCATGATGCCGAGCGGAAAATTAGCAGGCTGCCCACCTTTGTCGGGCGGGTTAAACGCGCGCGACGTGTACCAGCTGCCGTTCAAAAACATCACCGCGCCCGGGTTAGTATGGAAATAGGTGTGAGCTTCGCCGAGCTTTAGCGTCGTAAACGTCGTCGGCAGCAAACCCGCTTCGGTCCAAGAGCGAATCAGTTTCAGCGTATCGACGACGCGCGGATCGCTCCATGACAGCTTTCCTTTCAGCAAGTTGTCGTACTCCTGAACGCCTAATTTCTTCAACAAAGCTTCCTGCACCAGATACGCACCGGGAAAAGGACGATCGCCGACCCCGAGCGACATCGGGGTGATGTTCTTGCCGCGCGCTTTCTTCGAGAGATCGAGCACCGCAGCGGAGTCGAGCTGGAGGTTCGGGGGCACTTTGATTCCGAGGTCGCTCATCAGCTTCTTGTTGTAATAGATCTCGACCGTCGAGGCTTCAAGCGGCAGACCGTACGGCTTGCCTTTGTACGACCAGATCTCTTTCGCCCACGGTTCGATCGCCGACCAGTTCAGCGGCGACAGATCAAGCAGCAGGCCGTTTTCCATGTACTCGACCTGATCCGGCTCGGCGTAGAAAATGTCAGGCGCGGTGCCCGCGCGCAGTGAAGTCTTCAACGCCGCATACAGCGCCGTCTTTTCGTACCACGACGCCTCGATCTTCACGCCGGGATTGGCCGTTTCGAAGCGCTTGATCGCGTCTTCGACGAAATCACGCTTGATCTTTTCGGCCGCCCAGTGACTCCACAGCGTCAGCTTGACCTGGGCCGTCGCACTGGAAGCGAAGGCGAGCAGCAGCAAGGAAAAAACGACTCTCAAAACTCTCATGTCTCCTCCGGTTGGTGTGATCGGGCTAGTCGATGGTGGCGCCTGAATCCTTGACTATATTTCCCCACTCCGCGAGCTCTGCGCTGGAATGCAGCGAGCTCGTCCGGCGTGCTGGCGCTGATGGCGACGCCGATTGCAGCCAGTCGCTGCTGCATGTCAGCTGCGCCATATGTCGGTCGCGCGCCGGGCGCAAACGGATTGATGATGCGCGCGGCTTGGAGGGAAACGGCTGTGCACTCACGGGGTGATGCCGAATCCGCACGCAGCCAAGCACGAAGCCAGAAGAAACAGGCGTTTGATTATCGACTCCCAGTGACGCAGGTCATTGTGTAAATTGTTGACAATATTGTCAACAATTTACACCGACTGTTTCTTCTTCACCACTGTTCGCCGGAACTAATAGCGAGCACGAGCCGGCCCCAAAAAAAAGCGCCGCACGCTGAAAAAATGCGGCGGCGCTGTGTGCGCAAATCTCGATGAGCCTGGCTCGTTGAGCCAGCGCCTCGAACCTTACCTGCGAATACTTAAGGCTGACTTAAAGCGGCGCATCGGCAACTGCGAGGGGGAAGGTGGTCACCGCTTGCAGCCCCCTCGCTTCAGTTCCCGTTGCCAGCTCGACAGTTGCATCGTGTAGGTCGGCGATCTGCCGCACGATCGCGAGGCCCAGGCCGCTGCCGCCTGCGGTGGCCGATTCACCTCGATAGAAGCGATCAAAAACGCGCTTGCGTTCGGCAGGTGGAATTCCCGCGCCGTTATCGCGCACGACCAAGCGCACCGTTGTGTCGTTCTTGTTGACTGACACCTGCACCCGGCCGCCCGGTGGCGCGTAACGGAGCGCATTGTCGAGCAGATTGGTCAGAAGAATGCGCAAGGCGTCCTGCTGACCCAGCACCCAGGCGGGCGCGGGTGCGTCTAACCCCAGCGCGATTGACTTCTGCGCTGCGAACGGCTGCATTTCCTCGACGACGCTACCCGCCAGCAGCGAAAGGTCGATTGGAATCGCCGGCGTTTGCGCCGCTTCTGGATCAAGCCTTGCCATCGTCAGCAGTTGCTGCACCAGACGTGTCGCGCGCTTGACGCCCTGTTCCATTCTTTCCAGCGCAATCGCGCGCTCGGCATCGGATGAGGCGCGTGCGGCGAGTTGAATCTGCAGCGTCAGTGCGGTCAGTGGCGTTCTTAGTTCATGCGCAGCGTCGGCAGCAAAGCGGCGCTGGGTATCGAACGCCGCCTCCAGTCTGCGCAGCATCGCATTCAGCGCTTCAATCAGTGGTCGAACTTCGACTGGCAGCTCTGCAACCGTGACCGGCTGAAGCGAAGCCGGATCGCGCTGTGTCAGAGTTTGTGCGACGGCAGCCAGCGGCGCCAAGCCGCGTCCCACAATCCACCAGCCGAGCAAACCGAGAAACGGCAGCAGTATCAGGACCGGCAACAGCAACCTGCCGGCGCTGCGTGCCGCGAGTTCGGCGCGCAATGCAGTCGGCTGCGCGACCTGAATTGCCTGCTTGCCCGACGGCGTCGCGTAGATCCGCCACGCGCGCCTCTCGTGTTCGACGGTGGCAAAGCCCTCCGCCTTCAATCGCGGTAAAGGATCGATCGCGCGCGAGCTATAAGGGCGTTCGAATGCGGGGTCCCATATCTGCACCAGCACTCGCATTCCCGGATCATCACTGGCACGTTGCAGACGGGCCAGGTCGAGCTGTGCATGATCGCGTAGGGACAGTGCGATTTGCCGCAGCTCTTCATCGAGCAGCGCATCGACCTCGCCGCGTGCCGATGCGTACGTTGCAACCGCCGCGATCAACCCGGCGCCGAGTAATGCGCCGAGTAGAGCGGCGAGCAACCGGCGGCGTATCGAAGCGTTGCGCATCAATCGAGCGTGTAGCCCAGCCCGCGCACGTTGCGAATGACGGACTCTCCGAGCTTGCGCCGCAGGTTGTGCACGTGCACTTCGACTGCATTGCTGCCAACCGCTTCGTTCCAGCCGTAGAGTTTCTCTTCAAGCTGCGCACGCGACACCACGCTGCCGGCGCGTTCGGCGAGCGCTAGTAGCAATGCGAACTCACGCGCAGATACCTCGATCGCCCGGTCGCGCAATCGAACTTCATGGGTTGCCGGGTTCAGCGTCAGCGCGCCGCGCGCGAGCAGCGGCTCGGCGCGTCCTGCCGCGCGCCTAACCAGCGCGCGCACGCGTGCCGAAAGTTCGTCCAGATCGAAGGGCTTGACCAGATAGTCATCGGCGCCGGCGTCGAGTCCTGCAATGCGGTCGGCGACGGTGTCGCGCGCGGTGATGATCAGCACCGGCACGTCGTTCTTGTGCGCGCGCAGATTCTTCAGCGTATCGATGCCGTCGTGTGCAGGCAGGCCGAGATCGAGCAACACCGCCGCGTACGAATGCATGGCGATCGATAGTTCGGCCGCGCGCCCGTCGCGCACCCAGTCAACGGCATGGCCGTCGCCCGCCAGTCCGGCCACGATTGCCTCGCCAATCATAGGGTCGTCCTCAACGACAAGAATGCGCATTGCGGTAGCTGCGGCGGCAGCGCTGTAACCAGGCCCCAACGATAACGCGCCGAACGCCTGTCGAATTTTCGACATCGGTACACCCGATTCGAAACCTGTGGGCAATCCGTGGGACGGTCGACCCGAAGCTCCTTACGTGCCGGCATGAGCCGGAGTCAACCGGAGCAAACCATGAAATCACGTTCAGCGTTAACCGTAGTTGCATCACTGATTGCCGCAGCGTTCATCAGCATCCCGTGCGCTTATGCGGAAGCATTCGAGGAAGATTTTCCCGCGGTCGAGACCGAAGTTGCAGCGAACGAACTGGCCGATCTTGAAAAGGCTTTCTGGATCTGCGACTACGAAGCCACTATCTACGGTGTCGGCGAAGTGGATGCCGAAGCCTGCGGAACCGTCACCGAGGGCCTGAAGCGCGTGAAGTTCGGCGGCGATTCTGACGCGATGGTCGACTGGTGGCGCGATCAGAAGTACGCGGTGCATGACGCGCTGGAGCGCGCACACGAAGCACAGGCGGCCAAGGAAAGCGCCGACGTTGGCGAGTTTCCAGATTCGATTTGATCCACGGCGGGCAAGGTGATCGGCTACGCCGATCACCCCCTCGTTTCGCGAGGTTTCACATGACACTCGAGCCGACGGCGATCGCACAGCGATGAAATCTTTTCTGGCCCGCCTCGTTACTGCAGCCATGCAGTGGCACCCTGTGCTGACCGGCTCAGGCTCGGTTGCCGTGGTGGTCGGAACACTGTTCGCGGCCGCGCTCGTCGCCGGGTCCAGCCAACTGGACGCTGTCTATACCGCCGGCAGCGACGTGCCCGACGGTGGAGTTCCTGAACTGCTTGGGCGCGTCAAGGCAATCGATTCCGAACGCCTATTGATCGCCATCGGCGAGGCGCTGTCGCCATTTGCCGACTAAAGACGAGTTTGACTAACCGCAATCGAATAGGAGCATTCAATGAACCACTGCGAGATAAGCCAGATTTTCTTCAAAGAGACATATACCGTTCCGGTGGAACAAACGGCGCGACGGATGTTCCGTTTGCTACCGCATGGCGAGGGCTACGCCGACCGCATGATCAACGCGATGGCCACCGGCTACCTGGTGGCGGTGTTGGAATCAATCTGCGCCCGCGAAATGCAGCCGCACCTCGAGCACGACGAAGAAATGGTCGTGGGCTCGTCGGTGCAATGCCAGCATCGTGCACCGATCCCTCCCGGCGCGCTGATCACGGTCGATGGCTGGGTGATGGGCATCGGCGATGACGAAGCGACGTTCTGGGTGCGCGCGAGTGACGAGCAGGAGATCGTGTGCGAAGGAAAAATTAGCTTGGCGATTGTCAAGCGTGCGCGGATCGAGCGGAGGATTCAGCGGAAGTGCGAGGCGATCAGGCGCAGGGAGTTGTTTACTACTGCGTGACCTGGGCTGTTCTACCGCCGCTGCTGCTCACTCATTCAACTCGACCCAGCCAACGTATTCGAAGTGCTGGCGGAAAAGCTCACGCGAGATTGCGAACACACCTTTTTCATTTAGCTTGACCGTCTGTCCGTTTGCGTCCCATGGACCTGAGGCATATCCCGCGTGCTGCTTGGTCGCAACTCCGTGGGGATTGCGAAGTACAACGTAATCATCCATCGTGCCAAGCAGCGCATAGGCGTGATCCGCCCATAGACCGGTGGTTTCCCACAGGTCCTGTGGGACATTGATATTTTGCTTGGTCCAAGTCATGACGGGCTTCGACATGACTCCGGACGGTGTTCCAAGGATGTCGGCGTGTTGAAACATCTCATCCAGATCGGTGTACTCCAGCATTCTTAGCTCCACGTTACCGCCTACTAACGACTGGCAAGCGAGCGCTGGATTTATGCCAACTCTGTGCGCAACGGATTGGTAATCTGCCGGAGTGGGCTCGCGGTCGATCAAGTCTGCGCCCAGCTCCCTGGCTACGTAAGCTTTCTCAATCAGCGCCGGCCAGTATTCGCTGCGCGAACTCGATCTCGCGTAGCGAGGTAGCTTTCCCGCCATCGGTATGAGGCTCGATACGGTTCTTTGTACCCGCCCTCCTTGTTCGTGGTCAGAGCCATAGAATTGCCATGTGAAAGATTTTTGCTCGTGGGCTCGAAAGCCAGAAGCGGCCAACCGACTTTGCAACAGTGGCGGCTGCGTCCAGGCTAGCGCGATCATTGCGGAGACTAGGTAACAATCCCCCAACGCTCCTTGCACTGGATCGAGATACTCGATTCTGTCGTCAACGAGCTCGCCGGATTCCGCCGACAGATGTCCTTCGAAAGTTGCATCTGAAATCTTCAGAAGCGCCGGGAGAACGCGGCGAATCTTGTCTTTATCATATTGACCAGCCGCTGGATTGATGTAAGGTGAATCCATTGCCTGCGAGAGCGTGATCGGATCTTTTAAGTTGTCCGCAATGCTCTGGAACACAGCCAGCGCGGCCGTCACGGTTTTCTGCTGGCCACCAGACAGAAACGCGTCGTGAAGGAAGTCGTCGACGCTCTTTCCTGTTTCCGTGTAAAGCGCCTCGAGATCCGGCAGTCCGCGTAACAGCTGCGCTATCGCGTAAGGGTTGGGCGCCCATTGCATGAGGTCCTAACGACCGCCGGTTTTTAGTGTGCGCCAAGCCTGCTTCGCGTTAAGGCCCGCCCGCGGTATCGGTTGGAAATGGCGACGGTGCAGGGGCAGGTTCGAAGGAATTGATCGCTTGCGAAAGAGCGTTATTCAACTGAGGAATCCGAGAAAGGCGAGTCTTCGTTTGTTGTCCCGCCCTGCTAATTGCTGACAATGCTTGTGTAAGCGCAGCCTTGACTTGGTCGTCTCGCAGCTCTTCCATTGATGGTCTCCTCGTTCTATTAAAGAAACTAGCCTACCGCAGTCTTTCCTAAATTCGCTGCATACGCTTGCTCACGAATATGTTCCGATTCGGGCGAAGGAGCAATACCCAGCAGCAACGACAACATTTCGCGCAATCGGCGGTAAACACGCACCGCTTCACCGTTTTCGCCTTGCCTCAAGTGAGCCCGCATCAGTGCTCGCGCTAAATCTTCCGAAGTGGGATCCGCCGCAAGAGCTCTTTGCAGCGCCGGTACTAGGACTGCGTCGGCACCACCATCCAGGATGGTGTCTGCCGTGAGCAGCGTCTGACGAACCCGCGTGGCGATGGCCTCCCTGCCCGCAAGCAGCCATGCCGGTCCTTCCTCGTCGGCGAGAAAGGGGCCGCCATAATTTTCAAGCACCGATGAAACGCTTGCCACCGCGTCTCTGCTGGAAGGCCGAATGCCTGCAACGTGTTCATCGCGCCGAATTTGCGCAGACGATATCGCGTGCAGCAGTGGTCTTATGTCGGTCCAGACTTCAGTTGGCGACAGTTGCAGCTTTCCTTCAGTAGCCACGATGGAGTCCTCGCAGGCGAGCAGACGCCTGAGGCGCGCAATTGTCATATCAAGCGACTTGCGCGCGTTTTCCGGTTCTGCATCGGGCCACAGGCGCTCTGCAATCCAAGTCTTCTCTGCTGCATCACGGGCCAGGGCCTGACAGGCCACGAGAAGTTTTAGCAATTCCAGCGGCTTGTCCTGAGCCTTGTGCGAGGGTCGATAGGGCTGTCCTTGAATTTCCAATCGGAATTCGCCGAGCGTTCTGACATGCACCGACCAGGGCCACGCCGGCCCGGCTAGAAAGGGAGGCTTCAGCTGCTTCGTCTTGATCAATCGAAGAACAAACTCGGTCTCGATATTATTGGCCAGTGCGGCCGCGCAGAGCCGGACGAGCGGCGTACGCGCGCGATCGAGAAGATTGACGAAGTTAACTTCTCGCGCATATTGCAGGCCAGTGCGCAACAGCTCTGCATCGACTCCGCCATCCTGCAAGGAACGCAGGCAATGCTCCATGGCAAGACGGACTTCGCGCGGTTCATATTTCTGTCGACTGACGATTTCAATGGCCTCCGTGAGCCGATCGTTCGCAGCAAGCGCGTAGACCAGCTCAATTTCGAACATCCGGAGGTTTTCGCCTGACAGCCCTGCCGGTGCGGCCATTCGCACGGCTTCTTGGGCGCATCGAAGACCATCGTGCAAGTGCCCCTGCAGCAATAGCAGGCGTGCCCGCATTCGTGCATATTCAGCGCGTTGAACCGGAGGGGCCTGCACCACGATGCGTTCGAGGCGTTGCAGCTCATCGTCGGCGCGCTGCAGATCGTTCAACTTCATCGAGTGATTTGCGGTTGTGAACCCGACTTCAAAATGCAGCCGATGCAATTGCGATTGCTCAGCCAGTGATCGCGCATTTCCGAGATATTCCAGCGCTCGCGCTGTAACCCCGCTTGCGAATAACGTTTCCGCCGCTGCAACGAGCCATCGACCACGGTGGAGCGCACCAGCTTGCGAAGCATCGACCAGCGACTGGGTGGCAATAATGACTGTCCGCGCCAGTTCAAGTTTTGCAAAGGCCTGACCGTGTTTAATCAAGATGGTGGCCGCTTGCACCCTTTGATCGTCCGCCAGCCACATCGACGGCGACTCAAGTAACAGCTGCATTCGCGTGATCAACGCGTCGGCGTCGATTTGTTGCGGGTAGGCACCCCGCACCAGCGCGGCGCAGACGACTCCCATCAACAGATTCGCCTCGAACCGCTCCGCGGCGGCCACAGGCGTATCTCCGCCGGCAACGGCGTGGCGTTCTATCCACAGGTCGAGTTGCTGCATGTCCGCCCATTCGAGCGCGAACGCTGTGACGATCGAAGCAGCGGCCAGCCTCATTCCAAGCGCATCGCCGGTCGATTCAAATGCCGAATACGAGCGTGCGAGCCAGACGCGAGCATGGCCCTCGTCGACTCGCAGCAAAGCCTGGCCGGTCCAGAAACACAGCCACGCGTTGCCCTGAACCGGCATCTCCTGCACTTTTGCGAGTGCATTCAAAAGCAGGTCGGTCTGTCCATGCATTGCATAGCGCTCGGCGAGATCCTGAAGTAGAGCAGTGGCGCGTGTCGTCGATCCGATTTGCGTCAACAGCGTGAATGCGGGTTCGAATTGATTATTGGCGATAAGAGTCGTCGCGGTTTTCTCGGCGAGATCCTGCGCTTGAGCTGTACCCAGGCCGCTGAGCGCCAGCGCGCGCATGCCCTGTTGCACGAGTCCGTGCGCTTCGAACGTTTCGTCTACGGCGCTGCCGACTCTGCGAAGTATTCCGCTATCCACCAGCGCATCTATTTCAGCAGCGGCCTCGATTCCGGCTAGCTCCGCAGCGATTGGCCGCGTCAATTGCTCGACGAATGCCGTGTGTAACAGTAAGGCCCGGCGCGCCGCCGGCATACGATCGACCAGCTTGGTCAGCAAGTGCGAGTGAATTCGCTCAACAGTGGTAACGCCGAGTGCGCTCTTCGGATCGGTACCGCGCAGCAGCTCGCATGCGAGGACCAGCGCGCCGGCATGGCCGCCGGTCAGCGCGGCGATGGTTTCGCTTTGCGCCTGATCGACGCGCAGCGCTGCGGTCATCGCTCTGCATTCATCTTTATCGAAGCGCAGGTCGGCGTCATTCAACAGCGCCAGCTGGCGCGCTGCGATTGCGTCGAAGAACGCGGCCGGTGTGCTGGATTCTGAAACAAACAGAATTTCGCTCCCATTGACACCGGCTACGGCAAAGCCCGCGAGGGCCTGCTGCATTTCCGCGGATGTGACGCGCTGTACGTCGTCGAGGACAATCAGTGCCGGCTTTGCGAGACGCCGGATCAGCGATGCTACAAACCCGTGCGCAAAGTCCTGCTGTCGATGATGATCGTCGCCGGAAAATGTCGGCAACTCCTTAATTCGGAGTTGCGCAACGAGTGCCTGCGCGAACTCGGCATAGAAGAACGCTGGGTCGTTGTCGCGCTCATCCAAGCGGTACCAAGCTAACAGCTTCTTGCGGCTGCGCGCATAGCTGGCTGCCAAGGTCGATTTTCCGGTTCCCGAAGGCGCCTGCAGCCACCTGGCGGTGGCCGGCAGTTTGCCCAGCGCGCTAACCAGTCTGTCGCGCTCAACAGTGCCATCGAGCGAGGGCGCGCTCGTCTTGATCGTGGCTGGGTGGTGCGAGTCGCGCATGGCTCAGCGATAGCTGACGCACGCTACGACCTCAAACCGACACGCGTCAAGTCGCGCAATCAGCCCTTGTATGCCTTAGCTCTGTAGTCTGTGCGGTGCCTACGAGAAGTGACGCTGCCGCTCGATTACGCGAATGCGCTGTTCAAGATCGACCACGTTGCTCGCCTGCGCCAGGTATTCGTTCACCTCAGTGATGCACAGCGAATCACGACGGTTGGCAAACCAACTCGACAGTTTGGGGAATAGACCGCGCAGCGCTTGCGCCCGGCGTGCGGCGAGCTGCGGATTCTGCTCGGGCGCCGAGGTCACGGCGGGTTGCGGTGGCGCTGACATGGCGGGTGCTGAAGACGGACGCGGATTGAGCCCGCTCACTTGATTGAAGGTCCAGTTAAACATTGGTTGACTCCGATTTCAGAGGCAGGCGGCTAAATTGCTGCCTTGCACCATGAGATAATGAGTCCGGAAAGAGGGCAAATAAAATCGTTATTTCAGATGCTTACGATCAGATCGCCCGATTAGGCTTATTGCAGTTTGCCGCAGTGCAATGCATGATGTTTGTGACAGGACAAAACTATGGAGCTGTACCAGCTTCGAACCTTCGCGGCGATAGCCGACGAACACCACTTAACACGCGCCGCTGAGCGGCTTCATTTGAGTCAGCCCGCCGTCAGCGGGCATGTCAAAGCCCTTGAAACCGAACTCGGTGTGCGTCTATTCGAGCGCGCCCCGACCGGTATGGAGTTGACTGCCGCCGGGCGCGAGTTGCTGGGGCACGCCTTGAGCGTGCTGACCGCGGCCGATGCCGTCAAACGCGCCGCGTTGCAGATGCAGGGGGATATCGCCGGCCTGTTGCGTGTCGGTACGGTGGCGGATCCCGAAGCGAACCGACTCGGCGAACTGCTCGCACTAGCGCGCGCCGCACATCCACGCCTGAAGCTCGAACTGCATCACGCTATGTCGGGCGCTGTGCTGGTCGGAATTCATGCCGGCGAGCTCGATGCGAGTTTCTTCTTTGGAGACGAGCCGCAAGCCGAGTTTTGTTCGGTGCCGCTGCGACGCTTGATTTATCGCGTTTCAGCGCCGGCCGCGTGGGCCGATCGCGTGGATGGTGCGCAGTGGGAGGAGATCAGCCAGTTGCCATGGATCGGCACGCCAAATATCAGCACGCACACGCGGCTGGTCGCGGATCTGTTTGCGCGGCACGACCTGCCGCCACCTGAGGCCTCGGTCCAAGCCGACGACGAAAGCGTTATCACCAACCTTGTCTTATCCGGGGTCGGTGTTGCGCTGGTGCGTGATGATGTTGCGCGCCGGCTAGAACGCGCAGGTGACGTCGTGATCTGGACTCGAGCCGCAATCGACACCGCCTTGTGGTTTGTTTGCTCGGCCCAGCGGGCACGCGAACCGATTATCGCGGCGCTGCTCGATATCGTGCGCAAGACATGGAACCTGGACAGGGCGCCGGCCGAAGAGGCCATGGCTGCCACATCCGCCTAGTCAGCGGGCCGGCGCTGTTAACGTCTGGGCGAAGACCTCTGGCGACCAGCCGCCACCGAGCGCCTTGTATAGATCGACCAACGCGGTCTGTCGGTCGCGCAGCGCGTTGACGCGCGCGCGCTCGGCGTCGAGCAGATTGCGCTGGTTGTCCAGCACGTCGATGAAGCTCGAGTAGCCGCCTTTGTAGCGCAAGTCGGAAAGGCGCAGCGCGTCGATCAGTTGCGAACGGCGCTCGTCCTGTGCGGCGAACACTTCGCGTGCACTGCGGTGGGCAACCAGCGCATCATGAGCGTCACGAAATGCCGACTGTACCGATTGAACGTAGCCGATTTCGGCCTGGCGACGGCGTGCCGTCGCGCCGTCGACCTGCGCGCCGATCCGAGCCGCGCCAATGATCGGCTGCAACAAACTGCCTGCGATTGACCAGACGCGTGCGGGGGCTGAAAACAAGTCCGCCAAGTCGCTGCTTTCTCCGCCGTACCGTCCGGTCAAAATCAGCGATGGGAAATATTGCGCCCGTGCTTCGTCGATGCGCGCGCTGGCGGCAACCAGATTCGACTCGGCTTGCTGAATGTCGGGCCGGCGCGCCAACAAGTCGGCCGGCAAACCGGCAGGAACTTCAGGGCCGATGCTAGCCGGTGTGGTCGCAATCGGCGTCAGGTCCTTGCCGCGCTCGACCGTTGGCGTGTACACGTCGCGAGCGCTGCGCCCAGCCAGCACGGCGAGTGCGGCTTCGGTTTGCGCGATCGAGCGCTCGAGTGCCGGGATGAGCGCCGCCACGCTGGAGCGTTCGGCCTCGGACAGACGCAGTTCGTATTGGCCGACCAGCCCGGCGTCGAAGCGTTGCTTCTGTAGCTTGATGTTCTCAGTGCGTGTGCCGAGCGTGTCGCGTGTAATTCGCAGCTCGGCGTCGAATGCGCGCAGCGAAAAGTAAGTCGACGCCACTTGCGCCGCCAGCGACGTGCGCACAGTCTGGGCGCTATAGCGTGTTGCAAGCAGTTGCGCCTGCGCGGCATTGCGACCCGAGGCGAGGCGGCCCCACAAATCGACTTCATAGGCGGCTTGCAGACCGCCGGTGAATGAATTCGAAATTTGCGGGCCTGGGAACGAAAGATCGGTCGACTGGCTGCGGCGAGCGCGACTGGCGCCGAAATCGGCATCGAGCGACGGATACAGATTCGATCGCGCCAGCCGCAAATTCGCGCGTGCTTCATCGATGCGCGCTATTGCGAGCCGCAGATCGAGGTTCGCCGCCAGCGCTTCCTCGATCAACGCATTCAGCTGCGGATCATCGAACTGCGTCCACCAGCGCTCGATACCCGCAACGCTGGCCGCTGTCGACGCGGGGAGATCGACCGCCGGCAGCCGCGGATCCGTCGATGCGCACGCAGTCAGTACAAGCGCCGTGGCGACGGTCACTCCCCTCGCAACGCTGATCATCCCACCCTTCATCACTCGCCCCCCTCGTGCGCTTCTTTCAGCGGCCCATGCTGCCCCTTCGGAACGTGCACCGAAGTCGCAGCTTCCGCGGCCAGCTGCGCATGCATCGCTGCACTGCGCCGCTCGCCCTCCGCGACTTCCGCCTGCAACTGTTCGGCGCTGCGGGTTTCGCGCAATTTGCGATCGGTAATCAGCTTGAAGAACAGCGGCACGAAGAAAATGGCGAGAAAAGTGGCGGCCAGCATGCCGCCCATCACGCCGGTACCCGCCGAGACGCGTGCCCCCGCGCCGGCCCCTCTTGAAAATGCAAGCGGAACGACACCGAGAATGAACGCCAGCGAGGTCATTACGATCGGTCGGAACCGCAAGCGCGCCGCTTCAATCGCAGCGGCCGCGGTCGAGTAACCCTCGGCGGCTTTCAGTGAGGCGTATTCGACGATCAGGATCGCGTTCTTCGCAGCCAGGCCCAGCAGCGTGACCAGACCGATCTGGAAGTACACATCGTTGGTCAGCCCGCGCAAGTACACGGCGGCGAGCGCACCGAAGGTGCCGAACGGCAATGCCATCAACACTGAAAATGGCAGCGACCATTTTTCGTATTGCGCGGCCAGAATCAGAAACACCATCACCACCGCCAGGCCGAGCGCCAGTCCCGACGTGCCCGACGACTGTTGCTCCTGAAATGAAGCGCCGGTGAATTCGACGTCGAAGTCGGCTGGCAGCGTCTCGCGCGCCAACTGCTGGATGCGTGCGATCGCCTGCCCCGAGCTGACCCCGGGGGCCGCCGTTGCGAAAACCTTCACCGCCAGCAGGTTGTTGTAGCGATCCAGTGAATCGGGCCCCGACGTGAAATCGACGCGCGCGACCGAGCTCAGCGGCACCATCTCGTTGCGGACCGAGCGGACCCACACGGCGCCGATATCGTCGGGCCGGTTGCGATACGACGGCTCGGCGCTCATCAGCACCTGCCAGGTGCGGCCGTACTTGTTGAAGTCGTTGACGTAGTAGCTGCCGAGCGTCGCCGACAATGTGTTGAAGATTTCATCAACCGACACGCCGAGTGCCTTTGCCTTCTCACGATCGACGTCGACGAACAGTTGCGGCACGTTCGGCTTCCACAACGAGTTCACCTGCACGAACATTTTTTCCTGCTGCAGGCGGCCGAGCAGCCCGCCCATCGCGCCCGCCAGCGCCTGCGGCCCGCCCTCACCGTGATTGCGGATGTAGAACTCGGCGCCGCCTGCGGTGCCGAGCCCGAAGATCGCAGGAGGTGCGAACGCGAGTGCGAGGCCTTCCTTGATGTGGCCGGTTTTCATGAAGAAATCGCCGACCAGTTGCGGCGTGGTGACCCCTTTGCGTTTATCCCACGGGATCTGCGTCACGAAAATCGTCGCGGCGTTGTTGCGAAAGCCGCCGCCAAGGAAGTCGAAGCCGGTGAAGGCGACGACATCCTGGTTGTAGGAATTGCTCTGAATCCCGCGCACGACTTCGGACACCACCTTGTCGGTTCTCTGCAGGCTGGCGCCGTCAGGCAGGATCACGGCCGCGATGTAGAAGCCCTGGTCCTCGTCGGGTACCAGCGAGCCCGGCGTGATACGCCAAAGCGCCCCGGCCACGATCACCATTACAGCAAACAACGCAAGCCCGAGGGCGCTGCGCCGGATCATCCAGACCACACCGGCGGTGTACCGGTTTGTGATGCGCTCGAACAGCCGGTTAAATGCTTTGAACAACCGCGGCGGCTCGCTATGTTGCTGCTTCAACAGCAACGAGCACAGCGCCGGCGTCAACGTCAGCGCGACCACGCCCGAGATCGATACCGCGATCGAAATCGTTATTGCGAACTGCCGGTAAAGCTCGCCGGTCAGCCCACCGAGGAACGCGATAGGGACGAACACCGACACCAGCACCAGCACGATCGCAACGATCGGGCTGGTCACTTCCTTCATCGCAATGATCGCCGCCTCGCGCGAACTCAGCTTCTCTTCGCGCATGATGCGTTCGACGTTTTCCAGCACGACGATTGCATCGTCGACCACGATGCCGATTGCGAGCACCATGCCGAACAACGTCAGCGTGTTAATCGAATAGCCGAGCATCAGCAAGCCGGCGAAGGTGCCGATCAGCGACACTGGCACCGCGATGATCGGGAGCAGCGTCGCGCGCCAGCTTTGCAGGAACAGATAAACGACCAGGAACACGAGGACGACCGCAATCGAAAGCGTGACGACGACTTCGTGAATCGACACCTCGACGAAGCGGGTCGTGTCATACGGGATCGCGTACTGCAGGCCCGTGGGAAAGTCGGGTTTCAACTTGTCAACGGTGTGTTTGACGCTCTGCGCGACGTCGAGTGCGTTGGCGCCGGGCTGCAGAAATATTCCTACCAGCGTCGCATTCTGCTGGTTGTAGCGGCCGATGAAGTCGTAGTCGCGCGAGCCTAGCTCGACGCGCGCCACATCGCGCACGCGGATCGCCGAACCATCAGCGCTGCTGCGTACGATGACGTTCTCGAATTCCTTCGGATCGGCCAGCCGCCCCTGCGTCGTGATGGTGTAAGCAAGCTCCTGCGAGCCGCCTTTGTCGGACACATACGGCGCCTGCCCAACCTTGCCGGCGGCGAACTGCGCGTTCTGCTCGTTGATAGCGCGCACGACGTCGCCGGTGGTGAGCTTGAGCTGCGCGAGGCGGTCCGGCCGCAGCCAGATACGCATCGCGTAGTCCTTGGCGCCGAAGATCTGTACGTTGGTCGTGCCAGGCAACCGCTTCAGCTGATCAAGCACGTTCAGCGTGACGTAGTTCGACGTGAACAGATCGTCGTACTTGCCGTCGGGCGAATAGAACGCGAGCACCTGCAGGAACGCCGACGACCCTTTCTCGACCGTCACGCCTTGGCGCCGCACTTCCTGCGGCAATCTCGCCTCGGCCTGCTTGACGCGGTTATTGACGTTCAATGCCGCCTGGTCGACATCGGTGCCGATGTTGAACGTGATCTGAATCTGGACAGCGCCGTTGCTCGACGAGTTCGAGCTCATGTAAAGCATGTTTTCGACGCCGTTGATCGCGTTTTCGAGCGGCGCTGCGACGGTCTGTTCGAGCACCGAAGCCGACGCGCCGGGGTAGACCGCACGCACGCTGACCACCGGCGGTGCGATCTCCGGGTACTGCGCAATCGGCAGCGTGCGCATCGCGGCCAGGCCGGCGATGACGATGAAGATCGACAGCACGGCCGCGAAGATCGGCCGATCGATGAAGAAGCGGGAGAACATCGTTGAACCTCGTGATCAGTGATCGATGAGCGGGGCGCCTACTTCTTCGCGTCCAGTTGCTTGACCTCGCCCCTGCCCGCAGGCGGCCCGCCTTTGCCATCCACTCCCGGTGGCGGTCCGAGCATGATCGGAGCGCCGCCCGGTATCGGGAACAGCTTCGCCGTGCCGTCCGTAACGACGACATCGCCCGGCTTCAGTCCTGACTCGATGATCCACAGCTGTTGACCGTCGACGTCGACCCACTCGCCGACGGTTACAGGGCGCGGCAGAGCCACATCCGTCTTGCCGTCCTGACCTTTGCCGGTGACGAACACGAACTTGCCTTGGGGACCATCCATCACCGCGCGCTGCGGAACAACGATTGTGTTGGGGCGCGATCCGCCTTCGAGAATCACGCGCACGAACTGCCCGGGCCGCAGCGCAGCGTCGGCATTCGGCAACTCGGCACGCGCATCGAACGAACCCGTGCCCGTATTGATGGCCGGGTCGACGAAAGCAAGACGCCCCTTACGGTCGTAAATGCTGCCGTCCGACAACTTCAATGTCACCGAATAACCCGACAGCGGGGACTTGTCTTCCGTATGTCGGGTTGAGTTGCTCTTGTCTACATTCTTGCCCGGCGCGTCATTTGCCCCCGGCGCTTTCAATTCGCCGCTGGTCATCATGCGGTTGAGTCGTAGACGCTCGGCCTCGGAGACGCTGAAGTTCACATACAGCGGATCGAGCTGAGAAATCGTCGTCAGCAGACTGTCTGTTCCCGGCGACACCAATGACCCTTCCGATTTCTGCGCGCGGCTGGCCCATCCAGTCACAGGCGCGGTCACGCGTGTGTAGCCAAGGTTCAATCGCGCTTCGGTTAACCGCGCTTGCGCCTGCTTGATGGCGGCGGCGCCACTTTCTTCGCCGGACGTTGCTTCGTCGAACTCACGTTGACTCAGTGCATTGCTGCCGGCCAGCGGTTTGACGCGATCGAAATTGCGCTTTGCCTGTGAGTACTGCGCCTGCGCACGAGACAGCTCGGCTTCGGCCGCCTGCACTTGCGCTGCGTAGGGCCGCGAATCGAGGATGAACAACGTCTGGCCCGCGTTGACACGAGTGCCTTCCTGATACATCCGCTTTTCGAGGATGCCCTGCACACGCGCCCGCACTTCGGCTTCTTTCGAACCTGCCGTCTGCCCGACGTACTCGAAGCGAATAGGCACATTCGTGGTTTTAATCTCTTGCACGCTGACGGGAGCAGGTGGAAAACCGCCTTTGCCTGCCTTGTCCTCGCCGCCGGCGCGGCCGCAGGCAGTCAGTACAAACGCAGTCGCCGCAAGGCTAAAAATGAGTGTGAGCGCACGCATCCAAGTGTTGAAGTGCTCCGCGACTTCAAGCGGCGACCGAGAGTCGGCGATGCTTTGCTTCATGGGGATTTTCTCGCGGGTTGTGGTTTTCGTGCGATGCCGCATAATACATACATTCGTGTATGTTTGTATCTCAATGAAGTTTCAAGAGCATTTGAATGAAATTCAATGGCTAGACGTACGAAAGAAGAGGCCCTCGAAACGCGCGAGCAGCTGCTTGATGCGGCTGAGCGCGTATTCCGGGAGCGCGGCGTCGGGCACGCATCGATGGCCGAAGTCGCCGACGCTGCCGGCGTAACGCGCGGCGCGGTGTATCACCACTTCGAGAGCAAGGCCGAGCTGTTTCAGGCGTTGATGGCGCGTGCCGAGATGCCGATCGATACGGCTTTCGAAAACTTCGAGAACCAGGATATTGCCGATCCGCTCGCGCTGTTTCGTCAGCAAGGCTTGAAAGCGCTCGAGCACCTGACAAGCTGCGCGCGTGTGCAAAATGTGTTCGAAGTCTTGTATCTGCGGTGCGAGTACACCGACGAGCTGGCGGCGGTCGGTGAACAGCACGTGCAAGATCGATTCAAGTGTCTTGCCAAATGCAAGGCGGTGCTCGACCAGGCAGTGGCGAAGGGCCAGCTTCCGCCGGACACCGACACACTCATCGCTGCGCACGGTGCGTTCGCGTTCGTCGGCGGTTTGATGCGCGACTGGGTCGAAGCACCCGCCAGTTTCGACCTGAAGGCCGCCGCTCCACAATTGATCGATACTTATCTCACGGGTCTGCGGATCAATCCTCCGCGACTTGCCGCTCCCTCCAAGCGAGTTCTTCATGACTGAAAGTTTTTTCAACGACCAAAGCGTGTACTGGATTCTGTGGCTCAACACGTTGCTGCACGAGCTCGGTGTCCCGGTGCCGATGACGCCGACTGCGTTGGTAGCTGGCGCGCGCGCCGTGACGGGAAGCGTAAGTCCGCTGCTGCTGATCGCGATGATCATGGCCGGCATGGTGGTCGGCAATGCGGCCTGGTTTGCCGCCGGCCGCCGTTACGGTTCCGCCGTGCTGAAACTGCTGTGCCGTGTTTCGCTGTCGCCAGATACGTGTGTCGCTCGTACCGAGGGCACGTTTGGACGCTGGGGTTGGTCGGCGCTCGTGATTGGCAGATTTTTACCCGGTGTGACGCTGGTCGCGCCGCCGTTGGCCGGCGCTTTGGGAATGAAGTGGAGCACGTTCCTCGGGTTAACCATCGCTGGCTCGGCTCTGTTCGGCGCGGTTGTCATAGGCGCTGGCATGTTGTTGTCCGAGCAGATCGACGCGCTGCTGCGGCAACTCGCGATCTTCGGATGGGAAGCACTCGCAATCGGCGCTGTGCTGCTCGCGCTCTACATCGCATGGCGCTGGTGGCGGCGCCATAACGCGCTGGAGGTCGGCATACCGCGCATCGACGTACACGAGTTGCGCGCGCTGATGGCGAGCGGCGAGCCGATCGATCTAATCGATGTGCGCGGTCGCAACGCGGGTCAGCTTGATCCGCGTCGAATTCCGGGCGCAGTGGTGATGCACCTGGACGAAATTGAAGGGGGCAAGTTTGTCGCCGCACGCGACCGGCAGATCATCGTTTACTGCTCGTGTCCGAACGAAGCGTCGGCGGCCAAGGCGGTACGGCTGTTGCACGGTCACGGCTACTTACGCGCGCGTCCGCTACGGGGTGGCCTCGAGGCGTGGATTGCCGCTGATCGACCGCTCGGTGCCAGCGTGCAGCCTCAAGTCAGTCTATGATTTTCGCCTGGCTGCACGGGCGGAATCATGACCGACCTCTCCGAGATCAAGAAGCTCGCCAACTATCGACCGACCCATAAAGTCCGCTTCGTCACGGCGGCGTCGCTGTTCGACGGGCACGATGCGTCGATCAACATCATGCGGCGCATTCTGCAAAGCATGGGCGCCGAGGTAATCCATCTGGGTCACGACCGCTCGGTCGAGCAGATCGTTACCGCGGCCTTGCAGGAAGACGTGCAGGGCATCGCGATCAGCTCGTACCAGGGCGGGCACGTCGAGTTCTTCAAGTACATGATCGATCTGCTGCGCGAGCGCGGTGGCGAAAACATTCGCGTCTACGGCGGTGGTGGCGGCGTAATCGTCGCTTCCGAAATCAAGGAGCTGCACGACTACGGCGTGGCACGCATCTTCTCGCCCGAGGACGGACAGAAGCTCGGCTTGCAGGGAATGATCGGATCGATGGTCGCCGAGTGCGACGTCGATCTTTCGCCGCACGCTCCCGTTTCAATCGACGCGCTGAAGGACAAGGATCTGACGAAGCGCTGGCGCGCATTGGCGCGGGCGATCAGCGCGTTAGAGCTAGGTACGTCAGACGCGAAGTTTCGCGCAGCATTGCACAAGGCGGCCGATACGGCGAAGGTGCCGACGCTCGGCATCACCGGCACCGGCGGTGCGGGCAAGTCGAGCCTGTGCGACGAGCTCGTGCGCCGCATCCGCCTCGACCAGGGCGACAAGCTGCAGATTGCGGTGATCTCGATCGATCCATCGCGTCGCAAGAGCGGCGGTGCGTTGCTCGGCGATCGCATCCGTATGAATGCGATCAATCCGTGGAGCGATGGGCCCAAGGTTTACATGCGGTCGCTCGCGACACGCGAAGCCGGCAGCGAGATTTCGCAGGCGTTGCCCGACGCCATCGCTGCTTGCAAGGTCGCGGGCTTCGATCTGGTGATCGTCGAAACGTCCGGTATCGGCCAGGGCGATGCGGCGATCGTGCAACACGTCGATACGACGCTGTACGTGATGACGCCCGAGTACGGCGCAGCGAGCCAGCTCGAAAAAATCGACATGCTCGACTTTGCCGACTTTGTTGCGATTAACAAGTTCGATCGCAAGGGTGCCCTCGATGCGCTGCGCGACGTCAGCAAGCAGGTTCAACGCAACAAGGGCGACTTCACGAAGAAGGCGCACGAGATGCACGTGTTCGGCACGATGGCCGCGCGCTTCAACGACGATGGCGTGACGGCGCTGTATCAGGCAATCGCGCCGAAGTTGAAGGAGCTGGGCCTCGCGATGAATGAAGGCGTGCTGCCGCGCACCGAGACGCGCCACTCGACGAATCAGACGCCGATCGTTCCGCCGCAGCGCGTCCGCTACCTGGCCGAGATCGCCGACACGGTGCGCAGCTACAAGCGCAACGCGCTGAAGCAGGCACGCCTCGCACGCGAAGTGCAGCAACTGCACGCGTCCAAGCAAATGCTGCTGAAAGGCGACTCGGAACACGGCGCGGTGCGCCAGCTCAACGTCGAAAGCGGCGACAACAGCTTCGACACGCTGGTCGTGTCCGAGGCCCTCGATCGTCTCGCGCAGCAGCGCGAATCGACGCTCGACAAGCGCAGCCGCAAGCTGCTCGAAATGTGGCCGCAGATGCAGCAGGCTTACGCGGGCGACGAGTACGTCGTCAAGATTCGCAATCGTGAAGTGCGCACCGCGCTGACGCATACGTCGCTGTCGGGCAGCAAGATTCGCAAGGTCGCGCTGCCGAAGTACGAAGACCACGGCGAACTGCTGCGCTGGCTGCTGTTGGAAAACGTTCCGGGGAGCTTTCCGTACACCGCCGGCGTGTTCGCATTCAAGCGCGAGAACGAAGATCCGACGCGCATGTTCGCCGGCGAAGGCGATGCCTTCCGCACCAACACCCGTTTCAAGCTGCTCAGCGAAGGCATGCCGGCCAAGAGGCTTTCGACGGCGTTCGACAGCGTGACCTTGTACGGCAACGATCCGGCGCCGCGTCCGGACATTTACGGCAAGGTCGGCAATAGCGGAGTGTCGATCGCAACGTTCGACGACATGAAGGTGCTGTACTCGGGATTCGACCTGACGGCGCCGAACACATCGGTGTCGATGACGATCAACGGCCCGGCGCCGACGATCCTCGCGATGTTCATGAACACCGCGATCGATCAGAACCTTGTCAAGTTCAATCAAGAAAACAAGCGCGAACCGACCGACGATGAGGCCGCGAAGATCAAGGCTTGGGTGCTGGAGAACGTGCGCGGCACCGTGCAGGCTGACATTCTTAAGGAAGACCAGGGTCAGAACACCTGCATCTTCTCGACCGAGTTTTCACTGAAGGTGATGGGCGATATTCAGCAGTATTTCGTCCATAACAAGGTCAAGAACTTCTACTCGGTCAGCATCAGCGGCTATCACATCGCCGAAGCCGGCGCGAACCCGATCAGCCAGCTCGCATTCACGCTGTCGAACGGGTTCACGTTCGTCGAGGCGTACATGGCGCGCGGCATGCACATCGACGACTTTGCGCCAAACCTGAGCTTTTTCTTCAGCAACGGCATGGACCCCGAGTACACGGTGATGGGCCGCGTCGCACGCCGCATCTGGGCGGTGGCGATGCGCGACAAGTACGGCGCCAACGAGCGATCACAGAAGCTGAAGTACCACTGCCAGACCAGCGGCCGTTCGCTGCACGCGCAGGAAATCCAGTTCAACGACATCCGCACCACGCTGCAGGCGCTGATCGCCACCTACGACAACGCAAACAGCCTGCACACCAACGCGTTCGATGAAGCGATCACGACGCCGACCGGAGAATCGGTGCGGCGCGCTGTGGCGATCCAGATGATCATCAACCGCGAATGGGGCCTGGCGAAGAACGAGAACCCCAACCAAGGCAGCTTCATCGTCGACGAGCTGACCGAGCTGGTCGAAGAAGCCGTACTGAAAGAGTTCGAGTCGATCAGCGAGCGCGGCGGCGTGCTCGGCGCGATGGAGCTCGGCTACCAGCGCGGCAAGATCCAGGAAGAGTCACTGCACTACGAAAACCTTAAGCACACCGGCGAGTACCCGATCATCGGCGTCAACACGTTCAGAAATCCGAACGGCGATGACGTGCCCGATCACGTCGAACTGCAGCGCTCGACCGACGAAGAAAAGCAAAGCCAGCTGAAGCGGCTAGAGGATTTTCAGAAGCGCAACGCAAAGCAAGCACCGAAGATGCTGCAAAAACTTCAGCGCGCGGTGATCGATAACAACAACGTGTTCGAAGTGCTGATGGATGCAGTGCGCGTCTGCTCGCTCGGGCAGATCACGAATGCGTTGTTTGAGGTAGGTGGGCAGTATCGAAGGAATATGTAGGTCCGCTCTCGGCCACACCCGGCCGTTTCGGATTGACACTCAATTGGCCCGAAAGCGGCCGTTGCAGATGCCGCCAGCAATGTAGGGGTTCTGCGATTCTGCGACCGCTTGCTTGCGCCTTGACCTCGGCGACAAAATTGGATATCTTCAGGATATCCAAGTCGAGGATATGTCACCCATGGCCACCCGCAACGCAGCCGACCAGATCGCGTTTCGCTATCGCCCTACCGATAGCGCCACGGGAGTGTCTCGTAACACGGCCAAGCGCCTGGCGCAACGCCTGGGCGTCGATGAGACACAGGCCATCCATCTCGCCTTGCACACCATGGCGGTCCGCTTGCTGCCGCAGTACGAGGCGGATGATGGTCGGTTGACGGCAGCTCAGGTGCGCCAGATCAAGAAGCGTGTGCCACAAAGCAAAAAGCGTTCGATGCGAACCAGCCTGTTCGAGGTGAAGTCCGCATGATCTTGCACTGGTGGGCCGAGCCCACCGCTGGCGAGATCGCGTGGTGTCACTTTCCTGACGACATCCGCCCACGGCCCAAGCCAAGGCCGGCTTTAATCCTGGCCGTTTTCGACGACGATGCGCCGCACTTCACGGTCCGCGTCGCCTACGGCACCAGCCAGCGCACCACGACTTTGTATCGGGGAGAGTTCGCGATTCTGCGCGACCGCAACCCTGCGGCCTATGAAGCGGCAGGTCTGAGCTACGACACGAAGTTCGACCTGAGGCGGACCCTTGACCTGCCGTACACGACCGAATGGTTCACGGTGCCGCCGGCCGCACCCCATGGGCAGCACCCGAAACTCGGCACACTCCATCCTTCGATGGTGCGTGCCGTGCAGGCGGCGTTTCGAGCGTCGAAGGCTCCTTAGTCCTTGCGGCCAATTCGAGACATAAGCTGAGTGCCCAAGTTTGGGCGGGAAAGGCGATCTGGAGGGGATGGAGCGGCCACCTCTCTGTGCGGTTTTTCTAGGATTTGTTAGTGCTGTAATTATATACAGTATATAGGCCAGAAGCCAGCATTCATGCGGCTCGGGGACGAACGGCCGGCGCCTGTCATTCCGCAGCCGCCATATTTAGGAGCAGAATCCTGCGGTCTAAAACACTACAAGGGCTTCTGTGTTTTGCAAGCGGATTTGGTTTAGAACTGCGCGGTGACTGAAGTGAGGTGAGCGAGATGGATTGGACTGCGACACTACAAACGGCCATGAGTGCAGCACTAATGGCTGCGGG
>JBBQQC010000028.1:0-34894 GCA_038216465.1 Burkholderiales bacterium | reverse complement strand
CACGCGGCATTGCTGGATCAGGCTTGCGCCCATTGTCCAAAATTCCCCACTGCTGCCTCCCGTAGGAGTCTGGGCCGTGTCTCAGTCCCAGTGTGGCTGGTCGTCCTCTCAGACCAGCTACTGATCGATGCCTTGGTAGGCCTTTACCCCACCAACTAGCTAATCAGATATCGGCCGCTCCAGGAGCGTGAGGCCTTGCGGTCCCCCACTTTCATCCGTAGATCGTATGCGGTATTAGCTAGTCTTTCGACTAGTTATCCCCCACTACTGGGCACGTTCCGATGCATTACTCACCCGTTCGCCACTCGCCACCAGGGTTGCCCCCGTGCTGCCGTTCGACTTGCATGTGTAAGGCATGCCGCCAGCGTTCAATCTGAGCCAGGATCAAACTCTTCAGTTCGATACTGTGTGCTTGATTACTCTCGCTGGAATCGAGAGGCTCTTGCGAACTTCTCTTTCCATTGCGTGAGCACTAATGCTTTGAGTTCAGCCGGGTCAATAGCCGTGAGACTTTTCGACCCGGTTGCGCCGTTCATTAAGCGCCCACACTTATCGGCTGTTTCATTTTTAAAGAACAAGACACCCGCCGCATGCACTTTTGACGGCGCTGCGTAACGGGAGTCGCAAAGAGGCGCGATTATGGCGGTCGGCAGAAATGCTGTCAAGCAACACGGCCCGGGGGGAGTGTCAGGACGCTCCTAAATTCTCATCGCACACCCGAGTTTGCGACTAAGCACCGCCACGCCGCTAGCGATGATCAAACCGCGGTGCCCGCTTCTCGACGAACGCCGCCATGCCTTCCTTCTGGTCGCTGGTCGCAAACAGAGAGTGAAAGAGGCGGCGCTCGAACAGCACCCCTTCGGCCAGCGGAAGCTCGTACGCGCGGTTGACGGATTCCTTCGCCATCAGCACCGCAGGCAGCGAAAAGCTCGCGATGGTGGCGCCGATTTTCATTGCCTCTTCGAGCAGATCGGCCGCCGGCACCACGCGCGATACCAGCCCTGCACGTTCCGCTTCCGCCGCATCCATCATGCGTGCAGACAACACGAGATCCATCGCCTTGGCTTTGCCCACTGCTCGCGGCAGCCGCTGTGTTCCACCGGCGCCGGGAATGATGCCCAGCTTGATCTCGGGCTGGCCGAATTTCGCCGTGTCGGCCGCAACGATGATGTCGCACATCATCGCCAGTTCGCATCCGCCGCCGAGTGCAAAACCGCCGACCGCCGCGATCACCGGCTTCCGAATGCGCCGGATCGTTTCCCAGTTGCGAGTGATGTAGTCGGTTTTGAATACGTCCATGTACGACCATGTGCTCATCGCGCCGATGTCTGCGCCCGCAGCAAAGGCCTTGTCGTTGCCAGTGATCACGATTGCGCCAATGCCGTCGTCCGAGTCGAAACCGAGCAGCGCCGCACCAAGCTCGTCCATCAACCCGTCATTCAACGCGTTCAGCGCCTTCGGACGGTTGAGACGTATCAAGCCAACCCGATCACGCGTCTCAACGATGATGTGTTCGTGTTCCATTTCGCCGTCTCCGTGATTTGCACCGCCATCTTAGCGGCGCAAAACGGACGTGATGAACGCTACGCGCCGGCGCGCGCCAGGTAGTCGAGAATCGTGTCCGAGGAAAGCGCGCGGGCGTAGAAGAATCCCTGCGCGAATTCGCACCCGATATCGCGCATGTATTCGACCTGCTCGATGGACTCCACGCCTTCAGCCACAACTTTCAATTTGAAATGCCGCGCAACCGCGAGCATCGCGTGCACGATCGCACGACTGTCAGCGTCGCCCGGAATACCTTCGATAAACGACTGATCGATCTTCAGGGCGGTAAACGGCATGCGTTTGAGGTAACCGAGCATCGAATAGCCGGTTCCGAAATCATCGAGTACCAGCCCAACGCCGAGCGAGGCAAGCTCAGCCAGAACATCATTGTTGATTTCGCTTTCGCGAACCAGCGTGCGCTCGGTGATCTCAAGCACGATCAGCTGCGGAGCAATCGAATGTTGTGCGAGTGCCGCGCGCACCAGCGCCGGCAACGCGGTCGAACCCATCTCGCGGCCGGCCACGTTGATCGACACCGGCACATCGAAATCCGGGCGCACTTCGCGCCAGCGGTTGATCTGCGAACAGACTTCGTTCAAGACCCAACGCGTGATACGTTCCGACAGCCCGCTGAGTTCGGCCACGCCGATGAAGCGATCGGGCGTCAATACACCGTGCACCGGGTGCTGCCAGCGAATCAAAGCCTCCAGCCCGACTACCCGGCCACTGGTCATCTCGACCTGCGGCTGATACTCACAGATGAACTGCGGTGCCTCGCTCTGCACCGCTTTGACAAGTTCGATGCCCAGCTGCACTTCGCGCGCAGCGCGTTCATAACGGATGGGATTGAAGAAGCTGAACTGATTGCGTCCGTCGCGCTTGGCCTGATACATCGCAGCGTCGGCGTTCTTCAGCAGCGTGCTCATGTCGCGACCGTGCTCGGGGAAAAGCGCGACGCCGATCGAAGCCGATACCTGCGTGTCGATCGTAGGCACGAGGTCGGTGCGATTCAGCGTCTGCGCGATCCGCGCAGCCAGCAGCGCCACCTCCTGCCGGTGGACGAACTCATTGATCAGCACGACGAACTCGTCGCCGCCGAGGCGCGCCACCGTGCCGGCATCGCCGACCGTCTGGCCGAGCACCTCAGCCGCCGACTTGATCAGCGCATCGCCGACCATGTGTCCGAGCGTGTCGTTGACGTCCTTGAAGCGATCGAGATCGATCAGCATCACTGCCATGCGACGCTTTCGATTCGCGGCGGTCATGATCAAGTCGCGCATCGTCTCGCGCAGCAGATTGCGGTTCGGCAGCCCGGTCAGGCCGTCGTACCACGCCAGATGCTCGATCCGAGTTTCAGCTTCCTGTCGCTGCGCAGCTTCCAAAGCCAGCGCAAGCATCAGCGACGTCGTGTTGGCAAAGCTGACATCGTCGTCGTCCCATCCGCGCGACTCGTAATGCTGCAGGCTCAGCACGCCACTGACTTCCCCTTCGACCAGCACGGGCACATCGAGCATTGATCGCACGCGCGACCAGCTGCGATCACCCGCGAAAGACGTTGTCAGCCGCGACGTGTGTGTGTCATTAATCAGGATCGGTTGCCGGTTCATCACCTGCGCGAAGTACGCCGGAAAACGTGTCGCGGTGAGTTCGCGTCCCACCCAGTCGCGCAGGAAGCGATCGCTGGCTCGATCGAACAGGGACTCGCAGCGAAGCGATTCACCACCGGAAGACAAGCGCCAGAAACTGACCGCGCCGACGTCGAGCACTTCGGTGGCGGTTCGCAAAATGGTAGACAGCGCGTGCGTGAAATCAGACTTGGGCTGAATAGCAAGCTCGAGCAGACGCTCGCGGAAACGCAGCCGTCGCGCTTGTGCGCGTTCAGCCGGCCCCAGGTCACGCGCGGTGAGCACCAGACCTCGCACTCGAGGGTCGTCGAGCCGATTGGCAATAACGCAGGAGATGCTGCGACCGCTGCCTGCGAGCGCGGCGCGCGTGCGCAGTAGCAGAGAAGGAATCTGGCGATCACCCGGCTGTTCGCGCAGAATGCGATCGACAGTACGCCGGAACTCGATGCGCGATGGCTGATCGAGAATGAATTCAAACGGCGATCCGAGCACGTCGAATGCCTGCTCACCGGTAATCGGCTCCAGCGCGGCGCTTGCGTAGACGACTCGCCGGTCTTCATTCAGAACAACGGTCAGCTCCGACTGATGCTGCGCCAGCGCTCGCGCGCGCGATTCGTCGAGCTGGATGCGCTTCGCTTCGGCGCGCGCCTGCGCTGTTTCGGTAATTGCGATTGACGCAAACTCTTCCTGCTCAAAACGAAAAAGGCGCATCGCAATGCGTGCCGTCAAGCGGCCACCGCCGCGCAGCGGCAGTTTCGTTTCGACGCTCGCCTGAGTGCCTTCGGCGGCCATGGCCCACAGGCGAGTCCAGCGACGCGCGAAAGCCTGATGACTCGGAAAAGAAACAATCTCGGCAACACTGCGGCCGACCGGCGAATCACCGCCGACCAGTGAAGAGGCTTCCGCGTTGAGCGCGAGAATCTGGCCGGCACTGTTGACGCACAGCATTGCAACACCGGCGAAATCAAAAGCCGCCCGCTTGAGCGAGCTTTCAACTGCTGCTTGGCGCAGCGGAATGACGGTCGATGCCAACGGGCTCCCAAAACGTCATTGTGACTAGTCAGGATTCTGCCACGATGCACTTGTTTGTCGCAGGGAAAGGCCTAAAAAGCCAATGCGCCGTTGCCTAACTGCCTCGCTCCGCGAGTTGCGCCAATCTATCGCCGCACCGCTTTCGAGCCGGTAGTATCTTTGCCCCCCACTGCCGCGCAGCACTGTCACACCATGTTCAAAGCCATTTACTTGACAAAGGCCGATCAGTTCCAGGCCGAGCTGCGCGATCTCGACGATGCCGAGCTCGAGGTCCATACGCCCGATGCTGACACGACCATTGCGATCGACTATTCGACGATCAACTACAAGGACGGCCTTGCGCTGACCAACAAGTCACCGGTCGTGCGTGTGTGGCCGATGGTTCCCGGCGTCGATTGTGCCGGGACCGTGAAGACCAGCTCGTCGACCGGGTGGAGCGCGGGCGACCTTGCCGTGTTGAATGGCTGGGGCGCCGGCGAGACGATGTGGGGCGGACTCGCGCAGCGTGGCCGCTACCAGGGCGAGCATCTGGTGCACATCCCCACACCACTGACAGCGCGCGACGCGATGTCGATCGGAACTGCCGGCTACACGGCCATGCTGGCCGCAATGGAACTGGCCGACAACGGTGTCACGGGCGGAGAAGTGCTGGTGACAGGGGCCAGCGGCGGGGTCGGGTCGATTGCGGTGGCGATCCTGGCGCGGCGCGGTCTGCACGTAGTCGCCAGTACGGGCAAACTTTCCGAAGCCGACTACCTGCGCAGGCTCGGTGCGGCCGAGGTCATCGATCGCAATGAGCTCGCCGTCGCCGGCAAGCCGCTGCAGAAAGAACGCTGGGCCGGCGTCGTCGATTCGGTCGGTAGTCAGACGCTCGCCAACGCGTGCGCGCAACTTCGTCGTGGCGGCGTCGCGATCGCGTGCGGCCTGGCGCAGGGCATGGATTTCCCCTCGACGGTGGCGCCATTTATTCTGCGCGGAGCGCGGCTGATCGGCGTCGATTCGGTGATGTGCCCAATAGAGCGCCGCACTCAGGCGTGGCAGCATCTGGCGCAGGAACTCGATCGCGCTAAGCTCGACGCCATTACGCGCGTAGTCCCGCTGGCCGACGCGTTCGAAGCTGCCCGCGCGATCCTGGCAGGCGAGGTCCGCGGGCGAGTCGTTGTCGATGTCAATGCATAATTCAGCCACAGGTTGAGCACAAGGAGAACCCCGATGTCCCGCTTTATTCGCAGCAGTACAGCTATTGCGCTGGCCGGCGTGCTCGCCGCCTCCGCGCTGAATGCCAATGCCAAAGAGCGCAGCGAGTGCGATCGCGACTACAAGCCACAGGTGGGCCAGTCCGGCAAGGACGTGGTCTGGGTGCCGACGCCCGATGAGGTGGTGCAGCGCATGCTACGCATGGCTAAGGTCACGCCGCAAGACACGGTCTATGACCTGGGTGCCGGAGACGGCAAGATTGCAATCGCAGCCGGCAGGATGGGAGCGACTGCGGTCGGCATCGAATACAACCCGGACATGGCGAAGCTCGCTCAGTGCTACGTCCAGGTAGAGAACCTGACGAACAAGACGCGCATCATTCAGGGCGATGTATTCAAGGAAGACTTCAGCAAAGCGTCTGTTGTCACGATGTACCTGTTGCCCGAGCTGAACCTTCGGCTGCGCCCGACGATTCTTAACATGAAGCCCGGGACCCGCGTGACTTCGCACCAGTTCACGATGGGCGATTGGGAGCCCGATGAGACCGCTGAGATCGATTACCGCACGGCGTATCTGTGGATCGTGCCGGCCAAGGTCGACGGCGTCTGGACGTTGCGCGAACAGGGTCCGGGCAATGCGCAGTACACCGTCAACCTGACGCAGAAGTATCAAAAGATCAGTGGCGACGTCGCTGCCGGATCGGCCAAACAGCCGCTGGTCGGCGCAACCGTGCATGGCGAGGACATTCGCTTCGCGTTTAATGACGACAAAGGCGTGACGCGCACCCTGACCGGAACCGTGCACGGCAATGAACTGACCGGCACGCTGAAAGGTGCCGGCGGCGCTGAAACCAAAGTTACCGGTACCCGCAAGTAGATCGCTGCAAGTAGATCGCTTTTAAACCCGCTACCAAAAAGCCCCGCGTCCGCGGGGCTTTTGCTATTCACAGGTCGACACGATGACAAACTCCTCGACAACTGCAGCTCACTCCGCGGCGCCGCGCAAGGTCCTGTCGGTCTTCGACGGTGTAATGATCATCACGGGCATCGTGATCGGAGGCGGAATTTTTTCTTTTCCGCCGCTGGTTGCCGGCATGACCGGTTCGGCGGAATGGATGTTCGGCGCCTGGATTGCGGGCGCTGTCCTCGCGCTGATCGGCGCGCTTTGTTACGCGGAGCTGGCGACTGCCTTTCCCGACGCCGGCGGTGACTATCACTTTCTGACGCAGGCGTACGGCCGCGACGTCAGCTTCTTCTTCGCGTGGGCGCGCGTCACGGTGATCACGACCGGTGCGATAGCACTGCTTGCCTTTGTGTTCGGGGACTACATGAGTCGTGTGCTGTGGCTGGGTCCTTATTCTTCCGCCATTTACGCGGTGCTGGTGGTCGCGGTGCTCACTGCGGTGAACATCGCCGGACTGCGGGGATCGGCGCGCACGCAAAACGTGATGTCGATACTGCTGGTGCTCGGCATGCTGGTCGTCGTAGTTGCCGGATTCATGGAACCGGCTACCGCCGCGGCGAAGCCTGCGGCGCAGGCGCAAGGCGTGCCAGCGCTATTCGGCACGGCACTGCTGTTTGTCCTGTTCACGTTTGGCGGATGGAACGAAGCTGCTTATATCTCCGCGGAGGTCAAAGGCGGTGCGCGCGCGATCGTGCGGGTGCTAGTGCTGTCGTTGCTGCTGGTCACCGCCATTTATCTGCTTTTCGTTGCAGCTTTGCTGGTCGGGCTAGGCTTTGAAGGGCTGGCGGCAAGCAAGCAGGTTGCGGCCGATGTGGCACAAAAAGCGTTCGGCGGCTTTGGCGAAAAACTGATTGGCGTCGTCGTTGCGCTGGCGGCGCTGACTTCGATCAACGCCACGATGCTGGTCGCCGCGCGCACCAACTACTCGCTGGGTAAAGACTGGCCGATTTTCCGTTTCATGGCGCGCTGGAATGCCCGGCGCGATGCACCGGTTGCCGCGTTCGTAACGACCGGTGTGATAACCCTGGCGATCGTGCTGATCGCAGTGGCCAATCAAGGCGGCGTCAAGTTCATGGTGGACTTCACTGCGCCGGTGTTCTGGTTTTTCTTTCTGCTGACGGGCTTAGCGCTTTTCGTACTCCGCTTTCGTTATCCGCACGTCGCGCGTCCATTCAAGGTGCCGCTGTATCCGATTCTGCCAATCGTATTCATCGCCACCTGTCTATTCTTGCTGTATCGGAGCCTGGTGTTCGCGCTGGAGAACAAGGCGATCCAGATCGCGATCACCGTGATGCTGACCGGCGTCGCCCTGTGGCTGGTCGCGAGAGTCGCGGCCTCGATCGGAGGGCCGAAGAAACTAGCATGAGTGTTGCATATATCTGACGAGCATGAGCATTGCCTACGCGATTCGCCCCGCGTCGCCCGCCGCTCACTTGTTTCATGTGACGTGCCGCCTCGCGCACCCCGATCCCCAGGGCCAGCGCTTCATGCTGCCGACGTGGATTCCAGGCAGCTACATGATTCGCGAATTCGCGCGCAACATCGTGCGCATCAGTGCACTCGCGGGCGCTCGTACAGTCGAGCTCGAAAAGATCGACAAGCACACGTGGCGCGCAGCGCCGGCGAAGCAGATCGAGTTGGCGTACGAGGTGTACGCGTGGGATCCGTCTGTCAGGGCCGCACACCTCGATGAGACGCATGGTTTCTTTAACGGAACGTCCGTGTTTCTGCTGCCGATCGGGCTGGAACACGAGCCGTGCACCGTCGACATACTGCCGCCAGCCGGGGCGCGCTACCGCGGCTGGCGGGTCGCTACCGGACTTGCGCCTGCGCGCGGCACCCGCCACCTGGGCTTCGGCACGTACGAAGCTTCCAACTACGACGAGCTGATCGATTGCCCGGTTGAAATGGGGGAATTTCAGTTGGGTCGCTTCAGCGCGCTCGGTACCGCCCACGAGATTGTCGTCACGGGAACCGTACCGAAGCTCGACATGCCGAGGCTCACCACCGACCTGGCGCGCTTGTGTGAGACACACATCAAAATGTTCGAGCCGCGCCCGCCGAAGAACAAGAAGCGTGCGCCGTTCGATCGATACACGTTTCTGACCAACGCACTCGGTGACGCCTACGGAGGTCTTGAGCATCGCAATTCGACCGCACTCGGCACCAAGCGCGAAGGGTTGCCGTTTATCGGCATGACCGAATCGACCGAGGCGTATCGGAACTTTCTCGGGCTCGCAAGCCACGAGTATTTCCACGCCTGGAACGTCAAGCGAATCAAGCCAGCCGCATTCGTTCCGTACGACCTGAGCCGCGAAAACCATACACGTCTGCTGTGGGCGTTCGAAGGGCTCACTTCGTATTACGACGATTTGCTGCTGACTCGCTCCGGCCTGATGACCGAGGCTCAGTATTTGACGGGACTTGCGAAGACGCTGACGACCGTAGCGCAGCGATCAAGCCGGCTCAAGCAGAGCCTGGCCGAAAGCTCATTCGATGCATGGATCAAGTACTACCGCCAGGACGAGAACGCGCCGAACAGTGTGGTCAGCTACTACCAGAAGGGTTCGCTGATCGGGCTCGCGATGGACCTGACCATTCGCGCACAGACGAAGGGCAGGCACTCGCTCGACGATGTGATGCGGTTATTGTGGAAGCGGTGGAAGAAAGACGGCGCCGACTATCGAGGTGTGGCGGAAAATCAGATCACGCAGGCAGTCGAAGAAGCGACCGGCTTGTCTCTGACGCGCGAGATCGCCAAGTGGACAGAGGCAACGGCCGACCCCGACTACGAAGCCTTGTTGGCGCCGTTCGGCGTGCTTTGTACGCGCCGGCCTGATTTCGATGCTGCGCATTTCGCATTGCTCGGTCTAAAAACATTCGATGCCAACGGACAGTGTCAGGTCGCGCAGGTCTTCGACGGTTCGCCGGCGCAGATCGCAGGGCTTTCCGCCAACGACGTATTGCTCGCTCTGGGCAATTTGCGCATAACGCCTGCGAATCTCGATCTGTTGCTGGCACGTTATTCGACCGGCGACATCGTCGGGATCCTTGCATTTCGCCGCGATGAACTGATGCGCTTCGAAGTCAAGCTTGCCACCGAGCCTCCGCTGAAGTTCTCACTCGCGATTGATCAGGACAGTGCGCGTGCTGCTCAACGACTACGCCGCGGCTGGCTTGGAAGCTCGCGCTCGTCAATCCGAAAGCGTTAGCACCACTCGATTTGTCCTCGACCATGCTGCTGCAGAAAAGCGTTCGCACGAGAGAAGTGCCCGCACCCTACGAACGGGATCGGAGGGCGGCGTGCCGACAGCGGCGAAGGATGATTTGCCTGCAAGACCAGATGGGACCCGGCCACGCTTGGCTGCCACGCCTGAGCTGACGCGCCCCACAGCATGAATACTTTCGGCCGCGCGTCGGCCGCAAGCGCTGCGATCAGCATCGAAGTCAGAGTTTCCCAGCCCTTGCGCGCGTGCGAACCGGGCACGCCGCGCTCGACGGTAAAAACCGCATTCAGCAGCAACACGCCTTGCCGTGCCCAGTGCTCAAGCGTGCCATCGGCCGGCGGCACACAGCCCAGATCGCGGCGCAGTTCGGCAAAGATGTTGCGCAAACTTGGCGGTACCTTCACTCCACGTGGGACCGAAAATGCCAGCCCGTGTGCCTGCCCATCGGCGTGATAAGGGTCCTGCCCGAGAATGACGACGCGGACTTCGGTGAACGGCGTGAGCGTGAGCGCACGCAACGGCTGCGGCGGAAAAATCGCAGCACCGGCCAGGCGCCGCGCTGCGACGAACGCGCTGATCTTCCTGCCATCGGGCGACTCGAGAAATGCGTCAACCAGCCGCTGCCAGCCCGACGCAAGCTGCACGTTGCCGATCACGCAAACAGCCGCGCGAGTTCCTGGCCGGGGTCGGGCGCACGCATCAACGCCTCGCCGACCAGGAATGTGTGCACGCCCGCAGCGCGCATGTGCGACACGTCCGAGGGCGAAAGAATGCCGCTCTCAGTGACAACAATCCGATCAGCCGGTACGTGCGGCAGCAGGTCGAGCGTTGTCTGCAGCGCCGTCTCGAACGAGCGCAGGTTGCGATTGTTGATGCCGATCAGCGGCGCTTTCAAACGTAGCGCGCGATCCAGCTCGAACGCGTCGTGAACTTCTACCAGCACCGCCATCCGCAGCACTTCCGCTAACGCTTCGTGCTCGCGCAGTTGTGTGTCGGACAAAGCAGCAACGATCAGCAGGATCGCATCGGCGCCCGCCGCGCGCGCCTCGAAGATCTGATACGCGTCGACCACGAAGTCCTTGCGCAGAACCGGCAATCCGCTCGCGGCGCGAGCAGCCACGAGATCGTGCAGCGAGCCCTGAAAATAGGATGCGTCAGTCAGTATTGAAAGACACGCCGCGCCGTTCACGGCGTAGCCGGCAGCAATCTCCGCCGGCTCGAAGGACTCGCGCAACGTGCCCTTCGAAGGGCTAGCCTTCTTGATCTCGGCGATCACCGCCGGGCGGTCGTCCGCCAGCTTACGGTTGATTGCAGCAACGAAATTGCGCACATCACCCCGGCTCTCGGCCTCGCTCCGCACGGCTGCCAGCGAGCGCTGAGTCAGCGCGTACGCGACTTCTTCGTGCTTAGTCGCCAGAATCCGCGCAAGGATATTTTCCAAACCCGTGTCTCACGACGCCAGCTTCTGCGTGGTTGCTACAAAATGGCCCAGCACTTTCCTCGCCGCCCCGCTTGCGACCGCAGCGCGAGCGCGACTGATGCCGTCGCCGATCGAGTCAGCGACATTGGCTGCGTACAAAGCAACGCCGGCGTTCAGAATCACGATCTCGCGCGGGGTACCCTCGACGTTGTCGAGCGCGGCGAGCACCATCGCTTTCGACTCGGTAGCGTTGGCCACTTTCAAGCCGCGGTTCGACACCATATCAAGACCGAAATCCTCCGGATGAATTTCGTATTCGTGCACGACGCCGTCCTTCAGCTCCCCGACCATCGTCGCAGCGCCCAGTGAAACTTCGTCCATGCCGTCCTTGCCGTACAACGTCAGCACGTGATTCGACCCGAGCTGCTGCAGCACCCGCACCTGAATACCGACCAGATCGGGATGAAAGACGCCCATCATCTGGTTCGGCGCACCCGCCGGATTCGTCAATGGCCCGAGCAGATTGAAAATCGTGCGCACACCGAGTTCCTTGCGCACGGGTGCTGCATGCTTCATCGCGGCGTGATGATTCGGCGCGAACATGAAGCCGATGCCGGTGGCCTCGATGCACTCGGTTACCTGCGCGGGCGTCAAGGTGATTTTTGCGCCCAACGCTTCGAGTACGTCGGCGCTACCCGACCCCGACGAAACGCTGCGGCCGCCGTGCTTGGCAACGCGTGCGCCGGCCGCGGCGGCGACAAACATCGAGGCAGTCGAGATATTGAAGGTCCCGGCCGAATCGCCGCCGGTGCCGCACAGATCGACCAGATGCGTGCGATCGGTCAATTCCACCTTGGTCGCGAACTCGCGCATGATCTGCGCCGCCGCCGCAATCTCTCCGATCGTTTCCTTCTTGACCCGCAAGCCCATCGTCAGCGCCGCGATCTGCACCGGCGTCAGTTCGCCGCTCATCAGCCGCCGCCATAGCGACAGCATTTCGTCCTGAAAAATTTCGCGATGCTCGATGCATCGAACCAACGCTTCGGTTGGTGCTATCGACATACGCCCGCCTCCGACATTCGCAAAAAGTTTTTCAATAGTGCGTGGCCATGCTCGGTCGCGATCGACTCCGGATGGAATTGCACGCCTTCGACCGGCAGCGAGCGGTGCCGCAAGCCCATGATTTCACCATCGTCGGTCCACGCCGTGATCTCAAGACAGGCGGGCAACGTCGCTCGCTCGACGGCGAGTGAGTGATAACGCGCGGCGCCGAAGCGATTCGGCAGATTCGCAAATACACCGGACGAAGCGTGCTCGATCGGCGAAACCTTCCCGTGCATCAGTGTCTGCGCGTGGACGACCTTGCCGCCAAAAGCCTGCCCGATCGCCTGGTGCCCCAGGCACACGCCGAGAATCGGCGTGTGCCCGGCGAAGCGCTGCAGCAGCGCCAGCGAAATGCCGGCTTCATTCGGTGAACACGGGCCCGGAGAAATACAGATACGCGCCGGGGCCAGCCGCTCGATCTCGTCCAGCGAGATCTCGTCGTTGCGCGCGACACGCACGTCTTCGCCCAGCTCGCCTAAATACTGCACGAGGTTGTAGGTGAAGCTGTCATAGTTATCGATCATCAACAGCATCTAGTCGGCCTCGAATCCGTCCTCGACCTGCTCCGCCGCGCGTAACACGGCGCGCGCCTTGACCTCGGTTTCCTTCCATTCGTTTTCAGCGACGGAGTCGGCGACGACGCCGGCGGCCGCCTGCACGAACAGCATATTGCCCTTGACGACGGCGGTCCGAATCGCGATCGCCAGGTCCATGTCGCCCGCGAAGCTCAAGTACCCGACCGCGCCGCCGTAGATGCCACGCTTTACGGGCTCCAGTTCGTCGATGATCTCCATCGCGCGCACCTTGGGCGCGCCGGTCAGCGTGCCCGCGGGAAACGTCGCGCGCAGCACATCGAAATTGTTCATCCCGGGCTTGAGCGCGCCTTCGACGTGACTGACCAGATGCTGCACGTGCGAATACTTTTCGATCACGTACTGTTCCGTGACCCTGACGCTGCCAGTCTCGACGATGCGGCCGATATCGTTGCGCGCCAGATCGATCAGCATCAAATGCTCGGCGCGTTCCTTCGGGTCCGCCAGCAGCTCTGCCGCCAGCGCGTCGTCCTGGTCGGGCGTCGCGCCGCGCGGACGCGTGCCGGCGATTGGTCGAATCGCGACAAACCGCTTGCCCTGCCGGTCTTCGCTGCGCACCAGGATCTCCGGCGAGGCGCCGACCACATGGAAATCGCCGAAGTTGTAGAAGTACATGTACGGCGACGGGTTCAGGGTTCGCAACGCGCGATACAGCGACAGCGGTGAATCCGCGTACGGCTTGCGAATACGCTGACCGAGTTGCACCTGCATCACGTCGCCGGCGACGATGTATTCCTTCGCGCGCGCGACCGATCGCAGATAGTCGTTCTTTGCAAGCTCGCGGTACTCCTCGCGTCGCACACTGGCGCGCGCGTGCGGAGGTTCGATCGGGCGATACAGCCGGGACTTCAATTCACGCAATCGCTGGCGCGCGCGCGCGTATGCCTCGCCCTGGCGCGGGTCCGCGTACACGATCAGGTAAATGCGGCCCGCTAGATTGTCGATCACCGCAATTTCTTCAGCGAGCAAAAGCAGGATGTCGGGCACGCCGATGTCATCGGGCTTGGGCCGCGCCAGCTTCTTCTCGATGACGCGCACCGTGTCGTAACCGAAATAACCCGCCAACCCTCCGGCGAAGCGCGGCAGCCCCGGACGCACCGCCACCTTGAACTGTTCGAAGTAGCGCCGCACAGCGGCCAGTGGGTCACCATCGACCGCCTGCGTCACGACGCCGCTCTCGACCGTTTCAGTCGTTGTGCGATCGGCTCGGATGAATGAACGAATCGCCGTGCGTGCGGCCAGACCGATGAATGAATAGCGTCCGAAGCGCTCGCCGCCGACCACCGACTCGAGCAGAAACGTATTCGGCTCGTTGGCGAGCTTCAGGTAGAGCGATAGCGGCGTCTCAAGGTCGGCGAAACTCTCCGCGATCAGCGGAATGCGGTTGTAGCCTTGCGCCGCGAGCGCCTTGAATTCGAGTTCAGTCATGCGATGAAACCGATTGCAGTGCCGCGGAAGGTGCGGCAGGTTGGTAAGCAGTGGGCGAGTGCCGTGCGTGCACGGCAGCGTTCAGCTGAGTGTTAGCTACGCCACAGCCAAGCTCCTCGGGCTCGTGAAGCACCAAGGAAAAGTTGGCGGATCTCGCAAAAAAATGGCATCGGTTTCGAGCTAAGAGAAGTGCGGCTCGATTAAGCGCGCCGCGTCCAGAAGCGAGGGCACTATAGCATCGGCGCTTAGGTCCGATACCGATTTTCCTTCGTTGTAGCCGGTCTCGACGACGATCATGCGGCAGCCAGCAGCGCGCGCCGACAGCAGGTCGTTTTCGGAATCCCCCACGACGATCGCATCGGCTGCCGCCACGTCGAGCAGCGCGCATGCATGCAGCATGGGCTCGCCGTGCGGTTTTTTTTGGCGCGTGTCGTCGCCGCTGACGATCGAGTTAAACGCCCCTCTTAGATTCGTGCGTTCGAGCAGATGCAACGTGAACGAGCGCGGCTTGTTAGTAACGCAGGCGAGCGCGATTGCCTTGCCGCGCAGATCTTCCAAAGCTTGCTTAACTCCCGGATAGACGCGCGACTCGTTGCCGTTGACCTGCCCGTAGTGCCGGTGGAACGATTGCCTGCCGAGTTCGAAGACTTCCGGCGGCGCTGGATCGTCCATCGTCTGGGTCAGCATCCGATGCACCAGCACATCGACTCCCTTGCCGACATACGACGCGACACAACTCACCGGCAGCTCATCAAGGCCGAGTTCAGCGCGCATCGCATTGGCAGCGCGCGCGATATCCGGCAACGAGTCGACCAGCGTGCCATCGAGATCGATAAGAACAGCGCGCGCAACGAAGCGCCGCGTCATGCGGCAAGCGCATCACGCAAACGGCGCATCACGCCTACATAGCCACCGTCACCGTCGCGAGCGCCGAAAATCGCGCTGCCGGCAACGAAAGTGTCGGCGCCGGCGCGCGCGATTTCTGCAATGTTGTCGACCTTCACGCCGCCGTCGATCTCGATCAGGATCTCGCGCCCGCTGGCTTTCTTGTACGCGTCGACCTTTGCACGCGCCGACGCCACCTTGCGCAGCGATTCCTTGATAAACGCCTGCCCGCCGAAACCCGGGTTGACCGACATCAGCAGCACCACATCCAGCTTGTCCATCACGTGGTCCATGTAGACCAGCGGCGTTGCAGGGTTGAACACCAGCCCCGCCTTGCAGCCGGATTCGCGTATCAGCGACAGCGTGCGATCGATATGCTCGGATGCCTCGGGATGGAATGTGATGACGCTGGCACCCGCTTTGGCAAAATCAGGCACGATGCGGTCGACCGGCTTGACCATCAAGTGCACGTCGATCGGTACGTCGACCAGCGGACGTATCGCCTCGCACACCAGAGGCCCGATCGTCAGATTCGGCACATAGTGGTTATCCATAACGTCGAAATGAATCCAGTCGGCGCCGGCCGCGATCACGGACTTGACCTCCTCGCCCAGCCGCGCGAAGTCGGCAGACAAAATGCTGGGGGCGATTCGGTACTTTGTTGTGGTCATCGGAACCTCGGCGGCTGCGTTTATTCTAAGGGTCAGTCCTACCATCAACCTGCTCAACGCCAATGGCCAAGTATCTGTTCGCGGTTACCGTACGCCCGCAGTTCCTGCCCGACTATTCCGACCCGGGCGAAGAGTGCTTTATGTTCGCGTACACCGTCACGATCAAGAACATCGGCGATGCAACCGCGCAGTTGATCTCGCGTCACTGGATCATTACGGACGCCAATAACAAGATCGAGGAAGTCGAGGGCGACGGCGTGGTCGGTGAACAGCCGATCCTGCAACCTGGAGAGGCCTTCGAGTACACCAGCGGATGCCCGCTGCCGACGCCGGTCGGGTCGATGCGCGGAACCTATAAGTGCGTGGGCGCCGACGGTACGCAGTTCGAAGCGAGCATTCCGGAATTCGTGCTGTCGATGCCGCGAACGCTGCACTAATCCCTTTTTTTCGGCCTGTCGAACATCGTCCACCCGACGATAAAGACCAGCAGCGCCACCGCCAGCCCGGCTTCAAGCAGAATTAGCCACATGGCTGGTCGTCGGCGTTCATGGCGCCATTGTAGTTTTGCGTTTGCCTGGCTCGGGGTGGTGGGGTGTGCAACCGTGCCTGCGCCGCCGATACCCCCGGCCAGCCCGCGCACTCCATCCCCGTCTTCCGTTGTTGCTCCGCCCTCACCCACCGTAACGCCGCCGCCTGCAGCTCAGCCCACCGCGGCGCAGACGCGTGCCGGTTATGAGCGTGTTGCCATCGATGCGCTGCCTGTCGTCTCGCCGGACGATTGGGCCGGCGCATGGCCGGCCTTCCTGAACTCTTGCAGCGCGCTGGCGCGACGCGACGCCTGGCGCGAGGTGTGCGCGCAGACACTGGCCGTCGACGCGCGCGACGGCGCAGCGGTGCGTGCGTTTTTCGCTTCGCGCTTCGACGCCTATCGCCTCACGGAAGCTGACGTGAGCAATAGCAACAGCGGTCTCGTGACCGGCTACTACGAGCCTCTGCTGCATGGCAGCCGTGTGCGCACCGACAAATATGTGGTGCCGCTTTACCGCGTGCCCGATGATCTGATCATGGTCGATCTCGGATCGGTTTATCCGGAGCTATCGAACATGCGCTTGCGCGGCAAGCTACAGGGCCGCCGCATCGTTCCCTATGCGACGCGCGCCGAAATCACCGGAGCAAATGCGCTCGCGGGACAGGAATTGCTGTGGGTCGACGACTCGATCGAGGCGTTTTTTCTGCAGATACAGGGTTCGGGCCGGGTTCAGCTCGACGACGGCGTCACCGTGCGGGTGGGCTATGCCGACCAGAACGGCCATCCGTATCGATCACTGGGGCGCTGGTTAGTCGATCAAGGCCAGATGACGATCGATCAGGCTTCGATGCAGGGTATCAAGACGTGGGCGCAACGCAATCCGACGCGCTTGAAAGAGGCGCTGAACTACAACTCAAGCTTCGTCTTCTTTCGCGAGCTGCCGCTGGGTAATGTGAACGCCGGGCCCATCGGAGCGCTCGGCGTTGCGCTGACGCCCGGCTATTCACTGGCCGCTGATGCACGCTTCATTCCGCTCGGCGCGCCAGTCATACTGGCGACAACTGATCCGAACACGCAGGCACCGATCGTGCGGCCGATGATGGCGCAGGACACCGGCGGCGCGATTCGCGGGCCGCTGCGATTCGACTTTTTCTGGGGATTCGGCCCGGCCGCAGCGGAGCGCGCCGGCCGCCAAAAGCACGAGGGTCAGGCTTGGGTGCTCGTGCCCAAAGGCACGCCGCCCGAATCGCTACTGCCTAAGCGCTGAGGGCTTTTACCGCCTACTTCTTGACGGCCGCCAGGCGTTGTTCGATCGCAGGCACCGGCAAGGCGCCTGCGGTGCGAGTGCCATCGGCAAAAATGAGCGTCGGGGTGCCGTTGATTCCGAGCTCGTGGCCGAGGGCTACGTTTTGCTCCAGCGGATTATTGCAGTCGGCCGCCGCGGGCGATTTGTTCTGCACCATGTGATCCTGCCAGCTGGCCGCCCGGTCCTTTGAGCACCAGATCGCCTTGGATTTCTCCATTGAGTCGGGTGACAGGATCGGAAACAGGAACGTGTAGATCGTCACGTTTTTCAACTCGCCCATGTTCTGCCACAGCCGCTTGCAGTAGCCGCAGTTCGGGTCTTCGAACGTCACCAGCACGCGCGAGCCGTCGCCGCGCACGGTTTTCACCGCACGATCGAGCGGCAGTGATTTGAAATCGACCTTCAGTGCGACATCGAGCCGCTTCTGCGTCAGATCCTCGCGCGTACGCGGATCGAACATGCGCCCGGCGATCACGAACGACACGTCGGAATCGACGTAATAGATCTGGCCACCGATCAGCACTTCATACAGACCGCCGCGACCTTTGAAGATTTGATCGGGCTTCTGTCCGCCGGACTTCTCGGCGAAGCGCGCAGCAACCTGCGCCTCGGGGCTGCCGGCAGCCGGTGCGTTCTTGCTGTCGGCCGGCTTCATCGACGTCTGCGCCAGCGCTATCGAGCAAGCGAACGAGGTGGCGATCGCAGCGAATCGAATCAAGCGGTTCATGTGGTGTTCTCCGGCATCCAGGCGGTGACCCGCGGAGTGTAGCGAGGGCAGGCGAGCCGCAAGAGTAGACCACCCGCCGTTGATCCAGTTCAACCGAGCGCCCGGCGAATTAAGGCGTTTTTTAGCGGACTCAGGCGGTTTAACGCAGCCAGCCCTGCGTTGCGAAGCCGGCGCACCACCGGATCATCGAACCCAAACAGCTGGGCCAGCGAATCGGTCGTAAAGCGCATCAGGCCATGCGCCTCGGCGCGCCCTCTTTCGTAGCGCCGTAGTACGGCAACATCGCCAACGTCGCGAAACGCTTCCCGCGCCCGCACAACTTCAAGCAGCAGCGCGACATCCTGCAAGCCGAGATTCAGACCCTGGCCCGCCAGTGGATGAATCACGTGCGCCGCGTCGCCCACCAGCGCCAGGCGCGCTGCAATCAACCTCGAAACCGTCATCTGCCGCAGCGGGAATGTATGTGCTGCACCCACCGTGCGCAATTCGCCGATTGGACTTGCCGCCTCGGTCGACACGCGTTGGCTGACGCGGCGCGCGAACTCGACGGCGCTGAGCACTGCCAGTTCGGTCGCCAGCGCTTCAGGAGCCGACCACACCAGCGACAGGTGGTCGCCTGGCAACGGCAGCAAGGCAACCACACCTTCGTCGGTAAACCACTGCCATGCCGTATTCAAATGCGGACGCGTGGCTGCGAAATTGGCTACCACCGCTGTCTGACCGTATGGCTTAACGCTGGCGCTGATGCCGGCAGCGGCGCGCACCGCAGAGCCCGCACCGTCAGCGCCGACCAGCAGCTTCGCAGCAATTGTGGCGCCGTCTTCGAAGCTACAGGTCAGCGCGTCCGGCTGAGCACTCAACGAAGCGAAGGTGGACTGCACCCGCTTGATCGCGGGCTGAAACCCGCACGCTGCGTCCAGCACGCGCAGCAACTCGCTTTCCTCAACGATCGTTGCCAGCCGTTCGACCGTCGCGCTATAGGAGTCAAACGTCAGCTGCCGCCCTTCATCGCCGAACACCCGCATGTGCTCGACCGCACTGACGCGCTGCGGGTCGACGCTGGTCCAAACACCCAACGTTTCGAGCAGCGCGATACTGGCCGAAGCTAGCGCATAGACGCGCGGATCAAACCGCGAGCTGCGCGTTGCCAGATGTGGCTGCGGGCGTGGGCCGATCAGCACAACGCTGAGGCCCTGCTGTGCAAATCCCAGCGCAGTCGCCATGCCCGGAATGCCGGTACCGACGACCGCGACATCGAACGACGAAGTCACCATCAGAGCGGGCGATTATGCCGCTCGCACGGAACCCTCAAGCTATACTTCGCGCCCTTCGCGATGGCGAAATTGCAAGTCTCAAGCGCCGTCCGTTTAATCCGCACAACGAAGGCCAAGTAGCTCAGTTGGTAGAGCAGAGGACTGAAAATCCTTGTGTCGGCGGTTCAATTCCGTCCTTGGCCACCAATTAATCAACTACATACGAACCTCACGCAAGCTCCCGCAAATTGATGCGGGAGTTTTGCGTGAGCTACGCCACCAACCCGCGGCGTAAGACCACAAGCTCCGGTCGCCGCTCATCTGATTCACACACACGATTGGCCGCGTCGATAAGTTTCGAAAGTTCCGCTGCCGAGTAGTGCGTTGTGATTCTTGCCGAACGGTGCCCCAACAGATCCTGACGATCTTCAAACGACACACCAGCAGAGCGAAGCCGACGTCCGAATGTGTGCTTCAGATCGTGGACACGTGCCTGTGGTAGCCCAACGACGGTTCTTGCTCGCAGCCACGCCTTGTTTAGCATGCGAGTTGTCGGATTACCCTTGTACGTAAACACGTGCGTAGGATGCTTGCCACGCTGCGCTTCGACAACTGACTTCGCGATGCGATTAAGCACGATCAGTCGCTCGTCGCCATTCTTGACCAAGCGCCCGGGAACGATGAAAACTGAGGTATCAAGATTTCGTACGGCAACCTCCCATTCCCAGCGCAGACCGCATACCTCACTATCTCGGCATCCTGTGTTGACCGCGAAGAGCGCCATTGCACAGAGGTGGTCCGGCAGCTCCCTGAACAAGCGCCCCTGCTCTCCCCAACTGAGCGGATACGGCTGACGTTTGTTCGTATCGGGGAGCAGCTTGATCCTCGGCGCGCTTGAAAGCCAGGTCAGTCCATTGTCATCGACCCACTCATGAGCAGCGAGGTTGAGGATGCGACGAACCACTTTCAGTCCGTGGTTAATCGTTCCGACTGCGACCTTCTGCCGCTGCCGTTCTTCGACCCAGGGCTTCAGGGTGCCGCTATGCAACTTATCTAGCGGCATGCGACCGATCTTCGGCAGTAGGAGCTTGATGCGGCCAATGTCACTCTTAAGACTCCGCTTATGACAATTCTCAATCACAAACTTCGCCGCAGCTTTTTCGAAAGTACGAGTGGGTCTGACGCCATACACCGTTGCTTGCCGAATTTGTTCCGCGAGTCGAGCTAGGAATCGTTCAGCTTCATCAATGCAATCTGTTTCAGTGCTTTCGCAAATTCGTTGCCCGTTGATGCGTTTGTCGATATGCCAGATGCCGCCACGCTTGACGAAACCCGGCGCTCTTTTGCGTCCCATAACAAATCTCCTTTCGCTCTACTGGGACGCCCGTTGCAGGCCTTATATTGATCTGCCCACGTATCCAATTCAAGTCTGTCGAACGCGATTCCTTGAACTCCAATCGGAATCTCTGTAATGAACCTGCGCACTTCGGCGTTAAACCGGTTGCGGTCCATGCCGAGATAAGTTGGTGCGTCCCGACAACGGATGAGGCGCGGAAGAATGACCATGGCAACGAGGCTTCCCGAATTCACTTGATGACCGCCTCCTGCGCGTACCTGTTGGGTCACATTGGCATGTGCGCGCTGGAACGCAAGTATTCGGTCGGCAACATCGCGGCCGTTCCATGCCAGGCGATGAAGAGTGAATTGGATTCAATGGATAGACGTGTCAAGCCGTTATCACGGGCACGCCAAATCATGTCCTCAGTAGGAACTAAAGACAGCGAGCTAACTAAGCGCAGAATGTGTTCTGCGCATAACCGCTCAAACTAAAGTTTCCAGGCCGCTTGAGCCAAATTCTTCAGGCAGGTAACGACTGCGACGCCGCTGATTTCGCGGACTGCGACTTAGCTACTACAAGCAAATCACAGACAAGTAAACGTTAGAGCAGTGCTTTCTTTTTAGCAAGGCGCTAACACGCCACTTCTCGGCGTGTTAGCTAGTTACCGAGCAAATAGTTTGGGTAACAGAGCGCAGCGCCGGTAGCTAAACAAGAAGTTGACGCAACGATTCGAAATGCTCAGATCAGGAAAAATTCTTCGCTTCACGCCCTCTGAAATCGCGGAAGCTCGTCTGCTCGGCCTGGATCTGTCTGCAGTGAGGACCGAGGAACAGTTCACGAGTGCGGTGCTTGAGCTCATTACGACGCTGGAGCGAGAAAGACCTGCCTTGCTCGAGCAAATCGCCAAGGCTTTGGCTGCGGCTACGGGCCGCAAGCTCCCAGTACAAGTCACGGTTGTTAAATAGGAGGATGGGCGACGTGGCAGAGATGCCGCTCTCGGCTTGCCTGACTGCTTTCGGGCCAGTTGCAGCCGTTCAAGGCGCGACGGCTATCACCGCTTCAGACTGGCTGCTGCCGATCAGATTTGGTGCCTGAATGACTGCGGCAACCGATACCTGACGTTGGCCGCCTTATGGGGCGGGTGTCCGCTCACCTCTGAAGCTGACCTTCCCTAACGCTCGGCTGGATGTGCTTCGACCAGCCGGCGGCGAGGACCGGCAGTGACTGCTCCCACCGGCGGCGAACTGGAACTACCGACCCATTGCTGCATTTCGTCAGGGAGGGTAGCTGGCCCCAAAGCGGCCGCAAGAAGTTGGGGAATTGTTTACAGCAGTGTGCGACTCGAAGGAGGGCAGTGCGCCGGAGTCTTTCGCCGCACGCTCTGAACATTGCCGCTCCCGCGGGCCACATCGCGCTGCATTGGGATGGCCAACGCATCACGCATTGGTACGAAAAAGGGAATCCTTAGCCGTCGCACGTGTCGGAGTGAGCCGCACTCAGCGCCCGTGACCGAACACGATGCCGCCGATCACGGCCGCATCCAGCAACGCCATCCTACACAGGGCAGGTAAATGTTCTTGTCGCCTTGACGAACGGCATGCCAGAACCAGAGCAGAGCACCCACGAGATACGCGCTCCATGACCACGGCGACACTCCAGCCGTTTGTCGGTCGACCCACACGGTCCAGACTTGCGGCAGCGTCATCGCCATCGTGAAGATGGAGACACCGCCCAGCAGGCGCTGAAGCAGCGAGTCTGAAACTGCGGATTGGCCCAGGGGATTTCCATCGGGGCTCATGATTTAGTCCCGATCTCCAGCGCAACCACGCGGTCGATGACCCGGGCAGCGGTGGTCAGCATGATGATGCCGGTGCGTGGGCAATGCTGGCGCACCAGCGTGCCAGCGACAAGCCGTCTTCGCCCGGCATGCGCATGTCCAGGATCGCCAGATCGGGGCTTCAGCGCCGTCATCAGCACCCTCGCCTGCGTGCCGTTTGGCAGCGGTCTGCACGGTGTGCCAGGGCGCCGAAGTATTCGTTCAGCACTTTAACGCGCTCCGGCTTCCTTCCTTGACGATCAGCAGTCGCGAAGCAGTGTGGGTCATGGCCGCGGCAGTATGCCGAGGCGGGCTGCAGCGGACCGCGGCGCTGACACAAAAGAAACGGCGCGGCGACGTTTGGCGGAGTGCCAAAGCGGACGCTTGCGCCGCCGTGCCACGGTCAGAGCGTCTTGTCATCACTTGCTGGCAGTGACGGACCAAACAGCGTTACCGACGTCGTCGGCAATCAGCAGAGCGCCGTCTGCACCCTGCGCCAGCCCGACCGGCGCGCCGTAAAGCGACGATTCATCAGCGGAGTAGAAACCGGTAACGATCGACTGCGCCGGTCCCGTGGGTCGACCATTTACGAATCGGACGAAACTCACCTTGTAGCCGCTGAGAGGTGACCGATCCCAACTGCCATGCTCGCCGATGAAGGCTCCGCCTCGGTAAGCACTAGGAAGCTTGTCGCCCGTGTAGAACAGCAGCCCCAAGGGTGCAACATGCGAACCGATGGCGTAATCGGGCTTGATTGCCTTCGCGACCAGATCGGGCCTCTGCGGCTTGACTCGCTCGTCCACATGCTGGCCGTAGTAACTGTAGGGCCAGCCGTAGAAGCCGCCGTCTTTGACCGAAGTAAGGTAGTCGGGCACGAGGTCCGCGCCGATCTCGTCGCGCTCGTTGACGATCGCCCAGAGCTTGCCCGTCTGCGGCTCCCATTGCAGGCCGGTCGGGTTGCGCAGGCCTGTTGCGAAGACCCGGCTGGCTCCCGTTGCAACGTCGACTTCGAGGACCGTTGCGCGGCGGTATTCAACTTCCAGGCCGTTCTCCGTGATGTTGCTGTTCGATCCCACGCCGACGAAGAGTTTCTTGCCGTCCGCGCTGGCGAGCAACGCCTTCGTCCAATGATGATTGACGGTGCTGGGCAGGTCCGCCAGCTCGGTGCCCGGGTCGGAGATCTGGAGCTGGCCCGGCTCGTAGCTGTACTTCATGATCTTGTCGGTGTCCGCGACGTACAGGGTGCGGTCGATTAACTGGAGACCAAACGGCGAGTGAAGGTGCTCGAGGAAGACGTGCGCCTCCCACTTCCCTGTTTCGGGTTGCTTGCGCAGCAGGGTGATCCGGTTCCCGCCCTTGTTTCCCTTGCCGGAGCGGTTTTTAATAACGCCGGCGAGGAGTTGCTTGGGTGTGGTGACCGCCTCGGTCCCCGGTCCGTTTGACTCAACAACGAGCACATCGCCGTTGGGCAGCACCATCAATTGGCGCGGATGCAACAGTCCGCCAGCGATTTTCTCGATGCTCAGACCACTGACAACGACGGGATGCGCATCGCCCTGCCACCCGACTCCGGCCGGGACCTGCATCGGCGGCACGAGGAAATTCTGGGCCTTTGGCAACTGCGGATCGCTGCCCATCTGCATCTTGGGATCGAGTTGGGCGCGTTCGCTACATGCGGTCAGTGCGATCATGAAAGCCACCGGGATCAGCGTCATGCAATTCTTGTTGTTCATGATCAAGTCTTCTCTTTCGACCGCCGCAGAGTCGGCATGACTTTCGCAAGCACCAGCAAAAGTATCGTTAGGCTCGAGAGCCACAGTCCTTCCGGCATAACACCGTAGGCGTCGCGGCTGTGAACGAACGCATTCAGGATCGCAGCTGCGATTGCTCCGAAATTCAGCCAGAAACCGACCATCTCAGCGCCCGCACGCGGCCTGTCGCCAGGGAGCCAGACTCGAACCAGGTTGATGAGGCGTGGCATAGCTGCAAAGAGGAGGCCCATCGCGATTAGCCAAGCGGCGGACTTAAGGAAGAGCACATTACCGCCCCGTACATAAATCACGTCGAAGATGAGCGCCGCCAAGAAAAACCCGTAGGGAATTGGATCGAGCACGTTGAAGACGATCGCAGCAGTTTTGGATCGGGGCTTCTCAACTTCTTGTCTCATGGGCTCGTGCGCGTTCCGGTCATGGGTGCGGGGCGGAGAGTGGAGAAGCAGTGCACATCGCGCGACGGCGCCTACGCCATCGCGCCTTCGACGAACCGGGCGGCGTCGAACAGCGTCGTTCCGCGGTGGGCGATCGGAACGCCGAGCTCCTCGATTGGCTCGCCGGCGCGATCGACCCAGAAGCCGGTATAGCCGGCCGAGACGGCGCCGATGACGTCCCAGCTGTGCGACGACACGAAGCAGATGTCACGCGGCCGCATACCGAGCGCCCGCGCACCGGCGAGGTAGATGCGCGGGTCGGTCTTGTAGGCACGAACCGTGTCGACGCTGACCAGCCGGTCGAACTGCGCTTCGATGCCGATGTAGCGGACCTCGCGGCGCAGCATCTCCAGCGTCCCGTTCGACACGATGGCGAGCGGCAGCTTCAGGCGCCGGAACGCGGCGATGCCGTCGACGACGTCGGCAAAGGCGTCGAGCCGCACGTACTGCTCGAGCAGGCGCCGTCGCTTGTCGGCGGTCAACTCGAGCGTCAGTTTGGCGGCGGCGAAGACGAGGCCGTCTTCGGTGACGGCGGCGAAGTCGCGGTAACGGCGCAGCAGCGTGCGCAGCCACGTGTATTCGATCTGCTTGCGGCGCCAAAGCATGCTGAGCGCCTTGCCCTGGCCGGGATAGAGCTCTTCGGCAAGGACGGCGAGTGAATCGACGTCGAAGAGCGTCCCGTAGGAATCGAACGCGACCGCGCGGACGCGCGCCGTGCGGCCGGGCGCGACGGTGGCGGCGTCACGCGACGGTGGGGCCGCGGCTTCGCACCAGCGCGGCAAAGCGAGCGCCGCCGCGCCGCTCGCAGCCCCGGCCAACCAGCGCCGCCGGTTGCAGCTCATGCCGCGTCGGCGCGCCGCCGCCGACCGAGAGAATCGTGGAGGAGCCAGATCGAAATGCCGAGCAGGCCGACGTCTTTCAACAGGAACTCGCCGACGTCGGAGAGGACCGGAAAGCCCGCCGGCGCAGTGACGCCAGGCGTACTCACCATGAAGCTGAGCGTGATGAGGAAGGTGAGCACTGCCATGGCGGTGCCAACGACTCCGGCGCGCGGCGCAACGCGGCCGATCGCGAGCAGGACGGCGGTGGCGATTTCGTAGACGCCGAGCATGGTGCTGGCGCCCTGGATGCCGAGCATCGAATGCCACCAACCGACCAGCGGGCTATTGGCGATGAACGGAGCGATCCCCGTCGCTTCGTAGCTCGTGAACTTCATCGCACCGAACCACAGGAAGATCAGGGCCAGCCCGTAGCGCATGGCGATCGTACCGATGTCCATGATACGGGCGCCGGCTTCGAGCCCAACGGTGGTTGGAGGGTGCCTCGTCGTTAACGCGCGGGCGCGCCACAGCGATTCGCCGGCGATGAAGATCGCGATGGCGAGCAGGCCCACGTCCTTCAACAGGAACTGGCCCGGAATCGCCGAGAGCGCCGGGAAGCCGCCGGCCAGCGGTTCGGCCACACCCGGCGTCGAGAACATCAAGGTCAACGTCATGAGGAAGGTGAACGCGGCCATCGCACCGCCGATCGCCGACAGGATCGGCGTGGCAAAGCCGGCCCAAAGCAGCACGCCGGTGGCGAGCTCGAAGACGCCGAGGAAGTGCGACGCGCCAGCAAGTCCGAGTGAGGCCGGCAACCAACTCAGTAGTGGACTGTTGACCATCAAGGCTGCCGCTCCGATGCCGGTGAACTTGATCGCTCCGAACCAGAGGAAGATCAAGCCGAGGCCGGCACGCAGGACGACCACGCCGAGGGCTTCCGATCGCTCCCCGCTGGCCGCAATGCCGGTTTGGTGGGAGTGGGGTTGTGGGACTGCGGCAGTCATGAATCGCTCCTTGCCGGCATGCGAGCGGCCGGCGTCATGTCTTGGGCTGAACCGGCTTGGCCGGGAGCAGCACCTTGTCGATCACCTGGATCGTGCCGTTGTCGGCCGCGACGTCGGGCTGGACGATCTTGGCGGCGTTGACCATCACGGCGCCGTCTTTCTTCTCGAGAACCACGGGGGCGCCGATGGTGGTTGTGGCGGCGGACTTGTCGTCCTTGAGATCGCCGGTCGTCAGGCGCCCGAACAGCATGTGGTAGCCGAGCACTTTCTTCAGCATGTCCTTGTTCTCCGGCTTCATCAGCATGTCGAGCATTCCCGGCGGCAGCGCGTTGAAGGCGGCGTCGGTCGGCGCGAACACGGTGTAGGGACCGGGCTGGCTGAGCGTCTTGTCCATGCCTGCGGCGGCGGCGGCCTTGAGGAGGATCGAGAACTGGCCGGCCGATTTGGCCGTTGCGGCAAGGTCAGCGGCTGGTGCCGCGCCTGCGAAGGCGAGCAGTGCCGTCATGGCAAGGGGCGATGAGAATTTCATGGAAGTCTCCTTATTCCTTTTTCGTGCCTTTTTTCGCACTCAACGGCTGTTGGTGTCCAGGCCGCGCAGAAACGCCACCATGTCGGCACGCCCGGCAGCATCGGCGAAATAGAACGGGTGCGGCGCGGTGGCGCCGCGCTTGGGATCGAGCAGATCGTTCAAGCTCGATACCGAAGCGTCGTGCAGGAAAATGTTGGTGCGTGCAAGATCGAGCAGCAGAGGCAGAGCATTGCCGCGCTTCTCCCCTCGAATGCTCGCATCGATCACGATCATCTTGTCGTCGAAGCCTCCCGGCGAATTCAGAACCGGGTCCAGCTTCGGATCGCCGCGCACTCCTGCAACCGCGGGCGCATAGCCCGGCCAAAGTGTTTTCAGGTCGACCAGAAGCGGCGGCACGAACTTGCCTTGATCGACGTTGTGGCACTGCGTGCAATTGCCGATGAACGCCGCACGGCCGCGCTTGGCCATTTGCGCGTCGACCTTGGCGCCTGCGGGCGCGGGCAGGCTGTCCAGGTATGCATTCATGTCGAGCAGCTTCTGGTTGTCGACCCGGCGCCCCACGGGGCTGGCCACGTCGCCCGGCTTGCCCGTCAGCGTCGCTTTGACGAACGGGTATCCGGTCACCCCGGTCTCTTTCAAGATCCTCGCGTAGTCGTCGGCCAATCGCTTTCCCGCCGGTCCGGCCACGGCTTCCAGAAACTTGCGTCCTTCGGGAGTGACCAGCGTCGTCGGATCGAGGTTGCTCGTGTAGGAAGCGTTGCTGATGTCGTCCAGGAGCCGGAACTCGCCGGCGCTGCCATACGGAGCGGCCAAGTCCTGTCGGAACAACGGCGTGTTCTTGACGGGATTGCCGATCCCGTCCTGCGTTTCGTCGAACGTGCCGACAGGGTAGTACGCGGGATTGCTCAGATAGGCATCGACTTCTGCTTCGCTCGATTCCGGACCGAGCCCGGTCGGCGCACGGCCGACCGTCTTGCCCATGAACGAATGCTGGAGGTTCGGATAGAAAGCGCGCGAGTTGGCAGCCATCGCGAGCAGCTTGCCGACGTTCAAGGTTAAGGCGGCGGGGCCGTCGACGCGGCGACCGACCGAGCCGCCGCCCGGCATGTCGAACACCGATTTGTCGGTGATGGTGTGGCAGATCGTGCAGGCGACGCCGACCTTGTCGCCGCGCGTGATGTCGAGCTTGCCGTCGCCGTTGGAATCCTTCGCGACGATGCCGACGATGGCGTTGGCGTTGACAAGCGCCACCATGGCGTTCGGATCGTTGAGGGTCGGCGCGCTCTGCGCAGACAGATCCGTTTTCAGCTCGGCCTCCATGAGCCTTCGCAGCGCCGGCGGGGCGGCCTCGATATCGATCTGAAGCCCCACTTCAAGGGCCTGCTTCGGCGTCAGCTTCGCGGCCATCATGCCCTGAGGCATGCGGGCCGCGTCGGTCCAGAAGCCCTCGTTGCCGAAGGTCTCGAAGCGAAACACGTCCCGCCCGGCGGCCGCGTTTCCCGACTCGTGCCGGTTCGGGTTCGCGCCGGTTGCCGGCCCCTCGGAAGATGCGGTGGAAGCGCCGGCCGCGGAGCTCGTTTCGACACTGCTGCAGGCCGCCAGAGCAAGCGCGCCTGCGAGCGCGGCGATCGCGGCGGCGGCCAGGAGATTCGGCGCGCGCATGCACAAGCTCGAATTCATATCGAGTTCCCCGTGACGGGAAGCGCTACTTCGGATCGAACCCATGCTGCTTCTCCAGATAGCGTTGGTGATACTCCTCGGCACGGTGAAACGGCGGTGCGCTCGCGATCTCCGTGCCGATGGGGTCCTTGTAGCGGCCGCTTCGTGCCAGCCGATCCCGGGAGGCGATCGCCGCCGCCTGTTGCTCGGGCGTGTGAAAAAAGATCTCCGATCGGTATTGGTCCTTGCGCTGCGGTCCCGCACCGGCCGCCGTGCTGGAGTTGTGTTGCGCCCAGAACGATTCGAGCAGCGTCTCGTAGCTGATCCGGGCCGGGTCGTATTCGAGCTCCACTGCCTCCGCGTGCCCGGTCGTTCCGGCGCACACCTCCCGGTAGGTCGGCTCGGCCGTCGAACCGCCGCTATAGCCGATCCGCGCCGACACGACCCCCGGCAGTTTGCGAAACGCCGCTTCGACGCCCCAGAAACAGCCCGCTGCGAAGGTCGCTTCTGCCATCCGGTGCTCCTGGTCTGGCCGTCGCACTACGCCGCCAGGCCCGACGCCGCGTCGTAGCGCCGGATCTGATCCTGCATGCCCCAGAAACATCCTCCGGCGAGAATCGCGCGCTGTTCGCTCATCTGACGTTCTCCACTTGATCGAGATAGGCACCGAAGCCTTCGGCTTCCATGTCGTCACGGTGGATGAATCGCAGCGAAGCCGAATTGATGCAGTAGCGCAGGCCGCCGCGATCAGCCGGGCCATCCAGGAACACATGGCCGAGGTGGCTGTCGCCATGGGTCGAGCGAACCTCGGTGCGGACCATGCCGTGCGCGGTGTCGCGGAGCTCGTTGACGTGGGCCGGCACGATTGGCTTCGTGAAGCTCGGCCAGCCACAGCCCGACTCGAACTTGTCGGACGAGGCGAATAGCGGCTCGCCCGAGACGATGTCCACGTAGATGCCAGGCTCCTCGTTGTCGAGGTGAGCGCCAGTACCGGAGCGTTCGGTCGCGTTCTGCTGAGTCACGCGGAATTGTTCCGGCGTCAGCGCGGCAATCGCTTCGGGGGATTTGCGGTAGTCGGGCATGTGCATCCTTTCAAGGGGTCGCAGAAGCTCGTCGGCATGGCACGCGCAAGGTGCGCGAGCAATCAAACACGACGAGCCCTTGCGGGCGCACGAGCGACCGTCTTCGCAAACTCGAATTCATATCAAACTTCTTCATGTCAACCTGCCTTTGGTAAATGCGCTGCTTCGGAAGAACCGGACCAGTACGGATTGAAACAATTGCGCTGGGTTGAATTCGTGGCTCATGCCAACTTCGCCGTGCCAGGGGGTGCGTTATGAGGACAATCCCTAGTTCGCGGCCAAACCCGAAGCGCCGTCGTTCACCGGCAGGCCGCCAACAACGACGTCCCTCGGCGTCAGGGTGCCGTCGGCTTCGATCCGAAACCTGCGACGCCACCGGTGCCACGCGAGGGACGCGATCGTGAGGCCGCCGTGGCGACGACTCGTCTTGTCAGCATGAACATTTTCTCTCCTTGATTTCTCGGAACCTTCTGGGCAAACGCGGGGCCTAGGAGTTGCCACTATGTGCGCGTGCGCACTTAGCCCCCGATGGCCGAAAGCGAAAATGCCAGCGACAATCACTTCAGTTGCGTGCCATGGCGTCCACCGATCCCAAGAACAATCTCCTGTTAGATATGCTGCCGCCGAGCGCGCTCAGGCGTATCGAGCAACACCTGGAAACCGTTTCCTTGCGAGCGGGCGAAGTGCTCATCGAACCGGAAGCGGCGTTCGACGTTGTCTACTTTCCGGTCGACTCGATCGTTTCGCTCGACAATTTCGTCAGCGACAAGAGGGGCAGCGGCGCGACGGCCAGCGTGGCGTTGACCGGCCGCGAGGGCCTTGTCGGCATCGAACTCGTGCTTGGGGCGCAAACGGCGATCAGCCGGGCGACCGTTCGCGTTGATGGCAGTGCCTTGTGCATGCACGGGGACGCGCTTCGGGCGGAATTCGTGCGTGGGACGGCGATGCAACGAATTCTGCTGGGGGCGGCGGATGGGCTCGTCTCGCAAATCTCGAACAACTCGGCTTGCGAGCGACTTCACAGCCCCCTTCAACGCCTGATTCGCTGGCTGCTCCTGGTCGACGACCGTGCGGCGCGCCGCGATCTGATGCTGACGCAGGGGACGCTCGCCCAGTTTCAAGGCGTGCGCCGCGAGAGCATTTCGATGGCGGCAGGCCGCCTGCAGCGCGCTGGTCTCATCACGTATGCGCGCGGCAATCTCGTAGTCATCGATCGTGCGGGACTGGAGGCGCGCTCGTGCGAGTGCTACCGCGCCATCAAAGCGCGCTATGGCGCGATCCTCACGCAACCGTAAGGAATCATGAAGGCACTTACCTACCATGGCGGTAAAGACGCCCGCGTCGAAACCGTTACCGATCCCGTTCTGCAAGAGGATGACGACATTCTCTTGCGCGTCACGTCCACCGCTATCTGCGGCTGGCTCTACATATTTACCGCGGCAAGATTCCGATAGCGCAACACGGTGACATTCTCGGTCACGAGTTCATGGGCGTCGTCGAGGAGGCCGGCAAAGCAGTCACCAAGGTCAAGCGCGGTGATCGAGTCGTAATCCCCTTCACCATCTCGTGCGGGCAGTGCTTTTTCTGTGCCGTGATCTGTTTTCGGCCTGCGAAACCGCGAACACCGGGCGCGGTGCCATCCTCAACAAAAAGCAAACGAGACCAGGTGCTGCACTCTTTCGTTAGAATCATCTTTACGGCGGCATCCCGGGCGGACAAGCCGAACTGGTCCGGGTACCCATGGCTAACGTCGGGCCACTCGTAATACCTGATTCGAGTCTGAGTGATGAGCAGGTGCTATTTTTAGCCGACATCCTGCCGAGCGGTTATCAGGCGGCAATCAACGGCGGTGTGGAACGCGGGTCGACGGTCGCGATATTCGGGGCCGGGCCGGGCGACGGTGTTCGTGAGGGAGATCCGATCCACATGGGAACCAGGCCGATGCAGTTGCACAGGAATGACGACCCCATTAACGCCGCGACGTGGCTTCACGCATCGGTGCTCGCCAGCGCGCGAAACCTAGTCAGAACTAAGCGCCGATATGCCGTCAGGTGGTCGTTGGCCCCCCCGGCATGGGTTCGCGCGCGTCCATCTTGCGATAGATTAACGCGAGCACCAGACCGAAAGCGGCATGCGAAACAAAACCAATCCATCCGCGCCCGTCGGCGAACCATGGAAACAGCGCCGTGAAGCCGTAGAAGTTTACGTAGTACAGCGCAATGCCGAAGATCAAACCGATGATCCACGCCAGGCTGCTGCGTAACGCCAGCAACAGGGTGCACAGAATCAATCCGTAGATGACCGCTAACACCATGTGAATCGGCAGCGCGACCGCTGCGACGCCGATATCAAACGCGGGAGGCGGCGGCAGTACCCCGATGGGTCCAATTCCTATTGCCGCGATCATGTGCAGCAACCCATACCAAGGTTGTCCCAGCACAACCGCGCCCAGCACCATTTCCATTATTGCCACTAGCAGGCCGGCAATAATCGATGCGGTGAGAACCGCGCCAAATCGCGGCAACCGCAGCGGCCCAGCCCGTCGATCCGCGGTAGAAACATCTTCACGATGCGCACTGGTGATAGGGGTAGTCATAGCCATTCCTAAGTTGATTGCAGCGGTGCTACGGGCAAACTACCGATGTCCCGCTCCGGATCGTGCGACCGTGGCAATTTTATCGGACATCATCAAGTAGTCAATTTGCTGCTTTCCGGTTTCATAAGTGCCGAGTCGTTTGCCCGTGGGGTCGATCTGCGCTGCGAACTGTTTGACGGCATCAATTAGGCCGGGCGCCGCGATAAGGTTTGCGAGGCTGGCCGAGACTGGCGTGTCATTAAGGTCTCCGGCGACGACAACGTGCTCGAAGCCTTGGCCGCGCCGTTGGGCAACGATGTCTCGCACGCGATCGGCCTGATGGATCCGTCGAAGCATTCCCGTTGGATCGGAGCCCTTGCTCGCAAAGTGATTGACCATGACGATAAGCCGGCCGGCGATGCCGGGAACCTCTAAGAAGTACTCGGCACAGTCGCGCGAGAAGATAGGCGACGCCCCAGGAAGGTCGAACACGTGGGTGCTGATGTCGGTGATCGGATGCCGCGACAGGATGCCGACGTCGATGCCGCGCGCGTCATTGCCGTCGACGACTAATGCAAAAGGATAGGGCTCGCGAGTGGTCGCTTCGAAGATTGGCGCGATCACGTTTTCATTGAATCTAACCAAACCCGGCCGATCCTCTACCTCAACGCAAGCAAGAATGTCAGGGTTGATAGCGGCGATCACTCGCGCGGTGTTCACTATCGCTTTGTCATTGACCTCTTTCTCTTTCAGTTCAATCCAGCCGATCCAGTCAGCCCGGCCGTTGGCAACCACGACATACTTGTTTGCCTGTTTCGCCAACAGCTGGCCGCGAATTTTCCGAAACTCGAGGTGTTTGTTCTGCGGTCGAGTTCCAGTCAGTTTGTGATCGCTCATCAGCTTGAGGATGCGGGCTTTGTCAGTAGCGCTGTAGACCGGTTTGATGAAGATTGAATTGAGTTCACGGAAAGCATCCAGAAACGGCTGGCCCACCTCGTTGTCTTCGTAGCTCATCGCAATCGGACGACTGAACAGATTCTCTACATTGAAGGTTGCGATGCGAAGGTTTGTGCCTGGCGTGCGCGGCACGATGTCAGCGGCATAGTCCGGTGTAGCCATAGCGGTCCCCATGTTGGTGTTGTCAGCCTCGTAGGAGCGTAGACCGCAGTGGTTACTAATTTCCACGAATATTCGACAAAACTTTGCCCACTCGGCGGCTTGCAAGCGGCCCGCTGCGGAGTTGAGCAATTTGGCGGGTGTTGTAAGGGCGGATGCGGCCAATACCGGCCGTTGTCGTCAAGCCCTCTAGAGGCAGAAAGCAGACGCTGCGGGTCGACTCTTTGACGTCGACACGAGATCGCGATCTAGTAAAGTTCCGTCACTGAGCCATTAGTGAGAGGACGAGGAAACTATGAAGCGCCTTCTGAAAAACAACCGCGGGTTCATTGTCTTCTTGTTGCTTCTCGGCGTCTTTCGGTCGGCGATCGCCGAGTGGAATCCAATTCCCTCGGGCTCGATGCGTCCCACCCTACTTGAGGGCGATGTCGTATTGGTCAATCGCCTGGCTTACGACTTCAAACTGCCGCTTAGCGATATCGTGGTTTTCAAGTTAGGCAATCCGCAGCGCGGCGACGTCATCACGTTCACCTCGCCGGCGGATGGCGTCCGCCTGATCAAGCGTTTGGTGGGGGTGGCGGGTGACGTGGTAGCGATTCAAGGCGAGGTTCTCTACATCAACGGCACAGCCTCCGAATACCTCAGCCTCACGCGTGTCGCTGAACGACCGATTACGGTGGCACGGCCGCCGCGATACGAGCATACGAGCGAGTAGAGGGCAACGAACGCGCAGTGCAATTCTTTCCCGAGCGAGCCAGGCGCGACTTTGGCCCAGTAGTTGTGCCTGAAGGAAGCTATTTTTTCCTTGGTGACAATCGCGACAACAGTGCCGACTCTCGCTACATCGGGTTCGTCCCGCGACACCTCTTGATCGGTCGAGCTCACCACATACTCGTGTCGGTGCGCATCAAGGATGATTGGTTGCCTCGCTGCGATCGTATCGGCGCGCGAATTCAGTAGCACCGCTCAGGCCGCCGGGCGGCCAATTCGCCGCCAACGCCTGGACGTCGACCGGCGAGCCGTGGCCACGATGGTGGCCACCTAGAGCAGTGTCCAGATTTAGGAGCAGTATCCTGCACTCTAAACACTACAAGGGCTTCCGTGTTTTGCAAGCGGATTTGGTTTAGAACTGCGCGGTGACTGAAGTGAGGTGAGCGAGATGGATTGGACTGCGACACTACAAACGGCCATGAGTGCAGCACTAATGGCTGCGGGCCCTAATGAACAAGACGCGCGCGGGGG
>JBBQQC010000027.1:0-37418 GCA_038216465.1 Burkholderiales bacterium | reverse complement strand
ATGAGCCTCGACCCGGGCATCGGCACGTGCGGCAAGGACGGGCAAAGCGTGCCGGTCGGCGTCGGTCAACCGACGCTGCGCATCGAAGGGCTGACGATCGGCGGCACCGCCTAGCGCGGTGGCTACGGGTTCGGGCAGTTGCAAACGTCCGAGCCGCTATCGAACACGACTCGCCATACTCCCGGCGCCTCTAGGCGCCAGATCGAGTTGAATCTCGCGACGACTTTTCCGTCCGCGCTGGACACCGGACCGGTTGAATAAGCGAGCGTGCCGGATGGAAGAACTTCCACCAGATCCGGCTGCCAAGAAAACGGCGCGCGCGCAGAGACGTAAAACTTTTTCCAGTCCGCCGTGATTGCCGTCTTGCCGCGCACCGGCTTGCCGCCGCTGACAAAAACCGCCTCTTCTGCGACGAAGGTCGCGAACGCCGCGTGATCGCGATCTGCCATCGTCTTTGCAAACGCCCGTTCCGTCGCGGTTACCTGCTCCTTGGCCTGTGCGGAGTCGGTCGAGCGCCCAGCAAACGCACACCCATTGAGTGCACCAAGGACGACAGACAGCCACAGCAGGCGACGATTCATGTCAGAGCCTTACGCGGATTTGAAAATTTGATAATCAAGGCTGCTCGCCGAATTCTCGAACGCTACGTGAGCTTCGCGAGAACTCCAGCTATTTCTTCTCTGGAGAATGCACGCATCGTCTGCGTACGAACGTTACCGCCGGAGCCGATCGCCATGCCGAGCGCCGTCATCGACGCATCATCGGGTGCCTCGAAGATGGCAACCACGTCGTAGCTGCCAAGTGTCCAAAAAAACTCTTTTACCGTAATTCCAAATTTCTTCGCCATATCCTTTACCGCATCGGATCGTTTCGCGGTGTCCTTGATGCTGCGAACGCCTTGATCCGTAAAACTCGTGAGGACAATGTAAGTCGCCATGATGATTCCTCCCTGGCTGTGTTTGAAGTTTGGTCGAACGCGCCGGCTGTAGCAGATATTCAGCAAGCCGGCCCGCGCGACAGACTAAAACTGACTTGCATCTATCGTCAACATGGTCTCCCGCATACACCTGCAGCCCGCCATCGCTTGCCAGACTCCTTGCTTGGACGTCAGCACTTCTAGCGGCTAGCGGTAGCGCAAGCCGCTGTCAATCCCCAGCAGAAGACTTTCCTCGGCCTAAGGCCTACCCAGACTCACCTATTCAGTTGATTTCAATTCGGCGGACTCGCTGATACGGTCTTGGCCACCTCGAGACTCGGCGTGAATTTTCAGGTGTTGGTGCTTGCTGCACGCAGCTGCCGAGCGAACCCTACGACTACACCAAGGAACCCCTGATGCTTAGCTACCTCCGTATTCGATTGGCAGCACTGTGTGCAGTCGCACTGACATTCCTCGCGGTGTCCGCCACCTCGTTCGCGACTCATTCATGGGGCGGTTACCACTGGGCGCGGACGACTCCTCAATTCACATTGAAGTTAGGTGACAACCTGACATCCGCCGATTGGAGGGGGCATCTTGCGCAAACGTCGAGCGACTGGAATTCCGGGAACAGCGCGGTCTTGACTGCGATCGTTACCGGCCAGGCCCGCAAGCGCTGCTCGATGGTCGCCGGGACCACTCAAGTCTGCAACAGCAGATACGGTAATAACGGCTGGCTCGGGCTGGCTTCGATCAACATCACCGGCGGCACCCACATCACGCAGGGCTCCGCCAAGATGAACGATACGTACTTCGACACGGCCACGTACAACAACCCTAACGAGAGGGAGCACGTCATGTGTCAGGAGGTCGCTCACACCTTCGGACTCGACCATCAGTCCACAGACGGCAGCTCGCAAAATAGTTGTATGGACTACTTTTCGAACACGGGCGCGAACGCCGGTAGCATACTGAGCACCAAACCGAACCAGCACGACTTCGACGAACTGAATATCATCTATCAGCACCTCGACAGCACGACCACGGTGGCTGCGATGGCTGCTTTGGCCGCGACCACGTCCGATGTAACCGACGACCCAATCAGCTGGGGTCATCGCATCCGCCAGTCCGCCAATGGCCGCAGCTCACATTACGAAAGGTTGAACGGCGACGGCTCGAAGACCATCACGCATGTCTACTGGACAATCGAGGCGGCGGCGAACTGCCCGAGCTGCGATCACCGGTATGACCGCTAGCCGGGTCTAGTTTTTATCTGACTGTAAGGTTATCGTTTGCACAAAGGGCGAGGCCGATGCCTCGCCCTTTGTGCAAACGCGGGTGCCACGCACTGGCTCCGCGCACACGCTTGATGCGTTGGAGCCCGTGACAAAACTTTTTACTTTGGCCAGCTTGCTTTGCTTGGTTGCCGCGGCTACCGGTGGGTGCGATGAAAAATTGCCGGCATCTCCTCCTTCGAAACAGGCAGAACTGCCCACTGGCCGGGCAGCGGACTACGCAGGTCTGATAAAGGAATTGCGCAGTGCGGGGCTGCGCGCCGAGCGGGGCGAGGAAGTCGAGCAACCATTCCTTTCGCTCAAGGGAAAAATGATCAAAATCGGCGACCAAGACGTACAAGTTTTTCAGTACGTGGACGCCGCGCAGGTCGAGGCGCAGGCCGCGCGCGTTTCACCCGATGGCGATACGGTGGGAACCAGCAAGATTCGCTGGATTGGCTCTCCGCACTTTTTTAAGCAAGACAAGCTTCTCATCCTGTACTTGGGTGAGGATGAGAAAGTTCTGAAAGCACTCGAAGCTGTGCTGGGTCGGCAATTCGCGGGCAAATAGATCGTGCCGGCCCGAGGCTGCTGCCGCCCCCGGCCTGCCGATTGACGCGTGAAATTTCTTCCTCCGATTGTTTGGCTGGTACGACTCCTGGTGGGAGCCTATCCGCGCTGGGTCGGCTCGGCACCCACGGCGGCGCAGCGCGTCTACTTCGCCAATCACACCAGTCACATGGACACGATCGTGCTGTGGGCCGCGCTGCCCAGTGCGTTGCGCGCGAACACGCGTCCGGTGGCCGCGAGAGACTATTGGGACAAGCCCGGCATTCGCAGCGCAATCGCGAAGGAAGAGCTGAACGTCGTGATGATCGATCGCAGCCGGGCCGATCCCGACGCCGATCCGCTCGACCCATTGCGCGACGCGCTCGAGCACGGTTTTTCGCTGATCATGTTTCCCGAAGGCACCCGCTCCGCGAAGTCTTTGCCGGGTGAATTCAAGTCGGGTCTGTATCACCTTGCCAGCGCGTTTCCAGCCGTGGAATTGATTCCCGTCTATATCGAGAACCTGCACCGGAGCATGCCGAAGGGAGCCTTATTACCAGTGCCGATCATCTGCACGGTGCGCTTCGGCGGCGCGTTGCGGCTGGACGCCGGCGAAGACAAGGACGGCTTCCTGCAGCGCGCGCGCGACGCCGTCGCCCAACTGGCTGATTAAAACATGGGACTGACGCTCAACGAAACCTTTCTCGCGGTTTCTTGCGCTTTGGCGATCCTGTCGCTGGTTGCCACCGGCGCCGGTCAATGGGTCGCATCGCGCACGATGGACACGGTTCGTCTGGCGCGCCTCGCAATCGTCAATTCGCGTGTGCGCTCGTCGTGGTCGGTGCTCGCGCTCTTCACCGTCGCTTTCGTCATCGGGCCGAACGCGCTGCTGGTTGTGTTTGCTCTCGCGTCTTTCTTTGCATTGCGCGAGTTTGTGTCGCTGACTCCTATCAAGCCCTCGGACCACTGGGCGCTGGTGGTGGCGTTCTATGTGGTGATACCGGCGCAGTACGTGCTGCTCGGGTTCGGCCGCGCCAATCTGTTCGCTGTATTCATCCCGGTTTATGTGTTCCTGTTGATGCCGGTCGTGATGGCGATCAAGCAGGATACCGAGCTGTACCTGCAGCGGGTGGCCAAGGTGCAATGGGGATTGATGATCAGCGTGTATTGCGTCAGCCACGCACCGGCCATCGCAACCTTGCCGATCAGAGGTTATGAAGACCGGGGGCCGTTATTGCTGTTGTTCTTTCTGTTGATTCTCTTTCTGACCGACCTGCTGCAGGTGATCGCTAGCACCATGCTCGGCGGCACGCAGCTGAAAGTCAATCTAAACAAGACTGGCAAGGGGGCGCTGGTGGGCGGCGCTGCGGGCGTGCTGATCGGCACGGCACTGTGGTGGATGACGCCGTTTCTGTGGTGGCAGGCGCTCGCCATGGCAGCGCTGGTCGTGGTTAGCGGGTTCATGGGTACGGTGGTGTTGTCGCTGGTCAAGCGCAGCCTGGGCGCGAAACAATGGGACACCGAGCTGGTGCTAACGCGCGGCGTGCTCGAGCGGCTTGACGCGCTGATGTTTGCGGCGCCGGTGTTCTGGCAGGTGACGCGCTATCTGTGGGTGATACGGGCCGATGTTTAGGGTGCCCGTTTCAGGCCGGCACATCGTGAACGGCCAATGCGGGATGGCGCTGGGCGTCGCCCTAACTTGCCTGCCGGGGGCAAGCTCGGGTATCTTGCGTCCATGAACGCTCTGGCGCGCCCCTTCTACTTCTACTTTTACGGCTTTTTCCGGCCTCTGGCGGAACGAGTCGAACGGCGCGCATAGAAGTTACCGAATCGACACAAACCGCCAGGCCGACCTGGCGGTTTTTTTTTGCGAGCACACCATGGATGGATCGAAAGAGGCCCGACCGATGCGCTACATGACCGATGACCTGCGGATCAAGGAAATCAAAGAGCTGGCGCGGCCGTCGCACCTTCTGCGCGAATATCCGTGCGATGAGAAAACATCGCTGACAGTGTTCGAGGCGCGCGAAGGGATCCACCGCATCCTGCACGGAGAAGACGATCGCCTGGTCGTGGTCATCGGCCCCTGCTCGATTCACGATCCGGCCGCAGCGCTCGAATACGCGCGCCGACTGCAAGGCGAGCGTCAAAGGCTCGCATCGGAGCTTGAAATCGTGATGCGTGTCTATTTCGAGAAGCCGCGCACGACCGTCGGATGGAAGGGACTGATCAACGACCCCGATTTAGACGGCAGCTTTCGGATCAACCACGGGCTGCGCGTTGCGCGGGAGTTATTGAGGGGTATCAACGTGATCGGCATGCCGGCGGGCTGCGAATATCTCGACATGATCACGCCGCAATACATCGCAGACTTCGTCTCGTGGGGCGCAATTGGCGCGCGCACCACGGAGAGCCAGGTGCATCGCGAGCTCGCTTCCGGGCTGTCGTGTCCGGTTGGTTTCAAGAACGGCACCGATGGCAGCATCAAAATCGCCACCGATGCGATCAAGGCCGCACAGCAGCCGCATCATTTCTTGTCGGTCACCAAAGGGGGCCATTCGGCGATCGTATCGACGAAGGGCAATGACGATTGCCACATCATCCTGCGCGGCGGCAAGAAACCCAACTTCGACGCCGCCAGCGTCGCAGCCGCATGCGCGGAGCTACAGACTGCCCGCCTGCCCGAGCACCTGATGATCGACGCCAGCCACGCCAACAGTCAGAAGGATCACGCCAACCAGATCAAGGTGTGCGCCAGCATCGCGCAACAATTGTCCGCAGGTGAAGCTCGCATCATCGGCGCGATGATCGAAAGCCATCTGGTCGCCGGGCGGCAGGAACTGGTCACGGGCCAGCCACTGAACTACGGCCAGTCGATTACAGACGCGTGCATTGGGTGGGAAGACAGCGTCCGAGTGCTCGATTCTCTGGCGCAAGCGGTGCGCAACCGGCGCTCAAACAAAGTTCGGCAACCCGCCATTACGTCAAGCTGACTGTCGCTTCGTGGTCAACGACCGTCTCTCACGGTTCGCACCCGCCAGAGGGTGCCGATGCCGCGGGTGACGTAGGGGTCAGTTGTTGCGAACGCCGGCGCGGCCGGTGAACCGCCGCTGAACAGCAGCACCGATTGCTCGACCGGATTTTCCAGCGCACCCACAACCGTCCGTCGGGGCGACTTGACAACTGCGGCCGCCTCTATCAAAGTGATATCACTTCGATAACATGGGGAAATACGATGCAAGACGCGCCGATTAAGAAGGAGATCGAAAGAACCAGTGGCAGCGGCTATCTGTGGGCAGCGATCGGCTTCGCGCTTTTGCTGGCCGGCATTTTCTTCTTTGTGCGGCCGGTCGGGTTATGGTCGCTTGCTTTCGGCATAGGGATGATCCTCGCCGGCGCGCTGTTGCTGGCCGGCCTCTACATGCTGCAACCCAATGAAGCCGCAATCTTGCTGCTGTTCGGCGCATACGTCGGCACGGACCGATCGGAAGGCCTGCGCTGGGCCAACCCATTCTACAAAAAGCAGAAGATCAGTCTGCGTGCGCACAACCTGAACAGCGAGCGACTTAAGGTCAATGACAAGCGGGGTAATCCGATCGAGATTGCCGCAGCAATTGTCTGGCGCGTGCGCAACACGGCGCAAGCGGTGTTCGATGTCGAGAACTACGACATTTATGTGCGGGTGCAGACCGAAACGGCGATTCGCCATCTGGCCTCAAGCTACGCCTACGACGAAGGCGAGGTCGAAGGCTCGGACGAACCGACGCTGCGCGCAAGCCAGGTCAAGGTCACGGCGGCGCTGATCCGCGAGCTGTCCGACCGACTCGAGCCCGCCGGCATCGTCGTCGAAGACGCGAAACTCACTCACCTCGCGTACGCGCCCGAGATTGCGCAGGTGATGTTGCGCCGCCAGCAGGCCGAAGCAATCATCGCCGCGCGCAGCAAGATCGTGCACGGTGCAGTCAGCATGGTCGAGATGGCGTTAAACGGGCTCGCCGAGCGCGGAATTGTCGATCTCGATTCCGAGCGGCGCGCTGCGATGGTGTCGAATCTGCTGGTCGTGCTGTGTTCAGAGAACGATACGCAGCCGGTGATCAACACCGGCACGCTTTATCAGTAGGCACGCATGAACGCACTGGTGCTGTGGATTCCCGGCGCGCTTCTGGTCGTCATCGGCGCGGTGCTGCTGGCGCTTGAGCGGGTTGATTTTGCAGTCGCGCTGACGATTATCGCAATTGGCGTCGTGATCGAAACAGCGGGCGCGCTGCTGTGGATACGCCAGCGCCAGCCACCGAGACGCTAAGCGCAATCGGTAAAGAGTGGCGAGCGCCGAAAAGAAAGCATTTCTGCTGCGAGTCGACCCCTCGCTGTGGGCCGAGCTCGAGCGATTGGCATCGAGCGAACTGCGCTCGGTAAACTCGCAGATCGAGTTTCTGCTGCGAGAGGCACTTGAGCGGCGCGGTATCCGTGCAAAGGCGACCAGAAAATCGAGATGAGGCCCGCACTCAGGCGGTACGCGCACCGTCCACCGGAAATTCGACGCCGGAAATGAATTCCGCTGCGTCACTCGCAAGATAGACCGCGGCCGCGGCGACGTCCGACGGCCGGCACATCCGCCCGAGCGGAATCGTCGCCAGAAACTTGGCGCGATTGGCGGGCGTATCGGGCACGCCCATGAACTGCTCAAGCAACCCGGTTTCGCCGATCACCGGACAGATCGCGTTGACCCGAATACGATCCGGACCGAGCTCGACAGCGAGCGATTTGGACAGCAGATTAACGGCGCCATTGCTGGCGTTGTACCAGGTCAATCCGGGCCGCGGGCGGATGCCTGCGGTCGACCCGACGTTCAGGATCACGCCGCTGCCTCGCTTGCGCATCAGCGGCACCACCGCAAGCACCATGTGGTAAATCGATTTGACGTTGACTGCGAATACGCGGTCGAAAGTCGTCTCATCGACGTCGAGCAACGGCATGTTGGTATGTGTCGTGCCCGCGTTGTTGACGACGATGTCGGGTGCGCCGAAGCTTTCGACGCACGCGTGCACGAGCGCGTCGATGTCGGGCCGCAGCGAAACATCAGAGCGCACGAACAACGCAGCGGGGCCCAGCTCCCGCGCGAGCGCTTCGCCTCTGCTGCGTTCGAGATCCGCCAGCACGACGCGTGCGCCTTCGGCGATGTAGCCGCGCACGATGCCCTCACCAAATCCGCCGGCGCCGCCGGTGACGATCGCGACCTTGTCTTGCAGCTGTTTCACGTGCGCATCATCGGCGGCCTGTGATCTCGGCGTAAAACGCATCGCTGGTCGGCTTGCGACCGAGAAACGATTCGACCAACGCCTGCGGCGGGCGCTGGCCACCCGACTCGAGGATCGCTTGCCGGTAGCGGCGGCCTACGTCGGCGCTCATCAACTTGCCGTTGAACGCCGACAGCATATCGAGCGCAAGCACCTGCGACCACATATAACCGTAATAACCAGCTGCATAGCCGCCCATCAGGTGACCGAAACTCGCCGGCAACATCGAGCCGTCGACGTGGCCCAGCCGCGTCTTGCCTTCGAGCGCTGCCCACGTCGCCATCGCGGGCGGCGGCGCTCCCGTATGCAGCTTCATGTCGTAGGCGGCGTACTCGCGCTGCCGCTCGTACAAGATACCCTGCCCATATCTACGCGCGGCATCCAGCTGATTGATCTGCGCGCTCGACAGGCGCGGGCACTCGGGGCAAATCTCTGCGAAAAGCTTCAGTGGCTCCTCCCGCCGAGCCCATTCCTCGAACATCTGTGACGGCGCTTCGACGAAGTCGCGCTTGACCGCCGTGCCGCTCTGATCGGCGTAACGCGTTCTAGAAAGCACGCCGTGCAGTACGTGGCCAAACTCGTGCAGCAGCGTTTCAAGTTCGTCCTGGTTCAGGCCCTTCCGATTGAAATTGGTCACCAGCACCGAGATCGGTGTGCGTTGCATCAGCGTCGAACCTGCGCGCACCGGAAACGCAGCCGCGTGGTTGTACTTGCCGTCGCGCGGATACAGATCGAGATAAATCCCGCCGATGAACGCGCCGTGCTTGCCGCGAGCATTTTGTGCAGTTCGTTCGAATACATCGAAGTACCGCACGTCGTCGTGCCACACGGGCACCGTGCGTTCAACGAATGTGATCCCGTAGAGGCGCTCGGCCAGCGCGAGCGTATAGGCCACGCTCTTGTCGGACGGGAAATAGGCACGCAGCGCCTCCTGGTCGATCTGAAAGCGCTCGCGTCGCACCCGCTCCTGGTGAAAGGGCACATCCCAGCGATATAGCATCGGCACCGCCGGGTCGGTGCCGGTGAACTTGGCCTTGTCGGCACGCAGCTCGGCGAGTTCGCGCGCCTCGACCTCGTCGACCGCGACTTGCACTTTGGCGAGGAACTCGTTGACGGCCGCGGGCGTGTGCGCCATGCGGCGCTTGATTGCATAAGTTGCAAAGTCGGGCACTCCGTGCAATTGCGCGAGTTCTTGGCGTAGCTTCAGCGCGCGATCGAGCAACAGCAGATTCTGCTCTCCGCCCTCACGATTCTTCGCCATCCACACTTTGCGCCGCGCTGCTTCGCTGGTGGCGTTCTGCATGAACGGCACCACGGTCGGATAGTCGAGACCCAGCATCAGGTTGCCGTTGGTATCGCGCTTACGCGCCGCCAGCCATGCCTCGGGCATGCCGGCCGCTTCCGCGGAAGTCAGCACGACGACCGTCGGATCTTCGTTGATGTTCTTGCTGTACTGCAAACCGAGCCGCTCGAGGTCGTCAGCGATCTCCTGCGCGCGTTTGCGTTTGTCGGGCGGCAGCGTTGCGCCGCCGTCCTCGAACTTTTCAATCAGGTCCTGTTTGAACGTCTGGTCGATCGCATCTCTCGGTTTGACTGCGCTCACGCGGCGGTACAGTGGGACGCTCTGCGCCATCTCGGTCTCAAACGGCAACAGCTTTTCCAGACAAGCCTGCGCGGCATCACGGGTTGCCTTATCGACCGCCACGTTTTGCAGCAGGTAAACGGGGGACGCGAAATCCGCGACCTGGGTCGACAATCCGTTCCAGTCGGCGAAGACATTCCCGGCCGTCTTGCCTTCGATCGCTTTCAACGTCGCGCGTGCCCTGGCGAGCTCGCCGTCACATCTTGTTGCGATCGCGGTGCCGTCGAGCATCGGCATCGCAGGGCGCGTCGGAGCGGCGGTCGCCGCAGCGATTGCCGACAACGCTGCGAGCGCGATATACACATCTCGGAGTTTCATCGTCTCTGTCTACTGGTTCCTGCGCTGCTGCCACTGTACGTCAGCGCCGCCTGCATGGCGGTTCAGTACCCGCGCCAATACAAACAACAAATCCGACAGGCGGTTCAGATACTGGCGCGGCGCATCGTTCAGTGGATCCTGCTTGCCGAGCGCAACCAGCGCCCGCTCGGCACGCCGGCACACGGTGCGCCCTACATGCGCAACTGCGGCAGCATGCGATCCTCCCGGTAGAATGAATTCAGCCAGACGCGGCAGATCGCCGTTGTAGTGCGCCAGCCGCGCATCCAGCCGTGCTACCTGCTTGTCGCTGACCATCGAGTAGCCGGGAATCGCCAGCTCGCCGCCGAGGTCGAATAAATCGTTTTGAATTTCGGCCAGATCAAAGCGAATTGCTTCGGGCAAGTCGTGCGTCAGCAGCACGCCGATCGTTGAGTTGAGCTCGTCCACGTCGCCCATCGCTGCGACGCGCAGGTGGTCCTTTGCGACGCGCGTGCCATCGCCTAGGCCGGTGGTGCCGTCGTCACCGGTGCGGGTTGCAATCTGAGATAACCGATTGCCCATAGAATCGCCTTTAGGTCTGCGAGGTCAGGTCAGGAGTGCCATTATGAATGCGCCGGTTTCACCTAGCGTTTTGCGCGAGCCATGGCCCGCTGAATTTATGGACTCGTTGCAATCGGCGTTTGGCACCCGCTTGTCGACGGCGGATTCGGTACGCGAGCATCACGGTCGCGACGAATCGCCGTATCCGCCGATGCCGCCCGACGCGGTGGTGTTTGCCCACTCAACCGACGAAGTCGTCACATTGGTAAACCTGTGCTTGCGCTACCGCGTGCCAGTCATTCCGTACGGCGTCGGCTCATCGCTCGAAGGTCACCTGCTCGCTCTGCGGGGAGGCGTGTGCGTCGACCTGTCGCAGATGAATCAGGTCCTTGCGATCAATCCCGAAGACCTCACAGTGACTGTGCAGGCGGGTGTCACGCGCAAGCAGCTGAATCAGGAAATCCGCGACACCGGTTTTTTCTTTCCGATCGATCCCGGAGCCGATGCCACGATCGGCGGCATGGCGGCCACTGGAGCGTCGGGCACCAACGCCGTTCGCTACGGCACGATGCGCGAGAACGTTGTGGCGCTGACAGTCGTCACCGGTGAGGGAAAAATCGTCCGCACGGCGCGTCGCGCGCGGAAGTCCAGCGCCGGGTACGACCTGACCCGAATCTTCGTTGGCAGCGAAGGCACGCTCGGCGTGATCACGGAAATCACGCTGAGAATCTATCCGCAGCCGGCGGCAGTTTCTGCGGCGTCTTGTTCGTTTCCAACGGTCGAAGACGCGGTGCGGACAACGATCGCGACGATTCAAATGGGCGTTCCGATTGCGCGCTGCGAGTTACTCGATGCGCTGACGGTAAAAGCGGTCAACGCACGCGACAAGCTCAGCTTGCCTGAAATGCCTTTGCTGTTGTTCGAGTTTCACGGATCCGAAGCCAGTGTTGCCGAGCAGGCGACGACCGTCGAAGAAATTGCGCGCGAGCACGGCGCTGAGGCATTCGAGTGGGCGACGCGCCCGGAAGATCGCACGCGCCTATGGGAGGCGCGTCATAACGCGTACTTCGCTTGTTTGCAGCTGAAGCCGGGATGCCGCAGCTTCACGACCGACGTCTGCGTCCCGATCTCGCGACTCGCGGAGTGCATCGCGGAAACGGTCCGCGACACCGAGCAATCGTTTCTTACCGCGCCGATCCTGGGGCACGTTGGTGATGGAAACTTTCATTGCGCGATCCTGGCCGATACGTCCAAGCCTGAGGAATTGGCCGAAGCCGAGCGGCTGAACCACCTGATCGTGACGCGCGCACTGGCGATGGACGGCACGTGTACCGGCGAACACGGCGTCGGCATGCACAAGATGGAATTTCTGCGCGCAGAACATGGTGACGACGCGCTCGAGCTGATGGCACGCATCAAGCGTTCGTTCGACCCGCTAGACATCCTGAATCCAGGAAAGGTGGTTCGTATTTAGCGTCCCTTACGGGCCGCTCAGCCGACCGCCTGCGCCGCGCGCAGCTCGTCACTCAGCGCACGCACGCGTGACGCCAGCAGCAAGCTGATGTTCAACAGCAGCTTGCCGAACACGGCCGGATGCTCGGTCACCAGCCGCGCGTACTGCTCGCGCTGCAGTTCGAGCACCAGCGCGTCACTTTCCACGATTGCATCCGCTGAGCGCGCCGCTCCTGTAAGCAAGCCCATATCCCCAAACACCACGCCAGGTGCGAACGAGATAAGTCGCCTTCCGTGTGGTGCGTCGTCCTCCGCGTGAGCAGCCGGCAACCAGATTCCGATCTGCCCTCGCAATAGGACATACATCGAGTTGCCCGGCCCACCGGATCGGAACACCATCTCACCCGCTGCAAAGCGCCGCTCAGTCATCATTGATTCCAGAAGCTCGAGCTCGCCGGCCTCGAACTCGGACCCTGCCAGAGCCTGCGCCAGCGTCAGCGGGACGTCGTCGCGAGGAGCGTGCGCGAGAGTCGCTAACAACCGGTCTTCGGCGTGTTCGAGCGCGCGGTCGGCGTCGGGAAAAAACTGTGCATCTGCCAACCGGCCATGCACGTCCATATCGCGGATCATCCGCATCCGCGCATTGCGCATCGACAATCCTGCGAACAGCAGATGTTTGCCCGCACGCCGGACCACGTCGGCCGCTTGCAGAAGAATGCGTGCACCGCTGGCGTCGACCTCGCTGACCCGCTCAAAATCGATCACGATCTGATCGGATATATGAATGAGCCGTTCGATCTCCTCGTCAGCGGCTTCTGCGGTGCCGAAGAAAAGCGCACCGTCGAGTTCCAGCAGCGCGATCCGCCGCCCGTGGGTGCGCAATAACTCGGCTTCGGTCGCGGGGCGCACCTTGCGCGAAGTGCGTCGATCGACGTGGATGATCTGTCGAATCGGCTGCTTTATGTTGCTACGGATAAACATCAAGATCGCGACCAGCACCCCGACCCCGATCGCGAGCGGCAGCGAAACGAAGACCGCGATGCCCGCCACCAGCAGCATGATCCCGTAACTCTGCGCCAGAGCGCGCGGCATGCGCCACTTGAAGATCTGGCGCCACAAAACCCCGGTGGCGCGCCGCGTCCACGCATCGACCAGCGAGTAAGCGACCGCCGCGAAAATACCGGCGACTGCTGCCATCGGAACGAAGCTCATGTAACGCAGGCCGAACACCAGGGCGAGCAACAGGCCGAGCGCGAAGAAAATTCTCGACATGCTGGTTTTGCCGCCCGCGTCCACGTTGACTTTGCTCCGGCCGACTGCACCGGCACTTGCCAGCCCACCCATGAATCCAATCGCAACGTTGGCGATGCCCTGCTGCAACATCGTGCGTCCGCGGTCGCCGCGCCGATGCATCAGTTCATCGATCGTGGAACCTGCAAGCGCCGTCTGCAAACTCGACACAAAAGCCGCCGCCGCGGCGAATTCAATGAGTACCCATATCTTGTCGCGCAGCAGGCCGTCGCCGAGCCGTTCAAAAAGGGGCGCGACAGCGTCGACCCCTGGCAACGCGAATTGGGGCGGACTAAACAGCGGCCCGAGCGCGCCAACGAGCGGGGTAAGTGCCAGTAGATGATGCAGCGCTGTGGCGACAAGCAACCCGGTCAGATAGGCCGGCGCACGGCGCGTCCACTGCGGCGGCCGCACCGCCAGCACAAACGCAACGAGAGCAATAACCGGAGCAAGCGGCTGCGCATTTCGCCAATCGGCAGCCCCCTGCCCCGCCGGCAGGCCAAGCAAATGCGGCAACATCGCCATCACCATCAGCACAGCCACCCCGTTCATGTAGCCGGCGTGAACGGGATACGGCACATAGCGGACCAGGCCGCCGAGACGCATCAGCGCCAGTAGCACCTGCATCATTCCTGCCAGCACGACACCGAATGCGATAAAGGCGAGTAGAAGCGGCAACGCGGCCTGTCCATTCGCGAGCAGCCGCGGGTCGACGACGAGGGCACCAATCAATGAAGGCACCAGCAGCGCCAGCGCTGCGCTGGAGCCGCTCAACAACGGTCCGCGTCCACCAGCGACCGCAGTCACAGCGCTGGAGAGTGCCGCGGTGCAGACACCGAGAACGAATCCAAGTTGCGCCTGCTCCGGTCCGAGGCGCGCGAAGGCAATCAGCCCATAGCTGCCCTCGATGGCGAGCAACACCACGGCCGCAGTCAGGCCTCCGGCCACGTCGCCTCGAGCGGCTCCTCCTCGATGCTGCAGCGACTGCCACCACCCCCGCTGCACGCCGACGGAACTCATAATCATCCCTCTCAACATCGGCCGCATCGATGCAGATGTAAACACCGAGCGTCGCGCAAAAGAATAACAGTTGACTGACCCCGGCCTTGCATTCAAGCTCGACCGCAACAAGGAGGAGTAATACAGAATGAGAACGATGGGTAAGGCTTCAGGCTTCCGGCCGGTGGCAGCGGGCATTCTGGTTTTTTGCGCAATAGGGGCGAGTCAGCCAGCGCGCGCGCACGACGTACTAGTCTCAGTGACCGCGGTGCCGAGCACGGTCACGCTCAGCCGGCCAGGCGCGCAAAACTTTACGTCGTACCAGGTCATGATCAGGAACAACACCAGCAGCAATTTGAACCACGTACGCTTTCAGGGTACGACCGATGTTGCCGGCGGCGACGCTGCGGTTTTCATCAACCCGAACGTATCCGAAACGGGAGTTGTCCTCGATCCCAACCCCGTCGTTGTCGCCTCAGGCACGGTCAAGTGCACGATCGAAGGTCGGAGTATCGAATGCACCATCGGCCACTACGGCTCTCTGCCGCAGGGCGGTGTGGCGTCGTTTAACGCAGCAGTGCGCGCGCCGGTGACGGGCACCAGCATCGCCTTCAACTGGAGCTCGGAGTACGTCATCGGTTACTCGGAGCGCTCGATCACGGGCTCCACCGTAACTCCACTTCAGCCGGCCGGCGGCGACAGCGTCAGCGCGTACGTGCCACGGGCGGGCGCGACGTTGTTTACCGGCGTTGAAGCGGTACCGACCGCCAGTGACCCATCGACCACGCTCGTGACCGTCGCGCCGCAGGACTCAATCGCGATCATCGCCAGCATTGCGGAAGACGACAATGGTGGCAATTCCTGCTCGCCGCTCGTTAAGTGCTTCGGTCACACCGTGAGCGTGCTGAAGGCTCAGACGCAGACCAAAGCCGCGGTCGGCGACGGCCTGAGGAGCCCGCTTTTGATTGTGCTGCGCAGAGATGCGAGCACTGTCAGTAAGAAAGCTAACATCGAACACGTAGTCGTCATCTACCAACTCGTCCGCATGATCGGTGGCGGCGGAAACCCGGTGCGTTCCTGCCGGGTGAACGGCATTTACACACCGCCGGGTCGGAACGAGCCCTGCATCCGCGAGCGCAGGGAATACCCAGGGAAACACGGACACAAGACGGATGATGACGATGACGACCGCGATCGCGGTGAACACAGCCGGTCCAAGCCGCCCTCGTCGAGCTTGAGTGGCGACTGGGAGATCGTCATCGAGGCGATCGATAACGGCAGTTTCGTCTGGTAGGACGGCAAGAACAGCGCGGGCCACTGGCTCGCGCCTCGTTCGCCCTTGAATCAGGCCGCCGATTGCGTCATCGTGCGCGCGGCCCATTCGTGCCAGCGCGCCGCCGACACCTTGTCACCCTTTGCCTCGTAGAGCGCAATCGCCTCGCCAATCATCTGACGCGCTTCGCCCTGCTTGTGGCACAGGTTCAGCACGTGGGCCAGTTCGGCCCGCGTGTCTGCGTGCAGCGTCGAAATCTCCGTCGCCAGCGCGTGCTGCAGCGCGGCTCGCGCAAGCTCGACCGCATCCTCGAGTTCGCCTGCGCGCGCCAGGATCGGTGCGCGGATCGATCGCCACAAGGCCTGGCTCTCGATGTCGTCCTTGCCCGCGGCCGCTTCAGCCGCTTCCGAAAACTCCAGCGCCTCGGCATCGCGGCCCAGGTCGCGCACGACGCGCGATAGCAGAGCGGCGAGCGTGGCCAACTGATAGGTCTCACCCATATCGGACAGAAACGCGTAATCCTCGCGGGCCTCGCGCTCAGCGCTCGCGAGATTGCCGGCCAGCAGTTCCATCCGCACGAGATCCTGCGCAGTAGATGCCGCCAGCCATCCCTGGCCGAGCTCGCGCAGCAACTCTCGTCCGCGCCGGCAGTGTTCGCGAGCCAGATCGAACTCGCCATTCATCGCTCGCAGGGTCGCCAGCGTGCATAAGATCTTGCCGAGCGCCTGGCGGTCGGTCAGGCCGTCGGCGACGATGCGTTCGCATTGAGCGATCGCGTCGGGCACCGGCGTCGGACCCAACAGCAGGGTGATCGAGAGCCCAACCGCCGTGCGCGCGACCAGCCGCTCGTTGCCGGCGCGCCGCGCGTGCGTGACGACGCGCGTGGCTGCCTCGCGAACCTGGCCATAGCGGCCCGCGACCCCGTGCACATAGCCAATCAGGCGCCATGCGATTGCGAGCTCTGCATCAGCTTGCAGCGGTTCCAGTGCCGCGACCGCTTCGGTGGCGACGCGCAGCGTCTGCTCGCCCCAATCGCCGGGCTCGCCGCCGTACAAGCGCACCTGCATTCGGAGCAACATTGCGGCCGCCTTCAAACGCGTGTCGTTCAACCGCTCGGCGTGGGCCAAAGACGCGTCGAGCACCGTGCGCGCCTGCGCGAAGTCTCCGAGCTCCATAAGCGTTTCGCCCAGCTCGGGTAGCAGCGCGACACGTTGCGGATCAGTGTCCGCCAGCAACGCAGCGGCGCGGCTCAACAGCTTTGCAGCAGCGCGCATGTCGCCACGCGCGAAAGCTCGCCGGCCAGCCGAAGACAGTCGAAGTGCGGCATCGCGGCCTAGAGCCACACCCGCGTCGTCGATCGGGCCGAGTTCAGCCAGATAGCGATACGCCTGCTCCAAGTGGTAGCCGAGGATCTCCTCGAACTCGCGACCGCGCTCGCTGTGGGCGTTGTCCTGATCGGCCCAGCGCACAAACTCGGTATGCAGCGTGGCTCGGGCGCGCTTGAGCAGGCCGTTGTAGACCGTGTCGCGCACCAGGTGGTGATCGAAGCGATAGCGCAATTCCGAGTCGATGGAGGTCATCGGCCGGATGAAGTGCTTGCGCGCGAGCGCAGTCAGTTGCGCTTCGGTGCCAGGGCGCAGTGGCGGAGGCGATAGTGATTCCACGGCAGGTGGCGGAAACTCCATACCGATCACCGCAGCCGGCTCCGCCGCCGCGCGCTCGCTACGCTGCAGGTTGTCCAGACGCGCTTCGAGGAGCGCCTGGATCGTCGGCGGCACGGCGATATCGGCGTTCGTGTGAACGCTGACCCATGATTGTCCTTCCCGCCTCACCGCACCCGTATCGATCAGCATCGACAGCATCTGTTCGACGTACAGCGGATTGCCTTCCGCGGCAGCAACGATGCGCTTAAGGAGCGTGCTCGGGAGGCCGGAGGCGCCGAGCAGGTTCGTCACCACCTGCGCCGCGGCCGTGTCCGCCAGCGGACGCAACACGAGGCGGGTCGCGCGTGCGTGTTCGCCCCAGTGTGGACGCTCCTCAAGCAAATCGCGTCGCGCGGTCGCAAGCAGAAGCACCGGCGAGCCTTCAATCGTCTCGCGTAAGTTTTCGAGCAGATCGAGAAATGCGGGCTCCGCCCAATGAATGTCGTCAAACAGCGCGAGCACCGGCCGCTGCGAAGCGAGCACCTGCAGGAATCGGCGTGCACCCCAGTAGATCTCGTGCAGCGGAAATGAGGTGACGCTGAGGCCAGCGGCCGACGCCATGCGATCGGCGATCTCAGCGTCGCCGGTACACGCGAGCAGTTTCTCGCGCGCGAGGTCTGGCGTGTCGTCGCGCTGGATCTCGGCCGCCGAGAAAACCATTTCGCGCAGCGGCCAGAAAGTGATGCCTTCACCGTAAGCGAGGCAGCGTCCGCAAACGATGTGTGCCTCGCTGCCGACGCGGTCCATCAGTTCGCGCACTAGGCGCGACTTGCCGATACCGGCATCGCCGATCACCGTCACCATGTGCGCACGACGCTCCGCGTGCGCGGCATCCCACGCGGCGTGCAGGGTCGCGAGCTCGTCGTCGCGCCCGACGATCGGCGTGTCGTGCCGCCGCGCATTGCCGTCGTGCCCGTGCACTGATGTGAGGCGGTACGCAGCTACCGGCTGCGATTTGCCCTTCAACGTCAGCGGCTCGACCGCTTCGGCCTCGACAGCGTCGCGCACCAGCCTGTACGTCACCTCGCCGATGTAGATCTCGTTCGCCGGCGCGGCCTGCTCGAGCCGCGCGGTGACGTTGACTGCGTCTCCGGTCGCGAGCTTCTGATCGGCACTCGGATCGTCGATAGCGACGACCTCGCCGGTATTCACGCCGGTTCGGTTGGCGAGCTTGACACCGAACCGCGCGCTCAGCAGCTCGTTCAATCCGTTCAGTGCCGTTTTCATTCCGATGGCGGCGCGCACGGCACGCAGCGCGTCGTCCTCTCGCGCACGCGGCAGACCGAACACCGCCATGATCGCGTCGCCGATGTACTTCTCGATCTTGCCGCCGTGACGCCTGATCTCGGCGGCCATCGCGTTGAAATATCGCTCCTTGACCTCGTGTAACGCTTCGCTGTCCAGGCGTTCGCCGAGCGCGGTGGAGTCTTTCAAATCGGTGAAGATCAGCGTCACCGTCTTGCGCACCTCGTGCGCTGGCAGCGACTCGACTGCAGTCAGCGGAGCGCCGCAGTAGCCGCACAACCTGAACCGGGGCGGATTTTCCTCGCTGCACTGGGGGCACCGGATCATCAGCCGCGCGAGCCCCACGTCGGGAAATCGTCGACCAGCGCGGTGTGCGTGACGACCTGCTCCCCATTCCACAAGTGCAACTGAAAGGCCGCCGGCTCGAGCGTGAACCGGATGTCGGCGCCCGGTGTCAGGTCGAGGGTGAGCTGGTGCGCTGTGCTCGGACACACCGAAGCGACCGTACCAGCGAAGCGCACCTGAATCGTCCGGTGAAAGTGGCCGCTGATGACACACTGCACATGGCCATGCCGCGAGACGACCGCCGCCTCGGCGTGCGGGTCGGCAAGACCCATGCGGTCCATTATCGAAAGTCCGGTCGCGAACGGGGGATGGTGCTGCGCGATGATGGTTGGACGATCCGACTCGGTCAGTGTGCGGTCAAGCCACCGCAGTCGTCGCTCGCACAATTGACCACCCGGTGCTCCGGGCACCGTCGTGTCGAGAACTACCAGCCGCACGTCGAAGCCGTCGACAGCGTATTGAACGAAGCCGTCTTCGCCAACCAGATGCGCTTGCTTAGAAAAAACACTTTGAAGCGCGCGCCGATCGTCGTGATTGCCCGCGACCAGATAAATCGGCATCGACAATGGCGCGAGGAGTTCGGCCAAAAGCTCGTATTCCTCGACGGTTCCGTGATCGGTTAGATCGCCGGTCGCGACGAGCGCGTCAGGTAACCGCGGCAGTGCCAGAATCTTGCGCACGCAACGCTGCAGCATATGTCGCGTGTCGACCCTGCCGTACGCCAGCGCGCCTTCGGAAACTACGTGCGGATCACTGATCTGGCATAGCAGCATTTCCACGCAGCGTAGCGGATACGGCTCGGCGTTGAAATGCGCTGCTGCGAACGGTTACGCGTTTATATTGGCGCCCAACCCAAGGTCCCGCCATGAGTTTTCCCAAAATTCGTTCGCTGCGCGTTCGCACCGTGCGCGTGCCGCTACCGGTACCGCACACGACCGCGAGCGGAACGGTTGCCGAATCGCCGCTGGTGTTGACCGACGTCGAATGCGACGATGGCAGCGTCGGTCACAGCATGGTGTTTACGTACACGCCGACAGCGCTTAAGCCGGTGGCTGATCTGGTGTCGGGCTTCGGCGAATGGATAAAAGGCAATGCGGCGGCACCCTACGATATCGAGCAGAAGCTGGCGCGACGTCTGCGTCTACTCGGCCCGCAAGGCTTGACAGGAATCGCTGTCGCGGCGATCGACATGGCGCTATGGGATGCCGCCGCGCGAAGACAACAAGGATCACTGACGCAGCTACTCGGCGGCGTGGCCAAACCGGTCAACGTCTACGGCGCGGTCGGCTACGACGGCGTGCAGATTTCCGCGCGCACCGCCGAAGAGTGGGCCAAGCGCGGGTTTCAGGGTGTCAAAGCGAAGATCGGTTATCCGTCGGCTGCCGACGACGTGGCGGTCATTCGCGCGATGCGCGCCGCGGCCGGACCCGAGATGGCGATCATGGTTGACTACAACCAGTGTCTGACGCCAACCGAAGCGGTGCAGCGTATGCGGCTACTCGACGATGAAGGACTGACGTGGGTCGAAGAGCCGACGTTGGCCCACGACTTTACCGGGCACGCGCTGATCGCACGCGAAGCGGCAACGCCGATTCAAGCCGGCGAAAACTGGTGGGGTTCGCTGGACATGAAGCACGCGCTCGATGCCAACGCGTGCGATTACGTAATGCCCGACGCGATGAAAATCGGCGGCGTCACCGGATGGATGCGCGCTGCCGCGCTCGCGCATGCAGCGAACAAAAAAGCGTCGAGCCATTTATGGCCCGAGATCAGCGCACAACTGCTCGCCGTCACACCAACCGCGCACTGGCTCGAATACGCGGACTGGTGGAACGCGATCCTTGCCGATCCACTGGTAGTGACCGACGGTCAGGCCAGTTTCGACGGCGTCATCGGTAGCGGCGTCGAGTGGAACGAAAAGGCGGTCGAGCGCTATGCGGCTTAGTACCCTGAGCCAACGGCAGCTCTGACTTCAGCCCTGTGCCCCCATGATCTCGCGCCGCCATGGCGCGGCGTCGAGGAAGCGCTCGCGCGTGGCGGGATCGGCAAATCTTGCGAGGGCGCCTTGCAGCTCGCATTGCAGCGCCGCCATCAAAGGACCGGCGCGCTCGTCGCCGTCGGCGGCGAGCACCCGTTGGCAGCACAACCGCGCGAGGTCGCCTTGCTCGGTGCCCGCCAGCGAGACGCCACGCTCCAGGCGCATCAGCACGTCGGCCACCAGTCGCCGCGCCGCGCCGAGCTCGCCGCGCTGGCGGTGATGCTCGGCCAGAAAGGCCTGCACGGTGCAAACATCAGGCTCGGCGTGCATCTGATCGAACATCAGCAGCGCGGTCGCGAAAGCCTGATGCGCGGCGTCATCGCCGAGCGCGGACAACACCCGGGCGCGCAGCAGATGGCCCTGAGCGAGAGTGCGCCGCTGGCCGCCGCGCTGGTGCACCTCGATCGCACGATCGACCTGTGCCAAAGCTGCCTGCACCTGCTCGGCCGCGAACGAAGCTGCGGCCAGGTTCTGCAGCGCCGCCGCCTCGCCGGTCACCTGTCCCATCTCATGCGACAGGGCGCGTGCGGATTCGAACAGACGCAGAGCCTCGGGCCAGTCACCCAGCTCCAGCGCCAGCTGGCCGAGCAGGTTCAGCAGCGGGTTCTGCGGTCGCCGCTCGCCCGCCGATCGCGCGAGTGCCAAGGCTTGCTCCGCGGCCGCGGCCGCCGCCGTGTAGTCGTGCGCGGACCGCTCGATGTCGGCGGCAACCGTGAGGGACTGGATCTCATAGATCTGTCCGGTGTAGCCGCGCTCGGTCGACTCCGGTATCTGACGCGCCCAGTCCAGGCCCTTGTTCACATGCGAGCGCGCGACGTCCAGTTCACCGCGCGTGTAGTGCACCCACGCCATCTCGCAACAGGACAACGCCGCGGCGCGCGCCTCGCCGACCGGCTCGGCCAGTGCGAGCGCGCGCTGCGCCATCGCGTAGGCGGCGTTGTCGTCGCCCTGGCGGTCCAGCAGCAGGGCGTGGCTGCTCAGAGTCGAGGCACGCAGGCCGTCGTCGCCCAGCGCCTCGGCCAGGCGCTCGCGCTCGTGCAGTGACGCCGCCTGAAGGTCGCGTCGGCCCAGCAGGTCGGCGCTGCTGGTCAGCGATTGCAGCAGCTGGTAGCGGCGTCGGGCATCGGTCATCTCGGGCATCGCCAGCACGCGCTCGACGTGCGCCAGCACGACCGTGTGGGCATCGCGGCGCGCCGCCTCGCGAATCGCGCGTTCGAAGTAGTCGATCGCCTGCGCCTTGTCGCCAGCGCGGTCGTAATGCTCCGCCGTCACCGCCAGGTACTCGGACGTGCGGTCACCGACGCGGTCGGCGAGCCACAACGCCGCCTTCGCATGGCCCTCGCGCCGCGCGGCCTTGAGCACGGTGTCGTAGGTCACCTGGTGCAGCAGGTGATGGTGGAACATCTGCTCGCGCGTGCCCTCGAAGGCGCTCGTCCCGCGCGGCTGCACCAGGGCCTTGTGTCGCAGCGCCGGTAGCGACTGCAGGGCGCGCTCGTCCAGCGCCGCGAGCGCGTCGTCCCAGAACACCGGGCCGACGATGCTGGCCTGCTGCAGTGAGCGACGGTCGGCCGCTGGCAGCGCGTCCAGCCGGGCCTGCAGCACGCCCACCAGCGTGCCCGGCACCTGTAGCTGCGCGAGGCGCTCGGTGTGCACGCACCAAATTTCGCCTTCGACGACGATGGCTCCTTGGTCGAGCAACATCTTGACAAGCTCTTCCATGTAAAACGGATTGCCCTCGGCGCGAGTGACGAGCAGCTCACGCAGCGCTGGCTGCGGATGATCGACGCGGCTCAGCAACTCATGGGCCAGCGCGAAGCTGTGTTCGGCCGCGAGCGGCCCGAGGTGCACCAGGCGATGCGCGGGCACTCCTTCGCCCCAGGCCGGGCGCAGCTCGAGCAGACCCGGGCGCGCCGTCATCAGCAACCGCAGCGGTTGAGCCGCCGCGTGCACCAGCAGGTGTCGCACGAAGTCGAGCGAGGCGTCGTCGGCCCAGTGCAAGTCTTCGAGCAGCAGACACGGCAGGCTGCCATCTTCGCCTTGTAGCCGGCCGAACGCAAAGGTCAGCGTACGGAAGGCGCGGTCGCGCATCTGACGCGCATCGACACCGCGCAGGTGCGGGCTGTCGCCGAAGTCCAGGCCGATCAGCTGGCCGACGATCTGCGCTTGGCCCTCGGCGTCTTCGCGCAAGCGCGGCGCGAGGCCTTCGACGAGGCGGCGGCGCGCGTCCTGCGCAGAGTCGTCATCGGCGATGTGCAGCCAGCGCGCCAGCAGGTCGCGCAGCAGACCATAGGGCTGCAGCCGGTTCTGCGGATGCGCGCGGCCCATCAGCCACGGCGTGCCCGGCGCGCGCGCCAGCAGCCGCGCCCGGCACTCGGCCAGCATCCGTGTCTTGCCGAGGCCGGCGTCGGCGATCAAAGTGACGGCTTGCAGTCCCCGTTCCGGCGCTGCTCCGCCGAGCAAGCGCTCGATTTCGGCGAGTTCGACATCGCGCCCAACCAGCGGCGTGCGCAGACCTTCGACACCGCGCGCACGCTCACGCTCGGCCAGCGGCCGTGCGCGGCGAACGATCCAGGTCAACAGCGGCTCATCGCTGCCCTTGACCTCGAGCCGTGGCTGCGCTTCGCCCTCGAAGGCACCGGCCACCTGACGCCAGGTGGCCTGGCTGACCCGCAAGGCACCCACCGGCGCGCTCTGTTCCATGCGCGCGGCGATGTTCACCGTCATTCCCCGGATGCTGCCCTCGGCGTCCACGCCGCCACCGAGCAGCACCGCCCCGGTATGGATACCCACGCGCACGTTGAAGCCTTCATGCCCGTGGCGCAGCCTGACCTGCTCGCCTTGCGCGCGGCCTTCTTCCAGCACCGCCAGGCCGGCAAGCACCGCGCATTCGGCATCGTCTTCCCTTGCTTCGTCGGCACCGAACACAGCCAGCAGGCTGTCGCCGGCGTACTGCAACACGCGGCCTCCGTGCGCTTGCACCCGCGCCGTGAACTGCTGCAGGGCGCCGTCCATGATGGCGTGTATGTCTTCAGGGTCCAGGTGCTGGCTCAGCGTGGTGGAACCGACGATGTCGGCAAACAGCACGGTGACCTGTTTGAGCTGTTGGTCGCTTTGCAACGCAGTGAGTTTGGTCCGCATCGGAGCGAGCGCCGCCTCCAGCACGTCGTCGCCGAGCACGCCACGCTGCGCTTCGAGGGCGGCGATACCGGTTTGCAGCTGTTGTTGTTCGGTCACGTGCGGCAACTCCTGAAGATCCGCTGCTTGATGCCGCGCGTTGGCGAGAATGTACTAGCCTTTGCAGTTGTTCTTCGGTCGCATTCATGCGGCGCACAGCCGTGATACTTTGCGCGCATGAACGCACCGCTGCTGCAAAGGCACGCTCCGCAACTGCTTGCCGAGCGCATTCCGCTGGAGGGCGTTGGCAGCATTGACGTTGAACGACAGCGCGCGGTCGGCGCTGCGCTGAAGGCATTCTTGCCTGAAGATTGCGTGCTGTGGCGCGAGGAAGATACGCGGCCCTACGAATGCGATGGGCTGACGATGTATCGGCAATTGCCGATGATCGTCGCGTTGCCGGAAACGGAAGACCAGGTCGCGCGCATTGTGCGAGTCTGCTTCGAAATGCGGGTGCCGATCGTGCCGCGCGGCGCCGGCACCGGACTGTCCGGCGGCGCGCTACCGCACGGCCGCGGTGTACTGCTTTCGCTTGCGAAATTCAATCGCATTCTGAACATCGATCCGCTCGCTTGCACGGCGGTCGTGCAGCCCGGCGTACGCAACCTTGCGATCTCCGAAGCAGTCGCGCACCTCGGCCTGTACTACGCGCCCGATCCGTCGAGCCAGATCGCATGCACGATCGGCGGCAACATTGCCGAGAATTCCGGCGGCGTGCACTGCTTGAAGTACGGGTTGACGTTGCACAACGTGTTGCGCGTGCGTGGAGTCACGGTTGAAGGCGAAATCATCGAGGTCGGCTCTGAAGCGTTCGACTCACCCGGGCTCGATTTACTGGCGCTGGTGATCGGCTCCGAAGGCATGTTGCTAATCACGACCGAAGCGACGGTGAAATTGTTGCCGAAACCCGTCTGCCAGCAAGTCGTGATGGCGTCGTTTGACGACGTCGGCAAGGGCGGCGATGCGGTGGCCGCGGTGATTGCCGCCGGGATCATCCCGGCCGGCATGGAGATGATGGACCGTCCGGCGATCGCTGCCGTCGAGCCGTTCGTCAATGCGGGCTATGACTTGAACGCGGAATCGATTCTGCTGGTCGAGGCCGACGGCACGCGCGAGGAAGTCGATGAAGAGATCGCTCACATCGAAGCGGTGCTGAGAGCGAATGGCGCCACGCGACTTGAGGTGTCGCAGTCGGATTCCGAGCGGCACCGCTTCTGGGCCGGTCGCAAGGCGGCGTTTCCGGCAGTGGGCAGGGTTTCGCCCGACTACTACTGCATGGACGGCACGATTCCGCGCAAGCGCCTGGGCGAAGTGCTGAAGGCGATCGTGCAAATGGAAGCGAAGTACGGCTTGCGCTGCGCGAACGTGTTCCATGCCGGTGACGGCAACTTGCATCCGCTGATCATGTTTGACTGCAACGACCCGGATTCCGTGATGCGGGCCGAACAGTTTGGTTTCGAGATCCTCGAACTATCGATCGCGGTCGGTGGGACCGTCACCGGTGAGCACGGCGTCGGCGTCGAAAAGATTCATCAGATGTGCCAGCAGTTCGGTTCGGAAACGCTTGAATCCTTTTTCGCAGTCAAGCGTGCGTTCGATCCGGCCGGTTTGCTAAATCCGGGCAAGGCAATTCCAACGCTGACGCGGTGCGCCGAATACGGCAAGGTGCACGTGCACGGCGGACAACTGAACTTCCCCGATCTGCCGCGCTTTTGATGGCGGTAGCTGCAAACGAGGTCGTGCGCTCATTGCAGGAGCGCGTGCGAAGCGCAGTCGCCGCTGGCAAGCCGCTGCTGATCCGTGCCGGTGGTACCAAGGACTTCTACGGTAACTCGCTGCGCGCGCGGCATGACGTGCTTGATCCACGCGCCTATTGCGGCGTGATCGACTACGAGCCGACCGAGCTGGTAATCACCGCTTGCAGCGGCACTCCGCTGGCGGAATTGGAAGCTGCGCTGGCAAAGCACAACCAGATGCTCGCGTTCGAGCCGCCGCACTTTGGCCAGGCGGCAACTGTGGGCGGCGCGATCGCGAGCGGGCTGGCCGGTCCGCGCCGGATGGCTGCAGGCTCAATTCGAGACTTCGTGCTCGGAGCCTCGCTGCTCGATGGCCGCGCCAACGTGCTGACGTTCGGTGGCAACGTGATGAAAAACGTTGCCGGCTATGACGTATCGCGCGCACTCGCCGGCTCGCTCGGCACGTTAGGAATGATTCTGGATGTTTCCCTGAAAGTTGTGCCCCGTCCCGCGACGGAGCAAACGCTGCGGTTTGAATTGTCGGAGGGCGATGCGACCCGCCGTTGTAACGAGTGGGCAGGACACCCCTGGCCGATTTCTGCGACGGCGTGGTTCGACGGCACGCTGTCGGTGCGCTTGTCAGGAGCCAACAGCGGCGTACGCGCCGCACAGACCAAGCTGGGCGGCAGTGTTGTCAACGACGGCGCCGCCTTTTGGAAAATGCTGCGCGAGCAAACGCACCCGTTCTTCAAGCGCGTCGACCACGCGGCACTATGGCGCTTGTCGGTGCCGCCCACCACCACGCCGTTGGATCTCGGCGCGACATTGATCGAATGGCGCGGAGCGCAACGCTGGGTCTGGTCGACCATGAGTGCCGACGAAATTCGCGCGCAGGTTCAAGCAGCCGGCGGGCACGCGACGGTGTTTCGCCACGACGATCGCGACGACGTGTTTCAGCCGCTTGCACCCGCACTGGCGAAAATACATCGGCGTTTGAAAAAAGAATTCGACCCGGCCAGTGTTTTCAATCCCGGCCGGATGTATTCGGACCTGTAATGCAGACTGCACTCGCAGACTTCATCAAGGACACGCCCGAAGGCAAAGAGGCGGATTCGATTCTGCGCAAGTGCGTCCATTGCGGATTCTGCACTGCGACCTGCCCCACGTATCAGCTGCTCGGCGATGAGCTCGATGGGCCACGCGGCCGCATCTATCTGATCAAGCAGGTACTCGAAGGTCACGAGGCCACCGCCAAAACCCAGTTGCATCTGGATCGCTGCCTGACGTGCCGCAATTGCGAAACGACGTGTCCGTCCGGAGTGCAGTACGGACGCTTGGTCGACATCGGGCGCAAGATCGTTGACGACCACGTTCCGCGCTCGGCGGGTGATCGCCTCGTGCGCATCGCGCTGAAGGAAGGCATTCCCAGCGGGCTGTTTGGGCCGGCAATGCGAGCGGGCCAGATGGTTCGGCAGCTGCTGCCGTCGTCGTTGCAAAACAAAGTACCGCCGCGCCAGCGCGCGGGGCGCTGGCCCGCGCATTCGCATCAACGCAAGATTCTGTTGCTCGAAGGCTGCGTGCAGCCCTCGATGGCGCCGAATATCAACACGGCAACCGCGCGCGTGCTCGACGCGCTTGCGATAGAGACGTTGCGCCCGGCCGCGGCGGGCTGTTGCGGCGCGATTCGCTACCACTTGAACGATCATGACGGCGGGCTCGCCGATGCGCGACGCAACATCGACGCGTGGTGGCCGTACGTTGCACACGCCGAAGAAGATGGACTGCACGCAATCGTGATGAACGCCAGCGGTTGCGGCGTGCAGGTCAAGGAGTACGGCTATCTGCTTGCGCGAGATCCAAAATTCGCCGCAAAGGCACGCCGCATCAGCGCCATGACGCAAGACCTCGCCGAACTGTTACCGACGTTTGCGGCGGAATTGCGAACGAAGATCGGGGCGGCGCCGGATAAAAAAGTTGTTTTCCATCCGCCGTGCACGCTGCAGCACGGGCAAAAGATTCACGGTGCCGTCGAAGGTCTGCTCGAATCGCTCGGCGCCGACGTTATGCCATTCGCTGAAACCCACATGTGTTGCGGCTCAGCCGGGACTTACTCGGTGCTGCAACCCGAACTTGCGTACCAATTGCGCGACCGCAAGCTCGACCACCTGCAAGCCGCCGAACCCGACGTGATTCTGTCGGCCAATATCGGATGCATTACGCATCTGGCCACAGGGACCGCGACGCGAGTGATGCACTGGATCGAATGGCTGGACGAGCGGCTGCAAGCTACTTGAGCATGCTGCGCAACATCCACGCGGTTTTCTCATGAATTTGAAGCCGCTGCGTCAGCAGATCGGTTGTCGATTCGTCGCCGCCTTTATCGGCTGCCGGTAGCACGTCGCGTGCGGTGCGGGCAACTGCCTCGTGACCCTTTGTCAGCAACCGAACCATTTCCATCGCTTCGGGCACACCGTTGGTTTCGTTGATCGACGTGAGCTTCGCAAATTGCGTGTTCGTCCCCGGCGCCGGGTACCCAAGCGAGCGAATACGTTCGGCGATGTCGTCCAGTGCATTCCACAGCTCGGTGTACTGCTCCATGAACATCAAGTGCAGCGTGTTGAACATCGGGCCTTCGACGTTCCAGTGAAAGCTGTGAGTTTTCAGATAGAGGCCGTACGTGTCGGCCAGCACCCGGGACAATCCCAACGCGATCTTTGCGCGATCCTTGTCCGGAATACCGATATCGATAAAAGGTGCGCCATTGGCGCGTACATCCAACTTGTTCTTGCGGGCCATTTGGTCCTCCTGCTAAAGGAATGGACATGTTAGTGACGCGGCCAAGTCAATGACAATCGTCAAATTCAAACGCCGCGATAGGCAATTTCACTCACGATGTTTCCGTGCGCGCGTCAGGCAGTCGGGTTACCCCGTTCAGCGTGCATTTCAGCACCGTTTGCCGTAGGGCTTCAATCGCAGCGCCACGAGTAAACGATCTCCGCCAGGCCAGCACGACGCGCCGATCCGGCGCGGGTGGCCTCAACGGAATGTAGGTCAGCAGCGAATCGCGCGGGGGCTTGACGGGAATCGAAGTCATCGGCAGTACCGTTACACCGAGGCCTGAGCCGACCATGTGCCGGATCGTTTCCAGCGACGATCCTTCGAATGTCTTTTGTATCCCCTCGGCGGACGACGAGAAGCGCGCCAGCTCCGGACAGACTTCGAGCACTTGATCGCGGAAGCAGTGTCCGGTACCGAGCAGCAACATGGTTTCCTTCTTCAGGTCTTCGCTCGGAATCGCCTTGCGCTTCGACCACGGATGCAGGCGTGGGACGGCAACAACGAACGGCTCGTCGTAAACAGGTTGCAGCACCAGGCCGCTTTCCGGCAGCGGCAGCGCCATGATCGCGACGTCAATCTCGCCGTTTTTCAGCAGCTCGATCAGCTTGACCGTGAAGTTCTCGGTCAGCAGCAGCGGCATCTGCGGCGCATCCTTCAAGAGCTGACGCACCAGCGCCGGCAACAGATACGGTCCGATCGTGTAGATCACGCCCAGCCGCAGCGGACCCGACAGCGGATCCTTTCCCTGCCGGGCGATCTCCTTGATGCGCCCCGCTTCGTCCAGCGTGCGCTGCGCCTGTCCGACGATGCGCTCGCCAGCCGGAGTCATCGTCACATCATTGGTGCGGCGCTCGAAGATCTGCGTTCCCAATTCTTCTTCGAGCTTCTTGATCGCCACCGACAAAGTCGGTTGGCTGACGAAGCATGCGTCCGCCGCCCGACCAAAATGCCGCTCGCGAGCGACGGCAACCACGTAGCGCAGCTCGGTCAGCGTCATGCGGTCAGAAACTCATTGGAGGCGGCGTACCAGCGCTGCACGTGTTGGCGCGCTGCTGTCGGATTCTCCGCCAGCAGCTCGATCGCGGCGTCACGGGCTTGTTCGACCAGCTGCGCATCACGCTGCAAGTCGGCAAAGCGCAGCAGCGGCATTCCGGATTGCCGCGCCCCGAGAAACTCGCCCGGCCCGCGCATCAGTAAGTCTCGCCGCGCGATCTCGAAGCCGTCGCTGGTTTCATAGATAACTTTCAAACGCTCGCGCGCCGGATCTGAAAGGGGCTCGTCGAACAGCAGGATGCAAAAACTCTGGTCGCCGCCCCGGCCCACCCGCCCGCGCAGCTGGTGCAGCTGCGCGAGACCAAAACGCTCCGCGTGCTCGATCACCATCAGCGTCGCGTTCGGCACGTCGACGCCGACTTCAATCACGGTAGTTGCGACAAGCACGTCAAGCTGGCGTCGTTCGAAGCGCTGCATGACATCGGCTTTGGTTGCGAGCGGCAATTGTCCATGCAGTAGGCCGATGCGCAGGTCGGGCAGCATCTGCGAGATGCGCTCAAAAGTTTCGGTGGCCGCGGCGACTTCGAGCACGTCGCTCGATTCGATCAACGGACATACCCAGTAGCACTGCCGCCCAGCGGCGACGTCAGCGCGTATTCGGTGCATCACTTCTTCGCGCCTGCGTGTCGAGATCAACTTGGTCACGACGGGCCTGCGGCCCGGCGGCAATTCATCGATGACCGACACGTCAAGATCGGCCAGATAGCTCATTGCCAAGGTGCGCGGAATCGGTGTCGCGGACAGCATCAGCAGGTGCGGCGCGTGGCCATCGGCGCCACCGCGCAGCGCCAGCCGCTGTGCGACGCCGAATCGGTGCTGCTCGTCGACGATCGCCAGACCCAGCCGGGCAAACGCGACCGCTTCCTGAATCAACGCATGCGTTCCGACGATCAGCTGAGCTTGTCCGCTGGCGATCGAATCCTGCGCAGCGCGCTTGCTAGACGGCGTCAGACGCCCCGCCAGCCATTCGGTTCGCACTCCCAGCGGCGACAGCCATTCGGCGACTTTGCGGAAGTGTTGTTCCGCCAGGATCTCCGTGGGTGCCATCAAGGCAGCCTGGAATCCGCTTTCAATTGCGCGCGCCGCGGCCAGCGCTGCGACGATCGTCTTGCCGCTGCCGACGTCACCTTGCAACAACCGATGCATCGGCTGCATTCGCGCGAGATCGCGTTCGATTTCGCCCCACACTCGCAACTGCGCTCCGGTCAAACTGAACGGCAGCTGCGCCCGCAACTGCGCACTGATCGTGCCGTCGGTTGCCAGTGGATACGCGCGGCGATCAGCACGCGCCTCACGCGCCGCGCGCAACGCAAGCTGCTGCGCCAGAAGTTCGTCGAACATCAAGCGCCGCCAAGCGGGATCGGTGCGCTGCTGCAGGGCAAGTTCATCAGCGTCCGGCGGCGGCCGATGCAGGCGCTCGATCGACTCCTTTAATTGATCCAATTGATGACGCGCGCGCACGCCGGAAGGCAACACATCGTCGATGTCGACGTCGCGCAGCGCGCGCCCGATCCGCTTGCGCAGCCATGACTGCGGCACGCCCTCCGGCGATGGATACACCGGTGTCAGCGATTTCGACAACGGATCGGCACTGTCACACGCGTGAACGCGTGGATGAATCATTTCATCGCCCGCCAATCCGCCGCGTACCAGGCCGAAGATGCGAAACCGGCGTCCCACAGCCATCTGCTTGATTTGCGACGAGTAGAAATTCAGAAAGCGCAGCATCAACTGACCGGTAGCGTCGCGCACGGTGACGCGCAATTGCCGCTTGCCGCGATATACGACGTCGGCCGACAGCACTTCGGCCTCCACCTGCGATTCGCTTCCCGCGATCAATTCCGCGATCGGCGTAACACGGGTCTCGTCCTCGTAGCGCAGCGGCAGGTGCAAAACAAAATCCCAATCGGAGATCAACCCCGCACGCGCAAGCCGCGCCGCGATCGTGTTGCCTGCTGCAGCGCTCGCTTCGTCGATGCGAGGTTTGCGAGCCAACCTAGAGAACCAAGATCGCTTCGACCTCGAACTGCGCGCCGCGCGGCAAACTGGCGACGCCGATCGTCGACCGCGCCGGATAAGGCTTGGGCACGACCTCGCCCATGATCGAGTTGGCCTTGGTGAACTGTCCAAGGTCTGTCAGAAACAACGTGAACTTCACGGCGTTGGCGAGCGACCCGCCGCTCGCTTTGGCTACCGCGGCCAGATTCTTGAACGCCTGTCGCACTTGCGCTTCAAAATCCTGCTGCAGTTCACCGCTAGCGGGGTCCAGACCAATCTGGCCTGACATGAACACCACGAGGCCGGTCTTCACCGCCTGCGAATACGGCCCGATCGCGGAGGGCGCGTCGGAAGCCGAAACGATTTCCTTGTTCATGCGGGTCCTTCAGACAACGTCGGGGGCTCAGTCTAGCGATGGTGCAAGGCACGCTGTTGGCGCGCAGACCTAAATGATCCGCAATTCGGGATCCAGCTCGATGCTAAAGCGCGCCCGGACCGCTTCGCGAACCTCGCGCGCCAGCGCAAGAATGTCAGCGCCGGTCGCACCACCGCGGTTGACCAGCACCAGCGCCTGCTTGTCGTAAACGGCGGCGCCGCCCCGCACCGCGCCTTTCATGCCACACGCGTCGATCAACCAGCCGGCGGCCAGCTTGTAGCGCCCACCACCGATATCGTAGCTGACCAGCGACGGATGCCGCTCGAGCAGCGCCTCCCGCTGCACGCGCGAAATCACGGGATTCTTGAAGAAGCTGCCGGCATTTCCGACGCGCGCCGGATCGGGCAACTTGCGCCGGCGAATCGCAACCACCGCATCGAACACATCGCGCGGCTGTGGATCAGGGATGTCTCGAACGCGCAACTCATGATCGACGTCGACGTAACCGACGACAGGCGTCCACGATCGAGACAGTGCAAACGTGACATTGACGATGACGCGCAGCCCCGCATCGTGCTTGAAAACGCTATCGCGATACCCGAAGCGACATTGCTCGGCGGTCAGCGTCTGCAGGGTACCGGTCGCAACATCCCATACTTGCAAACAATGAAACCGTTCGGCGAGCTCGACGCCATAAGCGCCGATATTCTGAATCGGCGCAGCACCCACCGAGCCAGGGATCAGGGCAAGGTTTTCGAGACCCGGCAAACCTTCTTCGACGAGACGCGAGACCAGCGTGTGCCAGTTCTCGCCGGCGCCCACCTGCACCAACCAATGCGCTCCATTGTCGTCGCGATGCACGCCGGGAATTTCGATCTTTAATACGCAGCCGTCGAAGTCCCGAGTGAACAGTACGTTGCTACCCCCACCCAGCACCAGCGTCGGAAGCTCGGCGACGCGGCGATCGTCGAGCACGCGCTGCAGCTCTTCGACAGAACGGACGCGTGCGAACAGCGCCGCATTCGCATCGACGCCGAACGTATTGAATGGGCGCAACGAAACGTCCCGCTCGATCAGCCCTTCGCTTCGCACCTTCATTTGCACGAGTTTAGAGGCCGATACACTTGCCACGTCCTACCGGAGAGCCACCATGCCGTCGTTCGACGTCGTTTGCAAACCCAACATGGTCGAAGTTCGCAACGCGGTCGATCAGGCCAACAAAGAGATCGCCAACCGGTTCGACTTCAAGGGTTCCGACGCGCGGTTCGAACAGCAAGACTTCGAACTGACGGCGTACGCAGACGATGAGTTCAAGCTCGGACAGGTGCGTGACGTACTGGGAGGCAAGATGGCCAAGCGCGCAGTCGATGCTCGGTTGTTCGAGTATCAAAAGCCCGAGAAAATTTCGGGTGACAAGCTGAAGCAGCCGATCAAGATCAAGAACGGAATCGAGCAGCCACTGGCCAAGAAGATCGTGGCGCTCGTGAAGGAGCGCAAACTGAAAGTCACGGCCAGCATTCAGGGTGATGCGGTCCGTGTCACTGGCGCCAAGAAGGACGCGCTGCAGGAGTGCATCGCGCTGCTGCGTGGCCAGATCACCGAGTTGCCATTGACTTTCGAAAACTTTCGCGATTAGTGCGCACGCTGCCTTCGCCTTAAACCGACCGGTCGTCGGCGCCCCCTTGTCATCCGAACGGATTAACTTAACCTAGCGTGCATGCGAATCACATCGTCCCGCTTCAACGCGTTCGTCTCGCCGGGCGACGCGGACCTGGAAGGCCGGCCCGCGCCCCGGACGATTCAACCATCGGCTCGCGTGGCGGCCGGTGAAAGCTCACTGTCGGTGCTGGAGCGCCGCCATCCTTCAGTGGTTCAGACCTTGCGCCTGCTGTGGGGCTATCCCGAGCTGAATCAATACTTCGAGAAGGTCTACAGCGGACTTGATTCGTCGTTGAATCTGGCGCCCGATGCGATGGCCGAATTGATGGTTCTGGCCGGTGTGCACCAGAAAATCTGTCCGCATCGGCCTGCAGCGCGCGTCGAGGACGTCTACGGATTGGGCCGCCGGTCCGAGCCGTGGCAGTCGGCGCATCAGCGCCGATAGCAACTATCGCTAGCGGCGAAGGCCGCGCAACCAGCGTTGATAAATCCGATCGGCGTAGTGGCTCAGTTGCCGCGTGCGCGGTTCGAGCTCCCGAACAATTTCGTCGCAGCGCTGTACCCCGGCGCCTCGTTGGCGCCGGAACGCTTCGTCGATCTCGCGCACGCCGTTCGGATCGCTAGTCCAGCATGTGACAAGTTGTGGTGTCATCTCGATATGGAATTGCATGCCGAGGTGAGCGTGCGGCTTTCTTTCGATCACAAACGCCTGATTCGCACAAAACTGGCTGGTCAGAAAGCGGCGTCCGTCGGCAGGAATGCCAAATGAATCCTCGTGCCATTGAAATAGCTCGAAACTGGGTTCGCTGCCGATCCATTCATGCGCAAGCGCAGGGTCCTCGACCGCGACTGTGCCCCACCCGATTTCCTTCATTGCAGCACGCGTGACGGACGCGCCGAAAGCCTTCGCAAGCAATTGCCCTCCCAGACAATGGCCGATGATCGGCACGCCGCGCTTGTCAGCGTCGCGCATCAGCGCCAGTTCTGGTTCAATCCACGGCAGATCATCGTTGGCACTCATGCTGCCGCCGAGCGAACAAATGCCTGCGTAGGCCTCGGCCGAAGCCGGGATCGGGTCGCCGGCAAAAACGCGAATCGTCTGATGCGCCAACTGCTGATGCTGTATATAGCTTTCGAAGCGACCGGGCCCGGTGTCGGCCTCGTGCTGCACGATCACGATCGGTCTCATCGGCACAGGCCGAGCAGGATCTAAGCCGCCGATTGCACGTAGCGCGCTTCGCGCGCCAGCTCGGCGAATCGCGCACGGATCGCGACCGCGATGCCGGCGGCATCGAGGCCGCATTCCTTCAACAATGCCGCCGGATCGCCATGATCGATGAAACGATCGGGCAATCCCAGCCGAAGCAGAGGCACTTCGATGCGCTGCGCCGCCAGCGACTCGAGGCACGCACTTCCTGCGCCGCCCGCAATGACGTTTTCTTCGATCGTGACGAGTGCATCGTGCGTACGCGCAAGCTTCGCCACCAGTTCGTCGTCCAACGGCTTGACGAAGCGCATGTTGGCCACCGAAGCGTCGAACTGTTCGGCCACCGCGAGTGCGGGCGTCACCATCGAGCCGAACGCGAGGATCGCAATGCGGCGACCTGATGCAGCGTTCGACATACGCCGCAACTCGCCGCGCCCAATCGGCAGTTCGCTCATCGCCTCATCGATCGCAACGCCCGGCCCGGTCCCACGCGGGTATCGAACCGCGGCCGGGCCGTCGTGGTTGAATGCCGTAGTCAGCATCTGCCGGCATTCGTTCTCATCGGACGCTGCCATCACGATGGTGTTTGGCAGACAGCGCAGGTAGCTTAAGTCGAACGCACCGTGATGCGTGGCACCGTCGGAGCCGACCAGACCACCGCGATCGAGCGCGAACACGACCGGCAGGTTTTGAATGCACACGTCGTGGATCAGCTGATCGTAGGCGCGCTGCAGAAAAGTCGAGTAAATCGCGACCACCGGCCGCATGCCATCGCAGGCCAGACCGGCGGCAAATGTGACGGCGTGCTGTTCCGCAATGCCGACGTCGAAGTAGCGGTCGGGATATTCCTGTTCGAAGCGCACCAGGCCCGAGCCTTCGCGCATCGCCGGGGTGATGCCGATCAGTCGCGCATCGAGCGCCGCCATGTCGCACAACCAGTCGCCGAAAATCTTCGTGTAATTCGGTTTGGTCGCGGAAGCCGCGGTATAGCCGACCTTCGGATCGAACTTCGTCGGGCCGTGGTACAGCACGGGGTCGGCCTCGGCCAGCTTGTAGCCCTGGCCTTTCCTGGTGACGACGTGCAGAAACTGCGGACCGCTCAACTGTTCGCCCAGCTGCTTCAGGTTCTGCAACGTCGGAATCAGCGAATCGAGATCGTGGCCGTCGATCGGTCCGATGTAGTTGAAGCCAAATTCTTCGAACAAGGTGCCAGGCACGACCATGCCCTTCGCGTGCTCCTCCAATTTCTTTGCGAGTTCGAACACCGGTGGAAAGCTTTTCAACACCTGCTTGCCGGCCTGCTTCGCCGCCGCGTAGAACCTGCCGCTCATCAGGCGTGCCAGATAACGGTTCAGGCCGCCGACCGCGGGCGAGATCGACATATCGTTGTCATTCAGGATGACGAGCAGGCGCACGTTGTCGGTTACGCCGGCGTTGTTCAATGCCTCGAACGCCATACCGGCACTCATCGCGCCGTCGCCGATCACCGCGATCGAATGACGCTCGGATCCCTGATTGCGCGCCGCCACCGCCATTCCCAGCGCTGCCGAGATCGATGTCGAGGAGTGGGCGGTACCAAAGGTGTCGTATTCGCTTTCCGAGCGGCGCGGAAATCCGGACACCCCGCCGTGCTGACGCAGTCGCGCCATCTGCTCGCGCCGTCCGGTCAGGATCTTGTGCGGATACGTCTGATGGCCGACGTCCCACACGATCCGATCTTCCGGCGTATCGAAAACGTAATGGAGCGCGATCGTCAGCTCGACGGTGCCGAGATTCGAGCTCAGATGACCGCCGGTCTTCGATACCGAGTCGAGAACAAACGCACGCAGCTCGTCGGCGAGCTGAGGCAACTCTGCTCGCTCGAGCGCGCGCAAATCCGCGGGCGAATCGATCTTGTTTAGAAGGTCCATGACGCGCGCCGGTCAGCTCTTGCGGCAAACGATAAAGTCGGCCAATTCTCGCAGACGTTGAGCGCTGCTGCCCAGGGCGTCAATTGCCTGCAACGCCTGCGCGCGCAGCCGCACCGACCACGCGCGCGCCGCCTGCGCCCCGAGCAGCGATACATACGTCGGCTTGCTCTGCTCGGCATCCTTGCCCGCGGTCTTGCCGAGCTCCGCAGTGCTGGCCTCGACATCGAGCAGATCATCGACGATCTGAAACGCAAGCCCAATCGCTTCACCGTAACGCGTGAGCGCCTCGCGCGTACATTCAGTGAGCAACGAGGTGCGCCCCGACAGCGCGCCCATCAACACGGCGGCCTTCAACAGCGCGCCCGTCTTCATCCGGTGCATGCGCTCGAGTTCGGCAATCGTGGGTGTGGTGCCCACCGCTGCCAGATCGATCGCCTGTCCGCCGCACATACCCGTCGTCGACGATGCGTGCGCGAGCTCGCGGATCAGCGCAGCGGTCTGCGACGCCGGCAGGCCGCCGTCGGCCAAGACCTTGAATGCCTCGGCCTGCAACGCGTCGCCGGCCAGCATCGCAACGGCCTCGTCG
>JBBQQC010000026.1:0-39432 GCA_038216465.1 Burkholderiales bacterium | reverse complement strand
ATCGATGCCTTGGCGCTAGCCGCCAAGCGTGCGCGTCACCGCGCTGGCGCATAGCTGCAGTAGGTACTGCGGCAGGATACCGAGGACGAGCACCAGCAGGCCGTTAAGAGTCAGCGCGACGCGCATGTCGGTCGGAGCAGTAAGCGGGATCGCCGCGGCTTCGGGCGTTGGGTCGTCGAAGTACATCGTCTTGACCACGCGCAGGTAGTAGAACGCCGCGATCAACGAAAACGAAACTGCGATTACCGCAAGCGATATACCGGCCGCCGTCGTGCCTTCGCTGAGCAGTGCCTGCAGCACCACGAGCTTCGCGTAGAACCCGACCGTAGGTGGAACGCCGGCGAGCGAGAACATCAACAGCATCATCAGGAACGCGTACCAGGGACTGCGCTTGCCGAGACCGCGGAAATCGGCAATCTCCTCGGCTTCAAATCCTCGCCGGGAGAGCAGCAGGATGATGCCGAACGTGCCGAGGGAGGACAGCGCATACGTGATCAGATAGAACATCGCCGCGCTGTAAGAACTGGAAATCGCTTTCGGATCACCGGCGGCAACGCCCGACAGCATCGCGAGCAGCACGAATCCCATTTGCGCAATGGTCGAATACGCAAGCATCCGCTTCAAATTGGTCTGCGCGATGGCAGTCAGATTGCCGAGGACCAGCGATGCGACTGCGAGCAGCGCCAGCATCTTCTGCCAGTCGATCGCCAGCGGTAGCAGCCCCTCGACCAGGATGCGGAAAGCAATCGCAAAGATCGCGAGCTCCGGCGCCGAGCTGATCAGAAGCGTGATCGGCGTCGGCGCGCCCTGGTAAACGTCGGGCGCCCACATATGGAACGGCACAACGCCGAACTTGAACCCCAGGCCGGCGATCACGAAAACGATGCCGAGCAGCAGCGGCGCGCGGCTGATGACCTGTCCGCTCGCCACACGGCGTGCCAGCTCGTCGATTTCGAGCGTGCCGGTGGCGCCGTACAGCATCGACATCCCGTACAGAAGAAACCCGGACGCAAGGGAGCCGAGGACGAAGTACTTCATTGCCGCCTCGCTCGAGCGCGGGTCGTCGCGTCGCAGGGCCACCAGCGCATACATCGAGAGCGACTGCAGTTCGAGCCCGAGGTAGACCACCAGCAGGTTATTGGCCGAGATCATCAGCATGATTCCCAGCAGCGTGAACAGCGTCAGGCTGAATAGCTCGCCTTTCCAGATTCCGCGCGCCCGCGCGTACGACTGCGCGCAAACCAGCATGAAGCCGCAGCACACGATGGCGAACAGCTTGAGAACGTGCCCCATCGGATCGGCGATATACATGCCGCCAAAACTGATGGTCACTTCATTGCGTGCAAGCATTGCAATCACGGCAACAGCGACCACCAGCAGCGCCGTCATCGTCAGCCCGTACGTCACGTTCCGCTGCGCGTCAGATACGAACAGATCGACCACCAGCACCACGCAGGCAGCCGCAAGCAGGACAATCTCGGGCAAGGCAGCAGCGAGGTTCATCGAGTTCATCTACCGCGCCGCTCCGGTTGCAAGCGGCAGCTTCGACAGGGCGACATGTTTCAACAGCCGCGCGACCGATGCATCCATCAGGTTCGTAACCGGCTTCGGATACACGCCCATCCACAGCACGGCCGCAGCGAGCAGCGTCAGGATTGCAAACTCGCGGCGATTGACGTCGATCAGCTCGGCGACGTGCGTATTGGCCACGTCGCCGAATATCACCCGCTTGTACATCCACAAAGAGTAAGCAGCGCCAAGGACGAGCGTGGTACCTGCAATCACCGCAATCCAGAAATTGAACTGCACCGCGCCCAGGATCACCATGAACTCTCCGACAAACCCGCTAGTTGCCGGTAACCCCGCGTTTGCCATCACGAACAACATGAAAAACGCCGCGAACTTCGGCATCGTGTTGACGACGCCGCCGTAGTCGGCGATGTTGCGGCTGTGCATGCGGTCATACATCACGCCGATGCAGAAAAACATTGCACCCGATACGAAGCCGTGCGAGATCATCTGCACGATGCCGCCCGTCATGCCGATCGGGTTAAAGATGAAAAAGCCGAGGGTAACGAAGCCCATGTGCGCGATCGACGAATACGCTACGAGCTTCTTCATGTCGGCCTGCACCAGTGCGACCAGCCCAATGTAGACGACCGCAATCAGCGACAGCGCGATCACATAGCCCGCGAGCGCGTGCGATGCGTCGGGCGCGATCGGCAGCGAAAAGCGCAGAAAGCCGTACGCGCCCAGCTTCAACATGATTGCTGCGAGGATGATCGAACCTCCCGTCGGCGCCTCGACGTGCGCATCCGGAAGCCAGGTATGCACCGGCCACATCGGCACCTTGACCGCGAATGCTGCAAAGAACGCGAGAAACAGCAGCGTTTGCGCCGTCATGCCGATACGAACCTCGTGCCAGTCGAAAATGCCGAACCGGCCCGCGGACGCGTAGTACAAGTACACCAGCGCCACCAGCATCAACAGCGATCCTGCAAAGGTGTAAAGAAAAAACTTGATCGCCGCGTAGAGACGGTTGGCGCCGCCCCAAATGCCGATGATCACGTACATCGGAACCAGCGTGGCTTCGAAGAAAACGTAGAACAGCAAGCCATCGGCAGCGGCGAACGCGCCGATCAACAGTCCGGAAAGGATCAGGAACGCTGCGTAGTACTGCGACACGCGTGTTTCGATTACCTGCCAGCCCGCCAGCACGACGATCACCGTCATGAACGCGGTCAGCAGCACGAACCAGATCGAAATGCCGTCGACGCCCAGGTGATAATGCGAGTTCAGCCGATCAATCCACGGCACGTTCTCGACAAACTGCAGCTGCGCGAACGACGGATCGAAGCCGGCATACAGCGGGATGGTGACCGCCAGCCCGAGCACGCTGCCAATCAGCGCCAGCGCGCGAATTATGTCCAGATTGCGATCGCGTCCGGCGGCGAGTATCGCCACACCGAACCCGATCGGAATCCAGATCGCAAGGCTGAGCCAGGCAGTCGCGGTCTGCACGGTTACCGCACGATGTTGAGCGTGACGAACACCGTGATCAGGATCAGAACGCCAATGATCATTCCGAACGCGTAGTGGTAGATGTAGCCTGACTGCAGCAGACGCGCTGCGCCCGCGACCCATCCGACGACCCTGGCGCTGCCGTTGATCGCTATGCCGTCGATCAATCCGACGTCGCCGCCGCGCCATAGACCGAAGCCGAGCTTGCGCGCACCGCCGGCAAACACCACCTCATTGATGCGATCGAGGTAGTACTTGTTATCGAGTAACCGATACAGGCCGGAAAAGCGCCGCTTCAACGCATCGGCCAGCCCAGGCCGCTTCAAATACAAGAACCACGCGAGCGCCACACCGCCTAGCGCAAGGTAGGTCGGCACCGAGACGAATCCGTGCAGCGCCATGCCGAGCGCGCTGCGAGCCTCTTCAGCGACGTGCGTCACCGCTGGGTGCCGCGTGGCGTCGACCACGATCGAACCGCCAAAGAAGTCGCCGCCGAGCATCCACTCGACCGTGACGAAACCGATGACCAGCGAAGGAAGCGCCAGCAGCACTAGCGGCACGGTCACTACGTTGGCGGATTCATGCGGCCCGCCCTGATGCTCGTCGCCGTGGTGCTCGTCGTCGTGTTCGCCGTGGCGCTGCTTGTGATGCCAGCGCGGCGCGCCGTGAAAGACGAGAAAGAACATCCGGAACGAATAGAACGCGGTGATAAAGACGCCGAGCGTCAGCGCCCAGTAGGCCACGCTGGCACCCCATTGCCCGCTTGCGGCCGCGGCGTGGGTCGCAACGATGATCGAATCCTTCGAGTAGAAGCCCGAAAAGAATGGAGCGCCGATCAGCGCCAACGACCCGACCAGCGCAGTGATCCACGTGACAGGCATCTTCTTCCATAACCCGCCCATGTTGCGAATGTCCTGATCATGGTGCATGCCGATGATTACAGAACCGGCGGCCAGGAAAAGCAGTGCCTTGAAAAATGCGTGCGTCATCAAGTGAAAAATGCCTGCCGAATAGGCCGACGCACCGAGCGCGACCGTCATGTAGCCGAGCTGAGACAACGTCGAATACGCAACCACCCGCTTGATGTCGTTCTGCACGATCCCCAAAATGCCCATGAAGAACGCCGTGATCGCACCGATCACGATGACGAACGACAACGCGACATCCGACAGCTCGAACAGCGGCGACATGCGCGCGACCATGAATATGCCGGCGGTCACCATCGTCGCGGCGTGAATCAGTGCGGAGATCGGTGTCGGGCCTTCCATCGAGTCGGGCAGCCAGACATGCAGCGGAAACTGCGCGCTCTTGCCCATCGCACCGATGAACAGGCAGATGCAGATAACCGTCATCAGCAGCCACGGCGTACCCGGGATCAACTCGACCGCGCGCGCGGCCATCGCGGGCGCCGCGGCGAATACCTGCGCGTAGTGCAGCGTTCCAAAATACGCGTACACGAGGCCGATACCGAGTACGAAGCCGAAGTCGCCGACCCGGTTGACGATGAACGCTTTCAGATTGGCGTAGATCGCCGTCGGCCGCTGGTACCAAAAGCCGATCAGCAGATACGACATCAGGCCGACCGCTTCCCAGCCAAAGAACAGCTGCAGAAAGTTGTTGCTCATCACCAGCATCAGCATGCTGAACGTGAAGAGCGAGATATAAGAAAAGAAGCGTTGATACCCAGGGTCGTCGGCCATGTAGCCAATCGTGTAAACGTGCACCATCAGCGACACGAAAGTGACGACGACCATCATCAGCGCCGTCAGCGGATCGATCAGAAAGCCAACTTCCAGCTTCAGTCCGCCGACTACCGCCCACGTATAGACGGTGCCGTCGAACGTCGTGCCGCCCATTACGTCGGATAGCACCATGAACGACGCAACCGTCGCGACCAGCACACCGAGGATGGTGACCACGTGCGCGCCGGTTCGGCCGACGATTTTGCCGCCCAGCCCTGCGACGAGCGCTCCAACCAGCGGCGCCAACGGCACCAAGAGATACAGACCTCGCACCGAAACTTATCCCTTCAACAGGTCGAGCTCTTGCACATCGATCGTCGACAGATTGCGAAACAGCACGACCAGAATCGCAAGCCCGATGGCCGACTCGGCCGCGGCCACCGTCAGGATGAAAAAGACGAAGACCTGTCCGTGATAGTTGCCCAGGAAATGCGAGAACGCGACGAAGTTGATGTTGACGGCGAGCAGCATCAGCTCGATCGCCATCAGCAGAACGATCAGATTCTTTCTATTTAGAAATATTCCGACGACGCTGATCGCAAACAGCAACGCGCCGACGCCCAAATACCAGGACAGCGATACCACGGAGTTCCTCTCGCCTATGTGATTTTTGTTTGCCGCGCTCTGTCTTCAGTCGCCATAGTGACCAACCGCACCCGGTCCTGGCTGCGGGCCAGCACCTGCTGCGACGGATCCTGGCTCTTCGAATCCTTCCGCCCGCGCAACGTCAACGCAATCGCCGCGATGATCGCCACCAGCAGAATCACTCCCGCAATCTGCAGAGGAAATACATATTCGGTAAACGTCAGTGTTCCCAGCGCTCGCGTGTTGTCCGCATTCGCGATGCCGGGCCCCGAGCGCGTCATGCCCTGCCACTGAGGTTGCGACAACACAAGCCACATCTGCAGAACGATCAGCGCGGCGACGCCGAAGCCCCACGGTGCATTACGCCAGAAGCCCTGCCTTATCTTGTCGATATTGATGTCGAGCATCATCACGACGAACAGGAACAGCACCATTACCGCGCCTACATAGACCAGCACCAGCGCAATCGCGAGGAACTCAGCGCGCAGAAGAATCCACAGCGCCGCCGCCGAAAAGAACGCCAGCACGAGAAACAGCACCGCGTGCACCGGATTGCGTGCGGTAATCACCCGCAGAGCTGCGATCAGCAGCACGCCGGCGAAAATCAGAAACAGAACGGTTTGAGCGCCCATCAGCGATAGGGGGCATCGGCCGTGCGTGCCGCTGCGATTTCCTTTTCGTAGCGATCGCCGATCGCGAGCAGCATCGGCTTTGTGTAGTACAAATCGCCGCGCTGCTCACCGTGGTACTCGAGGATGTGCGTCTCGACAATCGAATCGACCGGGCAGCTTTCCTCGCACAGCCCGCAGAAGATGCACTTGGTCAGATCGATGTCATAGCGCGTCGTACGGCGTGTGCCGTCTTCGCGCTGATCGGACTCGATCGTGATGGCGAGTGCCGGGCAAACCGCCTCGCACAGCTTGCACGCGATGCAGCGCTCTTCGCCGTTCGGGTAGCGGCGCAGCGCGTGCAGTCCGCGAAAGCGCGGCGAGATCGGCGTTTTCTCTTCGGGATACTGAATGGTGATCTTGCGCGAGAACGCGTACCGGCCCGTCAGCGCGAGGCCCTTGACCAGCTCCCGCAGCAGCAGGCTATCGAAGAATTCCCTGACCGCGCCCATCGAGTTACTTGCTCCAGATGTTCCAGGGCGTTTGCATCCACACCGCGATCACGACCAGCCACACCAGCGTCAGCGGAATGAATATCTTCCAGCCGAGACGCATGATCTGGTCGTAGCGATAGCGCGGAAACGATGCGCGAAACCAGACGAACAGCGAAACGACAAAGAAGACCTTCGCCAACAGCCAGAACCAGCTCGTCAGCGACACCAGCACCGGCGGAACGACGAACCCCAGCAGTCGCCCGAGATCAACCGGCGCCGCCCAGCCTCCGAGGAACATGATCGTTGCCACGGTCGACAGCAGGATCATGTTCGCGTATTCGGCCAGGAAGAAAATCGCGAAGCTCATGCCCGAGTACTCGACCATGTGGCCGGCGACGATCTCAGATTCGCCTTCGACGACGTCGAACGGATGCCGATTCGTTTCGGCAATGCTCGAGACGACGTAGATAACGAACAGCGGCAGCAGCGGCAACCAGTTCCACGACAGGAAGTTCAGCCCCATCGATGCGAACGTGCCGGTGTTCTGGCTGACCACGATCTGCGTCAAATTCAGCGTGCCCGCAACCATCAGCACCGTCACCAGCACAAAGCCCATGCCGATTTCGTAGCTGACCATCTGCGCCGCAGCGCGCATCGCGCCCAGAAATGCGTACTTGGAGTTCGATGCCCACCCTGCGATGATGACGCCGTAGACGCCGACCGACGTGATCGCCATCACGAACAGCAGGCCGGCGTTGATGTCGGACAGCACGACGCCGGGCCCAAACGGAATCACAGCCCAGGCCGCAAGTGCCGGCATCAGGATGACGACCGGCGCCAGGAAGAACAGCGATCGGTCCGACTGCGACGGCGTGATGATTTCCTTGGTAATCAGCTTGAACGCGTCGGCAATCGGCTGCAGCAGGCCCAGCGGGCCGACGCGATTGGGGCCCATACGAATATGGAACCAGCCGATCAGCCGCCGCTCCCACAGCGTCAGATACGCCACCAGACCAAGGATCGGCACCACGATCGCAATGATCTTGGCCAGCGACCATACGACCGGCCAAGCCGCGCCCAGTGTTTGACTACCGTAGGTCGTGATTGCGTCCATTACGCGCGCTCGAGCGTGATGGGGCCGAACATCGGGCCGAGCGTTGCCGTCGATTCGTGGCCCGCGGAAACAAACACCGCACCATCCGCGACGCTTTCGTCAAGCGCGACCTCCAGCAACGCCGATGCGTCACCCTGCCTTACGCGCGCCTTGTCGCCGTCAGTGACACCGAACAACTGCAACACACGGGCATTCGCCCGCGCCTTGGGCTGTCTCGCATCGCGAGTCGCCTGTAGCGGTCCCGAGCGCCGCACGATCGGGTCGCTGAAATAAATCGGAACATCGGCAATTCTTTCCACTGCGCTCGTCACACCTCGCACACCCGCAGGTTTCTCCGGCGCGATCGAAGTTTCATTCGACAGCATCGCGCCGACATCCGCGGCTAGCGCTTCGTCGCGAACCTGGTCGGATGTCTCGTACTCGAAGCCTGCAAGGCCCAGCAGATTGCCGAGAACGCGCAACACTTTCCAGCCGGGCCGCGCTTGACCGGCAGGCCGCACGGTGCCGTTGAAACTTTGCACGCGCCCTTCGCAGCTGATGAACGTGCCGGCGGTCTCTGTGAACGGTGCGATCGGCAAGATCACGTCCGCGTAGTCGAGCGCACCGTTGCGATAAACCGAACACGCGATCACGGCGTCCGCCGCCTGCAGCGCTCGCGCGGCCGCAGCGGGGTTGGCGACGTCGTAGTCGGGCTCGACGTTCCACAGCACATACGCCTTGCGCGGTTGCTCGATCATCTCGCGCGCGTTCAGCCCGCCCTGCCGCGGATGTGCGCCCAGCAGATGGCCACCCACCGTATTCGCCCCTTCGGTCAGTACACCGACGGTTGCTCCAGTCGCCTTTGCAATCCACTGTGCCCACGCGCGCAGCTGCGCCGCTGCCGGGTGCTGCACGGCGGCGTTGCCGAGCCAGATCGCCTTTCGCTCGCCCGCGATCAACGACATTGCGATCGCCTTGGCCCGATCACCCACCGGCACTTCGTGGGTCGGCGCACGCTCGCCCGCAATCGCAGCCGCGATTTCGCACAACGCACTCACCCACTCGCTCGGCCGCACGATGCACTTATTCGCCACCGGCATCAGCAGCTCAGAATCGACGGCGTGCAGCACGTTGATCTTGCAGCCGCGTTTGGCTGACGCACGCAATCGCGCGGACAGCAGCGGATGATCCTTACGGAGTGTCGAGCCCACCAGCAGCACACTCTGCAACGTGCCGATGTCGGCAATCTTCATTCCGAGCCACGGCACACCAGCAGCCGAAGAATCAGATTCACGCAAGCGAAAGTCAATATTGTCCGAGCCCAGTCCGCGCACGACCTTCGACAGCAGATGCAATTCTTCGACGGTGCTACCTGGCGAAGCGAGAGCACCAATCGCCTCCGCGCCACGCTCGCGTTTCACTTCAGTCAGCGCGTTGGCCGCGTATTCCAGCGCAACCGCCCAGTCAACTTCGCTCCACTGTCCGCCCTGCTTCAGCATCGGCTTCAGCAAGCGATCCGGCGCGTTCAACCCTTCGTACGAAAAGCGATCGCGGTCCGACAGCCAGCATTCGTTGACCGCCTCATTCTCGAACGGCAGAACGCGCATCACTACGTTGTTTTTCACTTGCACAATCAGATTCGACCCGAACGAATCGTGCGGGCTGACGGACTTGCGCCGCGACAGCTCCCACGCACGCGCCTCGTAGCGAAACGGCTTGCTGGTCAACGCCCCGACCGGGCACAGATCGATCATGTTGCCGGACAGCTCGGAGTCGACCGACTCCCCGACGAAACTCAAAATCTCCGCATGCTCTCCACGCCCGGCCATGCCGAGTTCCATTACACCTGCCACTTCCTGGCCGAAGCGCACACAGCGCGTGCAATGAATACACCGTGTCATCTCCTCGGCTGAGATCAACGGTCCCATGCTCTTGTGAAACACCACCCGCTTGGGCTCCGAATACCGGCTCGCTGAACTACCATATCCGACCGCGAGATCCTGAAGCTGACACTCGCCGCCCTGATCGCAAATCGGACAGTCGAGCGGATGGTTGATCAGCAAGAACTCCATCACCGATTTCTGCGCCTGCTTCGCGTAAGCCGACTGCGTACGCGCGATCATTCCCTTGCTGACGGGGGTCGCGCACGCCGGTAAAGGTTTCGGTGCCTTCTCGACTTCCACCAGGCACATGCGGCAATTCGCAGCAATCGTCAGCTTCTTGTGATAACAGAAGTGGGGAACATAGATTCCGAGCCGGTTAGCCGCGTCCATCAGCGTGCTGCCTTCCGGCACCTCGACTTTCCGGCCGTCGATCTGGACTTCGATCACTGCTCAACCTCCGGCACCAGGCAGCGCCGATGCTTGATGTGATGCTCGAATTCAGCCCGATAGTGCTTGACGAACGCGCGCACCGGCATCGCGGCGGCATCCCCGAGTGCGCAGATGGTGCGGCCTTGAATGTTGTCGGCCAGCGAGTTGAGCAAATCGAGATCCTCGATTCGCCCCTCGCCGTGCTCGATCCGGTGAATGATTCGATACAGCCACCCCGTGCCTTCTCGGCATGGCGTGCACTGGCCGCAGCTTTCCTCGAAGTAAAAATATGCAAGGCGCTCGGCGGCCTTTACCATGCAGCGCGTTTCGTCCATCACGATCACCGCGCCCGAGCCGAGCATCGAGCCTGCTTTCGCGATCGAGTCGTAATCCATGTCGGTCGCCATCATCTCGTCGCCGGGCACGACCGGCATCGACGAGCCGCCCGGAATCACACCCTTGATCTTCCTGCCACCGCGCATGCCACCGGCCAGCTGTAGCAGCTTTGCAAACGGAGTTCCCAGTGGCACTTCATAGTTGCCCGGATACGTCACGTCGCCCGACACCGAAAATATCTTCGTGCCGCCGTTATTCTGCCGGCCGACTTCGAGAAACTTATCGCCGCCTTCGTTGATGATGAACGGCACCGCAGCAAACGTTTCCGTGTTGTTGATCGTGGTCGGCTTGCCGTACAGGCCGTAGCTCGCCGGAAACGGCGGTTTGAAGCGCGGCATTCCCTTCTTGCCTTCGAGCGATTCGAGCAACGCGGTCTCTTCGCCGCAGATGTATGCGCCATAGCCGTGCGTCGCGTGCAATTCGAATGAGTATTCAGAACCCAGCAGGTTGCGGCCGAGATAGCCGGCTGCGCGCGCTTCGTCAAGCGCTTCTTCAAAGCGCTCATACTCGGCCCACGTCTCGCCGTGGATGTAGTTGTAGCCCACCGAGATTCCCATCGCGTAGGCCGCGATCGCCATGCCTTCGATGACGATGTGCGGGTTGTAGCGCAGGATGTCGCGATCCTTGAACGTGCCGGGCTCGCCTTCGTCCGAATTGCAGACCAGGTACTTCTGCCCCGCGTACTGGCGCGGCATAAAGCTCCATTTAAGCCCGGTCGGAAACCCGGCGCCGCCGCGCCCACGCAACGCCGATTTCTTGACCTCGGCAATCACGGCGTCGGGCGTCAGCTTGTCGTTGAACACTTTACGCAGCGCCTGATAACCGCCGCGCTCTTCGTAACCCTTCAGGCCCCAGTTGTTGCCATCGAGACCGTCCAGGATCATCGGCTGCAGATGGCGCCCGTGAAAGCAAGTCTGCGCGCTCATTTCGTGGCCAGCTCCAGCTCGGACAGCAACGCGTCGAGCTTTTCGTTGCTCATGAAGCTTTCCATGCGCTTGTTGTTGACCAGCAGCACCGGCGCGTCCCCGCACGCACCGAAGCACTCGCCTTCCTTCAAAGTGAACGCGCCGTCGGTTGTCGTTTCGCCGAAGGCGATGCCGAGCCGCCGCTTCAGATGGTTGGCAGCGCGCGTCGCACCCGACAGCGCACACGGCACATTGGTGCAGATCGCAATCTTGTAGCGGCCGACATGCTCGAGGTCGAACATGCTGTAGAACGTCGCGACCTCGTACACGGCAATCGGCGGCATGCCGAGATAATCGGCAATGTCCTCGATCGCCTCCTTCGAGACCCATCCAAGCTCGTCCTGCGCAACCGCAAGCGCGGCAATCACGGCCGACTGGCGCCGCTCCGCAGGAAACTTCGCGGTTTCGCGATCGATCTTTCGATAGGCGTCGGCTGACAGCAGTCGCGCGCTCTGCGGCAGCGCGCTCATGTTTGCCCCCTACGGCGCTGCGCGCCGGTCCCCCCAAGGGAGAGCGAGCGTCTTGGGAGCGGCCCGGCGGCGCTCATCGATCGATTTCTCCGAACACGATGTCCTGCGTGCCGATGATCGTCACTGCATCGGCAATCATGTGACCCCTCGCCATTTCGTCGAGCGATTGCAGATGCGGAAAGCCGGCGGCTCGAATCTTCAGCCGATACGGCTTATTGGCGCCATCGGAAATCAAATAGATGCCGAACTCGCCTTTCTGGTGCTCAACCGCGGCGTAGACCTCACCCGGCGGCACGTGAATACCCTCGGTGAACAGCTTGAAGTGATGGATGAGATCTTCCATCCCCATCTTCATATCGGTTCGCGAAGGCGGCGCGACCTTGTGGTCGTCGGTCATCACCGGGCCGGCATTCGAGCGCAACCAGGCGATGCATTGTTTGATGATCGAATTGCTTTGCCGCATCTCTGCCACACGCACCAGATAGCGGTCATAGCAGTCACCGTTCTTGCCGATCGGGATCGCGAACTCGAGCTTGTCGTACACCTCGTAAGGCTGCTTGCGGCGCAGATCCCACTCGATCCCGGAGCCGCGCAGCATCGGTCCGGTAAAGCCCAGCTGCAACGCCCGCTCGGGCGACACGACACCGATGCCGACCAGACGCTGCTTCCAGATCCGATTGTCTGTCAGCAATGTCTCGTATTCGTCGACGTGCTTCGGAAAGCGGTTGGTGAAGTCTTCGATGAAGTCCAGCAGCGACCCCTGGCGGTTTTCATTCAGGCGCTTGATGTCGTGCTCGCTGCGGTACTTGGTGTTTTTGTGTTGCGGCATCGCGTCCGGCAGATCGCGATACACGCCGCCGGGGCGGTAGTACGCGGCGTGCATCCGCGCGCCGGAGACCGCCTCGTACATGTCCATCAAATCTTCGCGCTCGCGGAAGGCGTACAGGAACACCGCCATCGCGCCGACATCGAGCCCATGCGCGCCGATCCAGAGCAGGTGATTCAGCAGCCGCGTCAGCTCGTCGAACATCACACGGATGTACTGCGCGCGAATCGGCACGTCGACGCCGATCAGCTTCTCGATCGCCATCACATACGCGTGCTCGTTGCACATCATCGATACGTAGTCGAGGCGGTCCATGTACGGCACCGATTGCAGGTAGGTGCGCGTTTCGGCAAGCTTCTCGGTGGCGCGGTGCAGGAGCCCGATATGCGGATCGGCGCGCTCGATGACTTCACCGTCGAGTTCGAGCACGAGCCTCAAGACGCCGTGCGCTGCAGGGTGCTGTGGACCGAAGTTGAGCGTGTAATTCTTGATCTCGGCCATCACTCCCGCCCCTGGCCGTAGTTCTCTTCACGAATCACACGCGGCACGATTTCGCGCGGCTCGATCGACACCGGCTGATAGATGACTCGCTTCTGCTCGGGGTCGTAGCGCATTTCAACATAACCGGAGATCGGAAAATCCTTGCGGAACGGATGGCCGACAAACCCATAGTCGGTCAGCAGCCGGCGCAGATCGGGATGACCTTCGAACAAAATGCCGTACAGGTCGAACGCTTCGCGTTCAAACCAGTTGGCGCCGGCCCAGACTTCCGTAACCGACGCCACCAGCGGCAGATCGTCGTCCGCACAGAACGAACGCATTCTGACCCGCCAGTTGTACGTCAACGACAACAGATGCATCACGACCGCGTAGCGCGCGCCGTCCCATGCGCCCTCGCCGTACGACAAATAATCGACACCGCAGAGATCGATCAGCTGTTCGAACTTGAGCGACGCATCGTCACGCAGCGCGCGCGCCACCGACAGATGATCCTGCCCCTTTAGGACAATCGTCACCTCGTCGAGGGCAATGACAACCGCCTGCAGCCTGTCTCCAAGGGCCGACTTCAGGCGTTCGGCCAGATCGTCGAGACGGTTCATCAGCGCGCGATGGTGTTGGTGCGTCGAATCTTGTTCTGCAATTGGATGATTCCGTAGATCAGCGCTTCCGCCGTCGGCGGGCAGCCCGGCACGTAGACATCCACCGGCACGATGCGGTCGCAGCCACGCACGACCGAGTAGCTGTAGTGGTAGTACCCGCCCCCGTTTGCGCACGAACCCATGCTGATCACCCAGCGCGGCTCTGCCATCTGGTCGTAGACCTTGCGCAACGCCGGCGCCATCTTGTTGCACAGCGTGCCGGCGACGATCATCAGATCCGATTGGCGCGGACTAGGCCGAAAAAAGATGCCAAAACGATCGAGGTCATAGCGCGCCGCGCCGGCGTGCATCATCTCGACGGCGCAGCACGCAAGGCCGAACGTCATCGGCCATAGCGAGCCCGTCTTTGACCAGTTCAGCACCTTGTCGACGCTGGTCGTGACGAAGCCTTCGTTAAGGTGACCCTCAAGTGCCATCGCCTATTCCCAGTCCAGCGCGCCCTTTTTCCATTCGTAGATGAAGCCGACGGTAAGGATGCCGAGAAAGAGCATCATCGCCCAGAAGCCCGCGCTCCACACGCCGAGGTCGCCGAGAACCACTCCCCACGGAAACAGGAAAGCAATCTCGAGATCGAAGATGATGAACAGGATCGCCACCAGGTAATACCGCACATCGAACTTCATGCGCGCATCCTCGAACGCTTCGAAGCCGCACTCGTACGGAGATAACTTCTCTGGATCCGGGTTGCGCGGCCCGAGAATGGCACCAAGCAACATCGGCGCCGCCCCGATTGCCAGCCCTACCAGGATGAACAGCAAGATCGGAAGGTAGTTTTCGAGAATCACGCGAGGTTCACGTAGTAGCCGAAGTGACTTGCATTCAGGTGGTGCCCACGGGGAGACTCGAACTCCCACGGCTTTCGCCGCCACCCCCTCAAGATGGTGTGTCTACCAATTCCACCACGTGGGCAGTGAAATTCGAGAGATTCTACTGAAGTCGCTTGTTACTTCGGAATGTCGTTCGGCTTCGGTGCGTCGGAAGTTGTCGACGCCGGCGCAACCGCTGCAGGCGGAGCGCTTTGCGGCGCCTGACTGCGCGGTGTGGGGACGTCGGTCGGCGCCGGCGACACTGGCGTTTTTGACGGAACGGTTCCCATCACGCCGCCCGTGTCCGACGCGGGACGCTTGATAGCGGTGCTGGTGTAGGCCAGGCCGAGTGTGGCAAGAAAGAACACCGTCGCGACGACGCCAGTGCTGCGCGACAGAAAGTTCGCCGAACCGGTGGCGCCGAACAAGCTGCCCGAGGCACCACCTCCGAACGCCGCGCCCATGTCCGCGCCCTTGCCGTGCTGAAGCAGTACCAGGACGATGACGGCAATCGCCGCGATAACCTGCACGACGATCAACAATGTGGTTAACCAAGCCATTTTGAAACCCCTATTACGATTGTCCGATGTTACTTGGCACGGCGGCACAAATCGCCAGAAAATCCGCTGCCACCAAAGACGCGCCGCCGATCAACCCACCGTCGATATCGGGTTGCTCGAATAGTTCCGCTGCATTGGCCGGCTTCACGCTGCCGCCATAAAGAATTCTGAGCCCGCTGCCAGCGTTTCCGATCTGTGCCCGCAGCGCGGCATGCACTTGCTGGGCCTGATCCGGCGTAGCGGTGCGACCGGTGCCGATCGCCCACACCGGCTCGTAGGCCAGCGCCCCACTGGACAACGCCTCGGCGCCGATGCGCTCCAACACCGCAGCGAGCTGCGAGCCCAGCACCTCGTGCGTCTGCCCCGCTTCCCGCTGCTGCAGCGTCTCGCCGATGCACACGATTGGCCGCAATCCAGCTTGCAGTGCCCGCTCGGCCTTCGCCGCAACGACCACGTTGGTTTCACCGTGCCACTGGCGCCGCTCCGAGTGTCCGACGATGGCCCAGCCGCATCCTGCATCGCGCAACATCTCGGCAGCGATGTCGCCGGTATACGCCCCGGGCCGATGCGCAGAGACGTCCTGCGCCCCTATCTCGCCTTCGGCCAGTGCGCCACGCAATTGCTCAATGTACAGATAGGGTGCGCACACGACGACGTCGCATTTCAGGTCGCGGTTGCGACCTGCGAATCCCCCCAACCAGATGTCGTTGGCCGCCCGCGATCCAGTCATCTTCCAGTTGGCGGCAACCAGAAAACGAGGGTGCTTGCTCATCGTGCGGGCTGGGCGTCTACGTCCACCGTCAGCACGATCTTGCCCACGTGCTGACTCGACTCCATCAGCCGGTGCGCGTCGGCGGCCTGAGCCAGCGGAAACGTGCGAAACAAAACGGGTTTGATACGCCCCGACTCGATCAGCGGCCAGACCGATTCGCGCAGCCGCTTCGCGATCGCGCCCTTGAATTCGACCGAGCGCGGTCGCAGCGTAGATCCGGTCACAGTCAGCCGGCGGCGCAGAACGGCGCTCAAATCAAGCTGCGCCTTCGCACCGCCGAGTAGCGCAATGAAAACCAGACGGCCGTCATCCGCCAGACATTCAATTTCGCGCGGCAGGTAATCGCCGGCGACCATGTCGAGAATGACGTCGACGCCGCGGCCGTTTGTCTCTTTCTTCAGCACCTCGACGAAATCTTCAGTGCGATAGTTAATGGCGCGCCTGGCGCCAAGCTGGACGCACGCCGCGCACTTCTCGTCGTTGCCCGCGGTCGCATACACGGTGTTGCCGAGCGTGGCGGCCAGCTGAATCGCGGCAACGCCGATTCCGCTCGAACCGCCCTGCACCAACAACGACTCGCCAGGCGATAGCCGCGCGCGATCGAATACGTTGCTCCATACCGTGAAGTAGGTCTCGGGCAGGCCCGCCGCTTCAGCAAATGACAGCGTGCGCGGCTTCGGCAGACACTGCGCCACCGGCGCCACGCAATATTCCGCGTAGCCACCGCCCGCAACCAGCGCGCACACCTCATCGCCGATCTTGAAGGCTGAGCCTTCCGTGTTGCCGCAATCGATCGTGCCGGACACCTCCAATCCGGGCAGGTCCGAGGCGCCGGCCGGCGGTGCGTAGGCGCCCTTGCGCTGCAGGACATCGGGTCGATTCACGCCCGCCGCCTTGACTCGAATCAGCACTTCGCCCGCACCGGGCTGCGGCACCGGGCGCTTGGTCAGCCGCAGTACTTCGGGCCCACCTGGCTGCGCAATCTCGATCGCGCGCATCGAGGTCGAGCTCACGGCCGGCCCCCGAGATGTTTCCACAAGAACGTGTATTCGATCGCCGTCATCAGCGCCCGCTGCTCATTATTCGACGCCGCGCCGTGACCCCCTTCGATATTCTCGTAGTACCAGACGTCGTGTCCCTGCTCACGCATGCGGGCGAACATCTTGCGCGCATGTGCCGGGTGCACGCGATCGTCGCGCGTCGAGGTCACGAACAGAGTCGGCGGGTAGCGCACGTCTTTGCGCACGTTCTGATACGGCGAATACTTGGAGATGTAGGCCCACTGCTCCGGCACATCGGGATCTCCGTATTCCGCCATCCAGCTCGCGCCGGCCAGCAACTTGTTGTACCGCCTCATATCAAGTAGCGGCACCTGGGCTACCGCCGCACCGAACAGCTCCGGCCGTTGCGTCAGCGCGGCGCCGACAAGCAAGCCTCCGTTGCTGCCGCCGCGGATGCCGATCTGTTGCGGCTGCGCGATACCACGCCGCGCAAGATCCTCGGCGATCGCAATGAAATCATCGAATGCGTTCTGGCGTTTTTCCTTCAATGCCGCCTGGTGCCATGGCGGCCCAAACTCTCCGCCGCCGCGAATGTTCGCTATCACCAGCACGCCACCGCGTGCCAGCCATGCGCGCCCCAGCGCGCCGCTATAGAACGGTTCCATCGCGATCTCGAAGCCGCCGTAGCCATAGAGCATCGTCGGCGCATTCCTCACTCCCCTGGGTCCGACCACGAAATACGGCACGCGAGTGCCGTCGCGCGACGTGGCTTCCAGCTGTTGCGCCGTCATGCTCGACGCGTCGAAAAACGCCGGCATCGACTTCAGTTTCTCGACCGGCCGGCTCGCCGTGCCGATAAACAACGTCGGCGGCGTCAGAAAATCCTGGTACGTGATGAAGATCTGATCGGATTCGTGGCGATCGACCGGCCGCCCGCTCGCAGCCCCGACCGACGGCAGCGCTACTTCCTGGCGGAGCCAGCCGTTTTCCGCCGGTGTCGCTACAAATACGCGGCTGCGAACATTGTCGAGAACGTCCAGCACGATCGTGTTGCGGGTGGCAGACCAGTTTTGCAGGGCGGTGCGCGCAGTCGGCTCGAATAAGACGTCGAACACTCGCTTGCCAGCCAGGAACTCGAGCGCATGCACCACGATCAGCGCACCCGCGGCATAGGAGCGGCCGTTGATTTCCCATGCGGATCGCAATCGCACGATCAGCCATTGCCCCACGATCTGCGCATCCGCATCGTTCGGGACCGCGACCCGCACCGGCGCACCGTCGCGCAGCACGAACAATTCGCTGTTGTAAAACGCGATCGCGCGCCGCACACCCTCGGTGATCCGCGCGCCTCTCTCACGGATATCGTGCTCGACCCACGGGTCGACGCCGACGTCGCTACGCTGTCCTTCAAAGACGGTAACGGCCTGTGCGAGCGGCGTGCCACGACTCCAGCGCTTGACGATGCGCGCGTAGCCGCTGTCGGTCATGCTTCCGGGGCCAAAGTCGGTGCCGACGTAGATCGTGTCGAGGTCGCGCCAGGTGACGTCCGATTTGGCCTCCGGCAAAACGAATCCGTCGGTCACGAATTTCCGCTGGGCGAGGTCGAACTCGCGCACGACGATCGCATCACCGCCACCGCGCGACAGGCCGAGCAGACACCGATCGCCGCGCGGAGGCAGGCACTCCGCGCTCTTCCAGACCCAGTTTTCGGTCTCGCTACGCGCCAGCGCATCAACGTCGAGCACTGTTTCCCACTCGGGCTGCGGCTTCCGGTATTCGGCCCACGTCGTCCGCCGCCAGAGCCCGCGCGGGTTGGCGCCGTCCTGCCAGAAGTTGTAGAGATGGTCGCCATGCACGGCGACCTCTGCAATCCGCTCGCGCGAGTCGAGCACCTCGCGCACCTCATCGCGAATCTGCGCAAACTCAGTACGCTTGGTTAGGTCCGCTAGCGTGCGTGCGCTGACGGCGCGTGCAAAGTCGAGGGCGCGCGCGCCGTCGACTTCCTCGAGCCAAAGGTAGGGGTCTGCAAGTTCGGTAGGCATCGGAGTCTGTGCCGACGCGGTTGCCCACGCCACGGCAAGCAGAGCAAGTGCGCCAGTTGCAAGGCGATTCATAAAAGACCACGGCGCCGTTGCCGGCGCCCATGAAACTAGCGAACCTATTGTTGCTGTGCCGCCGCGGCGGCCGCGGCGCCGTCGCCGCCGACGGCCTTCATCGACAACCGTACGCGCCCTTTTTCATCGGCCTCGATCACCTTGACCTTGACCGCCTGACCTTCCTTTAGATAGTCAGCAACAGCATTGACCCGTTCGTTGGCGATTTGCGAAATGTGCAGCAAGCCGTCCTTGCCCGGCAGGATCTGCACGATCGCGCCGAAGTCGAGCAGGCGCAGCACGGTGCCGTCGTAAACGCGGCCGACTTCGACCTCCGCCGTCAGCTCGGCAATACGACGCTGGGCCTCGCGACCCTTTTCCTGATCTACGCTGGCAATGATGATCGTGCCATCGTCTTCGATGTCGATCTGCGTGCCGGTTTCTTCGGTCAGCGCACGAATGACTGCGCCTCCCTTGCCGATCACATCGCGAATCTTCTCCGGATTGATCTTCATCTTGATCATGCGCGGCGCAAACGCGGACAACTCGCCGCGCGACGCTCCGATCGCGTCCTGCATCTTCTGCAGGATGTGCATACGCGCTTCCTTCGCCTGCGCCAGCGCGACCTGCATGATTTCGCGCGTGATGCCTTCGATCTTGATGTCCATCTGCAACGCGGTGACGCCGGTTGCGGTACCCGCCACCTTGAAGTCCATATCGCCCAGGTGATCTTCATCACCGAGGATGTCGGTCAGCACGGCGAACTTGTTGCCTTCCTTGATCAGCCCCATCGCGACGCCGGCCACGTGAGCCTTCATCGGCACGCCGGCGTCCATCAGCGCCAGACAGCCGCCGCACACCGACGCCATCGACGACGAACCGTTCGATTCGGTGATTTCGGCCACAACGCGCAGCGAGTATTGAAAGTCTTCGTACGACGGCAGACATGCCAGCAGCGCGCGCTTCGCCAGCCGGCCGTGACCGACCTCGCGCCGTTTCGGCGCACCGACTCTGCCGGTTTCACCGGTCGCAAACGGTGGCATGTTGTAGTGAAGCATGAAGCGTTCGCGGTACTCGCCCTGCAAAGCGTCGATGATCTGCTCGTCCTGTTTGGTGCCGAGCGTGGCGATCACCAGCGCCTGCGTCTCACCGCGCGTAAAGAGAGCCGAGCCATGCGTACGCGGCAAAACGCCGAGCCGAATCTCGATCGGCCGCACGGTGCGCGTATCGCGCCCGTCAATGCGGGGTTCGCCGTCCAGGATCTGGCTGCGAACGATTTTCGCCTCGAGGTCAAACAGGATGTTGTTGACTTCGTTGCCATCGACTTCGGCGCCCGCGGCGCTCGATGCAGCCGAATAAATCTCCTTGATGCGGTTCGACCGCGCCTGCTTGCTGCGCATCTGATAGGCGTCGCGCAACGAGGCACCCGCACTTTGCACCAACGACGCCATCAGCGCTTCGTTCTTTGCCGCAGGCTTCCAGTCCCATGCGGGCTTGCCCGCGTCGCGCACCAGATCGTGAATCGCATTGATCACGGCCTGCATCTGCTGATGACCATGCATTACGCCACCGAGCATGACGTCTTCGGGCAACTGGTCGGCTTCAGACTCGACCATTAGAACGGCACGCTCGGTACCGGCAACGACTAGATTCAATTGCGAGGCCTTCAGCTGCGTCGCGGTCGGATTGATTACATATTGACCATCGACATAGCCGACGCGCGCCGCACCGATCGGGCCCTTGAACGGAATGCCCGCCAGCGATACCGCTGCCGAGGCGCCGATCAACGCCGGAATGTCCGAGTCGATCTCGGCATCGACCGAGAGCACATGAATCACCACCTGGACTTCGTTGTAGAAGCCGTCCGGGAACAGCGGGCGCAGCGGCCGATCGATCAAGCGAGACGTCAGGGTCTCCTTCTCCGACGGCCGCCCTTCGCGCTTGAAAAATCCGCCGGGGATGCGACCCGCGGCATAGGTCTTCTCGACGTAGTCGACCGTCAGCGGAAAGAAATCCTGCCCCGCTTTCGCTTCCCTGCGCGCCACTACCGTGGCCAGGATGACCGTATCGCCGATCGAGCACAGCACCGCACCATCCGACTGGCGAGCGATCTCGCCGGTTTCCAGCGTCACCGTGTGCGCGCCATACGCAAAGCTTTTCGTCACCTTCTCAAACATTCTCTTTCCTTTGTCATTCGCAGCGTTCGATCGCATCGATAGAACGCAAAAAGCCCGCGCAGAACATTCCGCACGGGCTCGGGTGTTTGATATCGGACACTATTTGCGCAGTCCGAGAGAATCGATCAACCCCTTATAGGAATCGGGGTTCTTGCCTTTCAGATAATCCAGCAATTTGCGCCGCCGGCTGACCATCTTCAGCAGACCGCGACGCGAGTGATGGTCCTTGACGTGCGCCTTGAAGTGATCGGTCAATTCGTTGATGCGCGCGGTAAGCAGCGCGATCTGCACTTCCGGCGATCCGGTGTCGGCTTGCGCGCGTTGATACTTGGCGACGATTTCCGACTTGTTGATATCAGCAACTGACATAGCATCCCTTTCAGTGAACTTCACACGCGGACACGGAAGGATGGCCGTGCCGTGAAAAGCAGGTAATTGTAGCGCAGGCACGACCGGGCGAATCGATGCGTGGCGCGGCCGGCGAACGCCGACCGCCGCTCAGCGGGCGTCCGACGTTTGCGGATTTAACCGCTCACCCGTCATATAGAGCTTGTTCAGCGCGTTCAGGTACGCCTTGGCCGACGCCGCAATAATGTCCGGATCGGCACCCGTCCCGTTGACGATACGACCCGCGCGCGCGAGGCGGACGGTGACCTCCCCCTGCGCTTCGGTACCGGTCGTGATCGCATTGACCGAATACAGCAACAGCTCACAACCGCTTTTCACCCGGCTTTCGATGGCTTTCAGCGACGCGTCGACCGGCCCGTTGCCGTCCGATTCGGCCGCGATCTTTTCGGCGCCGATCGAGAACACAACCTTCGCGTGCGGGCGTACCCCGGTTTCGGATCTCTGCATCATCGAGATCAGCTTGAAATGCTCGTCGTGCGGGGTCACTGCTTCATCCGAGAACAACGCCTGAATATCTTCGTCGAATATCTCGGACTTGCGGTCGGCGAGTTCCTTGAAGGCGGCGAAGGCTGCGTTCAGTTCCGTTTCGCTCTCTAGCGGAATCGCGAGCTCGTTCACGCGCTGCTTGAACGCATTGCGGCCCGACAGCTTGCCCAGCACGATCTTGTTGGCGCTCCACCCGACATCCTCGGCGCGCATGATCTCGTACGTGTCGCGCGCCTTCAACACCCCGTCCTGGTGAATGCCGGAGGCGTGAGCAAATGCGTTGGCGCCGACGACCGCCTTGTTCGGCTGCACGGCGAATCCTGTAATGCCGGCCACCAGCTTCGATGCCGGCACGATCTGTGTCGTGTCGACACCGACATCGAGCCCGAAGAAGTCGCGCCGCGTGCGCACCGCCATCACGACCTCTTCCAGCGAGCAGTTGCCCGCGCGCTCGCCGAGACCGTTGATCGTGCACTCGACCTGACGCGCGCCGCCGATCATCACACCCGCCAGCGAGTTGGCGACTGCCATGCCGAGATCGTTGTGACAATGCACGCTCCACACCGCTTTGTCAGAATTCGGCACGCGTTCGCGCAGCATGCGCAGAAATTGTCCGTACAGCTCGGGCACTGCGTAGCCGACCGTGTCGGGAATATTGATGGTGGTTGCGCCCTCCGTGATTGCCGCTTCCAGCACGCGGCACAGAAAATCAGGGTCGGAGCGGTAGCCATCCTCGGGCGAAAACTCGACGTCGTCGGTGAACTGGCGCGCAAAGCGCACCGACAGCCTTGCCTGCTCGTAAACCTGCTCCGGCGACATGCGCAATTTCTTTTCCATGTGCAGCGCCGACGTTGCGATGAACGTATGGATGCGTTGGGCTTTGGCCCCCTGCAACGCTTCCGCGGCGCGGCTGATGTCGCGATCATTGGCGCGCGCCAGTGAGCAGACGATCGAATCCTTGATCGCGCCTGCGATCGATTTCACCGCATCGAAGTCGCCGTTCGACGACGCCGCGAAGCCGGCCTCGATCACGTCGACCCGCAGCCGTTCAAGCTGCTTTGCGATGCGCAGCTTTTCTTCACGCGTCATCGAGGCGCCGGGGCTTTGCTCGCCATCGCGCAAGGTCGTATCGAAAATGATCAAACGGTCGTTCATCAAGGGCTCCGGCGACTACGGTCGAAGTTTTCCTCGCCCGGCTCGCGGCTCAGGCGCGGTAGTACACAAATTGTGGGAGTAAGTTATCTGCGCGCGGGGCGCAGCAGCGGCAGCAGCAGCGAGTGCAGCAAATAGGGCGCGGCCGAAATTGTGACGTTATTGCAATTCATGCGCGATCAGTTTAAAGCCAAACTGGCGCCCTAACAACTGCGTCAATCCGGCTTGGCGGGGGCCTCCGGAAGCGGCGGTGGCTTCGCAGCAGCTTTGACCGGATTCGGTTCGCGTCGGTACCAACGCCAGGCCAGGTAAAGGTAGCCGGACAGCGCATAACAGCAAAACAACGTGAACAGCACGACAGGCGGATCGGAAGAGATGACGACAACCAATCCGATCGCCGCCACCATTACCCAGAATGGAACACTGCGCCCCACCTGAAAGCTCTTGCCGCTGTAAAAAGGCGCGCTGGATACCATCGTGAAGCCGGCGTAAATGGTAAGGACCAAGGCCACCCAAGGCAGCCACGCCTCTCGAATCGTGAATTTGTTATCGACCGCCAGCCAGACGAAACCCGCAATCAATGCCGCTGCCGACGGGCTCGGCAATCCCTGAAAGAATCGCTTGTCGACCACACCCAGATTCGCGTTAAAGCGCGCCAACCTCAGGGCCGCACCGGCGCAATAGACGAACGCGCCGGCCCAGCCCAGCCGCCCGAGGTCCTGCAGTGCCCACTCATACATCACGAGCGCCGGCGCAACTCCGAAGGACGTCATATCGGACAGCGAATCGAACTGCTCGCCGAACGCGCTCTGCGTGTTCGTAAGGCGCGCCACGCGACCATCCATGCCATCGAGCACGATCGCCGCGAATATCGCAAGGGCAGCGAGTTCGAAGCGCTGATTCATCGCCTGCACGATCGCGAAAAATCCCGCGAACAGATTGCCCAGCGTGAACAGATTCGGCAACAGGTAGATGCCGCGCCTGCGACGCGCGATGAGCGGAACGTCGTCCAGTGTGGGCGCGGCCTGCAAGCCGAACGGGCGGGGTTTTCGGCGGCGAAAGCGCATCAGGATCTACAACTCCGCGATCACGGTGCTGGTTGCATACACCTTGTCGCCGACCGCCACCTTCGGTCGCACCGACAACGGCAGATATACATCCACTCTCGATCCGAAACGGATGAAGCCATAGCGCTGGCCGCGTGCCAGCGCTTCACCCGGCTTCACGTAACAGAGGATGCGCCGCGCAATCAATCCGGCGACCTGGACGACCGAGATTCTCTGACCGCCCGGCAACTTCACAATCAGCGCGTTGCGTTCATTCTCGGTCGACGCCTTGTCGAGGTCCGCATTGACGAACGTTCCCGCCTGATAGTCGACGCGTTCGATCGTGCCATCCACCGGGGACCGGTTGCTGTGCACGTTGAAGACGTTCATGAAAACACTGAACAGCAGAGACTCCGCCTGCGTATACGGGTCGATGGTTTTCTGCACGCGGACGATGCGCCCGTCGGCCGGAGACAGCACGGCATTCGGCTGTGCCGGAACCGCACGCGGCGGATCGCGAAAGAACTGAATGACGAAAATCGCAACCAGCCATACCGGCAACGACCACGCAACGCCGAAAAAAACGGCGACAAGAATTGCCACAACGACGGCAGCGCCGATGTACGGCCAGCCTTCGCGCGCGAGAATGGGGTGCGGGTAGTTCAATCTGTCGGTACTCCCAAGCAAATAAATTCAATGGTATCGGAACCGACAGCGTTCTAACGGTGGCGTAATCCGTCCGTGTGGGCGATTCTGCCGAGATTGATCGCGCGCATGCCTTTCGCGCCAGAAAAACCTTCCCGACAGCGGCGGCTCACTGCGGCAGTCCGACAGCGCGAAGCGCCGCCAAATACTCTTGGCGCTTGGCCAGATAGGATGGCTGGCTGGACGAAATTTCCTTTCTCACCTGCGCAATGGTGTAGCCAGGCGCGATGCGCAGCAGTTTCTCAAGCGCCTCCTTGGCGCAGTCGGGGTCCCCGTACAACGTGCAGATAGCGGCAAGCGTTTCATAGGCGCGGAGCGACGGCCGTGGCGTGCGCACGGCCGACCAGGCGCGATCGCGTGCGTAATGCAGATCGCCGGCATGCAGATAGGCGATCGCGAGTGTCCGCCATAGATCCGATAGCCGCGCATGACGCGGGCTGAGCCAGATCGCTGTTTCGAGCGGCTGGATCGCCTGCTTTGGCTTGCCCATCAGCAAATAGGTGACGCCAAGCCATTCGTGCACCTCTGGATCATGGCGCGAGCCAAGCGCCAGCTCGGCGTCGAACGCGGCCAGCGCCTCGGCGTAGCGTCCTTGCGCGGCCATGATTGCGCCAAAAGTCGTGTTGATCTCCGGCTGCCGGCGATTGATCTTTAAGGCGCGCCGAACGGCTGCTTCGGCGCGCTCGAGCGCGCCATCAAGGTCGTCGACCGATGCCTCGACACGATCGAGCAAGGTCGAGGCGGCGAGCACTCGCCAGGCAAGAAGCGACTCCGGATCGAGTGCGATGGCCTGCCGCGCCAGCGCTTGCGCCTCGGTGTTGTGCTCGGAGTCGTCGCGGTGCGAGAGCAACCAGGCGCGCAGCGCCACGTCGTTCGCATCGAAGCTACGCGGCGGCTCGCGGTTTAAGCGGGCAATCTCGCTCTCGATCAAATCCGACTTCAGAGATTGAGCGAGGCGCCCCGCTACGTCATGCCGATCGAAATCCAGCATGCCGGTTGACATATGGACGCTGTCGGACCATTGCTGTACTCCGGTCGCAGCATCAATCAGGTGCAAATTAACCAGGAATTGGCCCGCTACGCGGTCGACGCTACCCTCGACGACATAACGTACGCCCAGCTCGCGCCCTGCCTGGCGCGGATTCGTCGCATCCGACCGATAGTCCATCATTGCGCCTCGGGCTATCACCTGCACGCCGGGGATTTGCGCCAAATCATTGGTGAGATCTTCGGCGACACGCGCCGCAAACTCAGTCTGCCCTGCATCTTCGGCATCGACCGCCAGCGGCAGTACTGCCATCGACAACCAGGGCATTTGCTCCGAATCGGAAAAAAAACGCGCGGACGGCCCGGCTGATTGATGCCACCAGTACGCGCCTCCCGCAATGAGGATTACGCAGAAAACGGCGATGAGGCTGCGCAAATGATGGCGCGTTGCTCTCTCGGAGGGTTTCGCTGCGCGCGGCAACGCCGGTTCGACGCAATCCGTCGTCGGCGCGTTCCGATCATCCTTGGCGTCGTCGTCGAGCGGCATCGGCGGCGGGTGAAACCAATAGCCACAGCGAGGCACGGTTTCGATCGCACCCTGATTCGCGCCGCCCAGCTCGCGCCGGATTTCGGAGATGCACTGAGCCAGCGAATTCTCCGTTACCACGACACCTGGCCATGCCGCCTGCAGCAATTCCTCCTTGCTGATCACTCGGCCCGGGTGGAGCAGCAGGTGCATCAGGACGGCGCCGGTATGGGGGCGCAAGCGCGCGACGCGATCATCAACACGCAGTTCATTGCTCGGCGGATGAAATTCCGCGGTGTCCGCTATTCGGAAGCACCGACTTGTCCGGGTGTCCATGCCTTACAGCCTTCTAGCCGCCCGCAGGCGCGAGCGATGATGCCGCAATTCTGCTCGCTTTCATCGGCTTTCAGAACTCTTTCATCCCGCCTTCAAGACGGCGCGTAGCTGCGTTGCTAACAATGCGGGAGGTCGGCCACAAAGGAAATCTCCCTCGTTGTTGGCCGCTGCTTCATGAATCCCCTTTTTAGAGGTCATAAATGTCCAATACACGCAAACTGTTATCGGGCGGGCTGGTTACCGTCGCAATGCTCGCGGCGCTTCCGGCCGGCGCGAAAGATCTCGACGCCGACTCAGTGCGGAAGCTCGCAAGCGGAAAGACGTGGTCGACGGCGAAGATGGCTCAGTCCACTCAACCCGTATCCTTCGAGTGGAAGGCAGACGGAACGGTCTGTCTGCGCCTGGGCGAAACGAGTGGCAAGTGTGCTGACAGCGGCACCTGGAAAGTCGTCGACCAGCGCATCTGTTACGAGATGACGTGGTGGCTTAAGAGCTATGACCTGATGTCCGCATGCCTGAGCGTGGCAGACCTGGGGCATGGGAGCTATGAGGCCAAAATACCGAGTGGCACTTCAGTCTTTCAGTTCACGGTAGCGAAGTAGTGCAACCGCGAGCACGCTCACCGCGTGCTCGGTCATAAGCGAATTCCACAGAGGACTCGCTGTTGGCCGACCTACGGCAAGAATCGCGCCTTTCCCGTGACCGCCAGCCGCTCGATTGAACGCCCGGATTCCAAGACAGGTGGCACCACAGCATCGGAAGACTGCATCGCCGACCGCATCATCATCATCGGCTGCGGCGGCGCCGCCTCACGCACGCCGAAGTTGATTTCTTCGACGCGAATACGACTCGACGGAACGCCCATCGACTGCCCCGCGGCCGCGAAACGAGAATTCAGGTTGGCGATCGCGAGTTGAATCAATTGCGCTTCAACCTTATCGCGCGCCGCTTTCGAAAGCCGGAAATCGACGCCGCCTAACGCAAGCAAAGGCTGCGCGGCCGCGACTGTCTTCGACAGCGCGGCAAGACTTTCTGTGCGCACCGTCAAACCTTGGCGCACCCGCCAGCCGGTGATCGTGCGATTGCTGCCGCTTGAATACACCGGATAGCTGCTGTAGCCGGAGGTTTCAATCTGAGCTTTCGGATCGGCGCGCTTCAGTGCTGCGGTTCCATCGCTGACGCGCTGGTTGACCGTTGCCTGCGCGCGAGTGAGATCGGCGTCCTGCGCTTCATAGAAAAAGCTCGCAACCGCCTCATCGTTCGCCAACTCGACCTCGGCCGCACCAGTCATCAGAATGAGTGTGCCCGCCGGTGGAAGCGGAAGCGACGGCTGCTGTGCAATTGTTGACGCTGCTGCCAGCGACAACGCAACAATCGCAAGAACTTGCTTCATCGGGCACCTCTCAGTTCTTGGCCTGATCGACCAGCCGGTTCGCCTTGATCCACGGCATCATGCTGCGCAGCTTCTCGCCGATCTGCTCGATCGGGTGCTCGGCTGTGAGCCGGCGTCTGGCGGCCAGCGTCGGGGCACCTGCACGGTTCTCGAGGATGAAGTCACGCGCGTATTCGCCCGTCTGAATACGTTCGAGCGCTGCGCGCATTGCCTTCCTGGTTTCCGCCGTGACGATCTTGGGCCCGGTCACATACTCGCCGTACTCCGCGTTGTTGGAGATCGAGTAGTTCATGTTGGCGATGCCGCCCTCGTAGATCAGATCAACGATCAACTTCACCTCGTGCAGGCACTCGAAGTACGCCATCTCTGGCGCGTAGCCCGCATCAATCAGCGTTTCATAGCCAGCCTTGATCAGTTCAACCACGCCGCCGCACAGTACGGTCTGCTCGCCGAACAGATCGGTCTCGGTCTCTTCACGAAAGTTGGTTTCGATGATCCCGGCCTTGCCACCGCCAATCGCGCACGCATACGACAGCGCCAGATCACGCGCCATACCCGAGACGTCTTTATGCATTGCAATCAGGCAGGGCACGCCCCCGCCTTGCTTGTAGGTCGAGCGCACGGTATGGCCGGGCGCCTTGGGCGCGACCATGATCACGTCCAGATCGGCGCGCGGCTGAATCTGCCCGTAATGGATGTTGAAGCCATGCGCAAAGGCGAGCGCAGCGCCTTGCTTCATATTGGCCGCGATCGAATCACTGTAAACCTGCGCATGATTCTCGTCTGGCAGCAGAATCATGACGATGTCGGCGTCCTTCGCGGCGTCGGCAACTTCCTTGACCTTCAGCCCTGCAGCCTCCGCCTTTTTCCAAGAAATGCCGCCTTGGCGCAGGCCGACCGTCACCTTCACGCCCGAATCGGTCAGGTTTTGCGCGTGTGCGTGCCCCTGCGATCCATAGCCGATGATCGCGACGTGCTTGCCTTTGACCAGTGAGAGATCAGCGTCTTTGTCGTAATAGATTTTCATAGGTTTCCTAAACGCGCAGGATGCGCTCGCCGCGCCCGACTCCCGATCCACCGGTGCGCACAGTTTCGAGAATAGCGGCGCGATCGACAGCCTTGATGAACGCGTCCAACTTGGCGCCATTGCCGGTCAACTCGATCGTATAGCTGCGCTCGCTAACATCGATGATGCGGCCGCGAAAAATATCGGCCATGCGCTTGATTTCGTCGCGCTCCTTGCCGACCGCGCGCAGCTTGATCAGCATCAGTTCGCGCTCAATGTAGTCGCCCTCGGTCAGATCGACCACCTTGACCACCTCGATCAGCCGATTCAAATGCTTTGTGATCTGCTCGATCACATCGTCGGAGCCGACGCTGACGATCGTCATGCGCGACAGCGATGCGTCTTCCGTCGGCGCCACCGTCAGTGTCTCGATGTTGTAGCCGCGCGCGGAAAATAGTCCGACAACGCGCGATAGCGCGCCGGGCTCGTTTTCAATCAGCACCGAGATAATGTGCCTCATAGATCCTCGGACCCTAGCAGCATCTCGGTCAATCCCTTGCCCGCCTTCACCATCGGCCAGACGTTTTCCGTCTGGTCAGTGATGAAATCGAGGAACACCAGCCGATCCTTGTACTTGCCGAACGCTTCTTTCAGCGCCGGCTCGACGTCGGCGGACTTGTCGATCTGCAACCCGACGTGCCCATAGGCCTCGGCGAGCTTGACGAAATCGGGCAGCGCGTCCACGTACGACTCCGCATAGCGCCCGCCGTAGTCGATCTGCTGCCACTGCCGCACCATGCCCAGGTAGCGATTATTGAGATTGATGATCTTTGGTGTCAGCCGGTACTGCTTGCACGTCGACAGCTCCTGGATGCACATCTGGATAGAGCCTTCACCGGTGATCACCGCCACGTCGGCACCGGGGTTCGCCATCTGTACACCCATGGCGTACGGCAACCCGACGCCCATCGTGCCGAGACCGCCCGAGTTGATCCAGCGCCGCGGTTTGTCGAAGCGGTAATACTGCGCAGCCCACATCTGATGCTGGCCGACGTCGGAGGTGACGAACGCGTTGCCGCCGGTCACTTCCCACAGTTTTTCGACGACGTACTGCGGCTTGATGGCACTTCCGTTCTTTTCATACCGCAGGCAGTCTTTCTTGCGCCATTCGTTGACCTGCTTCCACCACGCTGCCAGCTGGGCGGGATCGGGCCGTGCCGTCGATGCTTCGATCTGAGCCAGCAGCTCCAGCAGCACCTCGCGCACGTCGCCCACGATCGGAATGTCGACCTTGACCCGCTTGGATATCGACGACGGATCGACGTCGATATGAATGATCTTGCGCGGATTGGTGGAAAAATGTTTCGGGTTGCCGATCACGCGATCGTCGAAACGTGCGCCGATGGCGATCAACACGTCGCAGTGCTGCATCGCCATGTTCGCTTCGTACGTACCGTGCATGCCGGGCATGCCGACGAACTTCGAATTGCTCGCCTCGAATGCGCCGAGCCCCATCAGTGTGTTGGTGCACGGAAACCCAAGCAGATTGACGAAGCGGTTCAGCAAATCCGCCGCGTCCGACAGAATCACGCCGCCGCCGGTGTAGACCATCGGCCGCTCGGCCGACAGCAACAGTTGCACTGCCTTCTTGATCTGGCCCTGATGGCCCTTGGCGACTGGCTTGTAAGACCGCATTGACACCTCGCGCGGATACTCGTACTCGCAGCGCGCAATCGTGATGTCTTTTGGAATATCAACCAGCACCGGGCCGGGCCGACCACTTTGTGCGATGTAAAACGCCTTCTTGATTGCCATGGCCAAGTCCCGCACGTCTTTGACCAGGAAATTGTGCTTGACGCAGGGTCGCGTAATGCCGACGGTGTCGCATTCCTGGAAGGCGTCTAGACCGATGGCATGCGTCGGCACCTGCCCCGTCAGAACTACCATCGGAATCGAATCCATATACGCGGTGGCGATGCCGGTCACCGCATTGGTGACGCCAGGACCGCTGGTCACCAACGCAACGCCAATGCGATTACTCGAGCGCGAATACGCATCGGCAGCGTGCACAGCAGCCTGCTCGTGACGCACCAGAATGTGCTGAAATTTGTCCTGCTTGAAGATCGCGTCGTAGATGTAGAGCACAGCGCCGCCTGGATAACCGAAGACGTGCTCTACTCCCTCGTCCTGCAAACATCGAACGACGATTTCCGCGCCGGTTAACTCCATTTCGAACCCTCTCAAAGTCCACGGGAAATTGATTGGTTGCCGTTCCATGCTCGCTCGTGACGGGCGGTGCGGCGGGCGCTTTCTGCGCTTACTTACTATCGATAAGCGGATAAGCTGTAATCGATAAGCTATCTTGTTGTTTCATTTACAAGAGCGCGGGAAGATACGGGAGCCCGGCAGATTGTGCAAATCGTTCGTGACCACGTTTCAGATCACTGAGGCCGCTTAGTGGCCTCGCGTCAAGAGCTTTCCGACTTTCTCGCAGGCGTCGAGCGGCGTGCTTTCAAGCAGGCGCAATACGCGGTGCGCGACGCCGACGCGGCGCTGGACATCGTACAAGACGCGATGATGAAGTTGTCGGAAAAATACGGCGACCGGCCGGCGGCGGAACTACCGCTGTTGTTCACGCGCATACTGCAAAACGCAACCTACGATTTCTTCCGGCGGCAGAAGGTCCGCTCGACCTGGACCACGCTTTTCTCGGCCTTGTCCCCCGGGCACGAGGATGACGGTTCCGATCCCCTCGAAACTCTTGAGGCCATGGCCGGCACCCCGGCCGCCGAGAGCGCTCAGGACCAGGTCGAGCGGTCGCAGGTGGTGGCCATCATTGAGGAAGAAGTAGCCCGTTTACCCACTCGTCAACGAGAGGCATTTTTGATGCGTTACTGGGAAGATATGGACGTGGCGGAAACCGCCACAGCAATGGGATGCTCGCAAGGCAGCGTCAAGACCCACTGTTCGCGCGCAACGCACGCGCTGGCGAAGGCCTTGAAAGCACGGGGAATACAGCTATGAACGAAGAAGAATTCGGATACCAGATTCGCCAGGCGCTTAACGAGGCGGCTGCCGGGCTGGACTACAAGACGACATATCGGCTCGAGCAGGCTCGGACCGCCGCGCTGGCTCGCCATCGCGAGCCGGCCACGGCGCCGGCCTGGAGTCCGGCGCTGCAGACCGCGGGCGGACGGCCGGCCGACGGCTCGCGCCTCGGCTGGTTCGGCGGTTTTGGGCTGGCCGCCCCGGCGCTTGCCCTGGTGGTGGGCTTTATCGGCATCTACCAATGGCAGCAGCAACAGGGTCCGGAACGCATTTCCGACGTGGCGGCAATGGATTTTGGGCTGTTGATGGATGAAACTCCGATCGGCGCCTACGCGGATAAAGGCTTCGGCATATTGTTGCGCGGAGAAACGGAAGATTTGTAGGCGACACCTCTTGCACGTCAAGTTTCCGCTCTGCCTTTGTTTCGGCGTGCTCGTTGCGGGCGGTATCGCCGCGGTTGACGCGCAGACACCGGCTGCTGCGCCGGCCACTTCCGCAAAGCCGGCGCGCGTCGCGCCACCCTCGCACCCGACCTGGAACGAACTTACTTCGGGGCAACACGAGGCACTCGCGCCACTGGCCGGAGTGTGGGAAACGCTGGAGCCCGAGCGCAAAAAAAAGTGGCTTGAAATGGCAGGCCGATTCCCGCGGCTGACTCCCGATGCGCAGAAGCACATGCATGAGCGCATGGGCGAATACGTGCGCCTCTCGCCCGAACAGCGCAAGACGGCACGCGAGAACTTTCGCCGCGCTTACGAACTTCCTGCTGACCAGAGGCAGCAAAAGCTGCAACGCTACCAAGCACTGCCGGAAGAGAAAAAACGGGCGCTGGCCGAGCAAGCCGCCAAGACGCAGGCGGCGCAGCAGACTCCCGCGCCAGCGGTGCCTGTCCCCGTGCCTCAGACCCCCACAAAGTAAACACGTGGTCGATAGACTCGGTCGGTGACCGAGTCTCAGCGATTCGCCTTTCCTCTGCCGGCTGCTGGCACCGCTGTGCGACTGGCGGCGATGGTCTACGAGGCGGTTCTTCTGTTTGGGGTTGCGTTTGCGGTCGGACTCGTCTTAATCAGTTCTCTTCAATGGACATATCCGCTGCCGCCGAATCGGCGTCTTGTGCTACAGGTTGTGCTGTTTATCACGCTCGGCGCCTACTTCGTCGTGTGCTGGACGGGCACAGGTCAGACGCTTGCACTGAAGGCCTGGCGCATGAAAGTCACGGATAGCGGAGGCAGATCGCCGGGCTCGACGCGCGCAGTCGCGCGTTACCTGCTCGCCTGGCATCTATGGTTGCCCGGGCTGGCGGCCACCGCCTGGCTAAACCTTGGGATCGGCTCGAGCATCGCCTCGATAGTGATTGGCTTTGTGCTGCTGCTGATCCCGCCGCTGATCGATCCGCAGCGGCGATGGCTGCATGACCGGTGGTCGGGCACGCGCGTCGTGCGCGTGCCCGATGAAACATCACGACGCGGTGCGCTCCCGATATAACCACGCCACGATAACGCCGAGCACGACCATCAGGATCGTGCTGAAGATGACCTGCTTTTCGACCAGCGTTCCGGGTAACGGCTGCACCGCGTAATAGATCAAGTAGCCCGGGACTGCAGCGAGCAACGCCACTGCCAATCCGTAGCGAGCGCCCTGTCCAAGCCACGGGCGCGCTTCCTTGCCGCGCGCGTAGATCCAGGTGAACGCACCGGCACTAAGCACGTGTGCACACAGCATCCAAGGAAAATAAGCTCCATGGTCCGCTTCTGTGCGATACAGCTTGGCGAGCTGCATGTAGTCCTGGCCGAGCAAAGTGTTATGAATGAGAAAGTCGCCGGCCATCCATGCAATAAAGATCAACAGCCATGCAATGAAGAAGTTTTTGTTCATGGTCCCCCTCCAAAGGAGGGCGCTAGCGTAATCAATCAGGGAACCGGGCGGAAGGGGTCCGCGTCGCTTGCAAACAGCCGCTCATTGATCGCAAGCTCGCGACGGTTGGTGGTTTCAAGGAATTCCCGCGCGCCGCGCATGCCGACGAACGCGTCGAACCCGCGCTGCAAAAAACGCTGCAGGTGCGACAGCCCCCACACGGCCGCCGGCGCCTTCATCATGTACAGCATGGTCGACAGCATCGGCACCTTTGCGAGCTTCTCGAGCGCCTTGCCGATCCGGTTCGCAAGTTCAATCTGACGCACGCGTTCTGTTTCGGATCCCGTCGCGCGATAGGCCTGTGCGTAGCTCTGCGCCGTGATCGGCAACTCGATGACCCGCGCCATCTCGATGTCGAACTGCTCGGCGATCTCTTCCAACTGCACGGCGAGGAGCAATGTGTCGATCGCACGCGCCGGCAGCAGCGTCGAAAGCTTCGGCGCGACCTTCTGCGCTTCCGTGTCACGCCGATCGACGTCCTTTGCTCCATACAATTCCTCGAGAAAGAACTCGGCTGCACGCTTATAGCGCTTGCTCGCAAGCAGATCGGCGTAGGTTGACCGCAAGCGCTCAATTTGCCATTGCTTGAGCGCGACCCAGCGCTTCTTGTGCTGCGCGTCGGCTTCGAGATCGGCACGCAGGTTGATGACGCGGCCGAGCGCGTCGGCAAGCTTGCGGCCATTCATGCGCGAAGCTAGCTCGCGCGAGTCGCTGGTCCGGCCGCGGCCGCGCCATGCGGAACATAGCCGCGCGGAATCGCGTTCAGCAGTTTCTGCGTGTATTCGTTCTGAGGCGCGGCGTAAATCGCATCGGCATTGCCACGCTCGACGATCGCGCCCTGATTCATCACCAGCATGTCATCGGCCATGTACTTCACGACCGCCAGATCGTGGCTGATGAAAATGTAGGTCATGCCGAATTCGTCCTGTAGGTCGAGCAGCAGATTGAGTACGGTGGCCTGCACGGAAACGTCGAGCGCCGACACCGACTCGTCGCAGATCAGCACGTCGGGCTTCATCGACAGACAGCGCGCAATCGCGATCCGCTGCCGCTGTCCACCGGAAAATTCATGCGGATACTTGTGAACGCTGTCGTCGGCCAGCCCAACGCGCCGTGCCAACGCGACGGCCATCGAAAACCTTTCCTGATCGCCGCCGCCGATACCATGAATCTTCATCGGCTCGGTCAGAATCTGGCCGACGGTAAAACGCGGATTCAGGCTCGCGTACGGATTCTGAAAGATGATCTGGATCTTGCGCCGGTACTCCATCATCTGCCGGTCCGACAGCGTCAGCAGGTCGACGCCGTTGTAAAGCACCTGCCCCTTGGTCGCCGGCGTCAACCGCATCAGCATCATGCCGACAGTCGTCTTGCCCGAGCCCGACTCGCCGACCACACCGAGCGTGCGGCCCGGATACAAACTGAAACTCGCTTCCTTCACCGCTTCGATCGTCTTGTGCTCGAACAAGCCTGTCTTAAGGCGATATTCCTTGCGCAATCCTTTAGCTTCGACCAGCGGTGCTCCTTCCTGCGGCCGCGACTGGCGTGACTGCAAAACGATTTGCGGCGCATGGTCGCTGCGCATGAAGTCGTCGATGACCGGCAATCGCTTCGGCTTGACGTCGAGCCGCGGCCGGCACATCAGCAGTGCTTTCGTGTACGCATCCTGCGGCGCACCGAAAATTTGATCGACCGGGCCCGACTCGCGCACGCTGCCTTCGCGCATCACCACCACCTGATCGGCAATCTCGCCGACGAGTCCAAGGTCGTGGCTGATGAACAGCACGCTCATCCGGTGGCTCGTCTGCAGCCGTGCGATCAACTCGAGTATCTGCCGCTGGACGGTGACGTCGAGCGCCGTAGTGGGCTCGTCAGCGATCAGCAGCTTCGGCTCGCACGCGATCGCCATCGCAATCATCACGCGCTGTTGTTGCCCACCCGAGAGCTCGTGCGGATACGCATCGACCCTCGCCTTCGGCTCCGGGATGCCTACTTCGTTCAGTAGCTGGATGATCCGATCGTGCAGCGCACGCCCGGCTAGGTCAGTGTGCAGCTTCAGCACTTCGGCAATCTGCCAGCCTACGGTGAACACCGGGTTTAACGACGTCATCGGCTCCTGAAACACGACCGAGATAGCGTTGCCGCGGATTGCGCGCAGTTCGCCATCCGATGCGGTCAGCACGTTGCGGCCATCGAACTCGATGCGGCTGGTCGGGCCGATAATCGCGTTCTCCGGCAGCAATTGGACGATCGCCATTGCCGTCACGCTCTTACCGGAGCCGGACTCGCCTACCAGTGCAACTGTCGAATTCTCTGGCACATCGAAACTGATCCCGCGCACCGCTTCGGCAATCTTGTGTTTACCAAGCCTGAAAGAAACGTGCAGGTCCCGCACCGAAACCAGGTTGGTCATCGTAATTTCGGGTCCAGCGCATCGCGCAGCGCGTCGGTGAATAGCGAAAACGCTGTCACGAACGTCGCCATGAAGATCGTGGCGGCAGCGAGTTGCCACCAGTGCCCGAGTACGAGCTCGGCCTGCGCTTCGGACAGCATGGTGCCCCATGAAACCTGATCGACCGGAACACCGAGGCCGAGGAACGACAGAATAACCTCGGCCTTGATAAAGCCGACGACATACAGCGACATCCTTACCAGCACGACGTGACTGACGTTTGGCAGGATGTGCACGAACATGCGCGACAAATGGCTGGTACCGATTGCCTCCGCGGCGCGTACGTACTCGCGGTTATGGTGCTTGATGTATTCGGCTCGCACCAGACGGTACATCCCGGTCCAACCAACCAGGCCGAGGATCAAGATCACGGTGCTGATCCCGCGCCCAAGCACCGCCGCGAACGCGAAGATCAACAGAATGTCGGGGATCGAAGTGAAAACGTTGTAGACCCACTCGAGAAAATCGCCGACCTTGCCGCCGATATAGCCCGAAAGCGCGCCGAGGATCGTGCCGATAACGGTCGCCAGCAACGCTGCAAACAGCCCGACGAAGATCGAAACCTCGGCGCCCTTTATCGCTTTGTCCAGCACGCTGCGACCGAGCCGATCGGCGCCGAACGGCAGTGTGTCAGCGCGCGGTGGATCTGCAATTTGAATCTTCGCGGCGCGCGCCTTCCACTCCTCGTACTTGGGCGCCAGCGGATCGATGTCGGTGAGGTCCACCGGCTGCGCGTCTTTCGCAACCACGCTCGCCAACGGGTCGGTGTCCGTCAGCATCGCTTGCGGGCCCAAGAACGTCGGTGGTGCATCGGGCACGGCAACTTCTCTCTGCCAATCGCCGGCGACGATGCCGAGGAACGACAGCAGCACCAGCAGCACGAATGCCGCGACGATCACCAGCGACACGACGCCGAATCGATCTGTTTTCAATCGCCGCCATGCCGTGGCCCATACGCCGCGCGAGCGCGTCGGCTCGGGCGGCACGCGAATCGATTCGATCACGGCGGCGGGAATCACTTGAGAACGACCCTCGGATCGACAACCTTATAGAGCACGTCTGCCGCCAGATTGATCAGCATCGTCAGCACCGCCAGATAAATCGTCACGGCCTGAATCACCGGATAGTCGCTGCGGTTTACCGCCAGCAGGATTTCGCGTCCCAATCCCGGAATTGAGAAGAACACTTCGATTAGGAACGAGCCGACAAAAACGCCAGGTAATTGCAGCGCCACATTGGTCAGCACCGGAATCATTGCATTGCGCAGCACGTGTGTGAACAGCACGCGGTTTTCACTGACGCCTTTGGCGCGCGCAGTTCGTACGTAGTCTTGGTTGATTTCGTCAAGAAAGAAACTGCGGTAGAGCCGCGTCTGTGGCGCCAGTGAAACGAATACCGCCAGGCTGACGGGTAGCACCGCGTAATGGGTCAGATTGGTGATGAAGCTATCGCTCCATCCCTGCACCGGGAACCACCCAAGGTAAAACCCGAACAGCCACTGACCAACGATGATGTAGACGAGGAACGAGATCGACAGCATGACGGTCGTAATCACCATGATCGCTCGATCCGTCACCGAGCCGCGCACGTACGCCACCGCCATCGCGGCGATGATTCCGAGCACGGTATCCAGGATCAGGATCGGAATCATCACCGTCAACGTGGCCGGCAGCCGGGTGCGGAAGATGTTGCTGACTGCTTCGCCGGTGGCCCAGCTGTTGCCCCAGTTAAAGGTGAAAATTGATTTGACGAAGATCCACAGCTGCACGTACCAGGGATCGTTCAGGCCAAGCTGTTGGCGGATGGCGTCGATCTGCTCCGGTGTCGCCAGCAGGCCGCCGAGAATCTCTGCAGGGTCGCCACCGAAGAACTTGAACAGAAAGAACACAAACAGAATGACCCCGCCAAGGGTCGGGATCATCTGCCACAGTCTGCGTAAGATGTATGCGGCCAACCGAACTGCTTTCGGATGCGCGGAAGCGCGGATTATGCCGTTGCCGGCTTTCAGCACAAGTCGGCACGATGCGGAGCACGTTTGAATGACGAGACGAGTTTCGAATGGCAGGCGTGCGTTTGCGAAGTCTCTGCTGGCGTTGCCAGCGGCTGCGTCGCATCGCGTGTCTGCCCAACCGAACCGTGATAAAGCACAGAAAGTTATGCGCTACGCGTTTCGCGCCGCCGAAACGGGCTTCGATCCGGCGCAGGTGCAGGACTTTTATTCGAGCACTGTGATGGCCAACATCTTCGATGCGCCGCTCGCCTACGACTTCATCGCCCGCCCGGCCACGATTGTCACGAACACTGCGGCTGCGCTGCCCGAACTGTCGGCGGACTTCACTACCATCACGGTGCGCATCCGTCCGGGCATTTACTTTCAGGATCATGCCGCCTTCGGAGGCAACAAGCGCGAGCTGGTGGCGCAGGACTACGTCTATTCAATCAAGCGCTTTTACAACCCGAAGTTCAAGAGCCCGCGCATCTATCTGCTGCAGAATGCGAAGCTGCTCGGCATGGTCGAGATCCGTGCGGCAGCGCTCAAGGGCGCGAAGTTCGACTACGACCGTGAAGTCGACGGCATCCGTACGCTCGACCGCTACACATTTCAGATAAGAATGGCGGAACCGGGGCCGCGTTTTCATCACAACCTGGCCGACAACTCGTTCCTTGGCGCCGTCGCCCGCGAAGTGGACGAGATGTACGACGACAAGCAGATGCTCGCGAATCCGGTCGGCACCGGGCCCTACCGCCTGGTCGACTGGAGGCGCTCATCGCGCATGGTGTTCGAGAAGAACCCCAGCTACCGCGACGATATCTACGACGAGCGGGCCAACGACGACTACGGTGCACCGATCGCCGCGCGCATGAAGGGCCGCAAGCTGCCGCTGGTCGATC
>JBBQQC010000025.1:0-51758 GCA_038216465.1 Burkholderiales bacterium | reverse complement strand
CCTCGTCCGCATCGCGTTCAGCATCGGCTGGCCGGTCGCGCGATCGCCGCTCTCAATCAAGGCCCGGGCCAGCCAGTAACTGGCTTCGGCCGACCAATGGCTCTTGTCGTCGTATCCCCGCCAGAAGTCAGCAGCGACGCGAAATGCCTCACGCGCCTCGGCGGGACGCTTCAGAGCCAGCAGCGTTCGTCCGCGCGTCACCAAAAGATCGGACAGCGCCGGGTCGACTTGCAACCGAATCCGCTCGAAAAGCGCCAGCGCACGATCCGCGAGGCCAAGCGCTTCCAATGCATCTCCGACGGCGAGCCGAACCGCGGCCGACTCGCTGAGGAAATTCTCGTCTTCGTTGAAATCTCCCAGCCGCGCGTCGGGCAAGGCGGCGAGCAGTTTCCCGGCTTCAAGGGCTTTTCCATTCTGTCGCAGTGCGAAACTCCAACCGAGCCGGATATCCCTCGCGACGGCGGGTATTTGGCTGATTGCGTCGGGCATGGCGATGGTTCTTGCCGCGAGGTCCTCTGCACCCACCGTATCGCCTGCAAGATTCATCAACCATACTTTGCTCGAGCTGAGTAAAAAAGGGGCACGGTCAGGTCGGGCACCCTCTGGTCGTGTGATACGCGCTTCTAATTCTGATACCAGAGGCATTGCTTCATCGATTTGCCGGGCATCGATCGCCGCAATGACGAACATGTTTGTTCTAAGAGAACGGTTGAAAGCGCCCGGTCGTTCTCGCGAGGTTGCAAGTGCTAAAGCCTCCTTCGCGGCGGCCATTGCTCCGCGTGCGTCGCCGGTCACATAGAAGCCAACCCGCATGGCGCCAAGAGCATGCTCAGTCGGCAAGCTGCCTCCATGGTGCTCTCGAGCGATCCGTTCGGAAGCGTGCAACAACTCCAGGCCTTCTCGTCCGCGTCCGGTAACGCAAAGCGCTGTGCCGTATGCCGACTGAATCCAAGTCCTGCTCGGATGCGCGGAACTCAAGTCAGGGTTGTCGAGCGCGGCTTTGTAGGCTGACTCGATCAGCGGCAGCAATTCATCACCGTAAGACCCCAACTCCCCAATCATGCCGACCGCATCCAGCGCCAGGGGACTGCCAGGACCGAAGTGTCGAACCGCGACTGCGTGAGCTTCCCGCACATCCGCAAGACCCTCCTCGGGAAGACCCTTCCAACGACGAATCAGTGCCCGGGCGGAAAGGCCCTCGACCAGAAGTTGCGCACCGCGACGACCCAGCAAGCGCGCCCGACCAATCGTGGCATCGAGTTCGCGCTTGACTTCGTCGTGGTCGATCACCTGCCAGTCGGCGATGCGCACCCAAGCGCGCATCAGGTTCAAGTCATCGGCGGGCAGCGCAGTTCTTGCTTCGTTGATTGCGAGGCGCAGCGTTTCGCTCGCACGATTGAACTCGCCTCGATTGCGATAGGCGTTCGCGATCGCGAGCCGAAGCTCCAGAGTGAGTTCGGGGCGCCGGACGAGTTCCTGAGTGAGACGGCTCTCGGCGGTGGTCAGCAGCGTCAAGTCGGCCGCGCGTGTTTCGCGAGTTGCGGCAGGATCGGCCTGCGCGATGATCGACAGCACGAAGTCCCGGACGGCATTCGCGCGGGCCGCTTCCTCGTCGGCCGCTGAGGTCTTCCATAGTGCAATGCCTCCGCCGACCAGCAGCGCGCTGAACGCAACGGTTCCCGTCATCACGCCCAGCCGATGCCGCAGCAGGAAGCGCCGACTCCGATACCAGTTGCTCGCACGCTGCGCGCGCACCGGGCGCTGGTCAAGCCAGCGCTCGATGTCATCCGCAAATGCGGCAGCGGTCTCATACCGCTGCTCGGGTTGCTTGCGCAGGGCCTTCAGGATGATCGTGTCGAGGTCGCCGCGCAGGATGCGCGCCGTCGCTTTGTCGGCGGTCACGCTGCTCGGCGCCGGAATCTCGGCATTGACGATGGCGTCTTCCAGCGCGCTGCGCGAATCGCGCTGCAGGTTATAGGGTCGCTCGCCGGTCATCAGCTCGAACAGCATCACGCCCAGGGAGTAGGTGTCGGCCGCCGTCGAAATGGGCTGTCCCAGCACTTGCTCGGGGGCCGCGTAGTTCAGCGTCAGCGCACGCCCCGCGAAGCGTGTCAGCGCGGTTTCTTCGGTCAGCATCGCATCCGCGCTCAGCAGCTTGGCGATGCCGAAGTCGAGCAGCTTGACGCGGCCTTCCTCGGTGACGAGCACGTTGCTCGGTTTGATGTCGCGATGGATGACGAGCTTGGCGTGTGCAAACGCGACCGCGCGTACGACGTCGACGAACAGACGCATTCGCGCCGCCGGTGCGAGTTGCTGGCGACGGCACCAGGTATCGATCGGTTCGCCCTCGACGTACTCGAGAGCCAGATAAGGACGCCCGTCGCTCGCCCAGCCCGCGTCGAACAGTTGGGCGATGTTGGGATGATTCAGCGAGGCGAGCACGGCGCGCTCGCGCGCCATGCGGTCAGCCAAACCGCGATCGGTCCATTCGGCGTGCGGCAGTTTGAGCGCGACCTGTCGCTCGATCACGCCGTCAGGGCGTTCGGCCAGCCACACGGTGCCCATGCCGCCGGTGCCCAGCGCGCGCAGCAACCGATACGGCCCGACCCGCGTTCCGGGCTGTTCGTCGATGCATCGTGCAGCGGCCGCGGATGCAGTCTCGCGTAACGCATCAGACCGCAGGCGCGGCATGGCGTCGCTGGTCTGCATTGCCTCCGACGTGCTTGCCTGCGCCAGCAGTTGCTCCAACACCGGAGCAAGATCGCGGTCCGATTCAGGAAGGGCGGCTAGCCATTCGTCTCGGTGTTGGGCATCGATCTCAAGCGCCTGCGCAAGCAGGCGATTCAAGCGACTCCAGTCGCCGGACGAAAGCTGCGGCCGTGTAGTGGCCGCGGTTGATTGCTGCTCAACTTGCGTAGGTGAAGACGTAGCGGCACCTCGAGATCGCGTTATTGGCAACGCATCAAGTACAAGGACGCGGTGGCGGCGCCAATCCGGACATGGCGTAGATTATTTTTTCAGCGCCACCGACAGCAGCAACCGCGCGCGCTCCCAGTCGCGCCGCACCGTTCGGTCGGTAACGTCGAGCGCCTCGGCGATCTCTTGGTCATTGAAGCCGCCAAAGTACCGCATTTCGATCACATGCTTCAGGCGCGGGTCAGTTTCCGCTAGCTCGTCGAGCGCGTCGCTCACGCGTTCGATGTCTTCATCGGTTCCGCCTAGACCAGCCGCGAGTTCATCGGACAGAGTGACATTGGCTTGTCCACCCCCGCGCCGCTCGGCGCGTCGCTTACGCGCGAAATCCACCATCACCGAACGCAAGACTTGCGCGGCGTAGACGATGAACTGCGGGCGCGACTGGGCTTCAATTCGTCCCGCACCGGACAGGCGCAGATAGACCTCGTGCACCATCGAAGTCGTATCGAGCAGCGTAATGGTGTCGTTCTGCGCCAGCCGATTGCGCGCCATGCGATGTAGATCCGGGTACATCAGAGTTACCAGCTCGTCGAGCGCTGCGCGGTCGTGCTGTCGCACGCGCTTCAATAGTTCGGTGACATCCCCCATTGGTGACCCCGCTTCAACTACGCCACACCGAAGACTTCGATCTGTTCCAGCTCGAGGCCAAGAGCATCGCGAGTTCGGGCAACGTCGTAATCCGCCTGCAGACCTAGCCAGAAGCCATCATTGAGGCCGAAGAAGCGCGACAAACGAAGGCCGGTGTCGGCAGTAATAGCGCGTTCACCCGCAACGATTTCACAATACGTGTGGGCGACACGTGGATCGCCTGTGCCAAGCGATACTTACTGATGCCCATCGGCTCAAGAAACTCCTCGCGCAAGATCTCGCCAGGTATTGGGTAAGGTACTTTGCGCATCATTATTCTCCTAGTGATAGTCGACGATCTTTACGTCGGTCGCGTCACCTCTGGCCAACTTAAAGCATATCCGCCACTGATCGTTGATCCGAATACTCCATGGCCCTGCTCTACCGCCCTTGCGATGCCCCTCGTCGGCGCACCATTGTTCCCGGCCTCGGCTTTCCCGTTCCCGCACCCGGCCGAGACCACGACCTGATCGTCATGATTGCGGCGTGACGCGGTGGACTATGCACGAGGAAAAGTAGCCGGCACTACGGATGAGAATGCCGGGCGAGATTGGCGGAGCTTGCCGTGCTTTCGGTATTTGCCATTTGGCGGAAAACGGGGTTCTAATTTCCCTTCGTATCGCTAGGAGTTGCCATGAAAGATGTCGCTGTTAGGTCTACCCAGAGCTTCCACGTTAGCCATCTCGACGAAAAGGATTTCAAGACGGGCGGGCTGCGCAGTTATTCAGCCTATCGAGATCTCGGCATCGCGGCGGCGACCCATGGGCTGGCGACTGCGCATGTGATCCGCATGACCGCGCCGTTCACCGAAGACCGGAGCGAGCGTCACCATCACGATGTTCAGTTTCAGCTCGTTTATGTGCTCAAAGGCTGGTTCAAAAGCGAGTTTGAAGGACAGGGCGCGCATGTCATGAAGGAGGGCTCGTGCTGGATCCAACCGCCGGGCATCCGTCACACCGTTCTCGGCTGGTCCGATGATTGCGAGCTGCTTGAAATCATTCTTCCGGCCGAGCACGAAACGGTCAACGATCTGTGACTAGGGAACCGCGCTGCGATCGGCCGATATTGTGGAGCTGCCGCAGTCGCCGCTGCACGAGCTACCAGTGCTGATCCGAGTCTCTCCCATGCACGCTTACCGGGTGACCATCCCGCGTGAGACCTGAGCGGACGTTCACTGCCGAAAAGCGGACTTCAGCAGGGTCCCGTCTTAGGCTCACTATCATTACTTCGCCGCCGAAGTTCGGATTCAGGCTGATGTTGCGCAACGTGCGAATCGGATCTCGGCTTCCGGTGCATCGATCGCGACGCCGCAGCCATAGGTGTGCTCGAGCCCGATCACGTCATCGACGTTCGGAAACTGCGGCAGCAGCTCGGTCTTGATGCGCTGTACCGCAAAGTCCACCACGCCCGCAACGCATTGCACGGTGGTCGTGATTGCCAGGATGTTGCGCGTGCCGACCGAGCCGTCAGGATTGCGATAGCCGTCGAAGGTGTAGCCCTCGAGCGGCGCCTGCGGTTGGGGCTTGACGGTTGCGATCGGCAAGTTATCGAGCTCGCGTGCTGCCGGCATTCTGAGCAGCCGCTCGTGAACCAAGCTGCCGGCAGGAATGACCTTCAGTGCGTAGCCGATCGGAATGCCATAGCGCAACACCGGCGCATCGGCAGCCAGATCGACCAGAGCGACCTTGTGGCCTTGCGGAACGCGGTCGCGCAATACCAGGCCAGACGTTAGACGGCGCCCGGCGTCAAGCCACCGTCGTTGGCGACGATGGCGACGTTGTCGCGCTCGTGCATGCGGATCGTCCGCGGCTCCCTGCTGCGTGTTGCGGCAGGCATTTCAGCGATCACGGCATCGTTCATCGGATCTCCTCGCCCGCGCGGCATTGGGCTGAGCCAATTGTCTAACATAGTGGGGAGGCGCCGCAGCTTCGTCAGATCCACACCCAAGGAGACACATTAATGAAGAAGTTTTTAACCGCTTTCGCGATCGCGTTCGCCGCGGTGGCAGGGGTCAACGAGGTTCAGGCACAGACGTGGCCTTCGAAGCCGGTCACCCTGGTGGTCCCGTTTCCACCGGGTGGTTCCACCGACTCCATCGCGCGCGCCCTCGCTCCCAAGCTCACCGCAGCCTATGGACAACAGTTTGTAGTGGACAACAAGCCGGGTGCGACCGGGACCATTGGCGCGGTGTACGTCAAGCGAGCAGCGCCCGACGGTTACACGTTCCTCGTGACGTCGCTGGGCCCGCTCGTGATCGTGCCGCATCTGATCAAGCCGATGCAGTACGACGCACTGAAGGACTTCGATCTGATCACAGTGGCGGTTCACGCACCGAATGTCCTGGTAGTGCCGGCTGCATCTCCGCATAGATCGCTCGCCGACGTTGTTGCTTTTCACAAGGCGAACCCGGGCAAGATGAGCTTTGCTTCTGCGGGCAATGGCTCGAGCGATCATCTGACCGCGGAGTTGTTCTGGCTGCAGACGGGTACGACTGGCCTGCATATTCCCTACAAAGGAGGTGCGCCGGCACTGTCTGACCTGCTAGGTGGCCAGGTCGACGCGTCGTTCATGAACATCAATACCGCGATGCCGCTGGTAAGGTCGGGCAAGCTAAAGGCGCTCACGATTACCAGCGCGAAGCGCTCCGAGCTGCTGCCCGACGTGCCGACACTGACCGAGGCAGGCATCAAAGGCGTCGACGTCTATTCGTGGCAAGCCGTCGTCGGGCCCAAAGGGCTGCCGGCAGACGTGCGCGACAAGATGCACGCAGGAATCGTCGCTGCGCTCAATGACCCGGCGGTCAGGCAGCAGTTCACTTCGATCGGGTTTGAAATCGTCGCCAACACGCCAGCGCAGTTCGCCGCTTTCCAGCAGCAGGAGTACGCGCGTTGGAAGCAGGTGATCGAAACCCGGAAGATCACCGCCGATTGATCATGCCCGTTGCGTCGACGCCGCAAGTCACTGACTTGCGCGTGATCCCTGTCGCGGGCCGCGACAGCATGCTGCTGAACCTGAGCGGCGCGCACGGCCCGTTTTTCACGCGCAACCTGCTGATCCTGACCGATAGTGCGGGGCGTACCGGCGTCGGCGAAGTACCGGGCGGCGAAAAGATTCGCCAGACACTGGAAGACGCACGCGGGCTCGTTGTCGGTCAGCCGCTGGGCGCGCAACAGGGTGTGATGCAGCGCGTGCAGCGCCAATTTGCCGATCGCGACGCGGGTGGGCGCGGGCTGCAGACCTTCGATCTGCGCACGACGATCCATGCGGTGACCGCTATCGAATCTGCGTTGCTCGACTTGCTCGGCCAGCACCTTGGTGTGCCGGTCGCTGCACTGCTGGGCGAAGGCGTGCAGCGCGAGCGCGTCGAGATGCTCGGTTATTTGTTTTTTGTCGGCGATCGCACGAAGACCGATCTTCCTTATGTTGATCAGGCCAGCGAGCCGCAGGCGGACAACGCGTGGTTTCGTGTGCGACACGCCGCGGCATTAACTTCTCAGTCAATCGTGTGTCAGGCCGAAGCAGCGTACGGGCGCTACGGCTTCAACGACTTCAAGCTAAAGGGCGGGGTGCTGGCCGGGGAAGCTGAAATCGAGGCCGTGACAGCGTTGCACGAACGCTTTCCGCAAGCGCGCGTCACGCTAGATCCTAACGGCGGGTGGTTGTTGAAGGACGCAGTACGCCTGATGCGGGATATGCGAGATGTCGTTGCGTACGCGGAAGATCCGTGCGGCGCCGAGGAAGGTTTTTCCGGGCGTGAAGTGATGGCCGAGTTCAGACGCGCCACGGGGTTGCCGACGGCCACCAACATGGTGGCGACCGATTGGCGGCAGCTGGTGCACGCCCTCGCGCTGCAGTCGGTCGACATTCCGCTCGCTGATCCGCACTTCTGGACGATGGCCGGATCGGTGCGCGTTGCGCAAACGTGCCGCGACTGGGGATTGACGTGGGGCTCGCACTCGAACAATCACTTCGACGTATCGCTCGCGATGTTCACGCACGTCGGCGCCGCCGCGCCAGGGAAGGTGACCGCGATCGATACGCACTGGATCTGGCAGGACGGCCAACGCTTGACGAGGGAGCCGCTGCCGATCCGTGGCGGGTTCGTTGATTTACCGAAGAAACCGGGCCTCGGCGTCGAGCTCGACATGGTCGAGGTCGAGAAGGCGCACCGGCTCTATTTGCAGCACGGACTCGGTGCGCGTGACGACGCGGCGGCAATGCAATTCTTGATTCCCGGTTGGAAATTCGATCCGAAACGTCCTTGCCTGGTCCGTTGAACCCGGGTCGCTTCGGCTCATTGTGCCGCCGGCGACCACTTTTCGAACCTGTGGGCAATCCGTGGGGCGCGTCATCAGAAGCTCCTGTCTGCCGGCATGAGCCGGAGTCAACCGGAGCAAAATGATGAAATCAGTTACTTCGACGCCTACCGCGGTCGCCGCCCTGCGCAAGACCGCCTGTGTGGCAATGGTTGTTTGTACGTCGCTGTTCAGTCCCGCGGGTTACGCCCAATCCGAAAAGGACGAAGGAAAGCCACTGACGGTGGCCGAATTGAAAACGATTTACCTGGACTGTAACGCTCGCGCAATGCGCGGGTCAGTGACCGGGGGTGAGGCGGCTGTCTGCTCGGTCGTCTACGAGGAGCTCAAAAAGCGCGCTTTCGACGGCGATTTTGAAAAGTTCCTGGCCTGGTCTCGCACGCAGACGCGCGTCAACAGCGCGGCGCGATAAGGGCGCCTCCGACCAGCCAGCGGCAACATGTGATCTAGTTCAGTTGACAGGCGTCAGCAGAGGTCGACCTGCCGCGTAGGCGGCGATATTGTCGAGCACCAGCTGCGCCATCGCGCCGCGCGTTTGATGGGTTGCACTTGCTTGATGCGGTTGCAGCACGACGTTGTCGAGATCGAACAGGGCGGTTGGGGCGCGCGGTTCGTCGACGAATACGTCGAGGCCGGCGCCGCCCAGTTGACGGTTGACGAGCAATTCAACCATCGCCGTCTCGTCGACGACCGAGCCGCGCGAGATGTTGATGAAGATCCCTTTCGCACCAAGCGCGATCAGCACGTCGCGGCTGATCAACCCGCGTGTGGCTGCGCCACCCGGACAGGCGGCCACCAGAAAATCAACCGCGCGCGCGAGCTCGATCAGCTGTGGCTCGAAACGGTAGGGCAGATCCTTGCGCGCCGGGCCGTGCCAGGCGACCTTCATGTCGAACGCGGCCGCACGACGGGCGATCGCCTGCCCGATACGACCCATGCCTACGATGCCGAGGCGTTTGCCGCTCATCTTCTCGGTCAGCGGAAATGCCTCCTTCAGCCAACCGCCGCTGCGCACGAACCGGTCCGCGGCCGCGATGCGGCGTGCTGTGGCGAGCATCAATCCAACGGCAAGGTCGGCGACATCGTCGGTTAACACGTCGGGTGTGTTGGTCACTGCGACGCCGCGTTCGCGCGCGGCAACCAAGTCGACCGAATCGAGCCCGACGCTAAAGCACGCAATCAGTTTGAGCGTCGGAAGTTGTTCGATCAGCGCGCGCTTGATGCCCGCGCCGCCGCCGCTGGTAACCACAACGTCGATGCGAGACCCCACCTGCGCAATCAATGCATCGCGATCATTCGCCTTGAACAATAGATGGGTCGCATGAGTTGCCTCCAGCGTTTCCTGCGCCGGCTTGTAAAGCGGTGCAATGACGAGGACTTGCGGTTTCATCAACTTCACCGCGGGCTGGTTAGGAGTACGCGCGTACGGACTGTCGTTGCGTGCCCAAGCCCGCAATTCCAAGCGTGATCAAGTCACCATTCTGCAAATAGCGTGGGGGTTTCTGCCCCATGCCGACGCCGGGGGGCGTGCCGGTGGTAATGATGTCACCCGGCATCAACGTCATGAACTGGCTGACGTAGCTGACCAAGTGCGCGCAGCCGAACACCATCGTCGATGTGTTGCCGCGCTGCATGCGCTGGCCATTTACGTCGAGCCACATGTCGAGCTTCTGCGGATCGAGTACTTCGTCGCGCGTGACCAGATACGGACCAATCGGGCCGAAAGTATCGCAGCCTTTGCCTTTATCCCACTGACTGCCACGTTCGAGTTGAAACTGGCGCTCTGAGACGTCGTTGACGATGCAGTAGCCGGCGACGTGATCGAGCGCGCGTGCGATGTTCACGTATTGCGCCACGGTGCCGATGACGACGCCGAGTTCTACCTCCCAGTCGGTCTTGGTGGAATTCTTCGGAATGATGATGTCATCGTTCGGACCGTTGATACACGTCGTTGCCTTCATGAAGACGATCGGCTCCTTCGGCACCTGAGCTCCGGCCTCGGCCGCGTGGTCAGCGAAGTTAAGTCCGATCGCGATGAACTTGCCGATGCCGATGTACGGTACGCCGAGCCGTGGCGAGCCGGATATCAGCGGCAGCGATTCAAGTTTCATCTGCGAGATCTTCTTCAATTCACGCGGCGCGAGGTGTGCGCTGTCGGTCTGTTCGATGACGCCCGATAGGTCGCGTATCTTGCCGGCGGCGTCGAGCACGCCGGGTTTTTCGTAGCCCGCGGGGCCGTAGCGCAACAGTTTCATTTTTTTTTTGCTTTCTTTTAAAGAGACATGCCGCCGTCGACGAAGACAGCCTGGCCGGTCATGAATGACGACTCGTCGGACACTAGATAGACAAAGGTTTCCGCAATTTCCTCTGCGGTAGCTAGGCGACCCATCGGCTGCCGCCCAACGAAATCCTTACGCGCTTGCACCGGATCGGCAAATGCCAGGATGCGGTCTCCGAGCGACGGCGTGTCGACGGTGCCGGGACATATGCAATTGACGCGAATGTTTTGCTTGACGTGATCGATCGCAAGCGCACGCGTGAACCCGACAACCGCCGCCTTGCTGGCGGCGTATGCGAGACGGTTCGGCGCTGCTTTGCTGGCTCCTACGACGGAAGCCATGTTCAATATCGTGCCACCGCCGGCCGCGATCATCTTCGGCAGCATTGCCTTGGTCATCACGAACATGCTGCGCACGTTCAGAGCGAAGCTGAAATCCCAATCCTTGATGGCGCAATCGAGAATCGTGCCCTGATGTACGTAGCCGGCGCAGTTGAACAACACGTCAACCGCGCCGATGCGCTCGACCAGCGCGGCGACCGCGCTGTCGTCGAGCACGTCGAGCTGACTCTTCGTCATCGAAGAGGGCAGATTCGCGAGCAACTCTTCTTTCAGGTCAGTGGCGATCACGCGCGCGCCCTCGCGTGCGAACGCGAGCACTGCAGCCTGTCCCATCCCCTGAGCTGCGGCGGTGACGAGCACCGTTTTTCCATGCAAGCGGCCATCCATCCATCCTCCGCACTGCTTGACACTGCTGGGGCCGCGTGTGAAGCTCGTCCGCCAGAATTGAAACTCAAATTGGTCTGACCACTTGACCAGCTGCCGGCAGTTTAAGCAACCCTCCCGCGAATTGTCCAATTGCCAGCATGCCGATCCAGGCCGTCGAACCGCAAAGGCTCTATCGGCGTATCGCCGAGCAGATCGGGCGCTTGATCAAGCGCGGCGAATACGAGCCGGGGCAGCGGCTGCCGCCGGAACGCGACCTAGCGGCGATGCTGAAGGTGAGCCGGCCCTCGGTACGCGAAGCGTTGATTGCACTGGAGGTTGAAGGCTACGTCGATGTGAGGGTGGGATCCGGAGTTTATGTAGCGCGCGTAGGCGGCCTGAAGGCGGCTCGTCTGGCTGCCGATTCGGGTCCCTTCGAGTTGATCAGTGCACGCCGCCTGCTCGAGTCTGAGTGTGCGGCATTGGCGGCTAAAAATGCGAGTCCGGCGCAGATCCGGCGCATGCGGGCCGCGTTGACCGCGATGATTCGCGATCGCAGGCGCAACGTGATGCCGCTTGAAAACGATCGCAAATTTCATCTGCAGATGGCCGAGGCCTGCGGTAACAGCGCGCTAGCGCTGGTCGTGCGCACTTTATGGGATCAGCGCACCGGTCCGTTGTTTCTCCAACTCGAGCATCACTTCGATACGCCCGACCTGTGGGACGCCGCGATCGTCGAGCACCAGGCCGTGATGGTTGCGATCGAGGCACACGATTCAGTCGGGGCGCGTGCAACCATGCGCCGGCACATGGACCAGGCGGCGCGCCGCTTTCAGAAGAGCTGGACTACGCAAAGTCCGGCATCAAAAAAACGACAGCGGGCCGGAAATGGCGCAGCCTGAACCCGTGAAGCCCGTGAAACCTGCAACATTGGGCGATGCCGACGAACACGTGCTGACCGCTAGCGGCGAGTTCGACGTCCACGACGCGCCGATCGATATCGGAATTTACCGATTTGAGGAATGGATTGCCTTCGCGTTCTTCTGGGCCCTGTCGTTCGTGATCTTCCTGCAGTTCTTCACGCGCTATGCGCTGAACGATTCCGCTTCTTGGACCGAGGAAATAGCGCGCTACCTGCTGATATGCACCGTGTTCATCGGCGCGACGATCGGCGTGCGCAAGAACAATCACATTCAGGTCGACTTTCTTTATCGCATCTTGCCCGCGCCGTTAATGCGCGTGATGTCGGTGCTGGTTGATATCGCGCGAATGCTGTTTCTTGGTTATGCGACGTGGCTGACGTTTCAACTACTGATGCGAATCGGCGGCCAGCAGATGGCGGTGATCAATCTACCCATCGGACTGGTCTACGGCGTCGTGTTGGCGGGCTTCGCCCTGATGACGTGGCGTTCAATCGAAGTTGCGGTCGCAAATTGGCGCCGCAAGGCTTCGGTGCTCGAACAGCCTGAACTCGCGGACAGCGCGACGTGAGAGTAGCGCGATGAGCCCGGGTGGTTTCAAGCTGCTGTTCCTCGCGATGATGGGTTCCGGTATTCCGGTCGCCATTGCGATGGCGGGGTCGTCGCTGATTTTCGTAATGGCGACCGGCCTGGTACCCGATTTCGTCGTGATCCACCGCATGGTCAGCGGCATCGATTCGTTCCCGTTGCTGGCGGTGCCGTTTTTCATCCTCGCCGGTAACTTGATGAACTCGGCCGGCATTACCAACCGCATCTATAACTTTGCACTCGCGCTGGTCGGCTGGCTGCGGGGCGGCTTGGGGCACGTCAACGTGATCGGTTCGGTGATCTTTGCCGGCATGTCAGGTACCGCGATCGCCGATGCCGCCGGGTTGGGGACGATCGAGATCAAGGCCATGAAAGACCACGGTTACGACCTCGAGTTCGCGGTCGGAGTGACGGCGGCGTCGGCAACGCTTGGCCCGATTATTCCGCCGTCGCTGCCGTTCGTGATCTACGGGATGTTCGCCAACGTGTCGGTCGGCGCCTTGTTTCTGGCAGGCATCCTGCCGGGAGCTGTGATGGCGTTGCTGATGATGGCAACGGTCGCGTTCTTTGCGCATAAGAACAAGTGGGGCGGCGACATCGCGTTTGATTGGAAGCGCATCGGCAAGGCGCTGCTGGAGCTCGCTATCGTCGCCGGGTTCCCGACTGCGATCTGGCTTGCTACGCAACAGGGAACGAACCCGGTCTGGACAGTCGTCATCGCGTTTGCGTTGTTGCTGGCCGCCGATCGCTACTTTCGCTTCAACGCCGTGCTGCCGATCATCACGCCGGTGCTGCTGATCGGCGGCATGACGACGGGGCTATTTACCGCGACCGAGGGCGCGATCGCTGCCTGCGTCTGGTCGCTGTTCCTCGGCGTTGTCTGGTTTCGCTCGATGAACTGGAAGATGCTGATCAAGGTGTCGATGGACACGATTGAGACGACGGCTACCGTGCTGTTCATAGTCGCCGCGGCGTCGATCTTTGGCTGGATGCTGACGGTCACGAAGACAACCGAGCTGATCGCGGGCTGGGTGCTCTCGTTCACACAGGATCCATGGGTGTTTCTGCTGCTGGCCAATGGCTTGATGTTGTTCGTCGGTTGCTTCCTGGAGCCGGTGGCGGCGATTACGATTCTGGTTCCGGTCCTGATGCCGATCGTGCTGAAGCTGGGGATTGACCCAGTGCACTTCGGGCTGATCATGGTGCTTAATCTTATGATCGGCCTGCTGCATCCCCCGATGGGGCTGGTGTTGTACGTTCTCGCGCGCGTCGCCAAACTGTCGATTGAGCGCACGACGATGGCGATTCTGCCGTGGCTGGTGCCACTGCTGATCAGCCTCGCGCTGGTGACATACCTGCCGATCATCAGTTTGTGGCTGCCGCGGTTGGCGATGTAGGAGGGGAAAAGTGCTGCAGGAAGTTCCGCTGGTATTGAGATTGAACGCCGCCGACGACGTGGTGATTGCGCGCCGTCAACTCGTGTCAGGAACCTTCGTCAAGGGCGAAGGTGTGACTGTCATCGGTCTGGTGCCGCCCGGGCACAAGCTCGCGGCGCGCGCGATCCCCGCCGGAGCGCCGGTACGTCGCTACAACCAGATCATCGGCTTTGCGACGCGCGACATTCGTGCCGGCGAACACGTGCACTTGCATAACATGGGAATCGGCAGTGAGCACGGCGCCAATGTAGGCGGCGCGGCGCGCGATTACGCTTTTTGCGCCGATGTGAAACCGACCCAGATGGTCGACTCGCCCGCCACTTTCATGGGAATCGTGCGCGACGACGGCCGGGTGGCTACGCGCAATTACGTTGCGATTATCTCGAGCGTCAATTGCTCGGCCACGGTGTCGCGCGCGGTTGCTGATCAGTTTCGGACCGACATCCGGCCCGAAGCACTGGCTGACTATCCAAACATCGATGGTGTAATCGCGCTGACACACGGCACCGGTTGCGGCATGGACATGGGCGAAAGCATGGATGTGCTGCGCCGGACGATGGCAGGATATGCGCGCCATCCAAACATTGCGGCGACGATCTTTATCGGCCTCGGTTGCGAGGCGAACCAGATCACATCACTGCTTGGCGCCGAGGGGTTGAAGGAGAGCGATCGGCTGGCGCGTTACAACATGCAGGATGTCGGCGGTACGGCGAAAGCCATCGGGCGCGGTGTTTCAATCGTCAAGGACATGTTGCCTGCAGCGAATCGCGTTGCTCGAACGCCGGTACCTGCGAGTCACCTGATGCTCGGTCTGCAATGCGGAGGGTCCGATGGTTACTCGGGAATCACCGCGAACCCAGCGCTCGGCAACGCGGTCGATCGCCTGGTCGCGCATGGCGGCACGGCGATACTTTCGGAGACGCCGGAGATCTATGGCGCCGAGCATTTGCTGACGCGGCGCGCCGTTTCGCGTGAAGTCGGCGAAAAGCTGATCGAGCGTATCAAGTGGTGGGAGGACTACACCGCGCGCAACCACGGCGAAATGAACAACAACCCATCACCGGGCAACAAGGCGGGCGGACTGACGACGATTCTCGAAAAGTCTTTAGGGGCAGTGGCGAAAGGCGGAACTACGAATCTTGTCGATGTTGTCGAATACGCGCAGCCGGTCACCGCGCACGGTTTCGTCTACATGGACACGCCCGGCTACGACCCGGTATCGGCGACCGGGCAGGTCGCGGGCGGCGCCAACATGATCGTGTTTACCACCGGCCGCGGATCGGCGTACGGCTGCGCGCCGTCGCCGTCGCTGAAATTATCCACCAACACCGAGCTCTGGCAGCGTCAGCAGGAAGACATCGATTTGAATTGCGGTGAGATCGCCGACGGCGCCGCGACCATTGAAGATGTCGGTGGGCGACTGTTCGAGCTGATGCTAGCCACCGCCTCGGGAGAAAAGACCAAGAGCGAGCGCTTCGGTTACGGCCAGAGCGAGTTCATTCCATGGCAGCTGGGCGCCACGATGTAAAGCAGGAAACGCGTCACCGAATCATTCACGGAGGAGAACATGAAGTTGAACTTTCGAAAAATCATCATTGTGGGTGCGCTGTCATTTATTGCGCTCGGCGGCGCGCACGCACAGACCAAGCTCAAATGGGCGCATGTGTATGAGACCAGCGAGCCGTATCACACCGCGGCCGTTCTGGCCGCCAACGAGATCGCCAAGCGCACCAACAACCGGTACATCGTCGAAGTCTTCCCGGCATCGACGCTTGGTAAGGAAACCGATATCAACCAGGGCTTGACGCTCGGCACGGTCGACATCATCTACACCGGACAGTTGTTCGCTGGGCGCACCTACGGCCCGCTTGCAATCGGCGGTGCGCCGTTCATGTTCCGAGACTTCAACCATTGGAAGGCGTACTCGACCAGTCCGCTGTTCGGCGAGCTCGCTGAAGGCTATCGGCAGAAGAGTGGCGGCAACAAGGTGGTGGCGATTACCTACTACGGCGAGCGTCACGTCACGTCGAACCGGGCGATCAACAAGCCCGAAGACATGAAGGGCCTGAAGATTCGCGTGCCCGATGCGCCGCTGTACACGATGTTTCCGCGCGCGGTCGGCGCCAATCCAACGCCGATCGCGTTTGCCGAGGTTTATCTGGCGCTGCAAAACGGCACCGTCGATGCGCAGGAGAATCCGCTGCCGACGATCGACGCGAAAAAGTTCTACGAGGTGCAGAAGTACATCGTTCTGACCGGGCACATTACCGATGCGCTGTTGACCATCGTTAGCGGCTCGGCCTGGAACAAACTTTCGGATGCCGATAAAGCAATCTTCGACCAGGTGCTCAAGGAAGCTGCAGTCCGTGCGACCGCGCAGATCATCGACATCGAAAAAGGCCTCGGTGCCGAGTTCAAGAAGCGAGGCAAGGAAGTCGTTGCGGTCAATCGCGTGCCGTTCCGCGAAGCGACGATGAAGCTGCACAACGGGCCCGACGCCACCTGGCCGAAGGCGGTGTACGACAGGCTGCAGGCGCTCAAGTAAACAAATTTAACCGGCGCCCGACATTTTGGACCGGTCACCGGTTGGAGAAGGCTTATGCAATCAGTGCGTGGCTCGCCCGTACGTCATTCTCGGTTGCCGTGGCTGGAATAGCGGCGCTGCGAGCTGCGTGTCCCGTCCACCACGGGCTCAGGCTGTGCTCACTGTTACCCGAACGCCGAAATCAGCGTGTGCGCCGGCGCGTTTTCCGGCAGCAAGGAGTTCGAAGAGCATTGCCGCGTGCCGACATCATCGACATCGGTGGCGGATTGCAAGACCTTCTCGCATCCAGTGGCCGTCGACAAGAAGCCTGCGGGCGCCACGCAGTTCAACCCAGTAGCGCTGAAGACATTTAACTACAGAGGTTTCGTCGACTCCACCGGCTGCCGTGTTGCCGCCAAATACCGGGGCAGATTTACGATACCGCAGAGATTTACCCCTCGGTGACGCCGCCTGCATCGGGTACCGACATCTACCGCATGCTGACACTGCCGAAGTTCAAGGGCGCGCTGATCGATTCGGTGATCTTCATCGAATTCGAAAAGCGAAATCGCTAGTCGAGCCCAGCGGTTAGCGGACCAGCTGATTGATTTCAATGATTGGTAACAGCACTGCCAGCACAATCAGCATTACAACCACACCCATCGTCAGGATCAGAATAGGTTCGAGCAGCGAGGTGAAAAAAAGCGCACGGCGCTCAGCTTCGCGAGAATGAATATCTGCGGCGCGCGACAGCATCTCTGGCAGCTTGCCGGTCGCCTCGCCGGACGCTATCAAGTGAATTAGTACTGGTGGGAAAAGCTTGACATGCCCCGGACGCTTCTCTTCATCGGCATCGGCACGCAGCGCTTTTGCGAGCGAGAAACCTTCGCGCACCCGTTGCACGGCATCCATCACGCGCGAGCGCATCGCCATGTTGGTGATCGTTTCGCCGGCCGCCTGTAACGAGCGCAGCATCGGCACGCCGGAGCCCACCAAAATAGCCAGCGTCGACGAAAATCGCGCCGTATTGATCGAGCGCGACAGCACACCCACAACTGGCAAGGTCAGGATGCGCGTGTGCCAGCGCAGCCGGACCGGCGCTACGCGCAATGCGCGCTGCGCCAGAAACGCCGCAACAGCGATGATCACCAACACGATCCAGCCGTAATTGCGCACGAAGTGCGAAACCCCGATCAGCGCGATGGTCAAAAACGGCAGCGCCTGCTTGGTGTTGGCGAACACCTGTACCACCTGCGGCACGACATAAGTCAGCAGACCGATAACCACGGCGAGCGCAACGAACGTGACGATCGCCGGATATACGAACGCGAGCGTGATTTTCTGTTGCAGCTTGGCGCGTTCTTCCACGTAGTCCGCCAAGCTGCCGAGTACCGAACCCAGTTTTCCGGATTCCTCGCCGGCGGAGATCAGGGCGCGGTAAATATCAGGGAACTGGCGCGGATGCCGCACCAGAGCCTTGGACAACGAGGTGCCGCCCAGGACATCGGTGCGAATCGACGCCATCAGCTCGCGCACGCTCTGTTTCTCGCTCTGCTCGACCATCACGGTCAGCGCATCGGCTACCGGCAACTGCGCACCGAGCAGCGACGCGAGCTGACGCGTGATGACCGCGAGTTCGGTTTGTGACAGCCGGCGGCTGAGCGATAAACCACCGGCGCGCGCGCCGGCGTCGCTCATCACCGGATCGACCGACAGTGGAATCAGTCCGCGACCCCGCAGCAGCTGACGCGCGAGGCGCGCGCTGTCGGCTTCGAGAACTCCTGTGGATTCCTTGCCGACGTTGTCGACCGCCGCAAACCTGAACGCCGCCATGCGACAGCTACTCGCGCGTGACGCGCAGAGTTTCTTCCTGTGAAGTCACGCCGGTCCTGATCCAGCGCTGCGCGTCGGCACGCATGTTGATCATTCCGTTTTTCTCGGCAACGCGGCGCATGTCGGTGTCGTTGGAGCCTTGATGCACCAGCATGCGAATTTCGTCGTTGACGGTGAGGAGTTCGTAAATGCCGGTGCGTCCCAGATAGCCGGTGTGACCGCAATGTCCGCACCCGACTGCGCGCCAACCGCCCGTAGTCGGATCCGACTCTTTGCAGTGTGGGCAGAGTTTGCGTACCAGGCGCTGGCCCAGCACGCCAAGCAGCGATGACGACAACAGGAAAGGCTCGATACCCATGTCGATCAGTCGGGTGACGGCCGACGCTGCGTCGTTGGTGTGCAAAGTTGCCAGCACCAGGTGACCGGTCAGCGACGACTGCACCGCGATCTGCGCAGTCTCCAGATCGCGGATCTCGCCGATCATCACAATGTCGGGGTCCTGCCGCAGAATCGCGCGCAACGCTTTCGCGAACGTCATATCGATCTTCGGATTGACCTGCGTCTGGCCGATGCCTTCGATGTCGTATTCAATCGGATCCTCGACCGTCATGATGTTGGTCGTGTTCTTGTCGAGTCGTCGAATGCCGGCATACAACGTGGTCGATTTGCCCGAGCCGGTCGGTCCAGTGACCAGAATGATTCCGTGCGGCTGATGAATCAACTTGTCGAAGCCCGCCAGCGTCCCCTCGGCCATGCCGAGGTTGGTCAGCTCGAGCTTTGACAGGTCCTTTTCAAGCAAGCGCAACACCACGCGCTCGCCGTGGCCGGTGGGCAATGTAGACACGCGCACGTCCACCGGCCGCCCGCCGACTCTGAGCGTGATCCGACCATCCTGCGGCATGCGCTTTTCGGCGATGTCGAGAGCGGCCATGATCTTGATGCGGGAGACCAGCGCCGCGTGCAGCGCTCGCTTGGGCCGCACGATGTCACGCAGCGTACCGTCGATCCTGAAACGGACAAGCGAATAACTTTCAAATGCTTCGATATGGATGTCCGAGGCACCGTCACGTGCCGCCTGCGTCAGCAGCGCGTTGATCATGCGGATGATCGGCGCGTCGTCCTCGGTTTCGAGCAGATCCTCGACATCCGGAACCTCCTGCATCATCCGAGTGATATCAAATTCACCTTCGATGTCGCCGACGATCTGCTGCGCCGAGCCGCCCTGGTCGCCGTAGGTCTGCGAGATTGCCGCGACCAGCTTGCCGGGTTCGACCACGATCGGCTTGACCTTGCCGGGAAAGACACGGATGACCTCGTTCAGCGCCGCCAGCGGCGTGGCGTCGCTGATCCACACCTCGGCATCGCGCTCGCTCTTCGGTACCAGCAGAATCGCGTTGTCGCGGGCAAACGCGTAGGGCACCAATCGAGCCGCAGTGATCATGGGGTAACGATGATCGGATCGAATCCCATCGACTTCAGTTTGGCGATCGCGTCAGCCATGCTTTGCGTTGCCGGGTCGACTGTGACGCGCACTCGCACGACGTCGCTACCTTGCTTGGTACGCACACTTTCCCAGTAGGCGTCCATCCCCGCGGCGCGCAGTTGCCGCTGCAATTCGCGGCCGCGAGCGATGTCACTGACGGCCGCTACTTGCAGTAGCTGCGACGAACCCGGTTGCGTACCCGTCGGGCGTGCGGGAACCGGATCAGTCCGCGGAGTCTCCAGCGGCGGTGCCGACGGTGGCGCGGCTGCTGTAATCAGGGGCGGTGGCTGTGCGGGTGTTGAAGCGATCGCAGGAGGCGGCGTTGGCGTCGGCGGCGCAGGCAGAGAAGCCACCGGCGCAGAAGGAGCCGGCATCGGCGCAGATTCGGCTGGCCGAGTGACCGGGGCGACCGGTAGCGTAGGCGCGGGTGCTACCCGAATCACCGCGGCTGTCGGTGACGGGACAACCGAAGGCGCAGCAACGGGTTCAGAAGCGATCGGTGCAGGCGCCACCGACACGGGCGCGGGCGGTACAGGAGCGGGCGGCTCGGGCTCGACCAGCGGCAGAACATCGATGATCGGCGCCGGTGGATCGGAGCGCTCGGTGCGCGCGCCGAGCCCTGCTTCGGGTGAACGCGGCAGCGGCGCTGGCGCAGCGCCAGGCGCCGGTGCTCCGGTCGCGGGGGAGCCGGGCCCGTCCTGCGGGCCGCGCAGTGCCGGTGGCACGACCGGCGAGGCCGGCAGCTGCCGCGCCTGCAGATCGCGAAAGATAAAATTGTCCGGACGCGTTGCATCGGCAACCTGGCCGCGGATGTAGTCGTAACGATCGAGTGCCAGCGCGTTCGATGTGCTTTCGTCGCGAACTACATAGGGGCGCAGGAACACCAGCAGATTCGTCTTGCGGCGTCCGCGGTTTTCGTAGCGGAACAACCCGCCGACCACGGGTATGTCACCGAGCACGGGCACCTGGCTCCTGCTGTTGTCGGTGCGGTCCTCGATCAAACCGCCGAGCACGACGATGTTGCCGTCTTCGACCAGCACGCTCGATTCGAAACTGCGTTTGTTGGTGATAATGCCGCCCTGCGCCGCCGTCAGCGTGTTCTGGATCGATGACAGTTCCTGGTAGATCGCCAGCCGCACCACCCCGCCTTCAGAAATCTGCGGTTTAACTCGCAGCTGCAAGCCAATATCACGGCGCTCAAAGGTCTGGAACGGATTCACGCCCGCCCCGGCGCCAGCGCCCTGTGCGAATGAACCGGTAATGAGTGGAATGTTCTGGCCGACCAGAAACTTCGCCTCTTCGTTGTCCAGGGTCTGGATGGTGGGCGTCGATAAAATGTTGGCGTCGGCACTGGTGGCGAGTGCGCGCGCCAGGAATGCCAGATTGATTACTTCGCCGACACCCGGAATGTTCACCCGGCCGCGCACCACGCCCAGATTCAGGCCCTGACCGAGCGATGCGATGTTCTGCGCGCCTTGAATGATGTTCTGGCCCGAGCCGCCAAAGTTGGTGCCGCCGATCACCGCGGTGTCAGTGCCGTTCAGACCGGCAAGTGCTTGCCACTGAATGCCAAACTCAGCGGCCTTATCCGCAGTCACTTCCACGATCAATGACTCGATGACGACTTGCGCGCGCCGCGTATCGAGCTTGTCGACAATGGCACGAATATTCCGATACAGCGGCTCAGGTGCGGTGATGATCAGGGAATTGGTCGCCGGATCGGCTTGAATCATTCCCGCCAGGCCGCCCGCACCCCCACCCGAGCTGCCGCTGGCGATCTGGCCGACGCTGGAGGACGCCGCTCCGCCGGGGGCACCCAGCGTGGCGCCCGGCTGGGCGGAACTCGCCCCAGGCCCGAGGTTGGTGGCCGCTGACAAACCGCTGCCACCGCCGCCTTGCGGCACGAACGACGGATCGGCGCCGATAATGGCGCGCAACAGCGGCGCCAGACGAATCGCCTCTGCATTGCGTAAATGGATCACGTTGATGTTGCCGGGTGTCAACGCCGGCTGGTCGAGCTGAGCGATCAGGCTCTTGGCAAGCTGCAGCCGTTGCGGGCTCGGCGCGCGGATGATGATTGAATTGGTGCGCGGCTCGGCAAGGATCGAAACGCGTTGCCCGGCATCGGTCGCCTGGCCCGCTGCGCGCGCACCCTCATCGAGAACGCGATTGACGATGGTGGCGATCTCTAACGCGAGTCCGTTCTTTACCTTGATTAGCTCAACGTCGCTGGTGGCCGGCGTATCGATCGACTCGATGATGCGCTGAATCCGGCGCAGGTTATCGGCGTAGTCGGTGATGACCAGCGTGTTGTTCTGTGGATAGGCCGAGATCGTATTGTTGGGTGCGATCAGCGGCCGCAGGATCGGCACCATCGCAGTCGCGGACTCGTACTGCAGCCGGAACACCTGCGTGACGAGCTGATCGCCGCTCGGAGCCCCTTTGCTCGGGCCAATGACTGCGCCGCCCTGCAACTTGGCGTCGGCCTCCGGCACAACGCGCGCCACGTTGCCCGTTTGCACGATCGTGAACCCTTGCAGCCGCAATGCGGTGAGCAGCTGGTCGTAGGCCTGCTGGCGCGTCACCGGGCGCTCGGTCGAAAGAGACAGCGTGCCCTTGACGCGCGGATCGATGACGAAGGTGCGACCGGTGTATTGGCCGATCGCGCGCACCACGGCGTCGATGTCGGCGTTGACGAAGTTCAGCAGAACGCCCTCTTCGCGTGCCTGCTGCGGTTGCGATGAATTCTGCGCGGCCTTCGGCTGCGGTTTGGCGCGCGACGTTTGCGCCAGGGCCGGCGTCACAATCGTGGTCGCCGCCATCATCCACGCGCAGGCGAATGCGATAGAACGGGACAGAAGAGCGCGCCTGCCGGACATTGGCTTTATCTCAACCACCGAAGTTCAACAGAGATCCCTCGCCGTCGCGCCGCCCCAGCAGCGAGATCAGCCCCGTCAGTTGCGCCTTGACACCAGGGTCGGTGCCGGCCATTGCTTGTGCTCTTCCGGTGAAGCGTAAGCGCCCACCTTCGTTGATTGTGCCATTGCCCTTCAGCTCGAGGGGACCCGAAATGGTTAGTAATTCCAGTTGAGTTCCCGGCCAGATTCCATTTGTCTGCAATCGGTAGTGGCCCATCGGAGACACAGGCGTCAAGCCACTCGACGCATACTGCCACTCGCCACTTATCCGCCCTTGCCAGCGCCCGGGTTCGATCGCAAGCCGATCCCAAGAAACCGTCAAGATGCCGCCGGGGCGCACGGTGTTCCACGGCGCGCCCAGCCCGACCAGCAGCGATGCGGGCAAGCGCATCGTCGTGGATCCGAGCGTCACTGCTTTCCCAAATAGGGGTGCATTGACCGTCAGCGGTTGCGACAGTGCCGACGGATGCGTCAGCGCCAAGTCGACCTGCCCTACTAACAATGCCCAGGGGCTGAGCCGCCACGACAACCGTTCGGGCAGGCTCGCCCGCGATGCGCCGGTTTCTGCCGGCGAAGCGATCACGACCACCGCCGAGCCACTCCAGACGGTGCCGCTCGCCTCGGCCAATTCGACCCGGCCGTTGGACGCCGAGCGCACATAGCCCGCCGCCCATTGCGCGGGCGCGATCACCAGCGCCGTCAGAATCAGAATCGCAAGCCCTGCGGCAATAAAGTAGACAGCGCGCATGATCGGTGGCGTTCATCCGCTGGTTATTTGCGCGCCAACCGCAACGCCAACTCGACGTCGACGTTGCCAGGTGTCTTGTCGCGCGCGGTCACGGTGACCGATGTGGCGCGCGCTCCCAGCTCGCGCTCGATGCCGGCCAGCCATGGCGCCCAGCTGCTGTAGGGAACGTCCGTGAAAGTCATCTGCAAGTCGCCGTCGGACAACGGCACGATGCGAGCGGCCTTGATCGATGCGCGTGCGAGCGAGGTGTTGACCGCGGCGCGTACGTCGCCCGCGGATACCGATGCGACCTGCGGCTTCGACCGCAGCGTCTTGACCTCGGACAATAGCGAGTCGAGCTCGGCGGCCCCGTTTCGCTGCTGCGGCAGGCTGCGCTCAAGGCGGCCGATGCCCTTGTATGCGGGCTCGACCAAAAAGAGAAACACGAGCACCGCAATTGCCGCGCCGCCCCCCGCCAGCAGAACCGCGCGCTCGCGCGGCGCGCGCTCGGCCCAGAAAAGTCGTAGTGCTTCCATCAGACGCCCGCCGCCGTCACACGCGCCGTTCCATCGGCGTCGAAGCGAATCGCCAAGCCTTGTTGCAAGGCAGCCGAACGCAGCAGGTTCTGCAGTCCGGGATTGTCAGCGACACCTGGCTTGAATTTCACCTTTAGCGCGTTATCGCGATATTCCATTCCGGCCACGCTTCCGACCGGCGCCGCAGTCAGCAGCAGCGCGGTGCGCGCATTAAGCACCGAGAAGTCGTTCGCCGATGCGAGGCCGGCACGCGCCCGCACTTCCCCGAGCTTTTGCTTGGTTTGCACCATCGTGTCAGCCACGGTGCTGACTTCCGGAAACGTGGAACGGAAATTCGTTTCCATCTGGCTGCGAATCGTTTTTTCTTCGCTTTCGAGCTTCAGGTAATAGGCGTTCATACCGACGACGGCGACTGCAGCAGCGGCGGCGCTCCACATCAGCGGCACTCGCACCGCCCGACTCGACAGCGACAACCGCGAGCTGCCGCCAAAACCGCCGATCATTCCGCCTTGCGCAAACGCGCCTTGCAGCAAGCTGACCCCGGTCTCGGTGCTTGCCGGATCGGCTTCCTGCGAGTTCACGTCGACGTGCACATTCAGCGCGTTGGCGAGCGCGCTCATGCGCGCGCCGTCGCGCCCAAACACCTGGATTCTCTTGATGCCGAGCTGTCGCACCGCCAGCGCGAGCGCAGGTGGGACGGCATCATCGGTGAGGTCGAATGCAAAGCCATCATGCGTTGCCGAGCGCGCGATGCCGCGCCCGCGATCCACGCGGACCGACAAGACACCGGCGGCCGGCGCCGGCACCGTATAGATCTCGCTGTAGGCGGCGCGGACCTTGAACCCGGCCTCGGTTACCACGTCGAGTGCGCGCGTCAGGATGCCGCGGTCGATTACGGCCACCGGCATCTTTGGCTGCGCGGCGATTGTTGTCGTGCCGGTGCCACCGCGCGGCACGTTGAAAGCGAAATGGCAATCAGCCGCGTCTGCGAGCAGTCGGTCTTCCAGAATGTTCGGCAGCGCCATGCGCAGCCGGCCCTCCGACAATTTTGGCGATTCGATCGCGGTAATAAACACGTCGCTCGAATCGAACACGAGATCGACCAGGCTTGCCTTCGGCAACAGCGCCACCGGCGCTTCACCGCGCGTCGATTCGCGGGCGGACAGTGCGACGTACGGCACGACCGTGCCGGAGGCGAATTGGGCGCGGCCGCCAGCACCGAGGCGCGGCGGCAGGAACAGAAGCAGACGCTGTAGCGATCGATCTCTCATGGGTCGGATCTCAAATCTCTCGCGTCCACAGCACGGCCACCGCCTGCTGGCCCTGCCCGGGAATCGCGCGCTTGACGAGCGCTTCCATGCGCGTGATGGCGCGGTCTAGTTTCACCTCGCCGCGGATGAAGAAGAAGCGCGACGCGGTCGAGATCTCGGAGTCGGTGACCAGCGCGCCCTTGTTGCCGAGGCGCGTACGCACTTCGGCCGTGTTATTGAAGTAAGCAAGACGGTCGCGCTCGGCGACCAACGTGCGGGCTTCTGCGAGCGTCATTTCAGGCACGCGCGCAGCAATCACTTCCGGCGCTGCGGTGTTGGTGTTCAAGGGTGTGCGCTCGTCGAGCACGACGATGTACGGTGCTAGCCGCTGCACTGCGGCCGGGTCGATACCGGAAATACCGGCGATGTCCTGCGGCAGCATCAACGGCAACGGACGTGGTCGGTCGCGCTCACGCATTTCGGCTTCGGCCACTTTGCCGCTCGCGTCGGGAACGGCCGCGGCCGGCAGAGCCTGCACCATGCGCAGAGTAATCAGTTCCGCGGTTTGCTCCGGCAACTGCAGCAGTACGACCAGCCGACGCAGCGCTTGCAGTTCGCGTTCCAGAACTTGGCCGTTTTCGACGAGGTTGCGTAGATTGAAACGCCCTTGCGCGTCTTCCATCGAGCCTGCGATCGTAGCGAGCGCCGCGAGCGATCCCGTTTCGCCCAGCTGGTCGAGCCGCGTTTCGGCCAGAGGCTGCGCCCATGGCTCACTTAAGGCGTCGTATTGCGAACGATTGGCGTCCTCGCGCAGGATCGCGCGACCCCAGTCGAGCGCACCGCGCAACAGCAGACGGCTCTGCGAAGTGAGCTGCTGATTCTCGATTGTTCGCAGCAGGACGAACTGCCGATAGAACAGGCCAGTAATGATCATGGTCGCCAAGGCGGCGACAAAAAGTGCCATCAACACGGCGGCGCCACGTTGCTTCGTCATGCGCCCACCAGCAAGACGCGGCGAAACTTCTTGCCGTCGGTGCGCAACAGCGTGACTTCGATGCCGGGTGGAGCTTGCAGCGAAGGCCCCTGTGTGGCCCCGCCATCGGAATTAAACGGCGACACCCAGCCACCGGGGACCTGCCAGATTCGCACGGTCATCGATTGCACTTTGCCCATCAAGCGCGCGGTCTCGAAGCTTTCCGCGTTGATGCGATCGAAAGCGGGCAGCGGAGGCGTCGCCTGCCGCACGAGCGCGCCGTCGACGACCCGGTAAAACACGGTTTGCACTTCGGTGGCGTGATCAGCGACCGGACTGGCGACGCGCGCTAGCTCGATTACTTGGCCGCCGTCGGCAATGCCAAAGTTCAGCGGCGAAGTAACGAGCCCCAGGAAGGTCGGGTTGGTTACCTGCGTCAGGTCGCGCTCCATCTGTCCGAACGCGGTCAGCAACGAACGCACGTCGTCAACTTCGGGCTCCAGCCGTTCACGCGTCGCGACCAGCGAGTCGAGGCCACGCCACGCGATCATCGAGACGATCGAAAGCACGGTGATCGCGACCAATAATTCAAGCAGCGTGAAACCGCGCGCGCGCTTCCGCATATCCATGGCTATTGATTGGTCGGCATCACGGTCATCAACTCCGCGAGCTGACTGCGGTTACCGGCGTCGTCCTGCCGGAACACCCGGACCTCGACGCGCCGGAAAAACGGATTTGGCGTTGGCTTGATCGCCTGCGAACAAAGGAAGCTGACGCCGCCCTGCTCGCAGTCGAGAATGCTTTCGCCGGGCTCCAGACGTTCGCGTCCGAGGCGCAACTCCAGCAGCCGGTTCTCTGCGGTTAACACCGCGAGCAGCTTCTGCCGCGTGTAGTCCGCAGTCGACGTTAGCGACATCGCGCCGCGCATCGCCGCCGCCAGCGCAACGCCGATGATCACCAGTGCGACCAGCACTTCGAGCAACGTGAAACCGCGTGGTCGCGTCTTCATGGCCGAACCGGCTCCACCGCCAAAAGCGCGCGGCCCGCCTCGTCGAAGTCGACGCGAACCGAGCCGTCCTCGCTGGTCATCTCGAGCCGCCAGCGCGGCTGTATCCATTCACGCGCAATGGCCATTCGCACTGGAGGTGCGCCGGGACCCAGTAGCACCTGTGCCGGCTGTGGTCCGCCGTTATCGAGCACCGCCAGCCGGGTCAGCGGTGTTTCCCACGCGCGTTCGCGCAGCAGATCGTCGCCGGTCAGCAGCCGACGCTCGCCACCCGATTCAGTCACGAACCGATAGCCGCGCAGATCGGCTTCCCACACGATCGGCTGTTGCGTGATGCGTGATTCATCGGCGGCGAGCGCCATCAACTGTCCGACGCGTTGCGCTTCGCGCCGCAGTTGCTGGCGTGGGTCGGGCGCGATGTTGACGGTGACCAGCGAAACCAGAATCCCGGCGAGGACGATCACCACCATCAGCTCGAGCAACGTGAACCCATGGCTGCGACGCATCAGTTCTTTCAGAGTTGCCACGAGCCGATGTCTGCGTCGGGCGTATTCGGTTCGCCGCCATTGGCGCGGTCGCGCCCGAGGGAGAACACATCGATCTCACCGCGGACGCCCGGGTTGAGGTATTTGTAAGGTTCGCCCCACGGGTCAACCGGCACGCTCGATCGTTCGAGGTAACCGCCCTGTTTCCAGTTGGCTGGCATCGGCTCGGTCGTCGGCTTGGTAATTAAAGCAGCCAGACCTTGATCGGTGGTGGGGTAACGACCGTTATCGAGCCGGTACAGTTTCAACGCCTGCATGATCGACGCGATGTCCTGTTTCGCGGCGGCGATCTTTGCATCGTCGGTGCGGCCCACCACGCGCGGAACAATCAGCGCGGCGAGCACACCGAGAATCGTGATCACCACCATGATCTCGATCAACGTGAACCCACGCGAGCGGCGCTTTAGAAATTGAAAAGAGGAACGAACGCCTGTCATCGGAGTCATCAGACCATTGGGTAACGCGGTAGAAAACTTGAAGATAAGCGCCGAACGCCTTGAAGTTCCTCGCTTTTCGACGCGGACAATCGAGGGTGCAGGGGATATTATCAACGCGAATCACCTACCCCACCCCCCGGAAAGGGGATGCTTGTTGGACTATTACATGGTGGGCTAGGCGGAACTTGGGACCGGGATAGTGAAAAAGTTTGCTTTTGCCGCTGTTCATTTGATCTTCTTCGCCGGCGTGATGGCGATCGCTGCCTACTGGGGCATCCGCATCTTCACTCCGGCACCACTGGCAGCGCCGCCACCGCTGCCGCCGCCACCGTTGCGCGACCCCGATCCGATGGCCGCAGCGCGCATGTTCGGCAAAGTCGACGTCGTGCAATCGATGGCCTCCAATGTACAGGCACTCGGCGTTTTCGCAGCAGGCAAGGATTCGAGTGCGGTACTGGTCGTTGACGGAAAACCGGCACGCGTATTTCTGATCGGACAGGAAGTCGCACCCGGCATGAAGCTGGTATCGGTCACGTCCGAGATCGCGGTGCTGGAATCAAGCGGTGGCGGACGCCAGGAAGTACATCTACCGGCTCGCCCGATCGCACAGCTCGGCGGGCTTCCGGCGGCTCCCAACTTTTTCCGCGAAGGAAATACGTTGACTGCACCGAGCAGCGACGGCGCACCGAATATTCCGCGAGCGGCGCCGCCGCAAGCTCCGCGGACGGCGCTGCCGCAGCCACAGGTCCCGCCGCAACCTGCACCACAGTTTCCGGCTCCGCCGATGCCGCCGCAGATGCAGCAGCAGCCGGTCGTGCCGCCGCAGATGCCTACGCAGCAAGTGCCGCAGCCGATTATTCCGGGCGGCGTGCCAGCTCAGGCGCAGTAAGCGTTTCCCTAGCTGTTGTGCAACGCCTCGGGGTTCGGCGGATACGAACTTTCGCCGTGCGCTGTCGAATCGATCGGAAGCGCCGGCAGCTGCGCGATTTCCGCATACAACGGCGAAAAATCAGGCGCGGTAGCAGCGAAGAGTTGATCAAACGACTCGACGACGAAATAGACGGACTGGTAGTCATCAATCTTGTACGGTGTACGCAGGACGCGCTTCAACTCGAACGTTAAGCGGTGCGGTTTCGGGCTCGAAAGCGCGTAGCGGGTTTCGCCGACTGACGACAGCACACCGGCGCCGTAGACACGCAGTCCGCGCGCGGTGTTGATCAAACCGAATTCCACCGTGTACCAGTACAGTCGCGCCAGATATTCGAGCGCCTGCAGCCCCTGCGCTTTCAAGCCGCCGCGACCGAAAGCCTGCATGTAATCGGCAAATACGGGGTTGAACAATAGCGGTACATGCCCGTAGAGGTCGTGAAAGACGTCGGGCTCGACGATGTAGTCGAACTCCTCAGGTGCCCGCAGCCAAACGGTGACGGGAAAACGGCGATGCGCGAGCAATGAGAAGAAGGCGTGCTCTGGGATCAGGCCTGGCACCGCAACCACTTCCCAGTGTGTCGCGCGCCGCAGCGATTCGCTGATCGCTTCAAAGCGCGGAATGTGATCAGCCGCGCCCAGCTCGCCCAGAGCGCTAAAGAACTCCTCGCACGCCTGACCCTGCGCTTGCGTGACTTGACGTGCGAACAACCGCGCATACAGCGCGTGTTCGTCTACCGTATAGCGCTCCCAGTGCTGATCGCACGTGTAGTCGGCGCGCGCCTCTGAATAATCGCCTCGTGGTGGCCTGGTGCTAGCGCCGTAAGTGACGGGCGCGACCGCCATCAGGCGGGGGCCTTGCTTTCATCGGGCTTGAGAACGCCGCGACGAATCTGATCGAGCTCGATCGATTCGAACAGTGCGCGGAAGTTACCCTCACCGAATCCTTCGTCACCCTTGCGTTGAATGATCTCGAAAAAGATCGGGCCGATCACCGTCTGCGTGAATATCTGCAGCAAGAGCTCGTTCGGCGCTCCCTGATGTGTGGCGCCATCAATCAGAATCCGCAGCAATTTCAGTTCGGCGAGTTCTTCGCCGTGATTGGGCAGACGCTGGTCGATCAGATCGTAGTAAGTGTCGACCGTGTCCTGGAACACGACTCCGTTCTGCTTCATCGCACGCACCGTCGAATAGATATCACCGGTCGCCAGCGCAACGTGTTGAATGCCCTCGCCGTGATACTCGTCAAGGTATTCGATGATTTGGCTCTTATCGTCCGAGCTTTCGTTGATCGGAATCCGGATCTTCCCGCACGGACTCGTCATTGCCTTGCTTTTCAACCCGGTCAGCTTGCCTTCGATATCGAAGTAGCGAACTTCGCGGAAATTAAAGAACCGCTCATAAAACTCCGCCCATTCCTTCATCCGACCTCGATGCACGTTATGTGTCAGATGATCGATGAATATCAGACCGCAGCCCGCAGGATTGTTCTGGGCGTGGGCCACTGGCTCGAAGTCGACGTCGTAAATTTCGATGTCCCCGATGGCGCCGGGTGCCGCAGCATTCTTTCCACGCCAGCGATCGACAAAATAAATCAGCGAATCGCCGATGCCCTTGATCGCGGGGATATTCAACTCCATTGGCCCGGACTTGGAATCGAAGCCCCACGCGCCGAGCTCGAGCGCACGTTGGTACGCCTTCGCGGCGTCGCTCACTCGAAACGCAATGGCGCAGATCGACGGCCCGTGCAGCCGCGCGAAGCGCTGCGCGAACGAATCCGGTTCGGCATTGATGATGAAGTTGACACCCCCCTGCCGGTAAAGCGTTACCTTCTTGTGCCGGTGCCGCGCGATGGCGACGAAGCCCATCGTTTCGAACAGGTGTCCCAGCGCAGCGGGATCGGGCGCGGCGTACTCGATGAATTCAAAGCCATCGGTACCCATCGGGTTGTCCCAGCCGGTAAATTGCATTGCCATCTCCCCGAACATCGGCGCGGGATGATTCTGCCGGAATCCCGCGACGGATATTTCGTCGCGCCGACAGGCGCTTCGCGCCGATCGGCCCGCGGGCTTGCAGTTCGCGCCATCGTTTACGCAGTTCGTCGCAACCCGATCGCGTTGCGTGCCGCAGCTGCCTACAGTTCGTTTCAACGCAGGCGGACGCACCGAAGGAGAACCCTATGTATCGCACATCCCACTCGATTCGCATCTTGAGCGCGGCAATGGCTGCGGTCTTCGGACTGGGCTTGGTAGCCACTGCCGGTGGGGCACTGCACGAGGAGCGAGTATTTTCCAAAGGCGAACTGCAGACCGTCAAACTCGAACCGGTGGTGATCCGTCTGCATCAGCCAGCCGACCTCGACAACGCGTGCGCGCAGGCGCCGAAGGCAGCGCCGTAAATCGCACTCGGTTTCAAGCAGATCAAGAGGCCCGGTTGTCCGGGCCTCTTTGTTTGCGCCCCTCGCTGCACCGGCCGCCCGCTTTACCACTGGGTCGCATTGCGCGCATTCTGTTGACCTATTTATGCAATCTGTCGCAGCCAGGTTGGTATCGGGGCACTGCGCTTATAAAGTGCTTGCATGACTTCCGAAAACAGCACAACCAAAACCGATTCCCCGGCGGTCACGCCGAGCACGGCGCAAACATCACAGTCGACCCCGGGGCCGCGCGGCGCGTTTGCTTGGACTCGTGATGCGGTTGCCGACGTCGGCCGTGCGTCGGCACCGGTATTGAAAACCGTGGGCACTCGCATCGGTGACTGGCTGGCGACAGTCGGCTGGGGAAAGTTCGTTCTGGTTGCAATACTGCTGTTGATATTGGCTGCCATTGCGGACAAGGTCTTTTACAACGCCGAACCGGTCGTCGTCGTGAAAATGGGCGAAGGCAAGGATCGGGTGCAGGTCAATCTGCAGGTCGCACCTGACGGAGTGCGTGTTAAAGCGCCCGACGAAAAGACAGCCGCGTTGGCGAAGAACTCAGGCAAGAAATCGCGCGGCGATGCGAGCGTGAAGATCGACGACAAAGGCTTACGCATCATCGCCGGTGACAAAGGCGAAAAAGTGGCCGTCATCGTTGACCAAAAGGGCGTGCGCGTCGAGCGCAATCCGCCCGAATCGAAAATCGATGCCGAATCCTCCGCCGATGAACCCGGCGTGACGGTTGAGGAGGACGGGCGTTCGATCCGGATCTCGCCCGAATTCACGCAAGACCCGGAGCAGCTTGCTTTGGCGCTTGAAAAGGCGCGCGAGCAGATCGAAGAGATTGTCGAGAAGCAGATCGACCGGCAGATTGCACGCGAAACGCGCCGCTACCGCGCGAAAAGCGGCGAATGGTTGATGAGTTTCGTTCTGCTGCTGATCATGGCCGGAGTCATTGTCAAGGTGGTGTTAGGCGGAAAAAAGCGCGCTGAGCGGCGAGCGCAAGCAGCGACCGAAACAGCAGCCGAAGAAAGTCTGAAGCGGCAATTGGCCGAAGCACAATTAAAGACGATGCAGGCGCAGGTCGAGCCGCATTTTCTGTTCAACACACTGGCATCGGTCGACTACTTAATCGAGACGGAACCGTCGACGGCGTCGAAAATGCAGAAGAGTTTGATCCAGTACTTGCGCGCCGCGTTGCCGCAGATGCGAGAAGGGTCTACTACGCTGGGGAAAGAGGTTCAGCTGTGCAGGTCGTATTTGGAAATTCTGAAGTTCAGAATGGAAGATCGGCTGCAGTATTCGGTCATCGTGCCGCAGGGACTGAGCTCCGCGCAGTTCCCGCCGATGATGCTGCAATCGCTGGTCGAAAATTCGATCAAGCATGGCTTGGAGCCCAAACCCGAAGGCGGTTCGCTGACAATCTCGGCGGATATCTCGAATGGCCGTCTACGCGTAACGGTGGCGGATTCCGGACTTGGATTTGCCGCCGCCGGACAGGCGGGTACCGGCGTCGGTCTTGCCAACGTACGAGAAAGACTGGCGGCGCTCTATGGCGGTGCTGCGCGCTTGTCGATAGAAGCCAATTCGCCCAGCGGCACCATCGTGACGATCGAAGTTCCTTATACATTCGAGACGGACAGCAACGCCGATACCAAACCGCGCGCATAGAATCCGCGGATGCCAACGGCGATCATTGCGGACGATGAGCGTTTAATGCGCGAGCAGTTGCGCGCGAGATTGTCCGAAGTCTGGCCGGATCTGAAAATTCTCGCCGAGGCCAAGAACGGCGAAGAGGCGGTGGAGGCGGTGCGCAGCCTTCGTCCCGATCTGGCGTTCCTCGATATTCGCATGCCGGGTATGACCGGTATCGAGGCGGCGCGAGAAATCGGTGACGCGTGCCATGTCGCGTTCATCACTGCATACAACGAGTATGCAGTCGACGCGTTCGAGCATGGCGCGATCGATTATGTTTTGAAGCCCGCGGAAGCTGACCGCCTTGCGGTCACCGTCGCGCGCCTGAAGCGCCGGCTGGGCTCGCAGCCAAGCGATCTCGGAGCGTTGCTCACTGAGTTGAGTGCGAAGTTCGACGCCGCCAAAAGTACGGAGAGACAGAACGTCCGTTTGCAGTGGATACAGGCCAGCGTCGGGCAGCAGCTACGTCTGATACCGACCGCGGAAGTCCTGTTCTTCAGATCGGATGAAAAATACACGCGGGTGCAGACGGAGTCGTTCGAAGCTTTGATCCGCAAGCCGATCAAGGAGCTGCTCGATGAGCTCGATCCCGAGCAGTTCTGGCAGATTCATCGCGCGACGATCGTCAATGCCAAGGCGATTACGGGAATCACGCGCGATTTTCGCGGGCGGCAATTGGTGCTGATCAAAGGCCATTCCGAAAAGCTTGAGGTGAGCCGCAACTACACGCATCTGTTTAAGCAGATGTGAGAGCGGCAGGCGCGCGGCGCTGAGCCGCATAGTCGGCGTTGGCAACACGAAAGCCGAGGTCGACCGCAGCCAGCATTTCCGCAAACGTTTCGTTTATTAGCGACGCCGGCGTCGGCGGCTCAAGAGTAAGGTAAGCGCGCGGCTCTTCAGCAGCCGCGACGAAGTGCATGCCGGCGCGCCGCGCCAGCTCGATCAGCGCTTCATTGCCCGCGACATACGTCATCATCAGCGTTGAAGCGCCTCGATTGCGTGCGTGAACGGCGGCTCGCTGCAACAGACGAAGTGCCAAGCCGTGCCGGCGCGCGCGCGGCAGCACAGAGATTCCGAATTCCGCAGTCTTCGAGTCGGCGCCTTTCTCGCATCCCAAATGCCCGAACGCCAGCAGCTCTGCAGCCTGATCGAAAATTCCAAATAGGGCATCGCGGCTGAAGTGAAGTCGGCGCACATAAAGACGAAGAGCTTCGTCGGTCATTACATAACCGAAGCGCAGCCATAGATCGTGAGCCGGCAGTGCCTGCAGGTGCCGCAACACGCGGTCGCGATGGTGCGGCCCCAGTTGCGCGATGAGGACCTCGGAGAAAGTCCGCGGCGAGGTTGTATGACGCATCGCACCATTATCGGGGCAAGCCACCGTTAGTCAATCCCCTCCCGAGCGGCAACACTAAAGGAGAGCTCTGACAGATGGTTGTAGGGACTGGATTTTTCAGGAAGTGATTGCTCGCCAACTACGCATGTAACGAGCACTGTGTCGGCGGTCGAAGTTTCAGTCGGCAACCTCAGGTTCGGTGCACCGCCGCAAGATTTGAGGCTGGTTTGACAAGCCTTTGTTCTACAACCATAATTTGCGGTTCGCCGCGGAGGGGTGCCCGAGTGGTTAAAGGGGGCAGACTGTAAATCTGTTGGCTTACGCCTACGTTGGTTCGAATCCAACCTCCTCCACCACATCGACCTTCCGCAGTGATAAAGCAGGCGTGCGAGTGCAAAAGGAACAGGTATTCGTCGGGCGGGTGTAGCTCAATGGTAGAGCAGAAGCCTTCCAAGCTTACGACGAGGGTTCGATTCCCTTCACCCGCTCCACTTAGTCAAACAAGCCCATGTGGCTCAGTGGTAGAGCACTCCCTTGGTAAGGGAGAGGCCATGCGTTCGATCCGCATCATGGGCACCAATTGAGAAAAAAGTAGTCAGGAGTTAGCGATGGCGAAAGGCAAATTTGAGCGGACCAAGCCGCACGTGAACGTAGGCACGATTGGTCACGTGGATCACGGCAAGACCACGTTAACGGCGGCCATGACCTCGGTGCTGGCGAGCAAGTTTGGCGGGGAGGCACGGGCCTACGACCAGATCGATGCGGCGCCGGAAGAAAAAGCGCGCGGCATCACCATCAACACCGCGCACGTCGAGTACGAGACGGCGAATCGACACTACGCCCACGTCGACTGCCCGGGCCACGCCGACTACATCAAGAACATGATCACCGGGGCGGCGCAGATGGACGGCGCCATTCTCGTCGTCTCGGCCGCTGACGGCCCGATGCCGCAGACGCGCGAACACATCCTGCTCGCGCGCCAGGTCGGCGTGCCCTACATCATCGTGTACCTGAACAAAGTCGACATGGTCGACGATGCCGAGCTGCTCGAGCTGGTCGAGATCGAAGTGCGCGAGCTGCTGAGCAAATACGACTTTCCGGGCGACGACACCCCGATCGTCAAAGGCTCGGCCAAGCTCGCCTTAGAAGGCGACAAAGGCGATCTGGGCGAGCAATCGATCATGAAGCTGGCCGAAGCCCTGGACAGCTACATCCCGACCCCGGAGCGCGCCATCGACGGCGCCTTCCTGATGCCGGTCGAAGACGTGTTCTCCATCTCCGGTCGTGGCACCGTGGTGACCGGGCGGATTGAGCGCGGCATCGTCAAAGTGGGCGACGAGATCGAAATCATCGGCATCAAGCCGACGCTGAAGACCACCTGCACCGGGGTCGAGATGTTCAGGAAGCTGTTGGATCAAGGGCAGGCCGGTGACAACGTCGGCGTGCTGCTCAGGGGCACCAAGCGCGAAGAAGTCGAGCGCGGCCAGGTGCTGGCCAAGCCCGGCTCGATCACCCCGCACACCAAGTTTGCCGCCGAAGTGTATGTACTGAGCAAAGAAGAGGGCGGAAGACATACGCCGTTCTTCAACGGCTACCGGCCGCAGTTTTACTTTCGCACCACCGACGTGACCGGCTCGATCCAGCTGCCGGCGGGCACCGAGATGGTGATGCCGGGCGACAACATCCAGATGGAAGTGGTGCTGATCGCCCCCATCGCGATGGAACAAGGGCTGCGCTTCGCCGTGCGCGAAGGCGGTAAAACCGTCGGCGCCGGTGTGGTCGCCAAAATTATCGAGTAGCCGTTTACGGCTTAGGGGCGTAGCTCAATTGGCAGAGCGCTGGTCTCCAAAACCAGAGGTTGGGGGTTCGATGCCCTCCGCCCCTGCCACTTGTTGAAAGCAGTCATACATGGCAACACAGAACATCGAAACCGTCACCAGCAAATCCGATCTCTTTGTCGTGGCATTGGCCGTGCTGGCTGCGCTTGCCGGTGTGCTCGGCTTCACGTTTCTAACGAAACAGCCGACGCTGGCGCGTGTGGGTGTTCTGATAGCTGGCTTGGTTGCGGCGATCGTGATCGCCTGGTTTTCGCAGTCGGGCAAGCGCTTTCTGGCGTATGCCCGAGAGTCGTACGAGGAAACGAAGCGCGTGGTGTGGCCGAGCCGGAAGGAAACGGTCACCACGACGGGCGTCGTATTCGGGTTTGTGGTGCTCATGGCGATTTTTCTTTTTGTGGTCGACAAGAGTCTGGAGTGGGTCCTGTACGACACGCTGCTTTCCTGGCGCTAAGGGACACAAATGGCAACTGAAATGGCAACTGACACCCCGCCGGAAACCACCGCTGATACGACAGCCCCGCCGCCGGCCGCATCCGGAACCAAGCGCTGGTATGTGGTGCACGCCTATTCCGGAATGGAAAAGGGCGTAGCACGCGCGTTGCAGGAACGTATTACCCGTGCGGGCTTGCAAGCGCAGTTCGGGCAGATCTTGGTGCCGGTCGAAGAAGTCGTCGAGGTCAAAGGCGGCAAGAAATCGATCACTGAGCGTCGCATGTACTCGGGATACGTACTGGTCGAGATGGACATGACCGACGAAGCGTGGCATCTGGTGAAGAGCACCTCGAAAGTGACCGGCTTCCTTGGCGGGAGTGCCAATCGTCCGTCGCCGCTGCGCCAAAAGGAAGTCGACGAGATCTTGATGCGGATGCAAGAGGGCGCGGAGAAGCCGCGGCCGAAGACGCTATGGGAAGTGGGTGAGATGGTGCGCGTTAAGGATGGCCCGTTTACCGATTTCAACGGCAACGTGGAAGAGGTGAACTACGAAAAGAGCCGTCTGCGCGTATCGGTGACGATTTTTGGCCGATCGACTCCGGTCGAGCTTGAGTTCGGTCAAGTAGAGAAGGTTTAGTAGCAGGGGAGCCGCCCAGTCTCGACTGGCGGCGCTTGAACCCAAAGGAGGTTCTTGCATGGCAAAGAAAATAGTCGGCTTTATCAAGTTGCAGGTGCCCGCGGGCAAGGCAAATCCGTCGCCCCCGATCGGGCCCGCGCTGGGCCAGCGCGGGCTGAACATCATGGAATTCTGCAAAGCGTTCAACGCCCAGACACAGGGCGTGGAACCGGGGTTGCCGATTCCCGTTGTGATCACTGCGTTCGCGGACAAGAGCTTCACGTTCGTGATGAAGACGCCGCCGGCGACAGTGCTGATCAAGAAGGCAGCGAAGATCGAGCGCGGTTCGCCGAAGCCGCATATCGACAAGGTCGGAAAAATCACGCGTGCGCAGGCGGAAGAGATCGCGAAGGCAAAGATGCCCGATCTGACCGCGGCCGACATGGAAGCGGCCGTTCGCACGATCGCGGGCAGCGCACGTTCGATGGGTATTACGGTGGAGGGTCTGTAATGGGAACTCTATCCAAACGCACCACGACGAATCGCAGCAAGGTCGATACGCAGAAAACTTATCCAGTCGGCGACGCGTTATCGCTGGTAAAGCAATGCGCGACCGCAAAGTTTGACGAGTCGGTCGACGTTTCGGTTGCACTCGGTATCGATGCGAAGAAATCAGATCAAACCGTGCGCGGTTCGGTCGTATTGCCGGCGGGCAGCGGCAAGACAAAGCGTGTTGCTGTATTCGCGCAGGGCGCGAAAGCAGAGGATGCAAAGGCAGCCGGCGCCGACATCATCGGCATGGAAGATCTGGCTGCCAAGATAAAGGAAGGATTTCTTGATTTTGACGTGGTCATCGCATCGCCGGACGCAATGCGTGTGGTCGGCGGCCTGGGTCAGGTGCTCGGTCCGCGCGGACTGATGCCGAATCCGAAAGTCGGCACCGTGACGGCCGATGTAGCGCAAGCGGTCAAAAACGCGAAGGCGGGCCAGGTGCAATTCCGCGCCGACAAGGCCGGCATCGTGCACGCGTCGATCGGTCGCGCATCGTTCGAGGTCGATCGCTTGCAGACCAACTTGGCCGCTTTGGTCGATGCATTGAACAAGTCGAAGCCCTCGTCGTCGAAGGGTGTCTTTTTACGCAAGATTTCAGTGTCGTCAACGATGGGAATCGGCGTGCGCGTCGATGCCTCGACGCTGAACGGATAGTTTTGTGAAGAGTTGGGCCCGTGGTAACGCGGGCTAAAAAGGCTTTGGGCCGCGCGCGTATCGAAAATATCGAATAGGCGCGTTGCTGTCAGAGACCGCTGGAGGAAGGCTCCGCCTTCTTTAAGTTTGGAGAAGTTTCCATTCCAGCGCAGACGGTGGACCCGAAGAAAGCTTTGGAGTGCGCTCACGGAAAAGTGTTGTGAACGTGCCTCGGTGCTTCGCTTCGGTCGCCGGTTTTCAACCGGTGCTGAGCATTGCGAAGCACTTTGATGGAGCAAGTCGCATGGGTCTTAATCGGCAGGAGAAGGCAACCGTGGTCGAAGAAGTCGGCGTGCTGGTCGCGTCGGCGCAGTCGATCGTGGTGGCCGAATACCGTGGGCTGGACGTGGATGCGATCACCAGGCTGCGCAAGCAAGCGCGCAGCCAGGGTGTGCAGTTGCGTGTGCTGAAGAACACGTTGGCGCGTCGCGCGATGGGTGGAACGCCGTTTTCGGGGCTGTCCGACAAATTGGTCGGTCCTTTGGTGTACGGCTTTTCGATGGATCCGGTCGCGGCAGCCAAGGTGCTTTCAAACTTTGCCAAAGACAACGACAAGCTCGTCGTCAAGGCCGGCGGGACACCCAATTTCGTGATGGACGAAAAGGGCGTCAAGCAGTTGGCCATGCTACCGAGTCGGGACGAGTTGCTGGCGAAGTTGATGGCCACGATGCAGGCACCGATCGGTCAATTCGTTCGCACGCTGAACGAAGTGCCGGCGCGCCTGGTTCGCACGCTGGCAGCGGTGCGCGATGCAAAGGAAGCGGCGCCCGCGTAAACCACGCCCACAAAAATTTGAACCGATACAACACATTTTCTAGGAGTTGGTGATGGCACTTTCGAATCAGGAAATTCTCGACGCGATTGGCGCGAAGTCCGTTCTCGAGATCAGCGAGCTGATCAAGATGATGGAAGACAAGTTTGGCGTATCGGCCGCCGCGGCCGCGGTTGCCGTGGCAGCGCCGGCTGGTGGCGGTGCAGCGGCGGCCGTCGCTGAGGAGCAGACCGAGTTCAACGTAATGCTGATGGAGTTTGGTGCGAACAAGGTCAATGTGATCAAGGCGGTGCGTGAGCTGACCGGGCTCGGCCTGAAAGAGGCCAAAGATCTGGTCGACGGCGCGCCGAAACCCGTCAAGGAAGGCGTGAACAAAGCGGACGCCGATGCGGCGAAGAAGAAGCTGGAAGACGCCGGCGCCAAAGTGGAGATTAAGTAATAAAGCTTGTGTGGCCGGCGAAGCTTGCTTCGCCGGCTTCCCTGAGTAACCCGAGGTCTTTGAATTGGGAAATCCGTCCCCAACTCAAAGTCTTCCCTGGATGAACGAACGCGCGGGACGCCCCTACGCCGCTCGGATGCATGCGTTTAACGCTGCGTCCGGGGCGGCATTTGTCGTCCCCGTCACGGTCATTCGCGGCAAGTTTGTAGTGTCCCTGTCCCGTATCGAACGGAGCGTCCATGCCGTACTCGTTCACTGAAAAAAAGCGCATTCGCAAGAGCTTTGCCAAACGGCCGAGCGTGCTGTCCGTGCCGTTCCTGCTTGCGACGCAGCTTGAGTCGTACACCCATTTTCTGCAGGCGGAGGTGACGCCTGCCAAGCGCGAGAACCACGGCTTGCAGGCCGCGTTCACTTCGATCTTCCCGATCTCCAGCCACAACGGCATGGCGCGCCTCGAGTTCGTCAGCTTCCAGCTCGGCGAACCGCCGTTTGACGTCAAGGAATGCCAGCAGCGCGGACTTACGTACGCGTCGCCGCTGCGCGCCAAGGTGCGGTTGGTGATCATGGACCGCGAGGCGTCGAAGCCGACGGTCAAGGAAGTCAAGGAGCAAGAGGTCTACATGGGCGAAATACCGCTGATGACGACCACCGGCTCGTTCGTCATCAACGGTACCGAGCGCGTGATCGTGTCGCAGCTGCATCGGTCGCCCGGCGTGTTCTTCGAGCACGACCGCGGCAAGACGCATTCCAGCGGCAAGCTGCTGTTCTCCGCGCGCGTGATCCCGTATCGCGGCTCGTGGCTCGACTTCGAGTTCGATCCCAAAGACATTCTGTATTTCCGCGTCGATCGCCGCCGCAAGATGCCGGCGACGATTTTGCTTAAGGCGATCGGCCTTTCCAACGAGCAGGTGCTCGCGCATTTCTTCCGCTTCGACACGTTCGCACTGAGTGCCGAAGGTGGCTTTATGGAGCTGGTACCCGAGCGGCTGCGCGGCGAAACGGCGCGGTTCGATATCACCGACAAGGCCGGCAAGGTTGTCGTCGCCAAGGACAAGCGCATCAACGCCAAACATATCCGCGATATGGAAGCGGCCGGCATGAAGCGCATCGCGGTGATTGAGGACTATCTGCTCGGCCGCGTGCTGGCGAATAACGTCGTCGATCCCGAGACCGGGGAGATCGTCGCCAACGCGAATGACGAGCTGACCGAAGACTTGCTGAAGAAACTGCGCGCGGCCAACGTGCAGGAAATCCGCACGATCTACATCAACGATCTGGATCAGGGCGCGTTCATCTCGAACACGCTGCGCATCGACGAGACCGGCGACCAGCTTGCTGCGCGCATCGCCATTTACCGGATGATGCGTCCGGGCGAGCCGCCGACCGAGGACGCGGTCGAGACGCTGTTCCGCCGCCTTTTCTTTGACGAAGATACTTACGACCTGTCGCGCGTGGGCCGCATGAAGGTCAACAGCCGCTTCGGCCGGCCCGAAATCACCGGCCCGATGACGCTGACGCACGAAGACATCGCCGACACGATGAAGCTGCTGGTCGAGCTGCGCAACGGACGCGGCGAGATCGACGACATCGACCACCTGGGCAATCGCCGGGTGCGGGTCGTCGGTGAGCTTGCCGAGAATCAGTTCCGAGCGGGATTGGTGCGAGTCGAGCGCGCAGTGAAGGAACGTTTGGGTCAGGCAGAAACCGAAAACCTGATGCCGCACGACCTGATCAACAGCAAGCCGATCAGCGCGTCGATTCGCGAGTTTTTCGGCTCGTCACAGTTGAGCCAGTTCATGGACCAGACGAACCCGCTGTCGGAGATCACGCACAAGCGTCGCGTCTCGGCGTTGGGACCCGGCGGCTTGACGCGCGAGCGTGCCGGCTTCGAAGTACGAGACGTGCATCCGACACACTACGGTCGGGTGTGCCCGATCGAAACGCCGGAAGGTCCGAACATCGGGCTGATCAACTCAATGGCGCTCTACGCGCAGTTGAACGAGTACGGGTTTCTCGAAACGCCGTATCGCAAAGTCGATGGTGGTCGGGTCACGACCGATATCTCGTATCTATCGGCGATCGAGGAAGGCAAATATGTGATCGCGCAAGCGAACGCACCGCTCGACAAAAACGGCAAGTTCCAGGACGAGCTGGTCAGCTGCCGCGAAAACGGCGAGTTCGTGCTGATGTCGCCAGGTCGCGTGCAGTACATGGACATCGCGCCGTCTCAGATCGTTTCCGTGGCCGCGTCGTTGATCCCGTTCCTCGAGCACGATGACGCGAACCGAGCGTTGATGGGTTCGAACATGCAGCGGCAGGCGGTGCCTTGCCTGCGACCGGAAAAGCCGTTCGTGGGCACCGGCGTCGAGCGCACCGTTGCGGTTGACTCGGGCACGACGGTGCAGGCGTTGCGCGGTGGCACGGTTGACTACGTCGATGCCAACCGCATCGTGGTTCGTGTTGATGATAAGGAAAACGTGCAGGGCGAGGTGGGTGTCGACATCTACAACCTTACCAAGTACACGCGCTCGAACCAGAACACCAACATTAATCAGACGCCGATCGTCAAGAAAGGCGAGTCGATTGCGAAGGGCGACGTTGTCGCCGACGGCGCATCGACCGATCTGGGCGAGCTCGCGCTCGGCCAGAACATGCTGGTCGCGTTCATGCCCTGGAACGGGTACAACTTCGAAGACTCGATCTTGATTTCGGAGCGTGTCGTTTCGGACGACCGCTATACCTCGATTCATATCGAGGAGTTGAACGTCGTCGCGCGTGACACGAAGCTCGGACCGGAAGAAATTACGCGAGATATTTCGAACCTGTCGGAAAATCAGCTTGGACGGCTTGACGATTCGGGCATTGTCTACATCGGCGCCGAAGTCAATGCCGGTGATGTGCTGGTTGGTAAGGTGACGCCGAAGGGTGAGACGCAATTGACGCCAGAAGAAAAATTGCTGCGCGCGATCTTCGGCGAGAAGGCGTCTGATGTTAAGGACACTTCGCTGCGCGTCCCGTCAGGCATGAGCGGAACGGTTATCGACGTCCAGGTCTTCACGCGCGAAGGCATCGTGCGCGACCGCCGTGCCCAAAACATCATCGATGAGGCGCTGAAGCGGTATCGGCAGGATTTGAACGACCAGCTGCGCATTGTCGAAGGCGACGCGTTTCAGCGGATCGAAAAGTTGCTGTTGCGCAAGGAGGCGACCGGAGGTCCGAATCGTCTGGCGCGCGGCACAACCGTCACGAAGGACTATTTGCAGTCGCTCGAGAAGTATCACTGGTTTGAGATACGCCTGGCTGATGATGACGCCGCGGCGCAACTCGAAGCGCTGAAGGATTCAATCGAGCAGAAGCGCAAGCAGTTCGACCAGGCGTTCGAAGACAAGAAGAAGAAGCTGACGCAGGGCGACGAGCTGCCGCCGGGCGTTCTGAAGATGGTCAAGGTCTACTTAGCCGTCAAACGTCGCCTGCAGCCGGGCGACAAGATGGCGGGGCGACACGGTAATAAAGGTGTTGTGTCGCGCATCGTGCCGGTTGAAGACATGCCGTACATGGCGGATGGAACGCCGGTCGATCTGGTGTTGAATCCGCTCGGTGTGCCGTCGCGTATGAATGTTGGCCAGATTTTGGAGACCCATTTGGGATGGGCTGCCAAGGGTCTCGGCCAGCGCATCGGTGACATGGTCGCCAATGTGAAGGCGGGGCAGCTGCGCACGTTTCTTAAAGAGGTCTACAACCGCTCGGGCAAGCCGGAAGAGATTGATCAGCTAACCGATGAAGAAGTCACTCAACTCGGCGAACATCTGACCGATGGCGTGCCGTTCGCGACGCCGGTGTTCGACGGCGCAGCTGAGAAAGAGATTCACGCAATGCTGGACCTTGCGTATCCGGACGAAGTGGCGAAGCGCCTGCAACTGACGTCGACCAAGACGCAAACGCGCTTGTTCGACGGCCGCTCGGGCGAGATCTTCGAGCGCCCGGTGACGGTCGGGTACATGCACATGCTGAAGCTGCACCACTTGGTCGACGACAAGATGCATGCGCGCTCAACCGGTCCGTACTCGCTGGTCACGCAGCAACCGCTCGGCGGCAAGGCACAGTTTGGCGGCCAGCGTTTCGGCGAGATGGAAGTGTGGGCCCTCGAAGCCTACGGCGCGGCGTATGTGTTGCAGGAAATGTTGACGGTGAAGTCCGACGACGTGCAGGGTCGGACGAAGGTTTACGAAAACATCGTCAAGGGCGATCACGTAATCGACGCCGGCATGCCGGAGTCGTTCAACGTGCTGGTCAAGGAAATCCGCTCGCTAGGAATTGATATCGATTTGGAGCGTAACTAATGAAGGCACTACTCGATCTGTTCAAGCAGGTCCAGCAGGAAGAGCAATTCGATGCCATCAAGATCGGCATTGCATCGCCCGACAAAATCCGTTCGTGGTCATTCGGTGAAGTCAAAAAACCGGAAACCATCAACTACCGCACGTTCAAGCCCGAGCGTGATGGACTGTTCTGCGCCAAGATTTTTGGGCCGATCAAGGATTACGAGTGCCTGTGCGGCAAATACAAGCGACTGAAGCATCGCGGCGTCATCTGCGAGAAATGCGGCGTCGAAGTCACGCTGGCCAAAGTGCGCCGCGAGCGCATGGGGCATATCGAGCTCGCCAGCCCCACCGCGCACATCTGGTTCCTGAAGAGCTTGCCGTCCCGTATGGGGATGGTGCTCGACATGACGATGCGCGACATCGAGCGTGTGCTTTATTTCGAGGCGTTCTGCGTAGTCGACCCCGGCTTTACGCCGCTGAAAAAAGGTCAGCTGATGACCGAGGACGACTTCATCGCGAAAACCGAGGAGTACGGTGACGACTTTCGTGCGCTGATGGGTGCCGAAGCGATTCGCGAGCTGCTGCGCGGCATCGACGTCAATAAGGAAATCGAGACACTGCGGAAGGATCTGTCCGAGACCGGCTCGGAAGCAAAGATCAAGAAATTTGCCAAGCGCCTGAAAGTGCTCGAAGGATTTCAGCGCTCGGGCATCAAGCCCGAATGGATGATTCTTGAAGTGCTGCCGGTGCTGCCACCGGAACTCAGGCCGCTGGTGCCACTCGACGGGGGCCGTTTCGCGACGTCCGATCTGAACGATCTCTATCGGCGCGTGATCAACCGCAACAACCGATTGAAACGGCTGCTCGAGCTGAAGGCACCCGAGATCATCGTGCGCAACGAGAAGCGCATGCTGCAGGAATCGGTCGATTCGCTGCTCGACAACGGCCGTCGCGGCAAAGCGATGACGGGCGCCAACAAGCGTCCGCTGAAGTCGCTGGCCGACATGATCAAGGGCAAGGGCGGCCGCTTCCGGCAGAACCTGCTCGGCAAACGCGTCGACTATTCGGGCCGCTCGGTCATCGTGGTCGGTCCGCAACTGAAGCTGCACCAGTGCGGACTGCCGAAGTTAATGGCGCTCGAGTTGTTCAAGCCTTTCATCTTCAACAAGCTCGAACTGCAGGGGTTGGCGACGACCATCAAGGCCGCGAAGAAGATGGTCGAATCGGGCGAGCCGGTGGTGTGGGACATTCTTGAAGAAGTGATTCGCCAGCATCCGGTGATGTTGAACCGCGCGCCGACGTTGCACCGGCTTGGTATCCAGGCATTCGAGCCGGTGCTGATCGAAGGCAAGGCGATCCAGCTGCACCCGCTGGTGTGCGCGGCCTTCAACGCCGACTTTGACGGTGACCAGATGGCGGTGCACGTTCCGTTGTCGCTCGAAGCGCAACTGGAAGCACGCTCGCTGATGCTGGCGTCGAACAACGTGCTGTTCCCGTCCAACGGCGATCCGTCGATTGTGCCATCGCAAGACATCGTGCTGGGGCTGTATTACGCAACGCGCGAAAAAATCAACGGCAAGGGCGAAGGCTCGTTCTTTACCGATCTCGGCGAAGTGCATCGCGCGTACGAGAATCGCGAGGTCGAGCTGCAGACGCGCGTCACGGTTCGCGTTCGCGAGTTTGATGTGAATGCGGAAACCGGCGAGAAAACGCCGAAGTTGACGCGCTACGAAACAACTGTCGGGCGCGCGTTGATGTCGGAGATTCTGCCGGCCGGACTGTCGTTCAACGTGCTGAACAAGCCGTTGAAGAAGAAAGAAATCAGCCGCCTGATCAACCTCGCGTTCCGCAAGTGTGGCTTGCGCGACACGGTGATATTCGCCGACAAGCTGATGCAGACCGGGTTCACGTTAGCCACCCGTGCCGGGTTGTCGATTGCGATCGACGACATGGTCGTGCCGGCGCAAAAGGAGGAAATCATCCGCAGCGCCGAGCGCGAAGTGAAGGAAATCGAGGCGCAATACACGTCGGGGCTCGTTACGCAAGGCGAGCGCTACAACAAAGTAGTCGACATCTGGGGCCGTGCCGGCGATCACGTCGGCAAGGTGATGATGGAGCAGCTGGCGACGGAGCAGGCGAGTGATCGCCACGGCCGCGAATCTTCGCAGGAGTCGTTCAATTCGATCTGGATGATGGCTGATTCGGGTGCGCGCGGCTCGGTAGCGCAGATTCGGCAGCTGGCCGGTATGCGCGGCTTGATGGCGAAGCCCGACGGCTCGATCATCGAGACGCCGATTACGGCGAACTTCCGCGAAGGCTTGAACGTGCTGCAATACTTCATCTCGACGCACGGTGCGCGCAAAGGTCTGGCGGACACGGCGTTGAAGACGGCGAATTCGGGTTATCTGACGCGGCGTCTGGTCGACGTGACGCAGGACCTGGTCGTTACCGAAGACGATTGCGGTACCAGCAACGGCGTCGCGATGAAAGCGTTGGTCGAAGGCGGCGAGGTCATCGAGGCGCTGCGTGATCGCGTGCTCGGGCGCGTGACCACGGTCGACGTGCTGAATCCGGAGACGCAGGAAGTGCTGTTTCCGGTCGGCCATCTGCTCGATGAAGATAATGTCGATCACATTGAGGCACTCGGTATCGACGAAGTTCGCGTGCGCACGCCGCTATCGTGCGAAACGCGTTACGGACTGTGTGCCAAGTGCTATGGGCGGGATCTCGGTCGCGGCGTGCTGGTTAACGCTGGCGAAGCGGTCGGTGTGATTGCCGCGCAGTCGATCGGCGAGCCTGGCACGCAGCTGACGATGCGCACGTTCCATATCGGTGGTGCGGCATCGCGCGCCGCGGTGGCGTCGGGTGTCGAAGCGAAGAGCAACGGCACGGTGCGTTTTACCAGCACGATGCGGTACGTCACCAACGCCAAGGGCGAGCAGGTTGCGATCGGCCGCTCTGGTGAGGTGACGATCGTTGACGACAACGGACGTGAGCGCGAGCGGCACAAGGTTCCCTATGGAGCCACGCTGTTGGCCGCGGACGGCAAGCAGGTCAAGGCCGGCACGCAGCTCGCAAGCTGGGATCCGCTGACCCGTCCGATCGTTACCGAGTTCGCAGGCACGGTGAAGTTCGAGAACGTTGAAGAGGGCGTGACCGTCGCGCGGCAGATCGATGAGGTGACCGGGCTGTCGACGCTCGTCGTCATCGATGCCAAGCGCCGCGGTCCGACGGCGGCTAAGGGTGTACGGCCTCAGGTCAAGCTGCTGAACGAGATGGGTGACGAGGTCAAGATCCCAGGAACCGAGCACTCGGTGACGATCAGCTTCCCGGTTGGCGCACTGATTGTCGTGCGCGATGCGCAGCAGGTAGGCGTCGGCGAGGTGCTGGCGCGGATCCCGACCGAATCGCAGAAGACGCGCGACATTACCGGCGGTTTGCCGCGTGTGGCGGAGCTTTTCGAAGCGCGCTCGCCGAAAGACGCCGGAATGCTGGCAGAGGTGACCGGAACCGTGACGTTCGGCAAGGAAACCAAGGGTAAGCAGCGCTTGATCATTACCGATCTCGAGGGCGCAGAGCATGAGTTCCTGATCTCGAAGGAGAAACACATGCTCGTGCACGATGGACAGGTGGTCAACAAGGGCGAGTTGATCGTCGACGGTGCCGCCGATCCGCACGACATCCTGCGCCTGCTTGGCGTCGACGCGCTCGCGCGCTACATCGTCGACGAGGTGCAGGACGTTTATCGCCTTCAGGGTGTGAAGATCAACGACAAGCACATCGAGGTCATCGTGCGGCAGATGCTGCGCCGGGTTCAGACGACGGATCCGGGCGATGCGCCGTTCATCACCGGCGAGCAAGTCGAGCGCTCGGAGATGCTGGATGAAAACGACAAGGCGATCGCTGAGGGCAAGCGTCCTGCTCTGTACGAGAACATCCTGCTGGGTATCACCAAGGCGTCGTTGTCGACTGATTCGTTCATTTCAGCCGCATCGTTCCAGGAAACCACCCGCGTGCTGACCGAGGCGGCGATCATGGGCAAGAAGGATGATCTGCGCGGCCTGAAGGAGAATGTCATCGTCGGTCGGCTGATCCCGGCGGGCACGGGGATGGCGTTCCATCGGGCGCGCAAAGAGAAGGAAGCTGCCGATGCGCTCGAGCAGAAGCAGCTGGCCGAAATGGAGTTGATGGCAACCGTCGAGGGTGAGGCGGAAACCGGAGCCGACGAGTCGGCCGAAGTAGCCGAATAGGGGTGGGGGCAGGAGCAGTTCGCTGTGAGGAACTGCTCCTGCCGTCGCCTTGACACGTTAGGTCGCGGCTAGCGATAATCATGGGCTTTTCGGCGCCCATAGCATTGAGAGGGCGCCGCACTTTTTTCTGGACATCGAAACGAATGCCGACCATCAATCAACTTGTTCGCAAACCGCGGGAAAGCACGCGCGTCAAGAGCAAGAGCCCTGCCTTAAGGCTGAGCCCGCAAAAACGCGGCGTCTGCACACGCGTGTACACGACGACGCCGAAGAAACCGAACTCGGCTTTGCGCAAGGTCGCCAAGGTGCGGCTGGTCAATGGTTACGAAGTGATCTCGTACATCGGTGGCGAAGGCCACAATTTGCAGGAGCACTCGGTCGTGTTGATCCGCGGCGGACGTGTAAAGGACTTGCCGGGCGTGCGCTATCACATCGTGCGTGGCTCGCTCGATACGCAGGGCGTCAAGGACCGCAAGCAAAGCCGGTCGAAGTACGGCGCGAAGAGGCCGAAGCCCGCGTGATTTTCCGTTGGTCGTCCCCACCTGGGAACGATCGAGTAAGTCGCGGTTCGTCAGCATGGAACCGCATAACGACTGAAGAGAGGTGAGAAGTGCCGCGTCGTCGTGAAGTACCCAAGCGTGACATCCTGCCCGATCCGAAATTCAACTCGCAGGATCTGACCAAGTTCGTCAACGTCATCATGCTCGACGGCAAGAAAGCCGTCGCCGAGCGCATCGTCTATGGCGCGCTGACGCAGATCGAAACCAAGGGCGGCAAGAACGCGCTCGAGGTTTTCTCAGCGGCGCTGTCGAATGTGCGTCCGATGGTCGAAGTCAAGAGCCGTCGCGTGGGTGGCGCCAACTATCAGGTACCGGTGGAGGTACGTCCGGTTCGGCGCATGGCGCTTGCGATGCGCTGGCTGCGCGAAGCCGCCAAGAAGCGTAGCGAAAAATCGATGCCACTTCGGCTTGCCGGCGAATTGATGGAAGCCGCAGAAGGTCGCGGCGGCGCGATGAAAAAGAAGGAAGAAGTGCACCGGATGGCGGAAGCGAATAAAGCTTTCGCGCATTTTAGGTTTTAGCAGGATAAGCCGGTTCGCTGCGCGGGTCGGCAATCAGAGATTAAGTGTTGTGCATCACCATGCCACGTAAAACTCCTATTGAGCTGTACCGCAACATCGGAATCTCGGCGCACATCGACGCCGGTAAGACCACGACCACTGAGCGCGTGTTGTTCTATACCGGCGTGAATCACAAACTCGGCGAGGTGCACGAAGGTGCCGCGACGATGGATTGGATGGAGCAGGAGCAGGAGCGCGGCATCACGATCACGTCGGCGGCGACGACGACGTTCTGGCGCGGCATGGACATGTCGTTCCCCGAGCACCGCATCAACATCATCGACACCCCCGGTCATGTCGATTTCACGATCGAGGTCGAGCGCAGCATGCGCGTGCTGGACGGCGCTTGCATGGTCTATTGCGCGGTAGGCGGAGTGCAGCCGCAATCCGAAACCGTCTGGCGTCAGGCCAACAAGTACGGCGTGCCGCGGCTAGCGTTCGTCAACAAGATGGACCGCACCGGCGCCAATTTTTTCAAGGTCTACGAGCAGATGAAGTTAAGGCTCAAAGCCAACCCGGTGCCGATACAGATTCCGATCGGTGCCGAAGAGGGTTTTCGTGGCGTGGTCGATTTGGTCAAGATGAAAGCAATCATCTGGGACGAAGCCAGCAAGGGAATGAAGTTTGAGTACATCGAGATTCCGTCAGAACTGGTTGAGTCCGCCAAGGAGTGGCGCGAAAAGATGGTCGAGTCAGCGGCCGAAGCGAACGAGGAACTGATGACGAAGTACCTCGACGGTGGTGCGCTGACCGAAAAGGAGATTAAGCAGGGCTTGCGCTTGCGCGCGATCGCCAGCGAAATCACGCCGATGCTGTGCGGTTCCGCATTCAAGAATAAAGGCGTGCAGGCGATGCTCGACGCGGTCATCGAGTACCTGCCGAGCCCGGTCGATATTCCGCCGGTGACTGGGGAGAACGAAAAAGGTCAGTCGGAAGAGCGCCCGCCCAGCGACAAGGCACCGTTTTCTGCGCTCGCGTTCAAGATCATGACCGACCCGTACGTCGGCCAGCTGACATTCTTGCGCGTGTACTCGGGTGTTCTGAACTCGGGCGACACGGTCTACAACGCGATCAAGAGCCGCAAAGAGCGCATCGGTCGCATCCTGCAGATGCATGCGAACCAGCGCGAAGATATCAAGGAGGTCTACGCCGGTGACATCGCCGCCACGGTCGGGCTGAAGGATGTGACGACGGGCGACACGCTGTGCCATCCCGACAAGGTCGTCACTCTTGAGCGGATGATATTCCCGGAGCCGGTGATTTCACAGGCGGTGGAACCGAAGACAAAGGTCGATCAGGAAAAGATGGGCATTGCGCTGAATCGTCTGGCGCAGGAAGACCCGTCGTTCCGCGTACACACCGACGACGAGTCTGGGCAGACCATCATCTCCGGTATGGGCGAGTTGCACCTAGAGATCCTCGTCGAGCGCATGAAGCGCGAGTTTTCGGTCGAAGCATCGGTTGGCAAGCCGCAGGTCGCTTATCGCGAAACGATTCGCCGCACGGTCGAGAACGCCGAAGGCAAATTCATCAAGCAATCGGGCGGTCGCGGGCAATATGGTCATGTGGTGTTGAAGCTCGAGCCGCAGGATCCAGGCAAGGGTTTCGAATTCGTCGATGCGATCAAGGGCGGCACCGTGCCGCGCGAATACATCCCGGCTGTGAACAAGGGCGTCGTGGAAACGCTGAAGGCGGGCGTGCTGGCCGGCTATCCGGTGGTCGACGTCAAGGTCACGCTGCACTACGGTTCCTACCACGAAGTCGATTCGAACGAGAACGCGTTCAAGATGGCGGGCTCGATGGGTTTCAAGGACGGCATGCGCGCGGCCTCGCCGGTGCTGCTCGAGCCGATCATGGCAGTCGAAGTGGAAACGCCTGAAGAAAAGATGGGCGACGTGATGGGTGATCTGTCGTCACGCCGCGGTGTGATTCAGGGCATGGACGACATCGCGGGTGGTGGGGGTAAGGCGGTGCGCGCCGAAGTGCCGCTGGCCGAGATGTTCGGTTACTCGACGACGTTGCGTTCGTTGACCCAAGGCCGAGCGACGTACACGATGGAATTCAAACATTACGCGGAGGCGCCGAAGTCGGTCGCCGAGGCGGTGATCTCCGCAAAGACGAAGTAACCAAGGAACAGCGATGGCGAAAGGCAAATTTGAGCGGACCAAGCCGCACGTGAACGTAGGCACGATTGGTCACGTGGATCACGGCAAGACCACGTTAACGGCGGCCATGACCTCGGTGCTGGCGAGCAAGTTTGGCGGGGAGGCAC
>JBBQQC010000024.1:0-52459 GCA_038216465.1 Burkholderiales bacterium | reverse complement strand
GTGTACGACAGTTACGTGCCGGCGATCGAGTTGGCAGGCGGCCGGCCGGTGTTCGTCCCGCTCGATCACACGCGCAGCTACGCGCCCGACTGGGAGGCAGTGCAAGCGGCGACGACCCGTAGAACGCGGCTCATCCTGATCAACTTCCCGCACAATCCCACCGGGCGCGTGCTGCACGATGCCGACCTGGCGGCGCTCGAGCGCATCGTCGATCGCACCGGCGCACTTCTGGTGTCAGACGAGGTATATGAGCACGTCGTGTTCGACGGCGTTCCCCATTGTTCGGTAATGCGCTCGCCGCTGCTGGCGGAGCGCAGCGTCGTCATCTCCAGTTTCGGCAAGACGTTTCACACGACCGGCTGGAAGGTGGGCTACGCCTGCGGACCCGCCGCGCTATCCGCAGAAATCCGCAAGGTGCATCAGTTCATGGTTTTTTCGGTCAATACGCCGGCGCAGCATGCGTTTGCCGAACACCTGAGTGAGCCGGAGCACTATCTGGACTTGCCGGCGTTCTATCAGGCCAAGCGCGATTTCTTCGTCGCCGGACTGGCAAGCACGCCGCTTCGGGCGCTTCCGTGCGCAGGCACCTATTTCGTAATGGCTGATTACTCGCGTATCTCGGATCTTGCAGAAGCCGAATTCGCGCGGAAACTTGTTTCGGAATTCGGAGTCGCCTCGATTCCTGTATCGGTGTTCTATGCCACACCTGTCGAACACCACGTGGTGCGCTTTTGCTTTGCCAAACAAGAGCGCACCTTGCAGGCGGCGAGTGCACGCCTGTCAGCGCTGTAACCTACTGCAGAGGATTCTTCAGCAGATTGCCGAACGGAACCGGCATTACCTCGATTCCCTCGTCCTTCAAGTCCGCGGCCTCTTCTCTCGACGCCATGCCGCGGATCGAACGCTTCGGAGCTTCATCGTAGTGAATGCGCCGTGCCTCTTCCGGAAAACGCTCGCCGACGTCCTCGCTGTTCACTGCTATGTGCCGCGCGATCTGCAGCATCATCGAGCGCATCGATTCGTCGTTGGGCATTGCCACCGGTTCCTTGCCCGAAGCTTCCACCGCACTTTCAGCAACCCCGAGGTTCAATCGCGGCGCAGATAGCAGCTTGCGCACCCTAATGCTTGCGCACAGGGGGCACTCGACCAGCCCGGCAGCAAGTTGCCGATCGAAATCCTCGCCCGAAGCGAACCAGCCTTCGAAAGAGTGTTCCTGATCACAACAAAGATCGAAAACTATCATCGTGTCCAATGCGCGTGTGCGCCTGGAAGCGGCACATCTACTTTCGCTGTCGTTGCATTTTAGGTCAAGTTGCGTGACAGCCTAGGCCGATAGGACGAATGCACACGCGCTACGATCCGCTGCCGTCTGCCCGGGTGGCGAAATTGGTAGACGCACAGGACTTAAAATCCTGGGCCGAAAGGCGTGCGGGTTCGATTCCCGCCCCGGGCACCAGTCCGCGCAGATTGAAGATCAGCTCCGCCTGCCCGCTTCGCGCGCGGCCCAAAAGTCTGGCACTCGCTTCTCGAGAAAGGCCGCGGCACCCTCCTGTTGCTCGTACTTCCAGAAGTCTGGGGTGACCATGTAGCGGCGCAGTTCGTCACCCTGCCCAAGCAAGGCGTTGTATTCATCGACGAACGAAGCCTTCAGTATCTTCATGCACGTCGGCGACAGCGCGAGAATCTCCCTGCACCACTGGTCTACTTCATCATCAAGCCGTGCGTGCGGCACCACCTTATTGACGATCCCCATTTCGAGCGCTTCCTTGGCGCTGTACCGGCGGCACAGCATCCAGATTTCGCGCGCCTTCTTGGCACCGGCAACGCGGGTCAGATAGCTGACGATCGCGCCGCACGCCGGACTGCCCACCCGCGGCCCGTTCTGTCCGAACGTCGCCTGCTCGGAAGCAATCGTCAGATCGCAGAAGTAAGCCATGTGATGCCCACCGCCGATGGCGTAGCCGTTGACCCGCGCGATCGTCGGTTTCAGACAGCGCGAGAGCGTGACGTGAAACAGATAAGGCTCGAGAATCTGACGCTCGAGTCCGCCCTCTTTTTCCCAGTTGACATCGCCGCCGGCGGAAAACGCGCGCTCACCGGCGCCCGTAAGGACAACGACACCGATGTCGTCGTCGGCACCTGCGGTTTCAACCGCCAGCGTCAACTCCTTAAGCGTGTCACCGGTGAAAGCGTTCAGCTGCTTCGGGCGATTGATGGTGATGCGCGCGACACGATCGCGGACTTCATAAATGATGTCTTTGAATTCCACTTTGGGCTCCTTAGCTTCGCCCGAACCGCCCGCAACCACGCACGGCAGACGGCGACGCCGGCGAGATCTACCTAAACACCGGACCCAGGTGCCCTGGACTTTTGTGGGAACACGACAGGTCCAGGCTCCATCGGCGGTCCCGCCCTAGTCACTCCCGCAACCCCGTCGTCGCAACGGGGTAGGTGCGTCCCGGTGACTGCCTCCCGATTGCAGGATCTTGCGCCCGTGTCTTCCAAGGCAGTGGTCGGTTGCTCAGGAAGAATCGTGCAAGCCACTACAACTGGCAGGACACCGGCCGTAATAACGCCTGTCACTACCTGTCGCAAATTTCGCATGCTGCCTCCCCAGTCAGTGCTTCGCTTGACTTGGAGGCGGGGGTCGGAATCGAACCGGCGTACACGGATTTGCAGTCCGCTGCATGGCCACTCTGCCACCCCGCCATGATCTTTAATCAAAAAAGGGAAGCACAGTGGCTTCCCCGTTCGTAAAACTTGGAGCGGGAGACGAGTCTCGAACTCGCGACCTCAACCTTGGCAAGGTTGCGCTCTACCAACTGAGCTACTCCCGCAAGAGGCCGCGAAGTATATCGAATTGGAACGCCCCCTAGCGGCCCCGATCGTTCAAATGCGGCCACGCAAGCCTCAGATAGATCAGCATCGAATACACGGTCAGCACGGCGGCCACGTAAATCAATAGTGTGCCGATCAGCTGCAGATCGATGATGCCGAACAGGCGGTCGTGAAACAGCAGCATCGGAATTGCGATCATCTGCGCCACAGTCTTTATCTTGCCCATCGAGTTGACGGCCACGCTGCTCGACTTGCCGATTCTCGCCATCCACTCGCGCAGCGCGGACACGGTGATCTCCCGCCCGATGATGACGAGCGCGACGAAGTAATCGACCCGGCCCAGCGCGATCAACACGATCAGCGCTGCGCTCACCATCAGCTTGTCGGCCACCGGGTCAAGAAATTCGCCCAGGCGGCTGACCGCGCCGTATTTGCGCGCGATGTAGCCATCGAGCCCATCCGTGATCGCGGCGAGAATGAACAACCAGCACGCGGTGACGTTTTTTGTGTGCGGCGCAATCCAACCGTCCGGCAGGTAGTAGATGCCAACGACGAGCGGGATCATCGCAATGCGCGCCCACGTCAGCGCCATTGGTACGTTCAACGTGATGGTGCGGCTAGTGGGAGGGCTGGCCATGCAGTTGCGAATAAATTCGTTCGGCGAGCTTGCGGGAAACGCCTTCGACGTTCGCAATGTCGTCGATCGATGCCGATGCAAGTCCGCGCATGCCGCCGAACCTTGCGAGCAACTTCTGGCGCCGCTTGGGACCGATGCCGTCCATGCCTTCGAGCTGCGAGGTATTGCGGGTTTTCGCACGCCGCGCCCGCATGCCGGTGATGGCGAAGCGATGAGCTTCGTCGCGGATCTGCGCAACCAGCAGCAGCGCCTGCGACTCGCGCCCCAGCAGCAACGGCAATCGCTGATCGGGAAACACCAGTTCTTCCAGACCAACCTTGCGCTCATCGCCCTTCGCCACCCCGACCAGCACCGAAGGATCAAGACCCAGCTCGACAAAAACCTGATGCGCGACCATTACCTGCCCTTTGCCGCCGTCGACCAGCACCAGATGCGGCAGACGGCTTTCGCCGCGCGCCACGGGTGAGAAGCGCCGTGTCAATACCTGTCGCATCGCTGCGTAGTCGTCGCCGGCTTCGACGCCCTCAATGTTGTAACGCCGGTATTCCGACGGGCGCATCTTGTGTTCGGCGTAGACAACGCAGGACGCCTGCGTGGCTTCGCCCGAGGTATGGCTGACATCGAAGCATTCGACGCGCAGTTTGTCCGCATCCTCCTCACCCAGCTCGAGCTGCAGCGCGTCGATCAACGCGCCAGTGCGCGCCATCTGCGAGCCTTCCTCAGCCAGACGGCGCGCGAGCGCAAGACGCGCGTTCGCCTCGGCCATCTCCAGCCAACGTCGCCGCTGCGCCTGCGGATGACGTACCAGTTGCACGCGACGCCCGCTCGCCTCCGACAGCATGGCGGATAACTCGTCAGCGTCGACGTCGGCGTTGACGACCAGCGTCGGCGGCACAGGTTGCGTCAAGTAATGCTGCGACACGAACGCCTCAAGTATCTCCGCGGGCTCGCTTCCTTCGGCTGCGCGCGCAGGAAAATTGGGTTTGTCGCCCAGATGGCGACCACCACGGATCATCGCAAGGTTGACGCACGCGTGCATGCCATCGGTGACGACTGCTAAGACGTCAGCGTCGGCGTCGGACCCGGTCGTGTCGACCGCTTGCTGGTGCAGCACCTTCGCCAGCGCGCCGATCTGGTCGCGCACCGCGGCCGCCTGCTCGAACTTCAGCTCGAGTGACAGCTGTTGCATGCGTCCCTCGAGCTCACCCATGATGTCGTCGGTCTGACCGCGCAAAAACCGCACCGCGCGATCGATGTCCTGCGCGTACGCGTCCGGCTCGATCAGCTTGACGCACGGCGCGCTGCAACGCTGTATCTGATGCAGCAGACATGGGCGCGAGCGGTTGGCAAATACCGTGTCTTCGCACGTGCGCAGCCGGAACACCTTCTGCAGCAGTTGAATGCTGTCCTTGACTGCCCACGCGTTTGGATACGGCCCGAAATACTGTGCGCGCCGGTCGACCGCGCCACGGTAGTACGCGATACGCGGAAACTTGTGCACCGTGAACTTCAGATACGGATATGACTTGTCGTCTCGAAACACGACGTTGTAGCGAGGCGCCAGCGACTTTATCAGTGTGTTTTCGAGCAGCAGCGCCTCGGCCTCGGACCGCGTCACCGTGGTTTCGATGCGCGCGACGCGCGCGAGCATGTGGCCCGTCCACGCACCGACGTTCTTGTTGAAGTAAGACGACACGCGCTTGCGCAGATCGCGCGCCTTGCCCACGTACAGCGCAGCGCCGTCGGCCGCGAGCATCCGGTAGACGCCCGGCAAGTGCGGCAGGCCGGCTAGAACCGGCTTCGGATCAAAGTTGACGGTCGGTGTGTTCACAAGGTCAGACGACGCCGCCCACCTATAATCGCAGGCCGTCGGCGAACGGCAATTGTAGGTTCGCCGGCGTCCGAATTAGATCAGGACTCCAATGGCTAAGATTCTCGCGACCGAAATCCGCGTCGGTAATTTGCTCGAGCTCGACAAGAAAGTCTGGCGCGTACTGAAAAGCTATCACGTGCACGTCGGCGGCCGCGGCGGCGCGTATATGCAGATTGAAATCAAGGACATCGAAACAGGCCAAAAGCGCAACGAGCGGCTGTCGACCGATGACCGCGTCGAGCGGCCCTTCATCGATCGCCGCGCGATGACGTATTCGTACCAGGATGGCGAAGCCTACGTCTTCATGGACAACGAGACATACGAGCAGCTATCGCTGGGAGCCGATTTTCTCGAGGGCCAGACCGGCTACCTGCTTCCCAATTTGCAGGTCGAGATCAATTTTCACAATGGCCGTGCGATCGGAATTCAGTTGCCGACGACGGTGATACTCGAGGTCGTCGACACCGAACCGGGCATCAAGAACGCCACTGCCACCACCAGCTTCAAGCCGGCCGCGATGGAGACGGGAATCAGCGTGCAAGTCCCCCCGTTCGTCAATATCGGAGAAAAGATCCGGGTGAATACCGATGACGGAAGCTATATCGAGCGCGCCTAGGCGACTTTCACGCGGATGACCGTAGCGTTGCGTCGGCTAGGTGTCCCAAGTCACGATAGGCATGGAGGTAGAGATCACTAACACGCAGCTCTGACATCGAAGGCGCAGCGCCGCGCGGCCGCAATCGGGCAAGCCGCGCCTCAAATGCGTCGGTGCGCTGCCATTTGATTTCGTCGAGCGCCTGATCCATGGCGGAATTATCGTTGCACACCAGGGCAAAGTCGCAGCCGGCGCCGAGCGCGATGGCTGCGCGTTCGGATACGGTGCCCGCGGCACCTGCACCGGCCATCAGCAAGTCGTCGCTGAACACGGCGCCGGTGAATCCGAACTCGCGCCGCAGTACCTGGTCGATCCAATAGTGGGAAAAACCGGCAGGCTGCCGATCGACTTGCGAATAGACGAGATGCGCCGGCATCACGCCCGCGAGCATTGGGCCCAGCCAGCGATAGGGCGCTGCATCGTTGCGCACAATATCCGCGCGCGCGCGCCGGTCGACCGGCAGTGTCACGTGCGAGTCGGCCTCGGCCCAGCCATGCCCCGGAAAATGTTTGCCGCAATTCGCCATTCCGGCGAGCAGCAATCCGTGCGTCAGATGCGCGGCCAGCATGCTGACGACTCGAGGATCGGAGTGAAGTGCACGGTCGCCGATGACCGCGCTGCGGCCGTGATCGACGTCGAGCACGGGTGCAAATGTCATGTCGACACCGTGCGCACGCAACTCGGCGGCCATTACATAGCCGAGAGACGCCGCGACGCGGCACGCGAGCAGAACGTCTCGATCCCACAGCTCGCCCAGCCGGCGCATCGGCGGCAGGCGGGTGAAGCCGTTGCGGAACCGTTGCACGCGTCCGCCCTCATGATCAACCGCGATCAGCAGCGGCGGATCGCGCAGCGCGTGAATATCGCGACACAACTCGATCAACTGCTCGGGCGATTCATAGTTCGCACCGAACAGAATCACCATTCCGGACAGCGGGTGCGCCAGCCGATCGCGGTCGGCCGCGGTCAGCGTCTTTCCTGGCACTCCCACCGCGACCGGACCCGGCAGGCTCAATCAATCACCTCGGCAACGGCATAGGCTGCGGCCGACGCACGCTCGTCGGTCAGCGAGACGTGCAATCGGAGCCGATTGCGCTCGACAAAGCGCCGCAGCTCGGCGTGCACCGACGCGAGCGGTCTGCCAGATGGGTCGTTCAGGATTTCGACCGAGTGCCATCGCATCGGCGATCGCATGCCGAGACCGAGCGCTTTGGCCACCGCCTCCTTGGCGGCGAACCGCGTCGAAAGAAACGCCAGACCCCGTTTATCCGAGCGTGCACAGCGAAACTGAAATCGTTCGAACTCGCGTGCACTCAATATCCGGCGCGCGAAGCGTTCGCCGAAACGTGCGTAGCTCGCGGCGATGCGCTCGATCTCGATGATGTCGATGCCGATGCCGAAGATCATCGCTGGCGTGCTTGTGCTTGCGCCTTGCGAATCTCCGCCTGATACAGGCGAACCGTCGGGCCCAGCCCGAATTCAAGCGCGTCGGCGACGAGCGCATGGCCGATGGACACTTCGGACACGCCGGGGACTGCGCTCAAAAAGACGGCGAGATTGTGGCGATTCAGATCATGGCCGGCATTGACGCCGACGCCGACACGAAGCGCCGCCTCTGCAGCAGAGGTGTAGCGCTCCAAGGTTTCCCGCTGCGCCGCCGTTGCGAACGCCTTCGCATACGGCTCGGTGTACAGCTCGACCCGATCGGCGCCCGCATCCGCCGCATACGGCATCGCGTCCGACAACGGGTCCATAAACAAGCTGACTCGTACGCCGAGCGCCTTCGCGTCGTCGATCAACGGCCGCAGTTCTTCGATCTGCCCGGGCAGGTTCCATCCATGGTCGGACGTGAAGGCGCCCGACTCGTCGGGCACGAAGGTGCATTGGCGCGGGTGCACCTGCCGCACGTAGTCCATCAGCCCATGAAAAGGATTGCCCTCGATATTGAACTCGCACGTAGGCCACTCGCGCAGCAGGGCGGCGAGCTCGGCGACATCGGCGGCACGGACATGCCGGCCGTCGGGCCGAGGATGCACGGTGATGCCGTCGGCGCCTGCTTCCAGTGCGATGCGCGCCGTGTGCACGACGCTCGGAATTCCGTTACTGCGCGTGTTTCGTATCAACGCCACCTTGTTCAGGTTGACGCTCAGCGCCGTCATAGCTGTTTCAAGTCCTGCAGAATGCGCCGCGTGTTCAGTGGCTTACCGTCGAGGTGATAACGAATCACCTGCCGCAGCAGCACCTTGCTTTCCGATACCACCCGCGGATGTTCGAAATCGCGCGCGGCCATGGCGAGCAGCGTCGCGCCGCTGATCGTGCCGATATCGCTTTCGTTGACCCGGTTCGAGTCGATTCTGCGCGCGCCCTGCCCGCCGGCGAACTCATACTGAGCGGAGGCTTCGATCGCGCAGCCCTGCGTGCAGCGGTCCAGGGGTACCGCGTAGCCGACGTCCTGCAGCAAGTCGAGCTCAAAGGCGCGCAACGCCGCGTCGTGCCGCGCCGAGCGCGTCAACGACTGCAGCAAGCCGACATAGCTGCCGAATGTTTGAGGATGAGCGTCGCCGCGCGCCAGCAGACGCACCAGCAGCTCGTTGGCATAAAATGCCGCCAGCAGCGAGTCACCGCGCAGCGGCTGCATTCCGCCTAGCCATTCGGCTCGCACCAGCGTCTTGATCTCGTTTCTGCCGCTCCACGAGAGCGCGACCGGATTAAACGGCGACAACAGGCCGCGAAATTGCGACGTCGGGCGCTTTGCTCCACGCGCGACGACGGCAACACGACCGAATTCGCGCGTAAACATCTCGACAATCAAACTCGTCTCGCGCCAGGCGTACGAGTGCAGCACAAATGCCGGCTGATGATCGATGCGCGCATCGCCGATGCGGCGGCGCACCGGTCGCTCAGCCACAGCGACAGGTGCAGCGTCGACCAGCATCTCGGCTATATCACTCATAGCCCAGGCTTTTCAGTGCACGCGCATCGTCGCTCCATCCGCGTCTGACTCGGACCCACACCTCCAGAAAGACCTCCTTGCCAAGCATCTCTTCGACGTCCGCACGTGCGAGCCGCGAGATTTCACGCAGCTTTGCGCCCTCCTTGCCGATCACGATCGGCCGGTGCGCCTCACGCTCGACGATCAGCGTCGCCGCAATCTGCGGAGTGGCGCGCGATTCGTCCCAGCGATCGATCGTGACTGCGATGCCGTACGGAAGCTCGTCCCCCAGCAGTCGGTACGCCTTTTCGCGCACCGCCTCGGCCGCCAGGAACCTGACGCTGCGATCGGTGTACTCAGTCTCGTCAAACAGCAGCATGCCCTCTGGCAGCAGTGCGCGCGTTTCCTTCAGCAGATCGTCCAGCTGCCGCCGCTTCTCCGCGCTTACCGGCACGATCGCACGAAACGGATAGCGCCGCATCGAGTCAGCCATCAAGGGAAGAAGCTGCGCGCGCTCCGTTAACAAGTCGGATTTGTTGATCGCCAGGATCACATTGCCCGCTTGCGGCGGCAACAGCGCTAACACCTGCTCGTCGCCTTCGGTCCAGCCACCGGCCTCGACGACCAGCACCACCGCATCAACGTCGACCAGTGCGCTGGTGACGGTGGCGTTCATGCGGCGATTCAATGCGTTGCGATGGCGGCGCTGAAAGCCTGGCGTGTCGACAAAAATATATTGCGCATCCTGATCGGTGCGCACGCCGAGCACGCGGTCGCGCGTGGTCTGTGGCTTGCACGAAGTGATGCTGACGTGCTCGCCAACCAGCGCATTGACGAGGGTGGACTTCCCAACGTTCGGGCGGCCGACGATCGCGACCATGCCGACTGGACGCAGCGCGGGAACCACGGCCTCCGCTTGCTCTGTGTCTTCCACTACGCGGTTTGCGCAGCGTCGGCCGACGCCTTGGTATCGGCGGCCGCGGCATCATTCGCAGACGCAGCAGCCGCCTTCTTGCGCGAGCGCCGCCCCAACTGCGCGATCGCGTGCTGAGCGGCCTCGAACGCGAGCTTGGCCGCGGTCTGCTCGGCGGCGCGCCGGCTGCGTCCGCTGCCGCGCACGCTGATCTCGAGCTTCGGGATCGAGCACTCGACTTCGAACTCCTGGTTGTGCGCGGCGCCGCGCGTCTCGACCACCGTGTATACCGGCAACGCGATGCGCTTGCCTTGTAGGTATTCCTGCAGCAGGGTCTTGCTGTCCTTGCCCAGCGTCTTGGGATCGACCGTCTTGAGCACCGGTTCGAACAGTTTGCCGATCACGCTGCGTGCTGCGTCAAATCCCTGGTCGACAAAAATGGCGCCGAAAATTGCCTCCATCGTGTCGGCCAGAATTGAGGGCCGGCGAAAGCCGCCGCTTTTCATCTCGCCCTCGCCGAGCCGCATAAATTCGGACAACACCAGCTTTTCGGCGATATCGGCGAGCGAAGACTGCTTGACCAGGTTGGACCGCAGCCGCGACAGGTCACCTTCATTAAGACGCGCGTACTTGGCGTACAACAGCTGTGCCACGGCACAGTTCAGTACCGCGTCGCCGAGGAATTCGAGGCGCTCGTTGTGAACCGCGCCATGGCTGCGATGCGTAACGGCCTGTTCGATCAGCGTGCGCTGGACGAAGGTATAGCCGAGGCGCTCTTCAAGCGCCGTCAATTCCATCGGAAGCGGCTCGCCTAAGGTACATCCTTGCGCTGTCGGTCGCGCGTGGTGCCCGAGAAGTCGATCACCAACGAAACGTTGTCGGTGATCGGCACCTTCTTGGCATAGGCGTAGCTGATCACGACGCGATCGCCTTCTTTCGTGATGTCCAGATCGCGGCTGCTAATTGAAGTAATGTCGTCGATCGTCGCATGGCGCTCGAACGCGGCCTGCATCTCGCGCACGGTGCTTCCTTCGTTCCTGATCTTTTGCACTGCGCGTTCGATCGCGATGTACTCGACCACCGCAGGCACCACCTTGAATGCAAGCGCGATCAGACCCACCGCAATGATGCCGACCAGGAAAAGCCCGATCAGGCTCAGCCCCCGCTGCCGCGGGAATGCGCCCCTACGGCCGGCTAATCCTGTATTCGTTGTCATTTTCTTCAGCATTTTCAATGTTCTGCCCTAACCGGCTAGCGGAAGCTACCGATGCGCCCCATATTGCCAAAATTCATCCAGATGAAGAAGGCCCGCCCCACAATGTTTTCGTCTGGTACGAATCCCCAGAATCGGGAGTCCTCACTGTTATCCCGATTGTCCCCCATCATGAAATAGTGCCCTTCCGGCACCTGGCACACCACCCCGCTCCCGCTGTATTGGCAAGTCCCGGGGTGGGTGTTACCCGGCGCTTCCCGGCCCATCCCGGGAGAGACCGATTCGTCGACGATCAGCCGGTGGGGCGCGTCTCCCAACCTTTCGCTGAACTGCGGATAAGTCCGCATCCGTTCGGGGTCGTAGTACGGCTCCATCTTTTCCAAAGGAACCACCCGACCATTGACGGTCAGCTGCTTGTTGACGTACTCGATGCGGTCGCCGGGAAGTCCGACCACCCGCTTGATGTAGTCCTGTGAAACGTTCAACGGATAGCGAAACACCATCACGTCGCCGCGCTGCGGGTGGCCCAGATCCAAAACCTTCTTGTTGACCACCGGCAGCCGGATCCCATACTCGTACTTATTGACCAAGATCAGATCGCCAATCTCGAGCGTCGGCACCATCGAGCCGGACGGAATCCGGAACGGCTCGAACAGGAACGAGCGCAGCAAAAAAACAACGAGAATCACGGGGAAGAAGCTCGCCGTGTACTCGAGCCAAGCCGGCTGGCGCACAGCACCGTCTTCGAGGCTCTTGCGCTCCTGCTCGACGATAGGCTCGCGCCGGTCCAGCGCAGCCCGATTGCGCGCATCGAAATCGGCCAGCAGGCGCGCCGCCTTGGCCCTGCGCTGCGGGCGAAATACCAGTTTGTCGGCCGCGTACAGCACCCCGGTGAACACCGTAAGCACAAATAGAATCAGTGCGAAGTTCATTTGTCTTCTACCTGCAGGATCGCAAGAAACGCTTCCTGCGGAATTTCAACCGTGCCGACCTGCTTCATTCTTTTCTTTCCCGCTTTCTGTTTTTCGAGCAGCTTCTTCTTGCGCGTGATATCGCCCCCGTAACACTTCGCCAGCACGTTCTTGCGCAGCGCCTTGACGTTCTCGCGCGCGATGATGTTGGCGCCGATGGCCGCCTGAATGGCGACGTCGTACATCTGGCGCGGAATCAGCTGGCGCATCTTGGCCGCGATCTCACGCCCGCGGTGCGGTGCGTTGACGCGATGCACGATGGCCGAAAGAGCATCGACCCGGTCGCCGTTGATCAGCATATCGACCCTGACCACATCGGCCGATCGATACTCCTTGAATGCGTAGTCCATCGAAGCGTAACCGCGCGACACCGATTTCAGCCGGTCGAAAAAATCGAGCACAATTTCGGCCAGCGGCAGATCGTAGGTCAGATGCACCTGGCGGCCGTGATACGCCATGTTGGTCTGCACGCCGCGCTTGCCGGTTGCTAGCGTGATCACCGGACCAACGTATTCCTGGGGCACGAAGATGGTGACGCTGACGATCGGCTCACGAATCTCCTCGATGCGAGCCGGATCGGGCAGCTTCGACGGATTCTCGACCGACAGCACGGTGCCGTCACGCAGAACAACTTCGTACACAACTGACGGCGCGGTCGTGATCAGCGCCATGTCGTACTCGCGCTCGAGCCGCTCCTGCACGATGTCCATGTGCAGCAGGCCAAGAAAGCCGGCGCGGAAACCGAACCCCAGCGCCTGCGAAACCTCAGGCTCGAAGTGCAGCGCGGCATCGTTTAGCTGCAGCTTGGTCAGCGCATCGCGCAAAGCTTCGTATTGGTTGGCTTCAACCGGAAAAAGTCCCGCGAATACCTGCGGCTGCGCCTCCTTGAACCCAGGCAGCGGCAGCGCAGCGGGCTTGGCCGCGAGCGTGACGGTGTCGCCAACGTGTGCATCGCGCAGTTCCTTGATGCCAGCGATAACAAACCCCACTGCGCCAGCGGACAACTCTTCTCGCGCGCGCGACTTCGGCGTAAACACGCCGACCTGTTCCACCAGATGCGTCGCGCCGCTGGCCATCAGCAGAATCTTGTCGCGCGGCCGCAGCACGCCGTTAAACACACGCACCAGCACCACAACCCCGACGTAATTGTCGAACCACGAATCGATGATCAGCGCCTGCAGCGGTGCCCCGGTGTCACCCTGGGGCGGAGGTACACGCTCGATGATGCCCTCAAGAATTTCGTCGATGCCTTGCCCGGTTTTGGCGCTGATGCGAATCGCGGAGGCGGCGTCGATGCCGATCACATCCTCGATCTCCGCGGCGGCCTGATCCGCATTGGCCGAAGGCAGATCCATTTTGTTCAACACCGGCACCACTTCGACACCGAGCTCCAGCGCCGTGTAGCAATTAGCGACCGTCTGCGCTTCGACGCCCTGCGTTGCGTCGACCACCAGCAATGCACCCTCGCATGCCGACAGCGACCGACTCACTTCGTACGAAAAGTCCACATGGCCGGGCGTATCGATCAGATTCAAGTTGTACTTGCCGCCGTCGGCCGCCGTGTATTCGAGCGCCGCGGTCTGCGCCTTGATCGTAATGCCGCGCTCGCGCTCAAGATCCATCGAATCGAGCACCTGTGCTTCCATCTCGCGGTCGCTCAAGCCGCCGCAGCGCTGAATCAGCCGATCGGCAAGCGTCGACTTGCCATGATCAATGTGCGCGATGATCGAGAAATTGCGGATGTGCTGCATGCGGTTGCGTCAGCAATGCAAAAGAAAAGGGGGTGACCGTTAAGACACCCCCTAGGTGTTGGGCGCGGATTTTACCGCGCCAAAGCAACATTATCGGCGAATGATTAGGAAGCGAGCTGCGTCGCCCCGACGCACGAGCACCGCGACGTCGCGTTTCGCATCGAGCTTTGCAACGGCTTCATTGAATTGCCGGGTGTTCTGCACGTCGGCATTGTTCAACTGCAGAATCAAATCGCCCTGGCGCACTCCGGAAGCCGCTGCCAGACCCTCGGCGCCGTCGACCTGCACCCCGCCACGCAATCCCATCTCTTTCAGCTTGTCCGCGGCAATGTCGGACACTGCCAGTCCCAGCGCGTTGGCTACAGCGGCGGGCTTCTGCGTGTCCGGCGCACCGCGCGCAGCGGCAGGGCGCTCGGCCGGCAACTCGACCACCGTGATCGGCAACTGGCGTTCATTGCCGCGCCGATAGACCGTCATGTTGACCGTTGAACCCGGCTTCGTGGCGCCGACAATGCGTGGCAAGTCGCTCGCGCGGTCGATCGCCTTGTTGTCGAACCGCAGAATCACGTCACCTGCTTCGACGCCCGCTTTCAGCGCCGGGCCGTCCTTTTCGACATTGTTGACCAACGCACCACGCGGATTGTTCAGCCCCAGCGCCGACGCCACTTCGCGTGATACCGCTTCGATGCCGACACCGATACGCCCACGGATGACGCGCCCGGCAGAGCGCAGCTGCTGCTGCACGTTATTCGCTTCATCGATCGGGATCGCAAACGAGATGCCGTTGAACGCGCCCGAGGTCGTGAAGATTTGCGAATTGATGCCGACAACTTCGCCGCGCATGTTGATCAACGGGCCACCGGAGTTGCCCGGGTTCACCGCGACATCGGTCTGAATGAACGGCAGAAAGTCTCCGGTATCGCGTGCCTTGGCGCTTACGATACCGGCGGTCACCGTGTTCTCCAGCCCAAAGGGCGAGCCGATCGCAATCACCCATTCGCCGACCCGCAGCTTGTTCGGATCACCGATCTTCACCGCCGGCAAGCCGGTTGCTTCGATCTTTACTAGCGCGACATCGGTGCGCGTGTCGGCCCCGATCAGCTTGGCCTTGAATTCGCGGCGGTCACTGGTGGTGACCGTGATGTCGTCGGCACCGCGTACCACGTGCGCGTTGGTCATCACATAGCCGTCCGGCGACAGGATGAAGCCCGACCCGAGCCCACGCGGAACGTCACGCCTGGGCGCCGGCTGTTGCGGACCCTGCCGCGGCTGCGGCTGCTGTGGCGGGTTGGGGAAGAAGCGGCGGAAAAATTCGTACATCGGATCGTTCTCGTCGAGGTCGCCGAACGGCGTCGCCCCCGGCTGACCGGAACCCGCGCGCGCGGTGGTGCGAATCCCTACCACCGCCGGACCGGCCCGCTCGGCGAGGTCGGCGAAATCGGGCAACACCTGCGTCGGCCCCGAACCGATGTTCGGTTGCGCCGATACGCTCGACGTCAATTGGGGTAGCGACGTGATCGCCAGCGCCCCAAGCGCCAAGGCAAAAATTGCAGCAGCAAACTTGCGAATCATGCTCTGTTCCTCAATGAAAGATCGGCACGCGACTATCGCGTACCGCGAAACTCAACTGAACCCGCCACCGCACGCACTGTCGACGGCGGAACTTCACCGACCACTGTTACCAGCGAGTCGCCCACCCTGCGCGAAAACGCGGAAGTAGGTCCGTAGATCTGCAACGCCTCGCCGGCCCTCTGCGAACCAGCGCCCGACAAAGGCGAATGCGGCTCGATGAAGACCGACACGGTTGCCAGCCCATCAGAAAACACCGCCTGCATCGCGTCGGACCCACCGATACGGCGTGCCACCTCGCGCGTCCTGCGAAAGCCCGCGGGTGCAGGAACCAGCCACCCGTGCTGCGACAGATCGGCCTTGCGATAGTCGCTGCGTTCGACCGACCAGCCCTCGGTGGACCACGACGGCCGCAGCTTTGCGCGATCGATGCGCTCGCCGATTCGCACATCGGTAAAAGCGATTTGTTCGATCACTTCGCGCCGCTCGTTCAACGTTTGGGCACGCAGCAGCAGACCGCTCGCGCGATCAACCCATAGCCGATAACCATAACGCGCATTGTCCTTCGGCTCGAGCATCAACAGCTGGCACTCGATTCCGGCCACGCGCTCGACATCGCCCATCTTCAACGTGTAGCGCTCCAGTATCTCTTCAGGGGAAGCGCTCGAAAGCCCAGGGAAAGATTCCTCGACATTGCGCTGCTCGATTACGATACGGCGCGTTTCCGGAATCAGGCACTGCACCTGGTCGCTTGAATCGGAGCGGCGGCGAATGTATTCACGCGGCTTGCCGTCAAGCGTCTGGATGCGCTCGTGCGAAGTCGTACCGTCAAACATGTGCGTGATGCGCGACGAGCGCATCTCGGCGCCCGACTGATATACGACGGTACCGACGTAGTTGACCCGCTGTGCGGCCTGGCGCACCGCCTGAATCCACTGCACATCGGTACGGCTCCGCGCCTCCTGTGCCGGCGCGGATGTTCCCGTCAGCGCTCCGGTCGCCACCAACAGCGCGGTTGCAAATCCGCGCGCGCGCCAGGCCGACTTGTCGAGTACGCGGACCGCTACTGAGCGCACGACTAGCGATCCTCTGCCCTACGCAGATAGACCGCCGCTCGTGGCACGACCGAATTGCTGGTCAATTCGCGATGCGCGGCAAGATACGGGTTGAATGACGGATTGAGTCCGCGCGCATTGGCAATCACCGGCAGCGGCTTTTGCATCGCAACGTCGACCGCAGCAGGCTCTCGGACCGGCGTGCCGTTGTTCGCCAGCGGCGCCGTTCCAGGCGCGCGCATCAACGGCACCGCAACAAGCCCGATCGCGGCAAACGATGCCGCCACCGCGAGACCGGGCATCCACAACCGCCGCAACGCCGCCACAGCCGGCATTGCCCGCGGCGCCAGCACGGTGGGCTCGGCGGCAATGGCGGCCGCCACGCGCGCGCAAAAGCCCTCGGCGTCACTGGCGGCAACTTCGTTGGATCGCAACGCGTCGCCGGCGCGATGCAACTCGTGCCAATGGCGCCGCAGGGCCGGGTCGGCGCACAACGCCGCAATCGCGGCCTCCGCCTCGGTACGATCCATCTCGCCGTCGAGCAGAAGCGAAATGGCCTCGATAGTCAAAGTGCCGCGTTCGGGACTGTCTGCCGTCTGTCTCATCGTGTCACCCACATTAACCCCTACCAGCGCTTATCTTTCGCGATATCCAAAATCGGCCTCAACTCGAGCGCAATCGCCTCGCGCGCGCGAAAGATACGCGACCTCACCGTGCCGATCGGGCACTGCATCGACTCGGCAATTTCCTCGTAACTCAATCCTTCCAGTTCACGCAGCACGATCGCAGTGCGCAAGTCTTCGGGCAGCTGATCAATCGCCCGGTTGACCGCTTCGGCGACCTGCTTGGTCACCAGCATCGAATCCGGCGTGTTCAGGTCTCTTAGGTGGTCGCCGTCGTCAAAAGTTTCAGCGTCTTCAACATCGGCCGGCGTCGATGTCGGCGCACGGCGCCCTTGCGACACCAGGTAGTTCTTGGCGGTGTTGATCGCAATTCGATACAACCACGTATAAAACGCGCTGTCGCCCCGGAAGTTCGGTAGCGCCCGATACGCCTTAACAAACGCTTCCTGCGCCACATCCTCAATCTCGGCGCTGTCCCGAATCAATCGCGACAGCAGGCGAAAAATCTTGCGCTGGTATTTGACGACCAGCAGATCGAAAGCGGCCTTGTCGCCACGCTGAACACGCTCGACCAGCTGCTGATCGACGTCCCGGTCAGACATGCCGGCGGCCAGCGCTCACGCAATGCACGCGTCAGCTATCCATCGAATCGGCATGGGTGGCCGGTATCGGCCGTCGATCATCGTCACTCGGTATCGCCCTTCCCCAGCGGTGGTGGACCCATAACCGCCGATAGGTCGACAGCGGCAGCGAATCCGGCCAGATCGGTATCAACATGGTGCCGCTGCGCAAGCTTATCAACCACGGCGCTGCGAAGACGATCCGTGCCAGGTGCGACGGCGCGGCGTCGGCATCGGCGGGGTCGCGGCTGCGCACCATGACCCCGCCGAGCGAAGAGACGCCAATCTCCAGGCCGCGATCGGTGCGGTCCGGCAGCACCGCGACCACGGCCACGCCCGCGACGATTGCCAACGCGAACAGCCGAGCGTCCACCGGCGCCGCATGCAATGCTGCCGCTAGCAGCGCGCTGGCTGAAGCGAGTGCAATGCAGGCCGCGGCTCGGCGCAAATGCCGGGCGCGCGCCGACGGCTGAAGAGGTGTCCAGGGCACCAGCATGCGCGGGCCGCTAAATCCGCTTGAATACCAGCGTGCCGTTGGTGCCGCCGAACCCGAACGAGTTCTTCAACGCAAAGTCGATGCGCATGTCGCGCGCACTGTTGGCACAGTAGTCGAGATCACACTCGGGGTCCTGGTTGAAAATGTTGATCGTCGGCGGCGAAATCTGGTGGTGTAACGCGAGAGCCGTGACGACCGACTCGATCCCGCCGGCGCCGCCCAGTAAGTGCCCGGTCATCGACTTGGTCGAGTTCACTACGAGGTTGCGCGCCGCATCGCCAAGTGCAGCCTTGATGGCCTGCGTCTCGTTGAGGTCGCCGAGCGGCGTCGATGTGCCGTGCGCATTCAGGTATTGAACCTGGTCGGCGTTGACGCGCGCACTGCGAAGTGCGGCAAGCATGCAGCGACGCGGGCCGTTCATGTCGGGGGCTGTCATGTGATACGCATCGGCGCTCATGCCAAAACCCACGAGCTCGCAGTAGATCCGCGCGCCACGCCGCTTGGCGTGTTCGTACTCTTCGAGCACCATGACGCCGGCGCCTTCACCCATTACAAAGCCATCCCGATCGCGGTCAAACGGCCGGCTGGCGGTCGCGGGGTCGTCGTTTCGAGTCGACAGCGCCTTCATCGAATCGAATCCGCCGATACCCAGTGGTGAGATCGTCGATTCGGAACCGCCCGCCAGCATGACATCGGCGTCGTCGTGCTCGATCATGCGGCCGGCAGCGCCGATCGAATGCAGACCGGTCGTGCACGCAGTGACAATCGCCAGATTAGGGCCCTGCAATCCGTACTGGATCGATACGGCCCCGGCGATCATGTTGCTGATCGAGCCCGGGATCAGAAACGGGGAAACCCGGCGCGGCCCGCGGTTCATCAACTCGGTGTGGTTGTCTTCGATCATCGGCAATCCGCCGATACCGGAACCGATGACGCAGCCAATGCGTTCCCGGTTTGCATCCGACACCTCGAGCCCGGAATCCTGCAGCGACTGCGCCGAAGCCGCCACCCCGTAATGAATGAACGTATCGAGCCGTCGCGCTTCTTTCGCTGGCAGATAGAGCGCTGCGTCGAACCCTTTGACTTCACCCGCTATGCGGCACTGCAGGCCCGACGCATCAAAGCGCGTGATGCGATCGATGCCTGAACGTCCTGCCAGCATCGCCTGCCAGGAAGTTGCAACGTCATTACCGACCGGGCACACCATGCCGAGGCCGGTGGCCACTACTCGGCGTGGTTGCAAGGGTCCGCTCGGGGTGGGTGTGGCGAAGGAGTGCGCGAAAAATCAGACTTTCTGGTGCGAATTGATGTAGTCGATGGCCTGCTGCACGGTACGGATTTTTTCGGCTTCTTCGTCGGGAATTTCGCACTCGAACTCGTCTTCGAGCGCCATTACTAGCTCGACCGTATCGAGCGAGTCCGCACCAAGGTCTTCAACGAAAGCCGATTCTATTTTTATGTCCGCTTCGTTGACGCCTAGTTGCTCGGCGACAATCTTCTTGACTCGTTGTTCTATGTTTTCCATTCACTCCTCCAGAGCAAAAAAGCGCATGAATTCTAACAGCCCGGGGTAAAGCGACTGCGTCACGACATGTACATGCCGCCGTTGACGTGCAGTGTGGCGCCCGAGATGTACGAAGCAGCAGGTGATGCCAGGAACACCACCGCGGCGGCGATTTCATCGACGCCGCCCAGCCGACCCAGTGGAATCTGCGCGAGCAACGCCCGTCTCTGCTCGTCGCCGAGCTGGCGCGTCATATCGGTGTCGACAAAACCCGGCGCGACGCAATTGACCGTGATGTTGCGGCTGCCGAGCTCGCGCGCCAGTGCGCGCGTCATGCCGGCGACGCCGGCCTTGGCCGCCGCGTAGTTAGCCTGTCCGGGGTTGCCGGCAGCGCCGACAACGGACGTGATGTTGACGATGCGCCCACCGCGTGCCTTCATCATGCCGCGCAATACGGCGCGCGACAGACGGAAAACCGCCGACAGGTTCGTGTCGATCACGGTCGACCAGTCGTCGTCCTTCATGCGCAGCGCCAATCCGTCGCGCGTGACGCCCGCGTTGTTGACCAGGATCGATAACTTGCCGTGCTCCTTGCTGATCGCTTCGATCAGCGCGTCGCCGGCGGCGGCATCCCGCACGTCAAGCACTGCGCCACGACCCGACGCGCCGATTTCCTTCAGCCGCCGTGAGATCTGATCGGCACCGAGTTGCGAAGTTGCAGTGCCGACCACCGCGGCGCCCGCGCGCATGAGATGTTCGGCGATCGCTTGTCCGATGCCGCGCGATGCACCGGTGACCAGCGCGACTTCACCCTGCAGAAGGCCGGGCTGGAATACGTTCATCAACGAATGACGCTTAACGCAGCAGCAATACCGGCCGTGTCGTTGACGGCCAGACTTTCCAGACCCGGAACAACTCGCTTCGTCAAGCCGGACAGAACGCGTCCCGGGCCGCACTCGACGACGTGCGTCACGCCCCGCTCGCTGAGGCTGCGAATCGTATCGGCCCAGCGCACCGGATGTGCTGCCTGGCGCGCCAGCGCATCGGCAATGCGCGCCGGCTCGGACTCGGTCGATACGTCGACGTTGTTGATCACGTCGATGCGCGGCTTCGTGAGCCGCACGTGTGCAAGCCGCTCACGCAGCCGATCACTCGCCGGCTGCAGCAGCGAGGAATGAAACGGTGCCGACACCGCGAGCGCCACCGCGCGCTTCGCGCCGAGCCGTTTCGCGATCTCGCACGCGCGCTCGACCGCCCGGCTGTGGCCCGCAATCACAACCTGCGACGGCGCGTTGAAGTTGACCGGCTCGACAATTTCACCCTGCGCGGCCTCGCTGCAGGCCTGCCTCACAAGCTGGTCGGACAGACCAAGAATCGCCGCCATCGAACCGATGCCCACGGGCACCGCTTCCTGCATCGCCTGCGCGCGGAAGCGGACCAGCCGCACGGCGTCTTCGAGCTCGAGCGCACCGGCGGCAACTAGCGCGGTGTACTCGCCGAGGCTGTGGCCGGCAACGACTGTAGGCTCAGCTCCCCCCGCTGCGCGCCACGCCGCATAAATTCCATATCCCGCCGTCAGCAAAGCCGGCTGCGTGTTGACGGTCAGATTGAGTTCCTCGATCGGCCCCGCCTCGATCAACGCGCCGATGTTCTGCCCGAGCGCGTTCGATGCGCGCGTTACGACCGACTGCGCCGCGGCGTCGTCGCGAAACGAGTCGAGCATGCCGACTGACTGCGAGCCCTGTCCCGGAAATACGAACGCGATCTTCACAGGATGTCGAGCGCTACCACCGCAGCAGCACCGAGCCCCACGTGAAGCCACCGCCGACGCCTTGCAGCAGCACGTGCTGACCGCTCTTGATGCGGCCATCACGAGCCGCGAGATCGAGCGCCAGCGGCACCGACGCTGCAGACGTATTGCCATGGCGATCGACCGTGGCCACCATTTTTTCTTCGGGAACGCCAATACGCCTGGCGACCGCCTTCAGGATTCGCACATTGGCTTGATGTGGAATGAGCCAGTCCACCTCTGAAGCGTTCAGTCGCGCCTGCTGCAGCACCTTCAGCGCGGAGGCGCCGAGCACGTTGACCGCAAGCTTGAACACTGCCGGACCGTCCATCGTCAGAAACGGATGCCCCTCGACTTTGCCCTGCGACACTCGCCCGGCCGTACACAACACGCCCGCTTGCGAACCGTCGGCTTTCAGCTCGGACGCGAGCAACCCCGGGGTGCTCGATGCTTCCAGCACCGCTGCGCCCGCACCATCGCCAAAGAGAACGCAGGTGGTGCGGTCGTTCCAGTCGAGAATACGAGAGAACAGCTCGGCGCCGATGACAAGCGCGCGCCGGTTCATTCCGGCACGAATCATCGCGTCGGCGACAACCAATCCGTAGACGAATCCACTGCACACCGCCTGCACGTCGAATGCAGTCAGCTCCGCCGCGCCAAGCTGCGCCTGAATCAGGCAAGCGGTACTCGGGAATATCTGGTCCGGGGTGGACGTGGCAACCACGATCAGGTCGACATCGCCGGGTTCGAGCCCGGCCGACTGCAGCGCCGCTCTCGCCGCTTGCGTACCGAGGTCGGCTGTCGTGACCCCGGGCTCAGCCAGATAACGCTGGCGAATGCCGGTGCGCGCAGCAATCCATTCGTCCGATGTTTGAACGCCCCGACTCGCGAGATCGCGCGCGAGTTCGTCGTTGGTTACGACCCGCGCGGGAAGCGCCGAACCGGTGCCGGTGATGCGCGAGTACGTGCGCGTCATCAGAGGCGGCCGGACCGCAGACTCACGCGCCGGCAGCTGCCGGCAGAACCCCCCGGCTCGCCTGTTCGAGCTGCGCCAGCTGCGCGACAAACGGACGCATCTCGGCCACAGTGCGGTCGAGCACATGATGCCGCGCCTGTTCGAAACCACGCTTCAGCGCGCTTTCGAAAGCCACGACGTCGGCCGAACCATGGCTCTTAATGACGAGACCGCGCAGCCCGAGCAGGCTCGCGCCGTTGTGTCGCCGATGATCCACACGCCGCTTGAATCGCCTGAGCACCGGCAGCGCCGCCATCGCCTGCAGGCGCGACAGCGCGCCTCGCGTGAACTCCTCGCGCACAAAACCTGCGAGCATCAGCGCCAGACCTTCGGAAGTTTTCAGCGCTACGTTACCGACAAAACCGTCGCAAACGATCACGTCCGCAGTGCCCTTGAAAATATCGTTGCCCTCGACGTTGCCGATGAAGTTAAGTGGGCTGGCGCGCAGCAGCTCCGCTGCCTGCTTTGCAACCTCATTGCCTTTAATCAATTCTTCACCGATGTTGAGCAGCCCGACGCTCGGACGGTCGATCTGTTCGACCGCCGCCACCAACGCACTTCCGAGCACTGCGAACTGCACGAGGTGCTCGGGTCCGCAGTCCACGTTGGCCCCCAGATCGAGAACCGTCGTGACACCCCCCTTTTGATTCGGCAACACCGCCGCAATCGCCGGTCGATCGATCCCGTCGAGCGTCTTCAACACGAACCGCGCGATCGCCATCAAGGCGCCGGTGTTGCCCGCACTGACGCACACGTCGGCGCGGCCTTCCTTGACAAGATTGACTGCCACGCGCATCGAGGAATTGCGCTTGGTTCGCATTGCCATCGCGGGCGCATCGTCGCTTTCGACGACCTCGTCGGCATGCAGCACTTCGGCACCTGCCGCAGACCTTCCCTTCAGCTGCGCTTCGATCTCCGATCGCCGGCCTACCAGCACCACCCGCGCATCGGGATTGTTCTGAAGAAACGCTAGGGACGCCGGAACGGTGACCGTACAACCGTGGTCACCACCCATGCAATCAACGGCGATTCGCGTCGTCACTTCGCAGCGAATCGAGCAAACCGGGTTGGATTCGCGCGACCTACTCGTCGCTCTTTGTCTGAATGACCTTCTTGCCGCGGTAAAACCCGGTGGTGCTGATGTGATGACGACGATGCACCTCTCCGGTGGTCGGCTCGATCGCCGTCGGAGGATTCGTCAGAAAGTCGTGCGCGCGATGCATCCCGCGCTTCGAAGAAGATTTCTTGTTTTGCTGGACAGCCATGGCTAACCCCGCGAAAAGGCGGCGATTGTACCGAAATGCGCGCGTTCACACGCAAAATGTGAAAGATCATGATCCCAGCCGCAGTTGACTGCTGTTTAACACATCCCCCTCACTTTGCGCCTTTCACCAACCTTAAGGCGGCCAGCTCGGTAAACGGATTTTTCGCTCCGGGCCGCTCGTCGCCGATGGGCACCACCGGCGCCGAGCACCCGTCGTGTCGCGGCACCAGCGGCAGTGAAAGAATCGCCTCATCTTCGATCCATTGATGAATATCCATCGCCCTCGAGCCGATGACCGCGTCGATCTCATCGTCTTCAATCGGCAATGCGTTCAGCTCGCTCTCGCCCGCGACAAAGATGAAACGCGTGGTACGGTCGAGCTCGAAATCCAGCGGCGCATTGCATCGGTGGCAGATCAGCGGCAGCCGCCCCGTGAGCTGAAGGTCCGCGCCCGCTCGGCCCTGGTCGTCGATGACGCCCTCGAGCCGGTATCGCAGCACACCTTCCAGCGTCGTCAGGAAGTCGGCCAGTCGAGGTAGCCGCGCGATGCTGACTTCACCGTCGATGCTTCGCCGCGAGCGCGCAAGTTCAAAACTATCGAACGTGGGTGACTCAATGGGCATCAAGAAGGCTTGCCGCTGCGCATCTAAACTTGCCGGATGGCTCGTCCGCTGATCGTACTCGCGTCGACGTCGCGTTATCGACGCGAGTTGTTGCAGAGACTGCGCCTGCCGTTCGTGGTGCATGCGCCGCGGGTCGACGAAGCGGCTCTACCGTCGGAATTGCCGCGTGACACCGCGCTGCGCCTGGCGCACGGTAAGGCTGCCGACGTTGCGGCGCGCTTTGCGGGCTGTCTCGTGATCGGCTCCGATCAGACGGTGGATCTGGACGGAACCGAGTTGGGCAAACCGCACTCGCACACCGCTGCACTGGCGCAGCTGCAATCACTGCAAGGACGCACTGCGGTATTCCACACGGCGTTAGCGGTCATCGGGCCGGCGAGCGACCGCTTGCAGCTCGACTGCGTGCCGACGACCGTCCGATTCCGCAGACTGCCCACCGAGCAGCTCGCGGCCTACTTGCACGCGGACGAGCCGTACGACTGCGCCGGTGCAGCGAAGATCGAATCGCTGGGCATCGCATTGATCGAGCAGGTTCAGACCAACGATCCAACTGCTTTGATCGGTCTGCCGCTGATTCGTTTGACGTCGATGCTTGCATCTGCAGGTATCGAGGTACTCGCGCAGCTATGACCGGCACGCTGTATCTGCTACCGACGCCAATTGCCGTGCGCACGCCGCACGCCTCGCTGCCCGCGAGCGTCATCGAGACGGCGCGCCGTGTCGAGCATTTCCTCGCAGAAGACGCGAAGACGACACGCGCTTTTTTGAAGCAACTCAATCATCCGAAGGCGTTGCGCGAACTGTCGATCGTAGAAATCGGCCACGCGCCGCGCGAAGCAGATGTTGAGCAGTGGCTGGCTCCGCTCAGCGCCGGCGCCGACGTGGCGGTGGTTTCGGAGGCGGGCTGCCCCGCGATCGCCGACCCCGGCGCGACCCTCGTTGCGGCCGCCCACCGCAATGGGTGGAAGGTGCAACCGTTGATCGGCCCGTCGTCTATCGTTCTGGCGCTGATGGCAAGCGGACTTAATGGCCAGCATTTTCGCTTTGTCGGTTACCTGCCCGTTCCGGCCGAAGAGCGCGCGGCAGCGATACGGGCACTGGAACGCGAATCGAAACGCGGCGAGACGCAGATTTTTATCGAGACACGGTACCGAAACGTCGCGATGTTCGACGCGTTGCTGCAACACTGCCAGCCGAAGACGCGGCTTGCGGTAGCGGTTGATCTGACCGGTGATCAGGAATTCATACGTCAGCTCAGCGTGCAGCAATGGCGCGCGCAAGCTGCAGGCACTCGACTGACTTTCGCAAAACAACCGGCAGTGTTCTGCTTGCTTGCCTAGGTTTGACTTAAGGGCTCGGCGTAGCCGTCAGGCCGCCACATCACACGACCGTCGCGCTCGACGATCGTTAATGCACGCAGCCCACCGTGCCCGGTACACGCACCTCCTCGGCATGCGCCGGTGACTGGATCGTAGAACGCGCCGTGCGTCGAACACAGCAGGTGTTCGGCATCGAAATCGAAAAAAAGGCCCGGTTGCCAATCGAGCTCCATCGCAACGTGTGCGCACCGGTTCAAGTAGGCAAAAACCCGCCCGCCAAAGCGAATCGCGAACGCAGGCGCGTTGCGTCCGGCGATATCGACTTCGAAGCGCACGCCCTGGCCGCCGTTAAGCAGCTCCGACGAGGCGCAAATGTCGATTAGAGATTGGCCGTCAGCCAAGCCCGCAGCTCCGACACGGAGTGCACCAACGCCAGCGGCGCATGCGGCGCGAGGTGCGCATGGTGATGCGCGCCGTAGGTAACCCCGATACTGCTTACGCCCGCCGCGGCGGCCATCTGCAGATCATGCGTCGTATCGCCGATCATCAGCATGCGCTGCGGAGCTACGCCCAGCTCGCGAGCAAGATCGATCAGCATCGCCGGGTGCGGTTTCGAATGCGACTCATCGGCGCATCGCGACGATGCAAATAGCCGACGCAGCCCCGTCGATTCCAACGCACGGTCCAAACCGCGTCTGGTTTTCCCCGTCGCAACCGCCAACAGCACCCGGCTCGCCGCAAGCTCGTCGAGCGTGCCGCGCATCCCTTCGAACAACACGATCTCCGACTCGCACGCGAGAAAATGGTGGCGATAGCGCGCAGAAAATTCCTCCGCGCGATCGGTGGCAAGCCCGGGCACTGCGTGCGCCAGCGCATCGAGCAGCCCCAGCCCGATCACGTGACTGGCTTGTTCCAGCGTGGGCACCGCAAGCCCGAGGTCAGCCGCCGCGCAGCGGATGCAGCCGGCAATCATCGTGGTTGAGTCGACGATGGTGCCATCCCAATCGAAAACGATCAGATCAAACCGTCGCACCGAGATCCTTCAGGAATTCCGTACATTCTCTGGGCAGAGGAGCGTGCAGTGACATCGGGCGGCTGCTGACCGGATGTTTGAATTGCGTCGACGCAGCGTGCAGGAACATCCGCGCCAGGCGCGGGGTGTCGACGCCGCGCGCGATGCGCTTGTTCAACTCGAAGTCGCCATACTTGTCATCGCCGACGATCGGAAATCCCAGATGCGTAAGGTGCACGCGAATCTGATGCGTGCGACCGGTTTTCAGATCGGCTTCCAGCAGCGAAAATTTTCCGTAGCGCTTGGTTAGACTGAAAACCGTGTGCGATGCCATGCCTTCGGCATCAACGCTGACCCGGCGCTCGCCCAGCCGGTTGACGTATTTGGTGAGAGGCTCTCGAACGTGTTGCCGGTCGTTGACCCAATCACCCCGAACCAGCACCGAGTAACGCTTTTCGACGCGTCCTTCGCGCAGATCCTCATGCAACTGAAGCAACGCGCGGCGCGATTTTGCCAGCAGCAGAATGCCCGACGTCTCGCGATCGAGCCGGTGCACCAGTTCGAGAAACGGTTGATTCGGTCGCGCGGCGCGTACGCGTTCGATCAAGCCGAAAGCGATACCGCTGCCACCGTGCGCCGCCAATCCGCTCGGCTTGTCGACAGCGATTAAGTGCTCATCCTCGAACAGTATCGGCGGCATCGCGTCTGCGGGAACTGCGGCCAGCGGCGAAGGGCGCTCGGCGATCCGCATCGGCGGGATCCGCACTTGGTCGCCTGCCGCCAGTCGATAATCGACCGCAACCCGTCCCTTGTTGACTCTGACCTCGCCTTGACGCACGACCCGGTAGACGTGGCTTTTCGGTACGCCTTTGGCGATGCGGATCAGATAGTTGTCAAGCCGTTGCCCCTCGGCCTCAGGACCGATCGTGCGGTAGGAAGCATGGTCAGCGGTCACCGGCTGCGGCTGCGCGGCGCCTTCGGGTTCGCCCGCCAGCGCTGCCACCCCCCTTTTTCCGGTTTTACGCGCAGGGCTCATCTTGCCTATACTCGCGCGGTCGGGACATTTGAATGCAACTGAACCCGCATCGCGGAGATTGTAGCTACGCTCATCTCCGCACAGGCGCCCTAGACGCTTAGCGTCCACGGCATGTGGAGGTGACATCACCTCTTGAATTCGCAGTCGCTGCCTTGTCTTCTTGATGATCGCAGCGAGTGCACCCCGAGTCGGCGATGAGCCGACTCCGCTGAAACGATTCGTTCGGACCAGAATAACGAGATCAGCCTCCGGAACAGTGCTCCATGCGATCCGCCTCCCCCATTGAAGACTTCGAGCCGCGCCCCGCTGGCGCCGGCCGGTGGGCCGCGCATCGTCTATTGAATGCACGCTGCATAGCCGCTCTCGGCGCACCCGCTGCGCCGGCGGCCCTTGTTCCCGAAACCTGAGACTCTAGTTCTCCACCGCTTCGTTTCAGCACAACAACAGCGCCACGGTGAAGACCGAAGGTGCAGGGAGTGCTGATGAAACGCATGTTGTTCAATGCCACGCACGCAGAAGAGCTGCGCGTGGCGATCGTCGACGGCCAGCGGCTGGTCGACATCGATATCGAAACCGCCGGACGCGAACAGCGCAAATCCAATATCTACAAGGGCGTCATCACGCGCGTCGAGCCGAGCCTCGAAGCCTGCTTCGTTGACTACGGGGAAGAGCGCCACGGCTTTCTGCCGTTCAAGGAAGTATCGAAGATTTACTTCCGTGACGGCGTCGACGTGCGCACCGCGCGCATCCAGGATGCGCTGAAAGAAGGTCAGGAACTCGTCGTCCAAAGCGAAAAGGAAGTGCGCGGCAACAAGGGCGCGGCACTGACGACATTTGTGTCGCTCGCAGGGCGCTACCTGGTGCTGATGCCCAACAACCCGCGCGGCGGCGGCGTATCGCGCCGAATCGAAGGCGAGGACCGGCAGGAGCTACGCGAGACGATGGACCAGCTCGATCTGCCGTCCGGAATGTCGATCATCGCGCGCACCGCCGGCATCGGACGCAGCGTCGAAGAGCTGCAGTGGGATCTGAACTACCTGATGAAGCTGTGGCACGCGATCGAGGGGGCGGGACGACCGCAATTCGAGCTGGTCGTCACCGATGAGGAAGGCAAGAAGACCACAACGTACGTCGATAGCCAGAACGGCACCGATGGGCAGCGATTGAAGCGCGCCAACCCGCCGCCGTTCCTGATCGTCGAGGAATCGAATCTGGTGATTCGAGCGATCCGCGACTACTTTCATCCCGAGATCGGCGAGATTCTGGTCGACACCGACGACATCTACGAGCAGGCGCGCCAATTCATGGCGCACGTGATGCCTGACAACCTGCAGCGCGTGAAGCGCTACAAGGACGACGTCCCTCTGTTCTCTCGCTTTCAGATCGAGCACCAGATCGAGACCGCGTACTCGCGCCAGGTGCCGCTGCCGTCCGGGGGCTCGATCGTGGTCGACCATACCGAGGCGCTGGTGTCGGTTGATGTGAACTCCGCCCGCTCGACCAAAGGCTCGGACATCGAAGAAACCGCGATGCGAACCAACATGGAGGCCGCCGATGAAGTTGCGCGTCAGCTGCGCCTGCGCGACCTCGGCGGGTTGATCGTGATCGACTTCATCGACATGGAGGATCTGAAGAATCAGCGCCAGGTCGAGAACCGATTGAAAGACGCGTTGCATTACGACCGTGCGCGCGTGCAGATGGGCAAGATCTCGCGCTTTGGCCTGATGGAACTGTCGCGTCAGCGTATTAGGCCCGCGTTGAACGAAGGCAGCCACGTCACGTGTCCGCGCTGTAATGGTGTCGGTGTGATACGCGATACGGAAAGCTCCGCGCTGCACATTCTGCGCATCCTGCAGGAAGAAGCGATGAAAGAAGGCACCGCCGCCGTGCACGCGCAAGTGCCGGTCGAAGTCGCCAGTTATCTGCTGAACGAGAAGCGTGCCGACATCGCAAAGATCGAAGCCCGCCTACGCGTATCGGTCGTGCTGATCCCGAACAAATTCATCGATACGCCGCACTATCACATCGAACGTCTGCGGCATGACGACGCGCGCCTCGAAGTGACGAAGGCGAGCTTCGAGCGTGCCGCGGAGCTCGCGCCGAGTACGGACACACCTTACCTGCGCGGCAAGGTGGAGGACGTTCGCGCGCGTCAAGAGGCGGTCGTTAAGGGTATCGTGCCCGAGACACCCGCCCCTATGCCCGTCCAGCAGCCGGCTGCTGTGGCGCTGCCGACGGTTCGGGAACAGCGGCCTCAGGTCAGCATGTGGGACCGTATTGTTGCGTTCTTCGCCGGCACCAATGTTTCGGAGGTGGCCCCGATCGTCGCCACGCCAGCGCCCGTTAACCCGAAACCTGTCCGTAGCGAACGCACTGCGGGCGACCACCGGCGCGGTCGTGGCAACGGCGACGGACGGCGCGATGGCCGCCGCGATGGTCGGCGCGATGGCAAGGGGGGCGGCGAGCGTCGCGACGGCAAACGAGACGCCGATGTGCGTCCCGGCGAACGCGACGCCAAGCGCTTCGACGAGCGGCGCCCCGCGGCGGTGAAATCCGACGCCAAGACGCGCAAGGAAACGCCATCTCGCGACGCGCGCGGCGACGACGAAGTTGAGAAGCGCAAGCCACGCTCGCGACCCGACAAAGACAAGTCGATCGTGGCCGAGCCCGCAGAGCGCCTGACGATGCCGGAAGACATCGGACCTTCACCGTCGATCGCCGCCGTGGGAACGTTGGTTACTTCCGACGTCGTCGCTGCTGAGGCGCCACGCGAGGAAGGTCAGGAAGATCAGCGTGGTCGCAGACGGCGCCGCAGGCGCGGTCGCGGCGGTCGTGGTGAAGGCGCCGATGCGCCGCCGTCGACGCGCGGCCACAACGGCCCTATCGCCGACGGCGATGCGCTGGCCGTCGAGCACGACGTGCTGGACCCCGCTCCGCTCGCTGTCGAGCCTTACGACGAACCCGCGATCGTTGCCTCCGCTTTAGTCAGCGAGCCCTTGATCGAGCCGGTCGTTCCTGCACTGCAGGCAGCAACCGCGCATGAACCCGTGATCGTCAGCAACATCACGGCGGTGCGCGTGCCGCCGCTGGTGAGTTCGGCCACGATGATTTCGATTCCAGTCGTGCAGCAGGCCCCACTTCCGATCGACGATCTGCAACCGGTACTGGAGAGCGCCGGGTTGACGCTGGTGCAAACCACATCCGACAAACACGCCGAAACGCAGGCAAAAATGGCCGCGGAACCCGCGCCGCCGCGCACCCGGCGCGAGCGCGCGCAGTTGCCGCCGTTGGACGAAGCGCCGTTGGTGCAGGTTGAAACACAGCCCACCCCCGGGGAGCGTGCAGGCGTTTAGCGGATTTTTTAGCCGGGGTGCGCGTATCGGCCCCGGTAACATTGCGCCATGAACAGCCGCGTCATTCCGCTGATCGACACGCGCGCCGCGCGTCCGCCGCGCTTGATGGAAGATTCTGCCGACCGCTCGCCGTTCGGCCAGGTTAAGGACCGGCTCGGCCGCCCGTTACGCGATCTTCGCATCTCGGTCACGGATCGCTGCAACTTTCGGTGCACGTATTGCATGCCGAAGGAAGTATTCGATTCGGACTACCGCTTCTTGCGTCATAGCGAGCTGCTGACCTTCGAGGAAATTACGCGCCTGGCGCGATCATTCGTGCGCCACGGTGCCGAAAAAATTCGTTTGACCGGCGGCGAACCGTTGTTGCGCAAGGATTTGCACAAGCTGATTGCAATGCTCTCGCCGCTGACCACCACCGCAGGCGACGCACTTGACATTGCATTGACGACCAACGGCTCGGTGCTGGCGCGCAAAGCCAAGGAACTTGCAGACGCCGGGCTCAAGCGGGTGACCGTTTCGCTGGACGGGCTTGATGACGCCACCTTTCGGAGCATGAACGACGTCGATTTTCCGGTGCGTGATGTGCTCGCGGGTATTGATGCGGCTGCGGCCGCCGGATTGGCGCCGCTGAAGATCAACATGGTCGTCAAACGCGGTGTCAACGAACATGAAATCGTCGCGATGGCGCAGCACTTCCGCGGCAGCGGGCACGTCGTGCGGTTTATCGAATACATGGACGTTGGCACCTCGAATGGCTGGCGCATGAGTGAAGTGGTGCCGTCGAGCGAAGTCTTGCGCCGCATCGCTGAGCAGTTTCCGCTGGAGCCTATCGACGCCAACTACACTGGCGAAGTCGCTGAGCGCTGGCGCTACCGCGACGGACAAGGCGAGATCGGCGTGATCTCGAGCGTATCGCAGGCGTTCTGCCGGGCCTGCACACGCGCCCGCTTGTCTACCGAAGGGAAACTTTATCTATGTCTTTTTTCTGATCATGGTCATGACCTCCGGCCGCTGCTGCGCGGCAGCGATCAACAAGCGCCACTGAGCGACGTGCAGCTCGATGCGCAGATCGGGCGCATTTGGAGCGTGCGTGACGATCGCTATTCTGAAGTGCGCACCGAAGCGACCGCGAAGATGCCGAAAGTTGAAATGTCGTATATCGGCGGGTAGCGTATGAGCGATCTGACCGGCCTGATCCTCGCCGGCGGACGTGGCGAGCGTGTCGGCGGCGCCGACAAGGGTTGGATCGCCTACGAAGGCCGGCCGCTGGTCGCCTCCGTCGTACAGCGCTTCGCACCGCAGGTCGGGACGCTGCTGATATCAGCCAATCGAAACATCGATCGCTACTCAGCACTGGGCGAGGTCGTGCGGGATGATGCCCAAGATGCCAACGGTGAATCGTTTGCCGGGCCGCTGATCGGCGTGCTCAGCGGCCTGCGGCGCGCGCGCACGAACTGGATGGCCATCGTTCCGTGCGATGCGCCGTATCTGCCCGACGATCTGGTGCAGCGTCTGATGAGCGCCGTTTTCGAAGCGGATGCGGTGGCTGCATGCGCCCGCGTGCAGGAGCGCCTGCAGCCGCTGTTCGCCGTGGTGAACGCGGGTTGCGCAGATCAGCTTGCGCGGCTTGTCGCCGCTGGAGAGCGTGCGATGCATCGCTGGCTCGCTTCGGCGAACGCAGCGATCGTCGACTTCGACAACGCGCGCGCGTTTGCGAATGTCAACAGGCTGCCGAACGTGGATCAGCGCGTCGCTTGACCAGGGCCGCGGTCGCGTCAAGCAGAACCGGCGACAGTGAAATAAATCGCCAGCAACCGCGAGTCGTCGCCGAATCAGTGACCGTATTACGCGGGGAATCGGTACGCTGAACGCTCGCGCGCCTTCGCTGCCTCTTCCTCACGGTCCTTCGGAGGTGCGGTCGTTTGCAGCGACGTCAATAGGCGGCTGCAGATTGCGGCAATATCATCCACCGCGCCCGCAAAGGCCGCCTCGTTGATTTTCGACGGCCGGTTGAAGCCGGTTACCTTTCGAACGAACTGCAGCGAAGCCGCTTGCACCTCTTCGTGGGTCACCGGCGGCTCGAAGTTGTAGAGCGTCTTGATGCTTCTGCACATAGCTTGCCTCTTAATCAGAACCGTTTCATCAGCTTCAGCATCTTGGACGCGCGAGCCGAGTAAGGCGGCAGGAACACTTTGGTTCCGCTAAATCGCGACTGACGAAAAACGGGCGTCAGCTTGCTGAATGTGTCGAATCCCCAGCGGCCGTGGTAGTGACCCATACCTGAAGCACCGACGCCGCCAAAGGGCAGATCTTCCTGGGCGACATGCAGCAAGGTTTCGTTAAGGCAAACGCCACCCGCATGCGTTTCCTTCAGCACTGTCTCGGCGCGTTGGGTGTCGTTGTCGAACCAGTAAAGCGCGAGTGGGCGCGGGTGCGCGTTGATGAAGGCAAGCGCGTCTTTCACTGCGTCGTAGGGAATCACGGGCAGTAGCGGACCGAAAATCTCTTCGTGCATTACCTCGAGGTCCTGCGGCGGGTCGATAACGATCGCCGGTGCCAGACGATGTCTGCCGTCGTCGCGCTCTGCGCCGGCAAATAACGGGACGATCGTGGCGCCTGCGCTACGCGCTTGCTCAAGGTAGCGCGAGAGCCGCTCAAATTGCCGCGCATTGACGATGCTGCAGTAGTCTGCATCGTTCAGGCCACCGGGGTACATGCGATTCGCCTGTCTGCAAGCCGATGCGACGAACGACTGCAGCTCGCTGCGTGGAACCAGGACGTAGTCCGGCGCGATGCACGTCTGGCCGGCATTCAGCAACTTGCCCGCGAGCACGCGCTGCACCGCTTGTTCGACCGGATAGCCCGGCGCAATCACGGTCGGTGATTTGCCTCCCAGTTCGAGAGTAACCGGCGTCAGGTTCTGTGCAGCGGCGCTCATCACTTTGCGACCGACCGGCGTCGAGCCCGTGAACAACAGGTGATCGAACGGCAGCGCCGAGAATTGCGCCGCGACGTCCGCGTCACCGGTGATGACTGCCACTTCGCTGGCGCGGAACGCCCCCGCAATCAGTCGCTGAAAAAGTGCGGAGAACGCCGGCGTGAATTCGGACATCTTGACCATCGCCCGGTTGCCGGCAACCAGCGCGGCTGCAAGCGGGCTGACCGCCAGGAAGAGCGGATAGTTCCATGGAACGATGATGCCCACCACACCCAGCGGACGTGGAACGATGTTGGCGCGCGCCGGCCAGAACCACTTTGATACGCCGGCGCTGCGCGGCTTCATCCAGCGTCGTCCGTGCTTGATCGCGCTGCGGATCTCGGCCAAGCTCGGAAAAATTTCGGCGATCTGCGTCTCGGCTCTCGGACGGCCAGCGAAATCGGAATCGATTGCCGCTTCGATCGCTGGCTCGTTGTCCGTCAAGATTCGACGCAGTCGATCCAGACGGCTATGCCGGTCGTCCCATTCGGCAAACGGAGCGGCGTCGTAGGCAGCACGTTGAATCTGAAAGGCGACGTGCAGCTCGGCAGGCGTGTCGGAAGCGTTCATGCCGATAGCTTACTGCGTGTGCTTCAATATTCCCTCCGACGGGAGCCCCCGATGAAGCCTGCAAGGCTGGCCGGCGAGCGTGTTGTGCTACGGCAATGGCGAGACCGCGACGCCGATGCTTTCGCGGCGATGAACGCCGATCCCCGCGTGATGGAGTTTTTCGTCGCGCTGCTGACCCGGGAGGAATCGGACGCGATGCTGGCTCGCATGCGAGCGTCGACCGAGGAGCGCGGGTGGGGTTGGTGGTGCGTTGACATCGGCGGCGAATGCGCAGGCTTCACCGGCCTGAGCGAGCCGCCCTATCAAACGCCGTTTACGCCGTGTGTCGAAGTTGGATGGAGGTTCCGGCCGCAGTTCTGGGGACACGGTTACGCGACCGAAGCGGCGCGCCTTGCGTTGGACTACGGCTTTGGGACGTTGCAGCTGCCGGAGATCGTTTCCTTTACCGCCGCCGGCAACCATCGGTCGCGGCGCGTAATGGAACGAATCGGCATGCGGCGCGATACCGGCGGCGATTTCGATCATCCGCGCATCCCGGACGGCCATGCGTTGCGACGGCATGTGCTCTATCGCAAGCAGCGAGCGAACTAGTCCTCAATCGATCTCCTCGTACAGCGGCAATGTAAGAAATTCGGCGAATTCCGTCTGCGTGCTCATCTTTTCGAAGATGCGCGCGGCATGGTCGTAGGTAGACGCTTGCGGTCCCACCACGGCCTTGATGTTGTTGAGCTCGTCAGGAATCAGCGTACGCACCAGATCGGCCGTGACCTTGCGCCCATCGTCGAGTACGCCCTTCGGCGATCGAATCCACTGCCACACCTGCGAGCGGCTGATCTCGGCCGTGGCGGCGTCTTCCATCAGATCGTGAATCGGAACGCACCCGTTACCCGCCAGCCACGATCCGAGATAGTGGATACCGACATTGATGTTCATTCGCAGTCCCGCCTCGGTGATCGGCGCTTCGGGTGCGAAGTTCAGCAGATCCGACGCACCCACCTTGACGTCGTCGCGCTTCTTGCCGATTTGATTCGGCCGATCGCCGAGCACTTTGACAAACTCGTCCATTGCGATAGGCACCAGGCCGGGATGCGCGACCCAGCCGCCGTCGTAGCCATCGGCTGCGTCGCGCTGCTTATCGGTTCGAACGCCGGTCATGGCGGTTTCGTTCTTCGCCGGATCGTTCTTGATCGGGATCAGCGCGCTCATGCCGCCAATCGCAGGTGCGTTGCGCTTGTGACACGTCGCCAGCAGCAGCAGCGCGTACGCCCGCATGAAAGGTGCGGTCATCGTGACTTTGGCGCGATCGGCCAGCACGAAATTCTTGTCGACCTTGAACTTCTTGATGCAGGAGAAGATGTAGTCCCAACGGCCGGCGTTCAGCCCGGCCGAGTGTTCACGCAGCTCGTAGAGGATCTCGTCCATCTCGAACGCAGCCAGGATCGTTTCGATCAGCACCGTCGCCTTGATCGTGCCTTGCGGGATGCCGAGCGCCACTTGCGTGGCGATGAAAATGTCGTTCCAGAGACGCGCTTCCAGATGCGATTCCATTTTCGGCAGGTAGAAGTAAGGGCCGCTGCCGCGCGCCATCAGTTCTTTGGCGTTGTGAAACATGTAAAGCGCGAAGTCGAAGATGCCGCCCGAAATCCGCTGGCCGTCGATCGTCACGTGCTTCTCGTCAAGGTGCCAGCCGCGCGGTCGAACGACGATGATTGCAACCTTATCGTTCAGTGCATAGCGCTTGTCCCCCTGCTGCAGCGAAATCTCGCGCCGAATCGCGTGCATCAGATTGATCTGGCCCGTGATCTGGTTGTTCCAGTTGGGCGCGTTACTGTCCTCGAAGTCCGTCATATACGAATCGGCACCCGAGTTCAGCGCGTTGATGATCATCTTGCGCTCCACGGGCCCGGTGATCTCGACCCGCCTGCGCTGCAGATCCCGCGGCAACGGCGCAATCGTCCAACCGCTTTCGCGCACGTGCTGCGTCTCTGCCAGGAAATCGGGGCGCTTGCCCTGGTCGAGTTCTCTGGCGCGCGCAGCGCGATTCGCCAACAGTTCGCGACGACGCGGTTCGAACTTGCGGTGCAGTTGCGCAACCAGCGCCAGTGCATCCGCCGTCAAAATGCGCTCGAAGCCGGGCTGCATCGGAGCGCCAATCGAAACCCCCGCGCCGTCGTTCATGTCGACAGCTCCTTGCCCAGAGCAACGTCACGAAGCACAAACTGCGCAGCGTCGGCCAGGCTGCTGCCGATACCGCTGAGTTTTACGCCGAGGCGCTCAAGCGGTGCGCCGGTTCGATTCACCCAGAAGCTCGTGTAGCCGTACCACGCCGCGCCGCACGCGTCCCAGCAATTGCTCGACACGAAAGTGATCTGCTGCGGTTGCAGCTTCAACGTGCGCGGGCCCAGCGCATAGACCGACGGTGCCGTCTTGAACGCACGCACCTGATCGGCCGACAGCACCAGATCGATATATCGATGCAAGCCGGACGTCACCAGCGCTGTCTCCAGCATTTCCGAATCGCCGTTCGAAAGCACGCCGAGACGCACACCCGCGCCGTGCAACTGTGCCAGCGCAGGAGCGACGTCGGCAAACGGCGCCAGACGCTTGTACTCGTCGGCCAGACGCGCAACATCGTTTGGTCCGGCCTGCAGGTTCAGCGCCTGCAGCGAATACTCGAGAGCATCGCGCGTGACTTCCGAGAAGGTTGCGTAGCGACCCGACAGCGTGCGCAACCGCGAATATTCGATCTGCTTGTCACGCCACAGGCGGGCGAGTTGTTCGCCCTGACCAACAAACATTTCCTCGGCACGGCGCGTGACCGAATAAACGTCTAGCAACGTTCCGAAGACGTCAAAGAGAGCGGCGGGCATGGCCCGCTAGTCTAATTTGTTCTGCGCTACGCGGCCTGCTTGTCCGCCTTGCGATCAAAGAATTGCTCGTCCTCGGTCGAGCCCCTCAGAGCGGAAGTCGACGCTTCGCGCTCGATCGTCGTCGTTACCGCATCGAAATATCCGGTGCCCACCTCGCGCTGGTGCTTGACCGCGGTAAATCCTCTATCGGCGGCGGCAAATTCAGCTTGCTGCAATTCGACGAATGCGCTCATCTGATGGCGCGCATACCCGTGTGCCAGATGGAACATCGAATAGTTGAGCGCGTGGAAACCGGCCAGCGTAATGAACTGGAACTTGTAGCCCATTGCCCCAAGCTCAGTCTGGAAGCGGGCGATCGTCGAATCATCAAGGTTCTTTTTCCAGTTGAACGACGGCGAGCAGTTGTAGGCCAGCATCTTCCCTGGGAACCGCTTGTGGATCGCGTCGGCGAAAGACTTTGCGAACGCGAGATCGGGCTTACCGGTTTCGCACCACACCAGGTCCGCGTACGGCGCATAGGCCAACCCGCGTGACACTGCCTGCTGCAAACCCGGCTTTGTCTTGAAGAAACCCTCGACGGTGCGCTCTCCGGTCAAATACGCAGTGTCGTTATCGTCAACGTCGGAGGTCACCAGGTCGGCTGCTTCGGCGTCGGTACGCGCAACTAACAGCGTGGACACGCCGCACACATCCGCCGCCAGGCGCGCTGCGATCAGCTTGGCGACTGCTTCGCGTGTGGGCACCAGCACCTTGCCGCCCATGTGTCCGCACTTCTTGACCGATGCCAGCTGGTCCTCGAAATGCACTCCCGCGGCGCCCGCCTCGATCATCGACTTCATCAGCTCAAAGGCATTCAGCACACCACCGAAGCCCGCCTCGGCGTCGGCGACAATAGGAGCGAAGTAATCGACATACCCCGCATCACCGGAATTCCTGCCTTCCATCCACTGGATCTGGTCGGCGCGCGCAAACGTGTTGTTAATGCGGCGAACCACCGCCGGCACCGAATTGGCAGGATAAAGCGATTGGTCTGGGTACATCTCGCCGGCCAGATTCGCATCGCCCGCCACCTGCCATCCCGATAGGTAGATCGCCTTCAATCCAGCCTTGACCTGCTGCATCGCCTGGTTGCCGGTCAGCGCCCCAAGTGCGTTGACGAACGGTTCGGCGTTCAGCAGCCGCCACAGCTTCTCGGAACCACGCTTGGCCAGGGTGTGTTCGATCGCCATCGAGCCGCGCAGCCGCACCACGTCCTCCGGCCCATAGCCGCGCTTGATGCCCCTCCAGCGCGCGCTTTCGTTCCATTCCTTTTGAAGCCGTTGTGCATCGAGTTCACGTGCCGTCATGCCTGCTCCCGCGGTTGGGTCTTAAAAAGGGCAGCAGAAATCGTACGAGCATTTATGCGATGCAACAAGCGCTCTAATTTATATAAGAGTGTCAGTTTAAATAAATTAAACAACGGAGTAGCTTAACCATGCCGCAATACGGTATGCAATTGAGCAGCCTGAAACGAACTGTGCTGCCGTGCAATAGCGCGCTTTCCGGATGGCGAAATGTCCGCCAAGCCGATGAAACGGCACCGATTACCAAAGATGCGGGACAAGACCGCCCGCGAAAATTAGATGCGGGCGCTGGGGCATTTCGGACAAATCCCGATGAACGAATCTGCCACATTCACGTTAACGAATTGAAGCGCACGCAAAGGGCTGGCGCACCAACTGACGCGAAACATCATGAACGTACTTGGCATCCAACTGAACGCCCCATCGCTGATGGGCCTGCTCCGAATGCTCGGTTTTACGCTGTGCGCGATCGCGCTGGTGGAAATGGCCGATTCATTGAGTTCCGGTGTGTGGGCGAGCGAAGGCTCGCTGTCATTCATCGTCGGCGGTTTTTCGGGATTTCTGCTGAACGAATCGGGCGCCGATTTTTCGAAGCATGGCTGGCGCGCGTTTGCGCTGCTGATGGGGTGCGCGATCTTCGTATTTGCCACGTTCAGCCTGACACTCTAGCGATTAGGCGGCTACCGCCCTTCTACGCGCGGCGGTTCCGATTCGCATGGCGGTGAGCAGCGCCGCGACCTGCAGCATTGCCACTGCCAGCAGCGTTGCCTGAAACCGGCCCGCATCCAGCAACGGACCGAAGACCAGCGGCGACATCGCTAGCCCGATATCAAGTCCCGAGTAAACAAAACCGTAAATGCGGCCGAACGAAGTTTTGCCGAACTGACTGGTCGCCGCCCGCCGTACCAACAGGTCGCGATTCGGCCCCGAAACACCAACGCCGAAGCCCATCAGCGCCATGGTCGGAATCACCAGCGCGGCCGCGATCTGCGCTGATGCCAGCGACAGTGCCATAACTGCGCTGAATCCGAGTGCAACCGCGATCAGCTGATCATTGCGATCATTGCGCGCAGCCAGGAAGCCGCCGGTGATCGTGCCGGCGGCGCTACCCAGCAGATAGGCCGTCAAACTGCCGGTGGCCACGACCAGCGACATGCCATAGACGTTGCCGAGAATCGCCGGCGCATAGTTCTGCAAGATGCCAAAGGCCGCCGTAGCGCAAAAGAAAAATGCAAAGCACATCCACACCGGTACCGATCGCAGAAACGCAAACTGATTGACCGACGGCTTGCCAGCTTCAGTCTGCGCGTGGCTCGGCACGACCAACTCGGCCGCGGCGTTAGCCAGCATCGAGCGTCGCAAAATGAGGATCGCGAGAACGGAGACGCCGACGGCCGCAGCGGCAAAGCCGGCGGCATGCCATCCGGCGTATGTTGCCATGCCCGCCATGAATATGGGCGCCGCTGCCCATCCGAGGTTTCCGGAGAGGCCATGCACCGAAAACGCGTGCCCAAGCCGCGGCTGCGCCACGCGGCGGTTGAGCAGAGTGAAATCGGCAGGATGAAAAATGCTGTTGCCCAGCCCGGCGACGGCTGCGGTCAGCAACAGCATCGAGTAGCTATTGGATAAACCGAGTATCACACCCGACGACGCCAGCAAACCGATTCCGAAAAACAGTACCGGCCGCGACCCGACTTTGTCGACGACGAAGCCCGCCAGCGCCTGACCAATGCCGCTGATGACGAAGAATGTCGTCATCAGCAGACCCGCCTCGGTGTAGGACAGTGCGAAGTCTTTCATCAGCCATGGAAACAAAGGGGGCAACATCAGATGAAAGAAATGCGAGGTACCGTGCGCCAGACCGACGAGACCGATGACTTCGGCATCATGGCGAACCGAGGAAGCTGGCGAAGACGAAATCGATGGATCCATTGGGCAGACGGACGACCCGGCGCAGTCGAGCAAATGTAGCAGTTCGAACGCCGGCATTTTCGCGGATCGCGATAGTTACAGCAGCCATTCTTGTGCTGCACGCGCCGGTCACCTCGGCGCAAAGCGTGCCGATTCGCATCATTGCGTTCAACGATTTTCACGGGCATCTGGAGTCCGCCGATAATTCGATTGCCGTGCCCGACCCGGCGCGGCCGAATGCCACGGTGCTACTTCGAAGTGGTGGCGCGGCCTTCCTCGCATCGCGCATCAATCAACTGAGGGCCGAGCAACCGCGGCACGTCGTCGTCTCTGCCGGGGACCTGGTCGGCGCCTCGCCGCTGACATCGGGACTGTTCGACGACGAGCCGACGATCGAGGTGATGAACGCGATCGGCCTCGATATCAGCGCGTTGGGCAACCACGAGTTCGACCGTGGCGTCGCGCATCTGCTGCGACTGGCGGGCGGAGGATGTCAGACCCAGCCGACGGCCAACCGGCAGACGTGCGCCGGGATCGATGGAAAGTTCAGCGGCGCGCGCTTCACGTTTCTCTCGGCCAATGTACTCGCGCGCGATAGCGAACAGCCGATCGTGGCGCCGGCCTGGATCAAGGACATCGATGGCGTTCGCATCGGATTTATCGGCGCGGTAACACGCGCCACGCGCGGCATCGTCGTAACGAGCGGCATCGCCGGGGTGCGTTTCGTCGACGAGGCAAAGGCACTGAACCAGTTCGCGAAGTCATTGCAGGCGCAGGGAGTGCACGCAATCGTTGCCGTCGTGCATGAAGGTGGCGAAGCCGAAGGCGGCTACGACGCGTGCCGCAATCCGCGCGGAGCCATTTTCGATATCGCACGCGAGCTCGATCCGGCGATCGACATCGTGCTTTCCGCGCACACGCATCGCGCGTACAACTGCGTCGTCGACGGCAGGGTCATCATCCAGGCGGCGTCGTACGGGCGCCTGGTTTCGGTGGTCGACGTGCAGATCGAACGGGCGACCGGAAAGATCATGCGTCAGCGTACCCGTGCGCAGAACGTACCCGTGCCGAACGGCGTGCGGACCGGATATGCACTGCGCGCTGAATATCCGCCGCTTGCACCTGATCCGAAAGTGGAAGCGATCGTCGAGCACTATCGCAAGCTTGCAGCGCCGATAGCGCAGCGTCCGGTCGGCCGCATCGCAGCGGAGTTCGATCGGCGCGCGGCAGCGGGCGGAGACAACGCCCTCGGACGCCTGATCGCTGACGCGCAGCTTGCGAGCACACGCGCCAATGGCGCCCAGCTCGCGTTCACGAATCCGGGCGGACTGCGCGCCGATCTGCGCAGCGCGGCAGGCGATGACCTGGTGACGTACGGCGACGCTTTCGCATCGCAGCCATTCGGCAATACGCTCGTAACGCTGACTCTCACCGGTGCCCAGCTTAAGCAGATGCTCGAACAGCAGTGGAGCTCAACCAACGAACATGCGCGCATGCTTCAACCGTCGCGCGGCTTCTCGTACGCCTGGCTAGCGAGCGGCTCGCACGGAAACCGGGTCGTTGCGCAGTCGATGCGCCTCGATGGCGCCGCGATTCAACTGGACCGGCCGTATCGAGTGACCGTCAACAATTTTCTCGCGGACGGTGGCGACGGCTTTCGCGTTTTGCGCGAGGGCACCGATCGAGTCGGCGGTCCGGTCGATGTTGATGCACTGACCGAATATCTGCATCAAGTGTCGGGCGCGCAACCGCTGTCACCCGACCGCGCACCGCGAATCAGTCGCCGCTAGCGCCTCAGTGCCTGCGCAGTGCGATAATCGCCGCCTCCCGCTTGCAAGGTTCACCCATGCGCCGCACTCGAATTAGCTCGCGCAGCCGACAATCCGTCGACGCTCAAGGTCTGGTCAAACTGGCACGCCGCCTGTCCGAATCGGGCAGCCGCCTGGAGGAGCAGCTTTGGCAGCGCCGTCTGATCGAGCTGATCAACGATCGGCTTGGACGCCGCAACGACGACGCCGTCGAGGCTGCGCTGGAAGATCTCGCGCGCTCGAGTCAACCTGCTTACGACGATCTGGCCGACCTGGCCGAGAGCTGTGCCGAAAGTACGGTCATCGACATCGACGGCCAACCGCACGACGCGCTGCTGATCGCGCTGCCGCTGCTCGCGTGGTCGCGCTATCGGCTGCCGACGACGACGCTCGTACCGGCGCTGTGCGACAGCGTGCGCGCGCACCTGAGCGGCCACCTGCTCGCACGCGATGCGCGCGTGGCGCTCGCCGATTACCTATTTTCTATCGATCAGTTGCCGGAGGCTTTCGCAGACGTCCGGCGCCAGACAGAACAGCTGGGAGACGCGATTGCCGAGGGCATAACGCTGCACGTAGATGCGAAAAAACTACGCGAACCGGTCGCGATGCTGGCCGATACACGTTACATCCTGCTCGCGATCGCGGCCCGACAAGGTGCGGCGCTGTACCACTGGCAGGAGTCGGGCGTCGATCCGGATTCCAAAACTGCTGCCCTTTCGACATTCGGCGAACAGGTCGCCGGCGTCCTGCAACCAGTGATGACCGGCTGCCGCTTCCGCGTGCTGTCGCCGAACGCATTTCACGCGGCACTGCGTTTCGCAGATCGGGAGCTGCGCGAGTTTTCCCTCGATGCAGCGGTGTCGTATTTAAAACTTGCCTATGATTTCGCGCCCAATGCACTGACGGCCGCGTTCGGCGTCTTTGAAGATCCGAACGGAACTACGGGCGGCGAAGTTCGTATCGGGCTCGCCAAGAACAGCAGCGACGACGACGTGATTGAAGGAGTCGTATGGCCGCTGCTCGGTGACGACGAAGAGCAGACGATGGAAGACGTCGACAAGGCGCTGAAAGCGCTCACTCTGCACAAGGCGGTGGCGCACGCACACCGCTTCCCACTCGAGTTCTGCGACGACTGCGGCGCGCCGATGTTCCCGAACGCTGCGGGGCACGTGGTGCATGCGGAACCGCCGGAAGAAGCCGAGGATCGGCCCGCGGCTCCGCTGCACTAGTCCCCGCGACCCCTGCTTTATTTCAGCCAGCGGCTGACAATGCGCTGGTATTCGCCGCTCGCCTTCGTCAGGTGCAGCCACTGGTCGACGTAGTCTTTCGTCACCACGTCGCCGCGCGGCAGCAGGTACGCCATCTCGCCGTACTGCAGCGGCTTGTCGGGATTGACTGCGCAAAGACCCGGCTTCTGGCTTTGCTGCACGATCGCCTCGGCCGATTCGGTGACGAAGACGTCGGCGTTGCCTTTCAGCACTTCGTCGAAGATGCCGAGGTTGTCGGAATGGATCGTCAGCTTTGCGGTCTTGAAGTTGGTCTTCGCGAAGCGCTCGTTGCTGCCGCCGGGATTGGCGATGACCTTGACGTCGGCCTTGTCGATGTCGGCGACGGTCTGATACCGCTTGACGTCCGCACAGCGCACCAGCGGCGTCTTGCCGTTGATCATGTAGGCGTTGCTGAAGGCGACGCGCTTCTGGCGATCAAGGGTCACTGAAATACCGCCGACCGCGATATCGCATTTGTTGGCGGTGAAGTCCGCAAGCAGATTCGCCCACGTCGTCTTCACGTATTCGACTTTGACGCCTAGGCTGGTGGCGAGTGACTGCATCAGATCGACATCGATGCCTTCGAACGTGCCGTCGGGCTGGGCGAAGCTGAACGGCTTGTAGTCGCCGGGCGTGCAGGCGCGCAGCACGCCGGCCTTGATGACGTCGTCGACGCCGCCGGCCTGCGCGACGGGCGCAGTGACGGATGCAGCGATCAAAAATGCCAACGCAAAGCGTTTGATGGATGCCATGAATCAATCTCCTTGAAGTTGTCTGCTACTCAGCCGGGACCCCTAGTACTCGTCATCGCGCTGAATCGATCGCGGCCATGGCGGCATATCCTTGGGGTTGTGCGGCCATAGTAAATGGCGCCGATCTTCCGCGACAAGCGACCCGTCCGGCGGTCGGCAAGCGATAGGTTAATGTTGGAGAAGCGAAATGGAATCAAACCCCGTCATTCAGCAGAGCAGCCTCGGCTTCACCTGGGAAACGATCGATCCTTTCCTTCTATGCGTTCATCACGACGACGCGTATCCACGCGGCAACGCGCAACTCGGACCGAACGCCCCGCTTGCCGGGCGCGATCTCGGCCAGGACTTTGCGGGCAAGGATGGCTGGCGCATGTACCACGGCTGCACGGTTCCCGGCTTTCCATCGCACCCGCACCGCGGGTTTGAGACGGTGACGATCGTTCGCAAAGGCTTCATCGATCATGCCGACTCGCTCGGCGCCGCGGCACGCTTCGGTAACGGTGACGTGCAATGGCTAACGGCCGGGCGCGGCGTCGTGCACTCGGAAATGTTTCCTCTGCTGCGCACAGATCAGTCGAACCCATTGGAGCTGTTTCAGATCTGGCTGAACCTGCCTGCCGTGGGCAAGATGGCGGCGCCTCACTTCACGATGTTCTGGTCGGAAGATATCCCGCATCACGTTGCGACCGACGCGCAGCGCGGCGTTACCGAGGTCACCTGCATCGCGGGCCGTATCGCGCAGGCGCAGTCCTCGCCGCTGCCTCCGCCACCGCACTCGTGGGCAGCAAACCCCACATCGGACGTCGCGATATGGACGATCAAGATGGCGCCCAATGCGAGCTGGCTTTTGCCGGCGGCGAATGCGGGCTCGCGCAGAAACCTTTACTTCTTCAATGGAGCGCACGTCACCGTCGGCGGTCAGCTGATCACCGAACACGCGGCGTTGGAGCTGCGCGCGCAGCAGTCGGTCGAGTTGAACAACGGTGACGAAGAAAGCGAGTTCCTGCTGCTGCAAGGGCTGCCGATCAACGAAACGGTGGTGCAATCCGGGCCGTTCGTGATGAACAGCCGGCAAGAGATCGAGCAGGCGTTCGCCGATTACAGTCGCACGCGTTTCGGCGGCTGGCCGTGGCCCGACGCGGCGCCGGTGCACGCGGCCGATCGAGGGAGATTCGCGACGTACGCCGACGGGCAGACGCAGAACAAGTCGGTAGCATTGGCCGACTGACCGGCCGCGCCATGCATTCACTCTCTCACCTGATTGAAAACAATCGCGCCTGGTCCGAGCGCCTGCGCCGCAACGACCCGGAATTCTTTTCACGGCTGTCGAAGCAGCAGCGCCCGCGCTACTTATGGATCGGGTGCGCCGACAGTCGCGTTCCGGCCAACGACATCGTCGGGCTGGCGCCCGGCGAGCTGTTCGTACATCGCAACGTCGCCAACGTCGTCGTGCACACGGATCTGAACTGTCTTTCGGTGATGCAGTTCGCGGTCGACGTGCTGAATATCGAACACATCATCGTGTGCGGGCATTATGGCTGTAGCGGCGTTTCGGCTGCGCTGCAGAATCAGCGCGTCGGCCTTGCCGACAACTGGCTGCGGCACGTGCAGGACGTGCACTCCAAGCACGACGTCAATGTGGCCGGCCTGCCCGAGCTGCGCCAGCGGGTCGATCGTCTGTGCGAGTTGAATGTGATCGAACAGGTCGCGAATGTCTGCCAGACCACGATCGTTCGCGACGCTTGGGAGCGCGGACAGAAGCTTGCCATCCACGCCTGGATCTACGGCCTGAAGGACGGCCTGGTGCGCGATCTCGGCAGCACCGTAACGCAGACCGCGGAAGCCGCGCCCGCGTACCAAGCTGCCGTCGCGGCGCTGTAGTTGGGCCTGCGCGATACACCCATATCCGCTTGACTTCTGGTTATATTTCCATGATTATGGAAATATGAAAACGATCGACGCGGTGCGGGCTCTGTCCGCTCTGGCTCAGGAAACCCGCCTGGACGTATTCCGGCGCCTGGTTCAACAGGGCACCAGCGGGCTGGCGGCCGGCGAGATTGCCGAGCATTTAGGCGTGTCTCCAGCGACGCTGTCTTTTCACCTGAAGGAGTTGTCGCACGCCAAGCTGGTCACGGCACGGCAGGACGGCCGGTTTGTTTTCTATGCCGCAAACTTTGCGGCGATGAACCGCCTGCTGGGCTATCTGACCGACCACTGTTGCGCGGCCGACGGCGGGCAGTGCGCGCCGGCTTCGTGCGCCCCTTCCAACATTAGTAAGTCCCGACGAAAGGAACATGCATGAAACGCTTCCATGTACACGTTGCGGTCAAGGATCTCGAATCGAGCATCCGCTTTTATTCGGCGCTGTTCGGAGAGCAGCCGACGGTGACGAAGTCCGACTATGCGAAGTGGATGGTCGACGATCCGCGCATCAACTTCGCAATCTCGCAGCGCGGAGCAGGCGCGGGAGTCAATCACCTTGGATTGCAGGTTGAGTCGGACGAAGAGCTCGAGCGGTTGCGCGCGCAGGCCGAACAGGCAGACCTTGCGTCCGCGGCGGAGAAAAACGTCAGCTGCTGCTACGCGCGCGGGAATAAGTATTGGTACACCGACCCGCAGGGAATCGCCTGGGAGACGTATCACACGCTCGAACAAGTGGAGTTTTTTCGACCAAGCGACGATGTAACCAAAGGGTCGGACACGCCGGCGGTGTCCGGCTGCTGCGGTCCGTCGACGGCGCTGCCCACTAGCTCCGAGCGACGCACAAATTCGACGTGCTGCTAGCGATCGGCTCAAAGCGTCCATAAAACCGCGGCAGCGCATCGGGGCGGCTGATTAGATGCGCTGGCGTTTGGTCCGCGGCTTCACGGCGGTCGCACAGATCGCTAGCGAGACAGGTCGCGACGCGATGAGCAATACCCGCTGGCTGGTCCTGCTGTGCGTGAGCCGTGTCGGCTTCTCGCTGATCTTTACCGTTTACTCAGCTCTATTGCCGGTGTTGATGGGTGCGTGGCAAATGAACGCTGCCGACGCGGGCCTGGTGCAGAGCGGATGGCACGTCGGATATCTGGTGTCGCTGTTCGCCGCTGGTTTGCTGACAGACCGCATCGGCGCGCGCAAGACGTTCCTTTGGATGAGCGCTGCGGCGTGCGCGAGCGCGGTGCTGTTCGCATTCTTTTCGAACGGATTCCGTTCCGCGCTGCTGCTTTACTTTGCGGCGGGGGTCGCCTCCGGAGGCTCGTACACGCCCGTGCTTGCATTGATTGCGCAGCGTTACGGCACCGCACAGCGCGGCAGCGCGATGGGCTGGTACCTGGCCGCCGGATCATTCGGCTACGCGGTGGCACTGATCGCATCCGCGGCGCTGGCGCCGTGGGCCGGTTGGCGCGCGGCACTCGCGCTGTCTGCCGCGGCGACTTTGGCCGGCGCTGCGGTGGGATGGGTGGCATTGCGCGGCACTCGCGACGCGCCGCCGCACGCGTCTTCAACACTGCCGTGGATTGAGTCGGCGCGCCTGCTGTGGCACAACACACCGGCGCAGCTCGCCATTGGGTCGTACACGTTTCACTGCTGGGAACTGCTCGGCATGTGGGCATGGCTGCCCGCGTTTCTTGTCGCAGCAGCAGCACACGGCGGCATGCTTTCTGCGGGAAGCCTTGCGACCGGCGTGGGCGTCGCCGGCCTGACGCATCTGGCGGGTGTCGTCGGCAGCATCGCGGGCGGCACGTTGTCTGATCGCATCGGCCGCACGCGAGTCATTCTGATGATGAGCTGTATCAGCCTCGTTTGTTCATTTTCTTTCGGGTGGATGCTCGGTGCTGCGTTTTGGTTGATCGCGGTGGTTGCGATCATCTACAACCTGACCGCAATCGGCGACTCGTCGGTATTCTCCACCGTGTTGAGCGAAACCGTGCCGCCGAATCAGATCGGCTTCGCGTTTTCAGTGCGTTCGGTGTTGGGATTTGGAATGGGCGCGATCAGTCCGTGGGTATTCGGCGTCGTGCTCGATTGGGCCGGTGCGGGCGACCCCGGTCAGCAGGCTTGGGGGCTCGCCTGGTGCTCGATCGGCATCGGCGCAATACTGGGACCGCTTCTTACCTGGCGTTTGCACAAGAACTTGGCACGTGGCAGCGCGCTGCGTGCCGGAGAATCTAATGGCTGATGTTGAGGCGCTGCACCCGTTGCGCCCTTTCCTGAAAAACTGGGTGTGGGAGCACGGACACATCGGTACTCGCTACCTCGACTGCACCGATGGCGAGATCAAGTTCGACGAGGGCAAGAAGGCGCGCTTTGCCGCCGAGAACATCTTTTATGTGTCGCTCCGCAGCGATGCCGACGATGAGGCACATCGCGCTGGTCCTGCGATCCACGAGGAGAAGCTCGCGCGCTTCTTGCGCGCTGCGCAGCTCGGCAAGCCGGAAGAAGCCGGCTTGGCAGCGGACGTCCAGCGCGCGGCGCAGGATTGCGTGGAGCTGGGTTACGTCTGCGCCTATCAACAAGACGCGCAGCGTGCACTTGAGCGCTACGCGCTAGAGCCGATGTTTGAAGACGAGATCCGCGCCGCAGCGATCAAGGACATTCGAAGCACCTACCTGGCATTGCGCGAGCAACTGACGCTGTACGACTTCACCGTATTTCACGGCTTGCCGGCACCGCTGCTGATCAACGAGGCGCCATTCATCGACTGGCGCGTACGCGCTCGGCCGCCACAGCCCTTCGTATCGCTGCCGCTCGGGCCCTATTGCCTTCTGGTCGGCACACCGTCGGGCAAGAAGAGTCGGGCCGGGCCGGTACTGTGGAAGGGCGTCAGCGCGATGGGCCCGTTCAAGGATCACAACCGCTACCTGGTAGAGAGCGCACGCCGGTGGCTGGTGGCGATCACGGACGAACAACTGGTCGCGGTGCAGGATCGTTTTGTACCCGCTTCGGCGGTAAAACCAGCGGCTGCGAAGTCTTGATCGGCATAGATTCGATTGCAATACATCGATTACGGCACTCGCGGTCAAACCAGAGATGCAGCGCATCACCAATCAATTCCTGCACTGCGCGAAAATCCGCTGCCGCTCAGCTGATGTCGGCCGCTGATGCGATTGATTCCTGCGGTTTTTGTCTGAAATGTTAATACTGTGTTTTTGTACAGTATAGGCGCCGAAAGCAAGGGATGGCGCGGATCGCGCCGCGACCGGCCGTCGTTGTTATGGCGCAGCGGTCAGATTTAGGAGCAGAATCTTGCGGTCTAAAACACGTTAGCCCCCTTGAAGACTACGGTACGACGCGCTTTCCAGTTCAAGACCGCTCTACTACCACTTCGCTAATTTGAATCACTGGAGTCAAGTCGGTGTAGTTCGGAATGTCGCCCATGATCTCCTGCGCGTGTGGACCGAACGCTGTCTGAAAAGAGTCCACGGACTCACAGAAGAAGTGGCACATTCCAACGTAAGTTGCTGGCGTTCCGGGTGCGCCGCCAGCCAACCCTTTATCAACCGTGTAGTAGAGACACGCGTTCCCCAAGCGCTTCTTCAGTAGCGGCATATGCGTGTCGCGGTAGTACTCGTGATTAAAGCGGGCCCCTGGGGTATTTGGGTACATCACACTTACCTTTATCATCACTTCGCTCCGAATGGTTAGTGTTGGTCCAAGAACTGCTGGCCATGCGTGGGCGCTTGGCGGCAGGAACGCAGAATGCCATTCAAAGCGCTTGTTGCAACAGGCGGCTAACCCTTCCATCGAGCGGACGTTCCAAAGGCCGCTTCGCGCCCTTTGGCCCGCCGCTCATGTCAAACGTTATGCGTCCCGTCTGAATTTTGGACGTCTCTGATTTCTTCATCCGAAGACGACCGTGGATATTGTCCAGCGACACTTATCAAAGACGTTCCAACGATTTGTCGACTCGGAAAAGTCGAGCGGGCTTCTACTGATTGCCTGTACCGTAATTTCACTGTTGATTGCAAATTCCTCAGGCGGCACAGACTACTTGAGTTGGTGGCAAGCGCGGGCTGGCGGTCTGAGCCTTGAGCACTGGATCAACGACGCGCTGATGGCGGTTTTCTTTCTGCTCATCGGCCTGGAACTTGAACGCGAGCTTTACAGCGGGGAACTGTCCAATGTCCGGAGCGCCCTCCTTCCGATGTTCGCGGCCGTCGGAGGAATTGTCGCCCCCGCACTGATCCATTTCTCGCTCAATGCGGGGACAGCAACGCAGGCAGGGATCGGGATTCCAATGGCGACCGACATCGCGTTTGCGCTCGGGGTTCTGGCCCTTCTCGGAAACCGCATTCCGGCCTCGCTGAAGGTCCTGGTGGTGGCGTTCGCCGTCATTGACGACTTGGGCGCGATCATCATCATCGCCACGTTCTACACGACGCAGGTTTCGGTTGGGTATCTTGTCGCGGCGCTGGCCGTTTGGGGATTGCTCTGTGCCTTGAACCGCTTTCTGCGGGTGATGTCCCTGACCCCCTATCTGCTGGGCGGTGCGTTAATGTGGTTTTTTATGCTCAAGTCGGGCATTCACGCTACGATTGCCGGCGTGATGCTGGCCTTTGCCATCCCATTCACCGCAAAAGACGAGGACACAGGGTCGCCCTCCCACCGGCTGGAGCATTTTCTACACAAGCCGGTTGCGTTCCTGATCCTGCCGCTTTTCGCGCTGGCCAATACCGCGATTCCTGTCAGCGCCGACTGGATGCAACATCTAGAGAGCACGAACAGTCTTGGCATCGCCGCGGGTTTGATCGTTGGGAAACCTCTGGGGGTCACGCTCCTCTGCTTTGCCGCCGTTGCAAGCGGCGTATGCCGGTTGCCGCCCGATCTGAACTGGCGGCACATTGTTGGCGCAGGGATACTTGGCGGCATCGGATTTACCATGTCTATTTTCATTACGAATCTCGCCTTTGCCGGAAATGATGAAGCCATAAACGCGTCAAAAATGGCCGTTCTTCTGGCGTCACTGACGGCCGGATCAATCGGCTTTCTGTGGCTCTTGGCTCTAGGCAAGCCCGACGCGACGCCCCAGATGACATCGAGACAGACACAGTGAAGACGCATAAGGCAAAAGACAATCGCTTAGTGAGCAGCGGCCCATCACAGTTCTGAATCGTCATCGTTCTTGCCAATACTGCTGCGCCTTCGTTCATTGCTGCAGCAAATCAGCGGATCGTTCCTGTCATGAAAACGGCTTCGTTGACGGCTGGTGTGACTTCGAGCAGCATTCCGGTCAAGTTAATCCGCTGTCGCAGGCCGTGCCGATGCAAATCACCGTGAACTCATACCGTTCAAGCAGCGCCGTACCAAGCGGCGCGCGCAGCATCGTGCCGCTTGGATGCGCCTGGCATAACGTAACGGTGCAGCCGACCCGCGCGAGCGGGGCTTCGTTCGGCAGCATTGTTGATCAACCACTGTCTCGGTCACGCGGTCATCCCCGCGCGGTCGGCTGACCTTGACGTTAGGCTCACCAGTACCCACTCCGCTGCAAGTCGTCATATACCGGAGCGCAACTCATGTCATTCAAAATCGTCCTTGTACGCGTTTTCGCCGCCATGCTTGTGAGCCTGGCGGCTTTCGCGGCAGAGCAGTCGCAGCCAACCCTTGCGGCCCCGCCCGCCGTTCAAAGGAGTTCCGAGATGACCGCCACCACCAAATCACCTGCCAGCACACAAGAAGACCTCCTTGCCAAGAACGACGCAGAGTTTGCCGCTGAGTTTGAAAAGCTGTACTCGCAAACCTGGGGCGAAGGAGCAATTCCCGCAAAGTACAAGGAGCTCAGCGGAGTGTCGCTGTCGGTGGTTATTCGATGCGAGGGATGCCTCGTCTATCACATCAAGACGGTGGCAAAGATCGGTGCAACTGGCAAAGAGGTAATTGAGGCAATGCGTATTGGCTTGCTTTCCGGGGGCTCGATCA
>JBBQQC010000023.1:0-53169 GCA_038216465.1 Burkholderiales bacterium | reverse complement strand
ATCGTTCGCGCGTGCTGGCGAAGGAACGCAGGGTCGTGGCGGGATACGCTGACGTGGTAGCCAAGCTTGCGCCGCAGGCCGATCGCGCCGATCTGATCAAGCCGCTGACGATGATTCTGTTCGGCATGATCAACTGGACGTTTACGTGGCTGAAGGATCGCGGGCCAATGACGTATGCCGACATGGCGCCGGTGGTGGCCGATCTGTTTCTAGGCGGCGTCGCGCGCGTGCGCGCTCCGGCGCGAACGGTGCGGCGGCCACGTCCGGCGCGCGCGACCGCGCCGCTGAGGGCAACTGCATGAACGAAGTGTTCCTGTGCGACGGCGTGCGCACGCCGTTCGGCCGCTACGGCGGCGCGCTGTCCGGCATCAGAGTCGACGACCTCGCCGCGATGCCGCTGAAGGCGCTGATGGCGCGCAACGCCAATGTCGACTGGGCAGCGCTCGACGACGTCTACTACGGCTGCGCCAACCAGGCCGGCGAAGACAATCGCAACGTCGGGCGCATGGCCGTGTTGCTGGCCGGCCTGCCGAGCGCAGTTCCGGCGGCGACGATCAACCGCTTGTGCGGCTCAAGCATGGACGCGGCTGGAATCTGTGCGCGTGCGATTCGCGCCGGCGAAGCCGGGTTGATGATCGCCGGCGGCGTCGAGGGCATGTCACGCGCGCCGTTCGTGATGCCGAAGGCGGACTCTGCCTTTTCGCGCAGCAATTCGGTGTTCGACACGACGCTTGGCTGGCGTTTTGTCAACCAGCAGATGAAGACGCAATACGGCATCGACTCGATGCCGGAAACGGCGGAGAACGTCGCAGCCGATTTCGGTGTAGCGCGCACCGATCAGGATGCGTTCGCGTTGCGATCGCAGCAGCGTTACTCGGCGGCCCAAGCACGCGGATTTTTCGGCGGGGAGATTGTTGCCGTCACCGTTCCCGGCAGGAAGGGCGATACCGTTGTCGTCGACGACGAACATCCGCGCTCGACGACGCTCGATGCGTTGTCGAAGCTGAAAGGCGTGGTCAAGCCTGACGGCACGGTGACGGCGGGCAATGCATCGGGAATCAACGACGGCGCAGTGGCGTTGCTGATTGCGAGCGAAGGTGCTGCCCAAAGGTACGGTCTGAATCCGATCGCGCGGCTGCGCGGTGTCGCTACTGCTGGTGTGCCGCCGCGCATCATGGGCATCGGTCCGGCACCGGCGGCTGAAAAGCTGCTCGAGCGCCACCAGCTAAAAGTTGCGGATGTCGATGTGATCGAGCTCAACGAGGCGTTCGCCGCGCAGGCGCTGGCGGTCATGCGCGAACTTGGACTGCCTGACGACGCGCAGCACGTGAATCCGAATGGCGGCGCGATCGCGCTCGGCCATCCGCTCGGCGCGTCCGGCGCCCGTATCGTGTTGAGTGCGGCGCGCGAGCTCAAACAGCGGGGAGGGCGTTACGCAATCGCGACGATGTGCATCGGGGTGGGACAGGGTATCGCCCTGCTTGTTGAAAAGGTTTGATTTTGTTTAGATGCGCGTCTTTATTCCAGCAAACAACGAGGAGACAAGATGAAATTCACTACCCAGCTCGCGGCCGCGATCGTCGCTGTATTCGGCACGACCACTTCGCTGGCTCAGGACATCAAGATCGGCGTCACTGTGTCGGCGACCGGCCCCGCCGCATCGCTCGGTATTCCAGAGCGCAACACGTTCCCGCTGATGCCGCAGACGATCGGCGGCAAGAAAATAAATTACATTGTGCTCGACGACGCGTCAGATACGACGACCGCGGTTCGCAACGCGCGCAAGTTGATCAGCGAGGATAAGGTCGACGTGCTGGTCGGCTCAACCATTACGCCGAACTCGCTGGCGATGATCGACGTAGCGGCCGAGGGTGAGACGCCGATGATCTCGATGGCCGCGTCGAGCCGGATCGTCGAGCCGGTCGATGAGAAACGCCGCTGGGTGTTCAAGACGCCGCAGAACGACCAGCAAATGGCGTTGGTCATCATTGGACACATGCTCGGTCAGGGCATCAAGACGGTCGGCTTTATCGGGTTTGCCGACGCCTACGGCGAAGGCTGGTGGAGTCAATTTTCCAAGCTTGCCGAGACGCGCGGGCTGAAAATCGTAGGCAACGAGCGTTATCAGCGCAGTGACACATCGGTTACCGGGCAGGTACTGAAACTGATCAGCGCGCAGCCCGACGCGGTTTTGATCGCCGCCTCTGGCACTCCGGCCGCGCTGCCGCAAAAGACGCTGAAGGAACGCGGCTACGCGGGAAAGATCTATCAAACGCACGGTGTCGCCAACAATGACTTTTTGCGCGTGTGCGGCAAGGATTGCGAAGGCACTTTCCTGCCGGCCGGCCCGGTGCTAGTCACCGAACAGCTGCCGAAGGATCATCCGGTTCGCAAGAGCGCAATCGCGTACGTCACTGCTTACGAAGGTGCGCAGGGCAAGGGCAGCGTGTCGACCTTCGGCGCGCACGCGTGGGACACGGGCGTTCTGCTGCAGCAAGCGGTTCCGGTCGCGCTAAAGAAAGCGCAACCAGGCACCAAGGAGTTTCGCGTGGCCCTGCGCGACGCGCTCGAGGGCATCAAGAACGCCGCCGGCGCGCACGGAATCTTCAACATGAGCGCGAATGATCATCTCGGGCTCGACCAGCGCGCCGCGGTGATGATTCAGATCGTCGACGGGAAGTGGGTGATGCAGAAGTAGAAGCCCTATCGGCCGACCGATGAGGCCGCGACACAGTCGCGGCTTTTTTCATGAACCTCGACATCGCGCTGCTGCTCGCTCAGGACGGCATCACCAATGGCGCGATCTATGCGCTGCTGGCAATTGCGCTGGTGCTCGCTTTCTCGGTCACTCGCGTCATCTTCATTCCGCAGGGCGAGTTCGTTGCGTACGGTGCGCTGACACTAGTCGCGCTGCAGGCGGGCAGGCTGCCCGGAACGGTTTTCCTGCTGGTGATCGCGGGCGGCCTGGTGGCGCTGGCTGAGTTGGCCACTGCGGTGCGCAGCCGCCGCTGGCAGCGCGTGCCGCTGATGCTCGGCTGGAATGTCGCCTATCCGCTCGCTCTGCTCGCATTCCTTAGTTTCGTGCCGACTTCAGGGTTGCCGATGGCTGCGTACATCCTGCTGGCGCTGGCGATCATCGTTCCGCTCGGGCCAATGGTGTACCGACTCGCGTTTCAGCCGCTGGCCGAAGCTTCGGTGCTGATGCTGCTAATCGTGTCGGTGGCGGTGCATGTGGTGATGGTCGGGCTGGGGTTGCTGGTGTTCGGCGCCGAAGGTTCACGGACGCCGCCGTTCTCGGACGGCAGCATTACCGTTGGAACCCTGACCGCGAGCGCACAGTCGCTGTGGGTGATCGGCTGTTCGCTGCTGCTGATTGTGCTGTTCAGCGTGCTGTTCGATCGCACCGTGTACGGCAAGGCGCTGCGTGCGACCGCTATCAATCGGCTCGGTGCGCGGCTGATGGGAATCCCGGCGGAGTTCGCCGGCAAGCTGTCGTTCTTCCTGTGCGCGCTGATTGGCGCGGTGTCCGGCATCCTGATCGCGCCGATCACGACGATCTACTACGACACCGGCTTTCTGATCGGGCTAAAGGGCTTTGTCGCCGCGATCATCGGCGGCCTGGCGAGCTATCCGATCGCGGCGCTCGGCGCCTTGCTGGTCGGGCTGATCGAAGCGTTCTCGTCGTTCTGGGCCAGTGCGTACAAGGAAGTCATCGTGTTCACGCTGATCATTCCGGTTCTGGTGTGGCGCTCGTTGCGCACGCGTCACGTGGAAGAAGACGAATGAAGCAGTTCCGGTCGGCGTGGTTGGTGGCCGCGTTTGTCTTGTGCCTGGCGCTGGCGCCGCTGCTGCTGCCGGAATTTTCGATCACGCTGCTGAACTACATCGGGCTCGCATCGCTGGTCACGGTGGGACTCGTGCTGCTGACCGGCGTCGGCGGGTCGACGTCCTTCGGCCAAGCGGCCTTCGTCGGGATCGGCGCCTATACGACCGCGGTGCTGACGACGTCGACCGCACTGCCGGCCGGGCTGGCGTGGCTCGGAGCATCGCCGTGGCTCACGTTGTTGGCTGGATTGCTGCTGACGGTCGCGGTGGCCGCCGCGCTCGGATTCATCACGCTGCGATTGTCGGGCCACTATCTGCCGCTCGGCACGATCGCGTGGGGAATCAGTTTGTATTTTCTGTTCGGAACGTCCGAAACTCTGGGCGGGTATACGGGAATCGGCGGTCTGCCGCCTATCACCGTATTCGGCGCAGCGCTCGACAGCGGACGCGAGATCTTCTATCTGATCTGGGCCTTCGTGCTGGTCGCCGTGCTGACCACGCGCAACCTGCTCGATTCGCGCGAAGGCCGCGCGATACGCGCGCTGCGCGGCGGGCGCGTGATGGCCGAAGCGATGGGCGTCAACACGTGGGCATCGCGCATGGTTGTGTTCGTGCTGGCGGCGATGATGGCGAGCGCTTCCGGGTGGCTCTACGCGCACATGCAGCGCTTCGTCAACCCGACGCCGTTCTCTTTGCACGCCGGCATCGAGTACTTGTTCATGGCGGTGGTCGGCGGCGCATCGTTCGTGTGGGGCGCGCTCACCGGCGCGACGATCATCACGATGGCGAACCAGTGGCTGCGCGACTGGCTGCCGCAGATCGTCGGCCAGGCGGGGAACTTCGAGACGATCGTGTTCGGCGTGCTGATGATCGTGATTCTGCAACGCGCGCCGGAGGGCCTGTGGCCGGCGATCACGCGCTGGTTCACGCGTGGCACGCAGCGCGCCGCACCGCAGCCGGCCGCATCGCTGGCGCCGGCGCGCACGATTGCGCGATCGAACGCGCCGGCGGTGCCTTTGCTCGACGTGCAAGGCATCAGCAAGCGCTTCGGCGGTCTGGTGGCGGTCGATCAGATGAGCCTCGCGGTCGGCCCCGGCGAGATCGTCGCGCTGATCGGCCCGAACGGCGCCGGCAAGACGACGGTGTTCAACGTGATCTCCGGCGTGCTCGACGCGAGCGCCGGCGCGGTGCGCTTCGGCGGCCGCGACATTGCGCACGCCGAGTCGCGCGACATCGCGAAGATGGGGCTGAGCCGCACCTTCCAGCACGTGCGGCTGCTGCCACAGATGAGCGTGCTCGATAACGTCGCGATCGGCGCGCACCGGCGCGCGTATCCGGGCCTGTTGGCGGGCGTGATAGGCGGCGCATGGCGGCTCGATCGCCGCGCAGAGACGCAACTGCTCGGCGAAGCGGCGCGCCAGATTGCGCGCGTCGGTCTCGCCGATCATCTGTTCGACGCGGCCGGCGCGCTGCCGCTAGGCAAGCAGCGCACTCTCGAGATCGCGCGCGCGCTCGCGTCGGATCCGCGGCTGCTGCTGCTCGACGAGCCCGCGGCCGGTCTGCGCTACCTCGAGAAGCAGGCGCTGGCCGAGCTGCTGCGCAAGCTGCGCGCCGAAGGCCTCGGCGTGCTGCTGGTCGAGCACGACATGGACTTTGTGATGGGGCTCGCTGACCGCGTGGTCGTGATGGACTTCGGCCAGAAGATTGCCGAAGGCGCGCCGTCCGAGGTGCAGCGCGACCCGCGCGTGATCGAGGCGTACCTCGGCGGCGTCGAGGGTGCGGCCGAGGTAGCGGCATGAGCTTGAGCACGGCAAGCCTCCTCGAAGTGCGCGATCTGTCGGTCGCGTACGGCAAGGTGGCGGCGTTGGCGAACGCGAAGCTTCGCGTCGACGCCGGCCAGATCGTCACCGTGATCGGACCGAACGGCGCCGGCAAGACCACGCTGCTCGCCGCGATCGCCGGTGCGCTGCCAGCCAACGGCAGCGCACGCGGCGCGCTGCGGTTCGCCGATGAGCCAGTCGATGCCGCCGACGCGTCGATCGAGCGCATGGTCGCGCGCGGCATGACGCTGGTGCCCGAGCGGCGCGAGTTGTTCGGCGAGATGAGCGTCGCCGACAACCTGCTGCTCGGCGCGTTCCAGCGTTACCGCTCCGGCCAGCGCGATCACCCGCAGACGATGGACGAAGTGTTCGCACTGTTTCCGCGCCTGCGCGACCGCCGCACGCAGCTCGCGGGCACGCTGTCCGGCGGTGAGCGGCAGATGCTCGCAGTCGGCCGTGCGCTGATGGCCAAGCCGAAGTTGCTGCTGCTCGACGAACCGTCGCTGGGACTTGCGCCGCTGATCGTGCGCGAGATCTTTCACATCATCGTCGAGCTCAAGCGGAGAGGTGTTTCGATCCTGCTGGTCGAGCAGAACGCGCGGGCGGCGCTGCAGACGGCCGATTACGCATACGTGCTAGAGACCGGCGAGATCACGCTCGAAGGGTTGGCGCGCGATCTTGCGAACGATTCGCGCGTCGTTGAGAGCTATCTCGGACTCGGCGGCCGCGTCCCTACCTAGAGCCGAGGTCGTACCCGCGCAAAGTCGCCGACGCTATTCAGCCTGCGCACTCGCGGCAATCTGGGGCGGTGACACTGGAGTAGAGTTGCTTGGAAACACGATGCAGTGGAGGAGAACCCGATGAGACGCGACTGCACCCGAGCCCTTGGACTGTGCGTTCTTTTCCTAGCGCCGTCCGTCGAGGCGCAAATTCTGAAGTGCATCGACACGGAAAAAAACGTGACTTATTCCGATGTGCCTTGTCTCCGCGCGGAAAAGATGGCTGTCGTCGACACCCGAGCCAGCTCGAATGTGATGGACTACAGTTTCATCAGAGCACAAAAAACCCGCGTGTTCGCGCCGGTGACGGAAGCAACGGTCTCTTCCGCTTCGTCTGCCCCGCCGCCACCCGCACCGACAACCTTCGTAGTAAATCGAACGGTAAAGCCCGCGGTACAGCCCGCGGCTAGCTACTAGCGCTGACCGAGTCGTCGGACTACGTGTTCATAAGTCGCAGGCGCGGCATGCGTGGTGCGATTGCTCTCGTGACGCTGATGGTATGCGTATGCGGAATTCTTTTTTCCGGGCCGGTTACAGCAGCCTGCAAGCTCGAATCGGTCGAGGTCCCGATCTACATGTCGGGTCAACAGCCACACGTCAGTGCCGGCATCAACGGGACCGACGTCCGTTTTGTTCTCGACACCGGTGCGATGTTCAGCACGATCGCGCCGGCCGCCGCGGATGGACTTGGACTGCGACGTCGACGAGCGCCGGACAACCTTCGTGTCTATGGAGTGGGTGGGCGCGCCGATATCGACTTGACTCGTGTCGAGCGATTCACGCTCAAGCGCACGACATTCGAGAATGTCGAGTTCATCGTCGGCGGCAGTCGGCCCGGCTCGGGCGCAGTCGGGCTGCTGGGGCAAAACTTCCTCGGCAGCGCCGACGTCGAATATGACCTAGCGAACGGAGCGATGCGTATTCACTATCCCAACGAAGACTGCAAGGCTGTCAGTCTGGCTTACTGGGCGAAATCGCTGCCGGTGGTAGAACTCGATCTAGAGCAATCACGCGGTTCCTATATCCCTCGTCTATCCGCTTACGCATCGGTCAACGGCGTGAAGATGCAGGTCGTGTTCGACACGGGAGCAGCTGTCTCGATCCTGTCATCGACGGCCGCCGAGCGCGTGGGTTTGTCTCCGGGTGCCGAAGGTGTTGTCACCGCGGGCGCTGCGCGCGGATTGGGATCGCGTCAGATCCCGACGTGGATCGGCCCCGTCAAGAGCTTTGCGCTGGGCGGAGAACAGATCACCAACACGCGATTGCGCTTCGGCGATTTCTCGCTAAACGCCGACATGCTCATTGGAGCCGACTTCTTTCTGTCGCATCGGCTTTATTTCGCGAAGAGTCAGGGCAAAGTCTATTTCACTTACAACGGGGGTTCGGTATTCAACTTAACCACGGCCGCGCCCGTCGCTGAAGACAATCGAGCGACGTCAGGTGACGTGGCGTCTGCCGCGGTAGACGAGCAATCCACACCGACATCCGCTGATGGGTATGCGAGGCGCGCGGGCGGTTTCGTCTCCCGCAAAGACTTCCAACGCGCACTTGCGGATTACAACCGCGCCTGCGAAATGGAGCCCGGCGTGGCAAAGCATTTCACTCAGCGCGGAAAACTTTATTTGACTATGCGGCAACCATCGTCCGCGCTATCGGATTTCAGTCAAGCCCTCCGTCTCGACCCGAACGACACCGAAGCGCGACTGGAGCGCGCCCGCATGCACGCGACCAACCGCGACTTTGCCGCGGCGCGCGACGATCTCGCCGCGGTCGATTCGATCGTGCCAGTGCGGAGTGAAATACGGCTAAACCTTGCTCGCGCGTATCTTCAGATTCATGATCCGGGGGCGGCACTGCAGCAGTTGAACCAGTGGATTCCCGCGCACAGTCAGGAATACAACCTAGACGAGGCACTAAACAGCCGCTGTTGGGCAAGAGCGTTGCTCGGTAGCGAACTCGAGCAGGCGCTGTCTGACTGTGACGCCGCACTGAAAGGGAAACAGACCTCAGCGCGCTACGACAGTCGCGGGCTTGTGCATCTGCGCATGGGCAGCTTCGACAAAGCGATCGACGATTACAACGAAGCGCTTCGCATCGACCCGAAGAGCGCATCGCCGCTGTTCGGACGTGGACTTGCTCGCATTCGCAAGGGCGATCAAGCGGCGGGTCAGGCCGACATTGCCGCGGCTAAGGCTATTCGCAGTTCGATCGAAACTGAGGCGGCTCGCTTCGGTGTGAAACCGTAAGCAGCGCCCCTTAGCAATATCGTGGCGCTGCCAATCCCGCCGCGTCGCCGCAGCGGGATCGATGCAAAAAAACAGCTAGACCTTGTAATACCGCTGCGCGCGCTTTTCGGCTTCGGCGGCCGCTTCTTTGGAACTCTTTTGGCCAATGCAGGCCGATGCAAACATGTCGACCACGATCCAGTCGGCAAGGCAGGCTGCCGACGCATAGCCCAGACTGCCGGCATAGCTGTGCGGCTGCAGACGAGCAACGACGCCCTTGAACGGCATGTACTTCGGATCGTCGTTCCAGAATTTGTTGTTGTCATAGGCTTTGAGCGGGTGGCTGATGTAGCCGATCGAGGCGGCTTGCCAGGGCTCGTATTGCTCGCGCTCCCACATGAAACGCAGGAACTCCTTCGCGGCATTCGGGTATTTGCCATATTTGAATACCATCGCCTGCGTCAGCAGATGCAACTCGGTCGGTCTGCCGATCGGTCCCACGATCAACGGGGCGTGGTCCATGTCCGCCACGATGGCCTTCTTGGCCGGATCGGTGGAAGTTTTTGCCGCGTAATAGATCGAGATGCCGTTTGAGGTCAGGCTGATCTTGCCTTCAAGGAAGGCGTTGTTGTTCGATACGCCGCTCCACGCAGCGGTACCTTCGATGAAGGTTTTCGAGAGCTGCTGCATGTACTCGATAGCTTTGATCGTTTCCGGGCTGTTGATCGCAACCTGATTCTTGTCGTCCACCAGCCGGCCACCGAAGCCCCAGAGCACGTTGTGCATCCAGGTTTCGGAGTCGCCGGTGGCGTGCGACAGCGCAAAACCGGCGGGATGCCCGTTTTTCTGCAGCGCCTGGCAAAGCTTGAGGTAATCGTCGAAGTTGGTCGGAAATTTGTCGAAGCCGGCTTCCTTGACCCATGAGATGCGATAGTTGAGCAAGGCACCGCTCGCTCCGAGCGGCAGACCGATCCAGCGCCCCTTGGCAGTCGTGCCGTAGCTGCGCGCCGCAGGAAACCAGCCGCCGTACTTGTTCCCGAGGTACTCGGCGAGATCGGTAAGGTCGACCAGCTTCTCCGGATAAAGATGCGGATCGTCTAGCCAACCGACGATGATGTCAGGTCCGGCGCCGACGTTGGCGGCCACCGCGGCCTTGGGACGCACGTCTTCCCAGTTCTCGTGGTCGGTACGTACCTCGATGCCGTACGTTTCGCTGAACTTCTTCGTGTTGGCCATCCACATGTCTTCGTCAGCCTGCACGAATCGCTTCCAGCGCAGAACGCGCAGCTTCGCGCCCTTCTCCGGCTTGAAGCTGGTCTGCGCCGACGCGCTCTTGACCCAGAACATCGGACTCGTCGCGGCCAATGCGCCCATGCCGCCGACGATTCTCCGTCTTGTCTCTTTCATTTCAGTCTCCCTGTTGTTTGAGCAGCGTTTTAAAGCGATAGCACCGGCTTACTCCTTGATCGCGCCGGTCATTCCGGAAACATAGTATTCAACGAAGAACGAGTAAAGCACTGCCACCGGGATGGAGCCGAACAGCGCTCCTGCCATCAACGGGCCCCAGTGATAGACGTCGCCATCGACGAGCTCCGTGAGCACGCCGACCGGAACTGTCTTGATCTCGGAAGAGGCGACGAAGGTCAGTGCGTAGATGAACTCGTTCCACGACAGCGTGAAGGCGAAGATGCCGGCGGAGATCAGACCGGGCACCGCCAGCGGCAGCACGATCTTCAACAGAATCTGCAGGCGCGTCGCGCCGTCGACCAGCGCACACTCTTCCAGTTCGTACGGAATCGATCTGAAATATCCCATCAGCAGCCAGGTGCAGAACGGGATCAAGAATGTCGGGTACGTCAACATCAGCGCCCAGCGCGTGTCGAACAGCCCAAGATTGAACACCATCGTCGCCAGGGGGATGAAAAGAATCGAAGGCGGCACCAGGTAGGCAGCAAAAATGCACAGTCCGACCCAGCGGCTGCCCGTGAAGCGAAGCCGCTCGACCGCGTATGCGGCTAACACGCTGGCGAACAGCGAGATGAACGTGGCACAGACTGACACCAGCATCGTGTTCCACAACCATTCCGGATATGACGTATCGAAAAGCAGCTTCTTGATATTGGCGAGAGTCGGGTTCAATACCCAAAACGGACTGCTCTTTTCGTAATCGTAGATATCGTCGTTGCTCTTGAGTGCGGTGATGGTCATCCAGTAAAACGGAAACAGCAGGATGAAAGTGAATGCCGCAAGCGGTAGATACACCAAGACGAACTTCTTCTGGCGCGTTACCAGATAGTCCATGCCACCTTCGGAGTACACCTCGCGCGGCGGCGCCTGACTTTTCACTGCTTGCGTCATTCGGTCAGTCCTTGCCGCCCTGCTGCCATGCGCGTCGTTGCAGTCCGAAAAAGCTGACCAGAATCGCCGCAATCAGAAATGGCACCATCGCCATGGCGATTGCGGCCCCTTCGGCCAGTTGGCCGCCAGGTATCGCGCGCTGAAACGACAGCGTCGCCATCAGATGCGTCGCGTTAACCGGCCCGCCGCGCGTCAGCACGTAGATAAGTTGAAAATCGGTGAATGTAAACAGCACCGAAAAGGTCATCACGATCGCGATGATGGGCGTCAGCAGCGGATAAGTGATGCGCCAGAAGCGTTGCCACGCAGTCGCGCCGTCGATCGTCGCCGCTTCATATAGGGAAAGCGGGATCGTTTGCAGGCCGGCCAGCAGGCAAATTGCAACGAACGGAATACCGCGCCAGATGTTCGCTGCGACAACCGAAAAGCGCGCGTTCCACGGATCGCCGAGAAAATTGATGTTGGCGCTAATCAGGCCTGCCTTGAGCAGAACCCATGAGATGACCGAGAACTGGCTGTCGTACATCCACCAGAACGCGATCGTGGAAAGCGTCGTCGGCACGATCCACGGCAACAGAAGGATCGCGCGCATGAACGACTTCAGCGCGATGTTCTGATTGAGCAGCAACGCCAGCGCCAGGCCGAGAAACAGTTTGAACACGCTTGCGACCGCGGTGTAGCCGATGGTGTTGAACACCGACAACCAGAATACGTTGTCCTTGAACAGCGATTCGTAATTTGCCAGTCCGACGAACTCGCCCGGCCTTCCAATCTTGGTATCGGTCAATCCAAGCCATAAACCCAGCCCGAGCGGATAGGTCATGAACACCAGCAGGATCGCAGCTGCGGGCAGCATGAACAGCAGCCCCAGCGCATCGGCGCTGTTGTTGAAGCGGTTCAGCAGACTCAGGCTAGAGGCGCGCAGCCTGCTCGACGGGGCGCGGGGTTTTGTCGGCAAAGTAGCGGTTCTTGATCGCCGTTTGGTTCTCGTAAATCGAGCCTTGGTTGAGCGCGGCGGGCAGTGGCATGCGTACCGGTATGCCGCCGTCCAGGCGCGGTTGCAGCGTGGGCGCGCCGCAGATGATGCGGCTGTCGAACTCATTCAGGTCCGGTACGCCCATCAGCGGCCACGCATCTGCCGCCATGCATTCATAGAGCAGGAAAGGGCGGGGATGTGACGACGTGTTCTGCGCCGATCCGTGCACCAGCCGCGCCTGGTGCAGCGTGACTGTGCCGGCGCTGCCGATACACGGCACCGCCGTGGAGAAGTCGATGTCGCACTCCGACGGATCCATCGCGCCGCAGAAGCGGCCTTCGGCGTGATGGCTGTAGAGCGGCCCCTTATGGCTACCGGGAATCACCATCATCGGCCCGTTGTCCATCCGCACGTCCTCGATCATCACGCCCACCGCCAGCACGTCCTCATTGGTGTGCGGATAGAAAGCCCAGTCCTGATGCCATTCCACGGGTGAGCCGAAACCCGGCGCCTTCACATTCAGCTTGGAGTTTTGCAGGCGTATGTTCTCGCCCAGCAGCTGCTTGAGGATCGCCAATAGCTTCGCACTCTTGACGCCCTCTCGGAACACCGGGTGCAGACTGTGCGGCTGCTTGATGCGGCGAACCTTGGGCGATTGCGGTGTGTGGTCGGGCTCCAGGTCGTACACGTCGGTGTGACGAGTAACTCGCGCTCCATGGATCCAGTCGGCGAGCACCGCGCGCATCTCGACCAGGGTGTCGGAGTCGAACACGTTCTCGACCACGATGAAGCCCTGCTCTCGGTACGTGTCGATCTGTTGCCGGGTGAGCATGCGAAGCTCCTGCTGCATGCGGGTCGCGGCCCGCAGGATAAGGCGAGTGGGATCGTACCGGGAACAGCTGTGAGGCGGAAGGCTCGGGGGCGGTGGCGAGCGGTATCAATCGAGAAGGCGGCAGTAATCTGACATGACTTCACGGATGCGCAACAACCTGAAGGCAATAGAATAAGTACTCTTCCGCACCAACTCCGTGAGATTTTCGATTGCTGCCTGCAGCTCAATTCATCTGTACCTTTTGCGCGGCGCTCTTCGCCGGCGCTGCGCTGTACATCAACGTTGCCGAGCATCCTGCACGTATGGGACTCGAGACGAGTGTTGCGGCAAAGCAGTGGGCGACAAGCTACAAGCGCGCCACCTGGCTGCAAGCGCCGCTGGCTTTGGCGGGGTTCGCCGCCGGAGTGACAGCATGGTTCCTGGGCGCTCGCACCGCTTGGCTTGTGGCAGCTGTCCTCATCGGTGCGGCGGTGCCATTCACACTCATAGCCATCATGCAAACCAATCGCGGGCTCTTGGCCCCCGGCCGCGACCTTGCTTCACCGGAAACGCGGGCACTGCTTGAAAGGTGGGGCAAGCTCCACGCTGTGCGCACTGGTTTGAGTCTCATTGCAACAGTGCTATGCATCTGGCTGTTGGTTAGAACCAGAACCTGAGCGGTTGTAGGCGCGACTCCCGTGAGCGAAACGGTCACGGTGACCATCAGCCATCGTCTCGGCAAGAGCGAGGCGGTCCGACGTCTCAAAGAGGGCTTCGCGCGCACCGGTGGTCAGCTTGGATCGATGATCGCGATTGAGCAAAAGACGTGGGAAGGGGACACGTTGCGTTTCCGCTTGCGCGCGCTCGGCCAAACTGCGGCGGCGAGCATCGAAGTATTCGAGGACGCGCTGCGAATCGAGGTGTCGTTGCCGTGGCTGCTAGCGAACACGGCGAAGCGTCTTCTTTCGGTACTGCGCAAGGAAGCAACGCAGCTATTGGAGAAAAAATAGCTTATGTGGGACCGCGCCGGAAGAGCATTGACGCAACCAAGGACACCGACGGTAGCCAATCATCCGGGAACCAGCCTTCTACAAATTTGTCACGAGGCCGAGATAGATGAGCGCTCGTTGGCGGAGACAATGATCGCGCTCGCCAACAGCAACTCTATTCCTGCGACGAGGAGGTCGCGTGGGGAGACTGCAGCGCTCTGTGGCGTGTAATTCACGGGGCGGGCGGAGCTCGCTGAGAACGCCTCGTCATATCTTCACGCCGAATCTCGATGTCGCAGCGGGCTGCAAAACCGTGCGACAAACTGCAGGCGGGCGAGACGGCGGTGCTGGCCCGCAGGTTTCGCCGATCGACTAGCACTCAAAAGAGCGCTCTGGGTACTCAAGAAGCGGCCGGACTCGCGCAATTCCTGGGTTCTCTCCGAAGAACGGAGAGCCGAACAGCCCGTTCGTATTGTGGCGCTTGAGTGCAGTTCAGAGCGGCGTTGATTACCGCCGCTCGGTATGGGCTCACTTGCGGAATTTGAGCTCTTGCCACAGAGAGTTCGCTTCAATGTCGCGGATCTCGACGCGGTTGCCTGATTCCTTCTGCATTTGCGCCTGGGTCTTCTTCTTCCAGGCCACGTACTCGGTGTCGCGCTTGTCTGCCTCGGCACCGCTCGGAAGGCGCTCGGAAATCACGACAAGGTAGAGATCCGGCTCGCCCTTTCGGGGATAAGAATTGCCTAAGACCATATAGGACTTAATCCAGCCCTTGGACTTGGCAAACTCCTGATCGGCTCTCCAATCGCTGGCAAGGAAATTCGCATAGGCGAGCGCTCCTCCGTCTTTGAGTTTGACGCCTGTCACCTCATAGAAATCTCCTGGAACAAATGGCCAGTCATCGGCCAATGCCACCGTGGGCAGCACGGTAGAGGCGCAAAAAGCCAACAGCAGCAATCCTTTCATCACTAGAGTTTTCATCCCTTCCCCCGTTTCAGCCACTAGGCTGAGGGCCAGAAAGTAGCATCCGGCGTGTCATAGGTGAACATGCGTCACTGTGTCTAACCGCGCTTCATCTTCATCCTGACCGCCGCGCCCTTCGCGCGCGCCTTCCACACCGACAGCAGCTCGCGCCGCTGCAGCGGCGTCATCGATTCACGCCGGATGTCGCGCAGAATCTTGTGATAGTTGTCTAGCCGATCCGGCGCGATGCCGGCGCGAACGGCGCAGCCCGGCTCATCATGATGCGAGCAGTCGCGGAAGCGGCACTCGCTCGCCAGCGCGTCGATGTCCTGAAAGCTGGCCGCGAGCGACGCCGCATCGATGTCGGGCGCTAGACCGCGCAGTCCCGGCGTGTCGATCACGCACGCGCCGCCCGGCAGGCGATGCAATGAGCGCACGGTCGTCGTGTGGCGTCCGCGGCTGTCGTGTTCGCGTGCCGCGCCGGTGGTCTGAACATTGGCACCCAGCAATGCATTGGTCAGCGTCGACTTGCCGGCGCCGGAAGAGCCGAGCACTACCAGCGTCTGGCCCATGTTGAGATACGACGCCAGTGCGCCAGCGGCATTGTGCTCGAGCGCATTGACCGCGTGCACGTCGATGTGGGCGCCGATGCGCGACGACACTTCGGCGCGACGCTCTTCGCTTTCGGGGCACAGATCGGCCTTCGTTAACACGACGACGGGCCACAGTCCCGCCGGCACCACCATCGCAAGATAGCGCTCGAGCCGCCGCAGATTGAAGTCGCCGTCCAGCCCCATCACCAGCAACGCCGTGTCGACGTTGCTGACGAGCACCTGCGAGCGGCCATCGCTGTCGCGCCGGCTCAACTCCGTCGTCGGCAGCATGCGCGCGTAGATCCACAGCTCAGCGGCCTGGCGCTCGACCGCAACCCAGTCGCCAACGGCGACTGCGGTCTCGTGCCGAAGCGAAGGGTGAACGCGCGCCGAGTGTTCCTGCTCGCCGTCGGTGACGACGAGCGTTGCGCGGTGAACTTCGGTGACGCGCATCGGCACGCCCGGCGCGTCGAGCGCCGCCAGCGCCTGCATCACCGCAGGCGTCAATCCGATCGGCCGCAGCCGATCCCAGTGTTCGTATTGCATTCGGTCGTTCCTCGGTGCACGCGAGCGTGCACAAGCGATTGCGCGCCATCGGGCGCGAGCTTGGGCTTAGTGAAAATCGCCGGCCGCGAAACGCGGCGGAATCGGAACGAGCCGAGTCAGCGCAAGTGCGGCCGACTAGCGAACCAGATCAGTCTTGGACATGGCGCCTCCGGAATTAGATGGCGCTCAAACGAGCGAAGGCGAAGCTTCGCGCGGATTGGGGCGATGGTCAACTGCAGCTTCGCGCATTGCAAGCGTACCTCGCTTCCGCTATCGGCCAGAAGCATCGGTAATCGGGCTGACCACTGCGTAGGGTCGAGCTCTCCATAGACTTGCAGGACACCAGCCTGCGAAGGAGAGATCGCAATGAAGTACTTTACCGGTATTGATGTGTCGCTGCGTTCGGTGTCGATCTGCGTGGTCGATGAGGCAGGTGCAGTGCGGTACGAGACGAAGGTTGCGGCCGAAGTGGATCTGATCGTTGATTGCCTGCGCCGCTGCAGTCCCGCGATCAAACAGGTCGGGTTCGAGGCCGGCACCTTGACCCAGTACCTGACCTACGGCCTGCAGGCAGCTGGCTTCGAGGTGATCTGCCTGGAAGCGCGCCAGGTGGCGGCGACGCTGGCAGCGATGCGCAACAAGAGCGATCGCAACGACGCGCGCGGTCTGGCGCAAATTCTGCGCAGCGGCTGGTATCGACGCGTGCACGTCAAGAGCCTCGAGAGCCATCAGGTGCGCGCACTGCTGTCCAGCCGCAAGACGATCCTGAGCAAGTGCGTAGATCTGGAGAATGAACTGCGCGGGTTGCTGAAGATCTTTGGCGTGCGCTTAGCGCCACGGGTGGGCCATGGCAGCTTCGACCAGGCGGTGCGCACCACCGTCACGGCTGATCCGCTGCTGGCGCGTGCGCTGGTGCCGCTGCTCGATGCGCGCACGGTGCTCTACAAGACTTACCTCAAACTGGATAACGCGGTAAAGGCGATCGTGCGCAGCGATCCCATCTGCCAGCGTCTGATGACCGTGCCCGGCGTTGGACCGGTCACCTCGCTCACCTTCAAGGTCGGGGTGGACGATCCCGGCCGCTTCCGTTCTTCCCGCACGGTGGCGGCGCACTTCGGACTCACCCCGCGCCGTTATCAGTCGGGCGAGACGGACAACCCCGGTCGCATCTCCAAGGCGGGCGATGCCGACGTGCGCCGGGCGCTGTACACCGCCGCGCATGCGTTGATGACCCGCTCGGACGCGTGGTCGACACTTAAAGCCTGGGGTCTGCGGCTGGCCAAGATCCGCGGCCATCGCCGTGCGGTGGTGGCAGTGGCCCGCAAGCTCGCCGTCATCCTGCATCGCATGTGGCTCGACGGCACCGGCTTCCGTGCCGCACGCATCGAGGTGGCCGCATGAGCTGACGCCCGATTATTGATACTTAGTTCTGCGTTGAATGTGTGGACGATGGTCTTGGATGAAGCCGCATATGTCTGCTGCGCCCTCGAGCGCGACCAAAAGCGTGGCTCTCCGAACCGATCCAACTAATGCCTGCAGCGCGCCAGCTTGACCGCGCCCGACTGCGTAAAGAAGCGTGACCCACACAACCAACCAGCCACAGTCTTACTTAACCAGGAGCCGACCCTTGACAAGAACGCCCGATTAAAGAAGCGGACACTGGCGAGAGGTCTATCAGTCGATATCGCCGGAGAGGTTCGAGCCCTGCGCGGGCTCCCCGGCCCGCGCGAATCTGGGGACTTCTAGCTATCGGGTGATCTGCGCTAGTTCTTGGCTAGAAAGTCCTTTGCCCACGTGAGTTCGGGGCGCTCACCATCGGATTTCGCGGTAAGTCGCAGCAGGTCGGCGTAGTAGCCCTTTGCCTTGGCTTTATCCCCGGACAGTTCAGCGGCGCGCGCCGCGCCGAGCAGTCCGCGAAAGCGCCCCGGCTCGATTTTGTGCGACGCTTCGAATTCCTTCAGCGCCAGCGCCGGCTGATCGAGTTCCAGCAGCATGTCGCCCAGCAGCTCACGCGCGGGAACGACGTGCCCGGGAGTCACCGGGTGTTTCTCACTCGCATCCTCCATGTCAGCTCCTTCGCGCATCAGCTTCAGCGCTTCCTGCTTGTCTCCCTCGGCGAACGCGGCCCAAGCGGATGCGATCTTGATCTGAATATCTGCCTGCTGTGGCCAGTAAGGTATCTTCGCTTCGATCATGTCTTTGCGCAGCGACTGGAGCTTGTCGATCCCCTTGCGTACAGAGGGAGCATCGCCGCTGCGGGCAGCGCCGAGCGCGCGCGTGTATACCATCACAGCTACGGACTGTGGAAATTTCTCCCACGGAAACGCTTGTTCGGTCGGCTGCGGCGACACATTGGCTGCATCTGCCCAGCGTCCGCGTTCCAGTGCATACCGCGATGGAATCGCCGCGAGCGCATAGGCGGTAACGAAATGCTCCGGAGTTACTTTTGTGATGGCGTTGATCTGGTCGCGCACGCGTTTCGCATCGCCGTCCCGCGCTTGCTGCAGATACGCGTATTCCAGATAGTCCAGGGCGTGCAGGCTGTCGAAGTGGCTTTGCGCTGCCGCCGCAGAGCGCACATTCGTCTCGATCGACTCGTCCCACAATGCACGTCGGGTAAAAATGTGCGCCGGCATATGAAGGGCATGTGACGCCGATGGTGCGATGCTGGCGTAACGCCGTGCCGCCGGCAGGCCCTGCTCCGCAATCGTCGGATAATCGTAACTATGGATCAGGTAGTGCGCTACGCCGGGGTGGTCCGGCTGCGCAGCGAATATCTTTTCCAAGATTGCCACGGCCTTCAACTGGTTCGCATAAGTTTTGTCGGTGGGCAGCGCAGTCACATCGAGCGCCAGCGCGTAGAACACGGACGCCTCGGTGTCTTCGGGGTACCGCTGCGCCAGCTGCTCCATCGCCTTGACGTACGCGAGCGCACGGGTGCGGTGCTCCACTTTGTCCCAGTCTTTGTAGAACGCCTCGACTGCGGCGATGTAGTCGCGCTCGCGCTGGGTCTTCGCTTGTGCCGCCTTTGCCTTCTCGACCGCCGCCAAGCCACTGGCCAGCGCCGCCGGCGCGGGCGGCCAGGCGAAGGGATTTCCGAACGTCAGCATTGCGGTGCCCCAGTGCGCCATTGCGCAGCCCGGGTCGGCTTCGGCGATCGCGCCGAATGCCTTCAGGCCCTCACTGAACCAGAAGGAGTGCAGCAGCGCGACGGCGCGTTCGAACTCCGGTTGCACCGTCGGGCGGCATGAAGTCGGGAAACGCACGTTGCCGAGCTTTTCGAGGTCGTGGTGCTGCGCCAGCACGCCAGCGGGAGTAGCGAGGAATGCAGACGCAACTAGCGCTGAAATCAGATTCGCTTTCACGGTGACCTCCCCTGACAATTTCCGACACAAGAGTCTACTCCGCGACACGTGATATGGAGGCCTACGGATACACCGGTACGCCGAAGAGAGGCGTAGAGCAATTTGGTGCGCGCTGCGTCGAGAAGAACAGCCCCGAAGTAGGCCGCGAGCGAGGACCGGCGCTAGGGGCTTCGCTATGCGTTCAATGGCCGCTTCGGGTCGAAAGCGGTCAGGAAAGCATTGTTATCGGCGTACCGTTTGCGGTACTCGTCAACGAACGCGCAATTGCTTAACGTCGCGTAGCGATTTGCGACCGGTTGGTCGATCGTCTATCGTGTGCCTCACGTTGGGGGTACTGCATCACTCGATGCGGTTGAGAGAGTCCCCGGAACCTGAACGGGTTAACACCCGCGGAGGAAAACGATGAGTGCCAATCCGAAGTTCATCGCCGCAACGGCGCATGTGGATGAGGCGGCGGTGCAGCCGCTGCCGAAGTCACGCAAGACTTACCTCGAAGGCTCGCGCGCGGATGTGCGCGTTCCGGTGCGTGAGATCGCGCAGGGCGATACGTCGGCGTCGTTCGGCACCGAGCGCAATGCGCCGGTCACGGTGTACGACACGTCGGGGCCGTATACCGATCCGGCGGTGAAGATCGACATCCGCTCGGGCCTTGCGCCTTTGCGCGCGCGCTGGATCGCGGAGCGTGCCGATATCGAAGAGCTCGCGGGTCCGACGTCGCGCTTTGGCGTCGATCGGCTCAACGATCCGAAGCTCGCGGAGCTGCGTTTTGATCTGCATCGGCGTCCGCGTCGAGCGCGCGATGGTGCGAACGTCACGCAGATGCACTACGCGCGGCGCGGCATCGTGACGCCGGAGATGGAGTTCATTGCGATTCGTGAAAACCAGCGGCTCGACGGGCAGCCGCCGGCGGTGTTGCGCCAGCATGCGGGCCAGTCGTTCGGCGCGCAGCTGCCGGCGCGAATCACGCCGGAGTTCGTACGCGATGAAGTTGCGCGCGGGCGCGCGATCATTCCGGCCAACATCAACCACCCCGAGACCGAGCCGATGATCATCGGCCGCAACTTCCTCGTGAAGATCAACGCCAACATCGGCAACTCGGCCGTCACGTCGTCGATCGGCGAGGAAGTCGAAAAGATGACGTGGGCGATTCGCTGGGGTGCCGACACGGTGATGGATCTGTCGACCGGCAAGCACATTCATGAGACGCGGGAATGGATCCTTCGCAATAGTCCTGTGCCGATCGGCACGGTGCCTATCTATCAGGCGCTGGAGAAAGTGGACGGCAAGGCAGAGGAACTGACGTGGGAGATCTTTCGCGACACGCTGATCGAGCAGGCCGAGCAGGGCGTCGACTACTTCACGATTCATGCCGGCGTGCGGCTGCCGTTCATTCCGATGACGGCGAAGCGCCTGACCGGCATCGTGTCGCGCGGCGGCTCGATCATGGCCAAGTGGTGTCTCGCACATCATCGCGAGTCGTTTTTGTACGAGCGATTCGAAGACATGTGCGAGATCATGAAGGCTTACGACGTGTCGTTCTCGCTCGGCGACGGCCTGCGCCCTGGCTCGATCCACGACGCCAACGACGAAGCGCAGATGGCGGAGCTGGCAACGCTCGGCGAGCTGACGACGATTGCGTGGAAGCACGACGTGCAGACGATGATCGAAGGGCCGGGCCACGTGCCGATGCACCTGATCAAGCTCAACATGGACGAGCAGCTACGGCTGTGCCACGAAGCGCCGTTCTACACGCTGGGACCCCTGACGACCGACATCGCGCCCGGCTACGACCACATCACGAGCGCGATCGGCGCCGCGATGATCGGCTGGTACGGCACTGCGATGCTGTGCTACGTGACGCCGAAGGAGCACCTCGGCCTACCGAACAAGAAAGACGTGAAGGACGGCATCATCGCGTACAAGATCGCCGCGCACGCGGCCGACTTGGCGAAGGGGCATCCCGGCGCGCAGATGCGTGATAACGCCCTATCGAAGGCGCGGTTTGAATTCCGCTGGGACGACCAGTTCAATCTCGGCTTCGATCCGGACACGGCGAAGGACTTCCACGACGAAACGCTGCCGAAGGACTCGATGAAGACCGCGCACTTCTGCTCGATGTGCGGCCCGCATTTCTGTTCGCTGAAGATCACGCAGGACGTGCGCGAGTATGCGGCGAAGCAGGGCGTGACTGACGCCGAAGCGCTGAAGAAAGGCATGCAGGAAAAGGCGGTCGAGTTCGTCAAAAAAGGCGCGGAGATTTACCAGCGCGCCTAGGCTCCGTTTGCCTGGCTGACTGTTGCATGCTGTTACAAGCGCGGCGTTGTGCCGCCGCCGCTGCGTACAATCTTTTTCTCTCCGATCCGTTGAACTCCCACTTTGAAGAACCAGAAGCTCGTTATCGGAGCGTTGCTCATCGCCTTGATCGCCGGCGCCGGGTGGTACGGGTGGTCGAGTCGGCAGAGCGCGGGGCCCGCTTACCGCACCACTCCAGTGGAGCGCGGGGCGATCACAGCCACGGTGTCCTCGACGGGTACGTTGAATCCCGTGACGTCGGTGCAGGTCGGCACGCAGGTGTCCGGCCAGATTCTGCAGCTTTTCGTCGATTTCAATTCGCCGGTGAAGCAGGGTGAGTTGATTGCGCGCATCGATCCGGAAACGTTCACCTATCGAATGCGGCAAGCCGAGGCCGACCTAGAATCGGCACGTTCCGGCGTCGGCCGGGCGCAGGTTGCGCAGATCATCGCCGACCGTGATTTGAAGCGCACCAAAGAACTGGTCGCGCGCAACTTCGTTTCGCCGGCCGAGCTGGATCGTGCGCAATCAACCTACGACCTGGCGGCCGCCGAGGTGCGTACCGCGCAGGCCGTCGTTCAGCAGCGTGCGGCGCAGGTATCCACCGCGCGCGTCGATCTGTCGCGCACGGAGATTCGGGCGCCGGTCGATGGCGTCGTGATCAAGCGCAGTGTCGATGTTGGACAGACCGTCGCGGCAAGTTTGCAGGCGCCCGAGCTGTTCATCATTGCCAAGGATCTGCGTGACATGCAGGTCGATACGTCGATCGACGAAGCCGATATCGGCCGCATCAAGGTCGGGCTGCGTGCCACCTTTACCGTTGATGCTTTTCCCGGCCGACAGTTTCAGGGCGAGGTGCGTAGCGTGCGCAAGGCTGCGCAGAGCGTGCAGAACGTTGTTACGTACATTGCAATCATCTCCGCCAACAACGACCGCGGCGAGTTGTTGCCGGGAATGACGGCTAACGTGCGCATCGTTACGGACACGCGAGATTCGGTTTTGAAAGTGCCGAACGCAGCGCTGCGCTTCCGGCCAGCCGCTGAAAGCACGGCGGTGAAAAGTGACGCTGCGAGGAACGACGACCGCAGCAAAACGGTCCAGGTTTCCGATGCCGGCGCCACCAAAGGCGGCGCCGGCGGCGGACAACTGAACCAGTTTCGCGAGCGGATCGTCAACGAGTTGAAGATGGACGCGCAGCAGCAGCAGAGGTTGGAGCCGATCTTTGCCGAGATGCGCAACAAGTTTATGGGACTGCGCGACCTGCCCGAGGAAGCGCGCATCCGGCAAGGCGCTGCGATTCGCTCCGACATGCGCGCGCGTGTCGAAGAGATTCTGAAGCCCGAACAGAAGGCGCGCTACGCGGAGATCATCGCCGAAATCGGCGGCCGCGCAGGCGGTGCGCAGACCACGCGCGGGCGCATTTACCTGTTGGAAGCGGCAAAGCCCAAGGCGATCGAGGTACGAGTCGGACTGTCGGATGGCGCGATGAGCGAAGTCGCCGGTGACGGATTGGCCGAAGGCGCCGACGTGATCGTGGGGCTGCAAAGCGGATCGTCACCGGCCGCTCCGGCTCAAAAGGGAAGCCCGCCGCGGATGATCTTCTAGCCGTGATGATGGACCCGCTGATTCGCGTTGCCGATCTGACCAAGGACTATGTGCTCGGTGACAACGTCGTGCATGCCCTTGCCGGAGTTTCGCTGGACATCGCCGCCGGCGACTTTGTGGCCGTGATGGGGCCTTCGGGATCGGGCAAATCCACCTTTATGAACATGATCGGATGCCTCGACCGTCCAACCTCAGGCAGTTACCGGCTCGCGGGCGATGATGTCGCGCGCATGAACGCCGATGCTCTGGCCGCGGTGCGCAACCGCCGTATCGGCTTTGTGTTTCAGCAATTCAATCTGCTGGCACGCACCAGCGCGCTGGAGAACGTCGAGCTGCCGTTGATGTATGCCAGCGTGTCGGTGGCCGAGCGGCGCACGCGAGCGCTAGACAAGCTGGCGCAAGTCGGACTTGCGCAGCGGGCGGATCATCAGCCGTCGCAGTTGTCGGGCGGGCAACAGCAACGCGTCGCGATTGCGCGCGCGCTGGTCAACAATCCAGCGCTGATTCTGGCCGACGAGCCGACCGGTGCACTCGATTCACGCACCAGTGTGGAGATCATGGCGCTGCTGCAGGAACTGAACGCCGGTGGGATGACGATCGTGCTGGTAACGCACGAGCACGACGTGGCGGCTTTTGCTTCCCGCGAAGTCCATTTTCGCGACGGCAAGGTCGTCGGTGACGAGCGTCAGGCACCGCGTTCGGCCCGCCACGCGCTGGCCGAACAGGACGCTGGGGTTGCAGCATGAACGCCTTGATGGTGCTGCGCGTTGCGCTGAAGGCTCTGCGCGTCAACAAGTTGCGATCCAGCTTGACGATGCTCGGCATGATCATCGGCGTCGCCGCGGTTATCGCGATGCTTGCGATCGGCGGCGGTGCGCAGGAGCGTGTGCGCGAACAGCTGAAGAATCTCGGCTCGAATTTGATGCTGATCTTTCCGGGCTCGACTACTGCCAGCGGCGTTCGCCTCGGCGCCGGCGCTGCGCAAACCCTGACCGAAGAAGACGCGCTCGCGATAGCGGTCGACGTGGAAGGCGTCATCGTTGCCGCGCCGTCGCTGCGCGGGTCAGGCCAGGTATCGGCGGGTAACGCAAACTGGGCTACACAGTATTTCGGCACCAACAATGATTATTTGATTGCACGCGATTGGCCGCTGAGTTCGGGCCGGCTGTTCGAGCCCACCGACTTATCGTCCGCCGGCAAGGTCGCACTGATCGGTCAGACCACGGCGCGTCAGCTGTTCGGAGATCTCGACCCGATCGATCAAGTCATTCGAGTGCGCAAAGTTCCTCTAACGATTATTGGCGTTCTCGAGCGCAAGGGACAGAACGCGTTGGGACAGGACCAGGACGACGTCGTGCTGATGCCGCTGTCGACGGCACGCAACCGCGTGCTGGGACAGACGCAGGGCAAGCAGCGGCGCATTCATACGATCTCGGTGAAGACGATGGACGGGGTCGACATGAAAAGTGTCGAGGAAAGAATCCGCGAGCTTTTGCGTCAGCGCATGAAGGTGCAGCCCGGCGCGGAGGAGCCGTTCACGATTCGTAACCTGACCGAAATTCTGCAGGCGCAGGAGCAGGCGAGCCGTGTGTTGACGCTGCTGCTGGGCGCGGTGGCGTCGGTCAGCCTGCTGGTCGGCGGCATCGGCATCATGAACATCATGCTGGTCAGCGTGACCGAGCGCACGCGCGAAATCGGACTGAGGATGGCCGTCGGCGCGCGCGGCGTAGACATCCTGAAGCAGTTTCTGGTCGAAGCCATCACGCTGTCGATGATCGGCGGAGCGCTGGGTATCCTGCTGGGCATCGGCGCCTCGTTCGCGGTCGGCGAATTTGCGAACTGGCGGACCGAAATCACCGCGTTCGCCATCCTGCTGGCCGTCGGGTTTTCCGGCGCAATCGGCATCTTTTTCGGTTTTTACCCGGCGCGCAAGGCGTCGCGGCTGCTACCGATCGAGGCGCTGCGTTACGAGTGACGGCTTGAGCGCAATTTGCGCTCAAAAAGGCGTCTTCGCAGCACACTTATCGACTGCTCGCGCAGGCCACCTTGCGCGAGCATCTACTCATGTTTGCGCGCCCCGCGCCCAACCGGGTGTTACGTGCCACGCGATGGGTACTCGCGCTGCTCGCGCTCGGCCTGACAGCGCAGGCTGCTGCTTCCGTGTCGAATGCATTCGGAGAAATGGACCTGCATCGGCGGCTGTGGCTCGCTGCCGTCGGCGGTTTAAGCCTCGCTGCTGCTTTTGCGATGCTGGCGTTCGAGCTCCGCTCGCGCCGCATTTCGATTGCGCTGCGTCGACTGACCGACCTGGCCGCGAGTGTCGACGGTCGATTGCCGGAAGAAACAAAGAGACAACGGGTTGCGACCGAGCTGACGCGGCTGTCGGACGAAATTCTGTATTCGTCGCAGCGGATGAGCCGCGAAAAGCGCGAGCTCACGAGCCGGGCGGCCGCATGGGAGGCCGTATTTGCGGCGTCGCTGGACGCTTCGATCGCGCTCGACAGGACGGGAGCGATCACGCACATGAACCCCGCCGCCGAGCGGCTGCTTCGGGTCACTTCGCAGGAAGTCGCGGGCAAATTGCTGGTCGACGTCATGTTGCCGCCGGCGCACCGCTCACCGGATAACGCCAACTTTGCAAGTGATCTGGCGGCGGGTCGCGCCTCGGGCCGGCGCCAGGAGCTGGTGGCGCAGCGGCGCGATGGCCGCCAGTTTCCGCTCGAAGTTGCCGTGGCCGAGTTCACTTACGGCGGTGAAACCTGCTACATCGTCGGCGCGCGTGACATATCGGCGCATCGCCGGCTGCGCGCGGAACTGGCACGGGCGCGCGAGATTGCGCCCGATGCATCGACCAAATCGGCGCCGCGCACCGCCTACACACTGGAGGAAATCTGCGGCGAGCCGATCCGGCGACTAGCGGCGCGCGCGCAGCGCAAGGGGTTGCGCTTCCGTTATGAAGATACCGAGCTGCAAGGCCTGGCGCTGATCGGCAATGCCGCGCGCCTGCGGCGCGTGCTGGCGAATCTGATCGATAGCTCGTTGCACGTGTGCGAGTCGGGCGAGCTGATTGTTCACCTGACGCTGATCCCAATGGACGAGCGGGAGATGCGGCTGTCGGCGTCGGTGACGGCCACCGGCATGAGCGACGAGGAAGCCGCGATGATGGTGCAACCTTACGTGGTGCAACCATTCGCGAGCTCGGGCCTCAGTGGTGCGGTTACCGACCGTCGCATCGAGTTTTTCGGCGCGCGCGTGATGGTCTCGCGCGCGGCAGGCGGCGGTGTGACGTTTCAGTTCAACCAGCGCTTCGAAGCCGATTTATCGCGTGTCGCAATCGATCTGTCGGTGGCCGTTGCGTCGGATGCGCAACCGTCGGCCGGCACCACCGCGCCCCCGCCGACTGCAAAGCCGCCGGTTTCATCCGGTGATCCGGCAGACTTCAGGCGCGCGGCTGCCCGCCTGCGCAAGAACGCCGAAAAAATTAATCTCGGTGCACTGTGGGCCGAAGCGCATCGTCTGACCGGCGCCTGGCAACGGCATGCGGCGGCGGGCGACCTCAACGGCGATGCCGGATTGGTGAGTGCGCTTTCGCATGCGGCGCGCGGCGGCGACACCAGCAGTGCACTCTTGCTCGCGCGGCGGCTGGCCGATGTACTCGAGCGCGTAGCCGCGCACTGAGCGCGCACTGCGGGCGTCACGCTAACATCGCGGCCGATGGAATTTCTGATCCTCGTCAAAGCGGCGATCCTGGGCATCGTCGAGGGCTTGACGGAGTTCCTGCCGATTTCATCGACCGGACACTTGATCGTCGCCAGCTCCCTGCTGGGTTTCACCGGCGAAAAGGTTTCGACGTTCGAGATCGCCATTCAAACCGGCGCGATGTTCGCGGTGATCTGGGAATATCGCGTCAAGCTGGCGACGACGGCCGCCGGCATCCTGAGCGATCGCACTGCGCAGCGCTTCGCATTAAATGTGGCGATCGCGTTTGCGCCGGCCGTCGTTTTCGGCCTCGCATTGGGCAACCTGATCAAGTCACGGCTTTTTCATCCGGTGCCGGTGGCACTCGCTTTTGTCGTTGGCGGACTGATCATATGGTGGGTCGAGCGGTGGTATCGCCGCGCATCGGCCGAGCGCGACCTAAGCGGTGCGCGCGTTTGCAGAGTCGAGACAGTCGACGCCATGTCGCCGCTTGATGCCCTCAAGATCGGACTTGCGCAGTGTGCGGCGCTGATCCCGGGCACTAGCCGTTCCGGCGCGACGATCATCGGCGGCATGCTGTTCGGCCTGTCACGCAAGGCTGCAACCGAATTCAGCTTCTACCTCGCGATTCCGACGCTGATCGGCGCTGGAATGTATTCGATGTGGAAACAGCGCGACTTGTTTGTGGCCGCCGACGTTCCTGTATTCGCGGTTGGCCTCGTGTTCGCGTTCGCCTCGGCGTTGATCTGCATCCGCTGGCTGATTCGGTATCTGTCGACGCACGATTTCACCGTCTTTGCGTGGTACCGCATCGCGTTCGGCGGCCTGATCTTGTTGACCGCGTATCAAGGCTGGGTCGACTGGACGCGATGATGGACGACGCGGAAAAATGGCGTCCGATCGACGTCGCGCTGGCAGTCGCCGCAGCGGCGATCGTTGCTTACGGCGTGCTCGTGCTCGGCTGGTCGGTGTTCGTCGTGATCGCACTCTTCTGGTTTGAAAACGTGGTGATCGGTGTGCTGAACGTCTTCAAGATCTTTATCGGCGGCGCACGGCTCGGCTTGCTGGGGGTGATCGGCGCGCTGGCGCTCGCAGCGTTTTTCAGCTTTCACTATGGTCTGTTCACCCTCGTCCACGGCGTGTTCGTGGTGGCGCTGTTTGGCCGAAACGAGATCGGCCCGGTGAGCGGCTTGCTTGCGCCCGTTGCGCGCATGCTGGGTTATCTGTTCGCCGAGCGCGATGCCGGCCTGGCGGCGGGGGCCATTGTCGTGCTGCAGGCCGCAAGCTTCGTGCGCTGGTGCGGCGTCGCAAGCGCGACGGCCAATCCATTTTCGGAGATGTTCGCGCCGTACGGCCGCGTCGTGATCCTGCACGCGACCGTGCTCATCGGCGGGCTGCTGGTGAGCACACTGGGTGCACCGGTGTTCGGAGCGCTGCTGTTGATCGGACTGAAGCTGTGGTTCGATATCGTTGCCGCGCGGCCTGCGCTGGCTGGACGGTGGCGAATGCAGGGTATTCGTATGGATCGTTTCAAGATGGCACCGGACGACGATGCAAGACGCCCGTGACGAGGTGCAGGAGCTGTGTGCGCTGCTGCGCTCGCGTTTTCCGATCATTCTGATCGCGTCGTACGAAGAGCCGCGCATTCTCGAATTGCTCGCCAAGGCGGCGAACCTCGAGGGGCAGGTGCTGATGACGTGGAGCATCACGTGCGGGATTCGCCGTCACGGCCGCGATGATGCGATTTACCAGACCAACGATCTGCTCGACATGCTCAAGCACATCGACAAGACCGCGCAAAACGGCATCTATGTGCTGTGTGACGCGCATCCGGGATTCAAGGACCCGATCTCGATTCGGCTGATCCGCGAGATCGCGCTGTCGCACTCGAAGACCGCTCGCACGCTGGTGTTCATTAGCCCGCGACTTGATGAGCTGCCGTCGGAGATCCTGCGGCTGGCGGCGCACTTTCATCCACAGTTGCCGGACCGCGATTCGATTCGCGCGATCGTCAACGACGAGGCGAAGCGCTACGAGAACCAAACGGGCGAGCGGGCGCGCGGCGACAAGCATGCGCTCGAGATGCTGATCATGCATCTGCTCGGCATGGAACAGGACGACGTGCGCCGTCTGGTCCGTCAGGCGTTGCGCGACGATGGTGCGATCAACGATGATGATCTGCGACGCGTGCTGGCGACGAAATACGAGGCTCTCGGCGGCGCGGCCTCGCTGGCGTACGAAGAGAGCAAGGTGAAATTCGACGCCGTCGGCGGTCTTGTCAGCCTCAAGCACTGGATCTCGCTGAGGCGCAAACCCTTCCTCGATCCGAGCGCCGCCAATGTCGACCGGCCGAAAGGCATCGTCATGCTCGGCGTGCAGGGTGGTGGCAAGAGTCTGGCGGCGCGGGCTGTCGCCGGCGAGTGGGGCGTGCCACTGATGCGGCTCGATTTCGGCGCGCTTTACAACAAGTACTACGGCGAGACCGAGCGCAATCTGCGCCATGCGTTCGCGGCAGCCGATGCAATGTCGCCGTGCGTTTTATGGGTCGACGAGATCGAAAAGGGAATTTCGATTGACGGCGGCGACGGCGACGGGGGCGTGTCCCGGCGCGTGCTCGGAAGCCTGCTGACTTGGATGTCGGAGCGCACTGAGCCGGTGTTCATTGTCGCCACGTCGAACGATATCTCTCAGCTGCCGCCGGAGTTGGTGCGCAAAGGGCGTTTCGACGAAATTTTCTTTGTCGATTTTCCGAATGCCGAAGCGCGCGCGCAAATCGCGACAATCCATCTGAAAAAGCGGGGTTACGATCCCGCGCAGTTCGATGTAGGCAACTTGGTCAGACTGTCGGAAGGGTATTCGGGCGCCGAAATCGAACAGGCGATCGTATCGGCGTCGTTCGAAGCGCGTGCGCGCAACGAAGCCGTGCGGCCTGCCGACATTGATGCGGAGGTCCAGCGCACCCGGCCGCTGTCGGTCGTGATGGCTGAAAAGATCGATCAGCTGCGTTCCTGGGCGACCGATCGTGCGGTGTTCGCCGACGACGAGCGGGCCGCTTCAAGCGCATCGAGCGAACACTAGGTCGAAGGTCGCGTGCCCGAGACGATCTCCGCGCGCGTGAAACTTGGTGACAGGGCGGGCACAGAGCGGATTTTCCGGCGCCGGTGCGTACCCGGCATGCAAGTTCGCGAGTTTCGGCTCCGCACCAAGCACCTGCAGCATGTGTTGCGCGTAATCCTGCCAATCGGTGGCACAGTGAACATAGCCGTGCGGCGCGAGGCGATTGGCGAGCAGGCTCACGAACGGCGGCTGTAGCAACCGGCGCTTGTGATGTCTTTTCTTCGGCCACGGATCGGGAAAATAAACATGGATCCCTGCCAGCGCGCCTGGTGCAATCATGTCGCGCACGACTTCGACCGCGTCATGATGCACGATGCGAACATTGGTGAGCCGAAGTTCATCAATGCTCTTCAATAACGCTCCAACCCCTGCCGTGAAGACTTCGACACCCAAAAAATTGACGTCGGGCCGGGCCTGCGCGATCGCCGCCGTGGTTTCGCCCATGCCGCAACCGATTTCGAGAACCGTCGGCGCAGCACGGCCGAAGGCCCGGCTCAGATCAAGAGGAACGACCGCATATCCAACCCCGAACGCGGGCAGCAATTGATCGAACGCGCGGCGCTGCCCGTCAGTGAACCGGCCGCGGCGCAATGTGAAGCTGCGGATGTGGCGCGGCGCTTCGTTGCCGCGATGGCCGGGTTCGCCACCACTCGGCGGCGGCGCCACGTTACGCGCGGTCGTCAAAGGTGCGGCGGTCTTCAAGCCGCTTTGATCGGCGCGATGACACCGGCTGGCGGCGAACTAGGGGTCGCGCTGTAAAGTTTCTTGGGCATGCGGCCTGCGAGAAATGCGTCGCGGCCCGCTTCGACGGCCTTGCGCATCGCACCTGCCATTCTGACCGGGTCTCCCGCCTGCGCCACCGCGGTGTTCATCAGTACACCGGCGCAACCGAGCTCCATCGCAATCGCTGCGTCGCTGGCAGTGCCGACGCCCGCGTCGACGATCACCGGCACGGTAGCCTGCTCCAGGATCAGCTGAATGTTCCATGGATTCAAAATGCCCATGCCAGAGCCGATCAGCGAGGCAAGCGGCATGATCGCGACGCAGCCGATCGATGCCAGCGTGCGTGCCTGAATCGGATCATCGCTGCAGTAGACCATCACCTCGAAACCCTCGCGCACGAGCTGCTCCGCGGCCCTCAGCGTTTCGGGCATGTTCGGGTACAGCGTCTGCGGATCGCCGAGTACTTCGAGCTTCGTCAGGGTATGCCCGTCCAACAGTTCGCGCGCCAGTCGTAGCGTCCGCAGTGCATCCTCCGCGGTGAAGCAACCCGCGCTGTTGGGAAGCATCGTGTACACCGACGGCGGCAGCACGTCGAGCAGGTTGGGTTCGCCCCGCATCTGGCCGATGTTGGTGCGTCGGATCGCGACCGTGATGATTTGAGCGCCGCTTGCTTCGACCGCTGCCTTAGTCTGCGCGAGATCCCGGTATTTCCCGGTGCCCAGCAGCAAGCGCGAGCTGAAACTGCGCACGCCGATGGTTAGCTTGTCATCGTTCATCAACCGCCTCCGACGGCAACCACGATTTCGAGCTGGTCACCGCCCGCAAGCGCGGTGGAAGCATGCAGGCTCCGCGGCACGATCTCGCCGTTGCGTTCAACCGCGACGCGCTTGCCCGCGGTATCTAGTTGCGCCAGTAATTGCGCGACAGTAACCCCCTGATGAAGCTGACGCGAATTGCCGTTGACGGTGACGGAGATGCTTTGCACGCTTGTGTTGACCAATCCAATTGGAGCGGGTGATGGGGATCGAACCCACGTCTTGAGCTTGGGAAGCTCAGGTCCTGCCATTGAACGACACCCGCGCCGGCGACGCCGAAACAACGAATTTACATCAGGGTAAGCGCCGATGTGCGGGGTGTAATCAACCGGCAGGAGCATCGACTAAGCTCCCGATTTCGTGCAGGGGCACGAACTCGGGGACGGGCGGGTTGACGACCTAGGTAGCGCAATCCGGCCCGGCAAATAATCGTTACCACGTGGAGATGACAAATGAAAAAAGGATGGTTAGCAATTCCGGCGATGGCGTTGTGTATTGGCTTCTCGCCTATCGCATCAGCCGAAGACCCGTTCAAGTTCGAGGATTTCTTTAAGATGGCGGACACGAACAAGGACGGCATGATGACCAAGCAGGAATTCATGCACGCCGCCGGCATGCGCTACGACGCGATGATGGCCCATATGAAAAAGATGCCTGCTGACAAGAGCAAGATGATGATGAAAGGCGACATGATGACCAAGGAAGGCGCCAAGATGTTCATCGACGAGTGGAAGAGCTACAGCGGCTCGTAAGAGTAGTGCGATAAAAAGGGGCCCGACTGTCGGGCCCCTTTTTTTGCGCGACGAAGTTCAATTGGCGCGCGGCGAATACTTTCCGTCGAACAATGTCTTCCATTCGCCTTCAGGCGCTTCTTGAACCCGCCAGAACTGACGCACCGACTTGTCCGGCAGTGGCGTCCAGGTGATCTTGTGGCGCGGCGAGCCTTTCGCCGCATCGCTCTCAAGCACCATGCTGCCAGCTTGCAGGCTTCCTTCAAGCATCAGGATTTCCCCTTGCGAGTCAATCCAGGTCTGGCGCCACCGCTTGCTCCCGGTGTCATAGAAGTTGAGGCTCGAGCCGCTGAAGCCCCCCGCGCCCGACCACTCCTCGCTGATTGCGCAGCCGTCCAAAATTGAACGGATGTGGTTGTGCCCGGCCATTTTTCCGTTCTGCGTAACCTCCCATTGGCCGAGCCAAAAGTCGAACTGGCGATGTTCGGCGGCCGCGCAGCGAGCCGCTGGTCCGCTCGTGGTTTGAGCGGCGGCGCTGAACGCAAAGATCAGCACCGCTGCGAGCGCACATCGTCCAATCATCTGTCATGCCCTTCAAAAAAACTTGTAGCCAGCGCGCGCATAGAAAAATCTGCCGCGTGGATCGGCATAAACCGGATCATATCCGCCCTGGAACGACGTCTGACCACCGGCGTTGGTGTACGGCGGATCTTTGTCGAACAGGTTTCTGACACCGAGGGTAAATGTCAGGTTCTTGATTCCGGTGTAGACGCCCTGCAGGTGATACAGCTCGTACGAACCTACTTGGCGCGGCTTGAACGTAGGATCGGTCGGATCTTCGAACGTGCCCGGCAGATCGGCGTACCTCTTCTGGAACTGCTGCGCAAACGTAAGTGCAAACGAACTGAACGACCAGGTGACCGCCGCATAGTGCTTCCACCTGACAATCACGCCGCCGGTACTGTTATTGGCGGTGTCAAGCGCACTGCTGAACGAGCCGTCCGGGTTCTGTGTGTCGTACTGACTCAAGTAAGTGCCGTTCAGTGAGAACACAAACTTTCCGTAGGGCGTGGTTGGGCTCGACGCGCGAAGGTCCACATCCCAGCCCGCGACCTTCGTCTCGCCCAGATTCAAATTGGTCTGCTCGATATCGATGATCGGCCCCGGCAGCCCACCAGACGGTGCACCGCGTCTGACCAGTGATCCATACTTCGTTAGATCCGACAAGATCGTCGCCGCCGGAATGCCCTGCGATATCGTGTCCTTCAGCGCGATGTGGAAGTAATCGATCGCGGCTGAGAAGTAGTTGGTCGGCTCCAGCACAATGCCGGCGGTCAAGTTGGTCGACCGTTCGGGCTTCAGACCGCTATTGCCGCCGTTGGTGATCGGGAATTGGGTGCTGCAATCGAGCGAAGAGCCGGTCGTGGGGCAGCGCAGCGGGTCGTTCAGTCCTGGTGGAGTTACGCCGGTCGTGTTCGGCGCGAACAAGTCGAGCAGGCTCGGTGCACGGAAGCCCTTGCCGGCCGAACCGCGCAGCAACACTTCCCTGACGGGCTGCCAACGAAGGCCGAGCTTGGGATTGGTGGTCGAACCAACACCTTGGTAGTGGTCGTAACGCACGGCGGCGTTCACTTCGAGAGTGCGCACGATCGGCGCCGCTACTTCGGCGAAAACCGCATACACGTCGCGCGCCTTGTCGACCGGGATGAAGTTGCCACCGTAGCCTGACAGGTCGCCCTGGATCAGCCCGGTGGACGGCTGCAGCTCATAGTTTTCACGACGGCCTTCGGCGCCGACCGCCAGACCGAGCGGGCCGCCCGGCAATTGCATTAGCTGTGTCGAAACGGTGCCCGACAGACTCGCCAGGCTCGTCTTGGTGTGCAGCGTGTCGCCCTTGTACTCGGTCGCATCGATCGCGGCCTGCGTTGCTGCGGTGTTGGGGCCGAAGAAATTCACGGTGCCGCTGTTCAGCAGCGGCAGAATCTTGGTGTACAGAGCGTAACCATCGTTGACTTTCTCCTTCACATCGCTGGCACTGTAAAGGAACGCGCTGTTGTAATCCCAGGTCCCGAACGTGCCGCGCGCACCAAACACGAACCGGGTGGCCTCCGAAGTGTCAGTGAAGTCACGGTTGCCCACGATTGCAGCGCGCCAGCGAACCAGCAGATCCGGGGTCGGTCCACCGGTTTGAGAAATCACATAGGCGGTCGGGTAGTACGGACTGCCTGGCGTCAGCAGAATGGTCGAATAAGGAATACCGCTGACACCTGGCCTGACGTCTTCTCCGCCGACGAAGGCGTTATAGGGAAAAGTGTTGGCCAGCGGATTGTTCAACGGGATCGTGAACTGATCCGAAATCGGCGTTGGCTGAATGCGTGTGTTCGTCTCATTCCTCGAATACGAAGCTTCGGCGAACAACTGCACATTGGGCGTCAGATCGAAGGCGCCGCTGGTGAAAATGCCGGTGCGCTCGGAACGAGGTATCAGCGATACCAATGGAGATGGATCGAAGCGGCAGCCTCGAGAGCCGATCGAATCAAATAGCGGACTGCGGGTCGCATACGGCCCCGGGCAGCCCGGAAACGACGGGTTGCGGGTTCCGAACGAACCGTCTGCCGCTGCGAAGTTCGCCGGAAATGTATTGCCGGAAGATGTGTCGTTGTTGTTATCGACGTTGATACCGGAGGAGGCAAACTTGCGATCGGCTCCGAATAACGCCCGTTCTCTCGAATAGCTGACCACCGCCAACGCGTTGAACCGGTCCTTGGCCAGGTCACCCACGCCGAACGCGACACTGGCGCGCGCAACCGAACCGCTGTCCTGCCGCGCCGCGCCATATTCGGCCTGCGCTTCGAGCCCCTTGTATTCGCGCCGCAAGATGAAGTTCACCACGCCGGCGATCGCGTCCGAACCGTAGATCGCCGATGCGCCGTCCTTCAGAATCTCGACCCGATCGATGGCGGCCAGCGGAATGCTGTTGACGTCGACCGACACGCTGTCGTTCGTGAAACCATAGCCGTAGGGCGAGACGCGCCGGCCGTTGATCAGAACCAACGTCCGTTGCGACGACAAGCCGCGCAGCGAGATGCCGGACAAGCCGAGCGTGGTCGCACCCGAGGCCGATGCGTTGGTCAGTGACCCGGAGCTCGAATTGGCCGAGATCGTCTGCATCAGCTGCTCGACGTTCGATACCCCGCTCTTCTCGATTTCGTCGCGGGTGATGGTCTGTACCGGCAACGCCGTTTCAGCGCCGATGCGCTTGATGCTCGAGCCGGTGATTTCCACGCGGTCTAGCTGCTGCTGCGCCGAAAGCAACGGTGCGAAGCCCGTCAGTCCGGCACTGCATGCAATGCTTATCGCAAGGCTGACTCTGCTTCTTTGCAACATGGCTGTCCTTTCTGGCGCGATCTATTGGAGCGGTCAGGGTAGCCAGCCAAAGGGAGTGCAATGTTGCAGAACTTGCGAATCTCGCATTCGCAGGGAATTGCGTCGCAAATTTGCACTTTGCTGTTTTCGCCATCGATGCTCACGCGTGCAGAATTTTTCTGCGCTGCGACAGGTCAGTGCGACCGATGCGCCAATGACACAAGATTTGTCACAGCAGCGTGACAATGCGCTAGCATTCACCCGTCTCAATTAAGATGCCTGCATACACAGACATGAATCACGACATTGTCCTCAAAAGGTTCCGAAATAGCGGGTTCGATTGTTTGTGCGGAAACGCACGAATGGCCGCCCGTGCGCTAACCAGCGTTTATGACGAGCACCTGAAGCCGACTGGCTTGCGCGCGACGCAGCTTGCTGTTCTTTGGGCGGTTGTGTCGACAGGCAACGGTACCGTGGGAAAGCTTGCGAAGATGATCGCCATGGATGATTCATCGCTCACTAGGACGCTCAAGCTGCTCGAGAGGGGAAAGTTGGTTTCGCTGCGTGCCGGCCGGGATCGACGCGAGAAGCAGGTGCAGGCAACTGCGCGTGGACGGAAGGCCTTTTCGAGTGCGATGCCGTTGTGGGAGCGAGCGCAGAGGGAAATGCTGAATCGCCTGGAGGGCAAGCATCTCCGCGCTATGAACTCGATGCTGCTGAGCCTGTCGAGCGCGCACCGAACTTGATTTTTTTTGTATCTATATCTGTATATACAGATATAAGCGCTAGATAAGTGTCTGTGGGAAGACTGCGTACATATGCAAGCGCCGGTTCTGCTTACTGCGTCGACTCCCGAGTGGTTCAGGAGCCTAGCGGCGATCGAGCCGCGTTATCCCGATGGCAACGCCGATGCTCGCGCAGATTGCGATGTCGTTGCATGGTCGCCCGCGGGCCAGCCGCCGCCTGCGCTGCGTGTGTGCGGCCCTCTGTCGGTCCACGCCGTGTGGCACGGCGTCGAGAGCTATTCGATCGGTCGGCGATCGCTGTGCGTCGATGAGGACACTTATCTTGTGATCAACCGGGGGCATGAGTATCAGACGCATGTCCAGCGACGCGACGCTGCGGAATCGTTGACGGTCTTCTTTTCGGGCGCAGGTCGACGTGCGCGTGAGGGTGTATCTGAGGTCGATCTTTTTGCTGAGCATCTGCGGCCGCACGACGGCCTTGTCACGCCGCTCTTGTCCCGGCTCATCGAGGCGCGTCGGGCCGGCGTAACCGACACCGGTTGGTACGCAGAGCAACTGCAGATGCTTTACGCGAATCTGGTTGCGGCGGATGACGCGCTGCATCGCAAGGCCGCGGTGTTTGAGCCCGCGAGCCTGCCAACGAGGACCGAGCTTTTCCGACGCGTGATGACAGCCACCGACTACGTCAATTCGAACTACATGGGTGAGGTCACGCTGGACGATATGGCATCGGCAGCGCATTTATCAAAGTTTCATCTGGCGCGGTTGTTTCGCGCATTACACGGAGTGTCTCCTGCGGTGTACTTGCGGCTAAAGCGCCTCAGGGCGGCAGAACGATTGCTAGAGCGCTCCGACGCCGACCTCGCCGAAATTGCCGAGCGCGCTGGATTTGGCTCGCGCTGGTCGATGTTTCGTGAGCTGCGGCGCCGTCGCGGCATGAGCGGTCAACGAATTCGCGACGCGTGGATGCGCTCGACCGCGGACACGATGTCGTCGATCGGATAGAGATGGAACATCTGTGTCTGATCGTAGGTGCGACGGACGAGTGTCTGCTCGGGCTGCGTGAGACCTTGAAGGCGCATCAGGTGCGCGCGGTTGGCGTGAGCGATTCGCAGGCGGCCGCCCGCCTATTCGAGCAGATTCGCATCGACGCTGTTGTTCTGAACGCGGACGCGTTTGGCAGCGACGCCTTTGAAGCACTGCGTGCGCTGGTGAAACAGCGCTGCGCGCCCGTGGTCGTGCTGGCGACGGCACGCGACGAGATTGATCAGATTCTGGCCCTCGAATTAGGGGCGGCTGATTTTATAGCGAAGCCGGCGTCGCCGCGCTTCGTCGTGGCAAAGGTCAAACGGCTGCTGGGCGGAAATCCCGTGTCGTTAAATCCGTTGGCGACCAGTGCCGAGCTGGGACCCGTGCACATGTCCGGCGACCTGACGACATTGACCGTGGGTGGCACTGCATTGCGGCTTACGCGGGTTGAATTTGCGATGCTGCGCCTGCTGCTGGTTCGCTACGGACACGCAGTCAGCCGTGAAACAACAGCCAAGTTCATCGGTTCGTCAGGCAGCGGCAATGGTGCGGGCCGCAGCATCGATGCACTCGTATCCAGAATTCGATGCCGGCTCAGGACGGCTGGGATTGAAAGCGTGCACATCGACAGCCAGCGCGGTACCGGTTACTACCTCGTCATCGACGCGATACCGCACGCGATCGCTAGCGAGCTCGGCGCACTGGCCGCTTAATGTAGGTCGCGCTGGAGCTGCAGTACGATGCGAAGCTTCGCGCCGGGTACTGCGCGCTTCGCTGCCGTCCCATTTGACCGCACAAGCTTTCTCACGCGTCCGATGAACTCGTCGGATCGGAACTTCTCACCAGCTGTCCTGCTCGCCGCGCTCGGCGTCGCCTACGGCGATATTGGCACGAGTCCGCTGTATGCGTTCAAGGAGAGTGTGGCGGGTGAGCACGGCGTCGGAGTCTCGGCCGGTGCCGTTTTCGGCGTCTTGTCGATGATTTTCTGGTCAGTCACGCTGATCGTGTCGATCAAGTACATGTTGCTCGTTCTGCGCGCGGACAACGACGGCGAAGGCGGGATATTGGCGTTACTTGGGCTCGTGCTGCGGCAAATCCCGGCTTCCGGTCGCTTACGCCAAGCTGCGGTCGGCGCGGGTTTGCTTGGTGCTGCAATGTTCTTCGGCGAATGCGTGGTGACTCCCGCCATTTCGGTGCTGTCGGCGGCCGAAGGTTTGCAAGTGGTGTCGCCGGTGTTCACGCCGTATGTCATTCCGCTTACGCTGCTTGTACTGGTCGCGCTGTTCGCGGTGCAAAGTAAAGGCACAGCGATCGTCGGCCGTGCGTTCGGCCCGATCATGCTCGTCTGGTTCGTTGTGTTGGGTGTGCTTGGGCTCTGGCAGATCGTGCGCCACCCGCAGGTGCTGCTTGCGCTGGATCCGTTGTACGCACTGCGTTATGCAGCGGCCGAGCCGGGCAAATCCTTTTTCGCGTTAGGTGCCGTATTCCTGGCGCTGACTGGCGTCGAAGCCTTGTACGCTGACATCGGCCATCTCGGCGCGCGCCCGGTTCGCACTGCATGGTTCTGGCTGGTAATGCCGTGTCTGATGTTGAATTACTTCGGCCAGGGGGCGCTGGCGCTGTCAGATGCGACGGCAGCCGCCAATCCCTTTTTTCTGCTTGCACCCAGTGAGTTGCAGTTGCCGCTGGTGTTGCTTGCTACCGCATCGACGGTGATCGCGTCGCAGGCCGTTATCTCAGGTGCGTTTTCGATTGCCAGCCAGGCAATCAAGCTCGGCTTCCTGCCGCGTATGCAAATCGATTACACGTCGAAAACCGAGGCAGGGCAGATCTACATGCCATTGGTCAACTTTTTGTTGCTACTGGTCGTCGTCGTGCTGGTGCTCGGGTTTGGCAGCTCGTCGAATCTTGCTGCAGCGTATGGATTTGCGGTCGCGTCGACCATAGTCATCACCACTCTTGGGGTGAGCCTTATCGCGCGTTTCAAATGGGGTTGGCCGGCGTGGCGCGTGCTCGTCACATTCGTTCCGTTGTTTGCGCTCGAGGCGCTGTTTGTCGCGGCCAACAGTGCAAAAATCCCCAGCGGCGCCTGGTTTCCGATCTCGTTCGCCGTAGTGCTCTATGTGATTTTTGCGACGTGGAAGCGCGGTCGCTCGCTGGTCAACAGGCAGCTAAAACAGGGCGGCATCGAACTGCAGCCATTTCTGAAGAGCTTGTCGGTGTATCCACCGCTAAGGGTCGCAGGCAGCGCAGTGTTCATGACGCTCGAGCCCGGCTTCGTGCCGCACGCCTTACTGCACAACCTTAAGCACAACCGTGTAATGCACGAGCGCGTGGTTTTCCTGACGGCGATCAGTCGCACGGTTCCGCACGTCGATCCTGCCGATATGACCGAGATTCAGGATCTCGGCGACGGCTGCCATTCAGTGAAGGTACGGCTTGGATTTCAGGATCCGTTTGACGTTACCTTTTTCCTGGGCGTGCTGGCGAAATATCACGGTTTCGAGTTGATACCAGCCGAGACTTCGTTTTTCCTCTCGCGGCAGGCGGTCGTCATCGGTGGCAAGAGCACGATGGCGGCGTGGCGCCGGCGATTGTTCGGGTGGATGCTACGCAATGCACAGCCGGCGTCCGATTTTTTCCGCATCCCGCCGAATCGCGCGATTGAGATCGGTACGCAGATCGTCATTTGAACCAGCCACGGTGCTAACTGCAACAATCCTGCCATGCAGGTTGAACCGTTCTTGATCGAACCGCAGCGTGCTCGTGATCGAGTGCGCGTGATCGAATTGCTACGGCAGGCTCAACTTGTCGAACAGGATCTACAGAGTGGCCAGGCGGCGGTTGATTTTCTGGTGATGCGTGAAGCGGCGCAGGTAGTCGGTGCGATCGGCCTGCAAAGTGCGAATGGTGCCGGCCTGCTGCGCTCGCTGGTGGTGCTGCCAGCGCTGCACGGGCAGGGTCGTGGTGCGGCTTTGGTGGGCGCGGCCGAGCGCCTTGCGACGCGCCGCGGCATCGATGACATGTTTCTGTTGACGACGGCTGCGGCCGGTTTTTTTGCGTTGCTCGACTATCTACGCGTCGATCGAGCCAGCGCTCCGGCGGCGGTTCAGCAGACGTCGCAGTTTTCGTTCTCGTGCCCCGCTTCTGCTGTTTGTATGCACAAGCGATTGCGCCCATGAAAATAAAAAACGGCCGGTGGCGGGGCTTAACACCCGCCGCCGGCCGTAGCAAGAAACGCCGGTTTAGCGAACCAGCGCAACCTGCTCGGGGGCCATGCGCTTGGCAGTCGGTACTACCCGCTCACCGACGACTTCGATTCGTTCCATTTGAATCGTCGGCATCGTGACCGCTTGTTGCACCGCTGAGCTAGCACTAAATTCCTGGATCCCTACCACCGCCGCCAGTGACAGCGCTGCTACGGTACTGACGAAAAACAATGTGCTTTCGAGTGTCTTGATCATGGCCTGCTCCTGAAGGTGATTGCGTAACTTGTCGATGAACGCACTGTAGGCAGTTCAATTACCCCCAGCCATCCGTTTGCGATGAAGTGCAAGAAAGCCGGCGTGGATTGCAGTTAGTTGGGGCAGACGGGGACGAAAGCGGCGCTGGAGCGACGAACTGCCGCCGTCAGCTGATCGGTTCGACCCCGCGTCAACGCACCGGCACTCCATTTTCATTCGCTAGGGGGCGGCGCGCTGTCGAATTTTCTGCATTTGACAATTGCGGGATTGCTCAAAAAAAGGACCGCGTCGTGCGCCGGCCATAGCAAAAAATGGCGAACACACCACATGTCTCACAATGCCGTGGGGACCACCATGCCAAAAATTTCGCGCGACTACAAACTGAACGTAGATGAGATCGAACTCGTCGCGATTCGTGCGCAGGGGGCCGGCGGACAGAACGTCAACAAGGTCTCCAACGCGATTCACCTTCGCTTTGCCATTCGCGCCTCGACCCTTCCGGACGACATCAAGCAGCGCTTACTGGCGCAGCGCGATCAGCGCATCAGCGACGACGGCGTGGTTGTGATCAAGGCGCAGAAATTTCGCAGTCTCGAAAAAAATCGCGCGGACGCATTGGCGCGGCTTGCCGCGATGGTGGCGGCGGCCGCAGCGGTTCCGCTGACACGCCGCGCAACCAAGCCGACTGCGGCGGCGCAGAGAAAACGTGTCGAACACAAGGTGCGGCGCGGCCAAGTGAAGGCGCTGCGGCAGCGGATCGAAGATTGACTAGACGAAATACAGCACGGTGATGAAGTGACTTGCGCTGCCGCCCATCACGAACAAGTGCCAGACGCCGTGTGCGTGTCGCCAGCGGCGATCATTTAAATAGAACACGATGCCCGCGGTGTACAGCGCCCCGCCTGCCGCAAGCCAGCCGATACCGTGCACGCCGAGCTTGTCTATCAGTGGAACGACGGCTGTGACCCCGAGCCACCCCATGATCAGATATGGAACCGGGGACGGGTCACGCCCGTCATTGCGCTGCCAGGTTCGGAACATGCCATAAAGCGCCATCGCCCAGATCGCTGCAAACAGCGTCCAGCCGAACGGGCCACGCAGGCTCACCAACATGAAAGGGGCATAACTCGCGGCGATCAGCACGTAGATCGCGGCATGGTCGATTTTGCGCAGCACAATCTTGGCGCGGCCGCGGAACGAGTGATACAGCGTCGACGCGGCGTACAGCAGCACCAGCCCGGCCCCGAATGCACTGAACGCGATGATCTTCCAGATATCGCCTTGCTCGCTGGCCTGGCCGATCAGCACCGCTGCGCCGGCAATGGCAAGCGCGGTTCCGGCCAGGTGAGTAAGACTGTTGAAGCGTTCGCCGTGGTACATGCACGCAAACATAACGTGTTTGCGTGACTTGGCAGCGGGCTAACAAGCACTCGAAACGGTGATACCTGCCGCTCTACAAATCACCCGCAATTCGCAGGTTAGACAGCGTCCATGCGCGCAGACGGTGGTCGAGTCAGGCGGTGGGGTCCGTTGACGGGGGGGCGGGCTGATTCTGTTGATCGACGGGCGCCGGCTCGTCGGGAGCGCGCACCTTGCGCTGACGTTTTTCGTCCTGCTTCTTCTTGCGCGCTAATTCGCGCTGGCGCTTTTCAAATGAATAGTTGGGCTTGGCCAGGAAAGTCTCCTTGAACCGATAATGGCGGGCGAAGCTTACATTGACGGCGCCCGGTGCGCCTCGCTGTAAACCGGTAGGTTAACTGCTGCGTTACGCTCAGGTCTTGCGCCCCAAGAGGGCCCGGACGGATCTTGCATACGTGAAATCCGACAACAATGGGAGAGGATTGATGATTCAAGCCAGTGTGCGCACCAGTGCGCAAATTTGTGCATTTGCCGCCGCTATTTTGCTTGTGGGCTCGGCCGGTGCGGTCACCAAGGACGAGTATCGCGCCTCGAAGGATCGCATCAGCACCGAATACAAGGCCGCCAAAGCTAAGTGCGACGCCATGTCCGGGCAGCCCAAGAGTGTTTGCGTAGCGGAAGCAAAAGCCGCGGAGAAGCGCGCCAAAGCCCACGCCGAAGCCGATTACGAAAACACGCCTAAGGCGCTCGAGAAGGCGGTTATTGCGGACGCCGAAGCGACCTACATGGTGGCCAGGGAACAGTGCAACTCCAAGACCGGTAACGACAAAGACGTTTGCGTCAAGGCAGCGAAGGCCGCCGAGACCAAGACGAAGGCTGATGCCAAGGCCGCGCGCAAAACCACGGTTGCCAAGGCCGATGCCAAGGACACCAAGCGCGACGCCGACTATAAGGTTGCTCGTGAGAAGTGTGACCCGATGACCGGCGCCGCCAAGGACAAATGCATCGCTGACGCGAAAGCGAAATACGCGCACTAAGTCGACATAGTCTTTCCAGTCGTTGAACATAGCGGCACGTCACGGCGTGCCGTTTTTTTTGGGAACGACAATTCGAATGCATAACAGCGTGCTGAGCGTCAAATGGGCTTTCGCGGCGGTGCTAGCCGTGCCGGCGACGGCGTTTGCCGTGCAGGATTGCGAGATCAACGGGCAGCACGTCAATCCTGCCAACGGTGCAACCACTGAAGGCAAGACCGGCATCATGAAATGCCGCGACCGCGACAGCGGCAAGCTGGTGAGCGAGGAGGAATATCGCAACGGACGGCCGGTTGGATATCGCAAGTTCGTCGACTTCTCCGGCGATACGATCGTCGCCAACTACAACGAGCGCGGCAATCGCGACGGTGAGTCCAAGCGCTACGACACCAGCGGAACGTTGCTGGCGCACGAGCGGTACGTCGACGGCAGCACCGCCGGCGAGCAGACGTACTTCCACAAGAACGCGCGGATCAAACGCCGCTCATTTGACGAACGTGGGCGGGCTATAGCGAATATCGAATACAACGAGCGCGGTCAGTTGACCGAGCTGCTGTGCACCGACAAACCAATGCTGCAGGACGATCGCAAACTGTGCGGATTCGACCAGCCGATCACGTTGGATTTTCATAACAGCCGCGGGGACGTCGTTGCACAGGGTCGTTACGAAAATGGCAAACGCGTCGCGATCAAAACCTTCAGCAACTCTGGCGCCACGGCGCGCAGCGAAGACGTGCAAGGTGATCGCAAAGTCACGCGCTCCTATTTCGCGGAAGGCCCGCTGCGGCTGGAGATCACCAGTGTGGACAATCGCAAGGAACAGGAGCGCGAATACGCTGCCAGCGGCCAGGCGATACGAGAGTCGCACTGGCTTGACGGTCGCCTGTCGGAGGAAACCCTTTGGTACTTGAATGGCAACGTGAAGAGCAAGACGCGCTGGCAGCGTGACGGCGCGCAGATGCTCGCCGCAGCCGAAGAGTTCTGGGACAACGGACAGATCAACGCACGCACGGTGCGCGACGAGCGTCTCGGCTATGTCGGCGTGCAGCAGGGGTACGACCAGGCCGGCGTCCTCGTCAGCGAAGAGTTGTACGAAAAAGGCGTGCTGGTGCGCCGCAAGCTATACAAGGCTGGCCGACTCGTGCTCGACGAGCAGTATTACGCGGACGGATCGAGGAAGTAAGATCGTTGCGCAGCAAGAAATCCAAAAGGAGACTGCGATGAAGTGGCCGCTGGTAATTTTCTGTGCACTTGTCGTGCCGGTCGCGCCGGTCGCGCTCGCGCAGCAATGTCCCGAAAAGAACGTTCTTTATTGGCAAGCTTTTCCGCCGGGCGGCGAATCCGATTTGGCTGCGCGCCATCAGCAGGTCGTGCTGAAAAGGAAATGCCCGGCGATCGATACCATCGTGCAGTACAAAGCGGGCGCCGGCGGCGGTTTGATGTGGGCGCAGATGAACACGTTGCCGGCCGATGGCGTAAACATCGTCGGCGTCAATCTGCCGCACATCGTGTTTCAGCCGCTCGAAGGTCAGGTGCAGTATAAAACCGATGATGTGACGCCGGTGTTCTGGTTTCACTACACGCCCGATGCACTGGTGGTGCGCGATCAAAGTCCGATCAAATCATTCGCCGAATTCGTCAAGTTTGCCAAAGAAAATCCGGCCAAGCTGAGCCTCGGCGGCTCAGGTCTGAATTCGGCCAACCATGCGGCGCACGAGCGACTCAATGCCGCATTCGGCGTGAAGACAACTTACATTCCCTACAAAGGAACCGGCGATATGACGACGTCGGTCTTTGCGGGCCACGTCGACGGCGCCATGGCTTACACCGCGTTCGCCGTCAACAACAAGGGCAAGGTGCGCGCTCTTGCGGTCGCGATGGAGCAACGGCACCCGCTGCTGCCGGACGTTCCCACGTTCAAGGAACTCGGCGTCGACTGGATCGACGGTGCGTACCGCGGCATCGGCATGCCGAAGTCGTCGACTCCGGAACAGCGCAGGCGGATGTCCGACCTATGGGCCGCACTGAATAATGATCCTGAGATGAAGGACCTTGCCGCAAAAAGCGGGTTCGAACTCGTAAACATCGGCGTCGATCAGATGGACGGCTTCATGAAGGAGCGCGTGAAGATCTACACCGAAGGCGCGAAAAGAATGGGCTTTGCGAAGTAAGTCGCGCTTGCCGGTCGCTAGAACTTGCCCATGTAGTCGCCCTTGCCGAGTTCCAGGCCGTTGTGCCGCAGCAGCGCATACGCCGTCGTGACGTGGAAGAAGAACTGCGGCAACCCGTAGCTCAGCAAATACGCCTGCCCCGTGAAGCGTCTTTCTCGCGGCGTGCCCGGCCGCGTGATGATTTCGCGCGATTCGCTGTTGTCGAACTGCGCTGGCGACAGGCCTCCAATAAAGCTCTGCGTTTTCTCGATCAACGCCTGCAGCTCGGAAAACGTCTTCTCGGTATCCGGAGACGACGGCACTTCGACGCCGGCCAGGCGCGCCGAAACCCCGCGTGCGAAATCGCAGGCGATCTGCACCTGACGCCGTAGCGGAAACATGTCGGGAAACAGCCGAGCCTGCAGCAGCGCATCGGCGTCTATTTTGCGTTGTTCGGCGTGGGTTTCGGCCTTGCGGAGCAAATCGCTCAGGCTACCCAGCATTTGAGTGAATACGGGAACCGAGGCGGAATGCATTGAGAGTGACATTGGAGGATCCGATTAACAGGGGTGCGCAAGCATAAGCTGTCACCGTTTACCTTCGTTTGAAGATCACCACGTGCTGCCACGGCAGCTCGTTGACGGTGCGTTGCCACACCAGCGGATGCAGCTCGGCTTCGCCGCGGATCTGGCTTTCGCTCATCTTGTGCAACGGCTTGATCGGTACGCGCGGATCTTCGGCGCGATATTCGACAAATACGACTTGGCCGCCCGGCTTGAGCGCCCGCACGACGCTGGCGAGCACTTCGTACGGGAACTCGAGCTCGTGGTAAACGTCGACCATGATCGCAACGTCAACTGAAGACGCCGGCAGCTTGACGTCCTCGGCCGCGCCCAGCACGGGGGTTATTCGGCTGTATCCGGGTTGCTTCGCCACCGTTTGCAGCATCGCAATCATCTCGGGTTGAACATCGACCGCGTACACCTTGCCGGTTGGTCCAACCAGATCGGCGATGCGACGCGAGTAATAGCCGGTGCCCGCGCCCACATCGGCCACCACTTGCCCCGGCGCCAGAGCGAGAATCCGCAGCAGGATGTCGCTGCGCTCTTCGCGCTCACGTTCTTCGCGTTCGAGCCACGCCGCGCCCTGCCATCCCATTACATGGGCGATCTGCCGGCCCAGGTATGCCTTGCCGATACCATCGGCGTTTGCCGCTACGCTTCGATACCGCTCGGTGACATCCTTCGCCGTCGCCGGCGTTCCCGCAATGCCTAGCGCCACCATCAGGCAGAGCGAAATTCGTAAACTCCGGTGACGGCTCATACTGATTTCCGATGACAACAAAGCCCGATCTTATCGACTCGCGTGCTGCGTGGCTGCGACTGGCGGCGGCGCTTGCATTGAGCACGGTGGGCGGCGTCGGAATGTGGTCCGTAGTCGTAGCGCTGCCGGCGATTCAGGCCGACTTCGGGGTCACGCGCGCGGCCGCATCGTTTCCCTACACGCTAACGATGCTCGGCTTTGGCGTCGGTGGAATATTCATGGGCCGATTGTCGGACCGCTATGGCGTGCGGTTGCCGCTGATCGGAGCATCGTGCGCGCTCGCGATCGGCTATGTCGCTGCGAGCCTGTCATCAAGCTTGCTGATGTACGCGATCGTGCAGGGGTTGCTGATCGGCATGCTCGGCGCCTCCGCCAGCTTCGGCCCGTTGCTGGCGGATATTTCGCACTGGTTCGTACGACGACGTGGCCTTGCGGTTTCGATCGTTGCATCGGGCAATTATCTGGCAGGCGCCGTGTGGCCGCCGATCGTGCAGCACCTGATCGAAACCGTCGGCTGGCGCACTGCACACCTTTATATCGGCGCGATTTGCCTGCTGACAATGCTGCCGCTTACGTACGTGATGCGACGCGCCCCTCCGCACACCGGCGATTCAAGCGTCGCGTCGGCGGCTTCGCGCTCACCGATGGCGATCGGCATTTCGCCTTCTGCGCTGCAAACACTGCTGATGATTGCAGGCGTCGCGTGTTGCGTCGCGATGTCGATGCCGCAGGTGCATATCGTCGCGTACTGCGCCGACCTTGGTTACGGACCGGCGGTCGGCGCACAGATGCTTTCGATCATGCTCGCGTTCGGCATCGTCAGCCGGCTCGCTTCGGGCTGGATTGCCGATCACATTGGCGGCGTACGCACGCTGCTGCTCGGCTCCGTGCTGCAGGGTCTAGCACTGCTGCTCTACGTGCCGTTCAACGGGCTGACTTCGCTGTTCGTCGTATCCGCGCTGTTCGGCCTGTTCCAGGGCGGCATCGTCCCGAGTTACGCGATCATCGTGCGCGAGTACTTCTCCCCGACCGAAGCCGGTGCACGGGTCGGGCTGGTCGTGATGGCAACGCTATTCGGCATGGCGCTCGGCGGCTGGATGTCGGGGGCGGTGTTCGATCTCACCGGCTCGTACCGGGCGGCGTTCGTCAATGGATTGCTGTGGACCCTGCTGAATCTTTCGATCGTGACCTGGCTGTTGCGTCGACAGGGCAGGCCGTCCTTGATGGCCGGGTAAATGGCAAACCATGCACTAGCCGACCTGTCCTTTGCGGAACTTCGCGACCGCTTGAAGGCACGCGCTGAGGACCTGGGCAACGCTGACGACATCGACCTCGTCGGGGTTTTGCACTACTTGACGACATTGGCACATGACGCGCAGACGCCGGACAGTGTTGATGCATTGTTTCACTTGTCCAGAAATTTTTTTGCCGCGTCGCAGCCGGCGCGAACGATCGAGGCAGCCTCCTTTGCGTCGCGGCTGGCTATCGCGCTCGGCCAACGAGATCTGTTGTGCAAAGTGCGCGGAGTGGAGGGCGTGGCGCTATGCGATCTTGGTAGGTTTGTTGAATCAGCCGCGGCGTACGCCGACTTTTGGATACACGCGCGTGCGCTCGGCGATATCGAACGAGAGATACTCGCCATCAAGAATGTCGGAGGGCTCTATATAGCCATGGCGCAGTGGGACGTGGCATATAGGTATCTCAGGCGATCGTGCGAGATGGCGGCTGAGTACGGCTATGCCCATCTAGAGCTCGGTTCGCGCGTCAACCTGGCAAATTGCGCACTTCAACTCGGTGATCCTACTTCTGGACTGCGCGCACTCTTGCCCTTTACCGCCGGCGCGCCAAAAATCAAAAGGGAGGCCGCCACTCGAGCCAGTGCGCATATGACGCTCGGCCATTTATATTTGGCGACTGACGAACTGGCTAGTGCCAGGGTGCACGCACAGGAGTCAGGCCGCTGGGCCAAGCTCGCCGGGTCCAAGAGGACAGTCCATTCGCACAAAGCATTAGTCGGGCTCATCGAAGTAAAGTCCGGGGCGGTGAAGAGCGGTTTGGCCGCACTCGAAAGGGGGCTGGCGTTCGCCAAGCGTGTCGATCACGTGGATGTACCCAACTATCTCAGCATGTGCGTGGATGCCTGCGAGTCGGCAGGTCAATCTGATCTCGCGTTGGGATATCTGCATGAATTGGTTGCGTGGAAGAAGAAGTTGATCGACGCGGACTTGCCTTACTACGACGGTCTTACGGAACCTGCCGAGCCCAAATCAAGCACGTCCGTTTTTGACGATACCTTGCGTGCCCGAGCTCACGTTTTACAAGCCGATGTCGGGCAGCGCGTTCGGCGCTTCCTTGAGACGGCTATCAACGCCGAGCTGGCCAGCGGACACGACCTGTACCGAACATTCCGTGTAGCCAAACTTGCCGGCCACCTTGCTGCTGCTATCGGCTGGAAGGAGGCGCGAGTTGCATCTATTGCTCTAGGAGCGCAGCTAGCCAATATCGGCATGATGGCGATTCCGACGCGTGTGTTGCACAGAACCTCTGGATTGTCCGACAGCGAACGGCAAGTGTTGTTCGGTCACGCTCAGTACGGAGCCGAACTGTTACGCAAGCCGCGTTTGCGTGTTCTAAATGACGCGAGTGTCGTCGCCGAGCAGCATCACGAGCGCTTTGACGGGAGTGGTTATCCGCGCGGGCTGCGAGGCGATGCCATTTCCGAGGAGGCGCGCATCATCAGCGTCTGCGATGCGTTCGATGCGATGACTCACCGGCGGCCGTGGCGCGAGACGCCGCTCTCAATTCAGGCAGCCTTGAACGAACTAAAGCAATGTGCGGGCAGCCAATTTGATCCGCTCCTCGTCAACACATTCGTGCAGTTCATTCGCCGGGAGTTCTGGGAGCACGAAGATTTCGACGCGTTCCTGGCAGAAGGAGCGAATGAGCTGGAATATGTGCGAGTTCGCGCCCGTATGGAAGCGCTGGTCAAGAGCTGATGCATAGGCCAGCTAGTCGGGAGGAACTTCGATGATGGTCGCGGTGTTTGCAACGATGACCTTCGCTCTGATTTGCGGTTGGCTGGGCCGGCGGTCGTTGGCGATCGCATTGTTCGCCGCTTGCCTGGCGCTGACGGTCGGACTTTTCCTGTTCGAGATCTACAGTCCCGAGTACGGCTTCCGGATGCCGTGGATCCGCACGCAGCTTGAAAACGCACCGTGGGGATCGTCATGATTGAAAGCGAACGACCACTAACGTCCAGCAAGCAGCTCGCGCAGTTGAACTACGTCTTCTTGCTATTTGTGATGTTCGTCATCGCCGGCGTCCTGACGGCAGCCATGACGCTGCAATACGTTCAAGGCGAGCTACCCTGCCCGCTGTGTCTGCTGGAACGCGCCGCGATGTTCGGCGTGTGCTTCGGGATCATGCTGAACTTCCGGCGCGGCTTTTCCTATCAGAACACGGGCTTCAGTCTGCTTTTTGCAATCGTGCTGCTCGTCATTGCCGTCCGGCAGAGCCTGCTCGACATCTATCCGCGCCCGGGGCACGCGTACATCGGCAGTGCGATATTCGGCATTCACATGCCCGTATGGTCAATCATCATTGCGTTGAGCCTGTTGAGCGCCTACGCAATCAAGCTTTCAATCCTGGGCGGGGATGAGTATTTGCGCGACGCGGAACTAACCGATTTTCCGGCGATAAAGAAGGCTTCCGATGCGCTGAGCCTGTACGTCATCGCGATTTGCGTCGTCAACCTTGTGTCCGTTGTGTTGCAATGCGGCCTTGGCGAGTGCCACACCTTCAGCTACAAGTTGCTGCAATAGGCAGCGCCCGGAACTCGCCCGACGCGACCAGCTCTGCACGCCCTCTTTCCGCGTCGCGGAACTGTCAGGAAATTGGCACGAATTCGCACGCGCGGCTGAGCTGATTTTGCGCTAATCCAAACGCATTAACCGGCTCGCTAGAACCAGCAGACATGCGGTTCTCCGGCTACCCGTCAAAACCAAAGGGTAGTGCCCAATCATCCTTACCCACGAGTTATTTTTAACTCGAACGCAGGCACAGTTCGATCCCGGTCAGTCTGCAATTCCCATAGGGAGAGAACAATGATGCAAGGTCTCAACGCACGGCAAGCGATCTCGCTTCTCGCAGCCGCGGTTGCGCTTACGGCTTGCGGAGGTGGCGATACCGGAAACACCACCGCCCCGCCCGCGACTCAAGTTGCCGCGGCCACGTGCGCAACGCCTCCGCAGCTTTTCACGGCGACCGTATGGCCGACCTTGAGCAGCACCTGCGTCGTGTGCCATAGGGCAGGTGCGGTTGCCAGCGGAACGCGGCTTGTGTTCGCTGCCGGCGGCTCAGCCGAAGTTAACTACGGAATATTGCGTACGTTCGCCAGTGCGAACAGCGACCTGCTGATGTCGAAATCGATCGGCCTGCCGACCCACACGGGTGGCAAAGTGCTGGGCGATGCAAACTCGCAGCAATACAAAGATCTCGCCTCTCTGCTTCCGAAGTTGAAGGAGAGCTGCAGCACTGAAGTGATCGCAACGGGGCAGTTCTGGAACCAAGTCCAGTTCGCGGACAACGCGACGACGCTTGGCAAGGCCGCCCACTTGTTCGCGGGTCGCCCGCCCACAGAGACCGAGTATTCGACTGTTGCCGCGGGTGGTGACGCCGCGCTTCGCATGACAATGCGCGGCTACATGGATGGCGGTCCGTCGTTTGACCGCTTCATGACGGAAGTCGGGCATACGCAGTTCCTGGTCAATGGCGTCGTCGTGCTCGGCCAGAACAGGGGCTTGGATGCGAGAGACTGGCCGATGGCCGCCGCGGTGATCAACAACCAGAACGCACCGGCTGGTGTGCGCGCGCGGTTCGATACAACGATGCGCAACGAGCCGATCAACCTGTTGAAGTACATCACCAAGAACGATCGCCCGGCGACCGAGCTGGTGGCAGGTAGCTACACCGTAGTAACCGGTCTCGTCGCGCCGTTGTTGGGCGCGCAAGTAACGGGCACGTTCATGAATCCGGCCGACGATAACGAGTTCTTGCCGGCCACGCTGCCCAACGCGCGCCTCGGCGGCAACTACAGGCACTCGGGCGTCCTGACGCAGCACGCGTATCTGGATCGTTTGCCGACGACCGACACGAACCGCAATCGTCATCGAATCAGCGAGACGATGAGGCGGTTTGCGGCCATGTACATCCCTGAGCTGGCCTCACGGCCGCTGGAGGATGGCGTGTTTCGGTTGCCGACGATGGACAACCCCGGATGTGCTGTTTGTCACGACGTGATGGACCCGATGGCAGCTGGCTTCCAGAACTTTGCTCCGAACAATCGCTTCCGTCCGAATGGAACGGGTGCGATGGCTCATTCGCTGCCGCAGGTCTACTTGGCGAACAATTATCCGACCGACGCGAAGGGCAATCGCTATTACCAGGACAACGATAACTGGTACCGCGATGCCAAAGCACCGGGCTATGGAAGCACGCCGATGCCGATGGGTTACAACAACCCGGGTGCGGAGCAATGGCTCGGCCAGCAAATCGCCAACGATCCGCGCTTCGCCCTCGGCATGACGCACTTCATGTACAAGGGCTTGACCGGTCGTGAACCGCTGCGCGCCCCGGCCGATACCAGCGGACCCGAAGCGGCAGGTCGCCTGGCTGCCTACAACGCCCAGCACGACGATTTCAACCAAGTCGCGCAGAGCTTTGCAGCGGGTGGATACAAGATCAAGGACCTTTTGGTCGGCTTGATGATGAGCAAGAGTCTGCGAGCGACCGGCGTGACTGGCACGGTCACCACAGAGCGCGCATCGTCACTCGCTGAGATCGGCGGCGGCAAGCTGCTGACGGCCACGATGCTGAATCAGAAGCTCGCGGGACTGGTCGGTTCAGGTGCGCCTGAGCTCAATAACGCGTTTGCCGGTGCTGCTCTTGGCTACACCAACTTCAACGGCATCGACCGCAACTCGCGGCAAACGGACTTCACCAGCACCCAGGTCAGCGTTGGCGACCAGATCGTGGTCCGCAACAGCTGCCGCTGGACGATGGCTGACTTCAATAAGCCGATGGCGACGCGCATGCTGTTCCCGGGCGTTTCGATGACCGACACACCGGTCAGCAAGGCGAGCAGCGACAAGATACTGGTGAACCTCACATATCTGATGAAGCGCCTGTGGCTGCAGGATGTGACGACCTCGGACCCCGAAGTGCAGCGCGTCTACGACATGATGGCGGCTGTCTACGCCGATCGCGCGAACCAGTCACCGATGCCGTTGAGCTGCGAGCTGAATGATGGCAACGACCCCACCTACTCCGGGCGCATGTGGAGTGCCGCTGTGATGTACATGATCACCGACCCCAAATTCCTGACCTGGTAACCGGTTGACGAGCCAAATCAAAGGAGCAATTTAAATGGACCGCAGAGAATTTCTTTTGAATACGGCAAAAGCATCCG
>JBBQQC010000022.1:0-56126 GCA_038216465.1 Burkholderiales bacterium | reverse complement strand
TTCGTGCTCGCCGATCCCGAGGGATCGATCCTCGCCGCTTACGTAAAGACAGGCAAGATCGGAACGGCGGGCTCGTGGGCGGTGGAAGGGATCGGCGAAGACTTCATTCCGCCGATCGCCGATCTGACCGGAGTCAAGCACGCTTACTCGATCAGCGACGAAGAAAGCTTTGCAACTGCGCGCGAACTATTGCGGGCAGAAGGGATTTCGGGAGGGTCATCGACCGGCACACTGCTGGCGGCGGCCCTTCGATTTTGTCTCGCGCAGAAAACGCCCAAAAGAGTCGTCAGCTTTGTCTGCGACACCGGCACGCGCTACCTGTCGAAGGTCTACAACGATCAGTGGATGATCGATCAGGGGTTACTGAAGCGGCCGCGGCTGGGTGACCTGCGCGATCTGATCGCGCGCCGCTTCGACGAGGGCGCAGTCGTCGCGGTAGGACCCAACGATACGTTGATGACCGCGTTTCAACGAATGCGGCTGGCTGAAGTCTCGCAGCTGCCGGTCCTCGACAACAAACAGCTGCTAGGCGTGATCGATGAATCCGATCTGCTGCTGACGGTGCATGATGACGCGGCGCGTTTTCATTCGCCAGTCAGCGAAGCAATGACGACAAAGCTTGATACCTTGCGGCCCGATGCACGCCTCGACACCTTGCGAGCGATACTGGACCGCGGCCTGGTTGCGATCATCGCCGATGACAAGCAGTTCTACGGGCTCGTCACTCGGTTCGATCTATTGAATCACCTGCGCAAGAAGCTGACATGAGCGACAAAACCCAGAAACACGACTTTGCCACCCGCGTAATTCACGCCGGCCAAGCGCCCGACCCGTCGACCGGCGCGATCATGCCGCCGATTTACGCCACCTCGACCTTCGTGCAGCAAAGCCCGGGGGTACACAAGGGGCTCGACTACGGACGCTCGCACAATCCCACGCGCTGGGCGCTCGAGCGCTGCGTCGCTGATCTCGAAAGCGGCGCGCAGGCATACGCGTTCGCATCCGGTATGGCGGCGATCGCCACCGTGCTCGAAACGTTGGATGCCGGCGCCCACGTCGTGGCGGGCGACGATCTGTACGGCGGAACGTTCCGACTGTTCGAACGGGTGCGCAAGCGTAGCGCCGGCCACGCGTTCACGTTTGTCGACATGTCAAACCTCGATGCCCTGCGCGCTGCGCTGACGCCCGCAACCCGGATGGTGTGGGTCGAAACACCCAGCAATCCCCTACTGAAATTGGCCGACCTCGAAGCGATCGCGCAACTGTGCCGAACGCGGAATATTGTCGCCGTTGCCGACAACACGTTCGCGAGCCCGTGGGTGCAACGCCCGCTCGAGCTCGGTTTCGATGTGGTGGTGCATTCGACGACGAAGTATCTGAACGGGCACTCGGACATCATCGGCGGGGTTGCTGTCGTTGCAAATGAGACCGGCGGCGACGAGCGGCTTGCTCGAATGCGCGAGCAACTTGGCTTTCTGCAGAACGCTGTCGGCGCCATCGCAGGCCCGTTCGATAGTTTTCTCACGTTGCGCGGAATCAAGACGCTCGCATTGCGCATGCAGCGGCATTGCGAGAACGCGCTGGCGCTGGCGCAATGGCTCCAGGCGCACCCGCAGGTCAAGCGCGTTCGCTATCCGGGCCTGCAGTCGCATCCGCATCACGCGCTGGCACGCCGGCAAATGCACGGCTATGGCGGCATGATTTCGATCGATCTTGCAACCGATCTGGACGGCACGCGCCGCTTTCTCGAACGGTGCAAAGTCTTCGCCCTCGCAGAAAGCCTTGGCGGCGTCGAAAGTCTGATCGAGCATCCGGCGATCATGACGCACGCGACAATTCCGCCGGCGCAGCGTGCGACGCTCGGGATCGGTGATTCGCTGGTACGGCTATCAGTGGGCGTCGAAGCGCTCGACGACTTGCGAAGCGACTTGCAACAAGCGTTTGCTGCGATCTAGGGATCGAGCTCAAGCCGGAATTTGGCTAGTCCTGGATCCACGGCAGGCCGTGCGATCGCCAGCCGTCGATAAATCCGCGCTGGTGTGAATGGTTGCGCTGGCCTTCGAACCCCTCCAGCACATTGAACACGTTCGCATAGCCGGCATCGTGCGCAACGCGTGCCGCGTGATGTGAACGCACGCCGCTCCGACACAGCAGCAACACCGTCTCCGCCGGTTGCACGACGGCGCCCAGGTCTCGCAGGAAGCGCTCGATCTGCGCGGGGTCGGTGCCGTGCCACTCGACGTGCTGCGCCCCAGGCACGCATCCAACGTATCTGACCTCCGGTGTGGTGCGTACATCGACCAGACGCACGCGTCCGTCGCTGAACAATTGCCACGCTTCAGGCGGCGTCACGGCACCAGCGTAATTCCCTTCGGTCGCTTCGAGCCGGGTACGAGCGACATCCAGGATGCGCTCGCCGAGCGCCTCGGCGCCAGCTTGTGGGGGTGCATCCAGCGTCTCGTTCATAGATAGCTGAGCATTGTCCGGTCGACATAACGAGCCCCAAAGAACAAATTGTTCAAAGCAAGACTGCTGATCGAATAAGGCTTATCGCGCACCACGATAAGCAATGCTGGCTTTGATCATTTACCGGACGGTGGACGGGCTAAATTCTGAAGCCGCACCCGATGCCGGCAGGTCATGTACCAATACGACGCACTCGATCGCTCTCTCGTAGCCGAGCGTGTGGCCGAATACCGCGATCAGACAGCGCGCTTTCTCAGCGGGCAGTTGTCCGAAGACGAGTACAGACCGCTGCGTCTGCGCAATGGTCTATACGTGCAGCGTCACGCGCCGATGTTGCGCATAGCGATTCCGTACGGCGTGCTGTCGGCCAAACAGCTGCGCACACTGGCGCATATCGCGCGTCGCTATGACCGCGGGTACGGGCACTTCACCACCCGGCAGAACATCCAATTCAACTGGATTCGGATCGAGGATTCGCCCGACATTCTTGAGGAGTTGGCGGCAGTCGAGATGCATGCGATTCAAACCAGCGGCAACGCAGTTCGCAACATTACCAGTGACGAGTTTGCCGGCGTTGCGGCAGATGAACTGATCGACCCCCGCGCGTTCTGCGAAATTCTGCGTCAGTGGTCTTCGTTTCATCCCGAGTTCACCTGGCTGCCGCGCAAATTCAAGATCGCCATCAACGGTGCGCGCGAAGACCGCGCGGCGGTGGCATTTCACGACATTGGCTTGCACCTGACACGCGCGCCGGACGGCGCCCTCGGTTTTCGCGTGCTGGTCGGTGGCGGCATGGGGCGCACGCCGATCATCGGCGCGGTCATCCGCGAATTTCTGCCGTGGCGACAGTATCTGACGTATATCGAATCCATTCTGCGTATCTATAACCGTCACGGCCGGCGCGACAACATCCATAAGGCTCGCATCAAGATTCTGGTGCGATCGCTGGGCATCGAGGAATTCGCACGCCAGGTGGAGGAGGACTTTGCTCCGTTCGGCGACGGGCCATCAACGGTGACCGACACCGAGTTGCAGCGCGTTGCCAGCTACTTCGTGCCCCCGGCCTACAAGAAGTTCGACGAGCAGGCGCTCGACCTTTCAGACCGCGTCTTTGCGCGCTGGGTCGAGCGCAGCGTCAAGCCGCATCGGGTAGCCGGTTACCGCTCGGTGGTGCTGTCGTTGAAGCCGACTGGAATCGCACCGGGCGACGCTACCGCGGAGCAGATGGATCAAGTCGCAGAGTGGGCCGACCGTTTCGGATTCGGTGAGATTCGCGTGTCGCACGAACAGAATCTGATCCTGCCCGACATCCGCATGGATCGGTTGCGCACGCTGTGGCAGGAGGCCAAGGCCGCGGGGCTGGCGACTCCCAACGTCGGATTGCTGACCGACATCATTGCGTGTCCAGGCGGAGACTTCTGTTCGCTGGCGAATGCCAAATCGATACCGATTGCCGAAAGCATTCAGCGTCGCTTCGATGACCTCGACTATCTGCACGACCTCGGCGACATCAACATCAATATCTCGGGCTGCATCAACTCCTGCGGACATCATCATGTCGGGCACATCGGCATCCTCGGTGTCGACAAAGATGGTGACGAGTGGTACCAGGTTTCGCTAGGCGGCGCCGACGGTTCATCAGCCGGTACGGCAAGAGTAGCGATCGGCCGGATCATCGGCCCGTCGTTCAAGGCCGAGCAGATGCCAGACGTCATCGAGCGGCTGATCGAGACATTCGTGTCGCTGCGGGAAGACGGCGAGCGCTTTATTGATACCGTCACGCGCGTCGGCCCGACACCATTTAAGGAGCGCGTTTACCGCGACGGTGTCTATGCGCACGACCGCGTCGCCGAGATGACCGCATGAGCACTACCACGCGCCTATTGACACGCGACGGTGTCTGGACCGCCGACGACTGGCCAGTCGTGCGCGAGCGAAATTCTGTCACCAGAGAAAACGCGGCGGCGTTGGTGCCGCTGGCGTTGTACCTCGCTCAACCCCCATCGGCCGCACATGGAGTATGGCTGTCGCCCATCGACGATCCGGTTGCGCTGGTGCCTCACCTGGATGCGGTGCCACTGATCGCGATCGATTTTCCGGTATTCAACGACGGACGCGGTTGTTCGACTGCAGCCATGCTGCGAAGCCGGTATCGGTACCGCGGCGATCTGCGTGCGATCGGAGACGTTCTGGTCGATCAGTTGTTCTTCCTGCGCCGTGTCGGCTTCTCCTCTTTCCTGTTGCGAGTGGATCAGGATCGCGATAGGGCGATGCGGGCGCTGCGGACTTTTTCGAATGCGTATCAGGGCGCCGCCGACAATCCACTGCCGGCCTTTCGCCGGCACGCGCGACCGAATGCATGCGAGCTGGCAGCGCAAACCAATGATTGAGCGGGACACATTCTCTGAGCGATCGGAGCCGCGGGTCTACTTCGTCGGCGCCGGACCTGGTGCGGCCGACCTGCTGACGGTGCGGGCGGTGCGCATACTCGCGCGGGCCGACTTCGTGCTGCACGATGCGTTAGTTGACTCCGCAGTACTGCAGCTTGCGTCAAAGGCCAAGCGGATTGCGGTCGGCAAGCGCGCGCAGCGTCCCTCGACCGCACAGCTCTTCATCAACAAGTCGCTGGTCGATTGCGCGCTCAGAGCAGCGTGCGTCGTTCGGCTGAAAGGCGGCGACCCATCGATCTTCGGCCGACTCGACGAAGAGATGCACGCGCTGCGTAAGGCCGGAATCACGTTCGAAGTCGTCCCGGGAATTACTGCGGCAAGCGCCGCTGCAGCGGAGATGCAGGCTTCGCTCACCTTGCGCGGCGTGGCCCGCGCGGTGACGTTCTTGACGCCGTGCGTCTGCGACGAGCACGACGATGCTACGTGGGCGCCGGCGATGCTCAGCGTCCGAGCAGGCGGTTCGCTCGGCGTCTATATGGCGGGGCGCCACATCGCGTCCACCGTGCAGCGGCTGATTGCCGGCGGCCTGCCCGCGGCCACGCCGATTGCAGTTCTCGAAAGCGTCAGCCTGGCGAACTCGCGAACCTGGATCGGAACGTTGGACTCCGCTTCACTGTCCGCTCCCGATTTGAACCAAGGGCCGGTGATGTTGCTGATCGGCGAGGCTCTGCGTGGTGCGCTCGAACGTTCGAGCTCGCTTCGCGATGCGATGAGGCGCGCCGCGTAACTGCCCTAGTGGGCCGGAGTTGCGACTCGAAACACCAGCGGTAGCGTTTTCCGCTATCGGCGCGTTTGCAGGCTCCTCTTGCGGCTTCGCCGCCGTACAAAGCCACCATTCCTTTGCAAGGAACGGCCATGGCTTCTGGAACGGTTGACCTAGAACGCTTCGTCAGAGACGCGCTGCTGCGTGATCTGCCCCGCACTGATATTCAGAATTCGATGCTCGAAGCCGGCTGGACCCCGGCGCAGGCGAAGACCGCGCTCAGCGCGTTTGTCGATTCCGATTTTCCGATACCTGTACCCAAGCCACGCCCATACTTGTCGGCACGCGAGGCGTTCCTCTATCTGGTGCTGTTCTCGGCGCTCTATCTGACCGCGTTTCACCTCGGCAGCCTCGTGTTCGATTTGATCGACCGTGCCCTTCCGGACGCCGCGGCGCGAATTGGAACCTGGAGAGCGGACAGCATGCGATTTTCCGCCTCGGCACTGTTGGTGGGCTTCCCGCTGCTCGTATTCATGTCCTGGTACATCAACCGCGGCCTGGCGCTGGATCCGGTCAAGCGATTGTCGGCAGTGCGCAGATGGTTGACGTATCTCACTCTGTTTACTGCGGTCACCATCTTGTCCGGCGATCTGATTGCACTCGTTTACAACCTGCTGGGCGGGGAATTGACGGTCCGGTTCATGCTGAAGGTGGCCACGGTCGCCGTCATCGCCGGTGCGCTACTCGGCTACTACCTGCTGGATCTGCGTCAGGAAGAGCGCGAATGAGCGCCGGCAAACTGCTGCTCGCCGCCGCAACTCTGGCTGTTGTCGCCGCGATTGCCGCGGCGGTGATGCTCGAGCCTCCACACCGGCAGCGCGAGTATCGGCTGGACGCGCATCGAGTGAGTGATCTGGCCGCGCTCGACGCCGCAGTCAACCTTTACTGGAAGCGCCACGGTGCGTTGCCGACCACGCTCGAAGCTCTCGCGGCGGAGCCCGGACTCAGTGCGCTGAAAGACCCCGAGACCCAGGCCGCGTACGGCTACGAGATCACAGGCAGCCAGTCGTTCCGGCTTTGCGCAAACTTCGCAAGCGGATCACGCGCGACGGATCGATATGCCGGTGCGCCTCAATTACAGTGGGCGCATAGCGCGGGCCGCCAATGCTTTGATTTGATGATCAAGGAGAGCGCGCAGCGGAAACTGGGCGCCAGGGACAACAACTAACTCGGTGGCTGCGGCGTCGATGCGGCGTAATCGGCGATTGCATCGAGCACCGTCGGAGCATCGCCGATAGGCAGTTGAAGCGCGAACTGCACTTCGGAGTGCCGCGCCATCGCATCCTGCACGAGCTGCGGAACGTCTCTTCGCACGTGACCACCAGGCCCGAGGAACAACGGCACGACGTTGATCAACGTTGCGCCGCGCGCAACCAGTTGGTCGACCGCGGTGACAAAGTCAGGAACTGAATGTTCAAGATAAGCAAGAGCCACGGCGGATTGCGGCAATCGGTCCAGGACCATGCCGCGCAACGTCTCGAAGGGAACGACCCACTGCCGATCGCGAGATCCGTGAGCGAGCAAGACAATGCCGTTCACTGCGGCTCCTTTTCCGACGCGGCAAGCTGCACCAGCCGAGCAAACACCGGGTCGGGTATGTCGACACCATCGCGACTCGCCTGCTGTGCGAGCCGCGTGCGCCGCTCGCCGGGCAAGCGTACCTCGGGATCTGCGCACATCGCGGCGATCAGTGCTTCGACCCGGGAGTGATAAACATCGACGCCCGCCAGCGCAGCGGGATCGATCACCAGAAACGCCTGCCCGAGCCGCGGCTGGTTGCCTTGCTCAACGAAGAAGGAATCGGCCTCGAAGCCAAAATTCGCGCCGGTCAAGGTCACGCACAGCAACTCGACGATCAGAGCGAGCATCGCTCCCTTGACGCCGCCCGCGGGGAGCATCACGCCGTCGAGCGCCGCCTTCGCGTCCGTCGTCGGTTGACCGTCGCGGTCGAGCGCCCAGCCCAGTGGAATCGGTTGGCCTTGCTGTGCGGCGATCATCACCTTGCCGCGCGCGGCTTCCGATAGCGAAAGGTCGATGCACAGCGGCGCCGCATTCTGGCGCGGAAAAATGGCGGCAATCGGATTGGTTCCGAACAGCGCGCGTTTGCCGCCCCACGCAGGCATTGCGGCCGGCGAATTGCCGAATGCAAGGCCGACCATCCCTTGCTGCGCGACGCTCGATAAGTGATGCGCCGCCACACCGAAGTGATGGCTGTTGGTCACCGCCGCAAAGCCGACGCCCAGCGCGCGTGCACGCGCGATCGCTTCGTCCACCGCCTTTGAACACGCGGGGAATGCCAGCCCGTTTTCCGCATCGACCAGGCACGCAGCGGCTCGCGCGTGCGCAATACGGGGGACGGCCTCACCGTTGGCACGCCCGTTCCTCAAATGTGCTGCGTATTGCGCAACGCGTGCAATACCGTGCGACGCCAGGCCTTCCGCGTCGGCCGCCACCAACGCGCGCGCGGTGCAAGCTGCCATCGTCTGATTTGCACCCGCATTCAGGAGTGCTCGCTCGGCGACAGTTTCAAGGCGTTGCAATGAGACGATCGTCATCGCGGTCGCGCGGCGCGCAGTGATGCTGCAACAAGCTTCGCGATCATCCCGCCGACGCGGACGTTGGACTCTCGCGTCACGCCGGCAATATGGGGTGTCAGAATCAGGTTGGGTAGGTCCGCCAGCACGGAGCTCGCTGCCAAGGGCTCCTGCTCGAATACATCGAGCGCTGCACCTGCCAACGATCCGGCACGCAACGCAGCCGCTAGCGCAGCTTCATCAACGATCCCACCACGCGCGGTATTGATCAGGATCGCACCGGGTTTCATCGACGCGATGCGTGACGCGTTGACTAACCCGCGCGTCCGGTTGTCGAGCGGCACATGCAACGAGACAACATCAGCTTCGGTCAGCACTTGATCCAGATTTTTCCGCGCGACCCCACGTTCATGCCATGCAGCATCATTCTCTGCGAGCAGTGCGTCGTACGCGATGACATGCATTCCGAGACTTTGAGCCCGCTGCGCGGTGACGCGACCGATCGAGCCGAAGCCGACCAGTCCGAGCGTCTTGCCGCAGATTTCGCGGCCCTGCGATAACTTGGGCCGCGGCCAGTCGCCGGCGGCGACTTCGTCCGACGCTTGATACGCGCCGCGCAGCAACATCATCGCGGTGGCGAGGACGTACTCGGCGACCGAGATGGCGTTCGCGCCGGTGGCGGGAATTACCTCGATCGCGCGCGCAGCGCAAGCGAGTGCGTCGATGTTGTCGAGCCCGACCCCCAGGCGCCCCACAACACGCAGCCTCGGAGCGCTGGCGATCAACGCCGCGTCAACCTGGGTTCGATTGCGAACGATCAGTGCATCTGCCGATTTCAAGGCTGCATGCAATTGTTGCGTATCCTCGACGAGGTGCGGGTCATGACGCACCTGGAATTCCGCGCGCAACTGCGCAACGGATTCGGCATCCATGAACTCACTGATGACGATCATTGCGTCAGCAACGACTCGCCCGGCCGGACGATCGAGAACTTCACCCGCTGCTCGCCGAGCTCGAACTGGCCCGGCTCGGCACTCTTCAAACGCACAGTGACATACGACGACTCCTCGAGCGGCCCGCGCTGCGGAAAATCGTCGCGGAAATGGGCGCCGCGCGATTCGCGACGCTCGGCTGCGGCACTTCGTATCGAGCGGCTGACGAGAATCAAATTGGATAAATTGAGCCAGTCGTGCCACGTCAGGTTGAACGCACGCTCATCGCTTGCCATGCCGGTTGCGTTCAGCTGTTCGGCGAGCTCGTCGAGCCGCAGCGATGCGCGCGCCAGTCCAGCGTCGTTGCGCACGATGCCGACGTCTTCCCACATGCATTCGAGCAAAGCTTCGCGAATTGCCTCGACATCGCCGGATTCCGCGTTGAAAGGTCGTTCTGCGCCAGCGACGGCGCGCTGCAACGCGGCTTCATCGGGCGCGCGCCATTTTCCTTCGACACGCACCCACGCCGCCATCGCATCGCCCGCAATCGCGCCGAACACGGTGGAGTTTGCAACGCCGTTGCCGCCGAGCCGATTGGCGCCGTGCACGCCCCCGGTATCTTCACCGGCCGCGAACAGTCCGCGCAGCGACGTGCTGCAATCTCCGTTGAACAGCACGCCGCCCATCATGTAGTGCGCGGTGGGAACGACTTCGACCAAGCCAGCAGCCAAGTCGAAGCCGCAATCGGCACAGCGCTCGACCATGCCTTTGAACGATGACCGCACTTCGTCGGCGCCCAAGTGATTCATCGCCAGATAGACTCCGCCGTTCGGCGTCGTGTTACCGGCACGCATTTCGGCAAAGATCGCGCGCGAAACGATGTCGCGCGTGGCACGCTCCGCACGCGCGTCATGCTGTTGCATGAAACGATCGCGCGCGCCGTTCAAAAGATATCCGCCCGCACCGCGCAGGCCTTCTTCCAACACCGTGCCCGTCATGCGGGTATCACTCCCGGCGAGTAGACCGGTCGGATGAAATTGAACCATTTCCATGTCACGCAGCGTGAGTCCGGCGCGCAGCGCCATCGCCAACCCATCGCAACTCTTGTCCCCCGAGGGCGTGTGATATTTGTACATGGTCGGCCCGCCGCCGGTGGCAAGCAACACTGCGCGTGCCTGCACGAACACATATTCGCCGGTACGCATGTCGACATGCAGCACACCGGCAATGGCATCGTTGCTTGGGGTCTTGATCAACGCAAGCGCGCGATGTTCTTCAAGCCGCTCGATATTCCGCGCCCAGACCTGCTCAGCGAGGCGGTTGATGATCTCGATGCCGGTCAGATCGCCCTTGTGTACCGTGCGATCGAACGTCTGGCCCGCAAACGCCTTCTGATGGATCGTGCCATCGGCGTTGCGATCGAACAGGCAGCCCAACTCATTCTCAAGCTCGCGCACGCGCTCGACCGCGCTCGACACTAGCGTCCAAGCGAGGTCCTGATTCGAGAGCCAGGCACCGCCTTCAATCGTGTCCATGAAATGCCGCTCTACCGAATCACCGGCCGACAGCGCGACGTTGTAGCCGCCCTGGACCATGCGCGTGCAGCCGCATTTGCCCAATAGCCCTTTGACCGCGACAGTGACCGACAACTCGGGCGCCGTTTGTTTGGCGTGCAGCGCCGCAAACAAGCCCGCGCCGCCGGAGCCGAGAATCAAAATATCGGTTTGCAGCCTGCGCAGAAAAGCTCTCTTAGGCCTTCACGCCCAGCGACCGTAACGCTTCGGCGCGACGTACCTGCGCATCGCTCGCCACGGTTTCATACAAGCTTGCGCCGTGGCTGTCCATCGCGACCAGAAGCGGGCCAAAGTCGCGGATTGAAAAACGCCATAGCGACTCCGGATTCAGATCGTCAAGGTCGACATCGTCGATCCGCTCGATCCAAGTGGTTTCAAGCGCGGCAGCGCCGCCGACGATAGCGAGATAGGCGCCACCCAGCTCATTGAATGCCGCGAGCGAACCTTTGCCCATGCCGCCCTTGCCGATGATGATGCGTACGCCATGCGTCGACATCAGATCGTGCGTAAACCGTTCCATCCGCGCCGACGTCGTCGTGCCGACGCACAGCGGTACATAGCCGGCGGGATACTCAACCGAGCGCGGCACCTGCTTGACGTTCGGCGCCGTGTGTATCACCGCGTGGCCATGCAGATCAAGGCGAGTCGTGCGGCCGCGGTCGAACAGATGAATCAACGTTGCATCGCGCAGGCCGAACAGCGTCTTCTGCAGAGTGACGGTGTCATTGACCCGCAGACTGCGCGCCTGCTGCTCGGTAATTGGTGTTATGAGCTCGTGATGCGCCATGATTAGAAGCCGTATTCCACGCCAGTCCCACTGAAAGTCGCGCGCGCGCGCCGCGCCGAATGGCACTGCATGTTCACCGCCACCGGATTCATCGTGATGTGTGTTGCCGCAATCTCGACGTGCACCGCGAACGCCGTGCTGTCGCCCCCGAGCCCCTGCGGCCCGACACCCAGCGAATTCACCGCTGCAGTCAGTGCCGTTTCGAGCTTTGCACCCTCGGCGTCGCTGCAGACCGAGCCCAACGCTCGCACTGCGGCCAGTTTGGCAAGATGAACGCATAGATCGGACGTACCGCCGATGCCTACACCAACGATCGTCGGCGGACACGTTCTCCCGCCGGCATCCAGCACACAGTCAATCACGAATGTCTTGATCGCGTCGACACCGTCGGCGGGGATCGCCATCTTCAAGAACGAGTTGTTTTCCGAGCCAGATCCCTTTGGAATCATTTCAATCGACAACCGGTCGCTCGCATCGAAATCGAAGTGAATCACCGGCACACCGGGCCCGCACGAAGTTTGTTCATTGACACGCGTGATCGGATGCACGATCGACGAGCGAAACGGAAGTTCGCGTGTAGCGCGCTCGCAACCGCGCCTTATCGCTTGCTTCAGTTGTGCGCCGTCGACGACGACTCCGCGACCGATCGTCACGTTGTAGATCGGAATGCCGGTGTCCTGACACAGCAAGTTATCAGTACGCTCCGCCACCGCAATGTTCGATACCATGGTACCGAGCACACGTTGCGCCGTTGATTCGGTTTCAGTCTTAGAGAGTCTGTCGAATCCCGCTTTGATATCCGGCGGCAATTGTTTTAGCGCTCGTATGTAAAGCTCCTTGGCAGCAGTTTCGACTTGCGCGATATCGATGTTCAGCATCATCACACTCAGGCCGCGCGTGGCCCGTGCTGCGTTGTTAAGCGGGGAGGTGAGCCCGATCGGCGCACACGCCAGCCTTGCATCAACCAGACGAGGATCGCGATCGCCAGCCCCGGCAGATAAAACCAGTGCGCGCTGATGCGCTCGGTCGGCACCTTGACCGAGACGATATCGTAGCCTTGCTCAATACGCGCTTTCGCGGCGCGGCTGCCGAAGCGCACTGCGCCGATCTGCAGTTGTTCGCCGAAGCCGCTGACGGTCAATCCGAGGTCCGCCAGTCGCTTGCGCGCATCTACAGCGGGGTTTTTGCGGTCGCCGGTACGGGGACCGAGCTGCACGCCTACGGTTTTGTTCAAGTCTCCGCCTTCGAGCGTTTGCCCTTTAATCACGAACACCAGCCGATCACCGGCGTCGAGCCGATCCGCAATTTCAAAGAAGCGCGCCGCCGGTGCATCGGTGTACTCGGGCGCAACGCGATCGGCAAACCAGTCGGGCCGGAACAATATGAAAGTTGCGATCAACAGCAGCACGATTTCCCACCAACGGCATTTGGTACGGAACCAGCCCAGCGTGGCGGCGGCGAAAGCAAGCGACGCGATCGTCGCCATGAAGCCAACGAGCAGCGCTTCGCCCCAGCCGTGGATATCGATCAGCAGCAGCGCTGGATTAAAGATCCAGATAAAAGGCAACAACACGGTGCGTAGCGCGTAGACCGTGCCCTGGATGCCGACCTGGATCGGATCTTCCTTCGCAATCGCAGCCGCTGCGAAGCTGGCGAGCCCGACCGGCGGCGTGATGTCGCCCATGATTCCGTAATAAAACACAAACAGGTGCACGGCGATCAGCGGAATCACCAAGCCCGATTGCGCACCCAGTTCGACGATCACCGGCGCCATCAAGGTTGCGACCAAAATATAGTTCGCCGTAGTCGGGACCCCCATGCCGAGCACCAGACAGACAAAAGCGGTGAACAACAGCATCACCATCACGTTGCCGCCGGAGACGAACTCGACGAAGTCCGTCATGCGCAAGCCGAGCCCAGTCAGTGTGATCGCGCCGACGATCAGTCCCGCGCAGCCGGTGGCGACCGCGATACCGATCATGTTGCGTGCACCGTCGCTGCAGCCATCGACAACCTCGTGCAGACCACGCGCGAACTCGGTGCCGAAGCTCTTTTTGCCGCGAAACAGCTCGATCAGCGGGCGCTGAGTGGTCATCAAAACAACCTGCGCAACGATTGCATAGAACGCGGACAGGCCGGGTGACAGTTCCTCAACCATCAAGCACCACAGCAGTACGCCGATCGGAATCAGGAAGTGCACTCCGGCCTTCACCGTCGGCCAGGCAGGCGGCAACACCGGATTGTTGATGTCAATATCAACCGGCAGATCGGGTTCGCGCGCAGCGATCCACGTGCTGTAGATGTAAAGCGCGATCAGCAACAGGCCGAGAATCCACGAAGCTGCATCGCCGAAGGCCATCTGCGCGCCGATCGCAACGTAGTAAATCGCGCCACAAACGGCTATCGACCCCGCCAGACCGAGCCCCCAGGACAGCAGCGCATCCCTGACGCTCCGATCCCGCACTTTCGCCATCGGCTCCATGCCGAGCCGCATTGCTTCGAGGTGCACGATGTAGAACAGCGCGATGTAGCTGATCACCGCCGGAACAAATGCGTGTCGGATGATGTCTGCGTACGGAATCCCTACATACTCGACCATCAAAAACGCCGCGGCGCCCATGACCGGCGGCATGATCTGACCATTGACCGACGATGATGTTTCGATCGCGGCCGCCTTGACGCCGCCATAGCCGGCTTTCTTCATCAAGGGAATCGTGAAGATGCCGCCAGAAACCACGTTGCTGACCGACGAGCCGGATATCAGCCCGTTAAGTGCCGACGACACAACGGCGACCTTGGCCGGTCCGCCCCGCATGTGTCCCAACAACGCAAAGCTAACCTGCATCATGTAATTCCCGCCGCCGGCACGATCAAGCAGAGTTCCGAACAGCACGAACACGAAGATGAAGGACACTGATACGCCCAGCGCAATGCCGTATACGCCCTCCGTGACCAGCCACATATGCGAAATCAGGCGCGGAATGGACGCGCCCTTGTGGGCGATCACATCGGGCAAATGCGCGCCTCCCAATACGTATAAAAGAAAAATCACCGCCAGCACCGCCATCGGCAGACCCACTGCGCGCCGCGTCGCTTCCAGCAGCAACAAAATGCCCACCACCCCGACCACGACGTCAAACGGAGTGGGCGCGCCCGGCCGCGTCGCTAGCTGGTTGTAGAACAAGAACAAGTAGGCCGCCGCGAAGGCGCCCGCGAACGCGAATATCCAGTCGAGCACCGGCACATGGTTGCGCGGCGAGCGCTTGGTCGCAGGAAACGACAGAAACGCGAGAAACAGACCGGTCGCCAAATGAATTGATCGCGCTTCCGTGTCGTTGAAAACGCCGAAGCGCAGCGCGAACGGCAGCGGCGACGCATACCAAAGCTGGAAGATGACCCACGCGAGTCCCACACCCAGCAGCACCTTGCCGTGAAGCCCGACCGTGGAGCGGCCACCGAGGTCGGCGTCGACAACGAGTTGTTTCACTTGATCGACTTCGCCCAACTGCATTTCCGCAGTCGGCGCGATGTCGTCTGCCAGCTTCTTGGTTTCCATCTTTCCCTTAGAAGCGAAGACGGGCGGCAAGCCGCCCGTCAAATACGCTGCGTTGATCGGCGGCCAAGCCGTCCGTTCGATCGCAGCGACCAAGGCCGGCGGGCAATGCCCGTCCGGCGTTGGCTTATTTCATCCAGCCCTTTTCCTTGTAGTAGCGCACCGCGCCATCATGCAGCGGTGCCGACAGGCCGTTCTTGATCATGTCTTCGGGCTTCAGATTGGCGAGTGCCGGGTGCAGCTTCTTGAATTCGTCGAGATTCTCGAACACGGCCTTGGTGACGGTGTAGACCACATCGGCAGGCACCTTGGCCGACGATACGACGGTGGCCTGAACGCCGAAGGTCGTCGTCGGGTTCGGATTGTTCGGATACATGCCGCCGGGAATCGTGGCGATCGCGTAATACGGTTTTTCCTTCACCAGCTTGTCGACCGCCGCACCGCTCAACGAGATCAGCTTCGCGCCGCATATCGTGGTTGGATCCTGAATGTTGGCCGATGGGTGACCGACGCCGTAGAAAAAGCCGTCGATCTTGCCGTCGCACAACGCTGAGCCGTGTTCGTCGGGACGCAACTCCGACGCCAGCGAAAAATCGGTCATCTTCCAGCCCATCGCACCGATCAGTTCTTCCATCGACGAGCGCGTGCCCGATCCGGGATTACCGACGTTAAAGCGCTTGCCTTTGAAGTCTTCGAATTTGGTGATGTTCGATTCCTTGCGCGCGAGCACCGTAAACGGCTCGGGATGCAATGCGAACACAGCCCGCAAGTCGCTGACTGCGCCGTCTTTCTGGAACGCGCCCTGACCCTTTGACGCCAAAAACTGCACGTCGGACTGCGCGACACCGAACTCGAGCTCCCCCGATTTCAGCAGATTCACATTCGCTACCGATCCGCCGGTCGACTCGACCGAGCAGCGCAGGCCGGTCTTCGCGCGATCGCGATTGACGATGCGGCAGATCGCGCCGCCCGCGGGGTAGTACACGCCGGTTACGCCTCCCGTACCGATCGTGATGAAGCGCTGCTGCTGCGCAGTGGCGGCGCTCGACAGCATTGCAGCGCTCACAAACGTAGCGGCAAATGCAGCCGCGCACATTGAAATCCTGAACTTCATTGGCCCTCTCCTTGTGTTCCCCGCACAGGGGTCAGCCACGTTACCCGGGGCGAGCGCAGGGCGCAAGACAGGAGTTCCCACCGGTTACCCGCTGGCCGATTGCACGCCGCGGTCTACCGCCTGACGCAAGCGTTGAATCAGCAGATTGAGCTCGTCGTCGGAGACGATGAACGGCGGCGCCAGCAGCACATGGTCGCCGCGCACGCCGTCGATCGTGCCTCCCATCGGATAGCACAGCAAACCGATTTCCATTGCGGCTTTCTTTACCTTCGCATGCAACTTCAGGGCCGGATCGAATGGTTGCTTGCCCGCACGGTCGACGACAAGTTCGATCGCCTGGAACAACCCGCGTCCGCGTACATCGCCGACGTGCGGATGCTCGCCGAACGCCTCGCGCAGGGCCGCGCCCAAGCGGGCGCCCTGCTGCGCGCAACGCTCTACTAACTTGTCGCGCACAAGAACGTGCTGGACCGCAAGCGCCGCGGCGCAGGCCGTCGGATGTCCAATGTAGGTGTGACCGTGCTGAAAGAACCCGGAACCTGCGGCGATCGCGTCGATCACCCTGGCGGCGATCAGCACTGCACCCACCGGCTGATAGCCACCGCCGAGCCCCTTGGCGATCGCCATCAGATCGGGCACCACACCCTCCTGTTCGCACGCATGCAAAGTGCCGGTGCGCCCCATGCCGCACATCACTTCGTCGAGGATCAGCAGCATGCCGTGCCGATCGCAGATTTCCCGCACACGCTTGAAGTATCCGGGCGGCGCTGTCAACGCACCGCTGGTCGCGCCGCCGACGGTTTCCGCGACGAAAGCAATGACGTTCTCGCCGCCGATACGCTCGACTGTGTCGGAAAGCTCCTGCGCCAAGCGCGCGCCGTATTGCTCGGACGACTCGTGATCGCGTTGATCGCGGTACGCATAGGTCGGCGCTACGTGCTCGACCTCGATTAATAGCGGTGCGAACTGGCGGCGACGCCACTGGTTTCCGCCGACCGCCAACGCGCCGAGAGTGTTGCCGTGATAGCTGTTGCGGCGTGCAATAAAGCGCGCACGCTGCGGCTCGCCTTTCTCGACAAAATACTGGCGCGCGAGCTTAAGCGCGGCCTCCATCGCTTCCGAGCCGCCGGACACCAGATAAGCGTGCGAGATTCCGGCGGGGGCGGAGGAGATCAACACATCGGCTAGCCGCTCCGCGATCTCGGTTGAAAAAAAACTCGTATGCGCATAAGCGATGTGATCGATCTGCGCGTGCATCGCTGCCAGCACATCGGGATGCCCGTGTCCGAGGCACGACACCGCGGCACCGCCGGACGCGTCCAGATATTTCTTGCCGGCGCTATCGGTGATCCAGCATCCCTGCGCGCTGGCTGCAACCGGATAGTTGCCGCGCAGCTGACGGTGCAGGATATGCGATTCGCGGTGCACGCTGGTTGCAGTTCAGTTGTACATATACGGCTTGACGTCGATTGTAGGAGCTCGGCCGGCGATCGCATCGCACACGAGACGCGCGCTGCCGGCCGCCAACGTCCAGCCGAGGGCACCGTGCCCGACGTTCAAAAACAGATGATCAATCGGGGTACGGCCGATAATTGGCCGTCCGCTGGGCGTCGCGGGGCGCTGCCCCATCCACGGACGAATATCGCCGTCGATCGCGTCGTAACCCAGGACCTCGCGCGCAGCATCGAGCAGTGCGCTGGTGCGGGCCGGCGGAATCTCGTTATTTTCGGCTCCGATCTCGACGAAGCCCGCGACGCGTACACGATCGCCAAGCGGTGCGAACACGACTTTGCGCCGCGCGTCGGTGATTGACGCCTTCAGGCGTATCGCATCAAACGCCGGACGCACGGTGATCGAATACCCTTTCAGCGCATAAATCTGAAGAGCAACGCCGGCGGTTGCTGCGAGTGCGGGCGCGCCGACGCCTGCCGCCAATAGGTACGCGTCGGCGCGCAATGGTCCCTGATCAGTCAGCAACGAACGCACGCTCGCACCGTCGACGTCGAAGCGGCTTGCCGTGCGGCTCAACTGCAAGTCACCACCCCGCTGCACTATGCGCTGCGCCAGTTGTACGCAGAATTCGCCGCAGTCGGCGGCGGCATCGCTCGGAGTCCACACACCACCGGCGATTTGCGTGGCATACATCTCGAGCGCTGGCTCTTGTTCTACACACTGCGCGCGCGACAACACGGACTGCTTGCTGCCCAGGCCCGCCTGATACAGCGCCTGCGCCCGAGCCGAGGCAAGCGATCGAGCGCTTGGGTAGACCACAAGCTTGCCGCCGCGCGTGAAGTGACAGTCGATCCCCTCGCCTTCAATCAGCGGCTCGATAAACTCTCGTGACAGCTCGGCGAGCTTCAATAAGCTGGCAGTTGTCCTGCGTGCATCCGCGGTATTCGCATAGCGCAAAAACTCGAAGGCCCAGCGCCATTGCACCGGGTCGAAGCGGAAGTGCAGCTTCAACGGCGAATCGCGCGTGAAGAACAGGCTCGGCAAGCGCGGCGGCACCGACGCGTCGGCCAGCGGCGCGACGAACGCATACGAAAGCTGCGCGCCGTTCGCGGAGCTGGCGCCCTGGCCCGCCGCGGCCTCACGCTCGACGAGGGTGACGCTGTGGCCTTCGCTCTGCAGAAAATAGGCGGAAGTCAGGCCGATCACTCCCGCGCCGATGATGCAGATATGCATCGCGCGAGTTTAGAGAACACGCCGCGTGTCCGGACCGGACAAAAAAAAGCGCGATCGGTCGCGCTCCGAACTACTGCCGGGAGAATCTATTTCGCGGGTGGCGGTGTCGTCGTTACCGTGCGATTGATCGTTCCGTCCGCGTTGCGGCTGCGATCCACCAGTGTGGTGCCGCCTCTGGGGCCGGTGGTGACCGAATCAACAGCGCCGTCGGCGCCGCGCGAGCGATCCACCGTGCTGACTCCGCCTTTCGGACCGACAATGGTTTTGTCCGTCAGTCCATCGGCGCCGCGTACACGGTCAACCGTCGTGGTGCTGCCATTGGCGCGTATGCGCGTGCTGTCTACGGCGCCGTCCGCACCGCGAATACGATCGATCGTCGTGCTGTTTCCTCTCGGGCCTGTCACTGTGGCATCAACAACACCATCCGCCCCGCGCGAACGATCGACGGTCGTCACCTGCCCTTTGGCCCGGTAACCGTCTTGTCGATGACACCATCGGCGCCGCGCGAACGATCGACCGTGGTAACACCGCCCTTTGGACCCACGATTGTCTTGTCAACCGCGCCGTCGGCGCCCCGTGTACGGTCGACGGTCGTGACTCCGCCCTTTGGACCCATGATCGTCTTGTCGACCAACCCATCGCTCCCGCGCGAGCGGTCGGTGGTCGTAACGCGGCCCCGCGGCCCCGCGACCGACTTATCGACAAGGCCATCTGCGCCACGCGTGCGATCGACACGCGTCACACCGCCGCGCGGACCGGTGATCGTCGCATCGGTCGTGCCGCTGCCGTCCTTGAAGCGATCGACAGTGGTTACGCCGCCCCTGCGGTTGGTGCGCGTTGCATCGACTGCGCCGTCGGCCCCGCGGCTGCGTTGCACACTGCTGGTACCGCCCTTGTGCGCCTTCGCTTGCCGCGCGCCCGTTTCCGCCTCGGCATGTGCCGACGCAATCGCGAGCGCGCTCGCAACGGCCAGCGTAATCAAACGAAAATCGCTGACCTTTCTTAGAACAATGTTCATCTCTCGCTCCGGTTCGGTTATTGACTAAGCGTCGGTGACGCTTGACGGTTAACGGCAGCGTAGGCGTGCTGCCTACGGCCGTCTCTTTCCGAACTGCGAGGATTGTTGCTAGATGTAAGAGCCGCTAACGCCTGATAAGCGGCTGAAAACGGCGCGCGAACAGGATAAAGATTATCGCAGCAGACAAAAGTGCGAACCACAATAATGACCAATCGGCAATCGTCAGCCCGACCAGCCTCCACGTGGATTCGGAACAATCCCCGCTGCCGCGAAATACCTTCGGCAGTAATTCCGTCAGCGGGAAGTTATCCAGCATTGCCTGTAAACCCGGGCCGCAAGACATTCCCTGCGGATTCATTTGCAACCATACGTGACGACCCGCAATGCCGAGTCCAGTCAGAGCGGATACCAGCACCAGCGCGCCAGCGGCGCGGCTCGATCCGCGGGGACTCAGCCACGCGGCGATCAGTGCAAACACTGCCAGCGTCAGGTACGCCATCCGTTGAAAAATACAAAGCGGGCACGGGTCGAGTCCCACGACATGCTGCAGCACCAACGCGGCACCGATCAGAGCAAACGAAATAATGGCAAGCGCGATGTAAGCGGTGCGGGCGGAGAAGCTGTTCGTGATGACCTCGTCAGGCTGCTGTTACTGCACCCCGAAAGATAGCGTGGTGAAGTCACTTTCCCAGTCGATCCCGGCGCGTTGCGACGACCGCAGGTCGGTTCCACGCAGTAGCCAGCGGCCCGCGCGCGCCACCTTGAACACAACGCGCCCGGCCGCGTCCGTCTTCTTGAATGCGCGGTTGGTTCGACCCTCGTGCACTATTCCGAGGGAAAAGTCGGCCAGTGGTTTTCCGTTCTTCAATACCTGCACCGGAAATTCATCGCCCGCACGCAACGAGCTCGGATCCTTCTCGGGCACGATTTCGAGCGCAAGTCCGACCGGCTCGCTCCAGGAACGATCCGCCTTCGGCCGACCCGATCGCCCCACCCGCACGAACGTCTTTACGTGCTTGCTGTAAACCTCGCGCCACGGCTTCGATCCTTTGCCCACGTACCAGGCCTGGGTCAGCAGAGATGGCGCATCGATCTCGTCCAGATAATGCTGGACCTGCTTTCGATTGAGCTCGATCGATCTCGGTGCCAGCGACACCCACAGCGTCGCTATTCCGGCCTCCGGCAGCGCAACGCGCAATTCGAGCGATTTTTTCTCTGGGGCACCAGGTCGAATTTCTATCGTTTTGCCGTTCAAGCGCGCGCGTGCAGTTTCAACCTGCTCCGGCTTGGGCGCGGTCTGCGGCGTCGCGAATCTGTCGCCGCCGGTCAGATCGAGTTGCGCGATGGTGCCCGGCAGCACCGACGCGCGGCGCGGTTGCAGCCATGTGTCATGCGCCGCCGACGGGAATGCGACAAGCGCGATTGCAATCGCCACCAGCGTCGCACGAAGGCGGTCGTAGCCTGGGCCGGGTAGGACTGACGGTTCAAAGATCGTTTCGGTGCAAGCCATGGATTAAGCCGGCCCTATGGGGTACCGGGCGGGGCATTGTAGGGGCAGACATCGCCCGCGCTTTGACGCCGGTGATTCGACCCCGAGTGGCTGCAGCGACAGGTCAAACGCGGCACTTTGTGCTAATCTGCGCCATCTGAGTGGATGGTTTATGGATGGTTTTATGGCACGCGAACTCGTCAAGCATGCTGACTCCGAAAAGATCACGGTCAATGTCGGCTATGTCGACCTCGGGCATATGGACTTGCTGGTGCGCGAGGGCTTCTATTCCAACCGTACCGACGTGATCCGCACGGCGATTCGCAATCAGATCGCGTCGCACGCAGAGACGCTTCGGCAGACGGTCAGCCGGCGCAGCCTCGTGCTCGGGATTCATCACTATTCGCGCAACGATCTCGAAGCCGCGCGCGCGCGCGGCGAGCGGCTGCAGATCCAGGTGCTGGGCCTGGCGAGCATTGCTGAAGACGTCACGCCGGCGCTGGCACTAAAGACCATCGAGTCGATTGTCGTTCTCGGCACGCTGCAGGCAAGTGCGGGTGTTAAGCGTGCACTGGCTTCTCGTATCAAGTAATGCGGAGGAAGTTTGAAAGTCGATAAACCATTTCTGCAAGCGATGCGACAGGCCACACAGCTGGTCCGCATGCGTGGACCCGTCGTAGCGACACGCTTTATTCAGGGATTGTTGCGCGGCAAGCCCGCGCGCGATCCTGTTGGCGCCCGCCCCAAGCACTTCGACGTTCCGGCTGTCGAAGTCCTCGATCCGCTCCCGTCGCATGAAGTGCATGCGCCGCCTCGCGATGCAACCTTGCCCGCGGCGTCAGGCGAATTTCTGAACGAGCGTTTTTCCGGACCGGCAGGGGCGCGCAACTACAAGTTATACGTTCCGTCTCACGCAACTGGCGTGCTTCCTCTTGTCGTCATGCTGCATGGATGCACGCAAAACCCCGACGATTTTGCAACGGGTACTCGAGCTAACCGGTGGGCCGAGAGTCGGCGTTGCCTCGTGGCCTATCCGGAACAGATTCAACTTGCCAACGCCAACCGGTGCTGGAACTGGTTTCGTCCCGGCGACCAGCAAGCGGACCACGGTGAACCGGCGATCATCGCTGGAATCGTTCGGCAGATAATCGCAACGCATCCGGTTGACGCGCGTCGTGTCTACGTTGCAGGCCTATCGGCGGGTGGCGCGATGGCCGCCATCATGGCGCACGCGTATCCCGACTTGTTTGCAGCAGCAGCAGTTCATTCGGGGCTGCCGGTAGGTGCTGCGCACGACGTGCAGTCGGCGTTCGCCGCGATGAAAAGCGGCCGATCGCTGCCCGCAGCACGCGTAACGTCGGTTGCGCGGGCAGTGCCATTGATCGTGCTGCACGGCGACGCCGATCACACCGTCAACCCGGTTAACGCGGATCGGTTGGTTGAAGCCGCGGTCGAGACTTACGCGGGCGTTCACCTCGGCGCGGCGTTGCAGACCAACTCGCAGACAATCGAGGCGACTGACCTCCACCGCGCGTATCGCCGTACGCGCTATACCGACCGATCTGATCTGAGCCAAATCGAGCAATGGGAGATTCGTGGCGCGGGTCACGCGTGGTCGGGCGGAGATGCGAAGGGCTCATTTGCCGACGCGCGCGGTCCTGATGCGACCCAAGCGATGCTCGATTTCTTTCACCAGCACACGACGCCGGAAAGCGTCGCAGCCCCGCACCTCAATGGCGCGCCGGCTGCGCTGTGATAGAGGCTGGTTCTGACGAATCGGCGGCCACCGCCGAAATGTGGCCCGTTTCTTCGAGCACCGCTAGTTTCACCGCCTGCGGCGTGTCGTAGCCGAGCTTGCGCAAGCCCGCCTGTAGTTCATCGCGGCTGATAGCCTCGCGCTGCAACGCTTTCTCGATGATCTGTCCATCGCGCACCAGCACGCTCGGCTTGCCACGCACCAGATGACGGATCCAGGTCGAGCGCGCACATAACGCCGCCAGACCAAGATGAGCGGCGAACACCGTGATGACGAACACGACTGCGTTGGGCCAGCCCGCCTGTAGCGCCGTGCTCTGAATCACCACACCCAGTGTGATCAGAACAATCAAGTCGAACGTTGTCGTCTGACCCGCCAGTCGCTTGCCCGCGAGACGCATGATCACGATCAGGGCAACGTAGTACGCAAGCGCCTTGATGGCTTGAAGCGCAAACTCGCTCATGTCTTCTGCGCTTCCGTCACATCGGGACGGCGACGGGCAACATCGGCGGCGTCGACCGGCGGATGTTCGACGCGGCGCACACCGGTCGCCCGCTTTTCGTAGTCTTCGCGCGTCAGCGATTTGTTGATGCCGAACGCAGCGCGCGTACCTTCGGCGGCGGCCACGATCGCCAACTGCACGTCATCGATCAGGTTTCCCGCCACGAACACACCGGGAACACTGGTCGCTTCGTAACGGCCGCAGCGGATCCCACCTTTCCTCGTCAGCTGGCAGCCCAGCTTGCGCGCAATTCGCGTCTGCGAAGCGCAAGCCGTGTCGAAAAAAAGAGCGCGTTGTGCAAGCCGCCGACCGCCCTCGAAAAGCACGGCCTCGAGTTGCCCGTTGTGGCCTGACAGCTCGCCGATCCGATCTTCGATCAGCTCGATGCCGTTGCTGGCAAGATGTTCCCGCTCACTGCCTTGCAATCCGCTCGGGCCGTCGCTGCATAGTGCGATATCAGAAGTCCAGGCCGTCATCGCACGCGCCATTTCGAGACCTCGAGTGCGCTTGCCATACACCGCAATCGGAGCGTCACGCAGTTCCCATCCATCGCAGTATGGACATTGGTGAACGCTCTTGCCCCAGAATTCTTCGATGCGAGGCAGGGCGGGCAGCTGGTCTTTGACGCCGGTGGCGATCAACAGCTTGCGCGCGAGCTCGGAACGATTGTCGTCGAGCCGAACGCGAAACGAATTACCCGGCTCGCGTGCGACATCGGTGACCTCGCCATGCCATAGCTCGACATTGTCGTAGCGCTTCAATTCTTCAAGCGCGGCTGACCTGAACTCAGACGGAGCAATGTCATCACGCGTCAAGAATCCGTGCATTCGATGCGCAGCCCAGTTGCGGGGCCGCCCCGCGTCACACACCAATACTCTCCGGCAGCACCGCCCGAGCAGCAAAGCCGCCGATAGTCCCGCCGGCCCGCCGCCGATGATGACCGTGTCCCAGAGGTCAGTTCGCACGCAGCACCTCCCGAATCAAAACCAGGCCCAACAGGCATGGCGATTGCTTTAACACCCCTGCTGTGACCGAATAATCGAAGCAAAGAGAGGGAAACCAAATGAATTTCATTATCTGGATCGTAGTCGGCGGTCTGATCGGATGGGTCGCCAGCATGATCATGAAGACCGATGCGCAGCAAGGCATTTTTCTGAACATCGTAGTGGGCATTGTCGGCGCATTGCTCGGCGGCTGGTTAATCAGCCCGCTGGTGGGCGTACCGACCATCAATCAGGATGCATTCAGTATCGGCGCCCTGGTGGTGTCACTGATCGGAGCAATTATCCTGCTTGCGATCGTCAATCTGTTTCGTCGTGGCAAAGTGCGTTGATAACTATTCAGGAGATGAGTAATGAATCCAGACACTGTTGACAAGAAAGATGCCAATCGCGATCCGCTGACCGGTGCCCCCGGTTCGCATCCCGTTGGAACCGGCGTCGGCGCAGCAGCCGGCGGCATCGCGGCCGGAGCCGCAGCCGGAACATTGGCTGCGGGACCGGTTGGTACCGTGGTCGGTGCCGCCATCGGTGCAGTTGCTGGTGGCTTGGCGGGCAAAGCGGTTGCAGAGAGCATTGATCCTACCGTTGTCGACACGCATTGGCGCGGCCGTTATGAGCGTGAGCCCTATTTCGAACGCGGCATGACGTATGACGACTACGCGCCCAGCTACCGTCTAGGTGCGGATGCTCGCGCGAGAAATGCCAGCGCAAAGTTTGAAGAAGTGGAGCACTCGCTGGCCAAGGACTATGAAACCGTCAAAGGCAAATCGCGCCTGGCTTGGGATAAGGCCAAACGCTCAGCGCGCGCCGGCTGGGATACAGAATACTGAGAGCAGTAGTTAACCAATGGCCCCGCCGAGGCGGGGCCTATTTTTTTCGTGAATGGAACAGGCAGGCAACCATGGCAACCAAGAAGTCAGCAAAGAAATCAGCTTCGAAACAACCCGCCCGGAAGAGGGCAGGCTTAGCTGCGCGCAAGCAGTCTTCAAACGGCAAGATGCCGCCGACCGAGGCGATTACACAATTGACCGCCGATCACGCACGCGTCAAGAAATTGTTCAAGCAGTACGACCGCCTTGCTCAAGGTGACGCCGGAGATAAGGAAAAGCAGCAGTTGGCCACGGTGATATGCGGCGAGCTGTCCGCGCATGCGACCGCCGAGGAGGAAATTTTCTATCCCGCGGCTCGCAAAGCGTTCAACGAACCCGACTTGGTCGATGAGGCCGACGTCGAACACGCCAGCGCCAAAGATCTGATCGCTCAGATCGAAGGCTCGTCGCCGTCGGACGACCACTTCGACGCCAAGGTCAAGGTACTGGGCGAATACATCGATCATCATGTTCAGGAAGAGGAAGGCGAAATGTTTCCGAAAGCTCGCAAGGCGAAATTGGAAACGATTTCCTTGGGTGAACAGATTGCGCAGCGCAAGGCTCAAATCATGCAAGAAAAAGGCCTTGCTTAGATCACGCAGGTTGACCTACAGCGGCGGCACACATGTGCCGCCGTAGTTTTTTCGAACTCACTTTCAGGAATAGAGATGGCAACAAAGCGCGCGTCCGGCACCAAGTCACGCCCCGCAACCTCCAGGCAGCCGCAAAATCCGCGCAGCGGTGGTTCCGATAAACAGACCTCCAGCGGGCCGTCGGCGCGTACGCCTGCGCGTGCGTCCAAAGGCATCGTCGCGCGCGCGGCCAATGCCTCGCGTGAAGGCTTGGACAGCGCCAACCCCGCCGAGCGCGCTGAAGCGGCGGCGCAGCGACTCGCCGCAAAAATGGCGGGAACCGACGAGCTGGCGCGCGCCTTTCCTGCGAACGCAATCAAGGCTGACGAACACGGCCGGCGCGGAGCGTTGAATCCACCGCAGGGACAGAGCGAAGATGCGCCTTCGCCCGATGTCTCGGCGAGCACGATCACGGAAACAAACCGCAGCGACAAGACCGGCGCTGCGGCCACCGCCGGAGAGAATCCGAACAACGCGCCGCTCGAAAAAGTTCGCGTCGATTCGGCAGGCCGTGCGCTGACTACCAATCAGGGGGTCGCGATTGCCGACAACCAGAATTCGTTAAAGGCGGGGCTGCGCGGGCCGACGCTGCTTGAAGACTTCATCCTGCGCGAAAAGATCACGCATTTCGATCACGAGCGCATTCCCGAGCGGGTCGTGCACGCGCGTGGGTCGGCGGCACATGGGTATTTCGAGTGCACCCAAGACATCACGGACCTGACAATGGCTGCGCCCTTTGCCGAGGTTGGAAAGCGCACGCCCGTGTTCGTGCGTTTTTCAACCGTCGCGGGCGAGCGCGGCTCGACCGACCTGGCGCGCGACGTGCGCGGCTTCGCGGTCAAGTTTTATACCGATCAAGGCAACTGGGACTTGGTCGGCAACAACATCCCCGTGTTCTTCATTCAGGACGCGATGAAGTTTCCAGACCTGGTGCACGCGGTAAAACCCGAGCCGCATCATGCGATGCCGCAGGCGGCAAGTGCGCACGACACGTTCTGGGATTTCGCCAGCCTGATGCCGGAGATCACGCACATGCTGATGTGGGTGATGTCCGACCGCGCAATTCCGCGCAGCTATCGGATGATGCAGGGCTTCGGCGTCCACACCTTTCGCCTCGTCAACGCCCAGCGCGAATCGGTGTTCGTCAAGTTTCACTGGAATCCGACGCTGGGAACGCATTCGGTTGTGTGGGATGAAGCAGTCAAGATCAGCGGCGCCGATTCCGATTTTCATCGTCGCGATTTGTGGGAAGCGATCGAAGGCGGCGCGTATCCGGAGTGGGAATTGGGGCTGCAGGTTTTCACGGAGCAACAGGCCGAGTCGTTCAGCTTCGATGTGCTCGACCCGACCAAGATCGTGCCCGAAGAACTGGTGCCGGTGCGGATCGTCGGCCGGATGGTGCTGAACCGGAACCCGGACAATTTTTTCGCGGAGACGGAGCAGGTTGCGTTTTGTACTCAGCACGTTGTGCCCGGCATCGACTTCAGCAACGACCCGCTTTTACAAGGTCGCAACTTTTCCTATCACGACACCCAGCTCAGCCGCCTCGGTGGCCCGAACTTCCACGAGCTACCGATCAACGCGTCGGTCGCTCAGGTCCACAACAATCAGCGCGATGGGATCCACCGCCAAGCGATTCCCCGTGGCCGCGTTTCGTACGAACCAAATTCGCTGGGCGGCGGATGCCCGTTCCAGGCGGGGACCCTCGGATTTTCGTCATTCCCAGAGCCGATACGCGACGACAAGGTGCGTGGCAAACCCGAGAAATTCGCCGACCATTACACGCAAGCAACCCTCTTCTTCAACAGTCAGACGCCACCCGAGCAGAACCATATCGTCGAGGCGTTTCGGTTCGAACTTACCAAGGTGCAGACACCCGCGATTCGTGCTCGCATGGTGGCGGGCTTGAGAAATGTCGACGCGGGCTTGGCGTCAAAGGTCGCGCAAGGCCTTGGTATCGATCTGCCCGACCCATTGCCGCGCGTTCTCGCTAAACCGGCGCGGCCCGAAGTCACCAAATCGCCCCCGCTGTCGCTGTTTGCGCGACCCGGTGACGGTTCTATTCGCACGCGCAAAGTTGCGTTTTTGGTTGCGGACGGTGTCGACGCTGCTGCGATGCAACCGATCTATGACGCAATCGTCGCTGAGGGCGCCGTCGCTACGTATATCGGCGCTCGCCTCGGTGCGGTCAAGTCGGCGGCCAAGGATGCGATTGAAGTCGAAGCGACCCTTGAAGTGGCGCCTCCGGTGCTGTTCGACGCGGTCGTGCTGCCGAGCGGACAGGCCGCGATCAAGACGTTGATCAACAGCGGGCAGGCGATCGACTTCGTCAAGAATCAGTATCGCCATTGCAAGCCGATCCTGGCGCTCGAGGGATCGAGTGCATTGCTGGAAGCAGCCGGCATTCCGCAGCAATTGCCCAATGGCGCAGGCGATCCGGGGTTATTGGTGCAAGGCGGACGCAAAACCGAACCAGCCGCTGCCGCGTTTATCAAGGCGATTGCGCGCCATCGGCATTTCGAGCGCCAGATGGATCCGCCGCGTGTGTAACCATGATCTGCCTTGAGCCGGGCCTGTACTTGAGGGTGCAGCAGCTTGCGCTGCGCCCTCACCCCTTACCCTTGGATAGTGGGTTCTCTACAGATTTCGCGTATCGGGCGCTGGGTATCTACAGCCCATCCGAAACCAGCGAGTGCTATTTCGTGCTGACCAACGATCGCAACGAAACGTGGTTCATATCGAATCGCCATTTTCGCGCGGTCGGCTTGTTCCCCGACCGCCGCGATTTACGGTTTCCTCTGGTCAGCCTCGTGCGTGATGCCAGTCCGCTTCACGCTTGACCCTATTCGTCCTCTGTTTCCGCCAGGCCGAGCTCGTCCATAATTTCCTGCTTCCGTTCGGCCATTTCTTCGCCCAACGTCTCCGTTTCCATCCCGGCTTCCTGCAGCTTCGGAAACATTTCGCTTTCTTCTTCCTCGACGTGATGGGCAATCGCTTCGCTCAGCGCCTTAACTGTGGCGTCGAAGGCGTCGTCTTCGGGTGACATCTCCTCGAGCTCCGCAATCAATTGCTTGGCTTCGGCGTGCTCTTCCTCGGCTTCATCGACAATCTTTTCCTGATCCAGCACTTGCCGCGCCGCCGGGTAAAAGAGTTCCTCTTCCACCTGGGCGTGAACCGTCAGCTTTTCGCAGATCTCGGTGGCCACAATGTCTTTGGCGGCCACATCGTCGGCAGCGGCAAGCTCTTCATACTCCTTGAATAGCGCCTCCACCTCGCGATGATCACTCTTCAACATTTCGAGCGCATCGGTAGTTTCATCTGCCATCACATTCCTCCAGGTTTTACAGTCGGGTCGACCTTGGCTAGCCGCAGCAGCCGATGTGCCCGCAGTCGATTTATGCACTACCGCTCCGCGCGGACTCGCTGCGAAAGCAGGCGCTGAGGAGTCGCAACCAGCCTTTGACGTAAGAAAGGGCGACACCGGTTATGACTTGTCAAAATTGCGCGGCGTCTTCGGGACCTCGGGCAGTACGTCAGCAACCTTGTTGCGGCAATCGGTGTCCTGCTGCCCGCTTTGCACATCGTCATGGGCCTGCTTGATAAGGCCGCGCGGCTTGGTGGCCTGTTGATCCGCCGATTCATCGCGCTCATTAGGCTGGCGCAGACCCTTTTGGCCGTCAGCAGTCTTGTCGTCCGTGGCCAGCACCTGCTTCGTATTACCTCTCTGCTTGTCGGTCTTGGAACTTAAACCCACTTTTTCTCCTCGCAAATCCAAGCCGTCGCCGCTTGCTTCTTAGGCGTGCCAATCTTCAAATCAATGTAGCGATGCGCGCACGAGGTAGCAAGCGCGACGCCCGGCGACTGCCGAAACCAGGCATCAGCCAGTTGTTGGCGCATCACTCCGAACAGCACCGCAAACACCGCGATGACGGCAGCAGCGACCGCGATCCAGCAGGCGACGGCGGCCGCACGCGCGCTGCGCTGCGCTGCGTTCGCCGCCAATTCAGCGGTTGTCAGTGCACGCCCACGACGATCTTCGATGCCGAGCTTCTGTGCGATTTTCAGTTCTTCACGCTCGACGTAGCGGATCGCGGTGCGAATCGTCTGGGTATCTTGGCCGAACGTGCCGCCGGCCAATGCCTCATTGACGGCGTCCAGGCCCCCGTGCTGCCGTGCCCACGCCTCGACGTCGGAAATGGTGTCGAAAGAAACCATACGACTTTCCGGATAACCGCGTGGCACATAGCTTGCAAGCTAGACGCAAAATGAGCAAGCGACTCTCCGTGAAAGAGTGGTGGGGGCTGGTCAAGCGCGCCGTGGCCGCTTGGATCGAGGATTACGCGCCCAGCATGGGAGCGGCGCTTTCCTACTACACGGTTTTTTCGCTCGCACCGACGTTACTGATCGTCATTTCGGTGGCCGGCATGGTCTTCGGCGCCGAAGCCGCGCGCGGCGAGATCTTCGGTCAGCTGCGGGGTCTGTTGGGCGTTGACGCCGCCAAGACGATCGAGGACATTCTGGTCAGTGTCAGCAAGCCAACCGAGGGCATCGCAGCGACGGCGATCGGGGTTGTACTGGTGGCGATCGGTGCGACCACCGTGTTCGGGGAGTTGCAGGACGCGCTGGACCGAATCTGGCGTGCTCCGGCGCGCGACAAGACCCGTGGCTGGTGGGGGTTGGTGCGTGCGAGGCTGCTCTCTTTCAGCATGATTCTCGCGGTCGCATTCCTGCTGATCGTGTCGCTTGTTCTAAGTGCGGCAACGGCAGCGCTGGGCAAATGGTGGAGCGGCGCCTTCGAAGGCTGGGAAGTTTTGGCGCAGGTCGTCAACGTTGTGGTTGGTTTCGCCTTTACGACGGTCGGCTTCGCGCTGATCTACAAGATCATGCCGCGCGTCAAAATCCGCTGGCACGACGTCTGGATCGGGGCTGCGATCACCGCAGTGCTATTCACAATCGGCCGTTTTCTGATTGGCCTTTACATCGGCAAGAGTGGCATTGCCTCCGGCTTTGGTGCCGCCGGCTCACTGGTCGTGGTTTTTATCTGGGTCTATTACTCCGCGCAAATCTTTTTACTCGGTGCGGAGTTCACGTGGGTGTACGCGCGCACCTTTGGCTCGATGCGCGAGCTCGGCGCATCAACTCAGCCCGACGACTCGGGCGCGCCGGCGATTCCGTCGCGTGGCGATGAAATCGGTAGCAGCGCCTTCGCTGCGCCGGTCGCGTACACGCCGCGGCCGGCAACGGTCACGCAACGGCCGCTATGGCTGGACTTAGGCGCCGGGGTCGCCTTTGTCTGGATGGTGAACAAGGTCGGGGCCCGCATTTTCAAGCGGCGTTGATCGCGGCGTTTGCACTGCCGGATTGCGGCCTGCGTTGCGCGATCTTTAACGGGCAAAACTACCCAACAGTGCAGGCACCTGCGCTGACAAATCGCGCGCCAGGTATCCGAGCGGACCGGACAGATCGGCGAGCCGCTCGCCGGCACGCGCATGCAACGCCACAGGTGCCGCGCCGCGCGCTGCCAATCCGCTGATGATGCCCGCCAGCACATCGCCCGATCCCGACATCGCGAGTCCCGAATTGCCGCCTGCGTGGCGCCATACCGACCCGTCCGGAGCAGCAATGAATGTGGTTGCGCCTTTCAGTACAACGATAGCGTTCCAGCGCCGTGCGGCGCTGCATGCCGCTTGGGCCGGATGCGTGCGGATTTCTTCCTTGTCAGCGCCGGTCAGGTGCGCCAGCTCCCCACAATGAGGCGTCAGGATAGTTGCACTTGAAAACCGTTTGATCAGCGGCTTCGAGCCACGCACAACCCCCATTGCTGCGGCGTCGAGCACCAGCACACCATGAGACAGCCCGTCGCTCACTGCGGCTGCAAAGCGGCACACCGCGGGCTCGTCTTGCATGCCGGGACCGATCAACACTGCGCTTGCAACCGACGACACTGCGCGCACCCGGCCAATCGCCTTCGCGCTGATACCCCCGGCCCCCGTTTCCGGCAGCTCGATCACACGCGCCTCGGGCAGCGTCGTCGCCACCAGGCGCGCGACACTTTGGACGGTGGCTACCGTCAGCTTGCCAGCGCCGGCGTTCAGAGTTGCAGTCGCCGCCAGGATCAACGCGCCGGGCATCTCGCGCGCGCCGGCAATCACGAGCACGTGGCCGCGGTCTTCCTTGTCACCCTCGGTGCCGGGTTGAGGCAGCGGCCAGGCGCGCAGCAGCGCGTCGTTGACTTCGGTCGCAGCACTCATCAGGGCTTCGGTGCCACCGGCACGTCAGCCTCGGTCGTGATCGGCGTGCCCGTCTCTGCCAGCGGCGCCACAAACTGAACCAACCGTGTCACCAGTTTTCCATTCTTGCCCTGTGTCCGATCGAACTCGTAATGCATCACCGCACAGTTCGGAACGTCGGCGCGGCGGTCAAGCTCGAGTATCTGGGCTTCGTCCATCCTCTCGAGCAGATAGCGAAAACAGTTGACGATCACCTGGTGAGCCACGATCAGTACGCGTTCGCCGCGGTATTCGCGCGTCATCGTGTCGATCACGCTGCGCAAGCGCAGGATCACGTCGCACCAGCTCTCGCCGCCCGGCGGACGAAAATAGAACTTGCCGACATGCGCACGCTGCTCGCTCAGCTGCGGATGACGCTCGCGAATTCCGAACGTCGTCAGGCGATCGAGAATTCCGAATTCTTTTTCGCGCAACCGCTCGTCTGCGTGCAGGATGTGGGCATCGGCGGCCACGCCTGCGGCTTCGAGCACGTACCGCGCCGTCTGGCGCGCGCGAACATACGGCGAACACAGCACGACGTTCGGCTGCGCACTGCGCGGCAGCCGGCCGAACCATTGACCCAATGCGATCGACTGCTGCTCGCCGAGCGGCGACAGCGGAACATCGATGTCGCGCTCCGCGATCTCGATCAGCGGCAGCCGTGCGGCTTCGGCCGAATCACGCGCCACATTGCCCGCGCTCTGACCATGACGCACGATCCACAGCTGCTGTGGCCACTTCTGTTCCACGATGCTTTACGCCAAGGACGGCGTTATACCTTCGCCGGGCCGGCGTGCTGCTTTACCCACGCAACATAGCGGTCCATCCACCGCTGCAGGTATTTCTTGCTGTCGGCGTTGACTTCGCCCGATGCCTCGAAGAACCCTTCCTTCGCGTGCAAGAATGATTCGGGCTGGCCGAGCGTTGGAACATCGAGGTATGCGAGCACGTTGCGCAAATGCTGTTGCGCCATCGCGGTGCCGGTGGCGCCGGGCGAAATGCCGATGACGCCCCCAGGCTTTCCCGCCCATGCGCTTTGACCGTAGGGCCGCGACGCGTGGTCAAGCGCATTCTTCAGCACGCCGGGCATCGAGCGGTTGTATTCGGGCGTGACGAATAGCAGGCCATCGACGGCCGCTATTTCACCCTTCAGCCGCTTCACCGTTGGCGCCGGATTGGCGTCGTCGTCCTGGTTATACAGCGGCAAATCGTTGATCGCCGGATAAGTGAAACTGAAATCAGGCGGTCCAAGCTTCACAAGTGCGGCTGCGAGCTTGCGATTAATGGATTCGCGGCGAAGGCTACCGACCAATACTGCAATTTTCATTGGATCTCCAGCTCAGAAAGCGCATGTGGCGCCAGTAGCAATTACCGCGCGCGACGCATGCAGCATTCTAAGAGCGAGGAGGCGGCGGGCTGACTATCATCAAAGAATGTCATCGATTGATGCGGGCCACCCGGGCCTCAAGCCTGCGCTCGAAGCCGGGTTGCAGCCGCTTGCCGCCGAACAACTACTCAGGTTCTACGACGAGCCGCATCGTCATTACCATAATCGCGTGCATATCCGCGAGATGTTCGATGCGTCGTTGACACATCAGTTGAAGCTGAGTGCGGCGCAGACCTTTGCGGTGCTGGCGCATGACGCGGTCTACATTCCCGGCGCGCAGCGTGGCGATAACGAGACGTGGTCGGCACAGCTGATGCGAGTCTATTCGCCCGCCGTCGACCAGAGCATTCTCGATGCGGCGTTTGCAATCATCATCGACACGACCGATCACATACCCCGCCACGCGGAATCAACCGCGGTGCTCGACCTTGCGCCTGGTTACGCACCGATGCGTCGCGCTGGCGCACCATCGCGCCCAGTGATACCCAGAGCGCAACGAGCACCCCCACCCCGGTCAGAGTGCCAAACCCGCTCATGCGCGCGGGGTTCTGCGCGAACTGCGGATTGCCGCCGAGCGTGACCCAGTAGGCCAGCAACGAAGCGAGCGGCACCGCAATCGCCACGGCCATCAGTTGCAGGACCCAACGCGCTAGCCACTTCGGTAAGCGCGCTGGCCACTGCTCGACCAGCCCGAAAGCGATCATTGCCACCAGCCCGACGAGGACCGCGCGCGCGACGACCGTAGCCGTTGGCGACAACGACGAATGGCCGAGCATCAAGCCAAACAGAACTGCCGTCGCAAGCGTGAAAAGCAGCCGCCTCCATCCCAACATCACAGCCAGGCGATGCGGCTTTGCGTTAACGGCGCCGAGGACCATTGGGCGACGATAGCCCAGAGGTCGGCGTTGTTGGACGGGTGACCGTGCTTGCGTGCGACGAACGACGCCCTCGGCGGGCTGGGTGACGGTTCACTAATTTACTGACGGGCTTTCTGCAACTCTGGTCACGGTGCCGCCCGTAAGTCGCACCAGATCGTCGAAGGTAAGGCGGAACACCGCATTCGGCGTCCCGGCCGCAGCCCAAATCCCATCGAAGCTACGCAAGTCTTCATCGATGATGATGAGCACCGGTTCGGAGTGCCCGATCGGAGGTACGCCGCCGATGGCGAAGCCAATGCGCTCGCGCACAAAGTCGGCGTTGGCGCGTTCAATCGTTTCACCCAGATGTGTTGCGATGATGGACTCACTCACTCGGTTCGTTCCGCAGGTGACTACCAGCACGGGCCGATCACTGGCGGCCGCTCGGAACACCAACGACTTGGCGATCTGCCCCACCGTGCAGCCGATCGCTGCCGCAGCCTCGGCAGCCGAGCGCGTCGACGCCTCAAACTCCATCACCTCGAAGCGCGGGCCAAGCAAACCCTGGACTCGCCGCGCAGTGCGATGCGTGGCTGGCTTCATGCGCATAATTCTCCGATAACCTGATAGGAAGTGGCGACAGCGCCCATAAGTAGACGGAGACGACTAATGAAAACGTATCGCATCGCAACCATCCCCGGAGACGGAATCGGCAAGGAAGTTGTTCCTGCCGGCCAGAAAGTTATGGAGGCGCTCGCCACGTCGAGCGAGTCCTTCCGTTTCGAGTTTGAGAACTTCGACTGGGGCGCCGACTTCTATCGCAGGCACGGCGTCATGATGCCTGGCGACGGCCTGGATGCGTTGCGCGACAAAGATGCGATCCTCTTCGGGTCCGCCGGCGACCCGTACGTCCCCGATCACATCACGCTGTGGGGTCTGCGCCTGAAGATCTGCCAGGGTTTCGACCAGTACGCCAATGTGCGTCCCACGCGCATCTTGCCCGGCATCGAAAGCCCGCTCAAGCGCTGCAGGACCGAAGATCTCGACTGGGTCATCGTGCGTGAAAATTCCGAAGGCGAGTACGCGGGTGTCGGTGGTCGTGTACATCAGGGCCACCCGATCGAGGCTGCTACCGACGTGTCGATGATGACGCGCGCGGGTGTCGAACGCATCATGCGCTTCGCATTCAAGCTGGCGCAGAGCCGGCCACGCAAGCTGCTGACCGTGATCACCAAGAGCAATGCGCAGCGCCACGCGATGGTGATGTGGGATGAGATCGCTCTTCAGATCTCGAACGAATTTCCCAACGTCACTTGGGACAAAGAGCTGGTGGATGCGTCGACCGCGCGCATGATCAACCGCCCGGCGTCACTCGACACGATCGTCGCGACCAATCTGCACGCCGACATCCTGAGCGATCTGGCGGCAGCGCTGGCCGGCAGCCTCGGCATCGCTCCGACGGGCAACATCGATCCCGAGCGCCGCTATCCGTCGATGTTCGAGCCGATTCACGGCTCGGCCTTCGACCTCATGGGCAAGGGCCTGGCGAATCCGATCGGCACATTCTGGTCGGTCGTGATGCTGCTGGAGCACCTGGGTGAGTTCGATGCAGCCAAGCGCGTGATGCAAGCGATCGAGCAGGTCACCGCTAATCCCGCGCTTCATACCGGCGACCTCGGTGGCAATGCCACTACGGCCATCGTGACTGACGCTGTTTGCGGTTTGCTAGCCGCAAGTTTGCAACGCAAGGCCGCCTGACGGTCGGGCAAGAGAACGCGATATCTGATTGTCAGCTCCGCGATCCCGTTTTCCACCACCGATGAAGGTCGCACTCGTCACGTCATCGATGCCGCTTGCGCCATGGCAGAACGGAATCACGCGCGCGTTCTCCGAAGCCGGCCTTGCCGCCGAGGTGGTTGCCTGGGAGGTCACGCAGCCTCGTTCCGCCATCGGTGCGCGCTATGCACTCGTGTGGCTGCCGCCGGCGCAGCTGTTCGAGGTCGAGCCCGATCTTGAGGTCGTGTTCAATCTCGGCGCCGGAGTGGACCGGCTGCTTGCGAACGCGGTCGTGCCTGAACGGCTGCCGATCGTGCGCCTGGTCGATGCCGGCATGGCGGCACGCATGGCCGAATACGTGTGCTTTGCAATCGCGCGCGCGACGCGCGGGCTCGAGCGCTTTGGACCCGGCGGACTGCGCGATTGGAATGCATCGCGTCCCCGCGGCAAACCGCCGACGGTTGGTGTGCTCGGCACAGGCGCGATCGGCAGCAAGATCGCCGAAGCGGCTACGCTGTTCAACTATCCGGTGCGCGTGTGGTCGCGCACGTCGCGCGCGCTCACCAGCATGGAATCTTTCGCCGGACTCGAACAACTCGATGTTTTCCTAGCGGGCTCGAACTTTCTCGTCAACGCCTTGCCGCTCACACCCGAGACAGAAAACTTGATCGACCGCGCGCGTTTGTCAAAGCTGCCCGAAGGTGCACATGTGATCAACGTCGGGCGCGGCGCGACGATCGTCGACGCCGATCTGCTCGCGCTGCTCGACGACGGCCATCTTGGCGGCGCCACGCTCGACGTGTTCCGCGTGGAGCCGCTTCCCGCCGACGACCCGTACTGGTCGCACCCGAAGGTGATCGTGACGCCGCATTTGTCCGGGCCGACACCAGTCGCTCCAGCCGCAACGCAGATCGCCGACGCGATTGTGCAACTCGAGCGCGGTGTGCCCGTCAGCTCGCTGCCGGGTTACGTCGATCGGGCGCGCGGGTACTGATCGTCCCGACGCGCAACGAACCGGCTACAAGATTCCCAGCCTCCGGAACACGTCAGCCAGCTTTCCCCTTGCTGCAGCGCCTCACGCGACAGGTTCTCGCCCGAGACTTTTTCCAGAGCACGGCGGACGACTTCCTGCTCCATCTCGTGGGGGATGACGACCACACCATCGACATCGCCGAAGACGAGGTCGCTCCGACGCACGCTGACACCGGCGCACATCACCGGGACGTCACGATCGACCATTCGCGCGCGGCCCTTGGTATCGAGTGGCCCGATGCCGCCGCAGAACACTGGAAATCGCATATGGCGGATCTGCTTCACGTCGCGCACGAGGCCGTCTGTCACGCATCCGGACGCGCCACGCGCCATGCTGGCGGTGGAGAGCAGTTCTCCCCAGGGGGCGATGCGCTCGGTAGGACCGTCGCACGCCAGCACGACCACATCGCCGGGCGCTAGGTCGTCGACGAGCGCGATTTCTACCTCGTAGGGGTTCTCACCCGCGGCGGGCGGCGCGTATACGGGCATGTACAGGCCGGTGCGTGCGCGGCCGATCAGCTGCAGCGTGTCGTCCAGCGGGCGCATAAACGGCTTCATCGCCTGCTGCATCAACCCGAGGCTGTCGAGCGTGTCCGAAAGCACCGCAGTGTTCAGCGTTTGCAGGATGGTCGGGATCGTCGGCATGGTGTAGCTCCTGGCGAGCGGCCTCAGGTGTGCTCGCTGCGAGGATACCGACCACTCACGGTGCACGAATGGATAGCTCGCGTATGCACCGCGGCTGTTATCGGGACCATTTCCGCCGCCCTGCTATGGTCGATAGCGTCAAGTCACAAATCGGCCAGAAGCGGACGTGGCCTTGTGCATGTGGGCACCGGCAGCGGAGATCAGCCGGCTCCACAGTAAGTACGGCCTGCGGGTGACATTAAAACTGAACAACTTCGATTCTGATTGGGACGACAGTTGAAGGCAAAAAAACCCGGAACGAGTCCGACCGGACACTGCGATCCGGCCGGTCTCTTGACGATCAATCGCGCGGTCTAAAGTAATTCTTCGCGACCCACTCTCCTACGGCGGTGCCAAGTACACCGCCCTGCGTTCCGGCGGTGCGGAAGTGCATGCCGCCGTGAATGCGTGCGAGGACGATTTCGTTAAGCATGTCGTCAGGAGTGTTGTACTGCCGCACCGTTCCGGTGACCGTGCTGCCGAAGCTGAACGAGATCTTGCTGGTGCCGAAATGCGACTTCAGAGCTGTCAACGAGGCAGAGTTGACACACATATGCGCCGCCGGGTACTCGGGATGGTTTGGCGTCGTAACCACCGGTGTCCAGGTTGGATCCATCGAGGTGGCGGCGTTGCCATCGGTATCCGCAAATCGAATCGCACTTGTGGGCCGCCAGAAATCAAAGAAGTACTTGGATTCAAAGCATGTGTTAGCTGCGTCGGCCTGCGTAACCCACAACATCGCCATGCCGCGCGCGTTATCGGCAAGGCTGCGGCTGTCCATCGCGAACGCCCGATAGTTGCGCGAAAGAAATGTCGGGGGGCTTTCGGTATGAAAGCGCGCGCTTTCCAGTTGGTCTGCGCTTCGCATGCTGCTAATGGTCGCGCCGAGCGCGAATACTTCATTGAAATCGGCGGCGTAGGCCGCGCTGTCCAGCGCCGGCAGTGGAGGCGCGCGAAACTGCGACAGGCTTGTCACTGCGAATGGCTTGATGAACCGGCTAGTAACGCCAACCGGATTGACGCCGCGAAAATTGCCCGGACCGGTACCCGCTGTATAGGTCACGACAGTAAACCGTCCGTCGTTGGCGCGCAACGCCACAATGGCAGTTGCGACTTCGGTTCCTACGGCGATGCCACGCGTCTTAGCATCGTCTGCCGGAATCGCGGCGACGAAGGCGTCATACGCCGCCTGGTACTGGGCTGACCGATTTGGGAATAGACCCTTCAGCACGCCGTAAGCGGCCGCAGCCGCGGCGGCTTCCTGCGACGCACCGGCGGCCGGCGTCGCAGGCGTGGCGGCGAAAACTTTGTGTGTACCGACGATGGCATTAACCGCGTCATAAATGGCCACATGAACCGTCGCGAGGTCGACCGAAATGTTGGGACGTTGTTCCTCGGCGGTGCCGGTGGCCGCAGGCGCGACGTTGATGGTATCGGTGGCGATCTTGTTCCAGTAGGCAACCGGGTTGGCAGTCGTTGTAACGCCATTCGTGTAAGTGACCGTTACTGGCTGAATGCTCGGCGGCAGTGACGCGTCGTCGCTGCCGCCACAGGCAGAGATCAGCAAGCTGCAAGTCGAGATTCCGAGCAACGTCCAAAATTTGGAATTCGTGTTCATCCCCACTCCTTTCATCGTGAAAATAGTTGTCCTGCACTTAATAGGACGCAAATTGAGCGAGGTTTTGGCCATCGTCAGAGAATTCCCCCAAGACTGGCGCCTGAAGGCGGTACTCCCAGAATGGTGCGTCTCTTAGAAACCCCTTGCCGTGTAGTGTTGCCCTGCGTTGCAATGGGCGCCTCGGCGCTGCCGACGGGAGGCCACTTGGGGGACCTTGGCGATCTGATTTCCCGTGTCAATCTCGGCGAACCGGGGGCGCAGGCCCTCCTATTCGCCGCGGCCTACGACGAGCTGCGCAAGTTGGCGCGATCGCGCTTACGCGACGGCGGTCGGAACACCTACCTCGACACTACCGCCCTGGTACACGAGTCCTACCTTCGCTTTCTCGATGGCGGCCGGCTGCGCTCGGACGATAGGCGCGCCTTCTTTTCATACGCATCGCTCGTGATGCGCTCGGTCATCATCGACGCGGTGCGCGAGAGGCAAGCCAAACGCCGTGGGGGCGAACCTAAACGCCTCACGCTTAACACTGAACTACTTGAGGATGTCGAGGACGGATCCGAAGATGTCCTTCGCGTAAACGAAGCGCTCGACGTGCTTGCGCAGGCCGAGCCCAGGCTTGCCAAGGTGGTCGAAATGCGCTACTTCGGCGGTTACACGGAAGCCGAGGTCGCGGAGGCCCTCGGAGTCGCGGATCGCACTGTCAGCCGCGATTGGGACAAGGCGCGCCTGCTGCTCAGTTCGATGTTGAAGGATTGAGGGCGTTGTTGAAACCATGTCGGGATTCATCTGCATTTATCGTCTGGTGATGTAAGCGTCGCCTACACCTTTATGACGATGACAGCGGATGAAGTAGCGGAACTGAGCCGTCTGCTTGAAGACGCGCTGTCATTTGATCAGGCCAAACTCGGTACGTGGCTGACGCGGCTGGATGATGACCGTCCGGAGATGGCGCGGCGCCTCCGCGCCATGCTGGCCCGAAGAAAATCCCAAAATCGCGCCACACTGCTTCCAGAACTGCCAAAGCATTGGGACGATGACGCGGTCGCCAGTGCAGGCGAGCGCGTGGGACCGTATCAACTTTTAAGGGAGATCGGTCGCGGCGGGATGGGGAGCGTGTGGCTGGCCGCCCGCATTGATGGAACCTTCAATCGGCGCGTAGCGCTCAAGCTGCCACGCATCGCATGGGCCATTGGTCTGGCACGTCGCATAGGACGCGAGCGCGAGATCAGCGCCCTATTCGAGCATCCCAATATTGCCCGCTTATATGACGCCGGCATCGACGACCGTGGTCGCCCTTACATCGCAATGGAGTACGTCGACGGTCGGCCGATCGACGTCTACTGCAGCGAGCACGCGCTCGACCTACGTGCCCGCCTAACGTTATTCGTACAAGTCGTCCGCGCCGTTGCACACGCGCATGGCCAACTGATTGTCCATCGCGACCTGAAGCCCGAAAATGTGCTCGTCGATGCGAGCGGGCAAGTGCACCTGCTCGACTTCGGCATTGCCAAGCTCCTTGATGAATCCGGTATCGGGTCCGACGTCACACAGGAGCAAGGGCGGGCGCTGAGCCTTAACTACGCGTCCCCTGAACAAATTGCCGGCAGGCGATTGGGCGTCACGGCCGACATCTATTCGCTCGGCGTGATGCTGTTTGAACTCCTCTCCGGCTCTTTGCCTTACCACCTGAAGCGCAACACATTAGGCGCGATCGAGGACGCGATCCTGGCAGGCGACGCTCCGCTTTCGAGCGAACGGGTAAAGGACCGGACGCTTGCCAAGGCACTTCGGGGAGATGTGGACGCGATCATCACGATGGCCCTCAAGCTGAGACCGGGCGATCGCTACGCTACGGCAGATGCGCTAGCGTCCGACATCGAACGCCACCTCGCTGGCGAGCCGGTTCGCGCGCGCCCTGATAGCGCCTTTTATCGCCTGCGTAAGTTTGTCCGGCGAAACCGAGTGCCCGTACTTGGCGCGGTCGTAACTAGCATTGCGCTAATTGTTGGAGCCTCGCTTGCAGTGTGGCAGGCCCGCATCGCGCGCGCCCAGACTGAGGAAGCGTCCGCGCTCAATACTTTCGTGCTGTCCCTCATTAAGCAGACGGATCCGCATGCCACATCGCGGACGAAGGCCGCCGACGTGGAAACCCTAAGGGCTATAGAAGAGCGAATTGAGACCGAATTCAAAGGGCGGCCGGAGCAGGTTCTAAAACTGCGTCTCTTTGTGGGCGACGCTTACCGCAACCGCGGAGAAGCGAGTGCGGCCGCCCGTGTGTTCCGGCGAGCGGCTGAGCAGGCGTCCGCGTCATTGCCGTCTAACGATCTGCAGTTACTTACAGCAACGGTGCGCGCTGCTGATGATCGGCTGATCGTCTCGAGAGACTCGGCGCAGAAACTAGGCGTTGCAATTGAAAACTTAAGAGCAATCGGATCCGACGGCTCGGATGTATTGATAGAAGCCTTGTTGATCCAGCATGAACTTGCCGAATATTTTGGCGTTTCCGATTTTCCGCCGCCGACCCATCGTTACGACAAAGTCAACGAAGCCCTCGTAGTCGCTACTGGGACTTTTGGCATCGGAAGTCATCAACACCTACGCGTGATCCACTCATACGCGCGTTTGATTTGGGCGTTCGTGGATCGGAATCAGGCCATCGAGCTCGTTAATGAGACCTTAACCACAGCGGCGCGCGACGATAAGGTGGTAAATAGCGCGGAATTCCGGGCGCTCAAGATCTATTCGCTCGCCCAAGCATGCTCTTCCCGCTCTAAGCGCGGCGCGGGCGAGGCGCTTCCAGTCCTCTGGGCAATGAGCAGCGAGGTCCAAGCCACCCAAAGCGAAAGTAGTCCCCAATTGGAGCAACTTTATGCCGCGATGGAGGATTGCTACTTCGAACTGGGTGATCTCACCGGCCGGTGGATAACCTTGGCGGCGTTTGACGTAGCAACTCAGCGTGAGACTCCACCGTCGACCGCGCTTCTTCGCCGCGCCGAGGCGTCTCTCAGATACGAGATCAATCGCTATGACTACAGCAACGTGCAGGCGGAGCGCTTCTATCAGGCAACGGAAAAGAACGCCGCCGCCATTGTCGATATCGACATGAGAGAGCGATTTCTGCGTATACCGCGCATGCATCGTGTGTGCGTCCTGACTGGCCTCGGACAGGCCGAAGCTGCGGAGGAGTTTGCGGCTCCCATCAAGGCAGAGTTAGATGCGGAGTTCGAGCGCATTGGCCGCTTGACTCGCGATCAGTTTGTCTTTTGGCGCTGTATCAGTACGGCGCAACGGCGTATGGGTCACTTCTCCGACGCAAAGCGCAGCGCGCAAACACTTATCGACCGCTGTACGGCGAGCCAGCTACCCGCGGTAGCTCGCTGCCAAGCGCGCGGCCTACTCGCACGTGCTCAGGCGGAGGTCGAACTCGGTGATTTCGCTGCGGCGCTAGAGTCGCTGCGGGAACGACGCAAGCAACCTACTGGGGTTGGGCTCTATCCCGATCACCCGCTGGTCGAAGGACGCGCGCTTCTAGGTCTCGGTAGGGTTCGAGACGCCATAGAACCTTTGCAGCTTGCATATGGCTCCTGGCTTGCATCGGGCGATCCCCGCGGCGCGAATGCCGCGGAGGCCGAGTACTGGCTCGGGCGCGCCTACGCTGCGGCTGGTGACGCGCGCGGCCGCTGGATGATGGAGGAGGCGCGCGCAACGTTGGCGCTGTCCGCACTGAATGCTCACCGGCTCCTGGCGGAACAGCCTGTTCCTTAGGCCAAGAAGGTCAATGCCGTGAGTTTGCTTGCGATGTCCGCTCCTGAGCTTCCACTCACGTCTGCTTTGCGGAATGGGAAAGTCCGAAATGGGTCGTTAGGCGACCTCTGTCGATTTTCCAGATTCTTGCCTACGATTCAGCTTTAGTTTCGAGACGATTTTGGACGCCAATAGCCGGCTGTCTCTGCAAGCGATATCCAGTGGCTCATCTCGACTCCGAATTTCACCGTTACTTCGCAGTCGCGGTCGATCCAACCCTGACCCCGCCCGTAGTTAAAGCTAGACACGCGCATGCGCTCGAGCTTGCCCTCCTTGTCGCGCGTGATTTCCTCAATCAAAGCCACGTGACCCGGCCAGATGGTCACGACTACGACATCACCAACTTGCAATTCCTCAGGGCGAATATTGTCGTGCCACTTGTTTCGGGAAGGTGGGCGCGAGCCGGTTCTTTGTTCGACATAGTCCCGCGAGTAACCTTTCTTGGCAATCCACGAGGCGCACCGGCTCGCGCGATCGCTTTCATTTTGGGCGCTTACCGGTGTTGGAACGACCGCAAGCATTCCCGCCGCAACGAGGAGTGGAATCGCGAGTAGCGCGCGGGCCAGTGTCATCGGAGATCTCCAAGGAGTGGCAGTTTCAGCCGCACGATTTTGCTCCTAAACGTGGCAGCTGCGGCATAGCACGGGCGTCGCGTTGGTCACCGAGCCGCGTAGATCCTTGCTAGTTTCGCGCCATACCTAACACGCAGCGCTTGCACTAAGTGCTCGCGGGCGCTGTGAGACTCGCGCCCTCGCACTGTGCCCTCGAAGAATGAACGGGGGTGGGTGAGGCGCAGCTGTACGGCACCGGTGCGCTGATCGACATCGTGGCCGATGCGCTTGGCTGGCGTAGGCTGACGTGTGATCGACGTGATTCAAATGCAATTTCTTGTCGGCGAGCTATTGCTCGACCCGCCCGAAGTCGATGTGGTGATCGAGATTCCAAAGGGCTCTTTTCTTAAACGCGGGTCGACCGGGCACATCGACTTCATCTCGCCCCTGCCGTGTCCGTTTAACTACGGTTCCGTGCCCAAATATTTGGGCCTGGAGGGCGATCTTCTCGACGCCGTGGTGCTCGGTCCTCGCTTGTCGCTCGGTACCTCGTTGCGAGTCAAGGTGTGGGGAGCGGTGATCTTGGTGGACCGCGGCATGACGGATGACAAGTTGGTCTGCAGCGAAGCCCCCATCAGTTTCAGGGAGCGGCAGAGGCTGCTGCGGTTCTTCGCTTTCTATGCAAGATGCAAATGGGTGCTGAACGCGGTGCGAGGCCAGCCCGGCCGGAATGCGTGCGACGGCTGGTTGGAGGCTTCGCAGGCACTGGGTCGAGCGCGGCCGAGAGATCACGCCTGGCGCGGGCCCTCGGTCACGTTCTGACAATAAAAAAGATTGCGGAAGCGAGAAAGTTGGTGTGCTCACGCATTACTGACTTTTCGCAGGCGCACCAGGAAGGACAGCAGCCACGCCTTCCGGGTTGATGTTGAACGCCAAGAATGTGAACGGCACCGCGCCCGGGTTTCCCCACTGATGCACAAGACCAAACGGCTCGTAGATCCAAGAACCTGGTGTCTCGCCGCCAACTTTCCTTCGACCGTGTTTGCCCCTGTTCCAGAGATGATGTAGTACAGCGCTGCGCCTGATCGATGATGCGGCGGGTTGGACGGCATCTGCGCCGGAAAGGTCACTCGTGTCAGGTTCAGGTCATAGCGGCCGGGCTTCAGCGCGGGAACAGGTGCTGCGGTTCGATAGAGTTCTTGCACGACGGCGGGCGGCGCTTCGAGCGGTTTATCGAGATCCGCGGTCGGGGCGAGCAGGAAGTGCAGAACAGTCGAGGGGCCACCGTCTCCCGCCTTCAGGGTCGCGGCGATACCGCTGGCGATAAACACGCCCTCACCCGGGCTCAGAGTCCTGACCTCTGCACCGAGCGAAACCTCGGTCGACCCCGAGACCTGGTAGACGATTCCGCTGGCCGAAGAGACGCTGCTACTGGCCCCCGAAGGAATGGTGACCCTTACTGCCTTGAAGTGGACCGGCGTATCCCCGACCATCGGCAACTTGGTTGAGGCCACTACCGTTCGCGCAGATGCCGGTGCAGGGGGCGGGGTTTGTCCTGCGGCGGGGGCGGCCAGCGCCGCGACGCAAACTAAAAAACTTGCACTTGTTGTGGATCGCATGTGGCTCACCTTGAGTAAGTTCATCCTCAGTAGAAGTGAGACTTGATTGGCGGGAGAAATCGGTGCTGCCCACCGCGAATTAGTCTACGTTAGTCCGCTGTGTCCGCGGTCAGCGAGATTTTGTCCTGTCTGCCCGCGATCGGAGCAGCGTCATCCCATGACCAGCTTTGGAACACTCGTCAGCAGTTGATGCGCTGAGAGTAACTACTGGACGTTTAAACACGTCCGGTTTGGAGCGAACACATGTCCGCTATGGGTCGACAGCGGTCTTGTACAGCGGGCATCCGTCGTCGAAGAACAACCTCAGCGCCGTGCTCACGATCATCCATCGTGAGCTCATGATCGTGCTCGCCATCTCGATCGTCATCTCGGCTTCCGAACGCCAAATATCAGTCAACGACGCCAACACTTTCAACGCTGCGCGCAGGATCGCCGCGCCGAGCGAACTGGGCCACGGCCACTCCGATCAGTGTCACCGCCGCGCCGATGAGCTTGATTGCGCCGTAACCCTCACCAGTCAGCCACCAGGCCACCAGGCCTGCGGTCGGAGGCATCAGATACATCAATGGGGCACTGCGCGCGACGCCCCACGCGGCATTAACCCATCCCCACACAATCCACCCCACGAATGAGGACAGGACAACCGCCCACAGCAGTCCAGCCCAGATCGTCAGCGGCACCGCGCGCCAATCCACATCAAGCCCAGCAGGCAAGTTGAGCAGCACCATGGGAACACTGCCCACCAGCGTCGCGTAGGTCATGACCAGCACCGCGCCGTGGCGCTCCATCAGCGGTTTGGCTGCAACGGTGTAGGCGGAAAAAAAGAACGCTGCCAACAGCAACAAAAGGTCGCCGCCGCTGGCGCGCCACTGCGCGCCGAGCAACTTGTCTGAGAGGAAAATTAATACGCCAATGCAGGCGATCGCCACTCCAACGATCTGCGCGCGCGTTAGCACTTCGACACCGAGACCGCGCAACAGCAGCAGTGTGAACACAGGCCCGCACGCGAGTATCAGCGAGCTCGAGAAAGCAGTGGACCAGTGAATCCCGAATGTCACCAGCCCGACGTGCAACAAGTGCCCGAGCAGGCCGAGCCGCAGCAGTGCCCAGAGATCGGCGCGCGGCAGTCGCGGCCAACGTCTGCCGTAGCGCTGCCAGAGAAGCGCAGCTGCGCAGAGCGGCATGATCAGGTAGCGAATGAATAGAAATCCACTGGGCGTCAGCGCGGCGAGCACAGCCTTGAGCACACTGAAGTTAATGCCCCAAACCAGAATCAGCGCACAAGCCAGCAGCAGCGCCGCGCGCTGCTTCGAGCTTTCGGGGCCGCGCCGCGAGTCGCCTGTATCAAGTTCAGTCATGAGTGGGAGCAGCGCGAACGTGTACGGATCGCGTACGATTTCGAGGCAATGTTACGGCGCATAAATATTTGATCCGTTCGGTCCTGCTCTCGGCCACTTTGTTGTTGGCAAACGCTTTACCACTAGCCGCTCTGGCGCAGCCGAGTGTTAGCAAGGAAATTGCCTCTACTGGACGTCTTCGAGTCGCAATGCAAACAGGAAGTCCAATCATTGCAACGCGCGCACCGGATGGAAGCGTGAGTGGCGTCGTCGTAGATCTCGGCAGATTCATCGCCGATAGGCTCGATCTCGCATTCGAGCCTGTGGTCTACGTCAATCAAGAGACGTAAGCGCAGAGCTTCGGAACCGGCGAGTGGGATATCGCGATCGGAGTGAGAAGTCCGCTGTCTCAAGAGAAAAGCACACTCGGCCCTGACTTCATGGTGGCTGACGCGATGTATATCGCTGCACCTGGAAAGGAATTCGCCGATGCAAGCCAGATTGATCGGGCTGGCGTCAAGGTCGGCGTCTCACGTGGCGGCGGCTCGGATCAGATTCTGAGTCGAGCGTTGAAGTCCGCGCTGGTGGTCCGAGTGCAAGGAGGCGTTCCCAACGCGGTCGAGGCATTGCGCACCGGCGAAGGGGGTGTGGGCGGCCAACCCTGTCACCCTTGAAGCAATTCAAGTGGCATTGCCCGGTTCAAAGGTTGTTCCGGGCGCCTACACGACTGGGCGCTTTGCCGTCTCACTTCCAAAAGAACGATCGGTCGCGGCACAAAACAAGCTTGCCGAGATCGTGAATGAGGCGAAGCGAAGCGGGGTTGTACTCCGGGCGATTGAGAAAGCTGGCTTCAAGGGCGTACGCGTCGCGCCCGATTGAAGTTTGCGGTGGATGTCCGCTTCAGTTCATGCACCCGATCCCGATCTTCCTTCTGCCCGAATTGCTGTGCGCTGTCTGCGCTAAGCGATTGCCAGACTTAGAGAGCTATCCGAGGCGACGTTCGTCATCACCCTGGTGTGGCGTGAGTGAGGGCCAGTCTCTGTTTGGGCCTATGTCAAATATGAGGTACAGCGCCACCCCGAACGCGAACAACACGGTGAGCCAGTCAAAAAAGTCCATTTGGTTTACTCCTAATCGGGCTCAATTTTGTGAGATGTACGCGCTGACGGGAAGTCATCCAGCCGGCTTCCGCTATTTGGTCGATGCAATCCCAAGCGTGATGGCGTGCTCGCTGCATGCACTAACGTCCGCGTTCTATGGCTGCGCTGGCTACCATGCGTGTGATGGAGCAGTTCACAGAAGCGATCACCTTTGCGCAGTCGCACGAAATTCCGTGGCCGCGCGATCCGAGCGCTGACCTGTCGCATTGGGGCGTCCACCACGATGACCCACCGCCGTTTAACCGCCTGCGCGGGCCGGTGCATCCGCGCGGCGGCGTCTCCGGCGTTATCCGTGTGCACGGTAAGGAAGTCGCCGCCTGGGGCGAACCCGATCGCGCGGACCAGACTTTCAGCGTCGCGAAGACTTACCTCGCGCTGCTCGCGGGCCTTGCACATTCGCGCGGACTGCTTGAACCCGGCGAGCGCCTGAGCGATCGGCTGCCAGGCATCGGTTTCGATTCAGCGCACAACCGCGCGATCACGTGGGAGCACCTCCTCACCCAGACCAGCGAATGGCAGGGCGAATGTTTCGGCATGCCCGACCAGGTGGAGCACTACCGGCACGTGTCGCACGACCCCAAGCCACCCGCGGGCAGGAAAGGAGAGCTGCGTCAGCTGCGCGCGCCGGGCAGCTATTGGGAATACAACGACGTGCGCATCAACCAGTTGTCGTTGGCAATGCTTCACCTCTTCAAGCGGCCGCTACCTGAGGTGTTTCTGGAAAGCGTATTGCAGTCGATCGGCGGCGGCCGCGACTTCCGGTGGGAAGGCTACGACGATGCGTGGGTCGACATCGACGGCCGGCGCATGCAGTCGGTCCCCGGTGGCACGCACTGGGGCGGCGGTGTGAAGATCAGCGCGCGCGACCAGGCGCGCATCGGCCAACTGCTGCTCGACGGCGGCGTGCACCAGGGCCGAAACATCGTTCCGCGCGAGTGGGTGCAGCGCATGCACGAACCCCACGCGGTGGCACCGTTCTACGGCTGGCTTGCATGGCTCAATCGCGACGGGCGCCTGTTCGCCGATGCCTCTCGCCCGAGCTGGTTCATGTTTGGTGCGGGCGGCCACATGGTGTGGATTGATCCGGACAACGAAGCGGTGGTCGTCGCACGCTGGCTCGACGGAGTGCATTCGGCGGGCTTCGTGCGCCGCGTAGCACAGGCGCTCAGGAGCTAGTGGCAGATCGCTCGGTCATGTTGCCGATACGGGCCTGGAAGCGATTACTCCCGAAGCGCCCGATGGCAATCTTCCCCCATCTTTAGATGATACCGGCGGTGGATCGCTCAGCACCGTCTCCGGTACGTGCATGAACGCGAAGACGACGCTTTCTGGTAACCCAGGCGATCCCTCAGGATTTCGCCTTCTTCGAAGGTTTCGACTTGCCGGCGCTGTTGAGGGCAGCCGCCTGGCGAACGAGGCCCTTGAAGGCGGACTCGTCAACTTCTTCTCCTTCATGGATGTCGATCGCGCGGCGAACGTTTCCGTCAAGACTCGAGTTGAAGAGACGGGCCGGATCCTTTAGAGACGCGCCCTTGGCGAAGGTCAGCTTCACCTTGTCCTTGTACGACTCGCCGGTGCAGATGATGCCGTCGTGCGACCAAATCGGAGTGCCCATCCACTTCCACTCCTCGACGACGTCCGGGTCAGCTGCCTTGATGAGCTTGCGCATCCTGCTGAGGGTTGCCCCGCGCCAGTCCCCGAGTTCGACGATTCTTTTCGAGATCAGCTCCGATGCCGACTGACGCTGGCTCGCGCCCGGCTTTTTCATGTTCTCATCCTAGAAATTCCACAGAAGTCAGAACGTCCCGACGCCACAAACTGGGAAAGCACAAGGCTACCAAGGGCACCTTCTAGAATGACAACTCAATGTCGACGATGCAGCCACCAGGAAACTTAGTCATTTCCTACCTGACCCTGCGAAAGGCGGTCGGGATCATCGGACTCGCGCTGCCTTTTGTGCTCGTGCTCGGCAAGCTACTGGTGGACGGGCCGGGAATACAGAGCTCGTTAAGCAGCTACTACCACACCGGCATGCGGGACATCTTTGTGGGAAGTCTGTGCGCAATTGCGGTGTTCATGATGTCGTATCGAGGTTACGAGCGCAAAGACGACATAGCCGGTGACCTGGCGTGCATATTTGCTCTCGGTGTCGCCTTCTTTCCGACTCATATAGATGCAGCTCCATCGGCAAGTGCCAGGACGGTCGGTATCTTGCATCTAGTTTTCGCCGCCTTGTTCTTCCTGACACTCGCCTATTTCTCGCTCGCACTCTTCAGGAAAACCGATCTCGCCAAACCACCGACTCGCCGTAAATTGCAACGCAATGTCGTTTACACACTGTGCGGATATACGATTCTGGGTTGTATCGGCTTGATCGTGCTACTTGCACTGCTTCCAGGTGATGTAGCGATAAAAAAGCTCAGCCCCGTTTTGTGGCTGGAGTCTGTCGCCGTAGTCGCTTTTGGCATGTCGTGGCTGACGAAAGGCGAGGCAATACTTGCCGATGCGGAAACCTAGCTCCGATGAGAATCGGTCACGGCTGCTTATGCTTCAAGATTTGGTACGGCAGTACCGTTGAGTTGTAGTCGTGAGTGGCGCCTGAGACTCGCCGTGCCCGAATATCTGCATCCCGGTGTCTACATCGAGGAGATCGAGCGGGGACCAAAGCCAATCGAAGGCGTGCCGACGAGTACGGCGGCTTTCATTGGCGAGACCGAGCGCGGCCCGACGAAGCCTCGCCTCGTGACCAGCTACACAGACTATGTTCGCTGGTTCGGCAACGTGTTCGGTGACACGAAGTTCATGCCGTATGCCGTTAATGGCTTCTTCGAAAATGGCGGCAAGCGCCTGTACGTCTGCCGCGTTACCGATGATGCGGAGATAACGGCGGAGGCGGCCTTAGGACCGAGTTTCATCGTGCGCGCCGTCGGCCCCGGCCTCTGGGGCCAGCGTGTTTACGCGAAGGTCGACGACAGTTCCACACTAAAGCCGGGTCCGAACAACACCATGGTGCCCGTCGGATTCAAGCTGCGTCTCGCGTACTACTCCACGCCTCCGAACGGCAATCCGCTCGACTGGTTTGACGACGCGACGAAGCCGCCATTTCCCGATGTCGTTGAGACCTTCGACGACTTGGAGATCGACGACCAGGCAGCAAGCTACTGGTACAAGCGCATCTCCAACAACTCTGCCCTGGCAGAACTGGTCGCCACCGGCCAGGGCACCGCGCCCCCGGCCAAGGAATTTGCGCAGCTGGCCACCAACGGCACGTACGGCGCCGCATCGCTGGATGTGGCGGACTTCGAGGGGAAGGTGCTGTTGCCGCTACGCACTTCACCGCAAGGTTTGGCCGCACTCGAGCTCGATCCTTATCGCGAGGTTGCGCTCGTGTACGCGCCCGGCGCCACGGTTGCGGTGAACAAGGCGGTGATCACCCACTGCGAGAATCTGAAATTCCGCTTCGCTGTGGTCGATCCGGACAAGGCGCTGGACGTGACCAACTTCGAGCCGCGCAGCGCGATCCAGGACACCAAGTACGCAGCGCTCTACTACCCTTGGATCGTCGTTTCCGATCCGAATACTGGTGCGCGCACGGAGGTGCCGCCCGGCGGCCACGTTGTCGGTGTCTACGCGCGCAGCGACATGGAGCGCGGCGTTTTCAAAGCGCCCGCCAATGAGATTCTCCGTGGCGCGCTCGACCTCACCACGGACATTGACGATGCGACCCAGGACGTCCTCAATCCGCTGGGGGTCAATGTCATCCGCGAGTTTTCTGAGCGCGGGATCCGCGTGTGGGGCGCGCGCACCCTGACCTCAGATTCGCTGTGGAAGTACGTGAACGTGCGACGGCTCTTCATCTTCCTTGAGCGGTCGATCTACGAGGGCACTCAATGGGTGGTGTTCGAGCCGAACGACGATCGCCTCTGGGCCCGCGTCGTCGACACCATCCGCCTGTTCCTGCGCTCGCAGTGGCGTCTCGGTGCGCTCCTCGGACGCAAGGAAGAGGAGGCTTTCTTCGTCGTCTGCGACCATACCACGATGACGCAAGACGACATCCTGAACGGCCGTCTCATCTGCGAAATCGGCATCGCCCCGCTGCGTCCCGCGGAGTTCGTCATCTTCCGGATCTTCCAGAACACGGCTGAAGCACAAACCTAGAGACGCGCGGTGGTCATGGACTTCACATTCGCGTCGCGCGGGGGATGTACGAGTGGCTGCGGCGATGTCTAGCCGGTCCTTCATCACATTTGGTTTCGTTCAGCGCCGACCTTGAACTCAGGCGAGTCGAGAGCTTCGGCGACGAGTTCGTAAGAACGGACGCGCGCGGCAAGGTCCCACGCGTGCGTTGCGATCATCACCTCGTCGGCTTGTGTTCGCGCGGCAAGGTCCTCGATGCGCACGCGGACCTGTTCGAGTGTGCCAACGATCTGCAGCTTCTTGTATGAAGCAACAAGCGCCTGTTCCTCCGGCGAGAAGACATACGACATCGCTTCGTCCGGGCTCGGCATGCGCCCCGGACGTCCGGTCCGGAGTTGGACAAACGACAGCAACGCCGAGGAGGCCATGCGCTGAGCCGCTGCCTCGGTGTCAGCGCAATAGACCGACAGCGCGAGAATCGCGTGTGGCTTTTGGAGCACGCCTCGCGTGGAAAATTCCGCGCGATAGGCGCGCATCGCAGGCTCGGGCGGGTCCGGACTGAAGTGTCCTGCGAAAGCGAACGCGACACCCATTTGCGCGGCCAGCTTCGCGCCGTAGTCGCTCGAGCCGAGGATGTAAAGCGGTGGCAGCGGTCTATCGTCGGGAATGGCACGGACAGCGCGGAACGGATGATCGGAAGGAAACTCACCACTGCCCCACGCAATGAGCTCGCTCAGTTGCTCGAGGAAGTCATCCGCGACCAGCGCTGCACGCGAGCGGCGTAGCGCAAGCGCCGTCAGGCCATCGGTGCCCGGCGCGCGTCCGATTCCCAGGTCGATGCGCCCCGGATGGAGCGCCTCGAGCAGCTTGTAAGACTCGGCGACCTTAAGCGGCGAGTGATTCGGAAGCATGACTCCACCCGCGCCGAGACGAATCCGGCTAGTCATCGCGCCGACGTGCGCGATCAAGATCTCGGGGGTGGTGCTTGCGATGCCTGGCATGTTGTGATGCTCGGCGTACCAGAGCCGTGTGTAGCCGAAGCGATCGACCGCTTGCGCAAGCTCCCCGGCATTGCGGAGCGCAGCGGCGCTTGTACCTCCGCGTAGAAGAGGAACGAGGTCGAGTGCCGAGAAGGAAAGAGACATACCGCTCCGTTCACACTGAGAAGTCGGCCTTCGGCCGCCCACGCCTGAGAAGTGTAGACAAATAGGTGTGCAGATCTGCCTGGTACTGAGGAATCGACCCTTTCACGTACGATGGGCAATTCATGCGAGGCAGCAGATGAGAAATCCTTGGACCAAGAAGAACCCTTTTCTGAGCATGTGGTTAAGCGGCGCCAACGCTGTAGCGGGCTCCGTGCGCGGCCGTGCCACTGCGGCGGCAAAGCGTCAAACAACAAACGCGATGACCAAAGGTGTCAAGCAGATCGTCAATTTCTGGAGCGGTGGCTTGATGACTTCGCCACCGCGTAAAGAGGCGAAGCACCGTTAAGACGCGTTAAACGTTGGCCCGATACCGCTGACCGCTCAGCGCAGCGGCCGAAAGAATTCACGAATCTCGTCTGCCAGCAACTTCGGCTGCTCAAGCGCAGCGAAGTGCCCGCCCTTTGGCATCTTTGTCCAGCGACGAATGTCCGTGTACATCGACAGCGCAAGCGAGCGCGGCGGCCGCAATATCTCCTTCGGAAACTCCGCATAGCCAGTCGGCACTTCGATACGGGCTCCGTCTGGTATCGGCCACGGCCCGTGCATGCGCGCGTAGTAGGGCCAGAACGAGGAGCCGATCGCACCGTTGATCCAGTACAGCATGATGTTGGTAAGCATCGCGTCGCGGCCGATATAGCCGTCCAGGTCACCGTTGTTGTCGCTCCAGGTTTGAAATTTTTCGACGATCCATGCTGCCAGCCCGACCGGCGAATCAGTCAGCGCATAGGCCAAGGTCTGCGGCTTCGTGCCTTGTATCCAGGTGTAGCCCGCTTCCTCTTTCATCCAGTGGGTGCGCTGCTCGAAATAGCGTCGCTCCTCCTCGGTGGGGCGGGCGGGCACGGACGTGTCTCGCCGCAGCGCGAGCAGATTTAGATGAATGCCGATGATCCGTTCAGGGTAGGCATAGCCCAGGCGAGAAGTAATGAAAGCACCCCAGTCGCCGCCTTGCGCGGCAAATCGCGGGTAACCCATCACGTCGGTCATCAGTTCCGCGAACACATCGGCGATCTGCTCAACAGAAAACCGTTGCTGATTCGGTTTGAAAGAAAACGTATAGCCAGGCAGCGACGGCGCGATGACGGTAAAAGCATCGGCCGGATCGCCGCCGAAGCGCGCGGGGTCGGTCAGCATGGGGATCAGCTTATGGAACTCGTACACCGATCCTGGCCAGCCGTGTGAAATCAGCAGCGGTAACGGCGCGCGCCCCTTGCCCTCCGCACGGATGAAATGCACATCGATACCCGCTAGCCGGACTTTGTATTGAGCGAACCGGTTGATCTCCGCTTCGTGTGTGCGCCATTCATAGCGATCGCGCCAGTAGTCCACCAGCGACTTTAGGTATGCCAGCTCGGTGCCGTACTGCCAGCGATTACTCGGCACTTCGTCGGGCCATCGCACGCGCGTAAGGCGCGCCCTGAGATCGGCCAGCACTTCGTCGCTGACATACAGCTCAAACGGCGTAGCGGCGGTGCTCATCAATCCTCCCTCGGAGCCCACACGTAAGCTGCTGCCGCTTTCAGCTGTCACTATCGGCCCGCGGTCACCATGATCTCGACCAGAGCGTTCGGATCGGCAAGCTTTGCCTCGACGCACGCGCGCGCCGGGAGGTTCTTCTTGTCGACCCATTCGGTCCACACCTCGTTCATCGGCGCGCGGTTGCGAATGTCAGTCACCCAGATGTGGCACTGAATGACCTTGGACTTGCTCGAGCCGCACTGGGCGAGCAGACGATCAATCTCGTCGAGAATCTGCTTCGTCTGGCCTCTGACGTCCTTGTTCATGTCTTTCGCCACGATGCCCGCCAGGTAAACGGTGTCGCCGTGCACGACGGCTTGCGAGAGGATTGCGCTCTGGTCGTGTCGCGTAATGCTCATTGCTTGGCCTCCAGATGCCTTGAGAAATCATCGTGGCATACCGCACTCACCACGATGTGTCAAAACAACTCTACAGTCACCGAAGAAAGCGGGAACGCGAGCCAACGGTGCTGCATCCAATGTAAGTAACGAAATGAATTTGTCTTAACTGCGGCTCGCAGCCATTTGACTCAGTGCCGCGGGCCTACAGCCGCAGGTGAACTTCAACGTTGGGCCCGCATGTCTCGCACGTGCGGCCGATGATTCAATCAAGGAGTTTTTCATGAAGAAGTTCTCAATTGCAATACTTTCGCTATTCATCGTGTCACTGCCGCTGCAAGCCGCTCCAAAAACCGAGAAGAGTCTTTATGAAAGGCTCGGCGGCGTGTTCGCCATCGCCGCGGTCGTTGACCATTTCAGCGACGCGGTGGTGCAGAACCCGATCGTTGGCAAGACTTCGAAGAACCCGGCCCTCAGGGAATGGCACACGAACAATCTGAGCAGGTTACCGGGCCTCAAGTTCATGCGAACCCTGTGGGTCTGCGAAGCCACGGGCGGACCAATCAAATTCTCGCCAACCAAGCCTAGCAAAACTCATATGGGCCTTGAGAACGCGCATCGTGACCTGAAGATCTCGCCGGAAGAATTTGACGAGGTGGCGGCCGAGCTGGGACGCAGCCTTGACTTCGCCAAAGTGCCTGCGCGTGAG
>JBBQQC010000021.1:0-57379 GCA_038216465.1 Burkholderiales bacterium | reverse complement strand
CTACACCGCCGCGGTGGTGATGACCGCGGTGTTCCTGTTCACCGTGCTGTATGGCCGCGACTTCGGCAACGCCGTGTTCGAGTCGGTCAAGAACACGTACGAAAACGAGGTGCTGGTCGAGCAGCTGGTCGCAGAAAAGCGCATGGCCGAGGAGGCGCGCCGAGAGGCGGAGAATGCGACGCGCTCGAAGACGCAGTTCTTCGCCGCCGCCAGTCATGACCTGCGCCAGCCGCTGCAGGCCATCGGTATCTATGTGTCGCTGCTGAAAAAGCGCGCGCACGGACCGCTTGAGCCGCTGGTCAACAATCTTTCGACCGCCGTGGAGACGTTGTCGAAGCTGGTCGAGGAGCTGCTGGAGATCTCGCGCCTCGACTCGGGCTCGATTCAGCCGCGCGTGGAACAGGTCATCATCGACGACATGTTTTCGCTGCTGGAGCAGGAATTCACGCCACTTGCGGCATCGAAGGGGCTTTCGTTGCGCATTCGGCGCGGCGGGATTCCGATCGACAGCGATGCGTTGCTGTTGCAGCGTGTGATCCGCAATCTGCTGGCTAATGCGATTCGATACACGCAAAGGGGCGGGGTGTTGCTCGCCTCGCGGCCGCGCAATGGATTGATCAGCCTGGAAATCTGGGACACCGGTCCCGGCATCAAACAGGGCGAGCTCGACCGCATCTTCGAAGAGTTCTATCGCGGCGAAAGCTCGAAGGCCGAGAACAGCGGCTCCGGTTTCGGCCTCGGTCTGTCGATCGTCAAGCGCATTTGCGGATTGCTGGGCCACCCGCTGATTGTCACCACGCGTCCCGGCACCGGCACCGTGTTTCGCGTCGAAGTGCCGCGCTCCAGTTCGCCATTACGCATCAAGCGCACGACACCGGAGACGCTTGACGTCACGATCCGCCCGCTGAACGGATTCACGTTCGTCGTCATCGAGGACAACGCGGAAATCCTGAACAGTCTGACGCGGTTGATCAAGTCGTGGGGCGCGGAGGTGGTGCCGTCGACTGGCTACAACGCGCAGCTGATCAAGCGCATCAGTGTTCAGCAGCGGATCGATGCGATCCTGGCCGACCATAACCTCGGCCCGCATTCGATCAGCGGCGTCGAAGCGGTGTTCAGGGTGCGCGAGCTGGTCGGTTTTCCAATCCCGGTTGTGATGCTGACCGCGATCCAAGGCGTCGACGTGCTGTCCGAATTTCAGCGCGTGATGCACGAGCGCATGGAGCTCAGCCCGGCGATGTCGTCGGCCATTGCGCGCAGCCGCGTCGAAGAACCGACCGTGCTGCAGAAGCCGACCACTGCCGCGGTCCTGAACAACACGCTGGCAGATATGCTGGGTTTGACGACGCTGCCGATGCTGCGGACGACCGCCGATGAAACGGCGTCGGCCAGCGACCCGGGCTAGTCGCACGCCGCAAGTCACCGCCGTAAACTGCCGGCTCCTGCTTCGGTGATACTGATGAGACATTTCGTTTATGCATTCGCTGTTGCCGGGTCACTGCTCGGAATCGCGCAGGCTGCGCAAAAAGTGGCCGGAGTCGAAGTGGCGGCCCCGCTCGCGCCGCAGAAAACGTCCGATGTCTACTGGGGCGTCACGGTCGATGACCCCTACAGGTTTCTCGAAAATGTCTCGGACCCCGCTGTTGCCCAGTGGATGCGCTCACAGGCGGATGCAACCGCGGCGATTCTGGCGAAGATTCCAGCGCGCGACACGCTGCTGGCGCGCATCCGTCAGATTGAAGCTTCCGCGCCTGGAACGGTGGCGCAGCTCGATCGCAGCGACACAGGCCGCTTCTTTTTCACGCGCCGCGAACCCGATGAGAACCAGTTCAAGCTGGTGTGGCGCGACGGTCCCGACGGTAAAGACACCGTGCTCATCGATCCCGAGGTCCTTTCAAAAGCGGCCGGCAAGCCGGTGGCGTTGCAAGATTTTGCGGTGTCGCGCGACGGCCAGCTGATCGCGTATTCACTGCAGGTTGGCGGCGGCGAAATCGGCACCTTGCACATCGCCGAAGTCCAGTCGGGCCGCGCGATCGTGCCACCGGTTGATCGCATTCGCTTCGCCGCGGTGCGCTGGCTCGATGACAGCAGCGGGCTGTTCTATGCGCGCCTGCGCGAGGGATTTGACAAGCTTCCCGCCAGCGAACGCTTTGGCGATCGCGAAACGCACTTTCTCGCGCTCGGCACGCCGGAGCGCAGGACCGTCGACGATCGGCTGGTATTCAGCCCGAGCCGCAACCCGGAGCTGAAGCTGCCTGCGTATGCCGGTGGATTCCAGATGCAGATACCCGGAACCCGCATGGCCGCGATGGTCGTTTTCTTCGGAGTGGAGCGCTTCCGCGAGGTATACGTCGCGCCGCTCGATGCAGCGATGCGCGGGACCGCAAACTGGCGCAAGGTCGCAGGGCTCGGCGATTCGGTGACCGATGCGCGCTTCGCGCAGGACTGGATCTACCTGGTTAGCACGCAGGATGCGCCGCGCGGCAAAGTCGTGCGCGTGCCGGTGGCCAGCCCCGATCTTGCGAAGTCTGAGACGGTGATCGCGCCGTCCGACGATGTCGTGGTCAATTTCGCGGCGGCGCGCGATGCGCTGTATGTGACCCGGCGCCGCGGCGCCGCGATGAATCTGGTGCGAGTTCCTCATCGCGCCGTGGACAGGGTGCAGGACGTCGCCACACCCGACGCAGGCAACATCTCGATCCTCGATGCGAGCCCGACCGTCGACGGCGTCGTGTTGTCACTCGGTGGATGGACCCGCGTCGCCAAGCCCTATCTGCTGTCTGCGGCGGGCACCGAACCGCGCCGGCTCGCGCTCGCGAAGGACGGCGCTTTCGATGCGCCGGCGGACATCGAAGCGCGCGAAGTCAAGGTGCGCAGCCACGATGGCGTCGAAGTCCCGGTTTCGGTGCTCGTGCGCAAGGATGTAAAGCTCGACGGCCGCAATCCGGCGATCGTTTACGGCTACGGTGCGTACGGCATCACCGAAGATCCGTTCTTCAATCCGCGTGTGTACGCGTGGCTCGAGCGCGGCGGCGTCTACGCAGTAGCGCACGTCAGAGGCAGCGGGCTCTACGGCGAGCAGTGGCGGTTGGCGGGCCGCAAGGCAACCAAACCCAACACCTGGAAAGACGCGATCGCGGTCGGCGAGTGGCTGGTTGCCAATAGGTATACGGCGCCGTCGCGTATGGGCATCTATGGCGGCAGCGCGGGCGGAATCCTGGTCGGCCGCGCGATCACTGAGCGACCGGAGTTGTTCGCCGCTGCCGTACCCGTGGTCGGAGTGATGGATATGCTGCGAACCGAAGTGTCCGCCAACGGTGTGGCGAACGTGCCCGAATTTGGCACGGTCAAGCGTGAAGACGAATTCAAGGCGCTGCTCGCAATGAGCAGCTATCACCATCTGAAGCAGGGAACGCGCTACCCGGGCGTCATGCTGGTGCACGGCGTGAACGACACGCGCGTCGATGTATGGCAGTCGGCGAAGTTTGCTTCACAGCTTGCAAACACGACCGGCGCCGAGCGCCCCGTGCTGATGCGGCTCGACTACACGATTGGTCACGGGCAGGGCAGCACGCGTGCGCAGGCGCAACAGACCAGCGCCGATGTGTACAGTTTTTTTCTGTGGCAGTTCGGCGTGCCTGAATACCAGCCGCGCTGATCTGAAGCGGAAGTTTTGAACTGGATCAGCCGATGTCGTAGCCGTGCCGACGTGCTGCCAGCAGCGCTTCGGTACGGTTCGAGGCGCCGAATGCGCGATAGATCGCCGTCACGTGCGTCTTGACGGTTCCTTCCGACAACCCTAATTCACGGCAGATGATCTTGATCGGGGCACCACGCGCCAGCAACTTCAACACTTGCTCCTGGCGCTCGGTCAGTTCGACGCGGCCGCTGTCGCCCTCGCGCGTGCGCTCGGAATTACCGAAGATGCCCGCGCGATTGACTTCCTCCAACAGATCGGCCGGGATGTACACGCCGCCCGAAAGCACAAATTTAACGGCGGACAGCAGTGTCTCGGACGCCATCGACTTCGGCACGAAGCCGGCCGCACCGAGTTGCAGCACACGCATCACGCTGCGCTGATCCTGGTTGCCGGACAGCACCAGGATCTTCATTTCCGGCGCTTTAGCGACCATCGCCTCAAGTAACGCGGTGCCGGATACCCCCGGCATGCCGAGGTCGAGCACGACCAGATCAAGCTCGGGTTGTTCTTCCTGGATTTTCAGCGCGCCTTCGGCGGTGCGCGTCGTGATGACTTCAGCACTTGGATCGAGGTCCAAAAACAGGATGCTGAGCGCATCGGTGATCAGCGAGTGGTCGTCGACAACGAGTATTTTCATGGCGTTCGGATCGAGCGCTGCTGAATTTCAAGCAACGAGCTCAGTGAGGCGCGCGAAGGGCGGCATTGTAGACCGCGCACCGCAACCTCCTATACTTGGAATTGCGCGCGTCGCAGCGGTCAATCGAGTGGTTTGGGCTGTGAGCGCAGCGCGTCAGCGGGACGCGGCTTGATCATGCCGGCGCACGCCTTCGCTCGCGTGCGGGCCTCGGCCGTCGTCGCTGCGCGCGCCAGGGCGACGCCCATACGACGCTTGACGAACGACTCCGGCTTGCCGAACAGGCGCACGTCGGTCCCCTCGATTGCCAGCGCCTCGTCGACGCCGTCGAACCTCATCGCTTTCGCGTCGTGGCCGCCGTAGATAACCGCACTGGCACCGGGATTGCGCAACGAAGTATCGATCGGAAGTCCAAGCATCGCGCGCGCGTGCAACTCGAATTCGTTCTGCCACTGAGTTGTCATCGTCACCATGCCGGTGTCGTGCGGCCGCGGACTGACTTCGGAAAACCACACCGCGTCGCCTTTAATGAACAACTCGACGCCGAACGTGCCGGTGCCTCCGAGATCATCGGTCACGGCCTTCGCATATTCCCGCGCCTTGGCCAGCGCAGGCCCGGACATCGCCTGCGGCTGCCAGCTTTCAACGTAATCGCCCGCGACCTGCACGTGGCCGATCGGCTCGCAGAAATGCGTTTCAATGGCGCCGCCGCGCCCCAGCGCGCGCACGGTCAGTAGCGTGATCTCGTAGTCAAAGTCGATCATTCCTTCGACAATCACACGGCCGAGTGCCACCCGCCCACCTGCGCTGGCGTAACGCCAGGCAGCGTCGATTTGATCGCTGTTGTCGACACGGCTCTGTCCCTTGCCCGACGACGACATCACCGGCTTCACAATGCAAGGCATCCCGATCGCACGCGCGGCGGCGCGCATCTGGTCCAACGAATCGGCGAAGCGATACGTCGAGGTAGGTAGCCCGAGTGTTTCAGCTGCCAGGCGGCGAATGCCTTCGCGATTCATCGTCAGCTGCGCCGCGCGCGCGGTCGGGATGACGCGCGCCAGCCCGTCGCGTTCGACGTCTGCCAGCGCATCCGTCGCGATCGCTTCGATCTCGGGCACCACGATCGACGGACGCTCTGTTTCTATCAGGGCCCGCAGGGCGACCGGGTCAGCCATGTTGATAACGTGTGCGCGATGCGCGATTTGGTGGCCCGGCGCGTTTGGATAACGGTCGACTGCAACCACTTCGACGCCGAGCCGCTGCAGCGCGATGATCACTTCCTTGCCGAGTTCGCCCGCGCCCAGCAGCATCACCTTCAGTGCCGCTGACGATAGCGGCGTTCCCAGTGTTGCAGCCGCAGGCGAGCCTTGCGAGTTCATATCTGACTATCGCATAGTGTCGCCATCGCTTATAACGCCTGCCGATGCTCGATGCGGTCAACCTAACTTGCGAGCGCGGCGAACGAACGCTGTTCGCCGGGCTCGCGTTCGCCGTGGCCGCGGGCTCTTTGCTCAGAGTGGCGGGGCCGAACGGCACCGGCAAGACCAGCCTGCTGCGACTGCTGTGCGGACTGCTTGAGCCTGCGGCCGGTGAGGTGCGCTGGCATGGCCGCAACATTCGCCGGCAGCGCGAGGAGTATTGGAAGGATCTCGTGTACGTCGGTCACCTGAATGGCGTGAAGGAAGACCTGACGGTGTACGAAAATCTAAAGGTTGCTCAAGCGGTCGCCGGACGCAACGTCGATCACGCGGCGTTGCGGCGCGCCTTGGACGCCGTCGGCCTCGGGCAATTCGAACATGCGATCGCGAGGAGACTTTCGCAAGGGCAGCGCCGTCGCGTCGCGCTGGCAAGACTATTCGCGACCACCACCGCGCCGCTGTGGATTCTCGATGAGCCGTTTATCGCGCTCGATCAGCGTGGCGTCGCCGCTCTTTCGGAGCGGATTGCGAGCCATGTCGGCAACGGCAACATGGTAGTGCTGGTCACCCATCAAGACGTTGCGATCGACGTGCCGCATCAGCAGCATGTCGAGCTGGCCGGCAGCGCGGCGCGGGTGGCCTGAAGCCGCATGCTGAGCGTCTTTTTGCAGGTAATTCGCCGCGATCTGCTGCTAGCGATGCGGCAAAAATCCGATGTGCTGAACACATTGTTTTTCTTCGTTGTGGTGGTGACGATGGTTCCGTTGGGCATCGGGCCTGAGCCTGCATTGTTGCGCAACATCGCAGCCGGCGTCGTATGGGTCGCCGCGCTGCTCGCCGCCATCTTGTCGCTGCCGCGACTGTTCTCTAACGACTACGCCGACGGCACGCTGGAGCAAATGCTGTTGTCGGCGGAGCCGTTGCAATTGATCGTGCTTGGCAAGGCCGCAGCGCACTGGCTCACCACCGGTCTGCCGCTGACCATCATGGCTGTCGCTTTCGGCGTCGCGTTCGATCTCGACGTCAAAGCCACCATGGTGCTGGTCGTAGCGCTTGCGCTCGGGACGCCGGTACTGTCGCTGATCGGTTCGATCGGCGCCGCGTTGACCCTCGGATTGCGCGGAGGCGGGGTGTTAACATCACTGCTGGTACTTCCGCTGTACATACCGGTTCTGATATTCGGCGCCGGTGCGGTCGGCGCCGCGAGTTCCGGCCTCGGTGTTACCGCGTATTTCCTGCTGCTGGGCGCGTTTGCGCTGTCTGCGATGGTTCTGACGCCATGGGCAGTGGCGGTTGCGCTCCGCATTTCGGTTGAATGACATGAGCAGCGTCGGCATGGCTTCCATTTCACGGCCTGGTCTATTCTGGTTTTCGTCGCCGCAGAGGTTTTTTCCGCTGGCCGGAAAAATGACGGCGTGGTTCTTCACGCTGGCAGCCGTGCTCGGTGCTGTCGGGCTTTACATCGGATTTTTCGTGGCTCCGACCGATGCGACCCAAGGCGAGTCGTATCGCATCATCTTCATTCACGTGCCTGCCGCGTGGATGTCGATGTTCCTCTATCTAGTGATGGCATTCTGGGCTGCCCTCGGACTGATCATGAACACGCGCATGTCGTCGATGATGGCGAGCGCAATCGCGCCGACCGGCGCCTTGATGACGGTGCTGGCACTGATTACGGGTTCGCTGTGGGGCCGGCCGACGTGGGGTACCTACTGGGTGTGGGATGCACGGCTGACGTCCGAGCTGGTGCTGCTGTTTTTGTATCTCGGATTTCTGGCGCTGCAGGCTGCCATCGATGATCCCCGCCGTGCCGACAGGGCCGGTGCGGTGCTCGCTTTGGTCGGCGTGGTCAACATTCCGATCATCTATTTTTCGGTGCAATGGTGGAACACGTTGCACCAGGGCTCGTCGGTCAGCCTGACGCGCTCGCCCTCGATGGCCGCGACGATGCTTCTGGGAATGCTGCTGATGGCGCTCGCCTTTTGGATGTACAGCATCGGTGCGGCATTGCACCGTGTGCGCAGTATCGTGCTCGAGCGTGAGAAGCGCGCCGAATGGACGAAGGAACTTATCGTGCAGGGACGGCTCAAGTGAACTGGGGCAGCGCGGCTGACTTCTGGGCGATGGGAGGCTACGGTTTTTACGTCTGGGGCTCCTACGCGGCTCTGCTGGCCGTGATCGGGATCGAACTCTGGCTGTTGAGGGCCCGTCGTGCCGAAGCGGTGCATGAAATGAGACAGGAAGTAACACGAAGCTCGAATCCGAAATGAAGCCTCGCCATAAACGACTGACGCTGATTGTTGCTGGGCTCGCGGTGCTGGGTGTAGCCGCCGCGCTGGTGCTATCGGCCTTTCAGCAGAACCTGGTGTTCTTCTACAGCCCGTCGCAGATCGCAAACAAGGAAGCGCCGCAGGGCAAGGCATTCAGGATCGGTGGGCTGGTCGTGCAGGGCAGCCTAAAGCGGCAGTCGGATGGACTGACGGTGTCGTTCAACGTCACCGACACCGCGAAGATCATCCCGGTCGTGTACACCGGAATCCTTCCGGACCTGTTCAAGGAAGGCAAGGGTGTCGTCGCGCAAGGCAAGCTGGGCGACGACGGCGTGTTTCGCGCGCACGAGGTGCTCGCCAAACACGACGAGAACTACACTCCACCAGATGCCGCGCATGCGGTCGAGCAGGCGCAAAAAGCGCGCAAGACACTGCAGTAACCCATCGTGATTCCTGAAATTGGAAACTTCGCGCTGATCCTCGCGCTGCTGCTCGCTACCGCGCAGGCGGTGTTGCCGATTGTTGGCGCCGCACGCGCTGACCGCACGCTGATGGCCGTCGCGCGCCCTGCCGCGCGCGGACAGGTGCTGTTCATCACGCTGGCGTTCGGGTGCCTGGTGACCTCGTTCGTCTCGAACGATTTCTCGGTTGGCAACGTTGCGAGCAACTCGAATTCGCAGCTGCCGCTGCATTATCGAATCGCAGCGAGCTGGGGATCGCACGAAGGCTCGTTGCTGCTTTGGGTGTTGATGCTCGCGTGGTGGACGTTCGCGGTGTCGGTCTTTTCACGCCACTTGCCGGATGACATGGTCGCGCGCGTAATTGGCGTGCAAGGCGTGATCTCGATCGGATTTTTGCTGTTCATGCTGTTGACGTCGAATCCGTTCGACCGTTTGCTGCCGGCTGCTGCCGATGGTCGCGACTTGAACCCGCTGTTGCAGGACCCGGGCATGGTGTTCCATCCACCCATGCTTTACATGGGTTACGTCGGCTTCTCGGTGGCTTTTTCGTTCGCGATAGCGGCGCTGCTCGGCGGCAAGCTGGACGCTGCCTGGGCACGCTGGTCGAGGCCCTGGACGACACTCGCCTGGTGTTTTCTGACCTGCGGCATCGCGCTCGGCAGCTGGTGGGCCTATTACGAACTGGGCTGGGGCGGCTGGTGGTTCTGGGATCCGGTCGAGAATGCGTCTTTCATGCCGTGGCTGGTCGGCACCGCATTGATCCACTCATTGGCCACGACTGAAAAGCGCGGCAGCTTTAGAAGCTGGACGGTGCTGCTCGCGATCTGCGCGTTTTCGCTGTCGCTGTTGGGGACGTTCCTGGTGCGTTCGGGTGTGTTGACGTCGGTGCACGCATTTGCGACTGATCCGAAGCGCGGTGTTTTCATCCTCGCGTTCCTGGTCTTGGTGATCGGCTCGTCGCTCGCACTATTTGCGTGGCGTGCGCCGAAAGTCGGACTGGGGGGCAGGTTTGAAACGGTATCGCGCGAGTCGTTTCTGTTGTTGAACAACCTGTTGCTGGGGGTGGCGGCCGCATCGGTACTGCTCGGCACGCTGTATCCGCTGTTTCTCGACGCACTGTCGCTGCCAAAGGCGTCGGTCGGACCGCCGTATTTCAACCTGGTGTTCGGGGCGGTGATGGCGCCGTTGGTGTTCCTGATGGGCATCGGACCGCTGGCGCGCTGGAAGAAGGCCGAAATGCCGGACCTGGCGACGCGGCTGAAATGGGCGTTCGTGGTCGCGCTGGTGACTGCGCTGATCGTGCCGGTGATTGCGGGCCACTTTACGCCGTGGATCAGCTTCGGACTGTTTCTCGCGTTCTGGGTGATGGCGTCGATCGCGCTGAACATCAAGGAGCGGATTCGGCATGTGCGCGGAGGGTTGCTCGAGCGCCTGCGCGCGCAAGGTCGCGCCTATTGGGGAATGCAGCTGGCGCACTTCGGCATCGCCGTGTTCATCGTCGGAGTGACTGTCGTCAACGGCTACCAGGTCGAGCGCGACATGCGGATGAACGTGGGCGAAACCGTGCAGGTAGGGCGCTACGACATCAAGTTCAACGGCACGCAGAAGCTCGTGGGTCCCAACTACACCGGCGCACGCGGCATGGTCGAGGTCAGTCGCGGCGGCAATCCGGTGGTGACGATGTATCCCGAAAAACGCATCTACAACGTGCAGAAGATGCCGATGACCGAGGCCGCGATCGACACCGGTCCGCTGGGCGACATCTACATATCACTGGGCGAGCCGATCGATCCGAGCGGTCAGGGTGCTTGGAGCGTGCGCGTCTATCACAAGCCGTTGGTGACCTGGATCTGGAGCGGGTGCCTGCTGATGGCGTTGGGCGGCGCCCTTGCGCTGTCGGATCGCCGCTATCGATTGCTGGCTCGGCGCAGCGCATCGGCAGCCGAGGTGCCCGCGTGAGCGATGTCGTCGACAATGCAATGAATGCCGCGCGCGCTGCTGCGTCGGAGCCAAAATCCGCACTGCGCTTCGCGTTGCCGTTAGCGATCTTCGCGGTGCTCGCCGGCTTTCTGTTCGTCGGGCTCGGTCTGAATCCGCGTGAAGTGCCGTCGCCGTTCATCGGCAAGCCTGCGCCTTCATTTCAGCTGGCGCAGCTCGCAGTCTCCGAACAGACGTTTTCGCCGCAGCAGATGCGAGGCCAGGTGTGGCTGCTCAATGTCTGGGCATCGTGGTGTGTGGCGTGCCGCGTCGAACATCCGTTGCTGGTCGACCTCGCGAAGAAAAAAGTCGTGCCGATTGTCGGTCTCAACTACAAAGACCAGCGCGACGCTGCACTCGGATGGCTGCGACAGATGGGAGACCCTTACCAACTCTCGGCCGCCGATGCCGACGGCCGCGTCGGCATCGAGTACGGCGTGTACGGCGTGCCTGAAACGTTCGTGATCGACAAGGCCGGCGTGATTCGCTTCAAGCAGATCGGCCCGATCACCGCCGAGGTGTGGCGCGACAAGATTCTGCCGCTCGTGCAGCAGCTGCGGCAGTCGTGACGGCGATGCGCGTTGCGTTTGCCTTGATGCTGATGTTGATGACCGGCATCGCTCTCGCGACCAAGCCGGCACTACCGCTCGATGCCGCCACCGCGCGGCGTGCGGTGGCGCTGGCCGAGCAGCTGCGTTGTCTCGTATGCCAGAACCAGTCGATCGCCGAATCGAACGCCGAGCTTGCGGTCGACCTGCGGCGTGAGATCAACGAGCAGATCCGCGCCGGCCGCAGCGATCGTGAAATCATGGATTTCATGGTCGCGCGTTATGGCGACTTCGTGCTGTATCGCCCGCCGGTCAAGCCGCACACATTGCTGCTGTGGTTTGGCCCCGCGTTACTGGCGATCGCGGCGTTAATTGCGTTCGCGCGCGCTCTGCGCAAACGGCGCCGCCGTGCGGTCGAGCGGCCGCTGTCCGACGCCGAGCACGCCGAAGCCGAGCGTCTGCTGGGTCATTTACAGTGACGCTGTTCGTGGTTATCGCCGTTGCGATGGTGACGGTGGCGCTGGCATGGGTTCTGTGGCCGCTGCTGCGGCCCACCTCAGCGCGCGCCGTCGAGCATGCGGCGGCGAACGTGACGATCTTCAAGGATCAATTCGCCGATCTCGATTCCGACCTCGCCCGCGGAACAATATCCGCCGAGCAATACACGGAGTCCAGAAGCGAGCTTGAGCGCCGGCTGCTGGATGAAGCGCGCGCAGCGCCCCATTCCACACGCACCGATCAGCGCAATCATGCATGGCCTGCGGTCGTCATTGCACTCTTGATCCCGGCTGCGGCAGCGGCGCTTTACTGGCAGGTCGGCACTCCCGGTGCTCTGTCACCATCGGCCGCGCTCGCGCCGGATCAGCAGCCGACCCGCGAGCAGGTTGATGCGATGATTGCGCAGGTCAAGCAGAGACTCGTAAAGGAACCGGATAACGTTGAGGGGTGGATGATTCTGGCGCGTACGCACTACGCGATGGGCAATTTCCAGGAGGCCGCTACCGCGTACGAAACGCTGAGCGCACTGGTTCCCAACGATGCCGATATGCTGGCTGACTACGCCGACGCGCTGGCGATGAATCAAGGACGAAACTTTGCCGGCAAGCCGATGGAGCTGGTGCGACTTGCGCTGAAGATCGATCCCACACAATGGAAAGCGCTCGCCATGGCCGGCTCCGAGGCGTTCGATCGCAAGGAATACAAGGCTGCCGCCGAATACTGGCAGCGCCTGCGGGACACGGCACCTGCAGATTCACCGTTGAGGCAACGCGTGCAGGGCAGCATCGATGAAGCGCGCTCGCTGGCAGGTCTGCCACCGGTCGCGCAGGCTTCGAAGGGAGCGCCAGTGGCGGGTGTTGGCGATGCTCGCAGCGTTGGCGGCACGGTGGCACTTAGTCCCGCGCTTGCATCGAAGGTCAGGCCCGACGATTCGGTATTCGTATTTGCACGCCCGGCCGACGGGTCACGCATGCCTGTCGCCGTCGTGCGCGCGCGCGTCAGCGAGCTGCCGTTGCGGTTCACCCTGGATGACTCACGCGCGATGTCGCCGACCGCAAAGATTTCAGCGTTGAGCGAAGTCATGGTCAACGCCCGCGTATCGCGCTCCGGCAATGCGATACCTACGAGCGGCGATCTGGAAGGCGCCGCCGAGAAGGTGAAAGTAGGCACCCAGGGAATGTCGCTCGTGATCGACCGCGCCATTCCATAAGGCGCGGCAGCGTGATTGTTCCTTCGATTCAAGGCCTGCTGCGCACTGTGGCGCTGGCTGGCCGGGGCGCGATGGGCTTGCCCCCGCGATTGCTTAGCGAAGACCGGCGTGTACTTGAACAAACTATCTTGCCCGCCTACGCGCGCCGCCCCGATATCCAATCCGTGCTGTTCGTCGGGTGTGCCCCGTATACGAGGTGTTACGGCGAGTACTTTGCCGGGCGCGCATACTGGACCATCGATCCGGTGGCACGGCGGCGTCGATACGGCAGCGCAAACCACATCGTCGATCAGCTGCAGTACTTGGGCCGTCATGTAAAGCCCGCGTACTTCGACCTCGTCATCTGCAACGGCGTGCTGGGTTGGGGGCTGAACGCGCTCGCGGACGCCGATGCCGCGTTCGCCGCATGCCACGCCCATCTGCGCGCCGGCGGGGATCTACTGCTCGGCTGGAATGACGTGCCGCCACGCAATAGCGTGTCGCCCGATGACATTCCTTCACTGCGGGGCTTCGAGCGTGCACGACTGGAAGAGGTCCGGCAGGGGCGGTGGGTTGTCGATGCGCCGCACCGACACGTGTTCGAGTTCTTTCGCAAGCCAATGCAATGTAGAAATAACCTTAATAAAAAGGCTAAACTAGTTGATTTATAGTGTTTTTTATGTGGTCTGACTAATCGCAGGATTGGCGCTTGCCACAGCGGGCGCGCACAACTCTGGAAAGCTCATCATGGCCGCTCGTTCCTTGCAATCGGTGACGATCACGTTCGGGCTCGTCACTATTCCAGTCAGGATGTTCGCCGCGACCAACCCCCGCGCGGGGGTGTCGTTCACGATGCTTGACGCAAAGGGGGGGCGGGTCAAGCAACAATACGTTTCGGCTGACTCGGGCGAAGTCGTCGCGCGCAACGAAATGATCAAAGGCTACGAGTTCGAGAAAGACCGCTTCGTCACCTTCACCAAGGAAGAATTGAAGGCGCTCGAGCAGGTGTCGTCGGGCGCGGTCGAGATCACGGAATTCGTGCCCGCCGCATCGATCGACCCGGTGTTCTTCGAAAAGGCTTACTACCTGGGCCCCGATAAGGGCGGCGCCAAGCCTTATCGACTGCTTGCCGAAGCGATGCGCGACAAGGGCCGCTCGGCCATCGGGCGGTGGGCCGCGCGCGGCAAGCAATACCTGGTCAACATCCGCGTCGTCGATGAAGGGCTGATCCTGCAGGAACTGCTGTACGCAGACGAAGTGCGCCCGATCGGTGAGATCGAGATTCCGGACGCGAAGGTCAGCGCGCAGGAACTCGCGCTCGCCAATCAGCTGATCGACAGCATCACGTCGAAGGCTTTCGATCCGTCGCGGTACACCGACGACGTACAGCAACGCATCGAAGCGCAGATTCAGAAAAAAGTCGAAGGTGAGGAGATCACCGTTCCCCAGGATGCGGCGGGCTCGCAGAAGAGCGCCAAGGTGATTGACATCATGGATGCGCTGCGCGCGAGCCTGAAGCGAAAAAGCGGCGGCAATGAGACGCGCGCCGAAGGTTCAGCGGCACGCAAGGCGGCTGCGAAGCAGCCGGCCGCGAAAAAATCCGCGAAGAAGCCTGCCAAAAAGAGCGCCGGCCGCACAGTGCGGAAAGCCGCGTAAGCTGAATCAAACCCGCTGGGTTTCGATGGCGCCGGACAGGCGCCACGTATAAACACGAGGAGTACACCATGACACAGAGGAGCGCGAACGCAAATCCATTCGCAAACTTTTACGAGGCGCAAGCTACGGCGACTGCAGAGATCGCAAATGCAGCGCTAAATGGAATGCAGCGTCTGCAGCGGCTCACGTTGCAGGCAATGCGTGCCGGTGCTGACGGCCAGCTGTCGATCGCACAATCGATGTCGGCAGCGCGTGACGGCGGCAACGTCACGCACTCGGTGTCGGAAGCTGCGGGGCCTGCCGCCGAGCAGGGCGTGCGTTATCAGCGTGAAATCGTGCAAGCGATAGCCGAGATGAACAACGACATCGTGCGCGCGAGCTACTCGATGATGGAGCGCATGCGTGATGCTCTCGGAAGCACGATGCAAGGGTCGATGGCTCTGCCGTCGCTCGCTGGCCTGCGGACAAGCGGGGCGGAAACGACAAACCCGATGGCAATGGTCGACTCCGCGATGCGGCAGTGGCAAACCGCCGTGCAGCGGATGATGGAGGCGCCGGCACTGGCCGGCGCAGTCGCGTCCAGCGGAACCAGCGAACGCCCCAGCGCCGGCTCGGCCGCGCCGCGTAAGTCGAAGCGGCCTGCGAAGCGGTCGGGGCGCAAAACCGGCGAACGCAGCCGCTGATCATCGCAGCACCGCAGTCAATTCTTAGCCGGTGTTGACTGCGCAGTGACGTTTGCGATCTGGGCGTTGATCGCCGGCGCCATCTTCACCGTGATGGCGCTGTCGGGAACGCTGCTGCGGCGTCTTCCGTTGAGCACGTCAATGCTGTATCTGCTCTCTGGCTTCGCGCTCGGCCCGGCGGGCGTCGCGGCGCTCGATCCTTCGCCGACCGCCGATCACAACCTGCTTGAGGTGATCGCCGAAGCAGCGGTGCTCGTGTCTCTGTTTGCAGTTGGCTTGAAGCTGGCTCTGCCGCTATCGGACCGGCGCTGGCGTGCGACGTTGCGGCTCGCCACGCTGTCAATGCTGATCACGATCGCAATGTTGGCGGCCGCCGGCGTCGTATTGCTGAACCTTCCACTGGGTGCGGCAATCCTGTTGGCGGCGATGCTGGCGCCGACCGACCCGGTGCTCGCATCCGACGTGCAGGTCGCCGACGATGACGATCGCGATTCGGTGCGATTCAGCCTGACTGGCGAGGGAGGTCTGAATGACGGCGCTGCATTTCCCTTCGTGATGCTCGGGCTCGGCCTGATGGGGCTGCACGATGTAGGCGCAGGCTATTGGCGCTGGATCACGCGCGATCTGATCTGGGCAATTGCGGGCGGTCTGATGATCGGCGCGCTGTGCGGTTACGCGATCGGGCGACTCGTGCTGTACTTACGCACGCGCCATCAGGAGGCGGTGGGACTTGATGAGTTCCTGATGCTGGGGTTGATTGGCGTCGCGTACGGCGCCGCGCAGCTGGCCTCCACCTACGGTTTCCTGGCGGTATTCGCCGCCGGCTTGGCATTGCAAAGGTCGCAGCGCCAGCCCGGGAGGAGGGCGAAGTCGCGAGCTAAAGATGCAGAGCTCAAAACCGAACTTGCGTCCGCCGACAAGCAAGAAGTCGCGACCGACCCGCAGCTCGCCGGCGCCTACATGACGCAAGCAATACGCGGCTTTAATGAGCAGCTGGAGCGCATCGTAGAAGTTGCGGTGGTCGTGATCGTGGGCGCGATGCTCACGCTGATCAAGCTGCCGCCCTACGCGATCGTCTACCTGCTGCTGTTGTTTCTCGTCGTGCGTCCAGTCGCCGTGCTGTTTGGGCTCGCGGGTCTTCAGATGGCACGCGACCAGCGGCTGCTGATCGGCTGGTTCGGCATTCGTGGCATCGGATCGATTTACTACCTGCTGTACGCAATCGGCCAAGGCCTGCCGCCGGCGCTCGCTGAGCAGATGGTCGCGATCGTACTTACCGCAGTTGCGGCGTCGATCGTCGTGCACGGCATATCGGTGACGCCGCTGATGAAACTTTACGCGGCGCGGCGCGCGCCGCGCCGCGCCGCTTGATCATGCCGGCTATGGGTGGTGCGCCTGCTCACCCCACAGTTGCTTCAAACGCGCGTCACGCCCGCAATTGAGCCGATAAAACTTGTAGCGCAACGGATTCTTCTTGTAGTAATCCTGATGATATTCCTCGGCTGGATAAAACTGCGCAGCGTTGACGATCTCGGTCACGATCGGCTCGCGAAACGGCTTGCTGCCATCCAGTGCTTTCTTCGACGCTTCCGCCGCCGCGCGCTGCTGCTCATCGTGCACGAAGATGACGGTTCGATACGGCGTGCCGTGGTCACAAAATTGTGCGTCCTTGGTGGTGGGATCAATCGTGCGCCAGTAGTACTCGAGCAGCTTGGAGTACGTCACCTTGCTCGGATCGAACGTGACTTGCACGGATTCCGCGTGACCACTGTTGCCGGCCGACACGACGTCATAGGTCGGGTTGGCAACTTTTCCGCCCGTATAGCCCGACGTGGTTGAAATGACGCCGTCGACCTTGTCGAAGTCGGCTTCGGTACACCAGAAACAGCCGCCGGCAAACGTAGCGACCGCGGTCTGACCGGGGCGCGCCGCCGGAACAGCGGCCTTGTCCTGCTTGACCTGCGCGAACCCAACTCCGGCGGCGATGCCGCTGACCGCCAAGGCCGCAATCCACACGCGTACGTTCATGCGGCCGCCGGTACGAATTTGAGCGCCACACCGTTGTTGCAATAGCGCTGCCCCGTCGGCGCGGGGCCGTCGTTGAATATGTGGCCTTGGTGACCGTCGCACCGCGCGCAGTGATACTCGGTGCGCGGCAAGATCAATTTGTAATCGGTCTTGGTGCCGACGGCGTCGGGGAGCGACTGAAAGAAACTCGGCCAGCCGGTGCCGCTCTCGAACTTGGCAGAGCTCGCGAACAACGGCAATTCACAGCCCGCGCAGTGAAAGGTTCCTGCGCGCTTCTCGTGATTCAACGCGCTGCTGCCGGGCGACTCGGTGCCCTCATGACGCAGCACGCGGTACTGCTCCGGCGTCAGACGCGACTTCCATTCGGCATCGGTGTAACTTATTTTCGCGACGGCGCTCGGGTTGCGTACGTTGGCCGCCGGTGATTTCGAATCGGCGCCGATGGCGCGTGCGGGGCCGCCGCCAAAGCCGAGCGCCGCCAGTGTCGTCAATAGAGTACGTCGAGTCATCATTGTCATCCTCAGTTGGGCATTTTCCGAACACGCGTTAGTCGGTCGCACCCAACGCTTATTACAGCACCGGCTACTGCGCTTGGATGCTCAGTCCGCTCGGTTCGTTCACTATCGACAGCTTCTCCCCCGTCTTCGGCCGCAGGGTTTTCCCGCGGAATTGCAGCTCTGCGCGGCCGCAGCTCCGGTGTGTGCTGATCGCGCGCGGCGGCAACTCAAATGTCTGGCCATCGAGTGCGTATTCAACGATGACGCCCGCACGATTTGCAACCGTGAAGTCGATAGACTGCGACGCCGGTCGGCCGAACAATTGAACCGCGTAGTAGCGATCATTCTGCGCGTTGTGCGCAACGGCGACTGCGGTTTCCGTGACGCCCGCGTTAAGCATATTCCTGCGATGTCCGGGGGAGCTCTGCCAGCCATCAAACAAGCGGCGTGCGAGCTCGTCTGTGCCGATGCCGGCCGAGCTGTATAGCTGTGCGATGTTCTCGGCGACGATGCAGTAGTCGTAGCCAAATCGTTTGGCGCGCACCGCGGGCTCGCTGCCGTCAGCGGCATGACCGTACTTGCCGGTGCGGGCCATGAAGTCGGCAAAGTAGTGCGCCGCGCTTTGGAGCTGCGGCGCATTCCACGTGGGAGGCAGCTTCTGCTCTCGGCGCAGCTCGTTGGTCGAATTTACAACGCGGCGCGACGCTTCAGCGGTGTCGACGTGCGTTGCAGCGACTTCCGCGTCCGCGGCTGCAGCGAACGACAATCAGCGCCGCTGCCGCAAGCGACGCCGCCGCGCTACTTGGCACCGGCGGACGTCACGCGCCAAATGGTGTTGCCCACGTCGTCAGCCACCAGCAAAGCACCGCGCCGATCGATTGCCACACCGACCGGCCGACCGCGCGCCTTGCCGTCTTCGTTGACGAACCCGGTCAACACGTCGAACGGCACACCCGATGGCCGGCCCGCTGTAAAGGGAACGAACACGACGTTGTAGCCACTGCGCGGTTTGCGATTCCATGATCCATGCTGGCCTATGAACATGCCGTTGGCAAACTGCGCGGGGAGCGAATTCCCCACGCTCGACGCCAATCCAAGCGGCGCCACGTGCGAGCCCAGTGCGTAATCGGGCACGATCGCCGTGGCAACGAGATCCGGCCGCTTCGGCTCGACCCGTGGATCGACGTGCTGGCCGTAGTAACTCCAGGGCCATCCATAGAAGCCGCCGTCGCGCACCCCTGTCATGTAGTCGGGCACCAGGTTGTGGCCCAGATCGTCTCGCTCGTTGACAACAGTCCACAGCGCGCCGCTGGTCGGTTCCCACGCCATGCCATTCGGGTTGCGCATCCCCGACGCATAGAGCCTGCGAGTGTTCGCCGCCAGATCAATCTCCCAGATTGCAGCGCGGCCTTCTTCAATCGACAAACCGTTTTCTCCGGCGTTGCTGTTAGAGCCAACCGTCGCGTAAAGCTTTGCGCCGTCCTTGCTGGCGATCAAATTCTTGGTCCAGTGATGATTGAAAGGTCCGGCGGGCAGATCAATGACCTTCGTGCCGCGCGCCTTGATTTCGGTTTCGCCTTCCCTATACGGAAAACGTATCACCGCGTCGGTGTTGGCGACGTACAGCTGATTACCAATCAGCGCCATGCCGATAGGAGAGTTCAAATCGGAGAGGAACACAGAGCGAACTTCGGCGGCGCCGTCGCCGTCGGCATCGCGCAGCAGGGTGATGCGATTGGCGCTCGGAACACCGGCACCCGCACGCGCCTGAACCTTGCCCATGATCCAAAAATACAGGCCCGTGTGTTCGGGCCGCTTGGGTGCGTTCGACTCGGCCACCAGCACGTCGCCGTTGGGCAAAACATAAACCCACCGCGGGTGATCAAGCCCGCTGGCAAACGCGACCACGCTCGTGCCCGGTGCGGCGGTCGGTGCGCCGTCGGCAGGCCACCCAATCGCCGGGGCAATGTGCACCGTGGGGATGACGGGCGTGCTTGGCGCAGGCAACTGTGGAGTCGGCCCAACGCCGACCGTAACCGGCGTCGTCGTTGGCTCGGCGCACGAGGACAGCCCCACCGCAAGCGCGAGCACCGAAACGAGACGTGTTGGATTGACCCAGCAACGCGATTTGGACATGGGCAGTACTAAGCATTCGACATGCCTAGTCGCCGAGCTCATGTAACCGCAAGGAAACGGACTTGAGCGCACCACCTCAGCCGCGTTGCGCCGCGCGGCTGCCAGCACACCTACGGCTTCGAACGCATCGCCGCAACGGTGGTTTTCAACGCCGCGCCCAGCACGCTCGCGATCTGAGTGGTCAGATAACGCGCACCCAGACCAGCGTACTTGCGCTGCTCCTCGAGCGAAATCGTCATCAGCCCGGCAGCCACCTTGCTGCGCGCGATTTTCTTGATTGCCGCGTCGATCTCGGTCACGACGTCCGAATGTTTCTGGTCGCCGCCGAATCCCATCGAGAATGACAGGTCGTTCGGACCGATGAACAACGCGTCGATGCCGGGCACAGTCAGGATCTCGTCGAGATTGGCGAGCGCCTCGCGCGTTTCGATCATCAGGATGACGCCGAGCCCTTCGTTGGACGCTTTGGCATGCGCCGCGCCACCGAAAAACCCGTAGCCCGCGGCGCGCGGTGAAAACGCCGCACCGCGTCCACCCACCGGCGGATACTTCGCCGCCGCGACAATCCGGCGCGCCTGTTCCGCGGTGTTGACCTGCGGCACTTGGATCGCCGACGCGCCGATGTCGAGAACGCGCAGAATATCGGGCTCGAGAGTGCGCACGATCGGGACGACGTTGACGCACCGCGCAGCGCGGATCAGGTGCTCGGTCGTCTCGATGCTGGCAGGCCCGTGCTCGTTGTCGAGTACGACGAAGTCGAACCCGGCGTAGCCGCACATCTCGACAATTGCCGGGCTCGCGATGCCGACGAACATGCCGAACAGCGGGTGACTGCCCCTTAGCAGCCCGGGTAGGCGGGTATCAATCGCAGACACGAATGCTCCTATTCGAGTTTCAGATTGGCAGCTTTGACCACTTGCGCCCAACGCGACTTCTCGTTGGCAATGAACGCTGAGAATTGCTCCGACGTGTTGATCGACACCTCTGCGCCCTGCGCGGCCATGCGCTCCTTCATTTCTGTCGTGCTCAGAATCTTGATGATCTCGCTGCTCAAACGCGCGACGATTTCCTTCGGGGTGTTCGGCGGCGCGAGCACGCCTTGCCATGAGCCTGTCTGAAAGTTTTCGAGGCCGGCCGCTTCGGCGACGGTCGGCACGTCGGGGATTGCGCTCATTCGCTTGCTGCTCGAAACGGCGAGAATTTTGAGCTTGCCGCTTTTCACATGCGGGTATGTCGCCAGCATGCCGTTGAACATCACGTCGGCCTGGCCGCCGGCCATGTCGGTAATCGCTTGCGCGCCGCCCTTGTACGGTATGTACGCCCAGTCGATGCCGGCACGCGATGCAAAATCGACGCCGGCCAGGTGCGGCGCGCTGCCGACGCTGGACGCTGCGAAGTTCAGCTTGCCGGGCTTCGACTTCGCCAACGCGATCAGCTCCTTGGTGTTGTTGACCGGCACCGACGGATGCACGACCAGGATGTGCGGCGAGTACGCAACCATCGTCACCGGCGTGAAATCCGTCGCTGGGTCGAACGAAAGCTTGTACAGGCTCGGGCTGATCGCAAGTGCGCCGATGTCTGCAAGCAGCAGCGTGTAGCCGTCGGGCGCGCTCTTGGCGACAAAGTCGGCGCCGACGTTGCCGTTGGCGCCCGGCTTGTTTTCGACGACGATCGTCTGGCCCAGCGCATCGGTCAGCTTCTGGCCGATGGAGCGCGCCAGAATGTCCGATGTGCCGCCGGGCGGATACGGCACGATGATCTTGACCGGCCTGTTCGGGTACGCCTGCGCATACACAAGCGGCGCGCAGAGCAACGCGGCGCAGCCGATCAACCAGCCGAAAGCGACGCGCGCAACGCGGTTCGTCTTCATCGAATGTCTCCTTTTTTGCGCGCTGCGCGGAAAGTTACGGCTTCGCGGTTTTCCAGACGCCGCCGACACCATCGCCGGTCTTGTCGCCGGGCTTCTTGTCGTTGACCCATTGGTAGAGCGGCTTGCCTTTGTAGGCCCACTGTTTAACGCCGTCGTCGCGCGTGACGATCGTGTAGTCGCCCGTCGCCTTGTCCGCCGCGGACGCCGCGAGGGGCGGCCAGCTTGCGGTGCATGAGCCGTTGCAGGCACTCTTGCCGCCGCCAGGCGCGTCTTTATCGAACGTGTACAGCGTCATTCCGGCGGCGTTAGTCAACGTGCCATCCACGGTCTTCGTACCTTGAGCGAATGCGGTGAACGCAAACGTCGTGGCGATCACAGCGATACTCGTTGCAACGGATTTCATCGGCGTCGGCTCCTTGTAATTGAGGGCGGAATCGTAGCCTACGACACTGTGCTCGGTTCAAGATTGCATCAGCAACGGGTGCCGCAAAGTCATTCCCGGCGCATCGGCGCTGCTTGCTTCGCGTAAATCGCGCGCACCGTGTCGATCGTGTCCGCCTGGTCCGGCGTTTTGTCCACCCGGTAGCCTTTGACGCGTGCGAACCGCAGCGCGAGTCCGGCCGGATAACGCGCACTCGCCTGCAGGTCGTTGAATGTGATCTCGACCACCAGCTCGGGACGCACACGCACTACCCAGTCGTCGGGCGTCAACGCCCGCATCAGCAGTTGTTCGGTTTGCCACTTCAGCGTCGCATCTGTCATGCCCTTGAACGTTTTACCGAGCATCACATAGTCATCGGCCGCAGGGTCGCGTGCCGCCAAGTGCAGGTTGGACAACCAGCCCTTGCGCCGTCCGTGTCCCCATTCGGCTGCAATCACCACCAGGTCCAGCGTGTGGGCGCGCTTGACCTTCAGCCACGATGCACTGCGTGCACCCGGCTCGTATGCAGCGTCGATCGCTTTGATCATCACGCCTTCGTGCTGTCGTTGCATTGCTTCATCGTAGAACGCCTGTGCTGACGTCAGATCCGGCCGCTCGATGCGAGGAATCAGCATCGACTGCGGCACCGCGGCCGACAACGCTTCGAAGCGTTCGCTGCCCGGCCGCGTCACGAGCTCCTGATCGTTTACGCGCAGACAATCGAAAAAGAAAACCGACAATGGCATCGTTTCGCGCATGCGATCGATATCAAGTACGCGCCCAAATCGACGCATCGTGTCCTGAAACGGGTACGGCGTGCCGTCGCGATTCAATGCAATCGCCTCGCCGTCGAGAATCAGCGTGTCGGTATCGAGGGTGCGCACGGCGTCGACGATCTCGACCGCCCCGTTCGTCAGGTCGTTGCCGGTTCTGGAGAACACGCGCACGACATCGCCCGCTTTGTGAATCTGCACCCGCGCGCCGTCGAGCTTCCATTCGATCGATGCCTGTGGAATGCGTGTCATCGCATCGGCAATGTCGTCGGCCGGCTGCGCAAGCATCGGCGCAAGCGGCTGAAAAAGTCTGATCGAAAATGCCTGCAGCGCGGCGCTGCCTCCGGTCAAGGCAGGTTTCGCAACGGCGGCGATGCCGCCCCCGACCATCGCCGCCCTGCGCACGTCCGACACAGGCAGACCGGCGGCGCTGGCCACCGCCTCGATCATCAGTCCGTCGAGCGCACCTTGCCTCAGCTCGCCGAGCAGCAGCCGCATCAGAAACGCTTGTTCCGGTTCGGTCGCCGCGGCAAACAGCCCGCTCAGCAGCCGCGTGCGTTCGGCGACCGAGCCGCGCCCTTTGGCCTGCGCAATTTCGGTCAGCGTTCGATCGACGGTGCTCAAACCGAGCCGAGAGTCCAGCGCGCCGGCGACGCGCGCGTCGCGAACCAGCGCGTAGCCGATGCCGGCTCGTTCCTGCCTCGTTTCACCGGCGAGAAATGCGACGCCGATGGCGATTTCGTCGGGCTGCAAAGTGCGCAGCAGCTCGGCGATCTGCGCCACCTTCGCCCGCCGGCTCGCCGTGTTCCCGACACGCTCGGATGCCTCAACTAAGTCTCGCAGCAATGTCATATCAGTTACGCTCGCCGGCGACGCGACACTGCGGCAGCTTACTGGCGGCTGTTAACCGTTCCCGGGGGGATGATGGATCTTGGACTGGCAGGACGCACGGCACTCGTCACCGGAGCGAGCGCCGGAATCGGCCGCGCCGCTGCGCGCATCCTGGCGGCCGAAGGTGTGCGCTTGGCAGTCACCGCTCGCCGACGCGACCAGCTGCTCGAGCTCGGAACCGAGATCGGCGCGGCGGGCGGGCTGGCACCTGTGATCATCGTCCACGATGCGATGGACGAGGCGTATCCGGAGGCCGTCGCGCAGCAGGCGCTGGCAGCGCTTGGTAAGGTCGAGATCATCGTCAACAACGCCGGCGGCAGCCGGCCATTCGGCATCGACGCGAGCGAAAATCAATGGCAGGAGGCACTGACATTGAACTTCACGCGCCACCGTCAGCTGACGCACGCGCTGCTCGGGCAGATGATTGCGAATGGCTGGGGCCGCATCATCAACATCACCGGCAAGTCCGAGCCGGAGGGCATCAATGGTGCTTTCTGCGCCAAGGCCGCCATGCACTCGTGGGCCAAGGGTTTATCGCGCGAAGTCGGACGGCACGGCATCACCGTCAACAGCATTCCTCCGGGCCGCGTGATGAGCGAACAAATTCTGCGCAACTACACGCCCGAATACCGGGCGTGGCAGTCCGAGCACGAGATTCCAGCCGGCCGCTACGGTGAGCCCGAGGATCTCGCGCATCTGATCGCCTTTCTCGCGTCGTCGCGAGCAAGCTATATCACCGGCGCCGTGATACCGGTCGACGGTGGCCTGCGCCGCTATCAGTTCTGAAGCAATAACGGAAACGGGAGGTCAAATGTTCAAGCGAGTGGCGTGCAGCGTGCTGCTGCTATTGCCTGTGATTTTTCTGGATCCCGCGAGTGCGCAGGAGTGGCCGACCAAGCCGATCCGGTTTGTGGTGCCGTTCGCACCCGGCGGCAGCTCGGAAATCGTCGCGCGCAGCGTCGCGCAGGAATTGACGAAGCAACTCGGCCAGACGGTGTACGTCGAGAATAAACCCGGCGGCGCCGGCACGATCGCGATGCAAGAGGTAGCGAGCGCGCAAGCTGATGGTTACACGATCATCCTGGGTCACGTCGGCACGCTCGCGGTCAATCCGTACGCGATGAAGAAGCATCCGTATGACGTCAACAAGGCATTCATGCCCGTCGCGCTATTGGCGCGTGTGCCGAATGTGTTCGTCATCAACAACGAAGTGCCGGCCAAGAACTTCAGGGAGTTCGTCGCCTATGCGAAGGACAATCCCGGCAAGCTCAACTATGGATCCGCCGGCAACGGAAGCGCCGGCCATCTTGCGTTCGAATATCTGAAATCGGTTACCGGAATTTTCGTCGTGCACGTGCCTTATCGCGGCACCGGTCCACAGCTGCAGGACCTGCTCGGTGGCCGGACCGAAGCCTCGTCGGCGGGCGCTCCCGCGTTGCTGGGACATATCAAGAGTGGCAAGTTGCGTGCGATCGCGGTCGGAACGCCCGCGCGCATCCATTCATTGCCCGATGTACCGACCGTGGCCGAGATGGGGTACCCGGGATTCGAAACATCGCAGTGGTACGGCGTGTTGGCGCCTGCCGGAACGCCGAAGCCGATCATCGACAAAATGGCGACCGAGATCGGTAAGGCGCTTAGGTCAAGTACGATCACGCAGCGTTTCGCGCAGGACGATGCGGTTGCGGGGCAGGGTGGTCCCGAGAGTTTTGCCGCGTTCATCAAGAAAGAGCAGGCGCGCTGGCAGCAGGTCGTCACGCGCGCCGGCATCGTTATCGAGTAATGAGCGTCGATGTGCTGGTGCTGGGCGGCGGCAACGCCGCCTTATGTGCCGCGCTGACTGCACGCGAAGCGGGCGCCTCAGTGCTGGTGCTCGAATGCGCGCCACTCGAATCGCGCGGCGGCAACAGCCGGCATACGCGCAATCTGCGCTGCATGCACGACACTCCGGAAGATGTTCTGCTGCAAAGCTATCAGGAAGGCGAATATTGGGACGATCTAAGGCGCGTCACCGCCGGTCGCACCGATGAAACTCTGGCACGTCTGACGATTCGAGAATCGGCGCGCGTGCGGCCGTGGATGCGCAAGCACGGCGCGCGCTTTCAACCCGCGCTCGGCGGGACTTTGCATTTGGGTCGCACCAATGCCTTCTTCCTCGGTGGCGGTAAGGCGCTGCTGAATGCTTACTATCGATCAGCCGCTGCGCTGGGGGTGCAGGTGCGCTACGGCGCCGAAGTGATTGGACTCGAGATCGACAACGGACGATTCGCTGCAGCGCTCGTGCGCAGCGGCGGGCGCGACGAGCGCATTGGTGCGCGGCTGCTGGTCGCGGCTGCCGGCGGATTCGAGTCCAATCTGGAATGGTTGCGCGAGGCGTGGGGCCCGGCCGCCGACAATTTCATCGTGCGCGGCACGCCGTACAACCGTGGCGTCGTTCTGCGCTCGCTACTCGACGCCGGCGCAGCCACAGTTGGCGACGCGACGCAGTGTCACGCGGTGGCGATCGACGCGCGCGCGCCCAAGTTTGATGGCGGAATCGTGACACGCGTCGATTGCGTGTCGCTCGGAATCGTCGTTAACCGCGACGCACAGCGGTTCTACGACGAGGGCGAAGACTTCTGGCCGAAGCGCTACGCGATTTGGGGACGGCTGGTGGCGCAGCAACCGGATCAGATCGCCTATTCGATCATTGATTCGAAGGCGGTCGGCCGCTTCATGCCGACCGTGTTTCCGGGGGAACACGCGGAGAGCATCGAAGAACTGGCAGACAAACTCCACCTCGCGCGCGACCTGTTGCGCGCTACGGTTGACCGCTTCAATGCATCGGTACGTGAAGGCACGTTCGATCACGCCGTGCTCGACGATTGTGTTACCGAAGGACTCGTGCCTCCAAAAACGCACTGGGCGCGGAAAATAAATCGTCCGCCGTTCTTCGGATACCCGTTGCGGCCCGGGATCACGTTCACCTATCTCGGCGTCCGTGTCGACGCGGACGCCCGCATTCTGATGAACGACGGCAAGAAATCGCCCAACATGCTGGCCGCCGGCGAAATCATGGCCGGCAACGTGCTGGGGCAGGGCTATGTAGCCGGCATCGGAATGACGATTGGCACGGTGTTCGGCCGCGTCGCAGGAATGCACGCCGCGCGATTGGCAAACGCCCCCTGATGAGCACAGATCTGTATCGCGACGCAGCGCGCGTAATCGGCATCTGCAATTCGTGCCGCTACTGCGAAGGCTATTGCGCGGTGTTCCCGGCGATCGAGAGACGCCTCAGTTTCGAGCGTAACGATCTCGATTACCTGGCCAACCTGTGCCATAACTGCGGCGCGTGCTATTCGGCGTGCCAATACGCACCGCCGCACGAGTTCGCAGTCAACATCCCGCGCGCGCTGGCGCAGGTCCGGCTCGTGTCCTACGAAACACACGCATGGCCACGCAAGTTTGGGGCACTCTTCCGGCGTCAGCCGGCCGTGATCGCGCTGCTGCTGGCAGCGTCACTGACGTTGTTCTTCGTATTGGGCATCGGGTGGCGCGGCGCTGGGTTTATACGTGCCTCCACGGCGACGGGATCGTTCTACACGATCTTCCCGCACAATTTTCTGATCGCGATGTTCGGCTTGAGCTTCACGTTTGCGTGCGTCGCGATCACGATTGGGGCGCGGCGTTTCTGGCGCGCGATCGCGCCCCGCGATTCGAGTGCGCTGCGCGGTACGACGGCGTCCGCGCTGCACGATGCCGCGGCACTCACCAACCTTAAGGGCGGAGGAGACGGTTGCAGCGAAATGGACCACGCGCCCGCACACGCAAGGCGCGCCTTTCATCATCTGACCTTTTACGGATTTGCGCTGTGCCTCGCATCGACACTGATCGCTTCACTGTTCCACTATGCGCTTGACTGGCCGGCACCGTATCCGTGGCTCAGCGCACCGGTGTTGCTGGGGACCGCCGGCGGCATCGGACTATTGATCGGGCCGGCGGGATTGTTGTGGTTACGAACGCGGCGACCTGCCGAACTACACGATGCATCGCAGACTTCCCTCGACACGGGCTTCAGTTGGCTGCTGCTGATCACCGGCGCCACCGGACTGATACTGCTGGTGTGCCGCGACACGATCTGGATGCCGACGCTGCTTGCGCTTCACCTCGGTCCGGTGCTTGCGCTGTTTCTGCTGTTGCCCTATGGCAAATTCGTGCACGGCATCTACCGCACGCTGGCGCTGATCAAGTATCGCCGTCAGAGTGCGCGGTCGAGCAACGGCGCTGAATGATTTAATCGCGAGACTCAACAATGAAGGGGCGTTTGCTTCTAACCGGCGGCGCGCGACTGGTGTTCGCGAGCGTTGCTTTGGTCAGCGTTTCGTCGCCGACGCCCGCCGAGGACCGGTCGAACTTTTTCGACGATCCGTTCCTGCAAGTCACGAACGGCATAACCGACTGCCCGGTTCCGCGCGGCCCTGAAATTACGCGCGCCGAGATGCTCGCGCAATCACACGGTCGTTCCGAGCGAGGTACCACCTGTTATCGGGCCGGCCGTTGCCGGCTGCCCAACTCTTACCTTTACGACAAGGAGATCATCCCGCGCGTCCAGCAGGCGATCGACGCCGACGGCCGTTTCTCCCGCACTAGTATTTGGGTCGAAGGTCGACGGCGTTGGGTCTGGCTCAAGGGCTGTGTTCGCTCGCCCGATGAAGCCAAAAAATTGGCGGCGCTGGTGCAATCGATCGACGACGTTGAAGCGGTGGTCAACGAACTCGTGGTGAGGTAACCCCGGCCGGTGCACTACGTCGAATGCAGGCCCCGATCAACCGGGCAGAAGGGCACGGAAACGCTTCGCGTCACCGACCCGGGGCAGGTTGTTGAATAAGACGTAGGCGGGCCCCTCGGGTTCGGCTTCGAGCAGCATATGGCGAAGCTGATGCAGCTGGTGGTCGGTGTAGGAATGCCGCGCGTTGCCGATCCCGTGCAGTCGCCAGTACACGGAGTGCCGGGCCGGGGGCTGAGTGACGAACGGGTCCACGACGTACACCAATTCAAGGTCTCGACACAGTGACAGCGCGAGCTCGCGGCTCGCCAGCCACGGCGCGCCGCGGGGCTCCCAAAGCAGTCGCGCGCGCGGTCTTTCGATACGCTCGAAGAACTTTCGGACGCGGCGCACGTTCTCCTGCTCCGGTCGAAAACTGGCCGGGCATTGAAACAACATCGCGGTAGCCGCTAGCGCATTCGCACATTCAACAGAACGTTGCCAGCCCTCCTGCACGATCGCCGAGTCGCGAAACCAACCTGGTTCATCGCCAGCGTGGAGCCGGCGCTTCATGCGCCGATACGTCGGGCTGTTCGCTGCGTGCGTTACCAACTGCCAAACTTTCATCGTGCATTCGAGCGAAGGACCGGCCCTCGTAAGCCAGCTATTCATTACCGCATCGCGCGGCGGCTCATAGAAGGTGTTCTGCACTTCGACAACCGGAAAATGAAGCGAGTACCGCTGCATTGACATCGTGAAGCCGCAGAGGCCGACGCGAACGATCATGCATGGGTTCCAATATCGCGAGCGCTCAGCAACCTTGGCAGCGTCTACGCACGTGGCGGCCAGTTGTGCGTTTCGCTTTGACAGTATTTGCACCATGCATAGAGAGCGTCGTACATGACCATGCCGTGCTTAAGCATTTGATGGTCGTCCGCAAAATCGTGCGACAGGCCGAGGGATAGGGCATACAAGCCGGCGGATTCGGGCGTGAGTCCGAGACGCGAGGTGTCGGCCCCGCGCACGATCAACGCCAACCGATGCAGCGCCGGGTCATCGAGCTGATATTTCTTCAGGAACGCGTCGAAGCTGCACAGTTCGCCTGCATGCGTCAGTTCAACACCGGGAATGTCGTACGGAACTGCTTCTGTCTTTTTGGCGATGCTCATCACTTCGTCGCTCGGGACGTATAGAAATTCAGGATCCTGATCGATGAACCGTGCCACTAACCACGGGCACGCAATACGGTCGATCTTCGGGCGTTCGCGTGTGATCCATTTCATGTCGACTCCTAGGAAGAGAGTTGCACCAGCAAACCAAGCAGCGCGCAGACCGCAATCACGGGGATTACACCCGCTTTGAGGCGGAGCAACGTCACGCCGGCACCCAGCGCGATCAGCGCGGATATCCAGTCGAAGCGGCCGGAAAATCCGGCCGGCCACAACACGTGATATCCGAAAAATAGGGTGAGATTGAGGATCGCGCCGACGACCGCGGCGGTGATTGCAGTCAGCGGCGCGGTGAACTTCAAATCGTTGTGCGTGCTCTCGACGAACGGGCCGCCGGCCAGGATGAATAGAAACGACGGCAGGAACGTAAACCAAGTCACCAGCGAGGCCGCCACTGCGCCGGCGAGAAAAAGCTGATCTGCGCCGAACAGCGCGTCGACGTAGGCGCCGACGAAACCAACGAAGGCCACCACCATGATTAGCGGCCCGGGCGTTGTTTCGCCCAGCGCCAAGCCATCGATCATCTGCGCCGGCGTCAACCAGCCGTAGTGGCCAACCGCGCCTTGATAGACGTAAGGCAGCACCGCATACGCGCCACCGAACGTCAGCAGCGCGGCCTTGGTGAAGAACCATCCCATCTGCGTCAACGTGTGCTCCCAACCACAGGCGATCAGCAGCAGCGACATCGGGACCAGCCACAGCACACTACCGATCAGCGCTACCGCCGCCAGACGCGACCACTTAAACATCGCGTGTGCAGGCGTCGGCGTGTCGTCATCGATGATCGCCCCACCGGAGGACTCGTCGGCCGCACGGTGTGCGCCGCCGACCACAAACTTCGCCGGTGCGATCCGTCCGCCGATGTATCCGATCAATGCGGCGGCCGCGATCACGGCCGGAAACGCCGCATTCAGAGCAAAGATGGCCACGAACGATGCGGCAGCAATCGCCCACAACCATGCATTCTTTAGAGCACGCGAGCCGATGCGATAGGCCGCCTGCAGGACGATTGCAGTGACGGCCGGCTTGATTCCGTAGAACAAACCCGCGACCACCGCAACGTCGCCGAATGCGACATAGATCCACGACAGCACGATCAGGATTAATAGCGAAGGCAACACGAACAGTGCACCGGCGGCGATGCCGCCCCAGGTGCGATGCATCAGCCAGCCGATGTAGGTAGCGAGTTGCTGCGCCTCAGGACCAGGCAGCACCATGCAGAAATTGAGGGCGTGCAGGAAGCGGCGCTCCGAAATCCAGCGCCGGTTCTCGACCAATTCCTGATGCATGATCGAAATCTGCCCCGCCGGCCCACCGAAGCTGATGAAGCCGAGCTTCAGCCAGAAGCAAAAAGCTTCCCAGAAGCTGATCGGCTGGCTCATTCAAGCGATTCCGTTTTTTCAAACGACGCTAACAGACCGTCAAACACAGTGCCAGCGGCTTTGACGAGCTGATCGTCGTCGTCGAACGCATTTCGCAGACCGGCCAGCACGCTTTCGATGCCGCTTGCCTCGGCCGGCTGCACACCACCGGCATCCAGATAGTGAACGATGGCGCCGATGCGCCGGAGTGCCGGTTGTTCGAGGCCGAAGCTCGCCAGCATCACTTCAAAGGTGACGCGCGCGCCGACGTGGCTGAAGGTCGCGCCGTCGAAGTCGAAACCGATCGCCTTTGCCGGGCAGTCTTTCGGCTTCGCCAGCCAGACGATGCGGGCCTTGCGATCAATGAACCGCCGTATCAGCCACGCACACGCCAAGCGGTCTACCCAGGGACGTCGACGTGTCGCCCACACGCGCCGTTTGTAGTCTTCGATACGCAACGGCTTGATCGTGCTGCGAACTGAATGAGGTTCGTCTGGAGCCAGGACGCGATTTGCCGCCGCTTCAAGCTCTTGCAGTGCAGCGTCGGCCTGCTTTTGCGCTTCTCCTGCAAAAAAATCGATCGCAGCCAGCCCGCCGAAAGTCTTGCGCAGCTTGCGCGACTGCTTCAGCGTTTCAATCGCGGTGTCCGCATCCAGCTTGTCGCTCGCGCTGCGAATTTCGTCAAGCAACGCCGCATAGTCGTCGCTTCGATCGAACAGGGCGGTGAAGCCCGCGCCCTCGGGCTCTGTCGTCAGCATCAGGTGCGTGCTGCCTCCGCCTGCTTCGACGTCCGCAGCAATCGCCTCCAGCGTGACTCGCAGATCATCCCGCGCCGGCAACAGATACACGCCGTCCCGCAAAACCGCGGCGCCGGTGGCCCGGAGCGCTCGCCATGCCCGCATTCGCACGGTGGCGTTCTCCGTGGGCAGCGACAAAATGAGTAACAGCCATTGCATTTTGTAGATATTATTACTATATTGTCTCAATGTCTACAGAAGGAGGTACGAAATGCGATATCAGTTGACCCCTATCCAGTGCCGTCCGTGGTTACTGAACGGGCTCTCCCTGCAATTGATCGAGAGTCACTATGAAAACAATTACGGCGGAGCTTTGCGGCGCCTGAATGCGATAACCGAGAAACTCGAGGCGCTCAACTTCGCCACCACACCGCCGTATGTTGTTAATAGTCTGAAGCGCGAAGAGCTGATTGCGCTGAATTCGACACTACTGCATGAGTTGTACTTCGCCAGCCTCGGCGGAGATGGCAAGCCGACGGCGCCGCTCGCCGAGGCGCTCGCGCATGATTTCGGGTCGGTGGATCGCTGGCGTGACGAGTTCATCGCCATGGCAAGCGGATTGGCAGGCGGCTCAGGCTGGGTGCTGCTGATGTATGTGCCGCGCGACCATCGCTTGATCAATCAGTACGCAGCCGATCATGGTCAGGCAGTTGCAGGCGGCATTCCGATCCTCGCCCTGGACATGTACGAGCATGCGTTCCATATCGACTTCGGTGCCAACGCGAAAGCGTATATCGATGCGTTCATGCGCAACGTCGACTGGAAGGCGGTGCAGGTGCGCTACGAAGATGCCCGTCGCGTCGAAGCACCCCGACCGCTCGTGCAGGAGGAGTTTGGGGATCTGCCGGGTGTCTCCGTCGAGGAGGTGAAGGCGATGTTGGCCGCCGGCAAGCCGGTCCAGATCATCGATGCGCGGCCACGGCATTACGTATCTCGCACGCGCGACATCATCGATGGCGCGCAGTGGCGGGACCCTGATCGCGTGCAGGAATGGGCCGGCGAATTGTCGAAAACCGATCCGGTTGTCACGTTCTGCGTCTACGGCTTTCACGTCGGGTGCAAGACTGCCGTCGCGCTGCGCGATGCAGGATTCGATGCGAGCTTCATGAAGGGCGGGCACTCGGCGTGGAAGGCGATCGGCGGGCCGACGAAGATCTACGGATAGCGCCGATCGCTTACTTGGGTCGCGCCGAAGTGAAAGAGGCAAGTGGAGATGCGATGCGACGTTTGTCCGGACTGGTGGGTACCCTGATGGCATTGTCTGTACACGCGGAAACAGTGAATTTCGATGGTGTTAAGGCGGCCGGGTTACCAGCTGACTGGCTAGCCGGGGCCACCGGCAGGGGGTCGCCGCGATGGGCGATCGAACCCGACGATTCAGCGCCCTCGAAGCCCAACGTTCTCAGGCAGAGCGGCGTGGCGGATTTTCCGTGGTGCGTACTGAAAAGCGCCGCGATCACGGATGGATTCGTCGAGGTCAAATTCAAGTCGCTGGGCGGAAAATCCGATCAGGCCGGGGGCTTGGTGTGGCGATGGAAAGATGGCGACAACTACTACGTTGCACGCGCCAACGCCCTAGAAAACAACGTTTCGCTCTACTACACCGAAAACGGTCGACGTCGCACGATCAAGTATGTCAATGCTCCGGTCGCAAAGAACGTCTGGCATACGCTAAGGGTGGAGTACAGCGGTCGCCGTATCCGCGTCGCACTCGACGGAACGAGCTACATCGAACTCGATGACGAGCACATCGCCGGTTCCGGCGCCGTCGGCGTTTGGACCAAGGCCGATAGCGTCACCGCGTTCGATGACTTCGTCTACGGCAGTACGCAAAGCCGATGATCACAGACGCAGAGCGGCGACCACAGTGGGCACACTCGTCCTGACCCGTACCGATGTGGAGACGCTGCTCAGTGCGGATGCCTGCCGTGCAGCGGTCGAGGAGGCATTCCGCGCGTACGGAAGCGGCGACGCCGCCGCACCGTCGGTGCTCGGTGTGCGTGGGGCAGGGGGCGGCTTCCACATCAAGGCGGGATTTCTCTGTCGAGATCGGCAATTCTTCGCAGCGAAGGTAAACGGCAACTTTTACGGTAATGCTGCCCTGGGTCTGCCGCGGATCCAAGGCGTTGTGATTCTCTCGGACGGCGACACTGGTGCGCCGCTCGCAGTGCTCGACTCGGCCTCGATCACCATGTTGCGAACGGCAGCAGCAACGGCCGTCGCTGCGCAGTATCTGGCAACCGCTAATGCTGCGACAGTCACCATCTGCGGCTGTGGCGTGCAAGGCCGCGCCCAGCTGATGGCGCTGGCGCGCGTGCGGCCAATCCGCAAAGTCTTCGCGTTCGACAGCGAGCAGGCTCGAGCGCAAAGCTTTGCCAGCACAATGGGCCGCGAGCTTAACGTCGATGCAACGGCCGTCGACGATCTACGGGCAGCGACGCGCGCGAGCGCGATCGTCGTGACGTGCACGTCGTCGCGCCACCCGCTTCTGTGCGCCGGGTTCCTCGCTGCAGGCGCGTTCGTCGCGGCGGTCGGTGCCGACAGCGAAGAGAAGCAGGAGATCGACGCCGCGCTGCTGGCTTCCGTAACGGTAGTCACCGATGTGACTGCACAGTGTGCAGCGATCGGTGACCTTCACCATGCGATCGAGGCCGGCCAACTGACGTCGGAGAGAGTGCACGCGGAACTGGGCCAGATCGTTGCGCACAAGAAGCCTGGTCGCCGGTCGCCCGACGAAATCATCGTCTTCGACAGTACTGGCATGGCGCTGCAGGACGTCGCTGCGTCGGCTGCTGCCTATGAACAGGCGGTCCAGACTGGCCGCGGGACGCTGGTCTCACTGTCAGCGTGAACGGGAGGATCAGAGCTCTTCAGGGATAATGAATGCTGTGCGTCAACGCCGAGCGCTCGTTTTGCTGTCGTTTGCAGCGTTCGCCAGCACCGCAGCGGTTCGTGTGTGCGATCCGATGCTTCCGCAGCTCGCGGACGCCTTTTTCACCACGACCGGCAGGGCTGCCGGCGTCGTCACGGTATTTGCAGTGGCGTACGGCGTGCTGCAACTTTTCTATGGTCCACTCGGCGACCATTATGGGAAATATCGCGTTGTCTCGATCGCGACGCTTGCCTGCGCGCTGGCAAGCCTTGGATGCGCTTTCGCGCCCTCCATCAGTTGGCTTATCGGCGCCCGCGTTTTCGCGGGCGCAACCGCCGCCGCAATCGTTCCGTTGTCGGTGGCTTGGATTGGGGACAGTGTTCCCTATCAAAGAAGACAAGCGGCGATCGCTCGTTTCTTAGTCGGCTCGATTACGGGCATGTCCGCCGGAAGTTTGCTCGGGGGGTTATTTGCCGACACATTGGGCTGGCGCGCCGCGTTTGTTGCGCTCGCCGTCGTCTATCTCATCGTCGGTGCGCTGCTTCAAGTCGAACATAAGCGTCAGATCGCGGACGCACCAACTGGGGACCGAACGGCGTCGGCGAAATTTCAGCTTTGGAGTCAGACGCAGAACGTTCTTCGAACACCCTGGGCGAGGGTAGTCCTGGTCACAGTATTCGCAGAAAGCGTAATGCTCTTCGGCGTGCTCGCATTTATTCCCGCCTACCTTCACGCGCGCTTCGGCGTGTCGCTATTCGCAGCAGGCGCGATGGCTGCCGTTTTCGGCGTGGGCGGACTCGCCTATGTGGCGTTGGCACCGCGCCTGTTGCAACGACTCGGTGAAACGGGGCTCGCGGTGGGCGCAGCGCTTTTGCTCTCCACTGCCTTCGTTTTTCTTCGATTCGCGCCAGCTGCAATTTGGACGGTGCCTGCCATCTTCACAATTGGCCTGGGCTTTTTCATGCTTCACAACACTTTGCAAACGAACGCTACGCAGATGGTCTCTGCCAGACGCGGAACGGCGGTATCGCTTTTTGCTTCGTCCGCATTCACTGGGCAAGCTGTCGGCGTTGCGCTGGCGTCGGTAATCGTCGACTCGGCTGGGGTTTCATGGCTGTTTGTTGCGGCAGCAGTAACGTTGCCGGTCATTGCGCTCGCGTTTGCCAGAATGATCCGCCGACGCCCAGCGACCAACTAGCACTGACTCCCTCCCTTCGAGCCACGAGTTGACATAATGCACATTATGCGCATAGTCGGCTTCTAGCGAAGCGCGTCGGCCAGCTGTTTGCGTCGATATTCGCCCTGCCGCGTGAGCATCCAGCCCGGGTATTCAGCCGGAAGCCGGCTTGCCGAATCGAGACGAGCCAACTCATCGGCCGACAGTGCAACGTTTACCGCGCCGATGTTGTCAGCCAGCTGCTCTGGTTTCTTCGCCCCAATGATCACGCTCGTGACCTGCGGCTGATGCAGCAGCCAAGCAATCGCAACCTGCGCCACCGAGACGGAGTGCTTGGACGCCACCGCCTGCATCGCATCGATGCAATCGAATGCGCGTTCGCTGTTGACTGGCGGGAAGTCAAAGGTTGCGCGGCGATCTCCGGCGCCAGCCTGCTGGTCGCGTCGTACCTTACCGCTCAGTAGCCCGCCAGCGAGCGGACTCCACACCATTAACGCCAGCTCTTCACTCTTCAGCATCGGGATCAGCTCGCGCTCGAGGTCGCGCCCAGCGATGGTGTAGTACGCCTGCAAGCTTTGGAAACGCGTCAGGCCGAGCCGCTCTGAGATGCCCAGGGCCTTCATGATCTGCCAGGCCGCCCAGTTGGAAACACCGACATAGCGCACGTGGCCATGCTGCACCATCGTGTCCAGCGCCCGGACGGTTTCCTCGATCGGGGTGCCGGGATCGAAGCCGTGGATTTGATAGAGGTCCACATGATCAAGCTGCAGTCGCTGCAGGCTTGCCTTCAATCCCGAGACGATATGGCTGCGCGTAGCGCCGCGCGCGTTCGCGCCGCTGCCCGTGTCACCGAAAACTTTGGTCGCAATAATCACGTCATCGCGCGGGACTTTCAGATTGCGCAGGGCCTGGCCCGTGATCTGCTCCGAGCGACCTCCGGCGTACACGTCGGCGGTGTCGAGGAAGTTGATGCCAGCATCAAGCGCAGCGCCGATCAAGGCGTCGGCTTCCCCCTGCTGCAGTTGGCCAATCTTGCCCCAAATGCCCTCTGCGCCACCGCCGAAGGTCATGGTGCCAAGGCAAAGCTCGGACACGAACAGGCCGGTGCGGCCGAGCGGTTTAAGTTTCATGTGGGTGGAGGTGAAAACGAGAACGGAAGCGATCGAGCATACGTTTTTTCGATAGGGGCTGTCGCTGCCACTGCCTGCATCAGCGGTGTTTGCCATCCCAAGACTGATAGGCCGCCTTGTTGGCCTCGTTCGGCGGATACAGGCCAGGCAGCGCTTTACCCTGCTCAACCTGGCCCATGATCCAGCCCTCGAGTCTCTCTTGTTCCACTGCTGCGGTCACGACGTCAGCCAACAGCGCCGCCGGTATCAACACTGCGCCGTCGTCATCCGCTACCACCACGTCGTTTGGAAAGACAGCCACCCCGCCGCAACCGATCGGTTGTTGCCAGGCGACGAACGTCAGGCCGGCGACGGAAGGCGGCGCTGCCACTCCGTTGCACCACACCGGCAGTTCGGTGGCGAGCACGCCCGCCACATCGCGCACCGTGCCGTCGGTAATCAAACCGGCGACGCGTCGCTTTCGCATGCGCGCGCAAAGAATGTCCCCGAAGATTCCGGCGTCCGTGACGCCCATGGCATCCACCACCACCAAGCAGGCCGCCGGCATCGCCTCGATCGCCGCGCGCGTTGATATGGGCGCGCTCCACGACTCCGGGGTGGCGAGGTCTTCGCGTGCGGGCACGAAGCGCAGGGTGAATGCGCGCCCGACAACGCGCTTTTGCCCTGAACGCAGCGGTCGTGATCCTCGCATCCAGACATTGCGCAGGCCCTTTTTCAGCAGCACAGTCGTCAGTGTTGCGGTCGTCACGTCGGACAGCGCATCCGCGACTTCCTGTTCCAGAGGCAATGGATCAGTACCCATAAACACTCTCCCGGTCGATGAAGCCAAGGCCTAACGGCATGATTCAACAATGAGTTCGAGGTCCATTGTCCGGATTATGTCTCGCCGACGCATCGCAGACGCGACGCGCACGATGCTTGCTTTGACGATCTAATACCGCGTGAGGTGAACGATGCAAACAGCAATTAAAGTTTCTTCTTTGTTCATTGCAACTCTCCTGACCGCCTGTGCGACGACGCGGATGGATGCGCAGTGGACCAATCCCGAATATCAGGGTCGAAATGTAAAAGGCGCCCCGGTTCTGGTGGCGTGCGAGGCGCAAGACTTGACGCTACAGCGCGTTTGCGAAGATCAACTCGCGGCGGCGGTTTCGGCAAGCGGCGCGAAGCCCACGCTCAATTCGCAGCTTTCAGCTTTAGCGCCGACCGCAAGCGGGACTGATCCGTACTTGGCGAATGCCAAACGAGTGGGTGCGCGCGCGGTCGTGCGAATGACGTTGAATGCGGGCCTGCCTTTGGCTGTCGACAGCGGACCTTCTTTCGGCATCGGCGTCGGCGGCGGTTCGGGGCGTGTCGGCGGCGGCATCGGGATCGGTCTGCCCATCGGCGGGTCTCGCGTAAGCCAGGCCTACGCGGCCGAGACGGCCCTGATTGACCCCGCCAACGGCGCCACGATGTGGTCCGGCCGCGCGACAAGTTCCACTGCGCAAAACGTGACGGGGCAGATCACCGAGCTCGCGCAGACGACGGTCCAGGCGCTGCAGGGTATCGGCTTGCTGTAACAGGTACTCGAACAGTCGCCGCCAAGGGTTTGATTATTGGACGTGCGTGGGAAATTTGGCCAGTTGATGAGGCGCCTGAGGTAAGGGCCCTACAAACTTGAAAAGACTGAAGAAGTTGGCACTTGTCGCGGCGGCGATCTGATCCACCGTCTTGCCTTTCAGCTCCGCCAGCTTTGCTGCTACCTTGGGAACGAACGCCGGCTCATTCGTTCTTCCGCGATAGGGCACCGGCGCCAGATACGGCGCATCCGTTTCGATTAATAAACGCTCGATAGGGACAGCGCGCGCCACGTCCTGCAACTCGCGGGCGCTCTTAAAGGTAACGATTCCCGAAAACGAGATGAAAAAGCCGAGATTCATCGCGGCTTCGGCGACCGCCAGCGACTCGGTAAAACAGTGCATGACGCCGCCTACTTCCTGGGCGCCCTCCTCCTGCATCACGCGAATCGTGTCGGCCGACGCAGCACGCGTGTGAATGATCATCGGCTTGCGGCACGCACGCGCGGCGCGAATGTGTGTACGGAACCGATCACGCTGCCAGTCGAGTGGCTCGCCTAAACGAAAGTAATCGAGCCCGGTTTCGCCGATGGCGACGACTTTCGGATGCCGAGCCAGCGCTATCAACCGCTCGGCCGTGGGCTCTTCCGTGTCCTGAGAGTCGGGATGGACGCCCACCGAAGCGACGATGTGCGGATAGTGCTCAGCGACCTCGACGACTGACGCAAACTCCTCCAGTGTCGTGCAGACGTTCAGTGCAGCAATGACGCTGTTCTGCTGCATTCGCTGCAGCACGCCCGGCAGGTCATGCGCCAACTCGGGAAATGACAGGTGGCAGTGTGAGTCGACAAACATGCGATCGCCCCGCGATCGGGGAGAAATTCGAAGACAGACTACAGGGTATGCGTGGGGCGCGCCGACTTCAGCGCGCCACCCAGCGCGTCTTCGATGCGCTTGCGCGCATTCAGGCCGGTTTCGTCGGATGGAAAATGCACGCCGATACCGGGTGTCTTGTTGCCACCGGCCGCCGGGCTGATCCATACCACTTTGCCGGCCACGGGTATCCGCGTCGGATCGTCCAGTAGCGTCAGAATCAGATAAACGTCGTCGCCCAACTGATACGGCCGGGTGGTGGGTACGAACATGCCGCCGCTCTTCAGGTAGGGCATGTAAGCGGCATACAGAGCCGCCTTTTCCTTGATCGACAGCGACAGAACGGCCGGGCGTGCACCACCCGTCGCAGCCTGACCATTTCCGCCTTTGCCGCCGTCGTTCATCGAGGTTTATCAGTTATCCAAATCACTTAGCGTCGACCACTTCCCGCGCACGCATCGCCTCTGCGTAGCCCAGCAACGCGCTTTCCACGACCAAGCGGGCATTGAGCGGATGATCGCTGACCGCCTGCATTTGCGCCAGTCCCGCCGCCCAGTCAACGACGCGGGAAGGCTCGACCGATTGGACGAGCAGAGCAAACTGCCGTTGGTGCTGCGGATAGTAACGAACGCGGCCGGCCAGCCTTTCCGCTAATAAGTCCCATCCCCACCGCTGTAACAGACGGATCGCCGGCGCCACGGCAATGTCTTTCGGGATGGCGCTGACGATCTGCGCCGCGGTTAGCGCGGCACCCCGACTCAGCAGCTTTAGCAGGGCTTCCTGCAGCGGCGGATCGAGCGCATGACCTGTGCCCACATCGTCCGCGATTCCAACCGGCACTCCACCCGCCTCCGCCAACCTTTGCTCCGCATGGTCGATGCCAAAAGAACGGAGCCAGGCGAGCGCTTCGGCGCGACTCGGAACCGGCGCGCGCAGCAACACGCAGCGCGACACAATGGTCGGCAGCACGGCATCAAGCTGATCGCTGACCGCCAGGAACACTGCGCCGGGCGGCGGCTCTTCAAGCACTTTCAGCAGCGCATTGGCGGCGGCGGCATTCAACGTCTCGGCTGGAAACAGCAGCACGACGCGGCGACCGCCGCGGTGCGGGGTCAGCGAAAGCGACTCGCCCGTCTTGCGCACTTGGTCGATCAAGATCTCGCGGCTCGGTTTGCTTGCGTTGCTCTGTTTGGCCTCGTTACGATCAATCTGCAAGTCTTCGCCATTGGATGCGTCATCGCGGTCCGGCATTTGCGCCGCGGGCGTCAGCCAGCGCAAGTCAGGGTGATTGTCGGCAGCCATCAGTTGACATCCCAGGCACCGGCCGCACGGTGTGTCGCCTACCGGCGACTCGCACAACAGCAACTGCGCAAACGCCTTCATCAGGTGCCGCTTGCCGACGCCGCGAACGCCGTGCAGCAACAAGGCATGCGGCAAGCGTGCGCGCCACGCGGCGAGCCGCGACCACACCGTGCGTTGCCACGGCAACGGAGTCAGCGATTCCATCGGCGCATCAGATGATCGAGCTGCTTTCGCACCGCATCTGCGGTTTGGGCGCCGTCGATAACAACGCAGCGCGCGGGCTGCTCGGCAGCGCGCTTCAGATACATCGCGCGCACGGCACCGAAGAACGCAACGGGCTCGGATTCGAAGCGATCGGCCCGTCTTGATTGCGCGACGCGTTGCGCCGCGATTTCGGGTGCCACGTCGAAGACGATGGTCAAGTCGGGCTGCAGGTCCGGATGGACCCAGCCTTCGAGCTCCGCGATCGCATTTTCCGGCATGCCGCGGCCGCCGGCTTGGTATGCGTAGGTTGCGTCGGTAAAGCGATCACACAGTACCCACTGTCCGGCGGCGAGCGCAGGCCGAACGATTGCGGCGATGTGCTCGGCACGAGCCGCAAACATCAGCAGTGTCTCGGCCTCGCGAGTCATCGCCTGATGCAGAACTAGATCGCGCAGCGATTCGCCCAGCGGCGTCCCTCCGGGCTCCCGCGTCGAGACGACACTGACGCCGCGCGCGCCCAGTGCTTCGGCCAACGCATCGATGTGCGTGCTTTTGCCGGATCCGTCGATTCCTTCGAAAGTGATGAACCGCCCGCGCTCGGTCATCGCCGACAGCACCGCTGGTAGGCGTCGACCGCGCGATTGTGTTCAGCCAGCGTGGCCGAAAAGTGAGACGTGCCGTCGCCGCGGGAAACGAAGTAGAGCGCCGCTGTGCTGGCGGGGCGCAGCGCCGCTTCGATCGAGGCGCGGCCCGGCAGCGCGATCGGTGTTGGCGGCAAACCAGTACGGGTGTACGTGTTGTACGGACCATCGGCGAGCAGGTCGCGCTTGCGTAGGTTTCCATCGAACGACGGTCCGATTCCGTAGATCACCGACGGATCAGTCTGCAGCAGCATGCCGAGCCGCAATCGGTTGACGAAGACGCCCGCGATCATGGCACGCTCCGACGCCTGCCCTGTTTCTTTCTCGACAATCGACGCCATGATCAGCGCAGCGTAGGGGCTTGCGTAAGGAAGGTCGGGCGGACGCGCAGCCCATGCGTCCTGCAGCCGCTTCATCTGCGTGCGATACGCCTGCCGGTAGATCTCAAGATCAGACGCACCGGCGTCGAAGACGTAGGTCTCGGGTGCGAACAGCCCTTCGGGATGCGCTTCGGCGGCGCCGATCGCTTTCAGCAACTCCTCAGCGGACATCCTGGCGGAGTCCTGCTTCAACTGCGTCTGAGCGGACAACAAGGCGCGCATGTCACGAAACACGATTCCCTCGACGATCGTCAAACGGTCGCGCAACACATCGCCGGCCTGCAGCTTCGCCAGCAAGCCGCCCAAGGTAATGCCGCGCTCAACGGCGTAGCGGCCGGCACGCAGCGACTGCGACGCGCCACTGAAGCGCGCTGCCAGCACCATCGCATCCGAATTGACGTCCACCCCACCCGCCTGCGCTGCCTGCGCGATGCTTCGAACCGAGCTCCCGGGTGAAACGCGAAACTCGACACGATCGGACCTGAATGGCAGCGGACGCTGGAACACGTACCAGCGCGCGGCGACTCCGGCAGCGAACACCAGCATGCCAAACAGCAGCACAAAGCTACTCCAGATGCGCACGCGGCTACGCTTTGCCATGAATTGATGTCAATGGAACAAGTGAGACGATGTAGTGCCTAACACCCCTGCTACTTATATTAATCTGCGGGCTCGACTCCACGCGCGAAAAGACTTCGAGTGTCCACCGTACTTTCGTCGGTTGAATTGCCCACGCTTGCTGCGCTGCCGGAGCTCGGCGTCATTCTGGTCAGTGGCGCAGATGCCGTGCCGTTCCTGCAGTCGCAGCTGACCAACGATGTCGCTCGCCTTGCGCCGAACCAAGTGCAGCTATCGGGCTACTGCACGCCGAAAGGTCGATTGCTCGCGACCTTTCACCAGTGGCGCACCGAAGATGGCGTGTTTCTGCGAATGCCGCGCGATGTCATTGGCTCAGTCGTCAAACGGCTGTCCATGTTCGTACTGCGCGCGAAGGCGAAGATCATCGATGTCAGCAATGCATCGGATACGTATGCGGTGCTCGGCGCCGGTAGCTGCGAGCTGCTTCGGCCGATCGTCGCGTCTCCGACTGCGCCAGGGCTATCGGCAACGCGGGACAATCTACGCGTGGATCGCATGCTGCCGACGCCCGACGGGTGTCCGCGCTTCTTGCTAACGTTGCCGCACGGGTCGCAGCTACCGATGTCGGAAGGTTTGGCGACCGCCTCAAGCAATGCGTGGTGGCTGAGCGAAATTGCTGCGGCGGTTCCGACTGTTTTTTTGGCGACCCAGGAAAAATTTGTTCCGCAGATGATCAATCTGGAAGTTCTCGGTGGTGTCGATTTCAAGAAGGGCTGTTACCCGGGCCAGGAGATCGTTGCGCGCAGCCAGTATCTCGGCAAGCTCAAGCGTCGTATGAACATCGCGCAGGTTGATGCAACCGACATTGACGCCGCTGCCGATGTTTTTCATAGCGAAAGTGCGCAGCCGATCGGCACCGTCATAATGGCCGCTGCCTCGCCGAAAGGCGGAAGTGAATTGCTGTTCGAGGCGCCGCTCGATCGGCTTGAGTCGGGTTCGCTGCATCTGCGAGGCGCCGACGGCCCCCGGCTGACCGTGCGTCCGCTACCGTATAGGCTGTTTGATCCGACCGAGTAGGCGAAACACCGATGTGCCTGATGGTTTTTGCGTGGCGCGCGCATCCAGATTACCCGCTGGTGCTGGCGGCCAATCGCGACGAGTTCTATCTCCGTCGCACGCGTCCGGCGGCGTGGTGGGGCCATGCGGTGTCGGTGCTGGCTGGCCACGACGAAGAAGCCGGCGGCACCTGGCTCGGAATCACTCGCCGCGGCCGATTTGCCGCGCTAACCAATGTGCGCGCGCCCAGCGAGCGTAATCCGCACGCTCCGTCGCGCGGGACGCTGGTGTTGTCGGCGCTGCAAGCACCCGAGTTGCCGGCAACCTGGCTTGAAGCGAACGCCAGTCGGATGAGCGCGTACAACGGCTTCAATTTGCTGCTCGGCGATGTCGGGCCGGTTGCAAACGGCGAAACTGCCACCCAGCCGCAGCTTGACTATTTCACCAACCGCAACGGTGAGCCGGCCCGCGCTCTGGCGCCGGGCGTCTACGGCTTATCGAACGCGGCACTCGACACACCGTGGCCGAAAGTGACGCGCGCTGTGACGCGTTTTGCTTGCTCCATCGCATCTCGAGTCGATTTGGAACCGCTGGTGCGGCTTCTGGAGAATCGCGAGCTCGCGCGCGACTCCGAGCTTCCATCCACCGGCGTTCCGTACGAATGGGAGCGCGCGCTTTCGTCGATCCAGATCCGCGCGCACGGCTACGGCACGCGTACCAGCACGGTCCTCACGGTGCGCAGTGATGGGCTGACTGCGTTCTTCGAGCGCACATACGACACCGCCGACCCACAGCGCTTTTCTGATCGGCACTACGAGTTCACGATCGATCGCGCGGCCACTCCGGCGCATATCAAGGCGCAGGGGCCGGGCTGATCGAGCTACAGCGCGCGGCGCATGTCGATGTGTGGAATGCCGGCGTCGTCGTACTCACCGCCGTGCGGCGAATAGCCGTGCTTTCGATAAAACGCCACCGCGTGTTTCTGTGCGCTGAGCATCGCGTACGCGTGGCCGCGCCGCCGCGCTTCATCCATCAGCGCGCCGAGTAGCGCGCTACCAACGCCGGCGCCACGCGCCGGCTTTGCGACAGCCATGCGGCCGATATGGCCGTCGGGGAGCAAGCGGCCCGTGCCGACCGCTTCTCCGCTCGCATCGAAAGCAACCGCATGCACCGACAGGGCATCGAACGAATCGAGCTCGATCTCTGCCGGCACGTTCTGTTCTTCGACGAATACCGCGAAGCGCAGCGGTTCCGACCAGTGCCGCATGCCGTGCCAGTCACCCAGCTCGATTCGCATCCGATCCGTCGTCCGGCACGATTGTTTCGAACGCACGTATCCGCGCCCGCATCGCGTCGGGAATCGGTAGCGGTGTACGCGAGGCCGGATCAGCGTGTACATAGATCAGCTCCGCCGTCACCAACACGGCTTCGTATTGGCGGCGCCGATAGATTTCGACGACGAAGCGCATGCTGCTGCTACCGAGCCGCGCGATGCGCCCGCAGACCTCGAGCTCATCGTCGTAATAGGCGGCGGAAAGATATTCGAGGGTCGACTTGCGGACGAACAGATCGCTGCCCTGCCCGGTGAAGTCCTCCGGGTACTGAATCCCGGCCGCACGCCAATACTCGGTGACGCACACATCGCAGTAAAGCAGATAGTGCGCGTTGAAAACGACGGCTTGCTTGTCGACTTCCGCCCAGCGCACGCGCAGCGGCATGCGATGGCGAAAGTCAGCGTACATCTACTTCGCGCCTTTTTTTGCGTCGCCGGCAATCACGAAGGTCATGCGAGCTGGATCGATGTACTTGCGAAAGGCGGCACTCGCCTGCTCGGCCGTCACCGCGCGCATCCGATCTTCGAACTGCTTCGAGAATGCGAACGTTCGTCCGAGGTCCATGTTCGAGGTCCACGTGCCGGCGACAACATCATCACGTGCACGATGGGTGGCGCGTTCCTGCAGCGTGCCCTTCTTCGCATCCTCGACCTCCTTCGTGGTAAAGCCGTCGCGGCGCGCGCGGTCGATCTCTTCGCGCAGCGCTTGCTCGGCTTTGGCGGCATTTTGCGGCGCCATGAGCGCAGCCAGCGTCCATGACGCTACGCGATAGCGTGAGCCAAGCGTCAATCCGGTGCCCGCGCCGTAACTAATGCCGTCACGCTGTCGCAGGCGTTCGATCACGCGGTTTGACAACCCCGAACCACCGCCAAAGATATCGTTGGCTATCACCAGAGCCGGCGCGTCCGGGTCGTCATCGCGCAACGGAAAGTCGATTCGGCCTCTGATAAACGCGTTTTCCTTTTCCGGCGTGTCGATTGCCAGCCGCGCCGGCTTAACCTCGCGGTACTCGCGCTCAACACGCGCATACGGCGACCTCGATCGATAGTCTGTGAACAGCTCTTTGACCAAGCCTTCGATCTGCGGGGCGTCGAAGTCGCCGACAACCGCAACTTCGCCGCGGGCCGTTCCGTAAAAGTCGGTATAGAAGCGCCGCGTCGCGTCAAGCGGTGTCTTGGCGACGGCGTCAATTCGCGAACGCAACGGAATGTAGTAGCGCGGGTCGCCGGGCGGATAGGTATTGAAATGTGTCGCCAGTGCGTCGCGCGAGATCGCTTCCGGATTATCGAGCTGAGCCTGCAACGACGTCGCCACCTGTCGCTGCAGTTGCTCGTACTCGGACGCAGGAAAATTCGCGGCCCGCATCACGTGCGCCAGCAGGCGTAGAGCGTCCGGAAGGTTCTCGCGGGTGGTCTGGAAGCCGGTGATTCCGCCGGTCATTTGCAGTCGCGTCATTTCATCTGCAATCTGCTGGCGCGTCATTTTGTCGGTGCCGCGATTGAGCATCGCAGCTGCAAGGTCGCTTTCGATCATGCGGCCGGTCAGCGACTCTGGGTTACCCCACTTGAACTGGGTCTGCACGTTGACGGTGTTGCCGCGATTTTGCTTCGGCAATAGAGCCACGTTCAACTCGCCGAAAGACAGCACGCGCGTGCGCTTGTCGATGTTGTCCTGCGACGGCACGAAAGCCTCGGCAACCGCTCCCTTCTCCGACGGTTTGTAGTCGGCGAGCAATTGCGCCGCCGTCGGCGCGGCAGGAATCTCGGCCCGCAGTGGCGCGTCATCCGGGATGAACGAACCGACCACACGGTTGTCGCGTACGAAATACTTGCGTGCCGCCACGTCGACCTCGTTCGCGGTCAGCTTCGCTAGCTCGTCACGCTGCAGGAAAAATAATCGCCAGTCGCCGAGCGAGATGTATTCGGAGAGTCCGACACCGAACGCCTGCGGGTCCGCCAGCGCCCGGTCGTACGCCGTGCGCTGTTTCTGTACCTGACGTTTCACTTCGACGTCGTCGGCCGGTGTCTTGGCCCAGCTGCCTTCAACAACGTCGATCATCATCTGCCTGACGGGCTCGAGCGGTTCGCCTTTCTTTACGACGGCGCCGAACAGGACAAAACCCGGATCGCGCCCGTCGATGTTGAAGGTGAACACCTGCGACGCCCTTCCAGTGGTGACCAAAGCCTGGTGTAATCTGCCGTTCGGCGTATCGCCAAGCACCTCGGCCGCAGTCCCAGCCGCCAGTGATTGCGGACTGAGCGCCGACGGTACGCGATACCCCACCATTACCAGCTGCACTTCCCCCGACCGACGCACGGTGAACGAACGCTCGCCATCGTGCGTAGGTTCAACCGTCCAGAACACCGGAAGCGACCGCTTTGGTCTCGGAATTTTCCCAAAAGCGTGCGCGATCCATCCCAGCGTCTTCGTTTCATCGAACTTGCCCGCGACGATCAGTACGGCGTTGTCGGGCTGGTAGTACATCCGGTAAAACGCCTGCAGGTTCTCTATGCGCACGTTTTCGATATCCGAGCGCGCGCCGATCGTCGAATTGCCGTAGTTGTGCCAGTCGTAAAGGAGCGACTGCATACGTATCAGCATCACGCGCGTTGGGTTGTTCTCGCCGCTCTCAAACTCGTTGCGCACGACCGTCATCTCGGAGTCGAGATCTTTCCTAGCGATGAACGAATTGACCATTGCGTCGGCGGACCAGTCGATTGCCCACTTCAGGTTGTCGTCGCTCGCTTGAAAGGTCGAGAAATAGTTGGTGCGATCGAGCCAGGTGCTGCCGTTGTTCTGAAACCCGCGCCGCGTGAATTCGCTATCAGGCCGCAGAAAATGCTTCGACCCCTTGAAAATGAGATGCTCGAGCAGGTGCGCCATGCCGGTCTCACCGTAGTTCTCTTGCCGGGAGCCGACCAGGTAAGTGATGTTGACCGTCGCGGTTGGCTTCGACGGATCGGCGAACAGCACGATGCGCAGTCCGTTAGCGAGTCGGTACTCGGTGATGCCTTCTACCGTCGGTCCGCGTGTGACGCCGGCCGGCAGCCGTACCGGGGCCTGCGCGGATACAACGCCGCAGATTGCAGACAACAACAGCGCGGCGCTCCAGCGCTGAATCGCGTATTTCATGCGTGACTTTCGTGGGTCGATTTTAAATTCTGACATGCGAGTCGCAGCACCCTGCTGAATCAAGCTGATAGATAGTGCCTGATGAACTCGGAGATCGTTTGCGGCTCCTCGTGCACCAACCAGTGCGTTGCGCGCGCCAGGCGTTTGACGGTCAGGTTGTCCACGAGTTCATCGAGACCGCCGAGCAACATCGGTGGCAACGCAACGTCGGCCTCCCCCCAGATCACCAGCGTCGGCACGCGGACGCGAAACTGGGCGGGTTCGAGACGAAGCTTCGCCGGTCCCGGATCGGCATCCGTCGGCGGATAAAGCGGCGAGGCCCGGTAGTAGTTAACGCCACCCGTCAGCCCGCGCCGCCAGACTTGCTTGTAGCGCTGCGCGTGTTCCGGCGTGTACCACGGCGCGTCTGCGCGCCGCATCGAATGGAAGAAACCTTCGAGCATGGCGTAGTCGTCCTTCGCGAGCGCGCCCTCGGAGCCGGGGGCACGCAACCAGTTCATGTAGGCGCTCGCCTTGCGCTGCTGCGCGCTGTGCACAAGTTCCCGTGCAAAGAGAATCGGATGCGGCGAATTTATCTCGATCAGGCGATCGATGCGCTCCGGATGCGAGATTGCCCATTGCCACGCGACCGCGCCGCCCCAATCGTGCGCAACGACGATCGAACGCTCGTAGCCAAGCAGTTGCACGAGACATTCGAGGTCGCCGACGATCTCGCGTGCGCGATACGCCGCAACGTCGTCGGGCTGGCTCGACAGGTTGAATCCGCGCAAGTCGGGCGCGACCGCGTAGTGGCTGTTGCTGAAATTCGGCATCACGTCTTCCCATGCCGCCCAGTACTCCGGGAATCCATGCAAGAACAGCATCAGCGGCGCGCCATGCGCACCCGAACTCGCGTAGTGAAGACGAATTCCGTTCGCAAGGTCGGCAAATTGGCCGTCTTGCAGCACGCTGTGCGGTTCAGCCGAGCCGCGGCTTGGCGTCGGGCCGCGTTGTGTACGGATCCGCCGGCGGCCGACCGCCAAGTACCGCATCGAAGCGCGCCTGCACCGACGGCAGGATTTGCGGATGCGTGAATATATAAAAACGATTTGCGCGTACCGCATCAAATGTCAGCACGGCCACCTGCTCGGCAGTCATCTTGCCGCTCGACACGGCCCTGCTGGTTGCGCTGTACGCCATTCTCTGCGAAGCGGTTGGCGGCGAGCCGTTGTCGAGACCAATCGGCCGGTTGCGATGCGACTCGGCGATGCCCGTCGGAACAAACGCCGGCGATAACACGCTGACGCCGATCGTCGCGCCGGCCATTTGCAGATCGTGGAACAGCGTCTCGGACAGCGCCACGACGGCGTGCTTCGATACGTTGTAGACGCCCATCAGGGGCGGCGTCAGCCAGCCCGCCATCGAGGCGGTGTTCACGATGTGAGCTGTTTCTCCGCGCTGGTTTGCCTGCAACATCCGTGGAACAAAATGACGCACTCCGTGCACGACCCCCATCAGATTGACACCCATCACCCACTGCCAATCAGAATCGCTACTCTCCCACAGATACCCGCCACCGCCGACACCTGCGTTGTTCATCAGCAGATGCACGCCACCGAAGCGGTCGTATACGCGGTCCGACCATTGCTCTACGTGCGCCGAGTCGGCAACATCGACGGCGTCGGCGCTGAAATCTGCACCGGCATCCTTCAATTCGGCGGCGACCGTGGCCAACGCATCCTGCTGAACGTCGGACAACGCGAGGCGCATTCCAAGGCGCGCCCCGAGCCGTGCGAATTCGCGTCCAAACCCGCTGCCTGCGCCGGTGATCGCGGCGACCTTGCCGCTCAGTTCCTGCATCGAGTGGCTCAGGCGAGCTTAACGAGCTGCTTGCCGAAGTTGGCGCCCTTTAGCATGCCCAGAAATGCCTGCGGCGCGTTTTCGATGCCGTGAGCGATAGTTTCGCGATATTTGATGCGCCCAGCAGCGACGTGCTCACCGAGTTCCTTCAATGCCTGCGGCCAAACATCCATGTGCTCGCTGACGATAAAGCCTTGCAGCGTCAGCCGGCTGATCAAAAACCATGTCGGGTTTTCGATCGGGATCGAGCTGGCGTCATAGCCAGCGATCAACCCACACAATGCAATCCGGCCGAAGGAGTTCATGCGTGGCAGCACCGCATTCATCACCGCGCCGCCGACGTTCTCGAAATAGCCGTCGACGCCATTCGGTGCGACTTCCTTCAAGCGCTTGCTGAGATCGGCGTGGGTTGCTTCGGATTTGTAGTCGATGCACGCATCGAACCCGAGCTCCTCCGTTACGTAGCGGCATTTTTCCGGACCGCCGGCAAAGCCGATCGCGTGTACCCCGCGTATGCGCGCAAGTTGGCCGACGACGCTGCCGACCGCGCCACTCGCGGCAGAAACGGCAATCGTCTGGCCCTCGCGCGGCTCGATGATCCGGTTTAACCCATACCACGCGGTGACACCCGGCATGCCGACCGCGCCCAGATAAGCCGACAGCGGCACATGGCGCGTATCGACTTTGAAGACGCCTTGGCAGTCGGACACGGCATATTCCTGCCAGCCCAGATTGGCGACGACCTTGTTGCCGACTGCAAAACCCGGATTGCGCGACTCGATCACTTCGCCCGCGGTGCCGCCGAGCATCACTTCGTCCAGTGCCTGCGGCTGCGTGTATGACCTGCTTTCGTTCATCCGACCGCGCATGTACGGGTCCAGCGAAAGCCAGTGATTACGGACCAGGATCTGTGCCGGCTGCAACGTTGGCACCTGAACTTCTTCGAGGCGAAAGTTCGAGGTCGTCGCTGCAGTCTTCGGACGGCTGGCGAGAATGATTCGGCGGTTGGTTGGCATGATGTCGGTCTAGTAGGCGGTTGCGCCGCCATCGACGGCGAGTATCTGCCCGGTGATGTGCTTGCCGGCGTCCGACGCGAACAGCACCGCGGCTCCCTTTAAGTCTTCGTCGTCACCCAGGCGATTCAACGGCGCCAGTCGCGCGAGTGTGTCCTCACCGAATTCCTTGATCACGCCCTTCGTCATCTTCGACGGAAAAAAACCGGGTGCGAGCGCGTTGACGGTAATGCCGTATTTGCCCCACTCGGCCGCCAGCGTGCGCGTGAAGTTCACGAGCGCGCCCTTGCTGGTGTTGTAGGCAATCGTGCTCATCGTCCCCGGTGCATTGCCGGACAGGCCCGCGATCGACGCAACGTTGATGACGCGGCCGGTCCGACGCGGAATCATCGATGCGCGCCCCACCGCCTGAGTCAGCAGAAAGATGCCGCGCACGTTCAGGTTCATCACCTTGTCCCAGGCGTCGAGAGGATGGTCTTCGGCGGCAGCGCCCCAGGTGGCGCCGGCATTGTTGACCAGGATGTCGATCTCGCCGAGTTGCGCGCGAGATTCGGCAGCCAGCCGCGCGATATCGGTCGGATCCGCGGAATCTGCAGCAATCCACAGTGCATCGATTCCCGACTGCTTCAGCTTCGACGCGGCGGTCTGCAGTTCGTCGGCTTTTCGCGCCGACAGCACAAGGCGTGCGCCCATTTCGCCGAGTGCTTCGGCAATCTGCAATCCAAGCCCACGCGAGCCGCCCGTGATGATGGCGGTCTTCCCCGACAGATCGAAAAGCTGTTTCAGCGGCATCGCAGTAGGCAATGAAACACTACCGCGGCCAACGACCACTTGCCACAGCCGCCTGCAGCAACTTGGCGGGCTGCCAGAACTTCGGATCGGCGTGCTTGTTGTTCGCAAACTCGCGCATCGAGTCGACCACATTCTTCAACCCCGCTGCCTGCGCGTAGAACATCGGCCCGCCCTTGCTGGCCGGGAACCCGTAACCGGTCAGGTAGACGACGTCGATGTCGCTCGCGCGCAGAGCGATTCCCTCTTCCAGAATTCTGGCGCCTTCGTTGACGAGCGCATAGACGCAGCGCTGCAAAATCTCTTCGTTGGTGATGGAGCGCGGTGTTATTCCGATCTCCTGCCGATACTTGGTGACCAGCGCGCTCACTTCGGGATCGGGTTTCGGCGTTCGATCGCCGGCGTCGTAGCGATACCAGCCCTTGCCGGTCTTCTGGCCCAGCCGCCCCAGCTCGACTACGCGATCGCCGACGCGGCTGTACGTGACGTGCGGCTTTTCGACGTAGCGGCGCTGCCGAATCGCGTAGCCGATATCGAGCCCCGCCAGGTCGCCGACGGCGAACGGTCCCATCGCCATCCCAAACTGAACCATCGCCGCATCCACCTGCTCCGGCGATGCACCTTCGTCGACCAGAAACATCGATTGGCGAAGGTACTGTTCGAGCATGCGATTACCGATAAAGCCGTCGCACACACCCGACACGACGCCGACCTTTTTCAGGCGCTTCGCCAGCTGCATCACCGTCGCCAGCACGTCCGCATTCGTCTTCTTGCCGCGCACGACTTCGAGCAATCGCATCACGTTGGCCGGACTGAAAAAATGCGTGCCGATCACTTCGTGCGGACGCGCCGTTGCGTCTGCAATCCGGTCGACATCGAGCGTCGACGTGTTGGTGGCCAGAATCGCGCCGCGCTTGGCCACCGCGTCAAGCCGCTTGAACACATCCCGTTTGACCGCCATGTCTTCGTACGCCGCTTCGATCACGATGTCTGCGCTGCCGAGTGCGTTGAAATCGAGCGTTGGAGCGAGCAGCGCGATGCGTTGCTCGACCTGGTCCATCGTCAGGCGGCCCTTTTTCGCAGTCGACTCCCAGTTGCGGCGGCACATCGCCAGGCCTCGGTCGAGCGCGGCCTGGTCTTTCTCGAACACCGTTACTGGAATGCCCGCGTTGGCCAGACTCATTGCAATGCCGCCACCCATGGTGCCGAAGCCGATGACGGCGGCACGACCGATCGGCCTCGTCTTCGTATCTTCCGGAACATCGGGAATCTTGGCTGCCGCACGCTCGGCGAAGAAGACGTGCCGCAGCGCCTTCGATTCGTTCGACTGCACGAGTTCGACAAAGAATTCGCGCTCGAGCGCAAGTCCTTGTTCGAACGGCAGCTTGATTGCGGCTTCTACGGCCTCGACACACCGCATCGGTGCGGGTAACCCGCGCGAGCGCTTTGCAGTTTCGCTGCGAGCAGCACCGAAAAAGGCATCCGTGGTTTGGCCGGCGGGCAAGGCTGCCGCCTGATCACGCAGTTTTGGATGCTTCGTTTTGTGCGCGATCTCGCGTGCGAATTCAAGCACGCCCTCGAAAGAGGTACGCAGCACGATGCGCGCGACGAGGCCGTTCTGCAAAGCGTCACTGGCACTGACCGGCTCGCCGCTAACGATCATCGACAGTGCTTTGTCGGCACCGATCGCACGCGGCAGGCGCTGCGTGCCACCCGCCCCCGGCAGCAAGCCAATTTTCACCTCGGGCAACGCGAACAGAGCGTCCTGCGTTGCTATTCGGTAATGGCAGCCCAGCGCCAACTCGAGTCCGCCGCCCATGCAGACACCGTTGACCGCAGCGATCACCGGTTTCGCCGAACGTTCGACGTTGTCGATCACCTGCAGCAGACTCGGTTGCGCCAGCGCCGCAGGGGTATTGAACTCCTTGATATCAGCACCGCCCGAAAAAACCTTGCCGGTGCCAGTGATCACGATAGCCTTCACTTGATCGTCATGCAGTGCGCGACCCAGTCCATCGATCAGCCCCTTGCGGGTTACGTGGCCCAGCCCGTTGACGGGTGGATTGGCGATCTGCAACACACCTACGTTACCGCGCCGCTCGTAATAGGTCGTCATCGTGCTTTCAAACTTCGAGCCATTCCTGGCGGATCAATCGGTTGGCTTGCAAGTCATCGGGCGTGCCTTCGAACACCATGTGACCGTGTCCCATCACGTAGACGCGCTGCGAAATTTGCAACGCGATCGTCAGCTTTTGTTCGATCAGCAAGACCGAGATTTCGCGCTCCTTCAGGTGCTGCAGAAATTCAGCCACCATTTTCACAATCATCGGCGCCAGACCCTCGGTCGGCTCGTCGATGATGACCAATTCGGGATCACCCATCATCGTACGCGCCAGCGTCAGCATCTGTTGCTCGCCGCCTGACAACACGCCCGCTTCGGTGCGTGCCCGCTCGCGCAGTCGAGGGAACAGCCGATACATGTCGTCGAAGGTCCAGCGGCCCATGCGGCGGCCCTTGAGTCCCAGCCGCAGGTTCTCCTCGACTGTCAATGTGGGAAAGATGTCGCGATTCTCCGGCACATAGCCCAGCCCCAGGTGTGCGATCTGGTGCGCTTTCTTGTCGATCAGATCGTGCCCCTTGAATTCGACCGACCCGGTGCAATCAACCAAGCCCATGATCGCCTTGGCCGTCGTCGAGCGACCGACGCCATTGCGCCCGAGCAGGCTGACAATCTGTCCGCGCTCGACGGTCAGATCGACGCCGTGCAGAACGTGGCTCTTGCCGTAATACGCCTGCAGATTCTCAACGCGCAGCATCATGTCCCCTGCGCTTGCTGCCCGAGATACGCCTCGCGTACGGCGTCATTGCCGCGAATTTCGGCCGGTGTTCCGCTTGCGATCACTTGTCCGTACACCAGCACCGAGATGCGATCGGCCAGATCGAACACGACGCTCATGTCGTGTTCGACCATCACCAGCGTCTTGCCTTCCGTAACGTCGCGGATCAGGTCCACCGCGCGCTTGCTCTCGGCGCGGCTCATGCCCGCCGTCGGTTCATCAAGCAGGATCACGTCGGCGCCACCAGCGATCGTGATGCCGATTTCAAGCGCGCGCTGCTCCGCATACGTCAGCAAGCCCGCCGCAATATCCCGACGCCGCTTCAGTCCGACCCGCTCGAGGATCGATTCCGCGCGTTGCTCCGCATCGGCCAGCTTGTTCAGGTTCTTCCAGAACGAGTATCGATGGCCGAGCGACCACAGCACAGAGCAGCGCAAATTCTCGAATACCGACAACCGGTGAAACAGGTTGGTGATTTGAAAGCTCCTCGACAAACCGAGCCGATTGATTTCGTACGGCTTGCGATCGGTGATGTCGCGACCATTCAACATCAGGCGGCCCGTGCTCACCGCGAAACGGCCGCTGATCACATCAAATAGCGTCGATTTGCCGGCGCCGTTCGGGCCGATGATTGCGTGGCGTTCGCCGCGCGGTATCCGCACCGAGACATCGCGGATGATCTCGGTCCGACCGAACCGCTTGCTCACGCGGTGCAACTCGAGCGCCGATGCCGCGATCGAGCTCATGGATTCTCGCGTAACCAGTCTTCGATCTCGACCTGGGCTTCGTCCCACTGCTGCTTGAAACGGCGGCGATAGAACTCGAACGCAATCGCGGCGGCGAAGAGCATCGACACAGCAAAGACCCAACCGGGAGCCCGCGTGGTGTCGAACAAAAACCCGAACAGCCGCACTTCCGGCCCCTGGCCGACGTTCAGCGTGAGGTGGTACATCAACTCGATGATCAGAACCGTGCCGAATGCCAATGCCAGCCCCGCCAGCAGCAAGCCGAAGTACGGATCACGCAGCCGCGCAAACTTCTTGAACTTCAACACGCGTAGATTCATCAGGATCAGGCTCGACAACCCACCGGGCGCGTACATCACCAGCAGAACGAAGAACACGCCGAGGTAGAGCTGCCACGCCTTCGTGTACTCGGATAGCGCGACAGCGCAGAACACAAAAACGACGGCACCAAGGATCGGTCCGAAATAAAATGCGGTGCCGCCGATGAACGCGGCCAGCAACACGCCGCCGGACCGCACCGCGCTGACGTTCTCGGCGCTGACGATTTCGAAGTTGATGGCGGTCAGCCCACCGGCAATCCCGGCGAAAAAGCTCGACAGAATCAGGATCAGCCAGCGCACGCGCTGTGTGTTGTAGCCGATGAATTCGGCGCGCTCCGGGTTGTCGCGCACCGCGTTGGCGATGCGTCCCAGCGGCGTGTGCGTCAGCGCGTACATCGCAATCATGCAGACGAAGCACCAGCAAGCAATCAGGTAGTACACCTGAATCTGCGGTCCGAACGTAACGCCCGAGATACCAAGAAACGGACTGCCCGCCGCGCGATTCGCGGTGATGCCGCCTTCGCCGCCGAAGAATCCAGGAAACATCAGCGAAGCGGCGAACACCATCTCGCCGATGCCCAGCGTGATCATCGCGAACGGTGTGCCCGCGCGCCGCGTCGTCAGGTAGCCGAAAATCACGCCGAACAGCGCACCGGCGGCGCCGCCGATCAACGGCAGCAGCGACGTCGGCCAGACCAGCGCGCCGGCACCTATCCAGCGCATCGCGTGAATCGCAAAGAAAGCTCCCAGCCCGGAATACACGGCGTGCCCGAAGCTCAGCATGCCGCTCTGGCCAAGCAGCATGTTGTATGACAGCGCGAAGATGATCGTGATACCCATCTGCGACAGCAGGGTCAGTGTGAACCCCTTGTTGAAGTAGGCTGGCAACAGCAGGAAGACTGCGGCCGTGAAACCCCAGATGACCCAGCGTCCCACATTGACCGGCTTGAACTCGATCGCGCCTGCTTGCACGTCAATCCTCGCGTGTGCCGAGCAGACCCTTCGGTCGCACGATCAGAATCATCACCAGCACTAGGTACGGCAGCACCGGGGCGACCTGCGCCAGCGTCAGCCTGAGCACTTCATAACCCGGCGTCGTGGCATCGACCACCACGCCCAATGAGTTGGCAAGCTTTGCAAACGACCAGTCCGAAACTTTGCCGAAACTTTCCAGCAGTCCGATCGCTAGCGAAGCAATGAATGCTCCGGCGAGTGAACCCATACCGCCAACCACGATCACGACGAACACGATCGCGCCGACGGTGCCCGCCATCGCCGGTTCGGTGACGAACGCGTTGCCGCCGACGACTCCTGCCAGGCCGGCCAGAGCGCAACCGCCGCCGAACACCAGCATGAAAACGCGCGGCACGTTGTGGCCCAGGGCTTCTACCATGTCCGGATAAGTCAGTGATGCCTGGATGACCAGGCCGATACGGCTGCGCGCGAGAACCAGCCGCAGGATCAGCAACACCAGCACGGCCACCAGCATCATGAACCCGCGATAGGCCGGAAACCGGGCGCCGAAAAGCGAGAACAGCGGGCCGTCCAGCAGCTGCGGCACCCGGTAGTCCACTGCGCTGTGTCCCCATACCAGCTGCACCAACTCCAGAATCACGTAACCCAGTCCGAAGGTGATCAGCAATTCCGCCACGTGACCGTACCGGTGGACGCGGCGCAACAGGTACCTCTCGGTCAAGGCACCGAGAACACCGGTTAGCAAGGGCGCCAATACCAATGCCGGCCAGAACCCGACCAGCGAGGCGATGGAATAGGCGAAATAGGCGCCCAGCATGTAAAACGACGCGTGGGCGAAGT
>JBBQQC010000020.1:0-60353 GCA_038216465.1 Burkholderiales bacterium | reverse complement strand
GAGCCCATCGCGCTCACCTAAAGGCCGTATACGGAACCGCAGTCCAGCCCGCTACTGATCATCAGCCTATGCAGCAAACGAAAAAGCAACGATGCACAACCCAAGCTAAATATCCCCTTGACGAAGGGGCAGTCCATACGGTTCGAGTTGAGCCGCGCGCGGCTTTATCGCGCGTCGGCTTTCGAACGACGTGTTAGACAGCATTCCGATTCACCAACCCCTTGAGCGGCTGCCCGTGCGTGAACTCAACTAGGTGTCCGCTCGGTTCACGTACCAGTGCGAAATAGCCCACGCTCCCGCCATAGTCGGTAGGCCCTTCCACAAGAATCCCTCTTTCTCGGGCTCGCCGGGCCAGTGCCGTTACTTCATCGCGCTCGTCGCACTGAAACCCAAAGTGATCAAGCGGCTCGCGGACCGCGCCCCGTGAGATGACAACAACGAACTCAGGATCGTCACCTGGAGCTGGCATGGGACCGAGCCAAACTGTATTTCCGCCTTCCAGGCGACGGTCGCGCACAACCGAGAGCCCGCACGTTTCGGTGAAGAACTGTATCGACGCTTCGAGGTCGCTTACTGGGATGGTGAAGTGCGTCCATCGCATTGGCTCAAGTCTCCGCTAATGCTGTCTAACGTTTGACATGAGCGGCGGGGCAAGGGGCGCGAAGCGGCCCTTCACACGTCCGCTCGATGGAAGGGTTAGGTCTCGCCGCGTAGTCAGCCATGGGAAGCTCGATGTGCAAGCATGCCGTTTCCTACGAGAGAGCGAGGTCGTCTGGCACGGGAAGGAACATGAGGAACTGCCCTTCGTCCGGGTGGCGCGAGATATGACCGCGGCCGGACGTATCTTCGACGAGCACGACAGCCCCCGGCGCGCACCGTCGTACGTCCCCGTCGCCGGTCTCGAACTCCACCGAACCCGTGAGCCAGACAACCAGCTGTCGAACTGGCGTCGTGTGCCAGTCTGCCACACGCATCCCGGCTGGAACCCAAGCAAACCGGACCGCCGTGGCCGCGAACCACGATGACAGACTGATGGCAGGAACGCCGGGAAATAGCTGCGTCGGGACAAGCGAGATGTCGATGTCGGCGAAATGTGAAACGCCATCCTCGTCCGCGAATATTCGAAGGCACTTCATTGGCTTCCCCGCTCACCTACACCGGTGCTCCGAGCGAGACCTAACGTTCGACATGAGCGGCGGGCCAAAGGGCGCGAAGCGGCCTTTGGGACGGGAACTTGCACCGCTTTAGTTGACACGTGATTGACGGGCCTCACGTCGCTCGAAGGCGATGGGAGGGAGGTAGTGGAGCGATGAATGGAGGCGCTCCTGGTTATAGAACTGGATGTAGCTGCACAACTCGCTTCTCAGGGCATTGTCGGTATCGAATGTCAGGCCGTAAAGCGCCTCGGTCTTCATCGAATGGAAGAACGACTCCATGTGCGCGTTGTCGTTCATCATGCCCGGCCGATTCATACTTTGGACGAAGCCGTGGCGCCTGAGCGCCTCGCGCATGTCAAAGGCTGCATATTCAACGCCGCGGTCAGTGTGAAAGACGCAGCCGGGTGGCGGCTGTCGATGGTGCACGGCATGGCGCAACGCCTGCAGAGTCAGCGCCACATCGCGGCGCTTGCTCAAGCTCCAGCCGATGATGCGGCGCGAGTGCTTGTCCATCACGGCCGCCAGATAGCGCCACTGGCCGGCGATTTGCAGGTAGGTCACATCGGGCCACCCAGATCTGATTCGTTGCGTCCAGCGTGATTGCACGTTGACTGTTGGCAACGCTAGTGAAGAAGGCTCGCTGGCTGACACGTGATCGGCGGTAGAGCCGGGCACTTCGCCCCTGCAGTCGGGCCACTCTCATAAGGCGAGCAATCCTGCGCCGACCCACTTGCACGCCTTGCTGCCGCAGCTTGTGGGCAACGCGAGGACTGCCGTATAAGCCCCGGCTGCCGCTGTGAACTCGAGTGACGTGTTCGATCAGTTCGACATCGCCCAGTGCGCGAGCACTGGGCAATCGGGCTTGCCACGCATAGAAGCCGCCACGCGTCACGCCATACATCGCGCACATCATCTTGACCGCATAGGTTTGCCGGTTTGCCTGGACGAATGCAAAGACTTCTGCTTTCGATCGGAGGCAAACCGGATGGCTTTTTTTAGCAGGTCGTGCTCCATCTGCAGACGCTTGAACTTGCGCTCGACTTCGCGCAGCCGCTGCAGCTCACCGACGCCTGCTGTGTCGATCTTCGGCACAGTACCTGACAGCTCGCCGTCACGTACTTGCTTGCGCCACTTCGACAACATGAACGGGTGAATGCACAGCGACTCGGCGACGTCTTTGATTAGCACGTCAGTTTGCTGGCTCATCTGCACGGCCTTGAGCTTGAACTCAACACCATATCGATTGACCTTCTGTGGTCCGGGTGTCCCCATTGAACCTCTCATCGTTAGGTGAAAGTGTCAATCAAACCGAGGTAAGCTCCACGTCCGCTAGCTGGAAGGGGTAGGTATCACTCTTCCTGGCCATGGTGAGCCTAGGCAGCGCACATGCTATTTCAGAACGATATTCATGAGCACAACCTCAGCTTCACTCTCGTTCTTTACTGAGAATGCGACCGGATCAGCCTCCACGAAATACACCTCACCGGTCTTCTTCGTGATTCTCTCGATGCGCCCGTCGGCGTAGATGTAGCTAAGAGTCCCGCCTGTTGTGACGCGAACGACGCGTGGAGGACGCTTCGCGCTGGGGCTTTCTGAGGCAGGCTTCCACGTCGCCTCGAAGACCCGCACCTTTTCGTTGTCGAGCAACACCGTTGTCGAGAAGCCCGGTTTGCTGGCTTGTGGCCGCTCCTGTGCCATCGCGATATCGGCGAACAAGCCAGGAGTCAAAAGTCCTGCGGTGAGCAACATTGCGTTCAATAGACTCGACGGTTTCATGGACTGTCTCCGGTTGGGCCTGTGAAAACGCGCATTGAGGCGCGGGAAGTGCGAAGTGGTGACTGGTGTGATGCCTAACGTAGAGGTGAGCGGCGGGCTAAAGCGTGCGAAGCAGGCTTTAGCCCGTCCGCTCGACCGGCAGGTTAGGCGAAGCCGGCTCGAAGCGGAAGCTTGAGCAGGACGGATGGGCTGCCCAGGGCGAGAGCCAGCTCGCCGGGAGCCGAAGGCGGCCGTGCGGTTTGCCAGAGCGCCTACGCGGAGCACGGGAAACGGCGGTCGCAGCGTGCTCTCGAAGCGCTACGGCAGTTGGAAGACGCTCGGGCCGCACGCCACTCGTTGAACGACGATGGCCGAGCGCGCCGAAGGCTCAAGAGAGATAGCACGAGGCGCCTAACGCTGGCGCTCATCGGCCGACCGCCGCAGGCGGAAGGTCCGCTGGAGCAACTTGTTAGGCGCTTAATCAGACAACGGCTGAAGAACTTCAAATTCGAGAGGACGTGCTAGAAGCCCTTCGGGTCTGGGGCCGTACTCCTTTGAGTAAGCCGGCAACGTTACGTTTGAATGATAGTCAGACGCAGCTTGCGAAGGATATATCTCATAGACCAAGAACACAGCAGGATCCTTCTTCGAACGGTAAAGCTTGTAGGTGATGCCAGGCTCGGCCTTGCGAACAAACGCAACGGTCTTTAGTAGACGACCTTCGAGTTCCGCTTCTCTGCCGGGAGCGGCAACGAGTCGTGCAAGCTTAACCACTGATTCGTCGGCAGCCCGCGAGTCAGAAGGCGTGCCAAGCAGACTTGCAGTTGCAAGCAGGCCTGCAGCAAGGACGGCAAATTGGTTCTTCATTCCTTATTCCTCCAGTCTGCGAGGTTGATTGGCGGTCCCGGGGCGCCGAACGAGCAGTACTTCTCACGATGAGCACAACTTTGCCATGAATTCGCATGAAACAGCGCATTCGACGACGCACTGCAGGGCGCCTAACGTTTGACATGAGCGGCAGCGTAAAGCGCGCGGAGCGGGCTTTAGGCTGTCCGCTCGATGGAAGGGTTAGGCGCCACCGACCCGTGTTCCTGCGCTTCCATAAACGCTTTGCGAAAGACCATCGGCTCTGCGATACCCGCCAAGGGGGCGTGGGATGCGCCGGTTCCCGAAATGACTAGCGTCCCAAAGTCGAACAGCCGACCAAAAATGCCTTGGTCGACTCGAACGCTTTCGATCTTGCTCAGATTGATCTCGATAGTTCGCCGGCTGACAAAGCCATGCTTGACGATGACACGCTTCGTTGTCACCGCGAGCTCGGTTGACTTGAAGCTGATGTACGCCGCCAAGAGAAAGGCCAAGCCCAGCCCGAAAACTGGGAGAAGCACGACGCCGAGCAAAATCAAGTGCGCCAGCGACCAAAGGCTGACGCGGCCCTCGTGCAGTACACGTTCACCGCTGACCAATGCATTTTCGATGTAGCTTGCCATCATTCCAGCCTTGCGTGCGCCCTAGCGCGTGTTGTGGTGCCTAACGTGTTTTAGACCGCACGATTCTGCTCCTAAATGTGGCAAGTGCGGCCTAACACGGACCGGCCGTTCGTCGCCGGACCGCGTGGCGCCTTGCTTTCCGCGCCTATACTGTATAAAAATACAGTACTAACAAATCCGATGAAAACCGCAGGCCTCCGTCCCGCATTGCAGCCCTCGCGCCTGCTCGATCAGGTGCGTGAGCGGATTCGCTATTGCCATTACAGCTTGCGCACCGAGCAGGCTTACGTTTATTGGATTCGCTTCTTCATACGCTTTTCCGGCGTGCGGCATCCACGGACGATGGGGGTGCAGGAGGTGGAGGCGTTTCTGACGCATCTTGCGAGTGAGCGCAGGGTTTCGCCGGCCACGCATCGGCAGGCACTTTCGGCGCTGCTATTCCTTTACCGCCAGGTGCTGGACGTGCAGTTGCCCTGGATGCAGGAAATCGGGCGACCGCAAGCTCGCCAGCGGTTGCCCGTCGTTCTATCGCGTGAAGAAGTCGCGCGTTTGTTGCCGCAGGTTGAAGCGAGTCATCAATTGATCGCTCGCCTGCTTTACGGCAGCGGGTTGCGGTTGATGGAATGCCTTCGCCTGCGTGTCAAGGATCTCGATTTCGATCGGCGCGTGATCGTGGTGCGCGACGGCAAGAGCGGCAAGGATCGTGTGGTGATGCTGCCGGATGCGTTGCACGATTCATTACGCGCGCAACTGGCTGCAGCGCGTGCGGTGTGGGCGCAGGATCATGCCAGCCAATGCGCGGGAGTTCAGCTTCCGTATGCACTCAATTGCAAATTTCCACGTGCGGGCGAATCGTGGTCGTGGTTCTGGTTGTGGCCAGCGGCTGCGCTGTCGACCGATCCACGCTCGGGTGTTGAGCGACGGCATCATGTTTATGAAGACGGTGTCGGCCGAGCGCTGGCACGCGCAGTCAAGCGCGCAGGGCTCACCAAGAAAGTGACGGCGCACACGCTGCGCCACTCCTTCGCTACGCATGTTCTGGAATCGGGTGTCGATATCCGGCGCGTGCAGGAGCTGCTCGGTCATTCGGATGTATCGACCACGATGATCTACACGCACGTGTTGAAAGGCGCTGCGGCCGGCGTGCCTTCTCCGCTTGATTCGCTCGGGCCATCGATTGGCCCGCTGCACTGTTCGGAGCCCGATTCGAATCCATTAAGCGATTCGCTATGCATACCCTGGATACATCGCTTGGCTACAGCGGCACCGGTGGCGGTTTACCGCTAATGCACGGCACTCCCGCGCATGCTGCATTCTTCCAAAAATTTTCTGTCTGCATTGGGCGCACAGGTGTGGCGCGCCAACTCCGAGGCCGGTGAATCCAACGTTCGAACCGTGCCGACGCGCTTTGCCGCGTTGGACAAGCTGCTGCCTGATGGCGGTTGGCCTCGACGTGCACTGATCGAGCTGCTGTGTGCATGCGGCGTCGGAGAAATGAGCCTGCTGACGCCGGTGCTGGCGCCGCTGATGCATTCGGGCCAACCGGTGGTGCTGATTGAGCCACCCCACATCCCTTACCCGCGTGCCTTGACGGCACACGGTGTGATACCTGAGCAATTGCTGGTGGTACGCGCGCGCGAGCCTGCGCAGCGGCTGTGGGCGATCGAGCAGACGCTTAAAAGTGGTGGTGCGGCCGCCGTAATCGCGTGGCTGCCCGAAGGCAATGTGCGGCAGATTTCATTTCAGTCGTTGCGACGTTTGCAGCTGGCTGCGCAGGGCATGCAGCGCGATCCGGGACTGGTGTTTTTGCTGCGGCCGGCCGCGGCGCGCATGGCGGCGTCACCGGCACCGTTGCGCATCGAACTGACCGCTTGCCAACGCGGCGTTGCGCTCGACATATTCAAGCGGCGCGGCATGCCGGCGCATTCGGTGTTGCACCTTGCGCTGCCGAGCCTGCCTCTTACAAAGCGGCGCATCGAACCGCTGTTCGAAGAACTTCCTGCGGCACAAATCGCAATCGATGCTGTGGATTGCCGTTTGTCTGCCTGAACTGCCGCTGGAAGCGGTGGCGATGGACTCGGTGCCGCTCGCCGTGTGCGATGCCTCGCATGTGTTGCTAGTCAACCGCAACGCGCGCGAGGCCGGCGTGCAAGAGCAAATGAGGCGTGCAACTGCGCTGGCGATCTGCCAGCACCTGCATATCAGGCTGCGCGTGGTGGCGCAGGAAAAGCGCGCGCTGCAGGCGATCGCCGCGTGGGCGCAGTGCTTCACGCCAAATGTCGCGCTGGTAGCGCCGCGCGACGAAACCGATGCCGATGTGGCGAGCGGACTGTTGCTCGAAATTTCCGGCAGCGTGAAGCTGTTCCACGGTCATTCTCACATCGTCGCAAAACTGCGTGACGGTCTTGCTCAGCAAGGGCACGCGGCAAAGCTGGCGCTGGCGCCCGTGCCGCAAGCGGCCTGGATGCTAGCGCGTGCTGCGAATGAAAACGAAGTGCCGCAAGTGGTTGAAGCAAGCCAGCTGTTGCCGGCGCTGTCTGATCTGCCCGCATGGCTGCTGGGGCCGAGCAAGCCGCATTGGGATGCGCTGCGCGGCATCGGCGTGGTGCGTATCGCAGACTTGCAGCAGCTTCCTCGCAGCGGCATCGTGCGGCGGTTTTCTGCGCGCCTGCTCGACGAACTCGATCGTGCATTGGGCCGCAAGCCGGATCCGCGTGTGTGGTTCGTTGCGCCGCCGGTCTTCGAAACGAAGCTCGAACTGCTGGCGCGGGTTGATCATGCCGAAGCACTTTTGTTCGCGGCGCGCCGGATGATCGTTCAGATGGCCGGATGGCTCACTGCGCGTCATGCGGCTACCCGTGAGATCGATTTCACGCTGGTGCACGAAGACCGCGAGCCGTCGCAGATGAAGGTGCATCTGGCCGACGCATCGCACGACGCAGAACGGATGACGGCGCTGCTGCGCGAGCTGCTGGGCCGCACTCAGCTGGCGGCGCCGGTCTACGAGCTGCATCTGCGGTGCGACAACATCGTGCCGATAGAGCCCTTGCATGGACACGGCGAACTGTTTGCCACCGCGCGCGGCGAGCAGCAAGGATTACTGCGTTTGATAGAACGCCTGCAGGCCCGCCTCGGGCCGACAGCAGTGACGCGCATCGAGCCAATCGATGATCATCGGCCCGAGCATGCGTTTCGCGAAGTGCCAATTGACCGCGCCGCCGCGGCGCGCCCGCGCGATAACACTCACACAGCGCCGCGTCCGTTCTGGCTGCTGCCTGATCCGATACCGCTCGTCGAACATCAGCATCGTCCGGTCTACGGCACGCCGCTGACACTTCTCAGCGGTCCGGAGCGAATCGAAAGCGGTTGGTGGGACGGACAGTGGGCCGAGCGCGATTACTTCATCGCGCGTGATGAGCAGCACGCGCTGCTGTGGATTTTCAGACCGCGCGCCCCTGATCCGTCGACCCGCCACCCCTGGTATCTGCACGGAAAATTTGGATGAGCGCTCCGCCGGGCCGCCCCAAGGAGCGCTCGCTCCCGCTTGGCGGGACAGCGCGCAGCGCGAAGGGTGCAGCATGAGCAACAGCCTTCCGGGCTATGCCGAGCTGCACTGCGTAACGAACTTCAGTTTTCTGCGCGGTGCTTCGCACGGAGAAGAACTGGTCGAGCGCGCCGCAGCACTGGGTTACGCGGCGCTGGCGATCACCGATGAGTGTTCTGTCGCCGGGGTCGTGCGTGCGCATGTCGAAGCCAAGGAGCGCGGGCTGCATCTGATCGTTGGCAGCGAGGTCAAGCTGGTGACGGCCGCCGGCGAGCCCTACGCAAAGCTGGTGCTGCTGGCGACGGACCGCGCTGCTTACGGCAATCTGTCCGAATTCATCACGCTGGCGCGCACGCGCACCGACAAAGGCAGCTACATCGCGTACGTGTCGGATCTGGAAGGCAAGGTAGCGGCTCATCCGCACCTGCAAGGCCTGCCCGGTTGCCTGGCGCTGCTGATCGCGGGCAGTGAAGCTCCATTCGAACAGCTGTTCGGCCAGGCGATGTGGCTGCAGACCTGGTTCCCCGATCGCGCGTGGATCGCGGTGGAAAATTTGCTGCGCGCCACCGATGGCCCGCTGATCGAACGCATCGAGCGCGTCGGCAACATCACCGGAGTGCCGCTGGTGGCCGCCGGCGACGTGCATATGCACCTGCGCTCGCGCAAGCCGGTGCTCGACGTGGCTGCTGCAATCCGGCTCGGTAAAACGGTGGCCGAATGCGGCTTCGCGCTGGCATCGAATGCCGAGCAGTACCTGCGTCCACGCGTGCGGCTGGCGCAGATGTATGCGCCCGAATGGCTCGATGAAACGCTGAAGATCGCGGCGCACTGCCGGTTTTCACTGAACGAATTGCGCTACGAGTATCCGCAGGAGATCGTGCCGGCGGGCGCTACCGCGACCAGTCATCTGCGCGCGTTGACCGAGGCTGGTGTCGCCTACAGATTTCCCGAAGGCATACCGCCCGCGGTGCGCGCGCAGATCGAAAAAGAGCTCGCGCTGATTGCCGAGCTCAAATACGAAGCGTTTTTTCTGACAATCGAAGATGTGGTTCGCTTTGCGCGCTCGCAAGGCATTTTGTGCCAGGGTCGCGGCTCGGCCGCCAACTCGGTGGTTTGCTACTGCCTGCGCATCACCGAAGTCGATCCGCGCCGCTGCAATGTGCTGTTCGAGCGCTTCATCAGCCGCGAGCGCAACGAGCCGCCGGATATCGACGTCGACTTCGAGCATCAGCGGCGCGAGGAAGTCATTCAATACATCTACGAAAAATACGGACGCGACCGCGCTGCACTGGCGGCGACCGTCATCTGTTATCGCTCTCGCAGCGTATTGCGCGATGTCGGCAAGGCGCTGGGCTTCGATCTGCAGCGCATCGACCAGGTGGCGAAGAACCACCAGTGGTGGGATAGCGGGCAGCGCCACGCGCAGGGAATGATCGAAGCGGGTTTCGATCCCGACAGCCTGGCCGTGCAGCAGTGGCTTGCCATCGCAGGCGAGCTGCGCGGCTTTCCGCGGCACCTGTCGCAGCATGTCGGTGGCTTCGTGATCGCGCGCGACAAGCTGTCACGCCTGGTGCCGATCGAAAACGCGGCGATGGAAAATCGCTGCGTGATTCAGTGGGATAAGGATGATCTCGAATCACTCGGCCTGCTGAAGGTCGACGTGCTGGCGCTCGGCATGCTGTCGGCGATCCGCCGCTCGCTCGAATTCATCGCACAAAAGCTCGGCCGGCCGTTTGCGATGAGCGACATTGCCGACGGCGACACCGCCACCTACGACATGATCTGCGCCGCCGACACGATCGGCACCTTCCAGATCGAATCGCGCGCGCAGATGACGATGCTGCCGCGCCTGCAGCCGCGCTGCTACTACGACCTGGTGGTCGAAGTCGCGATCGTGCGCCCAGGTCCGATTCAGGGCGGCATGGTGCATCCGTATCTGCGTCGGCGCGACGGCAAGGAAGGGGTTGATTATCCGAGCAAGGAAATCCAATCGGTGCTCGAACGAACACTGGGTGTGCCGATCTTTCAGGAGCAGGTAATGCAGCTGGCGATCGTCGCCGCTGATTACACGCCGGGCGAAGCCGATCAGCTGCGCCGCTCGATGGCGGCGTGGAAGCGCAAGGGCGGGCTCGGGCCGCATAAAGAGCGTTTGATTTCGCGGATGACCGCCAAGGGATATGCGCTCGAGTATGCCGAGCGCATCTTCAAGCAGATCGAAGGGTTCGGCGAATACGGATTTCCGGAGAGCCACGCGGCAAGCTTTGCGTTGCTAGCGTATGTGTCGTGCTGGATCAAGCAGCATCATCCTGATGCGTTCCTGGCCGGATTGCTGAACAGCCAGCCGATGGGTTTTTATGCGCCGGCGCAACTGGTGCAGGATGCGCGCCGGCATCGCGTCGAAGTGCGCGCAGTCGACGTGATGGCGAGCCAGGTCGAATCGACGCTCGAGTCAGCGGCGGGTGAGACTGGCCTGCGTGCGGTGCGGCTTGGTCTGAACCGGATCGGCGGACTCGCCGAAGCGGCGATCAAGCGTGTCGTCGATGCACGCACCGACCGTGATTTCGACAATGTCGAAGATCTGGCGATGCGGGCGAAACTGAATTCATTCGAGCTCGAAGCTTTCGCAGCCAGCGGAGCATTAGCCCGCCTGGCCGGGCATCGCCACCAGGCGCACTGGGAAGCGCTGGGCGTCGAGACGCGGCGCACCGAAATGCTGAAGTCGGCGCGCTTTCCCGAGCAGCGGATAGAGCTCACCGCGCCCACTGAAGGGGTGGATATCGTCGCCGACTACGAACGGCTCGGCCTGACACTGGGCCGCCATCCGCTCGCTCTGCTGCGGCCGCGGCTGACGCAGATGAAAATCAAAACTTCACTCGAGCTGCAAGCCACGCCGAGTGGGCGTCTGACACGCGCATGCGGCATCGTCACGCATCGGCAGCGGCCGCAGACAGCCAAAGGCTCGGTATTCGTGACGATCGAAGATGAAACCGGGCCGGTCAACATCATTTTCTGGAACGACGTGTTCGAGCGCGAATGCAACGCCGTCGTCGGCTCGACGCTGCTGGGTGTGCACGGCATATGGCAATCGGAAGCCGGCGTGATGCACCTGCTGGCACGCCGTGCGACCGACTATTCGCGCTTGCTCGGAAGGCTTGCTACGTCATCCCGCGACTTCCACTAAGGCCCATACAATCGCCGCCTAAGTTGAATCAGGAGAAACCGGTGCGCGCCCGCTATGCAGGCTTCGCAATGCTGCTGGTTATCGTCGCGCTGCTGGCAGTGTTGCTTTGGTATCGGCAAGCCAGTCTGCCGGTGCACGAAGGAACGTTCATGGTCGCCGGGCTGCAGCAACCGGTACGCATCGAGCGCGACGAGCACGGCATTCCAAACATTGTCGCGGCGAATGAACGCGACGCGACCTTTGCGCTCGGATATGCGCATGCGCAAGATCGGTTATGGCAGATGGAAATGAATCGGCGGATTGCTGCCGGCCGTCTGGCCGAAGTGCTCGGCGAGTCGGCGCTCGATACCGATAAATTTTTGCGGACGATCGGCATCGCCCGTACCGCGCAAAGCATTTACCAAAACCTAGATGCCGAGCATCGCGACTTGCTCGACGCGTACGCCGCTGGTGTAAATGCGTATCTGGGCAAGCGCGGTGGCCCGCTGCCGCCCGAGTTTTTCTTGACGCGCGCACCGAAGCCGGAGCCGTGGACGCCGGCCGATTCGATCGGCTGGTCGCTGATGATGGCGTGGGATCTTGCGCGCTACTCGTACTCACGCGAGTTGCGTCGCCTGCAGTTGTCGCAACGGTTTTCGATGGCGGAGATCAACGATTTCTATCCGCCGTATCCCGGCGATGCGGCGCCGCCGACCGCGGATTACGTAGAGCTGTATCGCCTGCTCGGATTGAAGTCGGCGCCAGTGACAGCGCTGGCCGCGCCCGCATTTGGCTTCGGCGAAGGACTCGGCTCCAACAACTGGGTCGTGTCGGGGAAGCGCACCGTCAGCGGCAAGCCGATGGTTGCCAATGATCCGCATCTGGGACTGACGACACCGTCGGTTTGGTACTTCGCAGGCATGCAGGCGCCGGGCTTGAAAGTCATCGGAGCAACGTTGCCGGGCGTGCCGGGTGTCGTTCTTGGCCGCAACGATCGCATTGCGTGGGCGTTCACCAATACGGGTGTCGATCAGCAGGACCTCTATCTGGAACGCATCAATCCCGAGCGACCCGACGAATATCAGACGCCGGACGGCTGGGCACGGTTTGTTACGCACGTCGAGCTTATCCGCGTAAAGGGCGGTGCCGATGTCGAACTGACGGTGCGCCAGACGCGCCACGGTCCGGTGATCAGCGGGCTTGCCAGCGTCGAAAAGGGTTTCAAGCAACCGCAGTTTGTGCTGTCAATGCGCTGGTCAGCGCTCGAGCCCGATGACACCACAGTCGCAGCGATTCGCGCGCTCAACAAGGCGCGCAACATCGATCAGGCCGAGCGGGCACTGGCGCAATTCCAGATCGTCACGCAGTCGGCGTTGATCGCGGATGTCGATGGCCGCATCGGGATGGTCGTGACGGGGCGCATTCCGATGCGCGATCGTGCCAACGATTTACATGGGCTGGTTCCTGCGCCCGGATGGGAGGCGCGTTACGACTGGACCGGTTACGTGCCGACCGACCAGGCGCCGCGATTGCGCGATCCCGCCAGCGGATTCATCGTCACCGCAAATCACAAGATCGTGCCGCCGTCGTATCCGCATCATCTGACGTATGAATGGTTTCTGCCGTATCGCGCTCAGCGTGTCGAACAGTTGCTGAACGTGCGTGGCAAGCACGACGTCAGCACGTTCAAGGCGATTCAGGCCGACATCACATCGCTCGCGGCGCGCGACATGCTGGCATTGCTGAAAGATGCGCCGCCGCAGACCGAGGCTGGGCGTGATGCGCTCGCGCGCCTGAGCGCGTGGGATTTTCAGATGAAGGCCGATACGCCCGAGCCGTTGATTTATCACGCGTGGATGCGCGAGCTCAAGCATCGAGTTTTTGCCGATGACCTGGGTTCGCTGACGGAAGACTTCGTCGATCAGGCCGAACTGACCGCGACCCTGCTGCACGTGCTGTCTGGCGAGGCGAGCGCGCGCGACTGGTGTGACGACCGATCAACCGAGCAGCGTTTCGAAACGTGCCGCTCGCTGGCCGGTGAAGCGCTCGACACGGCGGTGACGCAGCTCGCTCAGGAAACAGGGCGCGACGTCGCCGGCTTGCGCTGGGGCGAATCGCATCGCGCGGTGGCCGAGCACAGGCCGCTGTCCAATGTGCCTGGGCTGCGCCGCCTGTTTGAGCTGCGAGTGCCGTATCCGGGAGACACGCACACCGTCAATGTCGGTGCGTTGTCACACCGCGCCGACGCTCCGTTTTCGACACGGCACACCGCGACCCTGCGTGCGATCTACGACTTGGCCGCGCTCGAGTCGAGTTCGCTGTGGATCCTTTCGAGCGGTCAGGCGGGCAATCCGTTGTCGGATGACTATGCGTCGATGCTGCTGCTTTGGCGAGACGGCCTCTATCTGCCGATGCGACCGCCATCGGCGCGCGAAGCGACAACGCTGGAGCTTAGGCCGCGACGCTAGCTCGGCTCAGAAAAGTAGATCCGGCAGCCACAGCGAAATCTTTGGCACGTAGGTGATGATTACCAAGAAGACCAGTAACACCGTTGTCCACGGTAGCGCAGCCCGCACCACCTGCATTATCGACATCTCAGTGATGCCCGCGGTCACAAAGAGATTGAGCCCGATCGGTGGCGTGATCATGCCGATTTCCAGGTTCACGACCATGATGATGCCAAGGTGCACGGGGTCGATGCCGAGTTGTGTGGCGATAGGGAACAGAATCGGCGCCAGGATCAGGATGATTCCGGTCGGCTCCATGAACATTCCCGCCACCAGCAGCAGGATGTTCACTACGATCAGGAACTGCCACGGCGCCATGCCCCAGCCGATAATCGTTTCTGCGATCACCTGCGGAATCCGCTCGGTCGTCAGCACGTGCGCAAACAGCAAGGCGTTGGCGACGATGAACATCAGCATGACCGTCACCTTGCCTGCGTCGAGCAGAACGCGCGGCACTCGGCTTAAGCCGATATCGCGGTAAACAAACACGGCGATGAAGAAGGAATAGACCGCCGCCACCGCTGCCGCCTCGGTCGGGGTGAAGATGCCGCCGTAGATGCCGCCCAGAATGATGACGACCAGTAACAGGCCCCATAGCGAATCGCGGCCCGACGTCACGATGTCGCCAATCGATGCGCGTGGTTGCCGAGGCAGGTCCAACGTCCGGGCCCGCACGTAGATGGCGACCATCAGCATCAGGCCGAGCAAGATGCCCGGAATCACACCCGCCATGAACAGCCTGCCGACCGAAGTCTCGGTGGCGGCGCCGTAGACCACCATCACGATCGAAGGCGGAATCAGGATGCCGAGCGTGCCGGCGTTGCAAATCACGCCGGCGGCGAACGGCTTCGGATAACCGACCTTGACCATGCCGGCAATCACAATCGAGCCGACCGCGACGACGGTTGCCGGTGACGAACCCGACACCGCCGCGAACAGCATGCAGGCCATCACCGACGCCATCGCCAGACCGCCACGCAGGTGGCCAATGCAGGCATTCGCGAAGCGGATCATCCGCTTGGCAACACCGCCGGTGGTCATGAACGCGCCGCCGAGAATAAAAAACGGAATCGCCAGCAGCGTGTAGTGCTCGGAAGTCTCGAACAGCTTGAGCGCCAGCGAAGCCAGCGAGTCCTGCGCGAAGAACAGGATCGTCAGCAGCGAGGAAAGGCCGAGCGCCACCGCTACCGGCATGCCGAGCAGCATGAAGACGAACAGCAGGATGAATAGAACGGCGGTGGTCATTCGCGCACTTCGCCGTACGTGTCTTGTTCCTTCAACTTAAGCGCCTCCTGGGCTTCGTCGCCGAGCAGATGCGCGTCCTTGCCGCTGATGAGCCGTAACAGCACCTGCGTAAACCGCAGCGCAAGCAGCGCGAAGCCGAGCGGCAAAATTGCGCGCGGGATCCACTGCTCAAAGGGCAGATCTTGCAACAGGATGCCGACGTCGTACATCTTCCTGACGTACGCAAAGCCACCGATCGTGACGATGACCGCATACACGACGCACAGCGCGGCTGCGATCGAGGCGACGATTCGTGCGGCCTTGGGGCCGAGCACCTTAACCGCGGCATCGATTCCGATGTGCGCGCCCACCCGCACACCATATGACATGCCGATGAAGATCATCCATGCGAACATGATGCCGGTGAGCTCGACCGCCCACACGAAGCTGTAGTTGAAAACATAGCGCGCGATCACCTGCATGAAAGTGACCAGCGTCATCGCCGCCAGCAGCAGGGTGATCAGCCCTTCCTCGAGGTGTTCGAGCCAGCGCATGAGTAAAGAAAAGGGCCGCTGTCGCGGGCCCCGTCAAGTCTGCTTACTTGTTGGACTTCAAAGCGGCGTCGATCAGGTCACGCCCGATACCGCCCTCGAACTGCTTCCACACCGGCTCCATTGTTTTGCGCCATGCAGCGAGGTCGTCCTTGCCGAGCTTCTGGATTTTGGCCTTACCCGCCTCGGTGATCCTCTTGCGGTCGGCTTCGTTGATGTCGTCGGCCAGCTTGTTGGCGTACGCGGTCGCTTCGGCCATCGCTTCGGACAGCCCCTTTTTGACATCCGGCGGCAGTCCGTCCCACCATTTGGCGTTGGTCACGACCATGTAGTCGATGATGCCGTGGTTGGTTTCGGCGATCGTCTTCTGCACCTCATGGAACTTCTGCGAGTAGATATTCGACCACGTGTTTTCCTGACCATCGACTACGCCGGTCTGCAAAGCCTGGTAGACTTCCCCAAACGCCATCTTCTGTGGATTGGCGCCAAGGGCGCGGAACTGCGCTTCCAGCACGTCAGAAGCCTGGATGCGGAACTTCAAACCTTTGACATCCTCGGGACGCTTGAGCTGATCCTTGTCGCTCGACAGTTGTTTCATGCCGTTGTGCCAGTACGCCAGGCCCAGCAGGCCACGATTCTTCATCGACGTCAGCAGCTCCTGGCCCTTCGGGCCGGACTGAAAACGGTCGACCGCCTCGATGTCGTCGAACAGGAACGGCAGATCGAACACCTGAATCTTCTTCGTGTAACGGTCGAACTTGGACAGCGACGGCGCGATGAACTGCACATCACCCAGCAGCAACGCCTCGAGCTCCTTGGCGTCGCCGAACAACTGCGAGCTCGGGAACACCTGCACCTGCACCTTGCCCGGCAGCTTTTTTTCAGCGAGCTCCTTGAATTTCAGCGCCCCCTGGCCCTTGGGTGTCTTGTCGGCCACGACGTGGCTGAACTTCACGACTATCTGCGCCTGGGCTGCGCCGGCCGACAGCGCAAGCGCGAGCGCTCCTGCCATGATTGTTGCGACTAGTTTCATCTGTGTCTCCTGTGCTGTTTTCTTAATGATGCCAACTGCGCGCACGCTGTCTCGGCTGGCACGACGTTCTGCGGGACAAAGCACACTTTACCGGCATCGACCGAAAATGAGCAATTCACGCTTGCACTCGATTACCCAGGGGTATCCGTTGACGACAGCTTCGAGATCTCGAGCAGGTTCAGATCCGGATCGCGTAAGTAGATCGAGCGAATGCGTCCTGTGGCGCCAGTGCGCTCACGACGGCGTCCTCCCGGCTTGGCGTAGTAACGCCTGCGCGCGCAACAGCACGGGCCGGTCGACCATCTTGCCATCGACGGCGACGGCTGCGCCGTTGGCCTTCTCGGCAGCAGCGACGACACGCTCGGCCCAGGCGACCTCATCGGCGTTGGGGCTGAACGCATCGTTGACCTCCTGCACCTGCCGCGGGTGAATGCACAGCTTGGCTCCGAACCCAAGCCGTCGTGCGCGCTGCGCGTCGTCGCGCAACGCGCTTGGATCGTCGATTGTTGTTGATACGCCGTCGACCGGGGGCGCGAGTTGCGCCAGCCTCGAGGCCAGCACAAGCTGCGAGCGATACAGCAGCAGCTCGTCGCCGTCACCGCTGATGCCCAGATCGAGCTGCAGATCGATCGAGCCGAATACCAGCCGCTGCACGCCGGCGGCGCCGGCGATTTCGCGTACGCGATCGACGCCGATGGCGGTCTCGATCAACGGCAGCAGCGCCGCTGACGAAACGGCGGCGCTTACGCGCGCGATGTCGGTGGCGCGCTCTGCCTTCGGCAGCATCACGCCGATCACTTCGGGTCGCACGACCAACGCCAGATCGTCCGCGAACCATTCGGTATCGACGCTGTTGATGCGCACGACAATGGGCCCGTTGCCGGCGTCGAGCCAGGCGGCAAGTGCCGCGCGTGCACTCGCCTTCGCGTGCGGCGCAACGGCGTCTTCGAGGTCGATGATGACGGCGTCGGCACCGCTCGCGTACGCCTTGGCGAAGCGCTCCGGCCGGTTGCCGGGCACGAACAGATAAGAGCGCGCCAGCATCGCTTCAGTCGAGAAACCTTCCGACGCGGGCCGTCGTGCGCAGCGCGCGAATGCGTTCGATCACGCGCTGCAACTCGGCCGCGCTGGCGCCGCCGTGATAGGCGGCCAGCCGCAGCGCTTTGTCTTCGAGTTCGGCGCGCGTCAGCGTATTACCGGGATCGCCCTTGGGTTCATCGACCTGTGCCTTCAACAGGCGGCCGTCGCGCGTCTTCACCTCGACCTTGCCGATCCAGCGCGCCGGATAGGCTGCATCGACCTCGGCGTCGCATTGCATCGTGACGCGCGCGCAGAAAGCGGTGACTGCGGGATCGTTCCAGTGCTGATCGAAATCGGTGAGGCCTGCGCGGCCGTGAACCGCGATCATCCCAAGCACGGTGCCGATCGAGAACTTCGACTGGTGCACGGTCTGCGGATTGACGACCGGTCCGAGCACATCGATGGCGCCCTGGTGCACGAGTGCGGTCACCGAGATGAGCTCGTCGGCGGCCAGATGATGCGTTTGCATCAACTGTTGCAGCGCGTCGGCGGCCGGGTGCGTGTGCCGGCACGATGCATGGAACTTGAACGACGTCTCGGTCAGCGCCCAGCGGGTGCCGAGGCGATCGGTCAGGCGCAACGGGTCGGCATCGGTCGACATGCCGGCCGCCATGCCCTGCGCGCCGTCGAGGATGCGCTGCGCGCCGGTCAATCCATCGGCCGCGAGGTGAGCGGCGATCAGCCCGGAGCTGGCCGCATGCGCGGTGTGCAGTTGCTTCGAGTCCGCCGCGTCGCGCAGGAACTCCCACAGGCCAGCCGATTGCGTTCCGGCTGAGCCGAACGCATGCACCATCTGTTCCGGCGACAGTCGTAACAACCGGCCGGCCGCTGCTGCCGCGGCCAGTGTCCCCGCAGTGCCGGTCGTATGGAACACCTTGTAGTGCGAGCGGCCGAGAAATTCGCCGACGCGAATGCCGACCTCGTAGCCGGCGACGGCCGCTGCCAGCAACTCGCCACCGCTCTTGCCGAGCGCCTGCGCCATCGCCAGGGCAGGAGGAAACACGACGGTGGCTGGATGGAACACCGAACTGTTGTGCAAGTCGTCCTGCTCGGCGACATGCGAAGACGCCGCGTTGATCATCGCCGCCATCAGTGGGCTGGTGCCACGGCGATGGATCAGCACTTCGCTCGGACCGTCGACCGGACCCATGCTTTCGGCGAAGCGCGCAATCGTTTCGACCGCGCGCGCGCCTTTACCGGCGAGTGCGGAGCCGAACCAGTCGAGCATCAAATCCCCGGCGCGATCGAGCACGGTCGACGGGATGTCGTCCAGACGAAGCGTGGCTGCAAATGTGGCCAGCACCTGGCCGGGATGCATGTCGCTCGGCGCGCGCGCCGGGACGGTAGCGGCCGCGTTTTGCGTCGAGCGTCTGGCATCGCTTGCCTCGCTGTCTCGCCGACGATCCGGCTTTGTGAGGTGCATTGTTTCGTGGCTCATGGGCAACAGTCTCGCTGGATGAAGAACCGGATCAGATCGCGCCGTCGGCGCGCAGCCCTTCGATCTCGGAAGCGGCGAATCCGAGTTCGACAAGCAACGCATTGCTGTGCTGGCCGAGCGCTGGCACGGCATCCATGCGCGCTGCCGCTGCATTGTGCGCACCCGGTGGCAGCAGCGCCGGCACCTTGCCGGCGGGCGTTTCGACCTCGACCCAGCGGCTGCGCGCCTTTAGCTGCGGATGCGTCCACAGATCGCTCATCGTGTTCACGCGTGCGTTGGCAATCTGTGCTGCGTCGAGCCGGGCCACCACCTGCTCGGCGCTGAAACTCGCGAACGCCGCAACGATCAGCCGGTGCAGCTCCTCGCGCTCTGCGACACGCATCGCGTTCGATGCAAAGCGCGGGTCGCTCGCGAGGGCGGGCTGCTCAAGAACCTTGGCGCAGAACACCTGCCACTCACGCTCGTTCTGCAGTCCCAGCATCACAATCTTGCAGTCGCCGGCCGCAAACGGGCCGTACGGATAGATCGTCGCGTGCGCGGCCCCGGTGCGCGGCGGCGGTGCGGCGCCGTCGTAGGCGTAATACAGCGGATAGCTCATCCACTCCGCCATGCTCTCGAGCATCGAGACGTCAATGCGCTGACCCTTGCCGGTCTTGCCGCGTTCGATCAGCGCCGCCAGGATGTTGGTGAAGCCGTACATGCCAGCCGCGATATCGGCGATCGAGCAGCCGGCCTTCGCCGGTTCATCGGCCGTGCCGGTAATCGACAGGAAGCCGGACTCGCTCTGGATCAGCAGGTCGTACGCTTTCTTGTCGCGATACGGGCCGGGACTATCGGGGTCGTCGCCGTAGCCCGAAATATCGCAGACGATCAGCCGCGGGAATTTATCGTGCAGCGCTTCGAACGACAGGCCCATTCGCGCGGCGGCGCCGGGCGCAAGGTTCTGCACCAGCACGTCGGCGTTCGCCAGCAGTTTGCCGACGATGTCCGGCGCCTGCGCATGCTTCAGATCGAGCGTCAGGCTTTCCTTGCTGCGATTGGTCCAGACGAAATGCGAGGCGAGCCCGCCCACGCGGGCATCATAAGCACGCGCGAAATCCCCCGTGCCGGGCCGCTCGACCTTGATGACACGCGCGCCGAGATCGGCCAACTGGCGCGTGCAGAACGGCGCCGCGATCGCGTGCTCCAGCGTGACGACGGTGATGCCTTGCAGCGGTTGCATAGCGTTCTGCTAGAACGACCGCGGTAACCCGAGCACATGCTCGGCCACGTAACTCAGGATCAGGTTGGTCGAGATCGGCGCCACCTGATAGAGCCGCGTCTCGCGGAATTTGCGTTCGATTTCGTACTCGTCGGCGAAGCCGAAGCCGCCATGGAACTGGATGCAGGCGTTGGCCGCTTCCCAGCTCGCTTTGGCCGCCAGGTACTTGGCCATATTGGCCTGCGCCCCGCATGGTTGCCTCGCGTCGAACAGCTCGCACGCCTTGAAGCGCATCAGATTGGCCGCCTCGATCTCGATGTAGCTTTCCGCAATCGGAAACTGCACCCCCTGGTTCTGGCCGATCGGGCGGCCGAAGACGACGCGTTCACTTGCGTACTTCGTCACCCGGTCGATGAACCAGTAGCCGTCGCCGATACACTCGGCGGCGATCAGCGTGCGTTCGGCGTTGAGTCCGTCGAGGATGTACTTGAAGCCCCTGCCTTCCTGGCCGATCAGATTTTCGGCTGGAATCTCGAGGTTCTCGAAGAACAGTTCGTTGGTCTCGTGGTTGACCATGTTGGCAATCGGCCGCACCGTCATGCCGCTTTTTTCGGCAGCGCGCAGATCGACCATGAAGATCGACATGCCCTCGGTTTTCTTCTTGACGTCGGCCAGCGGCGTCGTGCGCGCCAGCAGAATCATCCAGTCGCTGTGCTGCACGCGCGAGATCCACACCTTCTGGCCATTGACGACATAGCGATCGCCTTTCTTGACCGCGCTCGTCTTGATCTGGGTGGTATCGGTTCCGCTGGTCGGCTCGGTCACTCCCATCGACTGCAGGCGCCACTCGCCGCTGGCGATTTTCGGCAGGTAATGCTGCTTCTGCTCATCGCTGCCATGGCGCAATAGCGTGCCCATGTTGTACATCTGCCCATGGCAGGCACCGGCATTCGCGCCGCTGCGGTTGATCTCTTCCATGATCACCGACGCCTCGGTCAATCCAAGGCCCGAGCCGCCGTAGTCCGGCGGAATCAGCGCTGCCAGCCAGCCTGCCTTCGTCAGCGCATCGACGAACTCCTCGGGGTACGAGCGCTCGGCATCAATGCGCCGATGGTAGTCAGACGGAAACTCATCGCACAGCGCGCGCACCGCGTCGCGGATTTCCTGGTACTGGTCGATGCTCGTTTTCAGCATGCGATGGGTAGGCTCAGGCCACTTCGGCGGATGCCTGCATCGCGAGCGCCCCCTCGTGATTGCGCGCCCACAGTAGAAAGCGCCGATCGCCGCCGGCCTTGCCGCAAACGCTGAAGCGATGGATATCGAATAGCGGCGCGACCGCCTTGAACTCGAAGCGGCGCATGTCAGCATCGGGCTGCTCGCGACGCAGCAGGTCCACCAGCAGCGTGGCAATCAGCGGGCCGTGCACGATCAGGCCCGGATAGCCCTCGACCTCGGTCACGTAGCTGCGGTCGTAGTGGATGCGGTGGCCGTTGAAGGTCAACGCCGAGTAGCGGAACAGCAGCACCGGGTCGGGCACGATTTCGCGCGCAAAGGCTTCATCGGTCGGCGCCGGCGTTGCCTTGACGGGCGCCGCGTCGGGCGACGGCAAATCACGATAGACGATGTCGTGCTCTTCGGTTAGCGCCGTACCTTTTGCATTGACGATTGCGTGCTGCACGGTGACGAATACCAGTTTGCCGCTGCGGCCCGCCTTCACTTCGATGTCGGCAATGCGTGAGCTGCGCGTGATCTGCTCGCCGATGCGCAGCGGATGAACGAATTGCAGCCGCCCGCCGGCCCACATACGGCGTGGCAGTTCAACCGGCGGCAGGAAGCCGCCGCGATGCGGGTGGCCGTCGGGACCGATATCGCACGCAGGTGCGACCGGTAGGAAGTAAAGCCAGTGCGCCAGCGGCGGCAACGGATCACCGTCTTTGGGCGCCGGATCAACGCGGTCGAGCGTCGCCGAAAGTGCAGCCACTGGCGCCGCCGTGACGCGATCGGCGCGCTGCTCTTCGCGGCCGATCCACGCCTGCCACGCGTTGAATTCGCCGCTCATTTCCATCTGCCACAAACGCGACTTTGCGCTCTAGGCACCACGTCATTTCGACCGTCGGGCGCACGATCGACGTGCGCCCACCTACCAGTCGCTATTCCTTGATGTCGACGCCGTAGAAATTGTGCCGTCCAAACGGCGACAGCTTGAAGTCGATGACGTTCTTGCTCATTGGCTTTAGCTGCACCGCGTGTGCGATCGTGAACCAGGGCGCCTGCTCCTTGAAGATCACCTGCGCTTTCTGATAAAGATCGGCACGCTGCGGCTGTCCCGAGGTCGTCTTGGCCTTCTGCACCAGTTCTTCGAACGGCTGGAAACAGAACTTCGCGACGTTGCTACCGTTGCTCTTGGCCGAGTCGCAGCCGAGCAGTGTGTTCAGGAAGTTGTCCGGATCACCGTTATCGCCGGTCCAACCCAGCATGCCCATCTGGTGCTCGCCATTTTGCATGCGCTTCCGGTACTCGCCCCACTCGAAGCTCTTAATCTCGGCGGTGACGCCGATCTTGGCGAGGTCGGCCTGCATCAGCTCGGCGATGCGCCTGGCGTTCGGGTTGTAGGGCCGCTGCACCGGCATCGCCCACAGGTCGGTCGTAAAGCCATTCGGAAAGCCGGCATCGGCCAGCAGCTTCTTCGCGGCCGCCGGATCGTACGGATCATCCTTGATGGCGTCGTTGTACGACCACTGCGTCGGCGGAATCGGATTCTTCGCAGCCACTCCGGTGGTCAGGTAAACCGCGTCGATGATTGCCTTCTTGTTGATCGCCATGTTGATGGCCTTGCGCACGCGCACATCGTCGAATGGCTTCTTCGTTGTGTTGTATGCGAGGTAACCGACGTTCAGGCCGGCCTGCTCGAGCACCTGGATCTTCGGATCCTTGCGAATCGCGTCCAGATCGGCCGGGTTCGGATACGGCATCACATGGCACTCACCCTTTTGCAGCTTCGCCCAGCGCACCGAGGCGTCCGGCGTGATCGAGAACACCAGGTCGTCGATCTTGGCTTTGCCGCCCCAGAACTGCGGAAATGCCTTGTAACGAATGATCGCGTCGCGCTGGTACTGCACCAGATAGAACGGCCCGGTGCCAATCGGTTCCTGATCGATCTTCTCGGGCGTGCCGGCTTTCAGCATCGCGTCGGCGTATTCCTTCGACTGCACACCCGCGTACTCCATCGCCAGGTTCGACAGGAATGGCGCCTCGGCCTTCTCGAGCGTGACCTTGACGGTGTAGTCGTTGACTTTCTCGACCGACTTCAGCAGCTTCGGCATCCCCATGTCGTTGAAGTACGAATGGTTCGAGCTCGTGACCTTGAAGTACGGATTCGATTCCTTCCACTGACGCTCGAACGCGAAGATGATGTCGTCGGCGTTCATGTCCCGCGTCGGCTTGAAGTTCTTGTTCTCGTGCCACTTGACGCCCTTGCGCAGGTGAAAGGTGTATTCCTTGCCGTCGGGCGAGATGTCCCATTTTTCGGCCAGGCCCGGCACCACTTTCGTGCCGCCGCGCTCGAAGTCGACGATGCGGCTGTAGATCTGGCTGTTGGCGTCGAACGATGTCCCGGTTGTGTTGATTCCAGGATAGAAATTCTCGGGACTACCTTCCGAGCAAAACACCAGTGTTTTCGCCGATGCGCTGCTGCTGCCAATAAGTGCGAGTGCCGCGGCCACCAAGGCCGCGCGCAGAATCGGTTGTGCTATTTGACCTGCCGCATGGCGTGCGACCTTGTTCTTTATGTGCGTCATGTTCCCGTCTCTCATGTTCCCAGCTCCTTGAACCGCGCGGTGGGGCGCGACTTGAAAAATTTCGGATCCGTCACCGGTGCTTCGGCGCCGACGAAGGACGCAGCATAGTGGCAGGGGCAAAGTCGACCGTCTAGCGGGCGTAAATCCGGACGTTCGATATGGAGCCGTCAGTTGCGCACGTGCACCGCATGCAAACACAACGCTTCGGCTACGCGAGGCTCAGTCGGTGATGATTTACGCCGGCTTTATTCGCGCTTGTGCCAACCGTTCGCAAGGCAAACCGGCAGCGCATGGCGACTGGCGTCCTCGGACGAGCCCGGATTAGGCGATTCCGGGTATTGCAATGATATTGAGAATCATTATCATCTGTGAATAATTCTCGTTACCGACTAACCGATGAGTGTCCCTGCCATGCGCCGACTTCCGATAGCTGTCCTTGCGCTTTACCTTTCGACCGCCTTCGCACAGAGCGGCGATTCGGGGTTCCTTCTCGTTATCCGTGATCACCGCTTCGAGCCGGCGGAGATTCGAGTGCCAGCGAACAAGAAAGTGAAATTGATTATCGAAAATCAGGACTCCACGCCGGAGGAGTTCGAAAGTCGCGGTCTCAACCGAGAGAAGGTGATACCGGCAAAGTCGAAGGCCACCATCTTTGTGGGCCCCCTCAAGGCGGGTCGCTACACGTTCGTTGGCGAGTTCAATGAAAAAACCGCCAAGGGCGTGTTGATCGCGGAGTAAGCGCCATGCTCGGTGCAGCCATCGTCGTCTTTCGCGAAAGCTTTGAGGCCGCGCTGTTGATCGGCATTATCGCCGCCGCAACGCGCGAGCTCCGTTCACGGAGCACCTACATCGCAACAGGAGTTCTGTTGGGTGTCGTCGGCGCTATCGCGGTCGCATCGCTCGCTGGATATATCGCGGAAATGTTTGAGGGCATTGGTCAAGAGCTGTTCAATGCGCTGATCCTCGCTATCGCCGTGTGCATGCTTGCATGGCACAACATCTGGATGTCGACTCATGGAACTCAACTCGCGAACGACGCGCGGAGCATCGGGCGGGAGGTGAAGGAAGGTCGCCGCGAGTTGTCTGCGGTCATGATTGCCGTTTCGATCGCCGTACTGCGCGAAGGATCGGAGACAGCGCTTTTTCTCTATGGTCTGTTTTCGAGCGGCCAATCGAGCGTTGTCACCATCGGAAGTGGAGGGGCGGTCGGCCTGCTGGGCGGTATCGCAGTCGGAGCAGTCGTTTACGGTGGAATAGTCCGCTTACCAGTAAGGTGGTTTTTCACGATCACGAGTGTTCTGATCTTGATGCTCGCGGCCAGCATGGCGTCGCAGATGGCCCGCTTTCTCGCTCAGGCTGGAGTTCTGCCGAGCCTTGCCACACCGCTATGGGACTTGTCTGCGATCCTGCCGGTCGAATCATTGCCCGGTGCGGTCATGCACGGACTCGTGGGCTACGAGGCAACACCCGCCGGGATACAGGTAGTCGTTTACGTAACAGTGGTCGTCGCGATGCTGATCGGCATGCACCTGGCTCGGCATACAGATTCGAACCGAAGTCCGACTCGGTCCGCTGGCGCAGACTGAGTGGGACCGCATTCAAGTCAACTCAATCTACTGCTCGAGCGCTGGTATTTAATACGCAAGCAGCGGAGTGTGCGGGTTTGCTGTGAACCCTGGTGCGAGCAACCTGTCTTGCACGTCGTCATGGTCCTAGCTCCTGGGACCGCCCAGTGGGACGCGACTTGAACAATTTCGGATCCGTCACGGGTGCTTCGGCGCCGACGAAGGACTCCGCATAGTGGCAGGCGACAAGTCGTCCCTCTAGCGGGCGTAAATCCGGACGCTCGGCGCGGCAGCGGTCGGTCGCGTAGGGGCAGCGCGTGGAGAACACACACCCCGTCGGCGGCGCCAGCGGCGACGGCAGCTCCCCCGTCAGGACCACGCGACGTTCCGCCGCGCCCAGGCCCGGCGTGCAGGCCAGCAGAGCCTGCGTGTACGGATGCAGCGGTGCGCCGAATATTCGCTCCTTTGGTCCTTGCTCCATCGCCAGCCCGAGGTACATCACGAGCACGTCTTCAGCGATGTGGCGAACCACTGCCAGGTCGTGTGAGATGAACAAGTAGGCAACGCCGAATTCGCGCTGCAGATCGGCCAACAGATTCAGCACCTGCGCCTGGATCGAGACGTCGAGGGCCGATACCGGCTCGTCGGCAACCACCAGCGCCGGCCGAAGTATCAACGCGCGCGCGATCGCAATGCGCTGCCTCTGGCCGCCCGAGAACATGTGCGGATAGCGCCCGACATGCTCTGCACGCAATCCAACGCGTCGCATCATCTCGGTGACTCGCGCCTGCCGTTCACCACCACCGAGCTCGGTGTTGATCGCCAGCGGCTCCTCGAGAATCGAACCGATCTTCTTGCGCGGATTCAGCGAGCCGTAGGGATTCTGGAAAACGAGTTGCACCGTTTGCCGCAGTTGCGCGCGCGCATCCTTCGATGCAGCGATCGCGTCGACTCCGCCGAGCCGTAGCCCGCCTGCGCTTGGCGGTTCGATCAATGCGACCAGCCGGGCCAGGGTCGATTTGCCACAACCCGACTCGCCGACCACCGCCAGCGTGTGGCCGGCCTGCAGCGAAAAGGAAATCCCTCCAACGGCCTGCAACATCGCCGGCTTTTGCAGCATTCCCTGCCGCACCACGTAGCCTCGCTTCAGGTCTGTCGCCTCGACCACCGGCGTCGCTTGCGAGCTCATGTCGAAGCCGCTTCTTCCTGCCGCGCAGCGATCGCGCCTACATGTCCGTCGCGTTGGATCGCTTCGATGCGACCCGGCATACCGAGCGGGTAGTGGCAGCGCACCCGACCGTCTTCAATTGGATCGAGCGCTGGCTGGATCTTGTGGCAATGCATGCTGGCGCTCGCGCAGCGCGGGCTGAACAGGCACCCTCGCGGCCGATCGTATAGACCTGGCACCATGCCCGGAATCGTCGCAAGACGCTCGCTGTCGTCGGCGTGCTGCTCGGGCAGCGCTGACAGCAGCGCGGCCGTATACGGGTGTTGAGGCGCGGCGAAAAGATCACGCGCGGCGCGATCCTCGACCACCTGGCCGGCATACATCACCGCCACACGCTGCGCCATCTCTGCGACCACGCCCATGTTATGAGTGATCAGCACCAGCGCCATGCCGCGCTCGCGCTGCAGTTGCCGCAGCAGATCGAGAATCTGCGCCTGGATCGTGACGTCGAGTGCGGTGGTCGGTTCATCGGCGATCAGCAGCTTGGGATTGCATGCGATCGCCATCGCGATCATCACGCGCTGGTTCATGCCGCCCGACATTTGATGCGGGTAGTCCCGCAGGCGGCGCGCCGGATCCGGAATGCCCACCTGTTCGAGCAACTCGACTGCGCGGTCGAGCGCCGCCTTGCGTGACAGCTTCAAATGCTGGCGCAACGTCTCGGTCAGCTGGAATTCGATCGAGAAGCACGGGTTCAGACTGGTGGCCGGCTCCTGGAAGATCATCGCCATATCGCGGCCCGTCAGCTGTCGCCGCTCGCGCTCGCTGAGCGTCAGCAGATCGCGTCCCGCGAAGTTCAATCGCTTGGCGCGCACCTGCCCCGGGTAGGCGACCAGACCCATTAACGCGAGCATCGTCACGCTCTTGCCCGAACCCGACTCGCCGACGATGCCAAGCACTTCGCCTTCGTCGACCGAGACGCTGACGTCGTCGACCGCGCGCAGCACGTTTGCGCCGATCGGAAACTCGACTTGCAACGATTCGATTTCTAGAAGCGCCATCGTTGTTCGCTATCGCTTGAGCTTCGGATCGAACGCATCGCGCAAGCCGTCGCCGAGCAGGTTGAACGCCAGCACGGTGATCGAAATCACGAGGCCCGGAAGGGTCACCACCCACCAGGCTCGCACTACGAACTCGCGCGCATCGCCCAGCATCGTCCCCCACTCGGGCGACGGCGGCTGCGCACCAAGCCCGAGGAAGCCGAGCGCGGCCGCATCGAGAATGGCGGTCGACACGCCGAGCGACGCCTGCACGATCAGCGGTGCCATGCAATTGGGCAGCACCTCGCGAAACATCAGCCGCAGGTCGCTTGCACCGACCATGCGCGCGGCGGTCACGTAGTCACGCGACAGTTCGGTCAGCGCAGCCGCGCGCGCCGTCCGGACGTAGTGCGGCAGCACGACGACCGCGACTGCCAGCATCGCGTTCATCAGACCGGGGCCGAGGATCGCGACGATCACAATCGCAAGCAGCAAACTCGGCAGGCTCAGCAGTACGTCCATCAACCGCATGATCGCGATCTCGGTCACGCCGCGGAAAAATGCCGCCGCCATGCCGAGACACGTGCCAACGATGATCGACAGTGCGACCACCGCAACGCCGATTGACAGCGACAGGCGCGCCCCATACATCAACCTCGACAGGATGTCGCGACCGATCGCATCGGTCCCAAGCGGATAAACCCATGAGCCGCCGCTGGTCCACGCCGGCGGCTTCAGGTACGCCGCGTTATCGATCGCGATCGGCGAGTGCGGCGCCAGCACGCTGGCGAACACCGCGATCAACAGCACTGCGATCACAATGACAAGGCCGCCGACCGCGCCGGCGTTCGCCGAGAAGTGACGCCAGAATTCGCGCAGCGGTGTCGGCTGCGCGGCCGGGGTGCCGAGGCCCGACAGCGATGCGAGCTCGGTGTCGGTCAATACCGCGGCGACGATCGGATCGCTCATTACGATGCCCCCTTGGCGCTGCGCGCCGTCCCCCCAAGAGGGAGCGAGCGCCTTCGGAGTGGCCGTGCGGCGCTCATCGCGAATGCCGGATGCGCGGGTTAATAAACCCGTACGCGATGTCGACCAGCAGGTTGACCATCATCACCATCAGTCCGAGCATCAGCAGGCCGCCCTGCAGCACCGGATAGTCACGCCGGTTGATCGCCTCGATCAGCCATTTGCCGACCCCAGGCCACGAGAAGATTGTTTCGGTCAGGATCGCGCCGGTAAAGAGCACGCCAACCTGCAGGCCGATCACGGTGACCACCGGGATCAACGCATTTCGGAATGCGTGCAGCGCGATCACGCGCAGCGGCGCCAGCCCCTTGGCGCGCGCGGTGCGGATGTAGTCCTCGCCCATGACTTCGAGCATCGACGAGCGCGTCATCCGCGCGATCACTGCAAGCGGCACCGTACCGAGCACGATCATCGGCAGCACCAGATGCAGGGCGGCGGATCGGAAGGCGCCCATGTCGCTCCTGAGCAGGGAATCGATCAACAGGAACCCTGTGATCGGCTCGATGAAATACTTCACGTCGATCCGCCCGGACACCGGCGTTAGCCCAAGCTGCACTGAGAACAGCAATATCAGCAGCAACCCCCACCAGAAGATCGGCATCGAGTAGCCGGTCAACGACACACCCATCACGCCGTGATCGAATATCGAATTGCGGCGAACCGCGGCCAGCATGCCGGCCGGAATGCCAAGCAGCAGCGCGAACACGATTGCAAAGCTCGCCAGCTCGATCGTCGCTGGAAAGAGTGTGAAGAATTCCTTCAGCACCGGCTCCTGCGTGATCATCGACTTGCCAAGATTGCCCGACAGAACCTTGCCGATGTAGATGCCGTACTGCACGATCACCGGCCGATCGAGTCCGTATTCCTTCAACAGCAGCTCGTGGCGCGCCTGGTCGATCCCGCGCTCGCCCGCCATCGTCTCGATCGGGTCGCCCGGCACCAGCCGGATCAGGAAGAACGCGAGCAGCGTCATGCCGAAGAAAGTCGGCACCAGCAGCGAGACGCGGGTTAGAAGAAAGCGAAGCATGGGAATGAAGCGATCGGAGCGAGCCTAATCGGAAGCCTTCTTTGAGTCGAGCCGCTTACACTAGTATCAGGCCATGGTTGCTTTTATCATTCGCCGCCTGTTGCAGGCGATTCTCGTCATGCTGGTCGTGGCGCTGATCGCCTTTCTGTTGTTCCAATATGTTGGAGATCCGGTGTCGCAAATGGTCGGGCAAGACGCGACACCCGAAGATCGTGCTCGATTGCGCACCGATCTCGGCCTCGACCAGCCGTTCTACGTGCAATTCGGCCACTTTATCGGCAACGCTGTGCAGGGCGATTTCGGGCTCAGCTTGCGCCAGGGCCGCGCGGTTTCGACGTTGATCAAGGAGCGGTTGCCTGCAACCCTCGAACTCGCATTCGCAGCGGCGCTGATCGCCATCGTGGTCGGCATTCCGATGGGCGTTTACACGGCGTTGCGCCGAGATTCCTGGTTCTCTCACTTTCTGCTCGCCGTGTCGCTGGTCGGCATCTCGCTGCCGACGTTCCTGATCGGCATCCTGCTGATTCTGGTGTTCGCGGTGATGCTTGGCTGGCTGCCGTCGTACGGTCGCGGCGATACCGTGCAGGTGGGCTGGTGGAGTACTGGACTGCTGACAACGGCGGGCTGGAAGCACTTGATCCTGCCGGCGGTTACGTTATGTTTGTTTCAGTTGACGTTGATCATGCGGCTAGTGCGTTCAGAGATGCTGGAGGTATTGCGAACCGACTACATCAAGTTCGCGCGCGCGCGCGGGCTGACGGATCGCGCAGTGCACTTTGGCCACGCGCTTAAAAATACGCTGGTGCCGGTGATCACGATCACCGGCTTGCAGCTCGGAGGAATCATCGCGTTTGCGATCGTTACCGAAACGGTGTTTCAGTGGCCCGGCATGGGATTGCTGTTCATCCAGTCGGTGCAGTTTGCCGACATTCCAGTGATGGCCGCGTATTTATGCCTGATCGCATTGGTGTTCGTGCTGATCAATCTAATCGTCGATTTGCTGTACTTTGCCGTTGACCCGCGGCTGCGTATCGACCGCACCGCCGCGGCACACTGAAGCAGATGGGAACTTACTTAGGTCTTGCCCTGCGCGGCCCATTGGCCGCCATTTTCCCGCATCACGAGGGACTGACTGCTCTGCGGCGCGATCTGCACGCCAATCCGGAGATCGGATTCGAGGAGCACCGCACCGCGGCTTTGGTGACGAACCGGATGCGCGACCTCGGCATCGAAGTGCATTCGGGCGTTGGCAAGACCGGGGTTGTCGGTGTGATTCGCGGCGAGAAAAACGCATCGGGTCGTTCGATAGCGCTACGCGCCGATATGGACGCGTTGCCAATGACCGAAGAAAACGAATTTGCCCACTGCTCCACCAAGCCGGGATTGATGCACGGTTGTGGTCACGATGGTCACACGACGATGCTCGTGGGAGCTGCGCAGTATCTATCCCGCACCCGCAGGTTCGACGGCACCGTGTATTTGATCTTCCAGCCGGGTGAGGAAGGGTTTGCAGGCGCAAAGGCGATGATCGACGATGGTCTCTTCGAGCGATTTCCAGCCGAAGAAGTCTATGCAATGCACAACTGGCCGCCGCTGCCTGCGGGTCAGATCGGACTTAACTCCGGACCGATGATGTCCTCGGCCGATCGGGTTGAAATCACGATCTGCGGCAAAGGCGGGCACGGCGCGCATCCGCATTTGGCGATCGACCCGGTGGTGGTCGCCGCACACATCATTACCGCGGCGCAGACGATCGTCTCGCGCAACGTGGCGCCGCTGGATAACGCCGTATTGAGCCTGTGCTCGGTACAGGCGGGCAGCCCGGGCGCGTTTTCCGTCGTTCCGCGCGAAGCGAAGCTGATCGGCACCGTGCGCACCTCGAAGGTGGACACGCAGGAATTGGTTGAACGCCGGATTACGGAGCTGGCCGAATCCACGGCGCGCGCCTTTGGCGCGGAGGCCCAAGTCGTTTACGAGCGCATTTATCCGGCGACGATCAACCACCCGATGCAGGCGCGGTTTGCCGGCGACGTCGCGGCCGAACTGGTCGGCGAAGACAATGTGATTCGGAATCTCGCTCCAAGCATGGGCGCCGAGGACTTTTCTTTTATGCTGCAGGCGAAGCCCGGGTGCTATCTGCGACTGGGTCAGGGCGGCGGGCCGTCGAACTGCTTTCTGCACAACTCTCGCTACGATTTCAACGACGCCGTGATTCCGCTGGGGGCCGCGTTCTTTTCGTCGCTGGCCGAGCGCAGAATGCCGCTTTAGAGCATTGACCAATGGAAGGAAGCTGGATGAAGACCTCAAATGCACTGATTCGCGCCGCCCACATCGCGCGGGCCACAGCGATAGGTGTCGTGGCCGCGCTGGCCGCCACCGCCGTACCGGCGCAGACGTTCAAGTTCGCCAATCAGGGCGATGCGCTCTCGATGGATCCGCATTCGCTGAACGAATCGTTTCAGCTTTCGTTCACCGGCAACATTTACGAACCCCTGATCGGGCGCGGCAAGAAGCTCGAAGTGGTGCCGATGCTGGCCACCGACTGGAAGCAGACCGCGCCTACCGTGTGGCGCTTCAATCTGCGCAAGGGTGTGCTGTTCCACGACGGCACTCCATTTACTGCGGACGACGTGATTTTTTCCTACAACCGAGGCAAGGGCGAGGGGTCCGACGTCAAGACTTATGTCGGTGCGATCAAGGAGATTCGCAAGCTTGACGATCACACGATCGACATCGTCACCAACGAACCGTTTCCGATTCTGCCGGACGTGATCACGAACTGGTACATCATGTCGAAATCCTGGTGCGAGGCCAACAAGGCGACGCAGCCGGTCGACAAGCGCAAGGGCACCGAAAACACGGCATCGTTTCAGGCCAATGGCACCGGACCGTATCGCCTCCGCTCGCGTGACCCCAGCGTGCGCACGACCCTGCAACGCAATGCGCGCTACTGGGGCAAGATCGAAGGCAACGTGCAGGACGTGGTCTTCACGCCGATCGGCAATAACTCGACGCGTGTGGCGGCGCTGCTATCGGGCGAAGTCGACATGATGGAGCCGGTCCCGGTGCAGGACATCGCGCGCATTTCCGCCGACAAGAATCTAAAAGTCATGCAGGCCCCGGAGCTGCGCACCATCTTTCTCGGCATGGACCAGTCGCGCAACGAGTTGCTGCAGTCGAACGTCAAGGGCAAGAATCCATTCAAGGACAAGCGCGTACGGCAGGCGTTCTATCAGGCGATCGACGTTAACGCGATTCAGAAGGTCGTGATGCGCGGCGCATCGGCGCCCACCGGCCTGATGATCGCGCCTGGCATCAACGGCTTTCAGGCGGACTTGAACAAGCGTCTGCCGTTCGATGTGGAGGCGTCGAAGAAGCTGCTCGTCGAAGCCGGCTATCCGCAGGGCTTCGAAGTGGGCATGAACTGCCCGAATGACCGCTATGTCAATGACGATGAGATCTGCAAGGCGGTATCGGCGATGCTGGCGAAGATCGGCATCAAGGTAAATCTGATGGCGGAAACCAAGGGCACGTACTTTCCGAAGATCTTGTCGCGCAATACCTCGTTCTATCTGCTCGGCTGGACGCCCGGCAGCTACGACTCGCACAACCCGTTGCTCGCACTAATGTCGACCCCCGGCGAAGGTGGTCAAGGCCAGTTCAATCTCGGCAGCTACAGCAACCCCAAGGTCGACGCACTGACCAAGACGATCGCAACCGAGACCGACGTCAAGAAGCGCGGCGCGATGATCGCCGAGGCAATGAAGATTCATCAGGATGACGTGGGTCATATTCCACTGCACCAGCAGGCCTTGGCATGGGGCATGAAGCGGACCGTTGATCTGGTGCAGCTGGCGGACAACTACATGTTCATCAAGTGGATTTCGGTTAAGGCACCTGCTCCGTAGTTTGGTCGGTGATGGATATTCGGGCAGCACCGATTGAGGGCGGCGTTCCGGCGATCACCGACCAGGGATCGGTGATCCCGATGAACGCGGCCGGCCGCCTGTGGGACTCGGATGTTGCTTACAGCTTCCGCAATTCGCCGGTGGCAATGTCGGCGGCGGTCGTTGCATTCGTTCTGATTTTTTCAGCGGTATTCGCGCGCTGGGTCGCACCGTATAACCCCTTCGACCTGGCCACGCTGAATCTGCTCGACGCTTCGCTGCCGCCGCTATGGCAGGAAGGAAGCAATCCAAGCTACTGGCTCGGCACCGACGATCAGGGCCGCGATATTTTTTCCGCGATCCTGTTCGGAATGCAGGTGTCGCTTGCGATCGGCCTGGCTTCGGTCGCGTTGTCGGTCACGCTGGGCGTCGGCCTGGGCCTGTTGTCGGGTTACGTCGGCGGCCGGCTCGACGCTTTCATAATGCGCTTATGCGACGTGATGCTGTCGTTTCCCGCGATTCTGACGGCGCTTTTGATCGACGGTGTAGCGCGCGCTGCGCTGCCGCGCGACGCACACAACGACGTTGCCTTCGGCGTGCTGATTCTCGCGATTGCCTTGTCGGGCTGGGTGCAATACGCGCGCACGGTGCGAGGCTCGACACTGGTCGAAAAGAACAAGGAATATGTGCAGGCGGCGCGCGTGATTGGCGTGTCGCCACTGGCGATCATGGCGCGTCACGTGCTGCCCAACGTGCTCGGGCCGGTGCTGGTGCTGGCGACGGTTCACATCGCCACCGCGATCATCACCGAGGCGACGTTATCGTTTCTCGGTGTCGGTGTGCCGCCCACCACGCCGTCGCTTGGAACGTTGATCCGGATCGGCAATGAGTTTCTGTTTTCCGGCGAATGGTGGATCACCATCTTCCCCGGACTGGCCCTGGTGTTGCTCGTACTTTCTGTCAATCTGCTTGGCGACTGGTTGCGCGATGCACTCAATCCCAAGCTGAGATAGAAAGTCTTTTCAGGAGGTGATGATGAAAACAAAACTAGCAGGCATCGCAGCGATAGTTACGCTCGCGGGTTGCGCGACGGCGCCGTTCTCGTACATCGACGGCAACCGTTACTACAAGGCAGAGCTCAACAGCTACTCGGTGATCGTGCTCGATATCGATGGTCGCAGCAGGCTGGTCAATCCGATCCCGGTGGACCCGGGCCAGCACGTGATCCGCGTGCAGGGTCCGGCGGCGGCGGGCTTCACCTACGGCGAAACGCGCGCGCTCACGCTCGACGTCAAACCGTGCACCCGCTATTACCTGAAGGCGGTGAAGAAGAATTCGCTTGACCAGGACTTTGAGCCGCAGGTGGATTACGTAGAGCCGATCTCCGGCTGCACTGCGTAGGCGCCTGTTTGAGCGCTGCGCCGCTACTTGAGGTGCGCCATCTGCGCATCGAGTTTCCAACTCGGCGCGGGACGCTGGTGGCGGTCGACGATATTTCGTTTTCGATCGCGCCCGGCGAAGTGCTGGGCGTGGTGGGGGAGTCGGGTGCCGGCAAGTCGCTGACCGGTGCCGCGATTATCGGGTTGCTCGAACCGCCCGGGAGGATCGCGGCCGGCGAGGTCAAGCTGGCGGGCCTTCGCATCGACAACCTGCCGGACGACGCTATGCGCAAGATCCGCGGCCGCGAAATCGGCGCGATCTTTCAGGACCCGCTGACCTCGTTGAACCCGCTGTATACGGTCGGCGATCAGTTGGTCGAAACGATTACGACGCATCTGGACATGTCGTCGAAGGCGGCGCGCAGGCGCTCGATCGAGCTGCTTGCATCGACCGGCATCCCGGCGCCGGAGCGCCGCATCGATGCATATCCGCACCAGTTCTCGGGCGGGATGCGGCAGCGGGTCGTGATCGCGCTGGCACTGGCGGCCGAGCCAAAGCTGATCATTGCCGACGAGCCGACCACCGCGCTCGACGTGTCGATTCAGGCGCAAATCATTTCGCTGCTTAAAAAGTTGTGCCGCGAGCACAGCACTGCAGTGATGCTGGTGACGCATGACATGGGCGTCATTGCCGAGACCGCCGACCGCGTCGCGGTGATGTATGCAGGCCGCATCGCCGAAATCGGGCCGGTATCGGACGTGATCCATCGTCCGCAGCATCCATACACGGTTGGCCTAATGGGCTCGATTCCAACCTTTGGCCACGAAGCCGAGCGGCTAATGCAGATTAACGGCTCGATGCCGCGCCTGACAGCGATCCCAAGCGGTTGCGCGTTTCATCCTCGCTGCGTGCACGCTTTCGAGCGTTGTCCGCGCGAGCGGCCGGACTTATTGCCGACACAGGCGTCGCTGGCGGCGTGCTGGCTGCACGACCACACCGGCGGCAGGATTGCAGCATGAGCGCCGTGTTGCTCGACGAAGTTGTCGCAGCACCCAAATCGTCCGCGCGCGGCGGAGTCATCGTGCACGCGGTGGGCTTGGCCAAGTACTTTGATGTGTCGCCCCCGTGGTTGAATCGCGTCCTCGAAAACAAGCCGCGTGCGATCCTGCACGCGGTCGATGGCGTCAGCTTCGACATCAAGCGCGGCGAAACGCTGTCGCTCGTCGGCGAATCGGGCTGCGGAAAATCGACCGTCGCGCGCCTGCTGGTCGGGCTCTACGTGCCGACCAAGGGTCATGTGGAATTTTTTGGGCGCGATCTGCGCGAAATGAATTCGCAGCGCGGCCGCGCCTTGCGGCAGAAGCTGCAGATGATTTTTCAGGACCCGTATGCGAGCCTGAACCCGCGCTGGCGCGTGGCCGACATCATCGCCGAGCCACTCAAGGCGCACGGCTTGATGAGCGACAAAAAGCAGATCAAAGCGCGTGTCGACGAGTTGTTGCAGCAGGTGCGCCTGGCACCCGCCGACAAGGAAAAATATCCTCATCAGTTTTCGGGCGGACAGCGCCAGCGGTTATCGATCGCGCGCGCGCTGGCGACCAAGCCCGAGTTCCTGGTGTGCGACGAACCGACCTCCGCGCTCGATGTATCGGTTCAGGCGCAGGTGCTGAACCTGATGAAGGAACTGCAGCGTGAGCTGGGCCTCACCTATCTGTTCATCTCGCACAACCTGGCGGTCGTGCACCACATTTCAGATCGCGTCGGCGTGATGTACCTGGGCAAGATAGTCGAGCTCGCTGTGCGTTCAACGTTGTTCAAGACGCCGCGCCACCCGTACACACGGATGCTGCTTGACGCGATTCCCGATCTCGAAATGAGTGGGCGTGCACGCCGCCCGGTCGCGGGCGAAGTGCCCAACCCGCTGAATCCACCTTCGGGCTGCACATTTCATCCGCGCTGCCCGCACGCCAACGAGCGCTGCCGCGCGGAGGTGCCGCTACTGCAGCTGTATCCGCATGCGGGCGGCGAAACTTTAGCTGCTTGCCACGCGGTAGAAGAGAATCGGATCTAGTTGCAGGTAGCAAGCGGCAATTGCAACGCCTGCAGTACGCCCGTGTCGTCCTCCACAAACGCCACCAGCGCCAGATCGCGCGCGGCGGTTGCAGGTGCTTCCAATGAAACGGTGCGCATGCTAAGCGGCAACGGCCCCGACCAAGCACGCGTGACACGGTCGTTGGCCAGCGTTTCGCCGCGATTCTCGCCGGCCGTCACCTTGGTCGAGATCCCGTTTTGCACCAGCGCGACGAACAAGCGGGGGTTTCTTGCCGAGCTCGGCGCGACAAGCTCCGCCTGGGCGCGCACGTCGACTTTGCCACCGTGGGCCTCGACCTTGTCGAGCGTAATTGTCGCCGCCGCCGGACGCTGATTGACGGCTCGCAACTGCGCATCGAACGCTGCGGAGGACCAGTTGGTTTCGCGACCTTGGACGAACACGCCCGGCGTGTAACGCGTGCGGTTGCCGTTCAACGCGGCAAGCTGCGACTGGCGATCATTGAACTCGCGCCTGGCGAACGGATCTTTCCAGCCGATGTAGTCCCAATAGCCAACGTGCAGCGCCAGCGGCACCGCCCGGCTCGCATCGACTTTCGACGGCAGCTGCGATAACCAGCGGTCTGCGGGCGGGCAGCTCGAGCACCCCTGCGACGTGTACAGCTCGACCAGCGCGACGGTGTTTTTCGCGCTGGTGGCCTGACAGGTGGCGGCATTGGCGGCGGGCAGGAAGGTGGCAACGACAAACATGGCAATCAAAGGGCGCATGGAGATCTCCGTAATGCGTTTGGTCGTAGTGCGTCGGCCCTTCTTACGCTACCAAACCCAATCTTGCGCCGCCGCGCATTCGAAAGGGCCACCGCCCGTACCGGCGACGCACGCCGGCACGATATAGCGACAGTTGGTGCAAGCCGCGCCGGTAACGCGCAACGGCGTGAATGCAGGGTGTTACCTATATCCAAGGCCTGAATACCATGGCGGGGTAGCGCCGCAGGAGCCATGTGCGGCAGGCGCTCCCGGACAGCGCCGGCAGCTCAAGTACGACGCGGATTATATTTTCTATAGGTAAGGATTTTTCTTGTGACTGGCGGCGCACTCGGGTGCGCCGCTTTTTTATTGCTCTGTCAATGCGAGCAGCGCGAACGAAGCGAGCCAATGCGTTCCAACGTAGTCTCCCTGCACGGCAGCGGGCAACGACGCAGCGAGGTGCCGCTCGATCGAACTTTGAACGGGCTTATGCAACGCGCTGTCGAGTGCGGGCAGCAGTTGCCGCCAGCACCACGCACGCGACAGATTCAGGCCATGCAGGTGAACGATCTTCGGATCGCCGGCGTCGCCGACCACGGCCGGCTGCAGCCAGCCAGTGAGCGCGTCGCCGGTCGGTCGGAACTGGTTCCACCAATCGGCGAACGAACAGCCCTCGATCACCCGCTGCATCAGGGCGGCCTCGACCAGTCCGCTCGACAGAAAATCGTCACCACCGGGCTCGTACTCGGCCGGATAGTGGCGATCGCGCGCGAACCAACGGTTGGCGCGCTCGGTAATCGATCGACGCAGCGCGTGATGCTGCGTCGCTTCGCAATAGTCGAGCGCAAGCAGCAACGCGAAGGCCGAGTTGCCATGCGTACCGGCGCGCGTTGGGTAGGTTGCGCGCGGTAGAAACGCGACGAAGCGATCGGCGAATGCCTGTGCCAGCGGTGCCAGCGCCTCGAACCATTCTGCGCTGCGATCTTTCGCGGTCGACTGTTTAAGTTCGGCGGCGAGTTTTAACAGCCAGCCCCATCCGTACGGACGTTCGAACGAGACTCGCAGCGGTGCCGCCAGTGTCGCGAGCTCGCCATGCACGTTTGCTGCGGTCAACCGCTGCGCGAAATGCCGCCGCGTCGGCTCAGCGTACGGGTGCTGCGGATAAAGGCGTAGCAAGCGCGCCAGCGTCCAGTGCATATGCACGCACGAATGCCAGTCGTAGCTGCCGTGGAAAGCGGGATGCAGTACGCGCGGCGCATGTAAATCGCCGGCATCGCCAAGAACCTGATCGAGCTTGTACGGATACTCGGTCGCAACGTTGCGCAGCGCGATGCTTGCGAGCGTTGCGGCGAGCTCTGCATTGATCATGCAACGAGCGTAGCGCTGCCCGCAGATGAGGGCGGCTATTTCTTGGCCGACGTGTTGCGTGACCCCTTCAGGAGTTCCTGAGCCTCTTTGAGTCCGCGCACGGCAGCACGTTGAACCCATAGTGCGCCTTCGCTCTTGTTGGCAGCGATGCCGTCGGCGCCCGACAGTTGCGCAATGCCAAGCTGGAACGCAGCGCCCGCGTTGCCGCGCTCGGCCGCGCGCCGCAGCAAAGCTTCGGCCAGCGAGGGATCTTTCGGTACGCCAGGTGCGCCGCGCAGATACATCGTCCCAAGCGACCATTGCGCATCGGCCAGTCCCTTATCGGCCGCGGGTTCGAGCAAGGACTTGATGCGAACGGCGGCGTTCTCCGGCGCCGGGCGTGCGCGCTCGACGATCTGCGCGAGAAAGTAGCGCGCCCAGGCCGCGTCGGCGTCGATGTACGGCTTCAGCACGGCTTCTGCGTCGGACAATCCGGTCGTGCGCGCCGCTTCCGCCGATTGCTGCAGAGCCTGTTCGCTAAATCGATGAAACGACAGGCTGGTGATCGCCTGCTCCGCGTCGCTGGCGATACCCGGCGACATCTTGCGGACCTTGTCAGCGCGCCCGCGCTCCGAAACTCCCACTTCAACCAGCAGTGCCGGGTCGGTCGGATGAACGCACGAGAGTCCGCTGACAAACATCGCACTGCGCTGTTCGTTCGCTTTGCCAGCATCCTTGCGCGGAGACTTGTCTTCGATTTGTATCGCGTCCAACGTGTGCCGCGCGCAGCGCGTACCGGCATGCCGCACGATTGTTTCGTTGTGCTGGCTGATTTGCCAGCGCTCGGCAAACTTCGCATGCCGCATGCGCGAAAGCTCGAGCAGCGCAGCATCGCTGTCGACCGGCTTATCGAGCGATTCACTCGACAACACCAGCACCGCGGTGTGGGTTTCGTCGGCGGATAAGTGGCGCCCCATCGATCCGCCGCGCGGCGTGCTGGTGGCGACGAACCACTGCGGATCAGTGGGCGTGGTGACCGCGAACCCGATAAACGCCCACGGAGCTCCGAGTGCCGTCTGCGGAATCTGCGCAACGCGCTCGTCGATGTGCGGCGTCTGATCCGGTGCCGGGCGCTGCTGCGCACTGGCGCTGCTGAGGGTGAGTGCGGCAAGTAGAAAAGTTGACCACTGCATCGACGGCCCTTCTGCGGTTTGTCGGATCATAGTGAGCCGCCTGGGATGCCGATTGGATGAGATGGCGGGAGGAGGCGACGATGATCCGGGGAATGCACCCGATGTTCTACTCGTCGCAGGACGACGAGCTGCGCGCCTTCATTCGCGATAAGTTGGGGTTGAAGGGTAACGTCAAGCCAGGTATGGAAAGTAGGTGAGAACGAAGTTTGCTTGCCAGTGCGACGCCAGACATAGGAGGAACTCACCATGGCGAAGTACGGAGCAAAGGCGTCGGAAAAGGTTGAAAAGACGATGCTCGAGCGCAAGCGCGGAACACTGAAGAGCGGTTCCGGCAAGAAAGTGACGAGCAAGAAGCAGGCAATCGCGATCGGCTTGTCGGAAGCACGCCGCGCCGGCGGCAAGGTGCCGAAGAAAAACTCCGCGAGCAAGAAGTCCTGAGTACGGTGCGCGGCTAGGCTGCGTCTGCGCACTCCACAGCTTCTGGCACCGCAGCGCCGATCGGAGCGCGCACGATATGGCGTTGGTTGAATTCCTCGAGCGCGTGTCCGGTCGGCGTCGATTTTTTTGCCAGCTGCTGCGGCGAGCACTGCGCGACGATGCGGCCGCCGCCGGCGCCGCCTTCCGGCCCTAGATCCAGGACCCAGTCGGCTTCTGCGATCACGTCGAGATTGTGCTCGATGACGACCACGGTATTGCCGCCGTCGACCAGCCGATGCAGCACGCGAATCAGCTTCTCGACGTCGGCCATGTGCAATCCCACCGTCGGCTCGTCGAGTACGTACAGTGTCCTCGGTGCGCGCTGACCGCGGCGGGCTAGCCGAGTCGCCCGGCCGCCTGAAGACGACGCGTCGTCCCCCTCGGGGGGACCGGCGCCGACGGCGACAGGGGGCAACGGGAGATCGTCACGCACTTTCGAAAGTTCGGCGACCAGCTTGATGCGCTGCGCTTCGCCGCCCGACAACGTGGGCGACGGTTGTCCGAGCGTCAAGTAGCCGAGGCCGACGTCGCGCAACAAGCGCAGGCAATGCGAAATCGAGCGATGGACCGCAAAGAATTCGACCGCCTCGTCGATTTCCATTTTCAGCACATCGCCGATCGATTTGGCGCGCCACTTGATGGCGAGCGTTTCCTCGTTGAAGCGGGCGCCGCCGCATACATCGCACAGCACCTTCACGTCGGGCAAGAAGCTCATCTCGATCGTGCGTACACCCTGGCCTTCGCACGCGTCGCAGCGGCCGCCCTTGGTGTTAAACGAAAACCGGCTCGCGCTGTAGCCGCGCGTGCGCGCTTCGAGCGTTTCCGCGAACAACCGGCGGATCGCGTCCCAGAACCCGACATACGTTGCAGGACACGAGCGCGGCGTCTTGCCGATCGGCGTCTGGTCGACCTCGAGGACGCGGTCGAGCTCGCACCAGCCTTCAATCTCGCCGCAGCCGACCCATGTCTCTTTCGGGTTGCGCTGGCCGACCACTGTCTGGAGGTTGGCCAGCAACACTTCGCGCGCGAGCGTTGACTTGCCACTGCCGGAAACGCCGGTGACCGCGGTCAACCGCTGCAGAGGAATAGCAGCGTCGATTGCGCGCAGGTTATGAAGTCGGGCGCCGCGTACGGTGAGCTTGCCGGTGGCTGAGCTGACACCGCGGCGCGGATGCAGCGGATGCATTAACGGCGACCGCAGCCACTTGCCGGTGGTGGATTCAGCTGCAGCGATCAGATCGTCGACCGAACCTTGTGCCACGACGCGCCCACCGCGTACGCCAGCGGCCGGCCCGATGTCGATCAGATGACTGGCGCGCCGGATCGTGTCTTCGTCGTGCTCGACAACGACCAGCGTATTGCCCTTCGCTTCGAGCTTTTGAAGCGCGTTCAGCAGAATGCGGTTGTCGCGTGGATGCAGCCCGATCGTCGGCTCGTCGAGGATGTACGCGACCCCCTGCAGGTTCGACCCGAGCTGCGCCGCCAGTCGAATGCGCTGCGCTTCGCCGCCCGACAGCGTCGGCGCCGCTCGATCGAGCGCGAGATAGCCGAGGCCAACCTCCTCGAGGAACGACAGTCGCGAGCGAATTTCCACCAAAGCATCGCGCGCGATTTCGGCCTCGCGGCCACTCAGGGTCAAACCCTCGAGCAGGCTACCGGCGTCGGCTACCGTAAGCTCTGCAAGCTCGGCGATCGACTTGCCAGCAAACGTTACCGCGAGCGCGGTTCGATTCAGGCGCTTGCCGTCGCAAGTCTCGCACGGCGCCGTCTCGCCCTCATACCACGCGTTCCACCAGACTTCCTCTCCACTCTGTTTTTCATCGAACCCGGTCAGCTTCAGTCCGGTGCCGAAGCAGCCAGCGCACCAGCCGTGCTTGGAGTTGTACGAAAACAGGCGCGGATCGGCTTCCGGAAATGAAATGCCGCAAGACGGGCATGCACGCTTGGTCGAAAAACTTTTCTGGTCGAGCTGTGCCGTCCAGACACCGCCGTCAATGGCGTCCTTCAATTTGCCGAGCGGCCACCCGATCGTGACGACTCCGTGGCCGTGCTCGAGTGCGGTGGCTATGGCGCCGCGTAGGCGATCTTCGCTCGCGGGTTGCACGACGAAATCCGCGATCGGCAATTCGATCGTGTGCTCTTTGAAGCGTTCGATACGCGGAAACTTGGCGGTCGGCAGAAAATGGCCGTCGACTCGCAGATGCGAGTGACCGCGCGCCGCGGCCCACTTGGCGAGGTCGGTGTACACGCCCTTGCGGTTAACGACCAGGGGTGCGAACACGCCGACATGCAAGCCCTTTAGCTCGCGCATCACCTGCGCCACGATCGTATCGAATGATTGCGGTGTTACCGGCACCTTGCAGTCCGGGCAATGCTGCACACCCAGCTTTACATACAACAAGCGCAAGAAGTGATAGATCTCGGTCAGCGTGGCCACCGTCGATTTGCGGCCGCCGCGCGAAGTGCGCTGCTCGATCGCGACGGTCGGTGGGATGCCGTAGATCGCATCGACATCGGGCCGCCCCGCCGGCTGCACGATTGAGCGCGCGTAGGCGTTCAAAGATTCAAGGTAGCGCCGCTGGCCTTCGTTAAACAAGATGTCGAACGCGAGTGTCGACTTGCCCGAGCCCGATACGCCGGTGATTACCGTGAACGTATCGCGCGGAATCGATACATCGATCGACTTCAGATTGTGTTCACGCGCGTTGATTATTTGGATAGCGCCGGGTTCTGACCTGGGGCCAGTAGGACGTTCAGCGCTCTTGCCGGGCGGGTCAGAGCCCAACAAATACTTTGCGGCCACTTCGTTGACGCGCGGCGCGTGGTCGGCGAGAGCGGCGCGGTATGCATTCAATTCGCGCCCGGTGTGAGAGCGCGCAACGGCGATCACGTCGTCCGGCGTTCCGGCGGCAACGATCTCGCCGCCGGCGTCACCGCCTTCGGGCCCGAGGTCGATCAGCCAATCGGCCGCAGAAATCACGTCGAGGTTGTGTTCGATCACCACCACAGAGTGACCGGTGGCAATCAACTTGCGGAATGCCCGCATCAGTTTCGCGACGTCGTCAAAGTGCAGGCCGGTGGTCGGCTCGTCGAACAGGAACAGTCTTCCGCGAGTCGGCGGCCTGCCCTTGGTCGCGTCCGCCAGAAAGCCGGCGAGCTTCAGGCGCTGCGCCTCGCCGCCCGATAGTGTCGGTACCGGCTGGCCGAGCTTGACGTATTCGAGGCCGACGTCGGCCAGCGGCGCCAGCACGCGCGCAATTTCAGCGTCGTCACAGAAAAACGCCAGCGCCTCGTTGACGGTCAACGCCAGCACGTCGGCGATGTTCAACGCGCGGCCGCGCCGATCGATCGTAACTTCCAGCGTCTCGGGACGAAAGCGTTTGCCGTCGCAATCGGGGCAGCGTAGATAAACGTCCGATAGGAACTGCATTTCGACGTGTTCGAAGCCGTTGCCGCCGCAGGTGGGGCAGCGACCGTCACCCGAATTGAATGAGAACGTTCCGGCGGTGTATTTGCGCTCCTTAGCCAAGCGCGCTCTGGCAAAAATCGCGCGAATGCAGTCGAACGCGCCGACGTAGCTCGCGGGATTCGATCGCGTGGTGCGTCCGATCGGCGATTGATCGACGAAGGCGACATCGTCGAGCCAGTCTTCGCCGAGCAAGCGGTCGAACGAGCCGGGGGCAGACGACGTGCCGTCTGCCCTCAAGGGATCACTTGAAGACGCGCCGCTGCGCGTCGCGAGGGTGGTCTTTCCCTTCGCTTTCGCCAACGCGGGGAACAGCACGTCCTGCATCAACGTCGATTTGCCGCTGCCGGAGACACCGGTAACGCACACCAGTCGCTTTAGCGGGATCTCAACGTCGATCGATTTCAGATTGTGTTCACGCGCGCCCTGCAGAATCAACTTCGGCGCGTTGGCCGCGATTGCGAGTGGCGGCTCTGCATCGACGTGCAGGCGACCGCCCAGATAACGGCCGGTCAATGTCGGCGAATGCCGAAGCTGCTCCGGCGTGCCGTTGAAAACGATTTCGCCGCCGCGCTCGCCGGGACCGGGCCCCATGTCGAGCACGCGATCGGCCGCCAGCATCACCTGTGGGTCGTGTTCGACGACGACCAGCGAGTTGCCGGCGTTGCGCAGTCGGTGCATCACCTCGACGACTCGATGCATGTCGCGCGGGTGCAGTCCGATCGATGGCTCGTCGAGCACGAACAGCGTGTTGACCAGCGAAGTGCCGAGCGCCGTCGTCAGATTGATCCGCTGCACCTCGCCGCCGGACAGCGTGCGGCTCTGGCGGTCGAGCGTCAGATAGCCCAGCCCGACGTCGACCAGAAACTTCAGCCGCGCGCGCAGCTCGTCGAGCAGCATTTCGCTCGCCTGATCGAGCGGCGCCGGCAACTGAACACAATCGAAAAGTGTCTTGACCCGATCGATCGGCAGCATCATCAGATCTTGGATCGACAGACCGCGCACCGCGGTCAGCTGATCGGCGCTCCACGCCGCGCCGATGGGCTTGTAACGAACGTATTTTCCGTCGCTGTCGAGCGCCTGATGGGCGTCCTCGATGCCGCCCACCCTCCACAGCAATGCCTCGGGCTTCAAACGCGCGCCTTCGCATGCAGGGCACGGCGTGTACGAGCGATAGCGCGACAGCAGCACGCGAATGTGCATCTTGTACGCCTTACTCTCGAGCCACGCGAAGAAACGTTTGATGCCGTACCAGACGCCCGGCCATGACTTGTTCCAGCTCTTCCAGCCCGCACCGCCTTCGATCACCCACTGTTTGTGCTCGGGCTGCAGGTCGCGATAGGGCGTATCAAGCGGAATGCCGTCCTTGGCTGCGGACTTCTCCAGATCGCGCTGGCTCTCGATGAAAGACTTGGACTGAAACGGCTTGATCGCGCCGTCGCGCAGCGTCTTGCGCTCGTCCGGAATCACAAGTCCATAGTCGACGCCGATCACGCGCCCGAAACCGCGACACGTTTCGCAGGCGCCGAGCGGCGAGTTGAACGAAAACGTGCTCGGGTGAGGTGTGTCGTAGTGGATTTCGCAATCGGCGCAGTGCAAGTCGTTGCTGTATCGCCATATCGTCGAATCTGCACCGACGATCGATGCATGCACGTCAACCCGGCCGCCGCCGAGGCGCGACGCTCGCTCCAGCGCCTCGATCGCGCGCGCGCGCTCCACATCCGCGACGCGAAAGCGGTCGGCGATAACGTCGAGAACCTTGGCGCCGCCTGCAATGCGCTCGCGATGGATGCGTGCGTAACCCTGCGCCTGCAGATGCGCGAGTACTTCATCTTCGCTGAAGTTTTTCGGAACCGTCACCGGAAAGGTGACGATCAGCTGCGGACCACCCGCGCCGCCGGCGCGCTCGGTCAGATCGGAGTAGATCGTGTCTGCGCTGTCGCGTCGAACCAGCTTCGCGCAGCCGCGGCAATACAACACCGCGGCGCGCGCGAACAGCAGCTTCAGGTGATCGTTCAGCTCGGTCATCGTGCCAACCGTGCTGCGTGACGTGCGCACCGGATTGGTCTGGTCGATTGCGATGGCGGGTGGAACACCGTCGATGCGGTCGACCGCAGGACGATCCATGCGATCGAGAAACTGGCGCGCGTATGGTGAGAACGTTTCGACGTAGCGCCGCTGCCCTTCGGCATACAGCGTGTCGAACACAAGTGAACTCTTGCCCGAACCCGATACGCCTGTCACGACGACCAGCTCGCCGGTCGGAATGTCGAGGTCTAGATTGCGAAGGTTGTTCTGGCGGGCGCCGCGAATGCGGATCGCCTTGCCCGCCGTTTGAGACGTAGCAGACATCGTGTGGAGGCCGGGAAAACCGCGGAGAGCGGTTTAGATGAGGACGAACTTTCGCAAGTCTAGTCCACTGACAATCCGAACTTACTTGAGTTCGCCGAACTGCGGCGCAAATCTGAGCCGCTGCCTGCTACCGCTAGTCGACTCTGGCGTCCTGCACGCCACTCGCGTAGCGCACCTGCGCGTCGAACTGGCGCGTTATAACGCCGGGGGTGGGCTCGCGCCCACGCTCGTCATTGCGATCGAAGATCATGTCGGCGCCGGCCTGTACGCGTATCCAGCGCGGATACTGGTACATGAACCCGGAAATGTGATCGATGATCAGCATCGAGCTGCCGCCTGGCAACAGTAGTTGGGCGGTCGAACCGGTGGCCAGGTCGGCGCGCGAAATGATCAGCGCGCGCGCCATCGGGTAGCCCTGGCGTTTGCATTCGGCGACCAGCGGAGTCGCTGACCGGCGCACCCGCAACCCGAACAACGGCGTGTCGCCCATGTATTCGGCAGAGCCATTGACTATGCGGCACGCCATGCCGTCGATCGGTCGCCCACTGGCGTCGACGGTTTGAATGTTGATCGCTTGCGTGGCTTCCCCCGTGACTGTCGCACAGCCGCTTGCCACGACAAGGGCTAGTGCGGCAACAGAAACGCGAGCGCGGGACGACGGCATCGGGGCAAGATACACGCGGAAAATCTTAGCGATAGACAGTAACCGCCGGCAAAACCCCCGGCATTCCGGCGTATGGATGATCTCAAGCCCCGTAAAGCTCCCCCACACGCTTGCGACACGGTCGATGCGGGTCGGCTAACGCGCCAGAAACGTCTGCGCCAGGCGCACCCAGTAAGTCGCGCCCAGTGGGATCAGCTCATCATTGAAGTCGTACGATGGGTTGTGCAGCATGCAGGGCCCGAGCCCGTGTCCGGCCGCGCGATGGGCGCCGTCGCCGTTGCCGATGAACACGTAGGCGCCGGCTTTGGCCTTCAGCATGAAGGCGAAATCCTCGGCGCCCATCGTCGGCTCGATATTGCGCACGACGTTGCTGGCGCCCACGATATCGTCCATCACAGTGGCTGCGAATTCGGCCTCGTTCTCGTCATTGACAGTCGGCGGATAGTTCCAGTGGAAATCGAACTTTGCCTCCGCCCCATGGGCAGCACACGTCATTTCGACGATGCGCCGCATCTGCTTTTCGACCAGTGCCGTCACGCCGTCGCTGAAAGTGCGCACCGTTCCGCTGATTCGCGCACATTCCGGGATGACGTTGGTGGCGTCGCCGGCCTGAATGATCGTGACCGACAGCACGGCCGAGTCGATCGGCTTCTTGACACGCGTGATGATTCCCTGCAGCCCATTGACGATCTGTACCGCGATGAACACCGGGTCGATCCCCAGATGCGGCATCGCGGCGTGCGCACCCTTGCCGAGCACCATGATCTCGAATTCATTGCTCGACGCCATCGCCGGTCCGCCGGTCACGCCGAACTCACCGACCCGCAACCCCGGCCAGTTGTGCATCCCGAACACTGCGTCGCAGGGAAAACGCTCGAACAGTCCGTCGTCGATCATTCGCTGCGCACCGGCGCCGCCTTCTTCGGCCGGTTGGAAGATGAAATGCACGGTGCCGTCGAGCGATTTGGTTTCGGCCAGATATTTTGCCGCCGCCAACAGCATCGCCATGTGCCCGTCATGCCCGCACGCGTGCATCTTGCCCGCGTGCGTCGAGCGGTGCCCGAACTCGTTGGTTTCCTGGATCGGCAGCGCGTCCATATCGGCGCGCAGACCGACCGCTCTCTTTGAAGTGCCACCGCACAATGTGCCGACGACTCCGGTGCCGCCCAGTCCACGCGCCACTTGCAGCCCCCATTCAGAAAGTTTGGCAGCGAGCAGGTCGCTGGTGCGGGTCTCCTCGAAGCGCAGTTCGGGATGGGCGTGAATATCGCGCCGGATTTGCTCGATTTCGGCGGAATTGGACGACGCGGTCGATTAGCAGCATAGTGATTGCGATGTATTAAGGCGGGGCAGATCCATCCTACCCGCACTAGAATCGCCGCATGAACAAGCCCGTAGACCTGCCGTCCAGCGCCGTACCATCGCCTGCCTCGTTGGCGATGATTGACCGGCTGATTGCGTTTCCGACCGTCAGTCGCGATTCCAACCTCGGGCTGATCGAGTATGCGCGCGATGAACTGGCGCGGCTCGGTGTGCGCTCGAACCTGATTTACGATGCCTCGCGCCGCAAGGCCAATTTGTTCGCGACGCTGTCGGCCGAGCCCGATCGAATCAAGACCGGCGGCCTGGTGATCTCGGGCCATACGGATACGGTGCCGGTCGACGGCCAGGATTGGACCAGCGACCCGTTCTTGGCCGCTCACCGTGACGGGCGCATTCATGGGCGTGGCAGCGCCGACATGAAAGGCTTCATTGCAATTGCGCTGGCGTCGGTGCCGCAATTCCTTGCTGCGCAGGACAAAGTACCGCTGCACGTGTCGTTGACGTATGACGAGGAGACGACATTTTTCGGCGTGCGCGATCTGGTTGCGGATCTGGCCGAGCGCGGCATTCGACCGGCCGGCTGCATCATCGGCGAGCCGACCGACATGCGCGCGATCGTCGCCCACAAGGGCAAGCGCGATTATTGCTGCCGCGTGCGCGGCCGCGAAGCGCATTCGTCGCTGACGCCAACCGCAGTCAACGCGATCGAGTTTGCGGCACAGATTGTCGCCTTCATCCGCTCGCTGGCGGACAAGGTCAGCCGCGATGAGTCCAAGGATGCGCGCTTCGCAGTGCCACATTCGACCTTGCAGACCGGGGTGATCCGCGGCGGCATTGCAGTCAACGTCGTGCCGCGCGACTGCTCGTTCGAATTCGAGATGCGCAATATCCCAGCGACGGCCAACGACGACCTCGCCGCACCAATCGAAGACTTCGCACGCAGCGAGTTATTGCCGCAAATGCAGCGCATCGCGCCGGAAGCCGATATTGCGTTCGAGATGGGAATGGACTTGCCGGCCTTCGGCATCGAACCTGATGCGCCGGTCGTACAGTGGGCGCAGGCGCGCGCGCGCACCGCTCATCTGGGGGTTGGCGCGGTGGGCTTTGCCACCGAAGCCAGCGTGTTCATGCGCGCCGGCATTCCAACCGTAGTGATTGGCCCCGGCAGCATCGATCAAGCGCACAAGCCGGATGAGTACATCAGCTATCAGCAGATCGCCGCGTGCGAAGCGTTCTTTGCGCGCATCATTGCCGAACCGCTGCGGCTCTAGATGCGGTGCGCAGCGCAGCGGCTAACGCAGGCCAAATGAGCAGCGCTGAAACAGTTGTGCGCGCGGCCTGCCCGCACGATTGTCCGGACACCTGCGCGATGCTGGTCACCGTGCGAGAGGAGGGTGCCCGCAGGGTCGCAATCAAGATTGCCGGCGACCCCGAGCACCCGACCACCGCCGGAACGCTGTGCACCAAGGTTTCGCGCTATCTCGAGCGCACGTATCACGCTGAGCGCCTGCTGCATCCATTGAAGCGCGCAGGCGCCAAAGGCGAGGGCCGCTTTGTGCGCGTGTCCTGGGACGAGGCGTTGCGCGATATCGCGCACCGGTTGCGCGGTATTGCCGCGCGCGATCCCCAGCGGATCGTGCCGTATAGCTACGCCGGCACGATGGGCCTGGTGCAGGGCGAAGGCATGGCGGCGCGTTTCTTTAATAAGCTCGGCGCGAGCTTGCTCGACCGCACGATCTGCGCTACCGCGGGCGGCGAAGCGCTGGCTTACACGATCGGCGTCAAGACCGGCACCGACATCGAGCAGTTTCAGGACAGCAGGCTGATCGTGTTCTGGGGCTGCAACGCGATCACTTCCAACCTGCATCTGTGGAGCCGTGCGCAGGAGGCCAAGCGGCGTGGAGCGAAACTGATTGCCATCGATCCGTATCGATCGCTGACGGCGGAGAAGTGCCATCAGCACATCGCGCTGATGCCGGGTACCGACGCCGCGCTTGCGCTCGGCGTGATGCACGTGCTGATGCGCGAGGGCTGGCTCGACCGCGACTACATCGAGCGTTACACGCTTGGTTATGACGGGCTGGAAGAGCGCGCACAACAGTTCGACCCGCGGCGCGTGGCGTCGATCTGCGGTATCAATGCCACCGAGGTCGAGGAGTTTGCGCGCGACTACTGGCAAATCCGCCCGGCAGTGATCCGCCTTAACTACGGCATGCAACGCGCGCGCGGCGGCGGCAATGCGACGCGCGCGGTCGCATGCCTGCCAGCACTTGCGGGCCACTGGCGCGACGCCGCCGGCGGCTTATTGCTTTCGACCAGCGGCATGTATCCGATCGACAATGCGGCGCTGTACCGGCCTGACCTGCTCGCGGGCAAAACGCCGCGCACGATCAATATGTCGACGATTGGTCATGACTTGAATCACGCCGACCCGCCGATCGAGGCGCTGATCGTCTACAACAGCAATCCGGTCGCAGTTGCGCCGCAATCGCGCGAAGTGGCGCGCGGCTTCGCGCGCGAAGACCTGCTCACGGTCGTGCTCGAACACTTTCTGACCGATACGGCCGACTACGCCGATTACGTGCTGCCGGCGACGACGCAGCTCGAGCACGTCGACGTGCACAAGTCTTACGGGCACCTGTACATGCTGGCAAACAATGCGGCGATCTCACCGTTGGGGGAAGCGCTTCCGAACAGTGAAATCTTTCGCCGGCTCGCGATGAAGATGGGGTTCGACGACCCATGCTTTTCGGAGACCGACGACGAACTCGCTGCGCTTGCATTCAAGCGCTCGGGTGCTACTGCGGATTTTGACTGGGAGCAATTGAAGGAGCGAGGCTGGCAGCGGTTGAACGTGCCCGACGTGTACGCGCCATTCGCGCAGGGAGGATTTGCGACGCCGTCCGGGCGGTGCGAGTTCTACTCGGAGCAAGTTGCAGCACTCGGTCAGGATCCTGTGCCCGCCTACGTCGCGCCGTACGAAGCGCCGGACGGAGGCCCGCACTCGCACCTATATCCGCTTGCGATCATCTCGCCGCCGGCGCGTAACTTTCTCAATTCGACGTTCGTCAACGTGACGAGCCTGCGTTCGACTGACGGCGAGCCTACCGTCGAGATCCATCCGCTGGATGCGCAGAGGCGCCACATTGCTGACGGCACGCGCGTGCGCATCTTCAATGATCGCGGCAGCATCGATGTACTTGCGCGAGTGACCGACCGGGCGCGACCCGGGTGTGTGGTCGCGCTGTCGATCTGGTGGAAAAAGCTGGCGCGTGACGGCAAGAACGCAAACGAGCTGACCAGCGGTCGGTTGACCGACATCGGACGCGCGCCGACGTTTTATGACTGCCTGGTGGACGTAGCGCCACAATGACGTGACGCTCCCCGGTTCGAGGCATGGGAGCGCGTCGAGTGGCGCGGGATAATACGGTTTGCTTGCGGGTTTGACCCCTACCTTGCGATGGTTGCGGTTCCGTCTTCGCTGTTCGATCTACCGCTTTCCGCCGCATACGACTCGGCGCGCTGGAGCAAGGCCGCGCTCGACGTATGGACCGGCTCGCTTGCCTCATCGGCTGCGATTGAGGCTCAGCGCGAGCAGCGGCTGGTCGCGCTGGTCGCGCATGCGTTCGAATTCTCTCCGTTCTACTCGCGGCTGTATCGCAAGTTGCGGGTCAGTTCGAGCTCGCGTTTGCGGCTGACTGATCTGCCGCCGGTCACCAAGCGGTCATTGATGGCCGAATTTAACGATGTCATGGCGGAGCCGACGGTGACTCGTCGCGCAGTCGATGAGTTTGTGGCCCAGCCCGAGCGTTGCGGCGGTTCGTTGCTTGGGCGCTATTCGGTATGGACCAGCTCGGGCACGACCGGCGAGCCTGGTTACTTTGTTCACGATCCCGATGCAATCGCCGTGTATGACGCACTCGAATGGCAGCGTTTCCGTGGCGTAAGGTCGGCGTCTGATCTGGCGCGCCAGTTGATCGCGGGCGATCGCTATGCGATGGTCGCCGCGACCGGCGGGCATTTTGCGGGCATCTCGACCGTCGAACGGATGCGGCGCTCCATGCCATGGCTGACCGCGTCGCTCAAAGGGTTTTCGCTGCTGCAACCACTCGAGCGTCTGGTGGCCGAACTGAACGAGTTTCGGCCGACTCTGCTTGCCTCCTATCCCACCGCGGCGCAGATGTTGGCCGATGAGCAGCAGGCGGGCCGGCTGAAGTTGCGCCTGCGCGAAGTGTGGACGGGCGGCGAGACACTGGCGAACCCGGCCCGCGCGCAGGTGCAGCGCGCGTTCGGCTGCCCGGTGCGCAATTCGTACGGCGCATCGGAGTTTCTGCCGATCGCGTGGGAGTGTCCGTATCGCCGCCTGCACCTGAACAGCGACTGGGTCATCCTGGAACCGATCGATCACCATGGTCGGCCGGTCGCCGCTGGTACACGCTCGCACTCGGTGCTATTGACCAATCTGGCGAATCGGATCCAACCGCTAATCCGTTATGACTTGGGCGATGCAGTCACGATTGGCGATACGCCGTGTGGCTGCGGTAGCCGGTTTCCGGTGATGTCGGTCGAGGGTCGCACCGATGAGGCGCTGGTTTTCCCGTTGACCGGCGGCGGCACTGCGACCGTCGTGCCGCTGGCGTTGACGACCGTCATGGAGGACGACGCGCGCGTTCACGATTTCCAGGTGACGCAGACGGCGCCGCGCAAGGTGCAAGTTCGGCTGGGCGGTGAAGAGCATGGGTCAGCGGACGAGGTTCGCCGTGCGCTTGGCACCTACTTCGATACGCTGGGCATCGGCGCGGTGTCGATCGATATCGCGCGCCGTCCGCCGGCACGAGACCAAGTCAGCGGCAAGCTGCGGCGCGTGATCTGCCGGCTGCATCATCATTGATCGTTGCGGAAACGGGCGGGCACAATTGCGCCCGATGATTTCCGCAACTCTGATCAAGCGCCTGTTATTGGCCGGGGCGATCGTGCTTGCGATCGCAGTGGTGGCCGGCTGTTCGACGCTCGGTTACTACGCGCAGTCGATTGACGGACACTTTGCGATGATGCGGGCGGCGCGGCCAATTCCGGAGATCGTGGCCGATCCCGGGACCGCCGAACCGTTGAAGCAGCGCCTGCAACGCGCACAACAGATTCGCGCGTTCGCGTCGCAACAGCTCGGATTGCCCGAAAACGGAAGCTATCGCTCGTATGCCGATCTGCAGCGCCCGTTCGTCGTATGGAACGTATTCGCGGCGCCCGAGCTGTCGCTTGACTTGAAGCAATGGTGTTACCCGGTGGTTGGCTGCGCCGGATATCGCGGCTACTTCTATCGCGATTCGGCCGAGCGCGCTGCCGCCGAGCTGCGCGGTGAAGGCTACGAGGTCAACGTTTCCGGGGTGCCCGCGTACTCGACCCTTGGCTGGTTCTCCGATCCGCTGCTGAACACATTCATTGGAGGCACCGAAGGCCAGCTGGCCGGGCTGATCTTTCACGAGCTTGCGCACCAGGTTCTGTTTGTCAGCGGCGATACGACATTCAACGAATCCTTTGCGACGGCGGTGGAGCGCGAGGGCGTCCGACGCTGGCTCGGATCGAACGGCAACGACGCCTCCAGAGCCGCCTACAGGGATTTTGCTCAACGACGCGGCGAGTTTGTGAACCTTCTGCTGCAGTATCGCGGCCTGCTGGTGCAGAACTATCAGAGCTCGCAGCCCGATGATTCCAAGCGGTCACGCAAGGCGCAGCTTTTTGCGGCGCTGCAAGACGACTACGCGCGGCTGAAAACCGGGTGGAGCGGGTTTGCTGGCTACGATCGGTTCTTTGCGCAGCAGCTGACCAACGCCCATTTGGGTTCGATCGGCGCCTATAACGACCTGGTGCCGGCGTTCGATGCGCTGCTGGCGCAGGCCGGCGGTGATTTCCCCCGTTTCTACGAGGAAGTCCGGCGCCTCGCGGCCATGCCAAAGGACCTGCGCGACGAGGCGCTGCGCGGAATGTTGGCGCAGCGCTAGGCGTGCGCGCGCCTATGATCGTGCCGTGACGGCGACAAAAACGAGAATCGACTAAAGCGACATCAGTAAGGGAGGCAACACAATGGACCGGATCTGGCTGAAGAACTATCCGCAGGGCGTGCCGGCGGACATCGACGCGAGTCAGTACAAGTCGTTGATCCAACTGCTCGACGAAGCGTTCAAAAAGTTCAGCGACAAGGCAGCCTACAGCTTCATGGGCGCCGAGATGACTTTCGGGCAGCTCGACGAGAATTCGGCGGCGATCGGCGCCTGGCTGCAGAGCAAGGGGCTGGGCAAGGGCAAACGCATTGCGATCATGATGCCGAACGTGATGCAGTACCCGGTCGTGATGGCAGGCGTGCTGCGCGCCGGCTGCACCGTGGTCAACGTCAATCCGCTTTACACCCCGCGCGAGTTGGAGCATCAGTTGAAAGACTCGGGCGCAGAAGCGATTTTCATTCTCGAGAATTTCGCCGGCACGCTGCAGCAGGTGATCGACAAGGTGCCGACCAAGACGATAGTCGTGTGCGCGATGGGCGATATGCTCGGCTTCGCCAAGGGGATGTTGGTGAATTTCGTCGTGCGCAGCGTCAAGAAGATGGTGCCGGCGTTTTCACTTCCGGACGCGGTGCGCTGGAACGACGTGATGGCCGCTGGACTGAAGATGAACCTGCGGCAGGTCGATTGCGGCCACAACGACGTCGCGTTCCTGCAATACACCGGAGGAACCACCGGTGTCAGCAAGGGCGCGACGCTGACTCACCGCAATGTGATTGCCAACATGCTGCAGTCCGAAGCGTGGTATCAGCCCGCGTTGAAGAAGCTGAAACCTGGCGAACAGGTGGTGACGGTAACTGCGCTGCCGCTATACCACATCTTCGCGCTGACATGCTGCGCGCTGCTGGCGATGCGCACCGGCGGCAAGAATGTATTGATCGCCAACCCGCGCGACATTCCCGCGTTCGTAAAGGAATTGTCGAAGCACAAGTTCGGTGTGTTTCCGGCGGTCAACACTCTATTCAACGGGCTTGCGAACAACGACGAGTTCAAGAAGCTCGATTTCAAGTCGCTGATTTTGTCGCTCGGCGGTGGGATGGCGGTCCAGCAGGCGGTGGCGGAAAAATGGCTGAAGCTCACTGGCTGCGCCATCTGCGAAGGCTATGGCCTGTCCGAAACGTCGCCGTCTGCGACCTGCAACCCGACTGATACATCGAAGTACACGGGCACGATCGGATTGCCGTTACCGTCAACCGAAATCGCAATACTTGACGACGACGGCAACAAGCTGCCAGTCGGCAGCGTCGGCGAAATTGCGATTCGCGGACCGCAGGTGATGGCGGGCTATTGGCAGCGCGCTGACGAGACCGCAAAGGTGATGACGCCCGATGGATTTTTCCGCAGCGGTGACATCGGCGTGATGGACGCCGACGGCTACACGAAAATCGTAGATCGCAAGAAGGACATGATCCTGGTGTCGGGCTTCAACGTTTATCCGAACGAAGTCGAAGGCGTGGTGGCGATGCACCCGGGCGTGCTCGAGTGCGCGGCGATCGGCGTGCCCGACGAGCACGCGGGTGAAGCAGTGAAATTATTTGTTGTCAAGAAGGATGCCGCGCTGACCGAGCGCGACATCTCCGAGTTTTGCAAAGAGCATTTGACCGGGTACAAGAAACCCAAGTACATCGAGTTTCGTTCGGATTTGCCGAAGACCAACGTCGGCAAAATCCTGCGGCGCGAATTGCGCGATCAAAGGAAAGCAGCGTAGGCATGAAGCGTTTTGAAGACAAAGATCGTCCACCTCCCGCTGGGACGCGCAGCGGCCCACGCGCACGCGCGGCGCAGGATCGCAAGTTCGGCGCAGCAAGGTCTAAGCCGCGCGAGTTCAACCGCGCCGATCCGTACCAGCGCGCCGAACGCCCTCCACGTCCGGGTCCGGCGCGCGATTCGGCTGACGCTAGTCGTTTGCGTGCGCCGACGCGCGAAGGATCCATCTCGCTCGATCCGGATGTGGCGCGCGTGTTTCACGATTCCGAGTCGGTTAACGAAGCGCTGCGCATGGTGATTCGGCTCGCACGCTCGGTAGGCGGGGCGCGGCCCGCCCGCAGTTCCGAGCGCCCCAGTTTTGATCGTCCCCGTACCGGGGCGTCCGCGGGTGCGCGCTCCGGTCCACCAGCGCGCGCGCGGGCGCCGTCGGAACGCTTCGTGCGACCGGACCGGCCGCGAGGACCGGGGTCAACGCCCCCGGTGCGCCGCGAACCTCGGTTCGAGGAATCCGAGTAACGCGAAAGCATCGCAAAATAGCGACGGCTTCGGCGCACAAGCATCGCGCGTTTGGGCGACTTGCCGCGTTCGCATGGACGAGCGGTCCACCGATTGCTGCCTAATTCCGCAAGAATTGGGTGACTGACTTGGGCGATGGAGCGGTTCACTAGTAGCTGGTGTTGAGGGGCGATCCGCGGCGGGTCGATCGGGAGTTGGCGTGCAAGCACTTCGCAAGACCATTTCATTGCTGCTGCTCATGGTCGGCCTGTCGGCGGGCGCGGCCTCGGCCTCGGCGCCACGAGTCGGCGGGGGTATAAGGCTCGGCACTCCGGGCATCGGGCTTGAGCTTGAATCGCTGGTTACCGACCGCTTCGGCATCCGCGGCCTGATTAACGGGGGATCGATCTCGTATGACTTCGACGAATCCGGAATTCGCTACGACGGCAGGCTGCGTTTCGGCACGGGTTTCCTGTTGGCCGACTGGCATCCATACGCCGGCGGCTTTCGACTGTCCGGTGGGCTCGCCTACAACAACCAGCGCTTCTCGGGCAGCGCGCGTCCCGGCGGCGGAACAGTCAATATCAACGGCACATCCTATTCATCGGCGCAAGTCGGTTCGCTCGATGGACGCGTGACGTTTTCGAAAGCCAGCCCTTACATCGGCGTCGGTTGGGGGTTGTCACCCCGTTCGCGCTCGCGGCTGTACTTCAGCGCTGATCTAGGCGTGATGTATCAACGTCCGAGTGCAACCCTGATCGGCACTTGCGGGTCGGCGCTTCCCGCCAGCACGTGTTCGCAACTGCAGAGCGACATACGCGCCGAAGAAACCGAGTTCCGCGATGCCGCGGACGATTATCGCTTCTACCCGGTGATATCGGTCGGCTTCGGCGTGCGCTTCTAAAGGCTTGCGCGGGCCCGATCCTGCTCTTGCGGGGTGTTACGAAGCGGTGCGTGGCGCCAGCACGGTACGTGTGCGTTCGATCAACGCACGCCGTAGACAGCGATAAATCTCCTGAACATCGAGCGTTTCGCCCGCCGAGGGCCGCAGCCGAACCTGCATGCCGTCGGCCCGCGCACGCACGGTGACCGATGCGGGTGCCGCGCTGGCGCCGGAGATGCAACGCTGGCACGCGTCGAGTGCTGCCAGTACCGATTCCTGTCGACCGGCAACGCCGGACAACTCGATCTGTACTTCATTGGCTCGCTCACGTACCCGCATCAACATCGCCATCTCCGACTTGCTAGGACCGTTAGTGTGGTTCCACTGTGTGACAGTGCGATTGTTATAGAGAAGCCGCAATCCGCTGAATGGCCGATTACGCAACGGTGCTGCCGATTATTCGACAGCCTGCCGGCGGTTCAACGCCTCAAGTTCCCGATCGTGCACAGCAGAGAGGCAGATCAGGGCCGCAACTGCACCGATCAGCGCCATGAACATGTCGGACTGCGTATCCCATGGATCGCCCTGCGTGCCAAGGAACTCGTCGGCGCCCTGACCGAGCGCCAGCGCGGTCCACCACTCGACGAGCTCATACAAAGCGCTGATGGCGAGCGCAATACTGATACAAAGGAATGCAACCATGCGGCGGCCGCGCGCGTAGTCGCCGCGGATCAGAATTTCGCGCGCCATGACGGCTGGTACAAACCCTTGCATGAAATGGCCGAGCTTGTCGTAGGGATTGCGCGAAAGGTCGAAAGCCTGCTGCATCCACGCGCCGAGCGGCACCCGCGCATAGGTGTACGCACCGCCCGCCATCAAGACCAGCGCGTGGGCGAAGATCAGCGCGTAAAGCAACGGGGTCAGCGGATAGCGACGGTGCGTGGCAAACAAGATCGGCAGCGCGATCAACACCGGCGCGACTTCGAGCAACCAAGTGGTGCGGTCATAGGGGCGCCAGCCCGACAGGGCGAGCCCGATCAGCGTTGCAACGAACAGCGACAGCAGCAGGCGCGATTGATCGGCTGATTTCATCTCGCCCCCAGCGGCGGCCGTTATGCTCTCGGCCACGAGTTTGAACGATCGATGAATAACACGTCGGCGATCAACCTAATACCGGGTCATCTGGCTCTTGGCGATCTGCGCCGCATCTGGGCCGCGCACACGCCGCTGAGTCTCGTATCCGGTGCACGCGATGCGATCGAAGCTTCCGCAGCGGCGGTGCAGCGCATCGTCGCCCGCGGCGACGCTGCGTACGGCATCAACACCGGCTTCGGCTGGCTCGCCAAAACGCGCATAGCAGACGATCAGCTCGGCCAGCTGCAGCGGAATCTGATCTATTCGCACTCGGTGGGCGTCGGTGAGCCATTGGCCGATGAAGTCGTGCGGCTCGCGCTCGTGATGAAGATCGGCGGCCTCGCACGCGGCTACTCCGGCGTGCGGCCGGTGATCATCGATACGCTGCTTGCACTTTATAAGGCTGGCATCGTGCCGTGCATTCCGTCCAGAGGATCCGTCGGTGCATCGGGCGACCTGGCGCCGCTTGCGCATATGACGCTGGCGTTGATGGGCGAGGGCGATGTGCGTGTCGACGGGCGTCGCATTGCCGCGCGGCAAGCGCTCGACGCCGCGCGAATTGCGCCCGTCGAGCTGGGGCCCAAGGAAGGGCTGGCGCTTATAAACGGCACCCAGATATCGAATGCGCTGGCGCTGCACGGCTGGTTCTTGGCAGAGCGCTTGCTCGAAGCGGCGATCGTCGTCGGTGCGCTGTCGGTCGATGCTGCGAAAGGCAGCGATGCGCCGTTCGATCCGCGGCTGCACGAATTAAGAGGCCAGCCGGGCCAGATTGCCACCGCGCGCGTCTATCGCGAACTGCTGGCCGGCAGCAAGATCCGCGCGTCGCATCTGGTGCACGATGATCGGGTGCAGGACCCTTACAGCTTGCGCTGCCAGCCGCAGGTGATGGGCGCATGCCGCGATCTGCTCACGCAAACCGCGCGCACGTTGCTGATCGAGGCCAACGCGGTGACCGATAACCCGCTGATCTTCGCAGAGCGAGATGAAGTGATCTCGGGCGGCAACTTCCACGCCGAACCGGTCGCGCTGGCCGCGGATACGTTGGCATTGGCGCTGGCCGAAATCGGCGCACTGTCCGAGCGCCGCATTGCACTGCTGATCGACGCCACGTTGTCGGGGCTGCCGCCGTTCCTGGTACGCGAGCCGGGCATCAACTCGGGCTTCATGATCGCGCATGTGACGGCTGCCGCGGCGGCGTCGGAGAACAAATCGCTCGCCCATCCGGCCAGCGTCGACTCGCTCCCCACATCGGCAAACCAGGAAGACCACGTCTCGATGGCGACCTTCGGCGCCCGCCGCCTGCACGAGATGGCGATGAACACGGCGACGATTATCGGCATCGAGCTGCTGGTGGCTGCGCAGGGAATCGATTTTCATCGGCCGCTGCTGACGTCGCCGCGACTGCAGCAGGTCCACCGCGTCGTGCGCGA
>JBBQQC010000019.1:0-64485 GCA_038216465.1 Burkholderiales bacterium | reverse complement strand
AGCCCGGAACCGGCAAGACGATGCTGGCCGAAGAGGTGGCGCGCGCGCTTGGCATGCCGTTGCTGGCGTGGCACATCAAATCGACCACGAAGGCGCAGCAAGGTTTATACGAGTACGACGCCGTCTCGCGTCTGCGCGACTCACAGCTCGGCGACGCACGGGTGCAGGACATTCACAACTACATCGTCAAAGGCGTGCTGTGGCAGGCGTTCGAAGCCGAGCAGAAGAGCGTGCTTCTGATCGACGAGATCGACAAGGCGGACATCGAGTTTCCGAATGACCTGTTGCGCGAGCTGGATCGGATGGAGTTCTTCGTCTACGAGACACGGCAGACCGTGCAGGCGCGACACCGCCCGCTGGTCGTCATCACCTCAAACAACGAAAAAGAATTGCCCGACGCATTCTTGCGGCGCTGCTTCTTTCATTACATCAAGTTTCCGGATAAGGAAACGATGCAGGCCATCGTCGACGTTCATTTTCCGAAGCTGCGCAAAGACCTGCTGCAAAGTGCGCTGTCAGTGTTTTTCGGCACGCGCGACCTGCCCGGGCTGAAGAAAAAGCCCTCGACATCCGAGCTGCTCGACTGGCTGAAGCTACTGGTCGCCGAACAGATTCCAGCCGACGCGCTGCGCTCCAAGGACGAGAAACTGGTTGTGCCACCGCTAGCCGGGGCACTGCTGAAGAACGAACAGGACATGCACCTGTTCGAGCGCCTGGTGTTCATGGCGCGCCAGAATCGCTGATGGTGAACCCAGCGCCGGTGACGCTGCAAGGCTACGGCGTCCGGCTGGAACCACTTTCCCGCGACCACGAGAGTGGGCTGGCGAATGCCGCCGCTGATGGCGAGCTGTGGAAGCTCTGGTTCACTTCGGTTCCCGAGCAGAACAAGACGCGGGACTACGTTGAGGCTGCGCTAGCCGGACAAACGGCCGGCCACATGTTGCCGTGGGCGGTGCGCGAGCTTTCGACGAATTCAGTGGCAGGCAGCACGCGCTATCACGACATCGTCGCCAGCGCCGACCGCGTCGAGATCGGCTACACGTGGTACGCGCAGCGCTGGCAAAAGAGCCACGTCAACACGGCGTGCAAGCTGCTGCTGATGACGCACGCGTTCGACACGCTCGGCTGCAAGGTTGTCGGCCTGCGCACCGATAATTTCAACTTCCGATCTCAACGCGCGATCGAAGCACTCGGTGCGAAAAAGGACGGCGTAATCCGCCACCATCATCCGCGGCGCGATGGAACCGTGCGTGACACGGTGATTTACAGCATCATTGCGACCGAATGGCCGGATGTGAAACGGCACCTTGCACTGCGGTTGGCCCGCCATGCTGATTGATTTCTTCTTTCATCTGCGCCAGGCAAAGCTGAAGGTTTCGATCAATGAGCTGCTGACGCTGCTCGACGCGCTGAAGCGCGGAGTGATCGGCCCTTCGATCGACCAGTTCTACTACCTGTCGCGCGCGTCGCTGGTCAAGGACGAGACGCAGTTCGACCGCTTCGACCGCGCATTCGGAGAATACTTTCACGGCGTGCAGACCGCGATCGACTTCGCGAAGGAGATTCCGGACGAGTGGTTCAAGCAGATGCTCGAGCGCACGTTCTCGCCGGAAGAGATCGCGAACCTAGAGAAGCTTGGCTGGGATAAGTTGATGGACGAGTTTCGCAAGCGGCTCGATGAACAGGACGGCGCGCACCACGGCGGCAACAAGTGGATCGGCTCCGGCGGCACTTCGCCGTTTGGCCACGGCGGCGCACATCCCGAAGGAATTCGCATCGGCGGCGCCTCCAAAGGCGGCAAGTCGGCCGTCAAGGTGTGGGAGATGCGGGGCTATCGCGACTACGACGATTCGGTCGAGATCGGCACGCGCAATATCAAGGTCGCGCTGCGCCGGCTGCGCCGGTTTGCGCGCGAAGGCGCCGATCTCGAGCTTGATATGCACGACACGATCGAATCGACCGCGAAGAATGCTGGCTGGCTTGATCTAAAGCTGGTGCCTGAGCGACACAACACCGTCAAGGTGCTGATGCTGCTCGACGTCGGCGGCACGATGGACGAGCACATCAAACGCACGGAGGAGTTATTCAGCGCCGCCAAGAACGAGTTCAAACACCTGGAGTTCTACTACTTTCACAACTGCGTGTACGAATTCCTATGGCGTAACAACCGGCGCCGCTATACCAAGCGCTTCGCCACGTCGGATGTGCTGCGCAAGTATCCGCACGACTGGAAGCTGATCTTCGTCGGCGACGCGACCATGAGCCCGTACGAAGTGCTGCAACCAGGCGGCTCGGTCGAATACAATAACGACGAGGCAGGCGCAGTCTGGCTGCAGCGACTGTTCTCGACGTTTCCGAAATCGGTGTGGCTAAATCCTGAGCCCGAACAGCTGTGGCAGTACCGCCAGTCGATTTCGGTGATCCGTCAGATCGCCGGCGGAAAGATGTTCCCGATGACACTCGATGGGTTGACGCGGGCGATGCGGCAGCTGAGTAAGTGACGCCGATGCGACATCCTCCTACCGGTACGCCCGTAGCCATTCGTAGTCTGGTTGGTTAGACTCGCACCACCTTTTGCGGGAGGTTCGACATGACATCTTGGGAGATCAAAGGCAGAGAGTTGGTCAATTGCACTTGCGAGTATGGCTGCAACTGTCAGTTCAACGGCCTGCCGGACAAAGGCCATTGCCACGCCGTAGCGGGCATTCAGATCGACCAGGGCCACTACGGCAAGACCAAGCTTGATGGCCTCCGGATCGCCGCTATCTTCAAATGGCCCGGAGCGATTCATGAGGGCAACGGCGAAGCCATCGCCTTCGTGGACGAGAAGGCCGACGCGCAGCAGCGCGAGGCGCTGTTGAAGATCATGACGGGACAAGACACCGACCCGTTTGCGACGATGTTTGCCGTCTACGCTTCGACGGTAACCACCATGAACAATCCCGTCTTCACGAAGATCGATCTTGAGCTCGACATCGACGGTCGCAAGGGCCGCATCTTCGTCAAGGATTACATTGAAACGGTCGGCAAGCCGATCCGCAACAAGGTCTCGGGCGACGAAACGCGGGCGCAGATCGTGTTGCCCAACGGTTTCGAATATTCGGTTGCCGAGATCGGCAGCGCGTCGAGCACGACCAGTGGCCCTGTCAAGGTCTCGATAGATGACAAATATGGCCAGTTCGCGCGGCTGCATCTCAACAATCACGGTGTCGTGCGAGCCTGACGCGCGCATTTCCATCTGCTTTTGAACGCCTGCTGAGGCGCGACCGCACGATCACGCTTGCGGGGCTCGCGACGCTTTGCGCGCTCGCCTGGCTGTACACCGTGCTGGGTCCCGGGCTCGGCATGAACGTGTGGGAGATGACCGGTTTCATGTTGTTCCCGCACCAACACGCGGGCGTCATGGCACCGGACATGACTGGCATGGACATGGGCACGATGGAAATGGCGCCGGCGGGCGCGGCGTGGGGGCTCGCCAGCTGGACGCTGATCATCGCGATGTGGTGGGTCATGATGATCGCGATGATGTCGCCGAGTGCCACCCCGGCAATTCTGCTTTACGCGCTGGTTTACCGGCAGGCACTTTCACCGAGCCAAACGCAGAGCAAACTCGCGCCAACCGGCGTATTCACTGCAGGCTATCTGCTGGTTTGGTTGGGCTTCTCCGTTGTTGCCGCCACGTTGCACTGGCTGCTTGCACGCTACGAGATCGTTTCGCCGATGGCGATGGGATCACAGGACCGCTGGTTTTCCGCCGGAGTACTGATTGCCGCGGGCCTCTATCAGCTTTCGCCGCTGAAAAATGTTTGTTTGTCGCATTGCCGCGCGCCAGCGTCGTTCCTGTCGCGCCACTGGCGCCCGCACGCGCTGGGCGCGCTGCGTCTCGGCGCGCTTCACGGCGCTTATTGCGTCGGCTGCTGCTGGCTGCTGATGCTCTTGCTGTTCGTTGGCGGCGTGATGAATCTGGTCTGGATTGCCGCGCTGGCCCTTTTCGTGCTGATTGAGAAGGTCTGGCCCGCTGGCCGGTGGATGGGCCGCATCGCTGGCATCGCCTTGATCGGATGGGGCGTCGCCACGCTCTGGGTCTGACGCCCGCTATCGCCCGTCAAGTCGTAAACGGTGGCGCCGCCTTCAACACTTCGTCCATCGTCGTCATCCCGTTTGCGATTTTCTGCGCACCGGACAGGCGTAACGACCTCAACCCATCGCGCGCGGCCTGACTGCGCATCTTGACGATGTCGCCCTGTTGCGCGACCAGCGCCCGCATCGCGTCGGTCATCACCAGCATTTCGATCAACCCGGTGCGCCGCATGTAGCCGGTGTTGCGGCATTCGAGACAGCCGACCGGCTTGTAGACCTTGTCGGGAATATTTGAACGCCAAGGGTTGACGAGTTCCTTCCACAGCGCCGGATCGATTGGGTCACCGAGCGCCTTGCAGTGCGGACACAACGTGCGGATCAGCCGCTGCGCGAGAATACCGACCAGCGTCGCGTTGACCAGATAGTTAGGCACCCCAAGCTCGAGCAGTCGCGCGATCGACGACGCCGCATCGTTGGTATGCAGCGTCGAGAACACCAGATGACCGGTCAGCGCGGCCTGCACCGCCATGTCGGCCGTTTCCTTGTCGCGGATCTCACCGACCATGATGATGTCCGGGTCCTGCCGCATCAACGCGCGCAGGCCGTCAGCGAAGCCCAGATCGATGCCGTGCTGGACCTGCATCTGGTTCAGCGCTGGATCCACCATCTCGATCGGATCTTCGACGGTGCTGACGTTGACCTCATCGGTCGCCAGCTGCTTCAGCGTCGAATACAGCGTCGTGGTCTTGCCCGAGCCGGTCGGCCCCGTAACCAGGACGATGCCGGACGGCCGATGAATCCAGTTTTCCCACAGCTTCGCTTCTTCATTCGCGAATCCGAGCTCGGCATAGCTGCGCACGACGACTTCCGGATCGAAGATGCGCATCACGAGCTTTTCGCCGAAGGCGGTCGGCAGCGTCGACAGCCGGATCTCGACTTCGCGGCCCGCGTTCTGCCCGGTCGTGACCTTGGTCTTGATGCGTCCGTCCTGCGGACGGCGTTTTTCGACCACATCCATCCGCCCGAGCAGTTTGATGCGACTGGTCATCGCGCCCATCACACCAGCGGGCACCTGGTAAACCTGATGCAACACACCGTCGATGCGGAACCTTGCAACGCCGAATTCGCGCCGCGGCTCCAGGTGAATATCGCTCGCCCGCTGATCGAAGGCGTATTGCAGTAGCCAGTCGACGATATGGATTACGTGCGCGTCGTTGGCTTCGACCTTGCCACCCAACTCGACTAACTGTTCGAAGCTCGATACCAGTGCGGTGCTGCCTGTCTTGGCGGCGCCGCGCACCTGCTGCGCGAGCTTGAAGAACTCGGTCGTGTAGCGCGCGACATCGAGCGGGTTGGCGACAACGCGCGTCACGGTCTTCTTCGTGATCTGCTCGATCTCGCGATCCCAGCCGGTCAGGAACGGCTCGCTGGTCGCGATGGTCACCTCGCTCGCGCCCATCGCGACCGGCAGGATGGAATACGTCGTCGCATACGACGCGGACATCACGTCAACGACGCGCGTGAAGTCGACCTTCAGCGGATCGATGTGGAAGTACGGCAGCGCGGCCTTCTGTGCGATCCAGCGTGTCAGCGTTTCGAGATCGAGCAATTGGCGGTCAGCTTGCGGCGACCGGTAGTTCATCTCAGCCAGCACCACCAGCGGATGGCCCGCGCGCTCGCGGCCACCGGTGATCTTGAAGCGCTCGGCATCGGCTTCCGACAACAAACCGTCGGCCACCAGTTGCTTGACGACGAACCCGCTTGTCACCCGACCCGGCGGCGCCTGCACCGGCTGCGCGCGTGCTTTTTCGCGTTGCGACGTTGTGTTTTTCAAAACTGCCGCTGCGCCGTCCTTCGGCATCGCGCTCATGCGGGCTGCGAGGCCTCGTAGCGCTTGGCCATCGACTTCGCGCGATCGGGTGCGTTTTCAAAATCGGCAACCACGGCATCGACCGCGCGCTTGGTCAGCGGGACGCTCTCGAGCGGCTCGATGTATTTGCGCGCCAGGTAAGACTTCAGCATATCGGCCGACATCACGTGGGCCTTCTGGTCGTGCTCGCTGGCGAAAAGGAACAACGTGCGCAGCGGACTCATCCAGCGCAGCTTGGCGCGCGAAAATTCCATGCCGTTCCACAGCTTGAACCAGTTGCCGCGCTGCCAGCGGCCGATCTCTTCCTGCACGCGCGCGTCTTCCACCGGATCGAGCCGGCCGATGTCGGTGACAGGATCCGGCATGTAGATGTCCGCCTTGTGCTCGGCGGCGGCGCGCATGATCACGTTGGTAGGAACCTTGATGCCCCCCGGCACGGTCGTGACCGGGAACACCCCCGACAGTTGCATACCGTCGATCTTCGCGCGCAACTCAGACGCCAGCAGGCTCGACTTGATATAGGTCGCCTGGTCGACCGGCTTGACGGCCATCGCGTGCGATTCCATCAGTTGCGTAAAGAACAGCTCGCGGTCACGCTCAGGAGCGTTGATTAGCCCCAGCCCGTCGCGCAGCACGCGCACCATGCTTGGAATCAGCTTGACCAGCTTGCTGCGATCTTCGGTACTCGCCTTCGGCTGCACCGACCACACCAATTCATGAATTACATCGCGGAAAGCCTTCGCAAACCCCGGGGTTTTCTCCTGGCGAACAGTCGCAGCGACCAGCACCTTGACCCACGCACCGAGCAGGAACTCCTTGATGTAGGGCTCAAGGTCAACCCGCTCGAACGCGCGCCGAACCTGGATCGTCGTGTTGATCGTCAGAATCTCGTGCTTCTCTGCCTGCTCAAGCGCTTTCTTCGCGCGCGATACCGGGTCGTTCTCTTCGGGCGCAATATCGGAAACGAACTTGTCGAATTCGCCGTACAGCCGCTCGAACACGCCGAGGTCGGTTTCAAAGTGCTTCAGAATCTCGGTAATAACGCGATCGACTTCCTTCATGTAGCGCTGGTTGTCGTCGCCGTACGGCTCCCATCCGGCCGAGGTACCAGCAATGCGATCGATCAACTTGCGCGCCGGGTGGGCGCTCGACGCAAAGAATGCTGCGTCCATCAAGGCCGACTTCAGCACCGGAAACTGCAGCCGCGAAATGCGCGCCTTGATTTCCGACGGCACTTGCTTGTCCTGCATGACATGATCGAACAGCATGCCGACCAGTTCGATCGTCAATTTGTCGACTACGCGCGTCGATTTCGAAATCAGCTCGTCGCGCATCGAGCTGACCGATTCGGTCGGCAAGGAAAAATTACCGCCGGGGCCAAGCTCCTGCAGATTCATCTGCTGGAATTCCCCGATCGATTGCAGCAGCTGCTGAGGCGCGGGGCCGTGCGACGGCAGGTGCGGCAAGCGTGACCCGCGCGCGTTGGCCTGCAGGCGCGTCAGCAACCCGCCGAGCAGCATGTTCGGCTCATCGGATGCCTGCGCACCTTGGCCTTTCGACTGGCCACCCGCCGCGGAACTGCGTGGTCCGCCTGCCTCCGCTAGCGCACCGGCCGAATTCGATGCATGCGCACCGGCATGCCCGCCGGAGGTGCCGGGCACCTGCCATGGCGGCGCCGACTTCGGCGCGGCGCGCGTCCTTCGAATCGCGCGCACGTCGACGCCGTGGTTCGCGTAGTGATCGAGCAGCTGCCGCACAATGCGCGCCAGCTCTTCGCCAAACGGCTTTTCATACACCGTCAGGAAAAACTCCCACGCCTCTTTGTGCAGATCGGTGTCTTCTGCGGCGCGCAGCAGCGCACGCACATACACCGCAGGGCCGAGCGGATTCTCGGAGTTGCGAATCGTCGTTCTACCCAGCAGAAACGCCACGACCAGATTCAGATCACGCAGCGATTGCTCGGCGTAACCGGCAATCTTGCTCGCGTGCCGCTCAACGACCGTGTTGCTTTCGACCGAGATCGAGTCGACCAGGGAAAGCGTTTCTGCATCGAGCGAGCCGGGCGCCGCTTGCACGCGACCCACGGTGATCTCGTGAAAGCACTGGTCCTGCGTCTCCTGCAGGCGCGCCATAAACGTGTGATGCAAATCGTCGAGCTTGGCGGCCAGGTGCCGCTGCACCAGCGGCGACCCGACATCGAAATCCCACTTGCCCGAAAGATCCTCGAGAATCGACTTCGAAAATTCCGGAAACGCGGCACCGATCAGTTCGTTCGAGATCGCCAAGCCCGACTTCAGCAACGCCGAGGCCTGCGCAGCCGTGACAAACGGCACGTCAGTCGTAGGTGCGCTCGACGATTCGGAAGCCGGAGGAAACTCCATGCGATCTCTGAGGTTTGACTAAGTTCTCGTGCAGCCCGCCGACGATCGACACCCGATCGGCCCCGCCAAGCGGCTTTCCACTATAGACGCCACAATCTATCCACGTAGTACTGCGTGTCAAGCAAGTTTAAGCAGTTACTGACGGCGAAACATCCCTAAATTGAAGGCATTAGCAACGCTTTGGCATCGTTTTTATAATGCAAACGTTGCACCGAACGTATTCGCGCGGCGCAGGCCGGCCACCCACCCACGTGCTTTTAACTTCCAGCGCACCTCAAGTTCGCGTGCACGCCGGTCAAGCGCCGCAAAGGGCACATCGAGCGGCGGCCCCGCGACAGCCAGCACCACGCGATTGCCCGCATCAACTTCGGGCAGCGCGAGTACCCGACCTTCGAAGGCCGACGCAATAGCCGCGAAGCTTGGATCAAATTTCGAACCGAACAAGTTGAAGCACGCCACACCGGGCGCGCGCAACGCCCGCCGGCACGCGCGGTAGAACGCAACATCGTCGTAGACGGGCCCGCGCGCGGCCGCGTCGTAGAGGTCGACCTGCAACCAGTCGGCACAGCCGCGCCGCTGCGGAGTGCTGATGAAGTCGCGCGCATCGGCCTTGACGACGCTGAGCCGCCGATCATCGGGTGGCAGGCAGAACCAGGCACGCGCTGCATCGATCACGTCGGCACTGAGCTCAACGGCGACAACGCTGGCGCCTCGAATTTCACGCCAGCAGAACTTGGTGAGCGCCGCTGCGCCCAGACCCAATTGCACAATATGTCGAGGTTCAGGAAGAAACAGTCCGACCGCCATCATCTGCCGTTGATATTCGAGCTGAAGCGAAAACGGCTGCGCAACGCGCATGCCACCCTGAATCCATTCGGTCCCGAAGTGCAGATAGCGCATCCCGTCTTCTTCGGAGAGCGTGACGGACGCACCGTGTCCCTTTCGTGGCACTAGGCGGGCGCGCCTTCGGCCTTCAGATCGTGCATCATGTCGTCGACCACGCGCTCGAACAACGGCGCACGCTCCGCCGTATGGATGCGCCCGGCTCGAATGTAGCTGTGCAGAATCAGCGGCGCCAGGCTGTGCGCTTTGCCGGTGTCGGCGGAAGTAAACAGATAAAAGTTGCGACGCGGGCTGATCCAGCGCAGGCGAACGCGCTCGGTTTGTTCGCCGGTCCACAAATCGAACCAGGTTCCGCGCTGCCAGCTGTTGATCATCTGATCGATACCCTGGTCCGACAGCTTTTCAACCGGAATCATTTCCTCGGGCTGGACCGTTAATGGGGCTTCGAGCAAATTGACTTCGGCATGGTTGGCGGCCACCGCGCTGCGCACTACCTCCGGCGTAATCGTCAACTGCTGATCGGGCTCGTCCTGTGCCACCGGCGGCGGCTCGACGATCTTGACCTCGTCGAAGCTGCGCTTGAACGCCGCCGGGTCCATCGGTGCGCCCGTGCCATAAGCAACTTCCAGCGCCTTGACTGCCTGGGCGTGCGATGCCATTAAGCGCGAAAAAAATTCCTGCGACTGCGCAGCCGAAAATTCGATCAGCTGCAAGCCCTCGCGCACCGTGCTTAGCACCGCCGGGATTGTCTTGACGAGACGCTTGCGGTCATCGGGATTGATTTTCGGCTGCACACTCCACACAACGTCGGGGACGACGTCGCGGAATTTTTTTGCAAATGAGGGCTGCGTGCGCTCGCGCAAGGTTGCGGCAACCATCACCTTGACCCAGTTTTCCAGCAGAAAATCGCGCAGATACGATTCGATCTGCACACCGTCGAACGCACGCCGGATGCCGATCGCAGCGTTGATCGCCATGATCTCGCGCGTTTCGGCTTCTTCGAGCGCGCGCTTCGCGCGGGTCACCGGATCGTCGTCGCGGGTGCGCTCCTCGGCCAGGTACTGCTCGAACTCGCTAAGCGCCTTCTCGAAAATCGGCGGACCCTCGTTGATCGCGACGACGACGGTGTTGACTGCCTTGTTTACCTCGGACAGATAGCGGACGTTGTCTTCGCCTTCCGAGCGCCATCCGATACCGGTGCTGGCAATCCGATCCATTAGCCGCCGCGCCGGCTGCACCGGCGAAACGAACAGATCCGAATCGGCCAGCGCCACCTTCATGATCGGAAACTGCAGGCGCGATATCGCCGTCTTGATCTCCGCCGGCAGGTGCTTGTCCTGGTGAATGCGATCAAACAGCATGCCGACCAGCTCGATCGTCAGCTTGTCGATCTGCTTGGTAGCTTTCTCAGACACATGCTGGCGCAGATGCGCCTCGTCGCGCTCGCTGATCAACTGGGCCGCGGCGCCGCTCTTGCCCGACATCGTGGCCATTGCGTTCAGCCGCTGCACTTCGTTGATCGATGCCAGCAGACCCGGATCGATCGTCGCAAACTGCACCGGCGTGCCGGCGGCAATCGGCATCGATGCAGCGCCGGTGATCACGAAGCCAGGTGACATCATCGGGGAGCCGGTGATCGCCTCGGCACGCTCGAACAGCGCCGTTCCCGGTAACTGCGAGTGCGGCATCGGCCGCGCGCCGCCCGGGACCGTCGGCACCTGCATGCGCTGATACAGCGCGCTCAACAGCTGTTCAGCGGTGTTGCCGGTCATCGATCCCGGTGTGTGCCCGCCCTGCGTAGTGCGGCCTGGACCGCCTGCGCCGCCGAGCATCGTGTTGCGAAAACCGGTGGGCTTGAACGGCGCCGCGGCACTGCCTTCCTGCACGCCCTTGCCCTCGAGGTCGTTGTTCAATGCGGTGTACACGGCAACCAGCGGCTTCAGCAGGCTGACGTCGAATGCCTTTAATACCGAGTGCCGCTGATCACCCTTGAAGCCGAGCTTGTCGATCGCGTCACCTAGCGCGCGGCAGAAACGCACTGGATGAAACGGATTTTCACGGTCCCCCAGACCCGGGATCTGCAACGCCTTGGCCAGCCTCTGCGTCAGCGGCGTAAACGAGGAATCAGCCGCATTGCGAATACGAGACGAGAAGCGGTCGATCACCATCGCCTCCTCCATCTCGTCGTACTCAACCAGCGACAAACTCAACGCGTTGCTGCTCGGCGCCGCCGCCGGCTTGTCCTTGCCGACGGTGAAGAGGTCATCGATCGCCGTATCGATGTGTTTGTCGACCGCAGCAAAGAACGCATTGGAAAATTCGCGCTGATCGACCAGCAGCCGCCGCACCGATTTCTTCAGCGTCGTCGACGCCGAATCGTCAGCATCGATGGCCTGAATCGCTTCGCGCGCCGCCTCAGTAAGCAGCGGGTCGAATTGCGCCCGCACCGTCTTGCGCAGCTCGCCGATAACGCGGTGCACGGTTGTGCGGCTAGCGCGTCCAGGAGTCGAAGGAGAGGTGGCGCTCACAGGCGAATAGTTGTAGGGGGCGCAGCGGCCGGGCCCGAGGGTCGAAAGAGTAGCCGAATAAGGCAGTCCAGCGGCGCCGTAATCGCCGCTCATTCACCCGTATCTTGACTTATCGGCCGCGGCGACGCCGCTCTAGCCCGCCCCGCCGGCCCACCACGCCCGCCAGATGGCCAGCTTCTGCTCGTAAGAGCGGCCGGCATGTGCCGGGCTTGAAGATGGCAGCACCGCCGTTCGGAACCCTGCCGCAGCAAACTCGTTGGCGTAGCGCCCGGCGGTCTGCCCGTTGAAGGCCACCGCCATTAACCGGGGTGCAAGCCGGCGCAGGCGCGTGAACTGGTTGGCCCGCCGGTTTCGGATCGACGCGTCACCGCTGCCCTCGCGATCGCACGCGTGAAGCACGTCCCAGACGCCGAGCCGATGCGCCAGCACTTGTTGCAGGCGTCGCGAATACGGCATCTCGTGCAAAGGTTCGTGCAAGAGGTCGGAAAGCAGCCGCCAGAACTGATTGCGCGGATGCGCGTAGTACTGGCGCGCTGCCAGCGACGCCTCGGATGGGAAGCTGCCGAGTATCAGGCGCTCGATATCGCGATCGATGACCGGTGCAAAGCCACGCAGCGCGGGTGCCGCTACGCTAGCTTCCGGCATTCACCAGCAACATGGCATTGACTCGCTTGACAAAATCCGCCGGATTGTCGAGCTGCCCGCCTTCGGCCAGTACGGCCTGGTCCAGCAGCAGCGCTGACCATTCGGCCAACTGTTTGTCGTTCGCCTTCAGCCGCTGCACCAGTGGATGATGGGGGTTCAGCTCCAAAATGGGCTTCGTTGCGGGCATGCTCTGCCCGGCCGCCTTTAATAGGCGCTGCAGATGCTGGCTCATCGCGTGTTCATCGGCGACCACGCACGCCGGCGAATCGGTCAATCGAAGCGTCACTCGCACGTCCTTGACGCGCTCACCGAGCGCAGCCTTGACCACTTCCACCAGTTCCTTGCTTTGCTCGACTACCTTGCGCTGGGCTTCCTTCTCCTCTGCATCGGCCAGTTCGCCGAGGTCGAGGTCGCCTTTCGCCACCGACACAAGTTCCTTGCCTTCGAACTCGTTCAGAAACGACAGCATCCATTCATCGACGCGGTCGGTCAGGATCAGCACCTCGACTGCCTTGCGGCGGAAGATCTCGAGATGCGGGCTGGTCTTGCCGGCCTCGAGTGAATCGGCGGTCACGTAGTAAATCGACTTCTGGCCTTCCTTGCTGCGGGCTACGTAGTCGGCGAGCGACACGCTTTGATCGTCGGTCGTCGTCGACGCGAACCTGAGGAGTTTCGCAATTCGCTCGCGGTTCGCCGCGTCTTCGCCAGCGCCTTCCTTCAATACCTGACCGAACTCCTTCCAGAATGCGGTGTACTTGTCCTTCTGATTGTCGGCCAGGTCTTCCAGCATCCCCAACACACGTTTGGTCGACCCTTCGCGGATCGCCTTCACATCACGGCTCTGCTGCAGAATCTCGCGCGACACGTTCAGCGGCAAGTCAGACGAATCGATCACGCCGCGCACGAAGCGTAAATAGGTGGGCAACAGGTCCCCCGCATCTTCCATGATGAACACGCGCCTGACATACAGCTTCAGCCCGTGCCTCTGCTGGCGGTCCCACAGGTCAAACGGTGCACGGTCAGGCAGATAGAGCAGCTGGATGTACTCGGTGCGTCCTTCGACGCGGTTGTGCGTCCATGCCAGCGGATCACCGAAATCGTGCGAGACGTGCTTGTAGAACTCCCTGTACTGATCGTCGGTGATGTCGGCCTTGGCGCGCGCCCACAGCGCGCTCGCCTGATTGATAGTTTCGAGCTCGTCGGTCTGCCGAAACTCGCTCTTGTCCTTGTCCCACACCTCCTTACGCATGCGAATCGGGAGCGAAATATGGTCGGAGTAGTGCGTCACCACAGATTTCAATTTGCCAGCCGACAGAAACTCGTCTTCGCCCTCGCGCAGATGCAGCGTGACATCGGTGCCCGACTCGGCGCGCTCTGCTGGTTCGATCGTAAATTCACCGCCGCCGTCGCTTTCCCAACGAATCGCTTCACTGACTTCCAGACCGGCACGACGCGAAATCACAGTGACTCGATCGGCGACGATGAAGCTCGAGTAGAACCCAACGCCGAACTGCCCGATCAGTTGCGCATCTTTCTGCTGATCGCCCGACAGCTGCGCGAAGAACTCGCGTGTGCCTGATTTGGCGATCGTCCCCAGATGCTCGATCGCATCGGTGCGGGACATGCCGATGCCGTTGTCGGACACCGTGATCGTGCGCGCCGCTTTATCGAACGACACCGCGATGCCGAGTGCAGCATGACCTTCGATCAGCTCGGGTCGAGACATCGCCTCGAACCGCAATTTGTCGCAGGCGTCGGATGCGTTGCTGATCAATTCGCGTAAGAAGATTTCCTTGTTGCTGTACAGCGAATGAATCATCAACTGCAACAGCTGCTTGACTTCGGCTTGAAAGCCGCGAACTTCCTTATGACTAGCGTCTTGTGCTTCCATGGCGGGCATAAGTTGAAAAGGAGGGTCGATTATCGCGCGACCGCAGCCAGCCTTGCCGTTGCAAACAGTCGCTGGGATTTGACATGCCGGCCCGAAGGAACGGGCCGCGGGCCTGGGAAGTGCTCGTCCAGCAGATGCAGTTCAGAAACCTTGGACAACACCGCCCAGCGCCAACCAACCGGCGGGCCCGAACGGCTCTCCCCACCGACCTGGTAGAAAAACAGACGCGGCTCGCCGTCGATTAGGCCGTAGTCGTGCGGTTCGGCCAGTCGCGCCCGCTGGTCGAGAAAAAAAGCGATCAGCCGCCGCTCTCGGATTGCTTTCCTAAGCAACTTGTCGAAATCAGCATCCGGCATTGAAATGTGCAATCGGCGTCACTCGGCGATTTGTTGCAGCAGGTATAGCCGCTGATAAATGCCGCCATCGATCGCCATCAGCTGATCGTGCGTGCCCTGCTCGGCGAGTCGTCCGTGATTCAGCACAAAGATTCGGTCGGCGGCACGGATGGTCGAGAGCCGGTGCGCGATCGCGATGACGGTGGTTTTCCCGTGCAGCAGCGTTAGAGCTTGCGCAACCTGCCGCTCGGTGTCGCTGTCGATGCGCGACGTCGCTTCGTCCAGGAACAATACGCGCGGATCGCCGGCCAGCGCGCGCGCAACCGCGATCAGTTGCTTCTGCCCGGAAGACAAACGCGCACCCCCTTCACCAAGCGAGGTGTCGTAGCCGCGCTCCAACGCACTTATGAAGCCGTGCGCATTGGCAGCGCTCGCAGCGGATTCGATCCGCGCCAACGGCAGAGAGCGCCCCATGTCGATGTTCTCGCGTGCGCTTGCCGCGAGCAGAAAAGGCTCCTGCGGAACCAGTCCAACGTCGGCGCGAAATTGCCGATCACCGATCGTCGCCAGCGGTATCCCGTCGATCTCCAGACGCCCCGCCTGCGTTGCGTAGAAGCGCAGCAACAGCGACAACAAAGTGGATTTGCCGCTGCCGGTGTGGCCGACGATGCCAACGAAGCTTCCGGCGGGTATGTCGATATCACGTCATGCAGCACTGGATTCTGCGGGTCGTAGCCGAAGCTCACGTCGACCAGTTGCACATGACCGCGGCTGACGCGTCGCTCGTGCTCGACACGGTGCGATTCACCCTCGTCGAGCAGCGTGTTGACGCGCGACGCCGCGACCAGCGCCTGCTGCAGCAGCGAAAACTGCATCGTGATCGAGATCAGCGGCTCGACGACGCGCGCTACATACGTTATGAACGCGTACAGCAGGCCGATTTCCAGCGCGCCGAACGACTGCGTGCCGAAAGCTGCGATGATCGCGACGATCAGCAGAATGTTCAGCATGTCGAGCGCCGGGCGCAGCAGCCACGCATTCGCGCGCACCTCGCCGAGCCGTGCCCTGTAATGCGCGCGATTGGTGTTCGCAAATCGTTCGGCAAAGCGCCGCGCCGAACCCGTCGCCTGCAGCACACTCATGCCGGCGATGCTTTCTCCCATCTGCGCATTGATGTCGCTGCGCAGCTCGCGCGATCGCATCACCGCGAACGCCGATAGCCGCTGATAACCGATGACGATCGCCACCGTTGCCGGAATCAGCGTCAGTACGATCAGCATCAGGCGCCAGTCGAGCCACGCCATCGCAACGACCGCGCCGACCAAGACGGTCACGCCCTGCAGCATCTCGAACAGCACCTGCACGTAAAGCTGCCGAATTTGCTCGGTATCGTTGGTGATGCGGCTGACCAGCTGGCCCGTGATTGCGCGGTCGAAAAAAGCCATCGGCAGGCGCAGCACATGGTTGTAGACGCTCTCGCGCAGACGCCGTACCGAACGCATCGCGACGCCTGCCAATCGAATGAGTTGAAAGTAGCGCAACGCAGTTGCGATGCAGCCGCTCGCGACAACGCCCGCGATCAACAGCGCAACCGGCATCCAATCGAGCCGTTGCGGCAGCAGGTATTCATCGATGAACAGCTTGCCGAAGATCGGACCGAGCGCTTCGAGCCCGCCCGCAATCAGCATCAGCATGCTGGCCAACGCAAGCTGTCTGCGATCGGGACGCGCGGCGCGCCAGAGCAGGGCAAACGCCTGCCGTCGTTCGTCGTGCCGCACCGGGCGCAGGTCCGGATGTTCGATCGCTGCCGTCGCTGCCATCAGTGGGGCGCCCTGGCGCTACGCGCGGTCCCTGCGAGAGGGACGTCGCGCTCCTTGGGACGGCCCGGCGAAGCGCTGTCTGTTTCCAAACTGGCTTCCAACTGCTGGTAGCGCCATTGCGCGGCGTACCAGCCGTTGATATTCAGCAACTGAACGTGCGAACCCTGCTCGATGATGCGTCCCGCCTTCAACACAATGATCATGTCCGCGTCAGCGACCGCCGACAGACGGTGACTGACAATGATCGCAGTGCGCCTGCGATGACCGCTGGTTGCCGCACTCAGTTCGCCCCGCAAATGCGCCAGGATCTGCGTTTCGGTCCCGGTGTCAACGGCGGACAGCGCGTCGTCAAGCAGCAACAGCGGCTTCTCGGTCAACAGCGCACGCGCTATCGCGGCGCGCTGGCGCTGCCCACCGGACAGCGTGATGCCGCGCTCACCGACCATCGTTTCGTAGCCGTGCGGAAAGCGCGCGATATCGTCGTGCAGCGCCGCCAGACGCGCGGCATTCTCAACCTCGACGCGCGTCGCATCGCTGCGTGCGAGCGCGATGTTCTCCGCCAACGTGGCCGAAAATAAAAAAGCTTCCTGCGGCACCCAACTGATCGCACTCCGTAGCGTATCGAGCTGGTATTCATGTATCGCTCTCTTCCCCCACACGATTCGCCCGCTGTCCGGTGTGTAGTGGCGCAGCAATAGCGACAGCAAGGTCGACTTGCCGGATCCGGTGGGGCCGACGATCCCGAGCGTCTGACCAGCGTGCAACACGAATGCAATGTCGGCCACCGCAGGCGAAGCATCTGTCCGATAACGGAAAGTCACGCCTTCGAAACTGAGCGCGCCGGTGCCGAGTTGCGTAAAGGTGCCGTCATCGGCTACCGAAAGCGGAGCGAGCAGCGTCGGCTGCAGCCGCGTCCACCCGGCCTTGCCGCGCTCGAGCAGAGACAACACCCAGCCAGCGGCAAACATCGGCCAGATCAATTGCGACAGGTACATCGCAAAACTGGTCAGCTCGCCGATGGTCAACTCTTGCTGCCACACAAGCCAGCCGCCGACACCCAGCGTCAACGCAGTGGCCGCGGTCAGAGTCAGGCCGACGGCGGGTTCGTATGCGGCTTCCCATTTCAACGCACTGAAATTGGCGTCGGCGGCGGCAGCAGCGCGCTGTGCAAAATCGCGTCCCGCGTGCTTTTCAAGCCCCAGCGCGCGCAACGTGCGCACTCCGGCAATCGTCTCCTGCACGTGGTCATTCAGATCGGAGAAGCGGTCGAGCGAATCGCGCCAGGCCGTGTGCACCCGGCGCGAAATGAGCCAGAACGCCATCGCCATCAATGGAAACGGCAGCAGCGCGATCAGCGCCAATCGCCAATCGATTCCGAGCGCCATCATGGCGATCACCAAGATAAGAGTAAGCGTGCCGTCAAACCCGGCCAAGAACGCCTCGCCGGCCGCCATCTCGATCGAATCGACATCATTGGTCGCGCGCGCCATCAGATCGCCGGTGCGGCTGCGGTTGAAAAAAGGTGGACCCTGCAGCACGAGCCGGTCGTAGAGCCGCGTGCGCAGCTCTACGCCGAGCTGGTACGCCGCGGCGAATAGCTGCAGGCGCCAGCCCACCCGCAATACGTAAATCACCGCGCCCATGATCACCAGCAGCGCCAGCTGGTGGATCAGGGCGCCGCCGCGCAGCGTGCCCGCAACTAAGCCGTCGACCGCCTGCCCCACGACGCGCGGAACCCACACTGTCAGAACGGCAATGCCGATCAACATCAGGGCCGACGCAATGTAGGCGCGCCAATGGCGCATGACGAATGCGCCGATCAACAGATAGAGGGATTGAGGCACGACTGAATTTCCGGAGCGCGATTGTAGGGGCGACGCTATAACCATTGATTCGGCTAAAGTCGCACGAATGAACGCGTTCCATTACGTCACTTGCGACGTTTTCACCGACCGCCAGTTCAGCGGCAATCAGCTCGCGGTGCTGACCGACGCACGCGGGATCGATGAAGCGACGATGCAGTCGATCGCGCGTGAGTTCAACTTTTCTGAAACGACGTTTGTGACGCCGCCAGCCGATGCACGCCACACGGCACGAGTTCGCATCTTCACGCCGCGCAGAGAGTTGCCGTTTGCCGGCCATCCGACCGTGGGCACTGCGTTTGTGCTGGCGTCGCTGCAGCCCACCGCAAGCGACCTGGTGCTCGAGGAGAACGTGGGCCCGATACCGGTTCACATCGAGCGCGATGGCGGCCGCATCGTGCGCTGTACTTTTACCACAGCACGGCTGCCTGAGCGAATCGAAGCGCGCGCACCACCGCGCGCCGCGCTTGCCGACATGCTTCAACTCGATGCCGCCGACATCGCCGCGCCCGGTGAGGTGTGGTCGTGTGGCGTACCGTACTTGATGATTCCGCTGGCGTCAGCAAATTCGCTGCTGCGCGCGCAGCTCGATCTCACGCGCTGGCGCGACACGTTGTCGGGCTTTGTTGCACACGAGGTTTATCCGATTGCGCAGATCGACGAATCGACGTTGCAGGTACGGATGTTTGCGCCGGGCGCGGGCGTCGCCGAAGATCCTGCCACTGGCTCAGCCGCCGCGGCGCTCGCAGGGTGGCTCGTACGCCAAGCGCCGGATCGATCGGGCACGCGGCGTTGGACTGTATTGCAAGGAGAAGCGGTGGGCCGGCCGAGCCGTATCGAACTCGAAGCCGATGTGCGCGACGGCGCGGTACGCGCGGTGCGGGTCGGCGGCGCCTCGGTGATGGTCAGCGAAGGAACGCTTCGGTTGTAGACGCGCTACAAAACCGCGCGCCCGATCGTTGCCAGCGCGATTGTCACGAAACCAAGCACCAGATTGATCAGCACCATTTTGCGCACCATATCCAGATTTGCAGCAGCGCCCGCCCAATCGCCGGCCATCACCGCGGCCCGCATCCGCTTGAACGGCGCGAATCGTATATGCAGGTACAGCGCCGTCATCACCATTCCGACCGCGAGCATCAGGTGAACTGACAGATGCGCGTTTCTGAAGCCGCCGCCGATCAGAATCATCGCCACTCCGCTGGCAAGCAGCACGATGATCGCAAGCGCGGCCCACGACAGGAAACGGCCCAGCGCCGATGAAAGAAATGCCAGTCTGGCCGCCGGCTCCTTCAACCGCGCGGCCGACGGCCGCACGACAAAGTGCATCACGAACATACCGCCGACCCAGATCACGACGGCGGCAACGTGCGCAAACAACAACGTGGTGTAGATGAGTCTCATCGCGTTTTCCAGTCTCAGCGTTCGGAGGTGCCCGCCTTGCGCAGGCCAAACGGCGGCTTCAATTTCGAATCGACCAGCTTGCCCTTGCGCGCGCGATGACCATGCTGCGCCTGCAGCGCCGCGCCGGTCAGCAGCACCTCGACTGGCTTGTCTGCCTTGCCCTTGGTAGCCATGACGACCGCCCCGCTGTCCGAAATCGGTAGCGCCGCGAGCAGCTTCTCGTCGTCCAGATCCATCAACGTCACCCCACGTCCACCGCCGGCGAGCGCTTTCAGTTCCGCCGCATCGAAGACGAGAACACGACCGCGCTCGGACAGACAGGCAATAAAGCGGTCGGTCGCTGCATCGGCCGGGTGCGGGCGCAACGGCTCGGCGCCGACATCGACATTGATGAACTGCTTGCCTGCGCGCTGCCGCGACATCATGTCACCGAGCGTGGCGGCGAATCCAAAGCCGTTGCTCGTCGCCAGCAACAGCGGCAGCGACGCGGGCCCGGCGATGTACGCGACCAGCCGTGTGTCCGGCGCGAGATCGATCAACGACGTCGCCGGCGCACCGTCGCCGCGCGCCGACGGCAGATCTCGAACAGGGATCGAATAAGCTCGACCGTTGCTGCCAACCGCGATCAGCGTGTCCACCGTGCGGCACTCGAACGCACCATACAGCGCATCCCCGGTCTTGAACGCGAACTGCGCCGGGTCGTGTCCATGGCCGGTGCGTGCCCGTACAAACCCGTTTTCAGACACGATGATGGTGACCGGTTCGTCGATTACTTTCAGCTCGACGCTGGCGCGCTCTGCCGTCTCGATCAGCGTGCGACGCGAGTCCTTCTCACCATACTTCTTGGCGTCATCTTCGATTTCCTTGGCGACCAGCTTGCGCAAGGCCGCGTCCGATCCAAGCAGCTTGCCGAGCGCCGCCTGCTCCCTGCGAAGCTCAGCCAATTCCTGTTCGATGCGGAATCCTTCGAGACGCGCCAGCTGGCGCAGCCGCAATTCGAGAATGTCCTCGGCCTGCCGCTCGGACAGCTTGAACGCCTTCATCAAGTCCGGCTTCGGTTCGTCCGAGTTGCGTATCAGCTTGATGACCTTGTCGATCGACAGCAATACCAGTTGCCGTCCATCGAGAATGTGAATCCGGTCGTCGACGCGCTGCAAGCGGTGCGTCGAACGCCGCCGTACCGTCGCGATGCGAAAGTCGATCCACTCCAGAAGCACTTCGGTCACGGGCTTGCAGCGCGGCCGGCCGTCGCCGCCGATCATCACCAGGTTGATCGGCGCATTGCCCTCCATGCTGGTGTGAGCAAGCAGCGTTCGCATGAACTCATCACGATCGATCTTCGATGTGCGCGGCTCGAATACGAGCCGCACTGCCGCGTCTTTGCCGGATTCGTCGCGGACGGTGTCGAGCACCGCTAACACCAACTGCTTCATCTGTTGCTGCTCAGAGCTGAGCGACTTCTTACCCGCGCGAACCTTTGGGTTGGTCAGCTCCTCGATTTCCTCGAGCACGCGCTGCGACGAAGCGCCGGGCGGCAGCTCCGTCGCGACCATTTGCCACTGACCGCGCGCCAGCTCTTCAAACACGAAACGCGCGCGTACCTTGACGCTGCCGCGGCCGCTGGCGTACACGTCTCGAATGTCGGCGCGCGACGAAATGATCTGACCACCGCCGGGAAAATCGGGGCCCGGCATTTCGCGCAGCACGTCGTCGATCTTTGCTGTCGGATTTTTCAACAGCACCAGGGTCGCCGCCGCGACTTCGCGCAAATGGTGCGATGGAATCTCGGTGGCCATACCGACCGCAATCCCGGATGCGCCGTTGAGCAGCACGAACGGGAGGCGCGCCGGCAACAAGCGGGGCTCCTGAGTGGAGCCGTCGTAGTTCGGCATGAAATCGACGGTGCCTTCGTCGATTTCATCGAGCAGCAGGCGCGCGATCGGCGTCAAGCGCGCTTCGGTGTAGCGCATCGCTGCCGCCCCGTCGCCGTCGCGACTGCCGAAATTGCCTTGCCCATCGACCAGCGGATAGCGCAGCGAGAAATCCTGCGCCATGCGCACCATCGCTTCGTAAGCGGCCTGGTCGCCGTGCGGGTGATAGCGGCCCAGCACGTCACCCACCACGCGCGCCGACTTGACCGGACGGGCACCGGAGGCCAAGCCCATCGCATTCATCGCGTACAGAATTCGGCGCTGTACCGGCTTCTGCCCGTCCGAGCCGTCCGGCAAAGCACGCCCTTTGACCACCGAGATCGCGTAGTCGAGATATGCCTGTTGCGCAAAGCGCGCGAGCGTCAGCGAATCATCGCCATCGCCGCTGTTGTCGGGGGCAGGGAAAAGTGTTTGTTGTTCAGCCATTGAGGGGCGCGAAACGACAGCGCGGTGCGGATTCTACTGACGGCGTCGCCGTCGCAGCGCGCCAGCGTCTGCTGCTCCTACCTACCCGCCACTCAATGCATCAACGACCGCTCTCTTCCCACCCCGCGCCGATCAATGAACATCTGCACGAAATCATCGACGTTCATCGGTCGTGCAAACAGATAGCCCTGAGCCGAATCGCAGCCGAGATGCTGCATCCACGTCTGCTGCGCCTGCGTCTCGATGCCCTCCGCGGTGATATTGATGCCCAGCGAGCGCGCCATATCAATCACCGCCTTGACGATCGTCAACGTCCGCGCGTCACGCATGCACTCCACCGTGAAGCTGCGGTCGATCTTCAGCCGATGGATCGGCAGATCGCGCAGGTGCGCCAGGCTCGAGAAGCCGACACCGAAATCGTCCAGCGCGATGCGCACGCCGGCATTGCGCATGCGCACCAGGTTTTCGCGCGAGACTGCCGACGTGTCGAGCAGCCCGGTCTCGGTCACTTCAACCTCGATGTCGTTCGGCGACACGTCGTGTTCGTTCAGGATGTTCAGCAATCCTTCAACGCAGCCGAGCTGGCGCAACTGCACGCCCGCCATATTGATCGACAGCGGCGGAATGTCGAGCCCCCGCATGCGCCAGTCGTGCCGCGCGCGACACGCCTCATGCAGCACCCATTCGCCGAGTGCGACGATCAGCCCCGATTCCTCTGCGATCGGAATAAATTCGGCAGGGGGAATATCGCCAAGCTCGGCATCGCGCCAGCGGATCAGCGCTTCGGCGCCGACCAGCTTGCCATCGTTCAGCGAGATCAGTGGCTGGTAAACGAGCTTGAAGTCACGCGCTTCAACCGCCTTGCGCAGGCGCTGCTCAAGACGGAGTCGCAAGTCCGCGCGGCGCGCAATCGTCGGCGTGTAGAACGCGTATGTCTGGCGCCCGCTGTCCTTGGCTTGATACATCGCGGCGTCGGCCGCATTCAGAAGATCGTCGAGGATTTTGCCGTCGCGCGGAAAGAAGCTGATGCCCACCGATGGCGTCACCGACACATCCATTCCCAGCACGCGCGCTGGCGCTGAGATCGAGGCGATCAGTTCCTTTGCGACTTCCGCCGCTTGCTCCATCCGCGGTATGTCGATCAACAGCACGACCAGCTCGTCGCCGCCGCGTCGACCTATCAGATGCGGCTCGCCGATCACGTTGCGCATCCGGCTTGCGACGATCGACAACATCTGGTCACCGACCCGGTGGCCATAGCCGTTGTTCAGCAAGCGAAAGTTATCAAGATCGATGAACAGCAAAGCACAACTCTTGCCGCCTGCGTACGCGTTGGCGAGCACGCGACCGGCGCGTTCGTCGAACGTCTGTCGGTTGGACAGCTGCGTCAACTCGTCGACGGTGGCCAAACGCTCGATACGCTCCTGCGACTTCACCTGTTCGGTGATGTTCTTCCCGATGCCGCGATAGCCGGTGAATTTCCCTTCGGCGTCATAGACAGGATCACCGCTGGTAACACTGTAGACGAACGACCCGTCAGGCATCCAGCGCCGGAACATCACGTCGCGGAACGGCTTGCGGGCAAGCAAAGCGGCGCGGTGTTCGTCCCACGATGAAGGCTGAATCAGCTCGCCCGGTATGTCCCAGCGGTGCTTGCCAATAATGTCGGCGTCGTCGAGGTTGATGGCGCCGCGCACGCCTCGCTGCAGTCGCGTGAACCGCAGCTGGTCGTCCATTTCCCAGTACCAGTCGGACGACAATTCGGTCAGCGCGCGGAACCGCTCTTCATTGTCCGAGATCTTCGCGATCAGCGATTCGCGCTCGGTCACATCCCACGCGAGCCCGCGATAGCCGACAAACACACCGCGCTGGAACGCAGCGTGACCCGACACTTCGAAGTACTTATTCTGGCCCAGCTGATCATGATGCAGCTTCAGCTTCAGGTGCTTGAACGGCCGCCGCTCGGACACGTCACAGTTCAGCTCCTCCCAGTTGGCCGTCATCGAAGCGTCGAATGCCGGAATTTCCCAGAGCCGGCGTCCGTAGATCAGCTGCTGCGCTCGTTCTTCGTATTCTGAAGCACCATTCAGGCGCGTCACGCGGTGTTCGGCGTCGGTCTCCCAGTACCACTCCGTCACCAGCACTGTCAGCGCGCGAAACCGTTCTTCGCTTTCGCGCAGCGCCGCCAGCGTTTGCTCACGTTCGGTCACGTCGCGGCCAGCGCCGTAGTACCCCTGAAATTCGCCTTGCTCGTCGAAGATCGGTTTGCCGGTGACCGCGATCCACTGCGGCGAGCCATCGCCGCGCTGCGTGCGGTAGGTGAACCACGGAAACGGCTCGCGCGCCTCGACGTGGCCGAGGTATTGCCTCAAGTGCTGCGGATCCGCTTCGAACCCCGGCATCTCCAGCCGCTTCTTTCCGATCAGATCGGCGCCCCCTTGCATCAGGTGCTCGTCGACTGCCACTGAAAACTCGATAAAGCGCCCTTCAGCGTCTTCGCGCCAGAACCAGTCGTAGGTGAGCTCCGCCAGATCGTCGACCAGCTTGCGGCGCTTCGACAGCTCGTGCTCGATCAGCTTGTGCTCGGTCATCTCGGACCGGACACTGATCCGCCAAATTCCGCGCGAGATCAACCAGTAACCCAGCGCTGCGGCGAGTGTTGCGCCGAGCGCGACGAGGATCAGGGAATCGACGGTGGCTGGCCCCTGCATCAGGCCCCTTGGGTGACGATCGAGCGCCGGAGTATGCCTATAAGCGAGGCTCGCACAAGCCCGCAAAAAGCGGAGCTATACGTCGGCTTCGACTGCATTGCCGTGCTCTTCCAGCCAAGCTCTGCGCGCTTGGCTTTCGGCACGCCCCATCAGCATCGTCATCGTCGCCGCAGTTTCCGCGTTCGCGACGTCGCCCAGTCCCACCTGCATCAGCCGCCGCGTGTCTGGGTTCATCGTCGTTTCCCACAGCTGCTCTGGACTCATCTCACCGAGGCCTTTGAAGCGGGCTATCGTCCAGCTGCCCTCCTTCACCTTCTCGTCGATCAGTTTTTAGAGCGTGGTATCGAGTTCCGCTTCGTCGAGGCAGTAAAGGCGGCGCGTCGGTCTTTTACCGAGCGCCGGCACATCGACGCGGTACAGCGGTGGCCGTGCGACGTAGATATGGCCACGATGCACCAGCTGCGGAAAGTGACGAAAGAACAATGTCAGCAACAGAACCTGGATGTGCGAACCGTCCACGTCGGCGTCAGCCAGCACGCATACCTTGCCGTAACGCAAACCGTCCAGGTTGACTTCATCGTTCGGCCCGTGCGGGTCGACGCCGATCGCCACCGCCATGTCGTGCACTTCCGCGTTGCCGAACAGCCGATCGCGTTCGACCTCCCACGTGTTGAGCACCTTGCCGCGCAGCGGCAGAATCGCCTGAAACTCCTTGTCGCGGCCCATCTTTGCCGACCCTCCGGCCGAGTCGCCTTCCACCAGAAACAACTCGTTGCGCGCAAGCTCGGTCGATTCGCAATCGGTCAGCTTGCCCGGCAACACAGCGACCGCCGAGCCCTTCTTCTTCTCGATCTTCTGGCCGGCGCGTGCGCGCGCCTGCGCCTGCGATACGACGAGCTCGGCCAGCCGGCGCCCATCGTTTGGGTTGTGATTGAGCCAGAACTCGAGTTGCGGACGCACGAAAAAGGAAACCAGCCGCACCCCATCGCGGCTGAGCAGCCGCTCCTTGATCTGCCCCTGAAACTGCGGGTCGAGCACCTTGGCAGAGAGCACGAAGCTCGCGCGCGCAAACACGTCCTCGGGCAGCAACTTGACGCCCTTCGGCAGCAGCTGATGCGCATCGATGAACGCGCGTACCGCGGCGAACAAGCCCTCGCGCAATCCGGCCTCGTGGGTGCCGCCGGCCGACGTCGGAATCAGGTTCACGTACGACTCGCGCGTCACAGCGCCGTCCTCGGTCCAGACGATCACCCAGTTGGCGCCTTCGCCTTCGGCAAAGGTTGGATCGTCGGCCGCCGCAAATCCACTTGCCTCGAACGGCGGCAGCAACGGATCGTCGGTCAGCGAGCCCAGCAAATATTCGCGCAACCCCCCTTCGTAACGCCAGCGTTGCGTCGTCGCGGATGCGGCACCACCTTTCTCGACCGTCAGCGAGATCTCGGTGCCCGGCAACAGCACCGCCTTGCTGCGCAGCAGGCGCTCAAGATCGTCGACCGGAATCTGCGGCGAGTCGAAATATTTCTCGTTGGGCCAGACCTTCACTCGCGTGCCGCTCGCCTTGCTCAACCCCTTCGCCGACACCGACTTAAGCTTCTGTGCGACTTCCCCATCGGCAAACGCCATCGTGTGCATCTTGCCGTCGCGCCACACGGTGACTTCCAGCCGCGCAGCGAGCGCATTGGTGACCGAGACACCGACGCCGTGCAGTCCGCCCGAAAACGAATAAGCGCCGCCCGCGCGCTTGTCGAACTTCCCTCCCGCGTGCAGGCGCGTGAAAACAATCTCTACGACCGATTCCTTTTCTTCCGGGTGCAGTCCGACCGGAATCCCGCGGCCGTCATCTTCGACGGTGACTGCGCCGTCTTTGCCCAGCGTGACATCGATGCGGGTCCCGAAGCCCGCCAGGATTTCATCGGACGCGTTGTCGATCACCTCCTGCACGACGTGCAGCGGGCTTTCGGTGCGCGTGTACATACCGGGCCGCTGCCTGACCGGCTCGAGCCCCTTCAATACGCGAATCGACTCTTCGCCGTAGTCGCCAGCGCGCCGGGCAGCCCGTTGATTGCCTTGCATTGTCGGGTGGTGCATCTCTCCAAAAAGCGCGCGCAGTCTACGTCAGACGCTGGATATACTGCCGCGCGCTCGCCGTAGCACAATGGATAGTGCACATGCCTCCTAAGCGTGGGATTCAGGTTCGATTCCTGACGGCGAGGCCAGCGAAGCGATGACCGAGCCCCCGAATCTCCTCCCGCAGCGCGTCGAACGGTCTTCAATGCAGGGCCGGTTCGATCTTATTTTTCGCGTTGCCGGCGCCGCGCTGGTTGTGGTCGGCATCTACCTGGTCATTCAACCGTTCCTGAGTGCGCTGCTGGTGGCGGGCGTGCTGGCGATTGCCACGTGGCCGGCCTACGAAAGGCTGCGCGCTCGCTTGCGTGGCAGCTCGACACTGAGCGCGTCGGTCATGCTGCTTCTGATACTGGTAACGGTGATCGTGCCAATCGCGCTGCTCGCAGACGCGGCAGGCAACCATCTACCGGCGCTGTTCGCCGCGGTTCGCGAATGGAAAGCGGACGGACTACGGGTTCCCGAGCAGATCAAGAGCATTCCGATCTTCGGTGAAAGCGCCTATCAATCGCTGACGTCGCTGTTGGCCGACCGCTCGCAGTCGGCGGCGCTGCTGCAGAGGGCGCTCGAGCCCGTCGGCAGGTTGTCGCTTGCCTTCGTACGGCTGCTCGGTGACGGACTGATACAACTGCTGCTGGTAGCGTTCATTGTTTTCTTTTATTACCGCGACGGCGAGCGCATCGCGCAGCTGACGCACCGCATCTCGCGCCGCCTGTCGGGCGACATGAGCGAAGAAGTGCTGTCGATCGTCGTGGGTACCACGCGCAGCGTGTTCATCAGTATCGTGGGGACTGCAGCAGCACAAGCCCTCGTTGCGTATATCGGCTTTCTGATCGCGGGCGTGCCGGGCGCGTTTCTACTAAGCGTCGGTACGTTTATCTTGTCGGTCGTGCCGGTCGGACCGGTGCTGCTGTGGGGAGGCGCCGCCATCTGGCTCTATCTGCAGGGCGAGACCGGATGGGCGCTCTTCATGGTGATCTGGGGCACGGCGGCCATAAGCAGTATCGACAATTTTGTCAAACCACTGCTGATTGCGCGCGGCTCGACACTGTCGCTGGCGTTGATCTTCCTCGGCGTCCTCGGCGGCGTGCTGGCGTTCGGATTTATCGGCGTCATCCTCGGCCCGGTGCTGCTTGCGCTGGGCTTTTCGCTGGGCCGCGCCTGGATCAGCACACGCAACAGTGCATTGCCTGAAGCAGCAGCGGCGACCGCCACGGCGGTCATGGTGGCGGCGGTGCAATCCGAGCATGAGGCCGATGTGAAGACAGCGGCGCGCGATCGCTGATCCGCTTAGGAGCGAAACATTTCCTTGCGGTAGTGCTTCAGTTCTTCGATCGATTCATAGATGTCGGCCAGCGCTTCGTGCCGACTCTTCTTCTCGAACGACCGGACCACCTCGGGCCGCCAGCGTCGCGCTAGCTCCTTCAGCGTACTGACATCGACGTTGCGATAGTGAAAGAACGCTTCCAGCCGCGGCATCCAGCGCGCCATGAAGCGCCGGTCCTGACAGATCGAGTTGCCGCACATCGGCGATTTGCCCGCGGGCACGAGCGGCTGCAGGAATTCGATCAGCTGACCGCTCGCCTGCTCCTCATCGAGCGTGGACGATCGAACCTTGTCGGTCAGGCCGGAGCGGGCGTGCGTAGCGGTGTTCCAGCGATCCATGCCCGTCAACACACAGGCTGCCTGCTTCACCACCAATACTGGGCCTTCCGCAATGACGTCGAGTTCAGGCCCGGTCACGACGACCGCAATTTCGAGCACGCGATCGGAATCCGGGTTGAGTCCCGACATTTCCATGTCGACCCACACCAGATTGATCTCTGAATAGCGCGCATGCTGTGACATAATTTTTCCGACACTGCCGATTCGCTGATCCTGAAGGCTGAGCCAACGGCGCGCGATTCTGGCATGAGATGCGCCCCTTGCTTTTTCGATCACCGCCGCAATCGTTGCGATTCACACCATGGCCTCGTTGCTGACCAGCCTGTTCGTGCTGTTTTTGTCGCTGATGATCGGCGTTCGGTATTGGCTCGCGACGCGTCAGATCCGCTACGTCAGCCAGCACGCGCATCACGTGCCGGCGCAGTTTGCCGACCGCGTTTCGCTTGAATCGCATCGCAAGGCTGCGTCTTACACCGTTGCAAAGACCCGGCTCGGGATGCTTGAGACAGCGGTTGGCGCGGCGGTGCTGATCGCACTGACGTTGCTCGGAGGCCTGCAGTGGGTGAGCGATGCGTTGCGCGCGTCGATCGCGGGTAATCTGGCCTATCAGGTCGCAGTTGTGGCCGCGATCGTGCTGCTGCTCGCGGTGATCGACTTGCCGTTTTCGTGGATCCGCCAGTTCCGAATCGAGCAGCGCTTCGGCTTCAACCGAATGACACCTCGGCTCTGGGTGCTCGACCTCGTAAAATCCCTGGCGGTCGCTTCCGCACTCGGCTTGCCGTTGATTGCGACGACGATCTGGCTGATGCAGCAGGCCGGCGATGCGTGGTGGTTCTACGTGTGGCTGCTGTGGATTGCGTTCAACGCGCTGGTGCTGTCGCTTTATCCGATGCTGATCGCGCCCATATTCAACAAGTTCGAGCCGTTGCGCGACTCGGCCCTGGCTGAGCGGATTGGAGCGCTGATGAACCGAACCGGCTTTGCAAGCAGGGGCGTCTTCGTGATGGACGGCTCGCGCCGCTCGGCACACGGCAACGCCTATTTCACCGGCCTCGGGCGAGCCAAGCGAATCGTTTTTTTCGACACGCTGATCGAGCGCCTCTTGCCGACTGAGATCGAGGCCGTGCTGGCGCACGAGCTCGGACACTTCAAGCTGAAACACATCGCCAAGCGGCTTGCGTTTTCGTTTCTGCTCAGCCTCGCCGTTTTGGCGCTGCTCGGATGGCTGGTCACGCAGCCGTGGTTCTTCACGGCGTTTGGCGTCGAACCGTCGGCTGACGGCGCCCATCAAGGCGTCGCACTCGTGCTATTCATGCTGGTGTTGCCGGTATTCACGTTCGCGTTTGCGCCGCTCGCCAGCATCGTGTCGCGCAAGCATGAATTCGAGGCCGACCGGTTCGCGGCGCGCAACGCATCGGCGGGTGATCTAGTCAACGCACTGGTTAAGCTGTACCAGGACAACGCGTCGACGCTGACACCGGACCCGATCCACTCGGCGTTTTACGACAGCCACCCGCCGGCGTCGATTCGCATAGAGCGCCTGCTGCAGACGTCCTGACCCTCCCATGAAGACGGTTGAGCAGCTATTAAGGTCGCATTGCCGAGAACTCAAGGGTGCTGCGATGAGCACAGCGGAGGTAATCGCACAGCTCGCAGCGCTGGATCAGTGGACGCTCGATGCCGGTGCGCTGACGAAGTCGTATCGTTTCAAGAACTATTACGAGACGCTGGCGTTCGTGAACGCCCTTGCCTACATCGTACATCGCGAAGATCATCATCCCGAATTGCGCATCGGGTACGACCGTTGCGAAGTCCGGTTCAACACGCATTCGGTCAACGGCATCTCCGAAAACGATTTCATTAGCGCCGCGAAGGCCGACGCGATGTACTCACAAAGGTACGCCGCGAAGTGACGCGCTCGCCGCGCAGCGCCCGCGTTGCAGATGCGGCGCAGGTACGCGCGCGGGTGATCGCGACCTTCGGGCGACAATCGTTGATCGATGATGGGATGGTTGTCCGGCAAGCGACGCGGCGCGGCCGGCGCGGCGACGTCGTCGTCGGCGACTGCGTGCTCGCGAGTGTCTTATCGGCCGAGCAGGCTCGCATCGAATCGATCGAACAGCGCTTGACGCTCCTATTTCGTACCGACGCGTATCGCGTCAAGGCGCTCGCCGCCAATGTCGATCAGATGATGATCGTCTTCGCCGCACGCCCCGCATTTAACCGTTGGTTCATCTGGAAGGCGCTGGTCGCTGCCGGTGCCTCCGGCATCGATGCTCTGGTAGTACGCAACAAGGCTGATCTGTCGGATGCCGAAGATGCAATCTCTTTCCTGCACCAGATCTCGCAGCTTGGCTGGCGCACGCTAGCGCTGTCCGCGAAGGTGCAGACGGCGCAGTCGCGAGCACTGTTAATGCGCGAGGTGGTGGGACGCAAGAGTCTGATGGTCGGACAATCAGGAATGGGAAAATCCACCCTGCTGAACTTGCTGATTCCCGATGCGCACGCCCGCACGCAGAAATTCTCCGAGCGCCTGAACGCCGGCAAACAGACGACAACTGCGTCTCGCTGGTTTTCGCTCGAGGGCGACAGCGCGTTGGTCGATACCGCCGGCTTCGAGGAGTTCGGGTTGGCGCACCTGCGCTACGACGATATCGCTGCAACCTTTCCCGAGTTCACAGACCTCGGCCGCTGCCGGTTTCAGGATTGCCGGCACCTGGAAGAACCTGGATGTGCAATTCGGTCCGCGCTTGAAGCTGGTGGCGTCGCGACCGACCGCTATGACTTCTACCAGGCGCTTGCTAAGGCGGCGCTGGCATGAAATTGCTGGCGCGTGCAGACAATGCCTTGCAAGCATCGATCTGGGCCGACACGCTGCGCGCCGCCGGGATTCGCTGCCAGCTGCGCAACACGGCGCTGGCGGGTGCCCTGGGCGAAATTCCGTTTCTGGAATGCGCGCCGCAGGTTTGGATCGAGCGCGACCATGACGAGACGCAGGCACGCGAGATATTGCATCAGTTGCAGCAGCCGTCGCACGATCCGCATTGGCAATGCGCCCAGTGCGCTGAAACTTCGGAGCCGCAGTTCGGCAGCTGCTGGCAGTGCGGCGCGGTGCGCCCTTCGCCTTAGGCAAACAGACTAGCCAGCGTTAGCAGCAGCAGCAGCGCCAACCAGAGCAACAAGGTGCGCCATGCCAGACCGACGACGGCACGCAACGCCGGTGCGCGCGGCTCGGCCAGACCGGCCCCTTCGTTGCCCACTTCATCGAAATAGCGTGCGCTCTCGACCGCCGGCATCAATCGCAGGTTGAGCGCACCGCTGGCGGCCGCGAGAATCAGCGTGCGTGAGTCCGGCGCCGGCATGCCGGCGCCGGCTTGCTGGCGCGACACCTGGCGCCAGCAGTAAATCGCGCCTTCGAAATCGCCGACCACCGCGAAGCCGAGCGCGGTGAGCCGTGCCGGCGCCCAATCGATCCACGCGAAGGCGCGCCGCGCAAATTCGCCGAAACGGTCAGGCGGCGCTGCGACCGGCGGTGGCCGATTCCAGGCGCGCGATACATGCTCCGCCAGCCGGTAGGCGACGGCGCCTACCGGGCCGGGCAACACGACGAACCAGAAGAAAACTCCGAACACATGCCGCTGCGACAGCATTAGGCCGTGCTCGATCGTCTGCCGCACGACTTCATCCTGGTCGAGGTCGGCAGCGCTGTAGCTCGGATCGACCTGCCGCTTCCAGGCCGTAAGCTCACCGCGTGCCGCAATCAAATCTCCGTTGGCAAGCGCAATCTGAATCTCGGTGCCTCGGTGACTGAACTGTCGAAAACCCAGCGCGAAATACAACACGGCGACATTGACCACCAGGCCGAGAGCCCAGTACACGGAAATCGCGATCAAATAGACGGCGCCGACCGCGAGTCCAAGGCCGACGACGACTAGCAGCCACGCATACACACCGTGCCGCCAACGTCCCGCGTTCAAATTCCGCTCTACCCAAGCGGACATCTGGCGCAGCGTGGTGTAGACCGGGTTCGCCGACGGCAGCGGGCGCACTTGTTCGAGCAACAGCGTGATGACGATCGATAGCCAGCCCATGCGCGATCTTAGTGGGCGCGCTCGGCGCGCAGGAACTGATACAGGTTGCGCAGAATCGCAGCCGTCGCGCCCCAAATGAAGTGGCGTCGCGCCGCGGCGGCCGGGGAATACGGCATCGCGTAGAACGTGCGGCCGATGCCGTCCAGCTGAAGGACCCGCCGCTCGTGGTTAATTGGATCCATCAGAAATGCGAGCGGTACTTCGAACACTTCCGACACCTCGAACGTGTCGAGCACCGGCGCAAAGGGGGTTTCTATCAACCCGATCACCGGCGTCACTTTGTAGCCGGTAGCCGTGACGTACTCGGGCAACGTACCGATCACGTCGACTTGCGCCGGAGGAAGACCGATCTCTTCGTACGTCTCGCGCAGCGCGGTCGCAATCGCGTCGGCGTCGCTTTCTTCAACGCCGCCGCCGGGGAAACTGATCTGTCCGCCATGATCGTGCAAGTGGGCCGTGCGTTCGGTCAGCATCACGCACACGCCGTCGTCGTGCACGATCAGTGGCACGAGCACCGACGCGATCCGCGGCCGCCGCTCCGGATAAAACAGGCGCACATCGGCACGCAATTCGGGCTGCCACAGCGGCGGCAGAGCAAAGCGCTGCCTGAGCGCGGCAACGCGCAACTCGCCGGGGTCGACGGCGGCGCCGCGCGCTTCGGCTGCGGCAAAAGCCGGGTCGTGCGGCACCGATTCGGGCTCGAAGATCGGCCGTACGGTCAAAGGGTCGGCATCGTTACCGCTGGAGCTCATCGCAGCGAAAAAAAGCCGCCGTGTGGGGCGGCTTCCCGCTGTGCAAACAGAGCGCGGACTATTTGGTGCCGGCTCGAGCCTTGTCTGCGGCTACGGCGTCGGCCGCGGTCTTGTCCGCTGCAGACTTATCCGCTGCGCTCCTGTGCTGCAGTTTTTCGCGGATCCGCGCCGACTTGCCCGAGCGATCACGCAGGTAGTAAAGCTTCGCCCGGCGCACATCGCCGCGCCGCTTAACTTCGATCGAGGCAATCGTCGGCGAATACAGCTGAAACGTGCGCTCGACGCCTTCGCCGCTCGACACCTTGCGCACGACAAACGACGAATTCAGCCCGCGATTGCGGCGGCCGATTACCACGCCTTCGTACGCCTGCACGCGTTTGCGCGTACCTTCGACGACATTGACGTTGACGACGATCGAGTCGCCTGGCGCGAAGGGAGGTATTTCTCTGTTGGCACTGACTCGCGCCAGCTCTTCCTGCTCTAACTGTTGTATCACGTTCACTTCATTCTCCTAAATCCATCGTGCTGCGAGCCTTGCATGCCACTCATTCTTCTCTCGCATCAGAGGATGGCTGATTTCAACGGTGCTACTTCGCTGGCTGCCGCATCTTCCGGCGCCGTGCGTAATTGTCTCTCATCGGCAGCGCTGAGTTGCCCTGCGGCCCGTGCGCGTTCGATCAGCTCCGGGCGCTGCCGTGCCGTCCAAAGCAGCGCTTCGCGGCGGCGCCATTCGGCGATCTGCGTATGGTGCCCCGACAGCAGTACTGGCGGGACACCCATACCCCGCCAGCTCTCGGGTCGCGTGTAATGCTTGGAATCGAGCAACCCTCCGGCAAACGACTCGTCGGCGGCCGACGCCTCCTTTAGTGCTCCGGGCAACTGGCGCACGATCGCATCAATCAATGCCATCGCCGCGATCTCGCCGCCGGACAGCACAAAATCACCGAGTGACACCACGTCATCGACGTACCCATCAATAAATCGCTGGTCGATTCCTTCGTACCGCCCGCAAACGAGCGCCAGCGATTCGCTAGCCTGCGCGAGGTGACGCACGCGCGCGTCGGTGAGCGGAACGCCGTTGGGCGCCAGCGCTATAACTTTGGTCCCGCCGCCGTCGTTCTTTACTGCGGCAAGCGCTTGCGCAAGCGGTTGCGCCATCATCACCATGCCGGGTCCGCCCCCAAACGGCCGATCGTCCACCGTCCGGTGCGCGTCGGCCACAAAATCACGCGGGTTCCATGTGCGCAGCGACCAAAGTCCGTCGCCGTGCGCGCGCTGCGTAATCCCATACTCGACCACCGCCGAGAACATCGCCGGAAACAACGTGATTACGTCGAACCGCATTGCTAGAGTTCGCCTTCCCAGACTCGCATCACCAATCGCAGTGCCAGTCGACCCTGATCTGCCGGCGGTCGTATTCGATCGCGTCGACGTACGAATCGACCCAAGGAATCAATACCGACGTGCCGCCCGCCTCCTCCAAAACTTCAAGGCAGGGCGTCGCTCCTCCGGTCCGCACACCGGAAACCGTCCCCAGCGCAACGCCTTCGCGGTTGACCACGCGGTAACCAACCACATCATTCAAGTAAATCTCGCCGGGGCCAAGGGCCGGAAAATCACCGCGCGCTACCGCGATCGTCGCGCCCTTCAGCGCATCGGCGGTTTCCTTGCTGTCACAACCCGCCCACTTGGCAAATATGAATTCTGCGCGCCGAGCAACCTCTTCGACCTTCAGCTCTCGTGGTTCTGAGGCACCGAGCAGCCACCATCGGCGCACGCTTTCAAGCACAACTCCATCGGCGGCGAACGGTGCAATACGAATCCAGCCTCTTAACCCGTAAGCACCTCGGACCGCACCCAGTTTGATCAGATCGCTCGGGGTCAAATCTCCCCCGTTGCCATTAAGCCGTGACGGCTTGCTCCGGCACGGGTGCAGCTTCAACCGCGGGATGGGTCTTAACTAATCGCGCTACGGTCGGTGACATCCTCGCGCCGACCCCGGTCCAGTAGGTCAATCGGTCCGCGGAAATACGAAATTTGGGCTCGCCTCCGGCAGCGACCGGGTTGTAAAAGCCGACGCGCTCGATAAAGCGGCCATCACGCGGGTTGCGCGAATCGGTTGCAACGATGTTAAAAAACGGGCGCTTTTTGGCGCCACCGCGCGCGAGTCGAATGACGACCATATCCATTCCTTGTTTTGCTGGCGGCGCAACCAACGGTGGTCGCCGCACAAAGCCAGTGATTGTAGCCGGGCACGGGACTTGTCAGCAAGCCGAGCGACAGCACGGTAGTGTCTCAGCACCCTATGATGCATGCGAAGTCCATCGATGAGTCATTTTCGGCATAAAGCTTTTTCGGCGCTGCTGGCGTCACTGACCGGCGCCCTTGGTTTGGAGCGGCTGTACCTGGGCCAACGCCTGTGGTGGGTTCCGATGGGAATCACGCTGATCGCGCTCCCCTTTCTGATCGGCGTCAAGGACTGGTATCAGACACTTCCGTTTTTCGCCGCCATGGTGCCGGTTATCGCCGGATTCATTCACGCGCTGGTGCTAGCGCTGATGACTGACGATCGATTCGACGCCCAATTCAACGCAACGCACACGCAGCGAAACCATAGCGGCTGGAACGCGGTACTGGTGGCAGTTGCAACACTGTTCGTCGGCGCCATCATCCTGGTCACAACAATCGCGCTGCTGACCCAAACGTACTTCGAGTACGCACTGAAACCCGGTTCCTAGAACAGATCAAGTTGCGGCGTTGCCGACCGCGGTGCAACGAACAGATCGTTACGAAACGGCGGCACTTCACGGTCGAGATGCAATCTGGTGACGGCTTTATGAAAGCGCTGCCGAATCAGCGAAGCCCAAGTACCTTCGCCTGTCATTCGCTTGCCAAACTGCGACTCGTAATTCTTGCCGCCGCGCATTTCACGCACTCGGTTCATCACGCGTTCCTTGCGATCCGGGAAATGCGCCTCGAGCCACTGCATGAATAGCGGCGCGACTTCCCACGGCAGCCGCAGCACCGTGTAGTGCGCCTGCCAGGCGCCTGCGTCCGCCGCGGCTTCCAGCACATGCTCGATCTCCGGTTCGTTGATGAACGGGATGATCGGCGCAACGTTGACGGTAACCGGAATGCCCGCCGCCGACAAAGTTCTGACGGTTCGCAGTCGGCGCGCAGGGCTGGCAGCACGCGGCTCGAGGATGCGCGACAGCGAATGATCGAGCGTCGTGAGGCTGATGGTTGCGGCAACGACACCATCCGCGGCTGCCGGAGCCAGCAAATCGATATCGCGCTCGATCAGCGACGACTTCGTGATCAGACCGAACGGATGGCGCGTCCGCGTCAAAATTTCGACGACGCCTCGCGTCAGACCGAGCTCGCGCTCGATAGGCTGATAGGCGTCTGTAATGACTCCAAGGGCCAAGACTTCAGGCCGGTACGTGGGCGCAGCGAGCTCTCGCAGCAGCAATTCAACCGCATTGCGCTTGGCCACCAACTTGGTCTCGAAATCCAGACCCGGCGACAGGTTCAGAAAGCTGTGGGTAGGTCGCGCGAAACAGTAGATGCAGCCGTGCTCGCATCCGCGATAGGGGTTGATTGATCGATCGAAGCCAATATCGGGCGAGTCGTTATAGGTGATCAGGCTTTTTGCGGTTTCGAAAGCCGTGCTCGTCGCGAGGGCAGGCAACACCTCGTCGTCACCGTCTGCGGCGACCACCCGCTCAGCTTCAACCGCATCGCCGTCGCGCTCGCGCACAACCGACTCAAAACGATGCGCAATATTCGAGACCGCGCCACGTCCCTTGCGCAACAGCGTGACCGGGACAACGATAGCTGCCGCATTCAAGTCCTGCCGTTTCGCGCCCATAGGCTCCCTCCAATACTGTGTATTTATACAGTATCCAAGAATCGCCGGGTCCGGCGCTTAGGGCTGCTGGGCGCTGAAGTCTTGTGCGAGTGACGCCTGCACTTCAGGCGCGATTTCGTCGAGCCGCACTACGCAGTTCGGATGGTCGACGCCAACAGCCACTGCGTCACCGTTGCAGAACGAAACAATCATCGCCGGCGCCAACTCGAAACGGAGAAAATGCACCGACGATGTCTTTTCTTCGTTCTCGCGCGGCAGATCTTCGTCGGCAATTGCGTACACGCGCTCGTGACCGTCAACCTCGACATACACGCGTTTCTCGACGCCTTTCAACCGTGCCAGCTCGCGCTTGCGAAGCACCGGGTCTTCGAACTCGATCATCATGGTTGACTTCAGATTTGTGCCATCGGGGAGCAGTGGAATGTAGGCATCCAGTTCATCCTGGATCCCGCGCGTCTCGAAGGTCTTTTCGATGCGCAGCATCTCCTGAATCTGATAGCGGATCGTCAGTTCGTTCTCGAAAATCAGAGTGATGTAATCACCGAGCCGCACCGTACGATGCTTCTTGTGCGCAATCACTTTGGCGCGAAAGTTTCGGCGCTCGCGCGCATACGCTTCGAGCGTCAACAGGCTATCTGGGGAAATTGAGCGGGGCATCGCTGTCCTCACAACCCGTAAGCAATTCTAATCAGCGTAATCGGGTGAGCGACGACCGGGACCTTCCCGTCCAGCGCATCGTTCGCAAACTGCTCCACCCCCTGCGCAATGTGATGGCCCGCAAGCTGACAGTCGGAACTGATGTAGTCGGGCTGAACGTCTGCAATCCTTTTAAAAACCGGCTTACCGATCTTCATGGCCGTCGCGTGGAACTGCTTGCGCGTTCCCCACACGCCCGAATGGCCCGAACAACGCTCAACCGTATTGACGGTGATGTCCGGTAGCGACTTCAACATCTCTTCGGTCTTGCGCCCGACGTTCTGCACACGGCTGTGACACGGTACGTGATAGGACACGGTGCCAAGCGGCTGCTTGAAGTCGTCCTTCAGCAGACCGTCGCGTCGCCGTGCGACCAGATACTCGAACGGATCCCACATCGCCTCTTGGACTAGCGCAACGTCGCCGTCTTCAGGAAACATCAACGGCAATTCCTGCTTGTACATCAGCGTGCACGAAGGCACCGGCGTGATAATCGCATAGTCTGCGCGTGCGAACGTGGCCAACAACGGGGCATTGGTGTTTTTCAGGCTTTCGACCGACGGCAGGTCACCGATCTCGAGCTTGGGCATGCCGCAGCACGCTTCGGCTCCAACCAGAACGTAGGGAATCTCGTTGTGGTCGAGAATCGCGATCAGGTCGTGCCCAATACCCGGCTCGTTGTAGTTGACATAGCACGTCGAATAAATTGCAACCTTGCCCGGTGTCTTCAAGCCGTCGCGCACCGGCGCATCAAGATTTGACCGCGCCGAAGACCGAAACTTCTGCGGCGCGAAATCCGGCCGCCAAGCGTTGCGGTCGACTCCCATCAGCTTTTCCATCACCGCGCGCGCAGGAGCACTTTGATTGATCGCGTTGACCGCCTGCGTGACAATCGGAATGCCGGCAAACACGCCGACCTTGTCGGTTGACGTCAGAAACTTGTCGGCGCTTGAGGCACCGTTGTTCTTGAAATCGACGGCTTTGGCGCGCAGCATCAGATGCGGAAAGTCGACGTTCCACGGGTGCGGCGGCACGTAGGGGCACTTGCTCATGTAACACATGTCGCACAAGTAGCACTGGTCGACGACCTCCTTGTATTTCTCCTTCGGCACCCCGTCGACCTCGCCCGTGGTGCCGTTGTCGACCAGGTCGAACAGCGTCGGAAACGCGTTGCACAGGCTGACGCAGCGGCGGCAGCCGTGACAGATGTTAAAGACACGCGCCAGTTCGGCGTCGAGCGCCTGTGGGTCGTTGAACTCTGGAGTTTTCCACGCGAGCGGATGCCGCGTGGGCGCCTGGAGGCTGCCCTCTTTGGTCACGAAATTAGACCGCCGGCCCCGACGGGTCCGGCAACACAAGCATTGGTTGAAACCCCGTCAATCGACGATAGCGTCGAGGGTCTTTTGAAACTTGTTCGCGTGCGACCGTTCGGCCTTGGCGAGCGTTTCAAACCAATCGGCGATTTCGTCAAAGCCTTCGTCGCGCGCAGACTTCGACATCCCAGGGTACATATCGGTGTACTCGTGCGTCTCGCCCGCAATGGCGGCCTTCAAATTGGACCGCGTCGGACCGATCGGCAATCCGGTGGCGGGGTCACCGACCGCTTCCAGATACTCCAGATGCCCATGCGCGTGTCCGGTCTCGCCTTCCGCGGTTGAGCGAAACACCGCGGCCACGTCGTTGTAACCCTCGACGTCGGCCTTCGCCGCGAAATACAAATAGCGGCGGTTCGCTTGCGATTCACCTGCAAATGCGTCGCACAGATTTTTCTCGGTTTTTGATCCTTTGAGCTGCATACAATCTCCTCGTTGCCTGACACCGCGGCAAGCGACGATCAATCGTCGCACCGGCTGCGAGCCAATCTACGCGGCCGCGTGTCGGTTGAACCAGTCAATTATAATTACGAGGCCGATAGGTACCGCCTATGGCGGCGTGCCGTGCGGCTTTTAAAACTGGGCTTCGGCCATGGCCAGCGTGCCAACACTGCCGCCGACAATGCTCTCGGCAATCGACGGTACGGTGACCAGCATGTGATCGGCAAAGAAACGCGCGGTAGCCACCTTGGCCCGGCAGAACTCGACATCGTTTCCCGCGCTGACGTTGCGCGTGGCCGCCAAGGCGGCGCGCGTCATTTGCCAGCCGCCGTGTGCGATCCCCGCGAGCTTGACATAGGGCACCGAGCCCGCGAACGCGCCGCGAATATCGCTCTTGTACGCGGTGACGACGTAGTCCACGACCGCGGCGTACGAATCGATCGCCACCGCGAGCCGGTTGCCGATCGCTTGCAGGTCGTCGCCTCCCTGGGCGGCCTCGGCCGCGGTCGCGCGCATCTGCGCGATAAACTCATGCGCCATCTTGCCGCCGTCGCGTGCCGTCTTGCGGCCGACCAAATCATTCGCCTGAATCGCAGTCGTGCCTTCGTAGATGGTCAGGATGCGCGCGTCGCGGTAGTACTGCGCGGCGCCGGTTTCCTCGATAAACCCCATGCCGCCGTGCACCTGCACGCCGGTCGATGTGACATCGATCGACATCTCGGTCGACCAGCCTTTGACGATCGGGACCAGATATTCGTAGGCAGACATGGCGGCGGCACGCCGCCCGGAGTCGGGATGATGATGCGCAACGTCGTTGTAACCCGCCGCCACGTACGCGACCGCACGCGCGGCCTCGGTGTTCGAACGCATGAACATCAGCATGCGCCGCACGTCCGGATGGTGAATGATCGACACGGGCCCGCTCGAGCCCTCGACCGCGCGGCTCTGCACCCGCTCCTTCGCATGCTCGACCGCCTTTTGGTAAGCGCGGTCCGATATGGCGATACCCTGCATGCCGACTTGAAATCTGGCCGCATTCATCATGATGAACATGTATTCGAGGCCGCGATTTTCTTCGCCAATCAGCCTGCCGATGGCGCCGGCACCGGCTTCGCCCTTGTCGTCGCCGAAGATCAGCACGCATGTCGGGCTCGCCTTGATGCCAAGTTTGTGCTCGATCGACGCGCAGTAGACATCGTTGCGCTTGCCGAGCTTGCCACCAGTATCGAACAAGAACTTCGGGACGATGAACAGCGAGATACCCTTGACGCCGGCGGGTGCATCGGGCGTGCGCGCGAGAACCAAATGCACGATGTTGTCGGCCAGGTCGTGCTCGCCATAGGTGATGTAGATCTTCTGCCCGAACAGTCGATACGTGCCGTCGCCCTGCGGCACCGCCTTGGTTCGCACCTGCGCCAGATCTGAACCCGCCTGCGGCTCGGTGAGGTTCATCGTGCCGGTCCACGTGCCGTCGATCAGCCGGCCGAGATATGCGTCCTTCTGCTCCTGCGACCCGGCCACGAGCAGCGCCTCGATCGCGCCGTCGGTCAGCAGCGGGCACAGTGCGAACGAAAGATTCGCCGCTTGCATCATTTCCATGCACGGCGCCGCGACGACCTTCGGCAAATCTTGCCCGCCGTATTGCGTCGGATGTTGTACGCCCTGCCAGCCAGCCTCGACAAACGACCGAAACGCCGCCTTGAATCCGGGGGTTGTCGTCACCTTGCCGTTATCCCACTTCGCCGGTTGCGCGTCGCCGTTCCAATTCAGCGGCGCCACCACTTCGCTCATGAAGCGCGCGTTTTCCTCGATCACAGCCTGCACGGTCTCTTCGGTGGCGTCTTCGCAACCCGGCAGCTGACGAATCTCTTTCAAGCCCGCCAGTTCGTGCAACACGAACAGCATGTCCTTCACCGGCGCGACGTAACTCATAGCGCGCTGACGATCTGCGGAACAATCTCGAACAGATCGCCGACCAGTCCGTAATCGGCGATCTGAAAGATCGGCGCCTCGGGATCCTTGTTAATCGCGACGATGACTTTGGAGTCTTTCATGCCGGCCAGATGCTGGATCGCGCCCGAGATGCCGACGGCGATGTACAGCTGCGGTGCCACCACCTTGCCCGTCTGCCCGACCTGCCAGTCATTCGGTGCATAGCCGGCATCGACCGCGGCACGCGAAGCGCCGATCGCGGCATTTAGTTTGTCCGCCAGCGGTTCGAGCAGCTTGAAGTTTTCGGCGGAGCCGATGCCGCGGCCGCCCGAGACGACGATCTTCGCGCCCTGCAACTCCGGCCGGTCGAGTTTGACGACGTCGCGTGACACGAAGCGCGACATATCGCCGGCTGGCACCGCGGCGACCGTCTCGACCGTCGCGCTGCCGCCTTCGCTGCGCGCCGGCTCGAAGGCGGTCGGTCGCGCGGTGACGACTTTGATCGGATCGCTCGACTGCACGGTCGCGATCGCATTGCCGGCGTAAATCGGCCGCGTGAACGTATCAGGCGATTCGACGCTGCTGATGTCGGAGATCTGCGCAGCGTCGAGTTTGGCCGCCACCCTTGGCATGATGTTCTTGCCGTAGGCGGTGGCGGCGGCGAACACGTGGCTATAGCCGCGCGCAAGCGAAACCACTTGGGCCGCCACGGGCTCCGCGAGATCATTCGCAAATTGCGGCGCATCGACGAGAAAAACCTTGGACACGCCATCGATTCTGGCAGCGGCGCTGGCGGAATCGGCGACGTTATGACCAACCACCACGATGTGTACATCGCCACCTGCCTTGGCGGCTGCGGTGACCGTATTCAACGTTGCGGGGCGAACCGATTTCCCGTCATGCTCGGCAAGTACAAGTGCAGGCATCAAATCACCTTCGCTTCGTTCTTCAGCTTTGCAACTAACGTTGCCGCATCGGGCACCTTGATGCCCGCCTTGCGACCTGACGGCTCGGTGACCTGCAGCGTCTTCAATCTGGGCGTCACGTCGACTCCCAGATCCTCGGGCTTCAAAATATCCAGCGGCTTTTTCTTCGCCTTCATGATGTTGGGCAATGTGACGTAACGCGGTTCGTTCAGCCGCAGATCGGTCGTGATGACCGCTGGCAACGCGACGGAGATGGTTTCCAGCCCGCCGTCGACTTCGCGCGTGACCTGCGCCCGCCCATCGACAATCTTGATCTTCGAGGCAAATGTCGCTTGCGGCATGTCGGCCAGCGCAGCCAGCATCTGACCCGTTTGATTGGCGTCGTCGTCGATCGCCTGCTTGCCGGCGATCACCAGCTGCGGCTGCTCCTTGTCAACAATTGCCTTCAGCAGCTTCGCGACTGCCAGCGGCTGCAATTCGACGTTGGTCTCCACCAGGATGCCGCGATCGGCGCCGATAGCCATCGCGGTGCGCAGAGTCTCCTGACACTGCAGCACGCCGCACGACACCGCGATCACTTCGGTGGCGACGCCCGCCTCCTTCAGCCGCACGGCTTCTTCGATGGCAATCTCATCGAACGGATTCATCGACATCTTGACGTTGGCTACATCGACTCCGCTCTTGTCCGACTTCACACGTACCTTGACGTTGTAGTCGACGACTCGTTTGACGGGAACAAGGATTTTCATCACTGATCCGAAGGGTACAGCCGGTAATTATACGAATCGATGCAAACCGTTCGACGTCACTCGCATCTCGCATACAAAGGAAGTTGCTACGCTAGATCGCGGATGATTTCTCGTGCCGCGTTGTGTCCGGGAGCTCCGGTGACCCCGCCCCCTGGGTGCGCGCCGGCGCCGCAGTGATAAAGGCCGGCGATCGGCCCGCGATAGCGCGCGTAGCCGAGCACGGGCCGCAGCGAGAACAGTTGATCGAGCGACAGCTGGCCGTGAAAAATGTCGCCTCCGGTCAGTCCGAATTGACTTTCGAGATCCGCCGGCGACCACGCGCGGTAACCGAGCAGCGATGATCGAAAGTTCGGGCAGTAACGCTGCACGACGTCGAAGATAGCCTGCACCGCCTTTTCTTTCAGCTCAGTCCAGTCGGCGGTTGGCGCGAAGTGCTGACAAAACAAGCTGGCGACGTGTTTCCCCGGCGGCGCCAGCGAATCATCGACCGCGCTGGGAACGAGCATCTCGACCACCGGTTCGGGCGAGTATCCATGCGCCACTGCATCGCGCCATGCACGGTCCATGTACGCAAGCGACGGGGCAAACAGGATGCCGCTCGCATGATGCGGCTGTGACGCGGTTCCCGGCAAGGCAGAAAAGTCGGGCAGATCAGACAGCGCGACATTGATGCGAAACGTTCCAGATCCGTATCTGGTGCGCGCGATCGCCTCGATAAATTCCGACGGTAGCGTCGCCGCATCGACTAACTGCTGATACAGCAGCTTCGGCGTGACGTTGGCCGCAACCACGCGCGCGCGCACGTGTTCACCCGACGCCAGCTCAGCACCATACGCGCGGCCGTTCTCGACGAGCACACGCGCGACCGAGGAATCGACGTCGACCCGCACACCGAGTGCGCGCGCTTCGGTTGCCATCGCCTGCGTAATGGAGCCCATCCCGCCGATCGCGTGGCCCCACGTACCGCGCTTGCCGTTGACTTCGCCGAAGCAGTGATGCAACAGCACGTACGCCGAGCCCGGTGCATACGGACTCGCGTAATTGCCTACGATCGAATCCCAGCCGAGCACAGCCTTCAGCGGCTCGGACTCGAACCATGCATCGAGCCAATCGCCTGCGCTCTTGGTAAAGACATCGACCAGATCCCGCTGTCCCTCCATCGGCAAGCGGCCCATCTGTAATAGCAGCTTGGCCGCGGCTACCAGATCGCGCCATCCCTCGACGACCAGTGGGCCACCCAGATTGGGCGGCGACTGCAGTACCCAGCGGCGCAGCTGATCCGCAACACGATCGAGGCGCGCATAGAACGACGCCAGTCTTTCAGCGTCGCGTTGTGAGAATTTCGCGACTTCATCCTGGGTATCGGACGTGCCGCCAAACTTCAGATAGCGTCCGTCGGCCAGTGGTAAAAAATTCGAAAACGGCCGTTCTATGATGCGCAGGCCGTGTTGCACCAGCCTCAGATCGTGAATCACCTGGCGATTCAACAGGCTCACCGTATAGCTCGCAGTCGAATTGCGAAAGCCTGGCGCGAATTCCTCGGTGACCGCAGCGCCACCAACAATGTGCCGCCGTTCTACGACGCGCACGCTGAAGCCGGCGGTCGCCAGATAGCACGCGCATGTGAGACCGTTATGGCCGGCGCCGATGATCAGTACATCGAGCGGTCTTTCCATTGCCCGATGGTAGCGGGCAAAATAAAAGCGCCGTGTCCGTTGAGCGAACGCGGCGCTGTTGCTGCGAAATTAATTTGGGAGCAGGACTTTGTCGACGACGTGAATCACGCCGTTCGACTGGTTGACGTCAGCGATCGTCACCTTGGAGGTGCCACCACTTTCGTCTGTTACGCTAACCGTCTTGCCGCTGGCAGTCGCCGTCAGCGTGCCGCCGGCCGCGGTTTTTAGCGTTGCCTTCCCACCGCCCGCGTCGATCTGCTTCATCAGCTCGGCCGCGTTCATCTTGCCGGGTACGACGTGATACGTCAGAACTTTGGTCAGCTGTCCTTTGTTTTCCGGCTTCAGCAAGGTGTCGACTGTGCCAGCCGGCAACCCGGCGAACGCCGTGTTGGTCGGAGCGAACACCGTGAACGGTCCGGGACCCTTCAGCGTGTCAACCAGGCCGGCAGCCTTTACGGCGGCCACCAGCGTTGTGTGATCTTTTGAATTGACTGCGTTGTCGATAATGTCCTTGTTCGCGTACATCGGCGCGCCACCGACCGTGACTTGAGCCAGCGTGGCGACCGTGGTTACAGATAGCGCCAAGGCTACCGCCAGCCCGGCAAGTTTTTTCGTCTGCATTATTTTCTCCCGTTGAGTGAGGTGCAGCGGCCATGGCGCCCAGTGTGCTGTGGATGCTGCCGTGCTGTGGGGATACGGGCCGGTCGCGTGATTGGATGCTGACCGTTCGAACGCAGTAGACGAACCGAGGCGATGCCGTTTGCCCACTGCTCGGCGCCGGCCTCGCCCATCGAAGCAAATCAAGGCTTTATTAGGTCCGGTGCCTCGTCGCCGGGGAACTGCGGTGAGGAGCGCGGCTTCGTGGAGCCGGATTCAGTCGAAACGCGCAGTGCTGTGGATTCGGGTTCAAGAATCCGGCGAGCGCCGTCGAAACGCGCACGCCAGTAGTGATCGTCGAGCCCTTCGATTCGTACGCGGCCATTGCGCGCGGGCGCGTGCAGGAAACGCCCGTCCCCTATATAAATCGCCACGTGCGAAAACGCCCGCGCCAGGGTGTTGAAAAACACGAGGTCACCCGGCTCGAGTTGCGAACGGTCGATCGACGCGCCTACTTTGCCGATGTCTTCCGAGCGCCGCGGCAATTGCCGCCCTGCCACCGAGTTGTAAACGTAGCGCACCAGCCCGCTGCAATCGAATCCGCTTGCGGGTGTTGATCCGCCATAGCGATACGGCGTGTCGACCAGGGTCAGCGCGCGCACCACGATGTCCGACCGGACGCCGGCTTCGGTGGCGGGCTCCACTGCAAGCGCCCTGCTGCCAATTGCGGCGGTCGCGACACAGAGCATCGCCGCCGCCCAGCGTGCTCTATGCGTGTTCGAATCAGGCCGCACGGCCGGGCCGCGCTATCGGGTCGTTGTAGCTCTTGACTTGCGTGCCGCGGTACAGAATTCGCGCGTTTCTCTCGGTGATCACGCGGTGCAACGCCACGAAATCCGGCTCCATGTCGAAGGTCGGACGCGGTTCGGGTTCGAAATGATGGTAGGTGTCGACGCCGCGCACGAGCGTCGCGCTGTCATCGCCCGCGATCTGCGAGACGCTGGTCGGGACGTAGCGAATCGCAAACCCGATGCGGCGATCGTTCGACGGATTAGCCGGCGAACCGTGGACGAGGCGAACATGGTGCAGCGAAATCTCGCCCGGCTGTAGCTCGATTGTCACCGCCTTCGACTCGTCGACGTCGACCGCGACCTCCTGCCCACGCGTTAGTAGATTGTTCTTCGCGAACGTATCGCGATGTTCGAGCTGATCCGACAGGTGCGTGCCCGGAATGAACGTCATCGCTCCGTTGCTTGCGTTGCTCGGTGTCAGCGCGACCCACGCAGTGACGACGTCGGGCTTGCTCAACCCCCAATAGGTTGAATCCTGATGCCATGAGACGAACGCCGGGTTGCGGGCTTCCTTGATGAAAAAATTGGTGGTCCAGCACAATAGATGAGGCCCGTATAAATCTTCGATCGCATCGACAATGCGATCGTTGCGAACGAGGTCTGCCAGCCACGAAAAAAGCAGATGCGTCTTGTGCCGCAGGTCCCCCGCCAGCGGACCTCCGGATTTCTGCTCGTAGCGCTCCAGCCGGCTGCGGATCTCTAGTGCATCGGCTTCGGGCATCACGCGAATCGGAAACACGCAGCCGTCGCGCCAGAACCGTTCGATTTGTGACTCGCTCAGAATTTTTGGCATCTATGTTCCCAAGGCCATTGTCAGGCTGCCCCGCTGATGATGTCCATCACCTCGGATGAAGCTTGGGCATCGGCCGGTGTTCCCGCAAAAATAATCTCACCACGCTCCAGAACATACAAGCGGTCCGCGTAATCGGGAATATGGTGAACGTTCGACTCCGCCATCAGAATCCCGTGCCCCCGGCTACGGATCGATGCGATGCCGTCACTGATGCTCGGAATGATCGCCGGCGACAGCCCTTCGAAAGGCTCGTCGAGCAGCAGCAATTCGGCGTCTAGCGTCAGCGCCCGCGCGATAGACACCATCTTGCGCTCGCCGCCAGATAACTGGCTACCACCGCGTGCAGCGTAGTCGCGCAGCTTCGGAAAGATTTCGTACGCCATCGCGATACGCGTTTTTGGGTCGCGCCCCTGCGGACGCGTCCACGTAGGCAACTCGATGTTCTCGGCGACGTTCAGATCGCCGAACACCTGGCTTTCTTCCGGCGCATAGCCCACGCCCAGCTGTGCAATCTTGTGCGTCGGCAGCCCGACGATCGAAGTGTTCTGCAGTCTGATGGTTCCCGACAGTGGTGTCAGCAGCCCCATGATCGTGCGAAACGTGGTCGTCTTGCCGGCGCCGTTGCGCCCGATCAGACATACCAACTCGCCGGCCACTACCCGTAGCGAGATGCCACGCAGAATGCGGCTGTTTTGAATGTCGACGACCAGCTGGTCGAGCGCAAGCATCAGGCGGCTCGGCGTGACAATTTGGCGGTCAGCTTGCCAACCACCGCCGCGACCATTTCGGGGTCGTTGAAGAACCGGTCCGCAGGACGATCCGCCAACACCCTACCCTCTTTCAGCGCAACGATGCGAGTCGAATACTCGGCCACCAAACTCATGTCGTGCTCGACCAAAATGATCGCCTGCACGCCCGCTTGCTTTGCCGCTTCGATCAGCGTGCGCATGATGCCGTGCTTGTCGCCGCTCGACACGCCACTGGTCGGCTCGTCGAGCAGAATCACTTCAGGCGCCAGCGCGAATGCACTGGCGATATCGAGCAGCTTTTTTTCGCCCTGCGACAACAGCCGCGACTCGGTCTCAAGCTTGGTATCGAGCCCGAATATTGCTGCAACCTCGCGCACTCGGGCGCGAAGCGCCGCGTCACTGGCGACCGAGGCGAACAAGCTCAGACTCTTCGACGATTGCGACACAATGGCAACACCGATCGTCTGCGCGACCGTCATCACCGGAAAGATGTGCACGAGCTGAAACGCGCGCGCCATACCGCGCTTCGCTAACGCGACCGGTCCGATGCCGGCAATATCCTCGCCTTTGAAGCGAACCAATCCGGACGTTGGCTTCAGCAGTCCGGTAAGGACGTTCACGAGCGTCGTTTTTCCTGCGCCATTGGGGCCGACGATAGACACCAGCTCGCCACGCGCCACGGCCAACGAAATGTCATCGAGGGCGACGAAGCTGCCGTACGCTTTGCTAACACCGACAGTTTCGATCAAAGCCGTCATCGTCTGTAGCGGAGGCGCACCCACAGGTCCTGGCCGACGCCCATCACGCCGCGTGGAAACAGGATCACGATCAGCGCCAGCGTGACGCCGAGAAAGAAACGCCAGTACTGCGTAGCCGACATCAGCTCTGATTTGAGGAAGATGAATACGAAGGCGCCTACCAGCGGACCGAAGAAGTTGGCAAAACCCCCCAGCACGGTCATGAATACCAGCTCGCCCGAATGCGTCCAGTAGGCTGTCTCGGGATCGGCCTGACCGATATTGATGGCGAGGATCACACCACCCACCGCGCAGTAGAAGGCAGAGATCAGGACCGCCAAAAGTCGAAACAGCCGCACACGTACGCCTAGATACTCCGCCTTGCGCGGATTCTCGCGGATGGCGACCAGATGAAGACCGAACGGCGAATGCACGATGCGCCACATCACGAATCCGAGCACCACCAGCAGCACCAGGCAGTAGTAATAAAACGGCCCGATCAGAAACGCCGTCTTATCCAGCTCGCCGAACTCGGTGCCGAACAGCGACGGGCGCAGCACTCGAATGCCGGTGTCACCGCCGGTCAGGTCGTAGAACTTGAACAAAAACGAATGAAACAACATGCCGAATGCCAGTGTCAGGATGCCGAAGAAAATCCTCACGTACCTCACCGCGAGTAGTCCGACGGGAATCGCCACCACTACTGCGGTCAGCCCCGAGACGAGCAAGATCACTTCAAAGCTTTTAATGCCGAGCTTGCTGGACAGCACCGCGGCGCCGTACGCACCTAACGCCACGAACAAGGCGTGCCCGAACGACAGCAGGCCGGTGTAACCGAACAGCAAATTGAATCCCAGCAGTGCGATCGCGTACGCAAGTGCCGGCAGCACCAGCGTGACGTAGTAGGGCTGGGCGAATTGCGGGAACGCCGCGAGCACGATCAAAGCCGCGCTCACGATCACAAGCAGCGCAGAGAGTCGGCGCCGCCGGTCCGCACGCGACTGCCTGGCGTCCGCTGCGGATGTGGCGACGCCGCTCACACTCATTCGATCGGCTTCCCAAACAAGCCGGCCGGACGAGCAATCAGCACGACGATTACGACCAGATAGATCGCGAGGATTTCAAGCTCGGCGTAAAACGTGATCGCCGCAGCGCGCATCAGCCCGACGATCAGCGCTCCGGCCAGTGCGCCACGCATGCTGCCCAGACCGCCGATCACGACCACGGCAAATGCTTCGACCACCAGCTCGACCGGCATGTCGAGCGACGCGGCCGCCGTCGGAACCACCAGCGCGCCGCCGACCGTACCGAGAATCGTTCCCAGCGTGAACACGCTGGTGTACATCCAGCGTACGTTGACGCCGAGCGACTGGCTCATCTCGCGATTTTCGGCGGTCGCGCGAAGAATGCGGCCGAAGCGCGTGCGTTGCAGAAAGGCACCGATGCCGACGGCAATCAGAATGCTCGCCGTGATCACCAGCAGGTTGTAGGTCGACACCGAGAATGTGCCGATCGACAGCCGGCCGTACTGGGTCGCAAGGTTGCCTAGCTGCTGCGGATTCGGTCCCCAGAAAAAGCGGAGTACGTCCTGAAACATCAGCACCAGCGCGAACGTCAGCAACAATTGAAACGCCTCGTCGCGTGCGTAGATCGTGCGCAACAGTGCTTCGATCGCCGGGCCGATCGCGCCGAGCACGATGCCCGAGACGATCAGCACCGGAAGGAACATCCACGGCGGCATGCCTGCCGCCAACGCCCAGTTGACGCTGCTGATACCGAAATAGGCACCCAGTGCGTAGAACGAGCCGCACGCCAGATTGACGATCTTCTGCACCCCGAACACCAGCTGCAGTCCGGCAGCCACCAAAAAAAGAACGGCGGCGTGAAAAACGCCGCCGAGCAGGATGTCAAAGAAGGCGGTCAACGCCGGCTCAAAGTTTTATCTGAGCCGTTTCGATCCACTTCCAGAAGTCGGTGCCGGTGGGTTTTTGCAACTGGTCCGAGTACATGCGATCGACCTGGCCTAGGGTTGCAAAGTCGTAGCGGTTTTTGTGCGTCGTTAATCCCTGATAGAAGGTTTGCTCGGCAATATGGTCTTTGCGCATATGGCCCGGGCCGCCGAGCGACTCGATCTTGACGCCTTCCATTGCGCTGATCACGTCCTCCTTGCCCGGCCACGCGTTCTTCGCCTTGTACGCCGCCTCGACGCCTGCTTTGTAAACCTGCATCGCGAAATAAGCGCGGTCAGCCTCCCAGTGCGGATAGTCCTTGTACCGTTCCTCGTACTGCTTCACAAACAGCCTCTGCAGCGGGCTGGCATCCGCACTGGCGAAGTACAGCGTGTTGTGACCGAAAATCATTCCCTCCGGAGTGAACTCTTTTTTTAGCAGCGTGTGCTGGAAGCCTGCGCCGGGGAATACGAACTTGGTCTTGCCATCCATCAGGCCGGCGCCGTGCGCAGTACGCATGAAAATCGGCAGATCGGCAAACAGCAGTGACGAAAACACGAGATCCGGCTTTGCCGCCTTCAACGCCGCGACGTGCGTGGTCAGGTCGAGCGTTCCGACCTTTGGCCATTGGTCCGCCACGATCTTTGCATCGACATTGAATTTCTTCAGCAGCGCCTGGAATGCGGCCATATTGTTGCGGCCGTACGAGTAATCAGGATTGATGCCAGCGACCGTTGTGAACTGTCCCTTCCAGTATTTAATCGCCAGCAGCGACGCCATCACGGCCTCGCATTCGTTATCGGTGCTACGAAAGATGTAGCGAGGATTGAGCATCGTTTCCTTGACGCCGTCCTGCGTCGTACCGTCCCAAAAAATCGTCAGCGCTTTCATTTCCTCAGCCACCGCGCCCATCGCGAGGCTGACCCCGGATGACACGATGCCCTGCACGCAATCGACCTTGTCCTGCAGCACCAGCTTGCGCAGACGCTCGATCGAATCCTTCGGGTTCGTTTCCTCCTCGACGACTATTTCCACCTTGCGGCCGGCGATACCACCAGCCGCGTTGATGCGCTCAACTGCGAACTGGGTGCCGCGCAGCCCGCATTCGCCAATGGTCCCGACGATTCCTGATTTCGGGGCAATGATGCCGACACGCAGCGGCGCGTTCTGCGCGATCGCGGGAAAGCTCAGATACGGTTGCGCTGCAGCGGCCGCGCCGGCGCCACCGATGGCCTTCAGCAGCTTTCTGCGATTGTTTTGCATGGCGTGGGTCTCCTGTTGTAGTTAAACGCAATTCAAGCTAAATGTCGGTTCGCTCGGCGTCGACGGCCTGGCGCGTGACCATATTGAATCGGCCGTCGTAAATCGGCCGCCCGCCAGTCGTCGGGCCCGGGTATTGAACGAAAAGCATCTCACCGCCGGTGGCTGTTGAAAGCTCGTCTTCATAGTGAGGATCAGGATAGAACACCATCGTTCCGGGGCCGTACTGCTTGCCACCGATCGTGAACTCGCCGGAAAGTATGTACCAGACCTGCGCAAACTCGTGATGATGCAAGGGATGATGGCCGCCCGCCTCGTAGCGAACGATGCCCGCATTCGGTTCGGTCAGCCGCTCGGGCCGCGGATGAAATAGCATCTTGCCGGTCTGCCCGGGCCACCGGATCGTTTCCCATTCGCGCTCGTCGCGATGCACATACTCGGCCGTTTGATGCTTGCGTTCGCTATTCTCGCTGCGGGCTTCGGCAACGGCGTCTTCGGGAGTCATCGGGTTCCTTTCGCGCAATGGCGAGTGCGGGGGTTACTGCGGGCCTACCGTGTCGCGCGTGAACTTCTCGATCGTATCGAGCAGCTTATCGCTCGCGTTAGCAGCGCGCTCATCGTCGTTGTCCGCAATCGCACGTGCGATATCGGCATGCAGCTTGGCGGTCGCCGGCATATCGGCGGCCTGCTTGTAGTGGTGGTACCAGAAACGTCGCGACAATCCGTGCATCAGACCCATCGCGCCGGCCGCAAATTCGTTATGCGCCGCGCTCGAACACAGCAAATTGAATTCGCGGTCGGTGCGCATGAACGCTACGTCGTCGTTGACGCGCGCGGATTTTTCGAAGTCGCGCGCCAGTTCACGAAAGCGCGCACGCTGCTCCTCGGTGGCCCGGCGCGCCGCCGTGCGCGCGATCAGCCGCTCGAGCTCGCGCCGCACTTCGTGCAATCGCAACTGACGGCCGACATTGATCTCAGACACCATTACGCCACGCCGCGGCAGGATCATCACGAGCCGCTCGCGCGCAAGCCGCTGCAACGCTTCGCGGATCGGCGTGCGGCCGATGCCAAGATGGCCGGACAATTCGGCCTCGGACACGGCGGCGCCCGGAGCGAGCTGCAACGTCACGATCATTTCTTCGAGCTCGGCATAGGCACGGTCGGTCAGGCTTTGCGTGGACGCGATGGCAACTTCCTGAGCGGTCGCACGCTTCATTGGTGCTTGCGCTTCTCGACCAACGCTACGAACTTGTCGTATTCCTTCTCGTCGACGCCATAGCTGTGGTCGTCGTCGGGGAATGTGCCCGCCTTTACTTCGGCAATGTATTGCGAAATACCCTTGACCGCGACTTCGGTCAGATTCGAAAAGCGCTTGGTGAACTTCGGCTTGAAATCGGTGAACACACCCAGCAGGTCGTAACACAACAGAATCTGCCCGTCGGTCCCGGCGCCGGCGCCAATGCCGATCGTTGGAATCTCGAGCTGCTTGGATATCACGGCAGCGATCTTGGCCGGCACTGCCTCGAATTCGAGCATGAAGCAGCCGGCATCCTGTATCGCAAGCGCGTCCTCCAGGATCTTCATCGCGGTCTGCGCAGTTTTGCCCTGGATCTTGAAGCCGCCGAACATCGCGACCGTATGCGGGGTCATACCGATATGCGATGCAGTCGGGATGCCGGCGTCGACCAGCGCCTTCAGAATGTTCGCCTGCGATTTTCCGCCCTGCGGCTTGACCGCATCGCACGCGCCTTCCTGCATGAAGCGCGTCGCGTTGGTCAGCGCGCGATCAATCGTGTTGTAGCTCTGATAAGGCATGCAGCCGAGCACGAACGTATTCGGCGCGCCGCGGCGCACCGCCTGCGCGTGCAGCGCCATCATGTCCATCGTCGCCGGAATCGTGCTCGAGTGACCGTGTGCGATCATCGCCAGACTGTCGCCCAGCACCGCCACATCGACGCCCGCCATTTCGGCCCACTTGGCCGACGTGTAATCCGGCACAGACATGTAGACCATCTTTTCACCGGAGGTCTTTGAGTCGCGGATATCCTGCAGCGTGCGCTTCTTGCGCGCAGGGGTAGGAGCCGGTGCTTTCAGTGTGCTTGCAGGCGCTTCAGCCACGAATCCCCCTAATTGACACAGCCGGTGATCGACAACTAATATATCAGTCATCGAGGGTACCAGCAACGAGGTTTTTGATGATGACCGAACGCCAGCGCAAATTTCGTGAGCAGTACCGGGCGGCAATCAGTCGCTGGTATAGCGGGCTGGTCCACATCGGAGTCATGTACACGGCGGGAATTGCAGCGGTCTGGTACTGCGTAAGCCACCTGCAGGGCGCACGCTGGGAGTGGCTACTGCTAATACCGGTGCTGATCGGCGGCAACTTCGTCGAATGGGGCATGCACAAGTTCGTGATGCACCGCCTGATCGACGTCTACGCGCTGCGCGCGATCTATGATCGTCACACGCGGCAGCACCATCAGTATTTCACCGACAACGACGCGACGATCAACACGATCCGCGAGTTTCGGATCGTCTTCTTCCCGTGGCGTGTACTGGCTGTTCTGGCTGTTTTTGGGCTCTTGTTCGGCTGGATCGCCAGCGTGTTGATCAATCCCAACGCTGGCTACATCGTGTTCATCGGCATGATCGGCCACTATATGGTTTACGAGACATTCCACTTCTGCTGTCACGTGCGTGACAACTGGTTCGTCCGCAACGCACCGTTAATCAACACCATCCGGCGCCACCATACGGCACATCACAACATGGGGATCATGATGCACGTCAACATGAACCTCACGTTCCCGGTGGCCGACTGGTTTTTGAACACCAGCGACCTGCAGCGCGGGCTGCTGGGCCACCTGTTCAACGGATACAGCGACACGCACGTCAAGCCTGAGCTGAAGCCAGTGATCGCGCGCTTCCGGACCTCCGAAACGCAGGAAAAGCGCGTGACCCTCGACGGCCCGCAGCTCAGCGACGACGAGCTTCGTACGCTGGCGAGTGCAGGCGGCCTCGTTTGACGCTCGCCCTATAGCGTGAAATGGCGAGGAAGCGAACGAAAAGCTAAGGAACTCCGCGGCTTTTACCGCTCAATCCGCGGTCATTTCGGTTAAATTCCGAGGCTCGCCGCCTACGGTGCACAAGCGCGCCGCGCAGCTAACCGAGAACTCAGTTGGCGATTGAAGCAAAGAAGGAATCCGCCCGGGCCGCCACGCCTGCCGTTGCGGCCGGCAATCCGAAACCGCGTGTGTTGATCTGCGACGATTCGCGCATCGTCCGCGCGTCGATCGGCCAGCATCTGCGCGACCGTTTCGAGCTGCGCGAGGTCACCGACGGCGAGGCCGCCTGGCAGGCGATCCTGCTCGATTCATCGATCCGCGTCGTGATTAGTGACCTGACGATGCCGAAGGTCGACGGCTTTGAGCTGCTGAACCGCGTGCGCTCGTCCAAGGTGCAGCGCATTCGCGAGCTGCCGATGGTGATCATCTCCGGCGAAGACGATAGCGGAGAACGCGACCGCGCCGCCTCGCTCGGTGCAACAGATTTCATACAAAAGGGGGTCGGAGCAGCCGAGCTGCTGGCGCGGATGGAAGTGCTGGTGCGTCTTTCGACGACGCGCGAGATGCTGGCCGAAAGCCAGGCGTCGCTCGAATCGTCGCGCACCGTCGATTCGGATACCGAGCTGCTAAACCAGCCGTTCTTCGACAAACAGGTCGAAAAGCTGATTTCGTTCGCGCGCCGCAATCTGTCGGATGTGGCGCTGATCTGCATACGCGTCGAGCTGTCGATGCCGCAGAACGAACAGTGGGAAGGCGAGACGGATCAGCGCATCAAGCTGGTGGGACGCGCGCTGGCTGCGTCGATCCGGCTCGAAGACCTGGGCACCCGGACCGATCGCATGGAGTTCTGCGTCGCCACGCCGTCAAGCGGGCTTTCGGGCGTGCTGCGCTTCGCCGCGCGCCTGCGAAAAGTTCTTGAAAATATTGAGGCGGCCGGACCGGGCGTCGAGGTCTGGACCTGTATCGGGCTTTCTACGCTATCCGAAGAGCTGCGGCGCAGTGCCGAGGAGCTGCGCACACTGGCGCAGAAACGTTCAGCCCAGGCGCAGCAAAACCGCTCGCGCCGCATTATTTTGGGCACATCCGAGGGTGCGGCCCCCGGCTCCATGGATCCGAAGCCCGAAGACGGGTCGATGGACATTAATCTCGCGCTGGCGCTGATTCGCGCCGGACGCGCTGCCGAAGTGGTGCCTCATCTGCCAAGATTGCTGGAGCAGGTGGCACCGCTCCTGAAGCTGGTGCGACAACAAAAGGAATTGCAACAGCCGGCCGACGGAGGATTGCATGACGACGTACAGGGAGTACCACGCAAGGTCACTCAGTGACCCTGCCGGCTTCTGGGGCGACCAGGCGCGCTTGATCGACTGGCGCGCGCCGTTCTCCCAGGTACTCGACTACTCGAATCCGCCGTTTGCAAGGTGGTTCGTCGGCGGCACCACCAATCTCGCGCATAACGCGATCGACCGCCATCTCGCCGAGCGCGGCGATCAAGCGGCACTGATTTACGTGTCGACCGAGACGGGCGACGAAAAAACCTATACCTACCGCCAGCTGTATCGCGAAGTCAATCGGATGGCGGGAATTCTGAAATCTCTTGGCGTAGCGCGCGGCGATCGCGTCCTGATCTATCTGCCGATGATTCCCGAGGCGGCTTTCGCGATGTTGGCGTGCGCGCGAATCGGCGCGATCCACTCGGTTGTGTTCGGCGGCTTCGCATCGGTCAGCCTGGCCACGCGTATCGACGATGCGCAGCCGGCGCTGATCATCTCCGCCGATGCGGGGTCGCGCGCAGGCAAGCCGATCCCGTACAAGCACTTGCTCGACGAAGCGATCGCCCTAGCCAAGCATCCGCCGCCGAAAGTGCTGCTGATCGATCGCAAGCTCGCGGACATGAAGCGCGTTCCCGGACGCGATGTCGACTACGCGACGTTGCGAGCGGAGCACATGAACGACGAAGTACCGTGTGAATGGCTCGAGTCGTCAGAACCAAGCTACATCCTGTACACGTCGGGCACGACCGGCAAGCCGAAAGGCGTGCAGCGCGATACGGGCGGGCACGCCGTCGCGCTCGCCGCGTCGATGCGCGATATTTTCTGCAGCCAGCCCGGCGAGACCTACTTTTCCACCAGCGATATCGGCTGGGTCGTCGGCCATTCATACATCGTCTACGGGCCGCTGATTAACGGCATGGCCACGGTAATGTACGAAGGCCTGCCGATTCGTCCGGACGGCGGAATCTGGTGGAGCATCGTCGAGAAGTACAAGGTCAATGTGATGTTCTCGTCACCGACCGCAATTCGCGTACTGAAGAAACAGGATCCGGCGCTGCTGAAGAAATACGACCTGTCGAGTCTGCGTTTGCTGTTTCTCGCCGGTGAACCGCTCGACGAGACGACCGCGCGCTGGATCGCCGATGGCGTTGGCAAACCTGTTATCGATAACTACTGGCAAACCGAAACCGGGTGGCCAATTCTCGGAATTTCGCGCAATGTCGAAGCGTTGCCGTCCAAGTTCGGGTCACCGGGTGTTCCGGCGGCGGGATACTCGGTCAAGATTTTCGACGAAGCAACCGGTGAAGAGATCACGAAGCCGCATCAGAAAGGCGTGGTGGCGATCGAGGGTCCGTTGCCGCCCGGCTGCATGACGACAGTGTGGCGCGACGATGACCGCTTCGTGCGAACTTACTGGACCAGCGTGCCTGGCCAGAGCGTCTACTCGACGTTCGACTGGGGCATCCGTGATGATGACGGCTACTTCTTCATCCTCGGCCGCACCGACGACGTAATCAACGTCGCCGGCCACCGGCTCGGAACACGCGAGATCGAGGAATCGCTGTCATCGCATCCGAATGTCGCCGAAGTCGCGGTTGTTGGCGTTGCCGATCCTTTGAAGGGTCAGGTCGCACTCGCGTTCGCGATTCTCAAGGATCCAACACAGGCCGATACGCAGGAAAAGAAATTCGCGCACGAGGGCGAAATGATGAAAGTCGTCGACTCGCAGTTGGGGGCCGTTGCGCGCCCGGCGCGCGTGCACTTTGTTGGCGTGCTCCCGAAGACGAGATCGGGCAAGTTGTTGCGACGATCGATCCAGGCGCTTGCCGAAGGGCGCGACCCGGGCGATCTGACGACCATCGAGGATCCGACCGCGCTTGACCAAATCAAGCATGCGATTCACGCGTGACATTCAACTACGCCCTCTCGAGCCTGCTGCTGCCACCGACTTCGCTGATCGCGATGACGCTGATCGGCGTGTCGATGCTGAAGCGGCGGCGTGTCACTGGCAGTGTGCTGATCGCCGGCTCGCAACTGCTGCTGCTGGCACTTTCGCTGCCACTCGTTGCCAACGCGATTGTGCGCACGCTGGAGCCGCCGCCGGCTGCGATCGACGACGTCAGGCGGACGCAAGCGATCGTCGTGCTGGGCGGTGGGCGCAATCTTGCGTCGCCCGAATGGGGCGGCGAAACGATCAACGACTACACGCTACGGCGCGCCCGCTACGGTGCACGTCTTGCGCGCGAGACCGGGCTGCCTGTCTACGTCAGCGGGGGTAGACCCGCCGGTGGCGACGCGGCTGAAGGCACGTTGATGCAGGCACTGCTTGTGAGCGAATTCAGCGTGCCGGTCAAATGGGTCGACGCTGCGGCCGAAACAACGCGCGAGCAGGCGCTCGTGACAGCGCGCGATTTGCAGCCGCAACAGGTGACCCGCATCACGCTCGTCACCGACGCGGTGCACATGCCGCGTGCGCAACGCGCGTTCGAACTCGCCGGCCTGCTGGTAGTTCCTGCGCCGACCGGTTACAGCGGACAGCGACCCGTGGCAGCGTATCAACTGATCCCCGGGCCGGCCGCATTGCTTCATTCGCACATTGCTCTGCGCGAATGGCTTTCGCAACTGCACTACTACCTTCTAGCTGCCGTCGACTAGCCGAAATGAATCGATGAAAACAAAACCTTGGCTGACGCTTGAAGACGCTCGACGCGTGATGGCCGCCGCAGAAGCCGAAGCGCACGAACATCACTGGAAGGTCGTCATCGCAATCTGCGACGACGGCGGCCATCTGGTGTTGCTACACCGGCTCGACGGCGTGGCACCGATCTCGTCGTCGATAGCGCCGGCCAAGGCACGCGCCGCCGCGCTCGGCAAGCGCGAGACGAAACTGTATGAAGACATGATCAATCAGGGGCGCACCGCATTTTTGTCGGCGCCGTTGGACGGCATGCTCGAAGGCGGGGTGCCGATCATCGTCGATGGCTACGTCGTCGGCGCGGTCGGCGTATCGGGCGTGAAGTCGAGCGAGGACGCTCAGATTGCGAAGGCGGGAATCGCCGCGTTGTAGTCACGCGTGGACACGGCCGTCAGAACAATCGTCGTGTAGCCAGTGTTCGCAAGGTCGTAACCGGCCCACGCCACCACTTCGCGCGGACGGACAACGGGATTGCGCGCAGCTGAATCGAAGATCGCCATGACCCAGCATGACACGCGGCACGCCATGCTTCGTATACTTGAGCATGGCCACGCGCGACCTCGACCGGATCGATCGAAAAATTCTGGAGACGCTTCAGCTCGACGGGCGCATCACCAATCAGGACCTTTCGACCCGAATCGCGTTGAGCCCGCGTGCGTGCCTCGAGCGCGTGCGGCGGCTGGAGCGCGCCGGCGTCATTTCCGGCTACATGGCACTGATCGAACCTCGCAAGCTGGGCGGCGTTCTCACCGTCATGGTCGAAGTCACGTTGCGAGACCAGAAGCAGGCCACTCACGCACGCTTCGAGCAGCGCGCGCGTGCGGCTGATGAAGTGGTCGAGTGCTTTCTGGTATCAGGACAATGCGACTACGTGCTGCGCCTGGCGTGCCGCGACCTCGACCACTATCGCGAGCTGACCAACGCGTGGACCGACGATCCAGCGCTCGGCGTCGAAAAGATCACTTCGAAACCGGAGCTGCAGACGATCAAGCCGTATCGCGGCTATCCGTTGCCGTAAGCTTTTCAGGCCGCCTGCCACAACGCTGCAGCGCACCGCCGAATCTGTAGTTCCACCAGCAAAGCCGTTCAAATTCGGCATTTCCGCCGTATTACTTCCGCCTCGCATTTCGCGCGTCGTCTCTACATTCCTATGAAGGAAACGAGGATCGACATGAACGCGCGAGTGAATATGAAAATCAACCAGGCCGAACTGGCAATCGCTGTCGAGCAAAGCGTCGCGGCGCCTAACTACGCGCCGATTGCGGTCGTGCTCGATCGCGGCGCGGGCAGCTGGCTGTGGGATGCCGACGGCAAGCGTTATCTTGACTTCATGTCGGCGTACTCCGCCGTCAGCCATGGACACGCGCATCCGCGCCTGGTTGCTGCGCTGACCGAACAGGCGCAGCGTGTTGCAGTCACCTCGCGTGCGTATCACTCGACCGAGCTCGGTCCCTTTCTCGCCAAGCTGGTCGAAGTGGCCGATCTGGCGCACCCCGCCAAAGCACTGCCTGCCAGCGGCGGCGCCGAATCGGTCGAAACGGCGATCAAAGCCGTGCGACGTTGGGGCTACCGAGTCAAAGGCATCGCCGCCGATCGCGCCAATATCGTCGTTGCGCGCGGCAACTTCCACGGGCGCTCGACCACGATCGTCGGCTTCTCGAACGAGGCCGTGTATCGCGCCGACTTCGGCCCCTTCGCGCCGGGATTTCGCCATTTTGAATTCGGCAACATCGATTCGCTGCGCGCGGCAATCGACGACGAAACGTGCGCCATCCTGATCGAACCGATCCAGGGCGAAGCGGGCATCGTGCTGCCACCGCCAGGCTTCCTCCGTGCGGCGCGCGAACTAGCGAACGAACGCAACGTGCTGCTGATCCTGGACGAGATTCAGTCGGGACTCGGGCGCACCGGCGAATGGTTTGCCTACATGCACGAAGGCATTCGCCCCGACGGTGTGATCGTCGGCAAGGCGCTCGGCGGCGGCTTGCTGCCGGTATCGGCGTTCGTGGCGATCAACACGGTGATGGATCTGCTCGAGCCCGGCAGCCACGGCTCGACTTTTGGCGGCAATCCTTTGGCCGCTCGTGTCGGCCGGGAGGCGCTCGCCGTGATCGAGGAAGAACAACTCGTCGAACGCAGCCGTGAACTCGGCACGCATCTGTTGTCGCGCTTGCGTGGTCTGTCGTCGCCGCTGATCCGCGCGGTGCGCGGGCGCGGGCTGTGGGCCGGCGTCGAGCTCGACGCCAGCGTGTCCGCGCGCAAGGTCGCCGAACGGATGGCGGAGCGCGGCGTGTTGACCAAGGACACGCACGAGACAGTGATTCGATTCGCGCCGGCGCTGACGATCGACCGCGATGCGCTTGACTGGGGTGTCGACGTTTTCGCCGCAGTCCTGGCGGAATTCGATCCTGGCGATAGAGAACTGGACAACGCGAGCAAGACGCAGACGCCGCGTTCCGTCACGCCGACGACGACTCACTTGATGATGAGCGCACCCGAACATTTCGAGGTCAGCTACAGGATCAACCCCTGGATGCAGCCGTCGCAGTGGTCAGTCTCGCGCGAGAAGCTTGCCGGCGACGCGAAGCGCGGCTGGAATCAACTGAAACAAACGTACGAGCGACTCGGTGCGCGAATCGAAGTGCAGCAACCCGTGGCAGGGCTGCCGGACATGGTGTTTACCGCCAATGCCGCCGTTGTGCTCGATCGAAAGGTGCTGCTGGCGCGCTTTCTGTGCGCCGAGCGGCGCGGCGAAGAAGCGCACAACCGCAGATTCTTTGAAGCATTGCGCGCGCGGGGTGTCGTTGATCAAATCGTTGATCCCCCCGCCGGTCAGTTCTTCGAAGGCGCCGGCGACGCAATCTGGGATGCGACGCGTCGCCTGATCTGGACCGGCTACGGCCAACGCTCGAGCCGCGACATGTTTCGCGCGATCGAAGAGGTATATGGCGTGCCGGCCATTGCGCTCGAACTGATTGACCCGCGCTTTTATCACCTCGACACGTGCTTTTGCGTTCTGTCGGGCGGCGACGTGCTGTGGTACCCAGCGGCCTTCTCGCCCAGCGCAGCGAGCGAAGTGCGCGAGATCGTCGGCGAAGACAAGCTGATCGAAGCAAATGATGAAGATGCTTTTCACCTGGGCGTCAATTCGGTGTGCATCGGGCGCGAGGTCGTGATGTGCAGTGCTTCTGCGGCGACGCTTGCGACACTCGCTGCGCGTTGCTACCACGTCAATATCGTGCCGCTCGATTCGTTCAATCGCTCCGGAGGAGCGGCCTATTGCCTGACCTTGCGGCTGGACAACACGACCCGCGGCGAAGAGCCCGCTTCGGTCTTGCAAAAGCGGGCCGCTTAGGTCACTTAGTCATCTCGAGTGCCAGGCCGGCCGCCTCCGGCCAGAAGCACACTTGCACGCCCAGCGTGCCACTAGGTACTGTCCGCCCCCTACGGGCACCCTCGGAAGGGGATAACGGCGCAAGGCATCATGTTCGTTCTTCTCATGGGCGTGACCGGATCCGGCAAGACGACCATCGGCAAGCTGCTGGCGGCCGAGCTGGCATGGCCCTTTTACGATGCCGACGATTTCCATTCCGCGCACAACGTGCGCAAGATGGCGTCCGGCGTTCCGCTCAGCGACGAAGATCGCAGGCCATGGCTGCAGAAATTGCACGAGCTCGTCGCCAGCCACAATCAGCGAGGTGATAACGGAGTACTCGCCTGCTCTGCCCTGAAGCGCGGGTACCGCAGCATCCTATGCCTGGATGCCGATGTCACTTTGGTCTACCTGAAGGCGAATCGCGACTTGATTCGATCACGGCTCGATAGTCGAGGTGGGCACTACATGCCGCCGAGTCTGATCGAGAGTCAGTTCGCTGATCTCGAAGAACCCGACCAGTGCATCATCGTTGATGCCGCTGGAACCCGAGAGCAGACAGTCGGGGCTATCCGTGCACAGCTCGGACGATAGAAAGGATTACCGACAACTCACCACTTCGGAGCGCGCTTCTCCATGAATGCCTGCACGCCTTCCTGTGCGGAGTCATCGATCATGTTGCACGCCATCGTCTGGCCCGCGAGCTGATAGGCGGCTTCGATGCCGCATTCGAGCTGGCGGTAAAACAAGTCCTTACCCAGCGCAAGCGCCGATCTGGGTTTCGATACGATTGATGTGATCAGCTTGTCGATTTCGGCGTCCAGTTGATCGGCTGCAACAACGCGATTCACCAGCCCGCGCTCGCGCGCAGTGCCGGCGTCGATGAAGTCGCCGGTCACCAGCATTTCAAATGCCTGCTTGCGTCCGACGTTGCGGCTTAGCGCGACACCCGGTGTTGAGCAGAACAGCCCGACGTTGATCCCCGAGACCGCGAACTTCGCGTCGGCCGATGCAACGGCGAGGTCGCACATCGCGACCAGCTGACAGCCGGCCGCGGTCGCGATGCCGTGCACGCGCGCGATCACCGGCGCGTGCAGCCTCCGAATCGTCATCATCAGCTTCGTGCACTGCGAGAACAAGTCCTGGTAGTACTCGAGCGAAGGATTCGCCTTCATCTGCTTCAGGTCATGCCCGGGACAAAACGCCTTGCCCTGCGCGCCGATCACGACCACGCGTACCGATTCGTCATTCTCCAACGCTTCGAATTCGGTTTGCAGCGCCGCCATCATTTCGCGCGACAGCGCATTGAACTGCTGCGGACGGTTCAGCGTCAGCGTTACCACGCCGCGCTCATCGCGAGTGTTCAGTACGTACTGCTCGACAATCGGTGCGTTCATTCTTGTTCCTATACGTCGATCGCGGCAGCGGATTTCGCCTGCTGGCGCAGCAAGAATTTTTGAATCTTTCCGGTCGAGGTCTTCGGCAAGATGCCGAAAATGATCCGCTTCGGCATCTTGAATCCTGCCAGGTGTTTGCGGCAATGACTCAGCACATCAGCCTCGGTCACCTGTGCGCCCTCATTCAGCTCGACAAATGCGCACGGCACTTCGCCCCAGCGCGGATCGGGTTGTGCGACGACGGCTGCCGCGACCACCGCCGAGTGCCGGTACAGCGCATCCTCGACTTCGATCGACGAAATATTTTCCCCGCCCGAGATAATGATGTCCTTGCTGCGATCCTTGATGCGCAGGTACCCGTCGGGTTGCATCACAGCGAGGTCGCCGGTATGAAACCAGCCGCCGCGAAATGCCTCCGCGGTCGCCCCCTCGTTTTTCAGATAACCCTTCATCATGATGTTGCCGCGGAACATGATTTCGCCGATCGTCTCGCCGTCGGCGGGCACCGGTTGCATCGACTCGGCATCCAGCACAGCCACCGCTTCTTGTAGCGTCGAGCGCACACCCTGACGGCCATTTCTCATCGCGCGCTCGCCGACATCGAGCTGAGCCCAATCGGGTTGCCTGGCGCACACGGCCGCAGGCCCATAGGACTCGGTCAATCCGTACACGTGCATCAGATCGAATCCCATCTTGTCCATACCTTCGATCATCGACGCCGGCGG
>JBBQQC010000018.1:0-71699 GCA_038216465.1 Burkholderiales bacterium | reverse complement strand
CGCCGCCGCCGCCGCCGCCACCACCGACCACCTACTCAGCAACCGTGTCGTGGTCAGTGCCGTTGCTCAACACCGACGGCACGTCGCTCACAGACGTGAGCGGCTACCGGATTTACTACGGTACGAGTCCGACGAACCTCTCACAGTCAATATCGGTACTAGGGTCTGGAGTCACCAGCCAGGTCATCAGCGGTCTTGCTGCGGGTACCTATTATTTCTCGGTGGCAACGATGAATTCGACGGGACTTGCAAGTGGTCAATCGAATCCAGCTTCGAAAGCAGTCCCGTAGCCAAAAGACTGTGCTTCTCCGTAGCGATGCTACGGGCGCTTGCAAACCGCCATCAGATGAAGGCCCGCGTTTAACACTCTTCCAAATCGCATTTGCATGCGATAGGGCCTCCAGCGCGCATAGCCATAAAAAAAGGAATAGATTTTCTCTACGTCGAATTGGCACGAGAGCAACGTCCTTAGCTGTCTTCGCGTAAGGTGTTTCTCGATTGGCTGAATCAGAAGTTCTGGATGGCGCAGAGAAACTGCCGCGTTCGGTGTCGTCAGAATCAAGTATCCACCGCACCGGAGTGAGCCAAAAGCAGTTTGGAGGTAGGCCGCCTGATCATCCACGTGTTCGATCACTTCCTGGCTCACGACGACGTCGAAGGGCCCTGGGGGAATGCTGCTGACGTGGTGAAAGGTCAGGTCGGGATGGAATCGTCGAGCAGGTCCCGGCGCTAAATCAACGCCTTCCGCGGTTCCGAACTGAGACAAGATTTCGGTCGTCCACCCGGTCCCGCATCCGAAATCAAGAATTCGCGGGTTCCTGACGTTGATAGCGGACAGTTCGGACAGAATGCACGATGCTCTGTACATTGCCCACGGATTCGCTTTCGGTTCTTCTTGCCAACGCTCCTCGTAGTAGGTTTCGGCAGAATCCATCTAACTACCAGGATCGCGGCCAAAAGGGAACCAGTCGCCTCGAGAACGACAAGTACTTAAGGCCGCCAGGCTGCGCAAGACTTGCCAAATGATGCGCCCAAGCCGATCGCAATTCGTTGCTATTCAAATAGTCTCCCGCGATATCGTGATGGGCCTCCGCTAGCCGCATACGCAATCTTCGAGCGACTTTTGGAGGAAGCGACAACTCGAGTGCAGCCTTCACCGCAACAATTGAGCCTGCGGTGTAATCAGCGCTCTTCGAAAGTGAATCCTGGGAGTCGTGTACGCGAAACGTGGCTCGGTCCAGAAAAATCACTCGGCGTGTGGAGGCTAGCTTGAGCCCCAAATAAGTCCATTCGAGAAAGCGCGGTACGCTGGCAAACGATTCTGCGTCGACCAAACTCGTGCGATACAGGCCACCACAGGAGGTGAGCCAGCAGTTGTCTGTCATCGCCAAAACCGGATCAGTCGCAACCCTATTTATATTGCCTATCACCAGCTCATCTTTGCCATTGGAGCGGTAATAGCCGTTGGTAGCCACAAAAGCCACTTCGGGGTGTTCCGCCAAAGCGCGCAACCGGATCGCGAGGCCGTTGGGCAAGATCTCGTCATCGTCATCTAGAAAGCAAAAGAATTCGGTATCGACGAGCACTCGACCCGCCAACAAAGCAGACGGAAGATCCGCAACCGGCAGCGCCTCGACCTTGATGTCTTCGCGCGATAAAAGCAAATCGAACAGCAGCGGATCGAATTTTTGACCGTTGACAATCACGAGAACCGTCGTGACTGCACCGCTTTGATCACCGGCACTACGAATTGCATTCAACAGCGAAGCGCGCCGCTGAGTAGTGGCCGTCGTGGGAATGATGACGGTGATGCACGACTGCGGCGGCTCGGCAACCGCTGCTGGAACAATGACAGTATTCAAAACAGCTTCCATTTAATCGGGACCGCACTTGAAAAGCATGTAAGTCAGATGATAGTCAAAACCATCTTCGAACAACGTCGATTGCATAACTCTCTGGGCCTTCAGGTTGACCGCACTGTCGCCACGCCGCAAGCACGCCAGCCACATATGTCAAAGCGCCAACAGCAATACTTAGGCCCAGCGCCAAGACGTCTTCAAGAACCGTACCGCGCTCCGCCAGCAGCGATTGCAGCGAAATAACAGCCACCGCCAGAATGATGGAGCCGAATGCCGGACGCCACAATCTCGAGAATGCGCTTTGCCACGCGATGCGCAAATGTGCCTGGGCAAGGTACAGGTTCGATACCGCAAAGGCGATAGCCGCGGCGAGCATTGCCCAACCCACCCCGTTTCGAACATCCAGCAGCAGAAAGATCATCAGGAACGCCACCGTCGACGCGGCCTGGAACCCCGATAGCAGCGCCACGCGCCGCGGATTTCCAAGTGCCATGAATACGTAACCGGTGTTGCTCCAAAGCGCGACGACCGCACTGGCCAGCGCGAGGAGCTGCAGCATCGGGATCGCGCCGATCCACTTTGGCCCTAGCAGCAACGGCACGAAGATTTGCGCGGTGACCGCAATGCCGATGCCCGCGGGCAGTGCAACGAGAGCAATCAGCCCGATAACCTGAAGATGAACTTCGATGAGCCGGTCGCGGTCAGATGCGAGCCGCGAATAGCCGGGAAAGGATGCTCGGTTAATGGGTCCAACGAGCTCCGTTGCGGGGAGGGTACCAAACTCATTCGATAGCGCGAATAGGCCGAGCTCATGCGGCCCGCGCAGCTTGCCAATTATGAAATCGCCGGCTCGCAGCGTGACGAACTGCAGTACGTTCATGACGAAGAGCCACTTCGAAAATCCGAAAAGTTCCTTCTTGTGAACTAGAGACAAACGCGGGCGGAACGGGTGCATGGCGTAGGTCAGCAGGGTTCCGATCGCAGCAGTCAACAACGAACCGAAAATTAAAGCCCAATAACTGCGTAGCCAGTAAGCCAAGGCTATGGTGATCGGCACGGTTAGCAAACGACGATACAGGCTGAGCAAGAATTCTTTGTGAAACTGCAGATGACGAGAAAAATCCACGCATCCCACATTGCGCAGATAACCGATCAGCGCGCTCAGAGCAAGTACAGGCATGATTGCAACGAGCCGAGGCTCGTTGTAAAAGTAGGCCAGCGGATGAGACAGTGCGACTAGAGCAAGCGTGATCGCGACCCCGAACCCAAGCCCAATAGTCCAAACGGTGTCGTAATGTTCACGCGTCGGCGCCGGATGCTGGATCAACGCAACCTCAAAGCTGAAATCGGCGAGCAGCGCAAGAAGAGCAATCACGGCGGTGGCGATCGCGACCAGGCCGAAGTCTTCCGGGACCAGTAACCGCGCAAGGAACAGCGTACTCACCAGACCGAGCAGCTTGTCAGTCCCGCGCGCCGCAAACATCCAGACGGCGCCACGAGCCATGCCGCGTGTTATGGACTGCACTCGACCCCGTCCTTCGGCCGGACTCGTTTCCACACGCTAGGCTCTGTCCCAATGGAAACGAACGACGAAGGAGCCACGCCTCCGAAAGCCATCAGCCATGTGTACTTTGCAGCCATGATTGAAACATCAATACATCCCACAGCGGATAGTGAAAGTTACGTTGCCCGCTGAGGTGCTCCTGCCAGCGCTGCTGAATCAGCTCGGATCTCAGGTAGCCCTCGCGGCGCAGACGCGCGGGGTCGAGCAAGTCGGCCGCCCACTCACGTAGCGGACCGCGCAGCCAGCTGTCGATCGGAATCGCAAAGCCCATTTTTGGACGATCGACCAGCGCGGGCGGTACGTAGCGATATAGCACGTTGCGCAGAACACCCTTGGTGCCGTTGCGATTCAGACTTGCCGCGAGCGGAATTCTGGACGCAAATTCAACGACGCGATGATCGAGCAACGGAATTCGGGTCTCGAGGCTGACCGACATCGCGGCGCGATCGACCTTCACCAGAATATCGTCCGGCAGATAGGTGACTAGATCGAGCAGCATCATCCGGCTAACCGGATCTCCGATGGCGAGATCAGCCGCTGAATCCAGCATCGTCGCTGGCTCGGCATCGGCCACCACGATGCCGAGCGGCGGCTTCCAGTGAGAAATCAGATCACGGTAAAGCGAGTCGAGCGTTTCGTGAGCCATCACATCGGCGAGCTTGTGGACCTTGTCGCCCGGCATTCCGACTCGGTAGCGACGCGGCGCGACGGCGACGATCGGCCGCGCGATCACGTTCCAATGGTCAACCGATATCTTCTTCAAGGCCGATGCTAGGACGTTCCGAATCGAAGGTGATAGCCGCGATAGATTGCGCCACAGCATGTTTCCGAAGGCGTAGCGCGTGTAGCCGGCAAACAGTTCGTCGCCACCATCGCCCGACAATGCCACCGTCACCTGCGAGCGGGCGAGCTGTGAAACGAGAAAGGTGGGAATCTGCGAAGAGTCGGCAAACGGCTCGTCGTAGATTGCCGGAAGCCGCGGAATCACTTCCCTTGCCTGCTCCGGCGTGACACACAACTCGGTATGTTCCGTACCCAGATGCCGTGCGACGGCAACAGCGCTAACTGCTTCGTTGTAGTCATGTTCCCGAAAGCCGATCGTGAACGTCTTGACCGGCCGCATGCTCTGCACCTGCATCAGTGCGACCACCGTCGAGCTGTCGATGCCTCCCGACAGGAAGGCACCGAGCGGAACATCGGCCACCATCTGCTTGCCGATCGCGTCACGCAACAGCGCATCGAGTTCGGTACCGATCTCAGCTTCACTGCCAGCGAACTGATGGGCAAAACCGTGCTCGGCTACTGCCCGCGCCGACCAATAGGACGTAACGATCGGCTCGCGCGACTGCCAGGGCAACGTCAACGTGTGGGCGGACGGCAGCTTTGAAATGCCACGGTAGATCGAATGCGGTGCCGGCACGTAGTTGTAGCGCATGAATAGTGCCAGCGCGCCACGATCGATTTCCGAAGCCCACTGCGGGTGAGCGCGCAGCGCTTTCAGCTCTGAGCCGAACACAAAAGTGCGACCCGACCAGCCGTAATACAGCGGCTTCTCCCCAATCCGATCGCGCGCCAGATGTAACGTGCGATGGTGTGCGTCCCACAGTGCAAACGAAAACATTCCGATCAACTGCGTAAGCGCCTGATCGAGTCCGCGTGCCGCGATCAGCGCGAGCAGGACTTCGGTGTCGGAGTGCCCCCGCCAGGCTGGCGCTTCCCCGGCCTGTTCCAGATCTCTGCGCAACTCACCGAAGTTGTAGATCTCACCGTTATAGGCGATCACGTAGCGCCCGTTGGAAGAGCGCATCGGCTGATGCCCGGCAGGCGACAGGTCAACGATGGCTAGCCGGGTGTGCCCCAGAGCAATGCCGCATTCCGGGTCCACCCACGTGCCGGAATCATCCGGGCCGCGGTGCGCGAGCGTGCTCGCCATCGAGCCGGCGATCTGCGCGAGCGAATCACGCTCAATCCCGTCGGCAGTCACAAAGCCGGCAAATCCACACATCCGATTTTTTCTTTCGCTCCGTGCTACAAAAATACGTAAACGAAGATCCGCTCACGGCGTTGGTTGTCAGATCTACAATACCGCGCACTGACTCAGACCTGACTCATGGCCAAAGACTGATTGCCAATGGCGCCAATTCGCTGGGATTAATGTGACGACTGCACTATCTACAACTTGCTTCCTGGCCTTCGGGCGGCGCCCTCTTCTGGCGATCGTCGCTGGCTCGTTCGCGCTGATCGGCCCGCAGGCACATGCAGCCCCAGATTGTGAGCAGCCATTCAAATGGCAAGAAGAGCGCCTGGACTACACCGCAGCCAAGGACCAGGTGCGGATCTCGCAGGTAGAGCAACATCATTTTGATGCCGACACCGAAAACCTGACCCATGGCATCACCGGATCGGTCGGTGCCGACCTCGACTTTCTGGTGCGATATTCGCCCAACCATCATCGTGGACTTACCGCTCTGGTCCGGCTGGCGCTGAAAGACAAGACGCCGCAACCGAGCCTCGTCAAGGAGCCGGTTGAGTGTTACTTGTTGCGGGCGCTCGAATTTAAGCCGACAGACGTCGAAGTAATGAAGATCTATGCGACCTATCTGTCACGCTTGGGCCGTGGCAACGAGGCGCTCTCCTGGTTCGAGCGTGCGGAAAAGTTGGCGCCCGATGACGCTGTGCTCGCCTACAACATGGGCTTGTTGCTGGCTGACAGGCGCGACTTCGAGCGCGCCCGCATGTACGCGCAGAAAGCATATGCCGGTGGAGTTGACTTGCCGGGCCTGCGCGACAAGCTGGCTAAACAGGGGCAATGGCGCTAGGGCTTCAGAATCACTACCTGATTCCGCTCACCGGCAATCCACGCGAAGCATCCAATCGGCCTGACGTAGAAAAACCGCGTGTTATGTACGGAGCCATTTCGAATGGCTTCGAGTGGCTGCGACGGCAGTGCAGCTCCGCCGATCTGCACCGTGCTGATGGTCCAAGTTCCCGCCAGTGGGTTGCCGCTCGGGGGCTGGATTTTATGGATTGCGTTGCCGCCATTGCCGATGTACGTGTACCAGCAACCGTCGGCAGGAAACTGATGCCAGCGCGACTGATTGTCCTGCGGCAAGCTACCGGTGGTTCTGAGAACGACGGCGCCGGCGCCGGGATTGTTCAGATCGATCGCCCTCAGCTTCCCATTGGACGTCTGCATGATCAACAGCCGGCGCTGTTCGTCGACAAACGATGATTTGTTGTCCCCTTCGTTGGCCGAACCGCCGATACTCACGGTCTTCCAGGTCCAGTCGGCGCCATCGAGATAATCGAGGTTCGAACTCTCATGCAGCTCATATCGCAGCATGTAGTAGCGGTTAGTCACCGGGTCGTAACACGCCGTGCGATACCCGCTGCTGGTGCTTAACACGTTGGTTGACAAGCGGCTCCAGAGCCCGGTCGACAGGTCGAACCGATGTGCGTATCCCGAGCCGTAGTTTGAGTCGTTGCCTGCTGCCGCCGAGCGCAAAATTAACGACGAGCCACGGCTGCCGCCCCCACCGCCCGCCGTCACCGGCAGTACATTACCGTACAGATGCGCTGGGGCGGGAATCCCGGCCGACACGCCCGGAAAGTTGATTTCACCGAAGCTATTGATCTCTCCCGACTGTCCGGCAGAGTTCAAGTCGCGCACCATCCACGGCATGCCGTTGGCATTATCGACCCGCTTCCAGGTAGCGTCGGCAAAATCGAACAGGCAGCCGCCGAAATTGGGGGGTACCGCGTGACCACCCGATCCGGCGATCACGTAGACGCCACCGGCCGAAAAATCTTCAACGTACGCCCCTCCCCCGTAGAAGAAGAAGAGTGCGTAATTCCACTCGTAGGCAGAGTGCGTGGGCGGCCGCACGCTCTCCGCGAAATTGGTGCCGATCGACAGCGCCTGGCCGGACGGCGGCAGCGAATACGGAAACGATGTGATGGACAGGGTGGCGGGAGAAGAGGTCAGCGTTGCCATTATTTGTTCCTCGGATAGGCGCCCCACCGGGGGTCAGGGCCGAAGCCGGCGCTCCACGCCGACAGGTTGGTGATGTTCGCCATGACTTTTGCCCAGGCACTATCAGCACCGGCTATTCCACGCTCAACCGCCGCCACCAGCGCCGACCAGAAATAGGATGGGTAATAAGCACCGGCGCCGTTATCTGCGACGGCAGAACTGTAACTATTCGACTTCCAGTTGCCGTTCATCCACGGTCCGGCCATCGGCGGTGGTCCGTCCGCGTACTGCCAACCAAACTGCTGACCCCAAGTCGGCAGCGAGTTGATGGACGCACTGCGGCCCGCCGGCGTCTGGTAGTAAAGGATGCGCCATTCGCCTCCAATCGATTCGTTTATGTATCGAATCGGCTGCGCTGCCACCCAGTCGGCCATTGCAACCAGAGCCGCTTGTTCGGCGCCCGCTAGCAACTTCGCACTCGCAACCTTGTGCAATTCCGTAACTAGATAATGATGTTCCCACAACGGCTGCACAAATCCGTTACCGCCGTAGGCCGCGACGAAATCGTTCAGATTCGTAGGAGAGAAGTCCCACACGAAACCGAGTACTGACCGCGGATCGTCCTGAAAAGTCTTCAACAGCTGCGCGTTGCGATACAGCGCCGAGCGCGCCGCCGGCTTCCATGCTTCGACATCGGGCGTAAGCATGATCGCGTGCGCAAGACTGCGCAGGCACCACGCTTTGCCACGTGTCTGATAGTAAGTGCCGAAGGTGCCGTCGTAACTCGACCAGGTACCGTTCCACACCGCAATTTTCTGAGCGATCTCAATAAACGCGGGTGACGGGCGACACAGGAACGCCATTAACCCGGCGGCCGGGTGATGCGCGACTTCCCATGCGGGTTCTGCACCATAGTTTGGCCACGCTCTGCCGGGATCGTAACCAACCTGCTGTTGGTTCTTGTCAGCCAGTTGGTCGAAGGTCGGCACTAGGCCGGTGCCGACATCGCGATAGTTGACGTTGAAGCTCAACACCGACAGGGCCGACGCAATCACTGCGCGGCGCACCTGATTGTCGCCAGTCTGCAGGTATTGCACTTCCCATCTTGGTAAAGGACCGATAAAAGCAGAATCGCCTGCGCCGCCCATGCCGCTGTCCGGGTGACGGCCCACACCCCACGGCTGGTAAACGTCAGTTGCGTATTGCGACATGCCGCCGCCATCTTTCCAGACGCGAAAAAACAGCGGATGCGCCTGCATCGAAGCCGTGTCGTGTGTGACGTCGATGCCGGGATCGCCGCCGACCCAGCTCGATGCGTACCAAGCGCGGAACGGTTGATGAATTCCGCCCGGCGCATTGTTCGACTGCACGGTTGCAATCGCGGCGCCGTTAACGGTGACATTGGCGGAGTATGAAACTGAGGCCGGCATAACCGGCGTGGCAGTCGTCATCTTGCAGTTTTCGACCACCACTTCAACCAGCGCCTTGTTCGACGAGAACGCATGGATGTCGACTACGGCTTCCAACGTCGGATGCGATCCCACCGGCGCTCTATAGCGACAGCAGATCACGCGCTCGTTGGCCCACCAAACTTTTGATGGCGTGCCGAAGTTGTTCAGCACCGCGGATCCGATCGCGCCGCAATCGACAGTGACATTCGACACGATCTGGGCCACTCGGGCGACGCTCAATGCGCTCGAGTTCGCGACCGCTGCGCGTAGTCGAACTTGTTTTGAGGTGCCCAAGCTCACACTTGTTTCGCCCGCTACTACAACCATCGCGGCCGAGCCGTCGGGCCAGCGCGAAATCACCGTCGAGCGCACGCTCGGGTCGTCCGGCGAATCTAACGTCTGGCCGCTCGGTACCAAGCCCTGCAGCGGCAGCACGGCGGCGAGGTACGGTCCGTTTGCGCTCTGTGTTGGATTCAAAGTCAGCGTCGGCAGTCCATTAAAGGAGGGACCGGCGCCCGGCGACGGTGATGGTGCCGGGGCAGGCGGTGAAGGAGCGGGCGGGTTCGTCTGTCCCGCGCTCGAACCCTCGCCACCACCGCATCCGGCCAGCGTCGCGGCGACCGCGACCGAAGTGCTTTTTAAAAACTCACGTCGCTGCATTGGGGAGAGCCCGCTAAAATTACTAAGCGCCGTCGTTCAGTTTCACGAGCGGCATGACGACTGAACACAGGCTCGTTCAGGGCGAGGCGTACGTGAAGACGACGCCGGCGACGCTGCCCACCGTGGCGCTCCCTACCGACAGAATTCCAGCCGACGTCAGCGTCATGCCGGTAGGCAGTTTGGCGCCGGCACTACTGACGCCAAAAGCGCCTCCGCGCGTAACCCCGGTAGGCAGCGTGCTCGCTAGGTTGAAGGTCGAGCCGCCGCCAACCGCAAACGACGGAGGGTTGACGTTCCACGCTGTCGGCCCCGCAGCCGGCGGCGCTGAGGACGCTGAAGCACCCTGCTCACTAACGTCACACCCCAGAAGTAGGAGTGCTCCGGAGGCTAACCCGAAGCGCAAAGCGGTGCGGCGACCTACCTGTCTCATCAATCCACTTCCGTTGAGGGCCTTTATTCGCACGAGTCTTACCGCTATGGGTAAGTTGAGCCCCGCGTTCCCGACAACCCATTGAACGACATCGAGATGGCAGGATCAACCCCCGCATTCGACCTAATGCATTACGTGATGCGGATGACTACGGCTAGCCTACAGGCCTGCAGTCGGCCGCGTTCCCGCTGCCCCCGCGGCTAATCCCCATTTTTTTGTTAGTTTAAGGCGTCCATATCCTGATCGAGCCGGACCAAGTCATCGAACGATTCACGCCGGCGCAGCAGCTTGGGACGGCCCTTCCGTACCATCACGACCGGCGGGCGTGGATGCGAAAAGTTCATCTGATTCGGAATGAAGTAGGCGCCGGCGTCCATGATCGCAACAAGATCGCCCGCCTCGAGCGTGCGGAACGTCTTCGATTGAAAGTGCAGATCGCCGGGATGGCACAGTGGTCCATAGAAGTTGTACAGCGTGGTGCGCGAATCGGCGGCACCGTTCACTGCGAGCAGTTCGTGGGCTTCGTAGCCGAGCGGCATCGCGATGTTTTTGCCACCGTCGAGGATCACGTTGCGCGCTCCCGACGCATCTTCCTTGACTGCCAGCACTCGCAGCACGAGACACTGTGCGCTGCTCGTGATGGCTCGACCGGGCTCGAAGACCACGGTCGGCGATAACGCCGCGCTCGCTGGATAGTACTGGCGCAGTAAAGTGACGATTTCACGCGCGTAGTCTTCAGGCCGCGCCGCTGCAGCAACATCGACCGGCCCCGCTGGATGCCCGTTCAGCACCAATCGAGTATCCCACTCAGTAAACGGGCGCACCGTCGGCACGCCAAATCCGCCGCCGAGGTCCAGCTGCGTGATTTCAATTCCGAGCTCAGAGTGCACCGCGCGAGCGAAGTCGAGCATCTCCCGGACCGCCTGCAGATAAATGGAGACATCGCGAATACCGGTGCCCAGGTGAAAGTGCAGACCGGTCGGCAGCAGATGTTCGTGGCGCTTCATGCGGCGAAACGCTTCCATCGCGTGACCCGACGCAATGGACATTCCGAACTGCGAGGACCACCCCACCGACGCGATGACTCTCACGCCGACATGCTGCTTGTACCGCGCGCTGCGCGCTGCCGCTGCAATCTCGTCGATCTCGCTTAGTCCGTCAACATTGATCATGCCGATGCCGTGACGCACCGCCAGCACGATTGCGTCGCGCGTCTTGCCCGGGCCATTGAAGATAATTCGCTCTGGGGGTACGCCAAGCTCGATCGCAAGCCACAACTCGAAGTGCGATATCACTTCTGCCAGAGCGCCGGCCTCGTGCAGCGCCTTGATCACGCCGGGCAGTGGATTCGTCTTATACGAGTATCCGATGCTGATGTTCGGATACAAGCTCTTGAAACTGCTGTCGAAGCGCTGGTAATCGTTGAGAAGCCTGGAGTGGCTGACGACGTGCATTGGCGTCCCACAGTCGCCCGCCAGATCGGCGATATCGACGTCGTCTAAGAGCAGATGGCCTTGATCGTTGACGGTCGCGCCCCATGCGGACGGCGCGATGCCGTTCGCCTGCTGCAATCGCGTGCGTACGTTCTCGTTACGGGCGTGCACGGCACGAATCAACATCGCTTTTACCAAGCGCTTCGACATACTAAGCATCCTGGGTTACGTCCGTCACCTGGTTAAACAGCGCGGCGAGTTCGCCTGCACCCCAGCTGCGCGCATGTCGCTGCACTAGCGCTGCTGCCGGCACGAACAGATCGCGGCTGTGAAAAGCGGAGATGAACTTTCGCAGGATATCGACAATCGCCGAAGGCGAGCTCATATCGGCCACGTACGGTACCTGCCACTGGTCGGCGACCAATTGGTAGGTATCGCCCGCCGCGTCGAGCAGACCTATGATCGGGCGGCGGCAGGCAAGATACTCATAAGCCTTGGCCGGAATCTGCCGGTTGCACTGCGCGCCCTGAAACAGCAACAATCCGTCGGCTCGCCGCATTTCCTCGATCGCTTCAGCGTGCGCAATCCTTTGCTCTATGGATACGATGCGATCGATCTTCAGCGCAGCAACCTGACGGCGATATTGGTCATCGTGGCCGGTGGCCCGCAGTATTACGCGCAGCGTTTTTTCCGCGAGCTCACCTTGGTCCTGCATGCGAGCGATTGCCTTGAAGAAAGATGTCGGATCGCGATCCGGTAATTCCATTAACCCGCTATGAAGCAGATTGATTGGCTGATCGTGCGCGGTCTCGATCCGCGGCGGCGCTACATTCATCGCATCCTCAACACCGTTGGCGATGATCGTGAATCGTGACGGCGGCACATGCGGATAGCGCTCGATGTAGAGGCGCCGCGCGCCCGGTGTGGTAACCACGATAGCTGAAGCTGTTGCCAGCATGCGCTTTTCGATACTGCCATAGATGGTTCGCATCCAAGGATCTTCCGGCCAACCCTCATACACCAGCGGGTCCCGCAAGTCGACGACCAGAGGAATCTTCGTCACCTTGTGCAGCGCCATTGCGGCCACCAAGGCGCTCGCGATCGGAAACGTGGCCCAGAGAACCGTTGGCTCGTGACGCCGAATCCAGTTGAGTCCCGCGACGAAGGCGCCGAGCGCCCAGGTGTTCCACCGATCCGGTGTAGCTAGCCACTTGGGGTAACACCCTGCGAGCGCCAAATGTCGCGCCACATCCAGACCACGCGAACGAATGACAGTCGTCTGCGACGGTATCGCGGTCAAACTGCCTTGGTCGATTTCCGGGTACGCGTGCTCGCGTGCAGTCAACACGACGGGTTGCCACTGGTGGTCGGGCAAGTGGCGCACAAAACTGAGTGTGCGGATGCTACCGCTGCTCTGCGCGAACGGCGGGAAGTAAAACGCGAGCATCAGCGCCGTGCGCGTCATCGCCGCCACGACCGAAGAAACGGGCGCAGATCGCGCCAATCGAACAGCGAAAAAACATTGCAGCGAGTGAGCGAAGCCAGGTAAGCAAAAAGTCCGAGCCGGCCGTGACGAACCATGCCGATCGACCGAGAAAATGCGACAAACAGATCCTGATACAGATCGATCCATGCTTTACCGCTCCGGACGGGAGCATTTTTGCAGGCAGGGGAAAGACCGAGTACGAGTCCGAGAAAATCGTGATTCGACGCGGGCGCGAGCGCATATTGCAGCCAGGGCCGCGCGTTGATTTCGATCAGATAATCTTTTCCGGCCTGGGTGTCGCGCAGTATTTCCACTTCACCGATGCCGAAATAGTCGAGACGCTCGATCGCTGTCCGCGCCAAGCCCTCGCTACGTTCGTCGACGGCGATCTGCACGTAGGTTCCGGTCTGACACAGATCGGCGTCGGGACGCATTTTGAGCGCAGTAAACATCAGCATCTGTTCCTTGCACCTGGCGAAGGGCACCGAATACTGTTCGAGCTTCCGTCCGAGCAGTGACGCGCTGGCCATCGGCTCAACACCTTTTGCGGTGAACCGCTGCAGCCAGAGAGCAAGCTCAGACTCGTCGCGGGCCTCGACCGCTTTCGGCAGGTTGGGATCATGACCATGCGCGGTGCGCACCGGGCGCAGCAACACCGGAAATGCGAGTGATGATGGCCGCGGCGCGCGATTCGGCATCCAGGCCGCAGGCGAAGGCAAGCCGAATGCAGTACACCACTCGGAAAAAGCCATCTTGTCCAGACAAATCTCAAGCGTCGGATTAGATGGCTGCACAATCAGTCGATACGACTCGCTCAGTTGCGGGCGATATCCCGCCAACCAACGGATCCAATGGTCGGAAGTTGCGATCAACGCGGCGTGCGGGCCGCCCAGGCGCACGATTCGTTCGATTAGGTTAGCTGCGGGTACAGCGCTCACGTCAACGGCTCTGACCCATCGACTGTGAAGCGCCGGTCCGTCTTCGCGGTCGGCCACAACGGCGCACAATCCGTGACGATGCGCATCGCGCGCTACCGCGAGGCCGGTCGCCGAAGCACCGAGGATCACGAGCGTGGACAATGGGACCGCTGAATCAAGACTTGCCGACTTCAAGACTGCTCCGTTAGTGTCCGCCTGCATGAATCTCTTCACGACTCAAAATGGTATGACCGAAATTCGCATGCGCGCATGCCTAGCAATGGTGGCAAACGCGTTGTTTCTCTCGAGCGCAATGTCTCAACAACCACCTCTGGTGAGTGGCGAACAACGCGCCGCGCTGAACGTCTTGCACGTAGGCCCGGGACGCGATGTTCGCACGCTTCGCCGGGCAGCCGAAGTGGCGCGCGACGGCGATGTGGTCGAGATAGACGCCGGCGAGTACAAGGCTGACCCGGCGGTGTGGACGCAAAAGGATCTAACGATTCGCGGCGTCGGCGCTCGCCCCAAATTGGCGGCCGACGGGACCGTAGCCGAGGGTAAGGCAATCTTTGTCGTCAGAGGCGACAACGTCACACTCGAAAACCTTGCATTTTCCGGCGCGCGCGTTGCCGATCGCAACGGCGCCGGCGTCCGTCTCGAACGCGGGCGGATGAAAGTGATCGGCTGCACCTTCGAGGACAATGAAAACGGTATTTTGACGTCGAACGACGCTGGCATCGAACTGCGCGTCGTCAACTCGACATTTCTGAACAATGGCGCCGGCGACGGCATGAGCCATCATCTGTACGCCGGAACGATCGAGATTGTCGAAGTCACCGGAAGTTACTTCGGGCCCGCGCGCAAAGGCCACTTGCTAAAGAGCCGCGCGAAGGTGACCAATGTCTACTACAACCGTTTGACTGGCGAAGGCGGCACGTCGAGTTACGAAATGGATCTGCCGAATGGCGGCAACCTGAGAGCGATCGGAAATCTAGTGCAGCAAGGCAACCAGACCGATAACCGTGCCTTGATCTCTTTTGGCGCCGAAGGCTATCGCTGGCCGGTCAATCGCGCTTACATAGCCTTTAACACCCTGGTTAACGATCTACAGGAGGGCGGCGTATTCATCGTGGTTCGGCCCGGCCCAGCCGAGGCGATAATTTTGAACAACCTGCTGGTTGGCCGCGGCGATTTCGATGCGAAGGCCAAGGCGATCATAAAGGGCAACATGCCGGCGCGGCTGAGCGACTTCGCTGATGCGTCCAAGTTCGATTACCGGCTTCGCATCGGAAGCTCGCTCGCCGGCAGCGCCGGTCCGGCAGGCGCATTTCCCAAACAGGATCGTCCCGCGGCTGAGTACCGTCACAGCGCGGGCGTGGTTAACCTGGGCGAGTTGTCGGACTTGACTCCGCTGAGTCCCGGCGCATTTCAACGCCTGACACGCTAGTCGGCACGTTGACCTACGTCGTGCTTGATGACCATCCGACACCGGCCCTAGCCGGCTGGTTCGACTTCTCGCTCGCCGAGCAGAATCGTGGCGTCAAACCGCACATAGCTCGCGATAGCGGCCAGCACAGGGTGATCGACGGCCCGGCGTTCTCAATGCGCCTTCAATCCCACAGCTGCGAGGTCTGCGTAGACGAAGAAACCGTCACCGCAGTGGTCGGCGTTGCGCGTGACGAGAGCATGAAAGCGCTGGATGTCGCAGAGGTTGCGCGCCTGGCGCGCGAGGAAGCCGCCGACACGAATATGTGTCGGATGCGCGGCCGGTTCGCGATTGTTCAAATTGACCTGCGGAAAGGCCGAGCTACGCTGCTGACCGACCGCCTCGCCGTGATCCCTCTCTGCTTTGCGATAAATGGTTCGAGCATTTCGTTTTCCGATCGGGCCGACGCGGTTTCGCGTGCGCGGGAGGTCGACCCGCAGGCGATCTTTAACTACGTCTATTTTCATGTCATTCCGGCGCCGCGCACGGTGTTTCGCGCAGTGAAGCGAATGACGGCCGCAGCAATGTTGACATTCGATGCCGATGGGTCGCGCATTTTGTCCACATGGCAGCCGACCTTTTCCGAGGGGCGCAATTTTTCGCCTCGACACGAACGCGAACGGTTTCGCGGGGTGCTTCTAAAAGCAGTCGAACGCGAAGTCACAACTGAGTGTATCGGCGCCTTTCTCAGCGGCGGAACCGACAGTTCAACCGTAGTCGGCATGCTGGGCCGAGTAACGGGCCAGCCCCCCACCTGTTTCTCGATCGGATTCGATGCCAGCGGATACGATGAGATGTCGTACGCGCGGCTCGCTGCTCAGCACTTTCATGCGCAGCATCACGAGCACTACATCACTCCGGACGACTTGATACGTGCGATTCCAGCGATCGCCGCTTACTACGACCAACCGTTTGGCAATTCGTCGGCGCTGCCGGCGTATTACTGCGCCAAGCTGGCGCACGAACACGGCGTCGACAAGTTACTCGCCGGCGATGGTGGCGATGAGTTGTTCGGCGGCAACACGCGCTACGCGCGACAAAAACTCTTCGACGCGTACGACACCCTTCCGCGCTCGCTCCGACAACACGTAATCGAGCCAGTGCTGCTGGCACAAACTGCCGTGCACCGGTTGCCAGGCATCAGCAAGGTGGCCAGCTACGTCGAGCAGGCTCGCTTGCCGATGCCGGAGCGCCTGCAGTCATACAACCTGCTCCGCCGCTTTGGAACCGCAGCCGTGTTCACGCGCGGCTTTCTGGAAAGCGTCAGCGCCGTCGAGCCGACCAATTTGCAACGCGAGGTCTATCAAAATGGGACTGCAGATTCGATCGTCGACCGCATGCTTGCCTATGATTGGCGCTTTACTCTCACCGACAGCGACCTGCCGAAGGTCCGACTCACGGGCCAGCTTGCCGGCGAGGCGGTGGGGTTTCCGCTGCTAGACGATGAACTGGTCGATTTTTCGCTCACCCTGCCCGCTTCAATGAAGGTTCGGCGCCTAACCCTTCGCTACTTCTTCAAGGAGGCGCTGCGCGATTTTCTTCCGGAAGAAATCATCCGCAAGAAGAAACACGGCTTTGGATTGCCGTTCGGGCCGTGGCTGATAAAAAACGTGGCGCTAGCTCAGTTCGCTCGAGCGGCGCTCGAGCGCCTCACAGAGCGCGGATTCATTCGGCGCGAGCTGGTGCACGATCTGTTTTCGACGCGGCTGCTCGAGCACGCCGGCTTTTACGGCGAGATGGTATGGATATTGATGATGCTCGAGCACTGGCTCGAACATCATGCTCCGACCTACCGATTGGCCTGACAGGGCAACTGCATGCGCGACATCGCAATTTTTCTGATCGTAGCCGCAGGAATTCCTTTCATTCTGCGCAACCCAGTGGTCGGTATCGGGTTTTGGGTCTGGCTCAGCTTGATGAACCCGCACCGCGCAGCCTGGGGCTTTGCCTATTCGTTCCCGTTCGCGCTGGTGGTCGCTGTGGCAACCATCATCGGGTTGTTCATCACACACGAGTCGCGCCAGCTAAAGGGCGGCGCTGCCGCGTGGGTGCTACTCGCCTTCATGGCATGGATGGGTATCACCACGCTCTTCGCGCTCGAGCCCGAGAGAGCCGCCGAGATGCTCGAGCGCGTGATCAAGATTCTGTTCGTTACATTGCTCGCGCTTTACACGCTGTACAAGCGCGATCATGTGAGATGGTTGATGCTGATCATCGTCTTTTCGGTCGGCTTCTACGGCATCAAGGGCGGCCTGTTCACGCTGCTGACCAGCGGTGAGAACCGAGTGTGGGGGCCGCCCGATACCTTCATCACGGACAACAACGCGCTGGCACTCGCAGTGATCATGACGATTCCGTTACTGGCCTACTTCTACATCATGGCGACAAAACGCTGGATGCGCGCCGCACTACTGGTCTGGATTGCACTGTGCGCGGTGAGTGTTCTCGGCAGTTACTCGCGCGGCGGTTTGTTGGCGATCATCGCGATGTCGGGCTTTCTGTGGCTCAAAGCAAAGAGCAAGGTGTGGCTCGGCCTGGTGGTGATCGTCTTCGCCGTCGGTTTCTACTCGTTCATGCCGGCGGCGTGGGAAGAGCGAATGACGACGATCGGCAGCTATCAGAGCGACGAATCAGCGCAGGGCCGCATGAGCACGTGGACGATGCTGACGAATCTGGCGCTCGACCGGCCGGTCGTCGGCGGTGGCTTCGAGCCATACACAGACGAAGTGTTTCGCCGCTATTTGCCCGAGTACGTCGGTACGCACGCGGCGCACAGCATTTATTTCCAGGTGTTGGGAGAGCATGGCTTCGTCGGCCTCGGGCTGTTTCTGCTTTTCTGGTTGCTCACGTGGCGGCTGAGCCGCCGCATCATCAAGCACACCAAAGACGACGTCGAGTCGAAGTGGGCGTACTGGCTCGCGAAAATGGTGCAAGTCAGCCTAGTCGGTTACTTCGTCGGCGGAACGTTTCTGAACCTCGCCTATTGGGACATGCCGTACTTCCTGATGATTGCGTTAGCCGTGACGTGGCACGTCGTGCGCAGTCAAAGTGCCGACCTCAGTGCGCAGCCGCAGCAGGTAGGTTTGCGGCGACGCTCGCCGCTCGTGTCTTGATCGCAAACAACGCGGTGCCACGCGTCAGCACGTGTCCGAAAAAGCGTACCGGTGCGAACGCGCGCGCGATAGCGACGGCTGGCCGCAGCGGCGCGCGGATCGTGTCGACGTCGAGCATGTCGAATCGATCGAGGCAATCGAACCCGAGCGGAGCAAGAAAGTCGCGCAACCGATAGAACGAGAACCAGTTGACAGCCGGATACTTTGCATAGTTGGCAAGCGCGGGCCGCGTAGTCACTGCAAGTCGTTCGACGTATCGCTTCGCAAATCCCGGATACCAGCTGTAAAGCGGCAGATTGAATTCGTTCTGTAGCGGGCACAGCGCGTTGGTCGTGCTGAGATAAAGCAATCCGCCCGGCTTGAGCGACCTCGAAGCTTCTCGCAGACACCCCTGCCAGTCGGCGACGTGCTCGAGCAGCTCAGGCATCAAACAGACCTCGACTGACGAGTCGCTCAATGGCAGTGCGGTTGCGGAGCCAACACGGAAGTCGATCGCAAACCCTCGTTCAGCGGCTCGGCGCTCCGCGACTTCGACCAGCGGCGCGCTGATGTCGAGGCCGATAACGGAGTGACCCAGCTCGGCCCATAGGATCGATTGCGTGCCGGCGCCGCAGCCGATATCGGCGATATGCAGATGAGACGTGTTGCAGCCACGCGCAGCCAGCAGCGCGAGAGCCTTATCGCGTACTGTACCGAATCGCTGCAACGTGGCTTGCGAAAGGCTAGCTTCCTCGTAATAGGCGAGAAAATTGGGATCTGAGCCATGGTCGAACGCCGGCGGGCTGTCGAGGGGAGAAGCGGAATTCATTGCATCACGCGCTCGCAGATTTTCTCGAATGCACGCGCAACGGTTGCGTTCGAGTAGCGCTGCTCGATGTGGCGCCGCGCCTGCTCGGCAAGCGTTCGACCCAGCTCCGGCGTCGTGAGCAAGGATGACACGGCCTGAGCAAACTCGCGTTCCCTATCGGCCTGCAGATAGTGGCGTCCGGGCTCGACATCGAGCCCTTCCATTCCAATCGTGGTTGACACCACCGGCACGCCCATTGCCATTGCCTCGAACGCCTTGATTCGCGTACCCCCGCCGATACGCAGCGGAATAACATACGCGGCGGCGCCGTGCACGTGTGGCCGAATGTCTTCGACGCGTCCGGTGATCGTCCAGCCGGGTATCGACGTGGCCTGCAGATCGGTCGGCGGGCTGCGCCCGATCACGGTCATCGTTGCGTCCATGTGCGCAGACTTGATCCGCGGCCAGATGTCGCCGCGAAACCAGCGGATCGCGTCGATATTCGCCAGCCAATCCATCGATCCGGTGAAAACGATGCGGCCATTCGGCTGGCACGGCACATAGTTGAAGTAGTCGAGGTTGACGCCGGTCGGAATCACATCGACACGCTCGGCGCCGTAGTCGTTCTTGAAGCGGGCGGCATCACGCTCTGAGACCGCAATCGCACGCTTGAAGCGCTGCAACGCGCTACCCTCGAAGCGGCGCATCTTGGCGAGTTGGCTGCGCCATACATTCTTCTCCGCAAATCCTGTTGCCTGCTCCATGTGCCGTTCGACAATCTCCGCTTCGACATTGTGCGTAAACAGTACCGAGGGAACTTCAAGCGGCTTTGGCGCCAGCACCGCGGAGTGCAGAAAGTCGAAGACGACTACCTGCGGCTTGCGCGCAAGCGCCGCTGCCACAACCTTCATTCCAACTTTGGAGCGATCCGAGGCGATCGTCAGCGGCAGGCGCGATGCCAGCAGCGGGTAGCGCCGCCAACGCAATTGCGCCGCCCTCGCTGCCGGCCAGCATTGCCAGTCATCGGCAATCTTCCGCAGATCCGGCGCGTAACGATGTTCGTCGCCAGTAGGCACCGGACTCAGCAATCGGATTCTGAATTTGCCGCCTTGCATGTTGCGCAGTATTTCTGTGGTGCGGATCGCGCCTCCTGTGTCGGCCGGGAACAAGAATCGAGGCGACACAAAGACCAGCTCGGGCCTAGTCACCAGCACACGCCCCAGTAACTGGGCTTGAGCCGCGCGGGATGCGCCCCGCCCACCAGATCGATCACCAGTTGCTCCGCCTTGCCCTTCGAATACACCGTGTTCCAAAGCGATGGCAGCGACTGCCCGACAATGATGATCTCTACATCGTCGATCGCGTCTTCCGCACTGCTCGTCAGCAGTTGGCCGAGGTGCGGAATAATCTCATCGATGTATTGTTTGTTGGCACCGATCAGTCGCGACAGGCTGACATCGGCGTCGTAGATCGAAAGCCGCAATCCCTTTCCCAGCATTCGTTCTGCGAGCGTCACCAGCGGACTCTCGCGCAAGTCGTCGGTGCCTGGCTTGAAACTCAAGCCGAGCAGTCCGACCTTCCGACGTTTTTCCGCGAGTACTCGCTCGAGCACCCGCTCGATATGAATCTGGTTACTTGGCAGGATGCCGCTGATTACCGGGGTCTCGACGTCGCGCGCGCGCGCCATGTACGACAGCGCACGCAGGTCTTTGGGCAGACAAGAACCGCCGAAAGCGAATCCCGGCCGCAGGTATGCAGGTGAAATGTTCAACTGCGTATCGCGGCATACCAGCGACATGATCTGCCGGCCATCGATCCTCAACGCGCTTGCAAAGCGGCCGACCTCGTTGGCAAAGGTGATCTTCAGTGCATGGAAGGCGTTGCACACTAGCTTCAGTGATTCGGCAGTTCGAATGTCGGTGACGATGAAGTCGCACGGCAAATGCCCGAACAATGTTCTTAACGCCTCGACCGATACGGGTGAATCTGCGCCGACAATCGTGAACGGTGGATGGTCGTAATCCTTGATTGAACTTCCCTCGCGCAAGAACTCCGGCTGGAAGCACAGTCCGAAATCCGTTCCGGAGCGCTTGCGACTGGTACGTTCAAGCGCAGGCCGCACCGCTTCAACGGCGGTCCCAGGCTCCACGGTCGAACGCAAAACGACCGTGTGAAATGCTTGTTTACGCGCGATTGCTGCGCCGATTACTTCGGAAACCCGCACCACCGCCGAAAGATCCTGCGAGCCGTTCGCCGAAGACGGCGTGCCGACGCATATAAAGGACAGCGCGGTCTGTGCGACTGCGGCCATCGCGTCGTCCGTGACTTTCAGCCGCCCGGATTCGACGGCCAAACGAGTCAACTCCTGAATACCTTCTTCAACAATCGGCGCCTTGCCACCCCGTAGCAGTTCGAGCTTTTGCGCATTGACATCAACGCCGACCACATCGTGGCCGTCGCGCGCCAGGCACGCGGCTGACACGCTGCCAACGTAACCCAGGCCGAAGATGCTTATTTTCATTGCGCGTGTCGGATCAAGTCCGGCTGCAATGCTGCCGCTTCGATTGTCGGATTGGCATTCATCAGATTGCGCGCCATTCTGAGTCCGAATTTCAAGTCGCCAAGATCCCACGGCGTGAAGCGCGGCAATTGATAGTGATCGGCACTTCGATTCGCCACCCCGTGCGCTGTGGTGAACGCAGCGTCGAAACCGAGTTGGCGCACAAGCTCAGTGGTGTCCGAGGTGTAATCCTCGCCGGGACGGCCGTTCGGATAAGCGAACATGCGAATCGCAGCATCGGCAATCTCTTCGAGGCGTTGCCGGCCGCGATGAATCTCATCTCGCGCAGCCGCTCGACCGAGCCGCGCAAGGATCGGATGATTCACCGTATGGGCACCGATTTCGAAGCCGTCGCGCGCCAAAGCGGTAACTTGGGAAGAATTCATCATCAAGTCAGTCGGTGGCACAACTTCGGTAACGCGACAGATTGCCTCGGTCTTCGCGGCGCGCTGCGCAGGATCTAGACTTTTCAACTGCGTCAACAGCGCTGCGATCGCGCTCCGCCGTTGCGCGAGCGATGCAAGCGAATGGGTTCCGAGCGCAAGCTCGGTCAGATCGAGACTGCCGCGCGCGCAACCGCGCACCGCCGCCGTGATCGCGTCATTAAACATGCAGCCACCGTCGAGGTAACCGGTAGCGATGAAAAAGGTGGCAGGCAGCCCGAGCCCGTGCAGAATCGGCGCTGCGATCCGCTGATTGTCGGCATAGCCGTCATCGAAGGTGATGGCAAGCGCGCGAGCGGGAAGCGTGCAGTTCCGCAAGCGCGCGACGGCATCGGTCAACGGCAACACGTTGAAATGCTGCCCCACCCAACGCATCCGATGCTCGAATTGGGCACCGCTCGGGTCCTGGCTGAGCGGATCAGACGCCGCCAGAACCCGGTGAAAAATCAGCGTCGACAGCCGCGCACGCGAGCCCGCCGGCGACAAGGTCGCGTAGATCGCGCGCATCACGCTATTGCGCATCGTTATTCCCGACGTTCATCCGATGGCCGCGCCGGTAATTCGATGCCAGCTGCCGATACGATTCGACCAGTATTGGAATGCGGCTGTCCCACGAGTTTGATTCGGCATACGCGCGGATCGAAACGCGGTCCCACTCCGTGCCAAGCGCTTCGGCGATCGCCTGCCGCAAACGCTGCTTGTCACCGAATGGAACGAGAATACCGAGCGTACGATCTTTGACCACTTGTGCGTTACCGCCTACCTCCGTCGTGACGACAGGCAGACCGCACGCCATAGCCTCTAAAAACACGTTCGCCCACCCCTCGTACGAAGTCGCAAGCACAAAGACATCGGCCGTCGACAACACCGCACTCAACTGCTCGTGCCCCAGCGCCCCTAGAAAGTGGACGCGCTCGTCGAGTGCCAGCTTGCGAACGAGATTCTTGAGTTGCGGACCCATGTCGCCTTCCGACCCTGGGCCACCGACCACCAGAAGATGCAGTTCGGGGTGCTCCGTCAGCAGGTCCGGCAGGCACTCGATTACGCGGTGAAAGCCCTTGCGCTCACCGAGCATGCCGACTGAGACCAGAACCTGCGCACGCTCCGCCAACGCCAGTTGTCGTCGCGCCTGCGCGCGCAGCATGGGACTGAACCTTTTTAGGTCGACCCCGTTGCCCACCACCTGCACGTGCGAACCGTCGGCACCCTGCGCGATCGCTAGTTCGCGTAAAGCACTGGATACGGCAATCAGATGATCGGCACCGGTGATCGCTCGCCTCAGCGCGGCAGCTACGCTGGTGCGCGACTGCCGCTCTTCCTTGCCGCGCAATGTCAGCATCACGGGTAGCTGCAGCCAGCGGCCGAGCAAAACCGCTGCGTATCCATCCGGGTAGCCGAAGTGCGCATCGATAATATTGGCGCCGTGTTCGCGCGCAACGCGGCGCACCGTGACGAACGATGACAACGCCATGAACAGTCCGTCGGCCCACTTCAGCACACCGGGAATGCAGAAAAAACGTGGCCGGTGCACGGCGATGCCTTCCATCGTTTCGTGTGCCAGAGCCATCGGACGAAAATGGGGACGAAACAATCGAATCAGCGCCTGACCGGGAAACCACGCCTGCGGCGCAACCACGACGATCGGCAAATGCTGTGCAACTCGGAACATCCGCTCACGGATGAACAGGCCGGATTGCGGCTGCACGTCGCTGGGAAATAGCGAGCAGAAAACCAGCAGACGTGGAGCATGCACGAGCATCTCGGGTTCGCTCACGCCGAAAGCGCGCGCGCACCTGCGCCGGGTCGACTCGCTAGAGCCTGCCGCACAAAGGCGTCGAACATCAACAGCGACCATAGCGGCGCACTATGGTCGCGCCTACCTGACTGATGCTGATCGAACAGGTGCTGCAGGTAAGTAACGTCGAAGAGTCCCGTATCGGCCAGGCACTCGCCGGACAGAGCGCCGAGCAGGCGCTGCTTCAGTGGGCCCCGAAACCACGTCGCGAGCGGCACCGCGAAGCCCATCTTCGGCCGGTACAGCACCTCGTTCGGCAGATACGGCTGCATAGCTTTCTTGAACAGCCACTTGCCTTCACCCGCACGCAGCTTGAATGACGAAGGCAGGCCCGCGAGCCATTCGACCAATTGATGATCCATCAGCGGTTCGCGAACCTCGAGCGAGTGCGCCATGCTGGCCCGGTCGACCTTGGTATTGATGTCGTCCACCAGATACGTCTTCAGGTCGAGGTACTGGATCAGCGACAGGGGATCGTCGCACTTCGCGCGCGCCGCGTGGCGTTTAAACACTTCAATCGCGTTGTACCCCGCCAGCTGGGCCTTGAACGAGTTGGAGTAAAGCCGGCTGCGCATGTCATCGCGCAGAAGCGACATGCTGTGAAAGTAGGCCTGCACCGAATCGCGTGCAAGCGCCTGCAAAGTCGTCTTTCCGCGCAGTACGCGCGGCGCCCAGTCAGCCTTCGGATACATGCGGCCGAGCAGTCCGAAAACCGGGCGGCGCAACGCAAGCGGCAGCGGCTGCCGCATCCGCTCTTCCATCATGTGCAGCCGATAGCGCCGATATCCGCCGAAACTCTCATCGCCGCCGTCGCCCGACAGCGCCACCGTCACGTGCTTGCGCGCGAGCTCGCACACGCGATACGTCGGCAGCGCTGAGCTGTCGGCATAAGGCTCGTCATATACGCGCGCCAATTGATCGACCAAATCGAAGTCGTCGCTCTCGACGCGCTCCACAAAGTGTCGCGTGCGGTAGCGTTGCGCGACCTGAAGCGCGTATTTCGATTCGTCGTATTGCGCATCGGAGAACGAGATCGAACACGTGTTGATGGGCGTCGACGAAGTGCCGGCCATCATCGCGACGACCGCGCTGGAATCGACGCCGCCGGACAGAAACGCCCCTAACGGCACTTCCGAGATCATCCGCAGCCGAACGCTTTCGCGTAGGCGTTCGATCAATTCAGCCGACGCTCCCTCGGCTGACAGCGTGTTCGACCCGGTGAATGCCACATCCCAATACTCGCGCGGGGCTGGCAACGGAATGCCGCGGCGCGCCGTCACAGTATGCCCTGCCTCCAGCTTGGCCGCGCCTTGGAAAATTGTCCGTGGCTCCGGTACGTAACCAAGAGCGAAATACTCCTCGACCGCGCGTGGATTGATCGTGCGTGTGAGCGCGCCATGCGCGAGCAGCGATTTCAATTCGGAGCCGACAATCAGATAGTCGTCCGGCAACGAGGCGTAATAAAGCGGCTTCACACCGAGCCGATCACGCGCGATGAAAGCCGTCTGCTGCCTTTCGTCCCACAGCACGAACGCAAACATCCCGCGCAACCGATGCACACATTTTTCGCCCCAGGCTTCCCACGCGTGCACGATGACTTCGGTGTCGCTGCGCGTGCGAAACGCGTACCCGAGTGCGGTCAATTCGCCGATCAAGTCCTGATAGTTGTAGATCTCACCGTTGTAGACCACGACCACCGAACGGTCGGCGTTGAAAAGCGGCTGCTGGCCGGTCGCAAGATCGATAATGGAAAGCCGCCGGTGCCCGAGCCCCACGCCGGGCGCCAAATGCAATCCGGCTTCGTCCGGGCCTCGATGATGTTGCGACTCGTTCATGCGAACCAGCGTGTCACGATCGATCGGCCGACGTCCTCGCAGGTCAATGATGGCAACGATGCCGCACATGGCTGGTTCAGCGTTCCGCGGACGGCGATTCGGAAATCGGGCGCGTCGCGACGCGATGTTTCGAGCCCAGCTCGGCAAGATACAAGCGATGGTAGGCCTCCACCATGCGGTCCAGGCTGAAACTTTCCTCGACTCGATTGCGGCCGGCGCGTCCATGCTTGCGTGTCAACGACGGATCGTCGAAGTAACGCAAGATCGCCCGCGCCATCGCCGGAGGGTCGCCGGCGGGCACGACGCAACCGGTTAGCCCATCTTCGATCAGCTCCGCATTACCGCCGACGCCGGTGGCGACCACCGGCAGCGCACTCGCCATCGCCTCGAGAATGGTGTTCGAAATGCCCTCCCCGCGCGACGGCAGTACAAAGCAGTCCAGCCCGCGCATCACTTCAGCAATGTCGTTACGCTCGCCGGCAAACCAGGCCAGTTCACCCACACCCGCGTCATTGAGAATGCGTTCAGCGTGCGACCGCAGCACGCCTTCGCCGACCATTATCAGCCGCATTCGCTCGCGGGTGTCCGGATTCGTGCGCACCGCAAGCGCAAATGCCTGCGCCAACGTGCCTTGATCTTTGACAACATCCATGCGACCGACGGTGCCGACCAGCCAGTGTTCAGGACTTTGAAAAGGGCAGCCACGAATCGCCGTGCCCGCGCCGACAACTGGCCGGAACCGACCGGAATCGACGCCGTTGTAGATCTGCACCACACGATTGGCTGCAATCCCCACTCGCCTTTGCAGGTAACTTTCGAGATCCTTGGACACAGCGACGTAGCGCGACACAAACGGACTGTACCCGCGGCGCACCCATTGATAGCGGCGCCGCGCGCCGTCGGGGTCGAGTGCGTCGCGCCCGTGTTCACCGTGGATACGAACGGGCACCCCGGCTACCCACGCGGGCACCGCGGCCTCGAGCGCCGCCAGATTGCGCGTATGAACAATTAGGGGCCGCAACTCGCGCAACGTGCGCACCAGGCGCGGATAAAGCGTCCATAAGTGGCCCGGCGGTTTGTGCAGCGATACGAATTGCACGTCCTGCCGCCGCACGCGCTGCGAAAACGTGGCCGACACTTCGGTCAACGCCACCACCGCGTGACGCCAGCTTGACTCAGGCAATCGATCTACCAAGTTGACCACGCCGTTTTCAAGGCCGCCGATGTCGAAGCGATAAACAACGTGCGCAATCAGCGGCCGATGGTCTCTGCCGTTCATCGCTGTGCAGTCGTTGCGAGCGCGCTGTCGATCGAACCGCTCATCGCTTCCACAAATGCATTCAATCTGCGCGCGCCGGCACCTATATCGTCATCGACCTGTGTGTATACCGCGACCCAGGCCGCGGTATCGGGCACGCCGCTCAACCGTTGCAGCGCGAGCTGCACTTTGACGCGAACGTCGCTGCTGGTGGTGTGGCCAGCAAGCCAGTACCAGTGCCAAATCAGTAGTTGTTCATTCGCGCTGCGCACCAACGCGGTTCTGATTGTCGTCGGCTCGCCCATTATGCGTACTTCGGCGGCGCCGCTTTGGATCAGTCGCCAACGCTTGCTGTCGTTGTCGACGACCCGATTCATCATATTGACCAATTCGGCGCCCTGCTTCTGCCCACGATATACCCCCAGGTAAACATTGACGACGCTCCGATTGAGCGTAAAGCTCTGAGCGGCCACCGCCTTCGGAGCCACCAGTTCCGGCGCCCAGTTCCCGGAGTCCAGCGGTGCGGCTTGCCAGTTGCCGCGCGGAGTGATCGTGTCTATCCGCACGGCGCGCGTGTCGACGCGCGACTCGATTTGCGCAGCCAGGATGGGCCATACCGCCGCCGTCAACAAGCCGGCGACGAGCGCCGCAGGAATCGCATGCATCGAAACGGTCGGCGCATTGGCGGGTTGCGCAAGCAATGTGCAGGCCCCAGAAGGGCCATCGCTCCACCGCATACCAGCCGCAAACAAACCGAACATCGAAACTGCGAAGATCAGCCATCCCCACGTGTTGTGGTCCGCGCCGACCAACCACTGGCCCATCAGCACGATCGCATAGGCGCGCAGCCAGTTGCTGACCAGCGCGACTATGAGCGCGGCCGCAACGAAGACGATGCGCTTAAATAGCGAGCGATACTGCAGCCATGCAAAAACGCAACCGGTCATCAGCGCCGCAATCAAGTACCGAACACCACCGCACGCCTCAATGATCGACCAGCTCCCGGTGGGAACGACGAAATAGTTGCCTTCCTGATAAACCGGCACTCCGGTCACACGCAGTGCCGCTACCGTGGCATCGGCAGTCCACTGCATCAGAAACGGCAGCAGGCCTTCGCCGAAAGGCACGGCGAAAAAAAGAAATGCGAGCGGAAACGCGAGCCGGCGCGCCCAGCTTTTGCCCCATACCGTTAACGCAGTTGCGACGACCATGCCGATGACGGCGAATTGCGCGACCACCGCGACGCCGGCGATTTCACCCAGCAGCCACGCAAAGCCGACTGCCGCAACCAGCGCGAGTCCGGGCCAGAATGGCCTGAATGGTTCGACAGTGAGCGGCGCGCCGGCCGGCGCCATCGATTGGCGCCAAGCCATCGCAATCGCGATCGGTATCACCAGGTAGCAGTGCCCATACGTCGAAGAACGACGCCAGGTTTCGAGCATCGACTGGGTTGTGGGCCAGAATATTGCAAGGATTGCCAGCGCGATTGCCGTCAAAAGAAGTGTCGTGAGAAACGGCTCCCTCGTCACCCTGACGTTCATCAGCTTCGTGCGCGGCTGCGCGTCAGCGTGCATGGGTGTGCGGCGCCAGCAATCTATCGAACGCCGATAAGTTGCGCTCCCAAGAGTAGTCGGCCACGATTCGGGCGCGCGCTCGTTCACCCATTGGTCGACCTACTTCGGCGCGCATCACCGCCAGCAGTTTGCGGCAAAACTCTTCACCATCGGCCGCCGCCTCGCATTCGATACCAGGCACAGCCGACACACCGCGCGCCGCTCCCGCCGATACGACCACGGGTCTTGCCATGGCCATCGCTTCGAGTATCTTGTTCTGAATTCCGCGCGCGATGCGCAGTGGTGCGACCACCGCCGCGGCATATTGCAGATAGGGCCGCACGTCAGGGACTTTGCCGGTGACGATGACGCGCGGGTCGGACGCGAGCGCGGTGACGGCCTTTGCCGGGTTCATGCCGACGATGTAGAACCGTGCGTCCGGCCGTTGCTGCAGAACGGGGGGCAGCAGCTCGCGCGCGAACCATGTCACCGCGTCTATATTGGGCCAGTAATCCATCGCGCCGGTAAAAACGATCGGCGCCTCGTTGACCGCATACGGCGATGGTCGATCGCCGGGCGCGAAGTAGCCTGTGTCGACACCGTTTTCAATCACATGCACGCAGCCTGCTGACTCCGGCGCCAGGCGAATGAACAGGTCGGCTTCACCACGTGTGACGAACGCTGTCGCTGCCGCGCGCTTGACCGCATCCCGCTCGAAAGCAAGTAGCTTTCTGCCTTCGCGCCGGTAAACGAGCGACGAGGGCCAAGTATGTCGCTCCGCATACTGTGTCCACTTCGCCGAATCGACGTCGACCAAATCGAGCACCATATGCAGCGTCGGCAGTGATTTGAAGTACTGCGCCATCGCGGCCGAATAGACAAACGCTTTCTTGATACCATTTTCGACCACCGTACGCTCTACCCAACGGCGCAACTCGGTGCTGCGGTAATAGGGCAATGTCAACGGCTCGTCCGAAATAAAGCCCCGCAAGCTGCGCAGCGTTGCCGACCGACTATTGAGCGCAATCACGCAGCGTGTGGCGCACGCTTCGTCGAGCGCGGGTACGTATGCGGTGTCATCAGCGTTGTCGATAAACGTGCCCAGATGCACTCGATAGCGAGCGGCAAGGTGCCGCAGCAGGTGATGTGAGCGAATCTTGTCCCCTTTGTTCGGGGGGAACGGGATGCGATGAACCAGAAAAAGAAGAGACTCCATCACGAAGTTACCCAAGATTTCGCACGATCGATGGTCCGATCGCATTGACGAGCGAGCGTGGCAGGCGGCGCCACAGGCCGATGACTGCGCGGTACTTGGGGTTAGCCGGATTGTTCTGCGGAATGCCTGCTCCTTTGAGCAATCTGTATTCGTAGTGCAACGGCTGCGGCTCGAAACCCCAGTTCTTCTTGAAATCGAATGAGCCGGCGCCGCGTTTCGAGCGACCATAATCAAACACCCTGCAGCCGCGCACGCGCGCACGCCGCATCAGTTCCCAATACTTGAAATCGTTGGCAGCGAGATCACGCGCATTGACGAAGTCGCCCGCGTAGTACGGTAGAACTTCATCGCGAAAATAAAAGGACAGCACGCTCGAGATCGGGTGACCGTCGGCACTGACCACCGTCATCACGTCGCAAGCGTCGCCGAACGCGCGTTGCAACGACTCAAAGTACCGCCTTGGAAACGGTGGTGTGCCGTGACGATGCGCGTTGTCCGCGTACAGATCGAAGAAGCGATCAACGCTCGCGTCGATCTCGCTCGTCAGCCCACGCTGAGTTGCCTTGCGCACCATCGCGCGCTGCTTGCGTGGAATCGCCTGCAGATTCGCCTCGTCGCTCAGTTCGATCGACTTGCGAAAAGTCACGAACAAATCCTGTCGCGGCCAACCGGGCTCGCACGGTATCCGGTTGCGCAGTTCTAGGTAGTCGACGGCGAGCCGTCGCGCCAGATCCGCTGCCGCTGCATGCAGTTCGGTGCGCGCAGTTTCATCTGAAACTGCCGCTCCGCCGTAGACGGCAAACGGAAGCGAGCTCAAAGAGTGCCCGAACAGCAGGCTCTTGACCTGCGCCAGTGGTAATACTCCCGCGATTCGCCCGTCCCGCTCCGCCAGCAGATAGTGCGTGCGATGGCCGAAGATCTGCTCGATGATGTCGCGCCATTCGATGCGATGAAAAAACGTCGCGTCCCTGCAGGTGCGTACGAATTCGGCCCACGCCGTACGATCATCCGGCCCGAAGCGCCGCACCGTTAGCGGCGCACCTAGCACGCCGGAGGCATCATTCGGCTTCACGCTGCATCGAGATCGAAAACGCGATCTACCCGATCCCAGCGAAAATCACTGAGCAAACGCCGCAGCCTGCGCTCGGTACGATTGAGGTTCACGTAGTGGCGAAAGCGAGTTTTCAGTCCGATGCCTGCAACGCGCGGCTGTTGCGGATCGATCTCCCATGGGTGGAAGTAAAAAATCGCCGGCTGCCTGTCGGTGCGATTAACTCGATTAATGGCCCAGCGCGAAAGCACGTAGGGTGCGAGCCGGAAATATCCGCCACCGCCCGCCGGTAGGTTGCGGCCGAACACGCGCGCAGTACTGACCGGGATTTCGAGGACGCCGGCGTCGGTGCGAAACGCAAAGCGTGGCGCTGCAGGCCATCCGTAATGATCGTGTTGGACCGGATAAACACTCGAGCTATAGAGATAGCCCGCCTGCGCGATGCGATCAAACGCCCATGAATTGTCGCGGCCGATCGAAAAGCTCGGCGCGCGATAGCCGCGTACCGCGGCACCGACCGTGTCTTCGAGCATCTTCTTCGCGTCGCGAATGTCGGCGTCAAACTGCGCGGGCGATTGTTCGGATGCACGCAGATGCGCCTGACCATGGCTCGCCACCTCGTGGCCGGCTGCACCGATGTCGCGCACGACGTGCGGATAACGCTGCGCCAACCAGCCAAGCGTGAAAAATGTCGCCTTTGCTTTGTGCTCGTCGAGAAGCGACAGAATGCGCTCGATGTTGCGCTCGACTCGGCACGGTGTTGAGTCCCACGCACTGCGTTCGATGTACGGTGCAAAGGCCGACACCTGAAAATAGTCCTCGACGTCGATCGTCAGCGCATTGGCAATCACGCCGGGCGCCGAGAGCGGAAGCAGCCGCGCGGTCATTGAAAACGCGCGCCGGCGCGCTCAGAAAGCCAACGCGCCATGTGGTGCACGATGCGCGGTGCGGCTTTGCCGTCCCACAATTCCGGAATCTGGCCACGCTTGCCGCCCGTGCGCAGAACCTCGTCCACCGCAGCGAGAATCCGCATGCGGTCCGTGCCTACCAAGGTATTGGTGCCTTCGTCGACCGTGATCGGACGTTCGGTGTTCGAGCGCATCGTCAAGCAAGGCACGCCGAGCGCAGTGGTTTCTTCCTGCACTCCCCCGGAGTCCGTCAGCACCAGCGCGGCATCGCGCAACAGTCCTACCATTTCCAGATAGCCGAGCGGCGGCAGGCACGCGATCGACTGCCGCTGCATCAAGCCACTGAGGCCGAACTTTTCGATATTCGTCCGCGTCCGCGGGTGAAGCGGCCAGATCACCGGCATGCGCTGCCCAACCTCCCCCAAGATTGAGACGATGTGCGACAGCGTTTGTTCATCGTCGACGTTCGATGGGCGATGCAGAGTGACCGCCGCATAGCCGGCCTGGTCGCCACCGCGCAGTTCGCTGACTCCGGCTCGCCGCAGCAACTCATTGGCGGGAACCGCCTTCGGCAGCGCTGCCCGCAGCGCGTCGATCATTAGGTTGCCGACGAAGTGCACGCGCTCTCCGCTGATCCCCTCGCGCTCCAGGTTGGCGTGCGCGCTGCGCTCGGTCGTGTAGAGCAGATCCGCCAGCTGATCGGTCAACAGGCGGTTGATTTCTTCGGGCATCGAGCGGTCGAAGCTACGCAATCCCGCCTCGATGTGCGCGACCGCGACATTCTTCTTGGACGCCACCAGGCTGCACGCCAGCGTCGAATTCACGTCTCCGGCCACGACAACGCACGACGGCTCGTATCGATCAATCACGGGCTCAAAACGTTTCATCACTTCTGCCGTTTGCACCGCGTGCGAGCCAGAACCAACCTCGAGATTGACATCGGGCGCCGGAAGCTCGAGGTCGACGAACAAGCGATCGTTCAGGTCAAAGTCGTAATGCTGACCTGTATGAACCAGCACTGCGCGCGGCAAGCCGGCGCAGCCTTGGAACGCCTTCAGCAGCGGAGCGACTTTCATGTAGTTGGGCCGTGCGCCGACAACACACAACACCGGACCGGCGCCGGCCATCTCACCTGCCCTTGGACGATCGAGCCGGGCCTCGAGTCTCTTCGTCGGGCAGCGCACGCTCTGGCTCCACAATGCCGCGCACGACGCTCAATAACCCGTCCACATTGTGTTCGAGATGTTCAATCCGCTCGGTGATCGCGGCCAGCGGGCGCGCCGCGACCCGACTGCTCGAAACCGGCTCGCGCTTGGCTGCCGCGCCATCGCGCTTCGGCGCGGCAGTCAGAGCCTCGCGCTTGGTCAGCGACAACGGTAACGCAATGTCGGCGCCCATCTCGCCGGCGATTTCCGACGCCGCCGCAGCGATATCGGACTGCTCGATGGCGTGCTTCTCGACGAGATACGCCGCCAACAGCACCCGGTTACACACCGAATTGATCCGCCGCGGCACGCCGCCGGTCGCGCGATGGATTTCAGTAAAGGCGTCATCTGCAAACTTGGGGTCGTCCTTCCACCCGACGAAGTGCAGGCGGTGTTCGACGTACGCTCGAGCGTCGGCCTGATCGAGCGGGCCCAGGTGATACGAAGCAATCACCCGCTGCCTGAACTGCTCCATCAACGGCGACCGCATCAGGATGCGCAACTCGGGCTGGCCGATCAAGAAGCTTTGCAGCAGGGCGTGGTCGCCACACTGAAAATTGGACAGCATGCGCAACTCTTCCAGCGAGCGGGCGCCCAGGTTCTGCGCCTCGTCGACGACCAACAGCGCGCGCTTGCCCTCTTGCAGAGTCGTCAGCAGAAACGCTTCGATCGTCGCGATTAGCTGCGCCTTGTCGTCGGCCCGCGTCTTGACGCCGAACGCTGTGGCGACCGCACGCAGCAGATCATCCGCATCGAGCTGCGTACTGACGATCTGCGCCGCTACGACCTCATGCGGGTCGAGTTCATTCAGCAGTGCACGCACCAGCGTGGTCTTGCCAGTGCCGATGTCGCCGGTGATGACCAGAAACCCTTCGCCCTGATAAACGCCATATTTCAAATACGCGAACGCGCTCTTGTGCCCTTTACTTCCGAAGTAGAACGCCGGGTCGGGGCTGAGCTGGAATGGCTTGCCGGAGAATCCGTAGAAGTCCTCGTACATAGTCGCTACAGCCGATGCGCGAGGCCAACGAAGATCGCAGCTTCGTTGGTGTCACGAATGAAACTGGAGCTCGAATCCTGCTGTTGGTAACGAGCACCAAGGAACGCCTGGCTGCGTCGCGTCAACTGGCGCGTTGCCTGCACGGCGAAAATATTCTGCTCGGTCACATTGCCGGAACTCAGATCAAACCCGCGCGTTTCGCGCCGGGTCGCCGAGGCGTTTAGCGTCATCAGCGGGCTCAGCCGGTGATTGAGAGACAGCGAGGCGCCCTTTTGAATGCTGTTGTTGAAGGTGATGAAGGTCGGCGGGATCGCCGCGTCGGGCAACAACTCGGTCTTCAGATAGAAAACGTTCAGCGCAAGTGTGTTACGCACGCCGGTTAGAGCAAAGGTGGCAGCGCCCGACGTCAGCACATTGATTCCGCGCGAGAAAATATTGATCGCGCCCGGCAGCGACGACGGCAATACCTGGCGCGCAATCAGGTCCTGCACCTGTTGCGCGCGCTCGACCGGATCCGGAAAGCGCGCGATCAGAATCGCGTTCAGCAAGTTCGCTACGTTGCCGGTCGACGGCAGCTGCAGGATCAACTGAGGATACGTGGCGACCGAGCGCGAGAACGATAGAGTGGTGGCAAAACGCCGCTGGCGGTTGGAAAACGATGCCTCGTACGCCGGCCCGAAAAACCGGCTTTCCCAGAAACCCGTCAGCCGCGTGCGCGGGTTCGGCAACCACGCCATCGAAGCCCCGTAGATCAATCCCGACTCGTCGGCGGTCGTGTAGTTGGTGCGTTCATAACCGCCGCGCAGGCCCAACGTGAACTGGGGCGTGAAGGCATAGTCGATCGTTGCCCGCGCGACCTCAAGATGCTGATCAGCTTCGGGTTGGTTGCTAAAGCGCGTCACGTCGCTCTGCACACGCAACGATGCGCCAAGGGGAGTTGCGAGACGCACGATCTCCGCTGCGTGGCGGCCGTAGTAGGCGTCCGCCAACGACGTATCTGACTGTGACGTGTACGTGTACGAGTTGTCGCTCCGCACCAGATAGCGCCAGTCGCTGCCCAGGTTGCCCTGCAAATACGGAGCGATTCGCGCCTGCGTGTAGGTGTACTTGTTGAACGTCGAAGCAGTATCCGACCGTGCCAAAAACGGATTGAGCACTTCCTGATTCGTTTGCAGTCCCGCATCGACGTAGAAGATCCGGTCGATCGCCTCCAGGTTGGCAAGGATGCTCGCCTGTGGCAGCAGGCGGCTTGTCTGCGTGCCCTCGGCGTAGCCGATGACATTCAGCGACGCGGCGCCGTTTAGTCGCAAGCGCGGCCCCTCTCGCGTAAAGCTGATCGCCGGCATCACGTTGAAAATCAAGTCGGCCTCGCGCTGCGAGCCGATGTCGTAATTGGCGTTATTCGTCAGCGTGGCCTGCGCCTGAATGCTGGGCTCGACAACCCAACGCTGGGCATACGCGGAACCCGCACAGCAGAAGGCAGGTGCGGTGCAGACGAAGGCCCGGCAAAGCCAACCGCTCAAACAGGCAGCTGCAGTATCAGGCGCACGCACCGGCGGTCTCAAGTAACGCGCGAACCGTAATATGAGCCTGCCTCTGAAGACGACGCTTTGTTCAGCAACGTCATGACAACTGGGCAGCTCTCAAGCGTCACCAGCGCGTCGTTGACCTGGCGTTGCGGAGTCCGATCGGCCTCGATCACCAGGACCACCTGCCCCATGTGCGCTGCGAGCACCCGCGACTCGGTCGAACCCAGTAACGGGGGTGCGTCGAACACCAGAATGCGATTGGGGAACCGCGCCGCCAGCTTGTCCACCAGCGCACTCATGCGCCGGCTCGCAAGTAGCTCGGTCGCCTGCTCGTGCAGCGTTCCTGCCGGGAGAATCGCCAGCCGCTCGACGTTGGTCCGCAGCAGTACCGTTTGAATATCGAGCTCGGGGTCGCTCAAAACGTCGAGCAGGCCCTTTGCGGGCGGCAGCGCGAGTCGCTCGAGCACCGCCGGCCGCGTTGCGTCAGCGTCGATCAGCAGAACGGTCGTATCGCGCTCGAGCGCGATTGAAATCGCGAGATTGATCGAAACGAAGGTCTTGCCTTCGCGCGCAAGCGAGCTTGTCACCATGATGCGATTCGCATTGATAACGGGTGCTGCCGATTTGCCGCGCGCGTTGTTCAGCAGCGGCCGCTTGACCATGCGGAATTCCTCCGCACGACGCGATGACGGCGCATGCGGCGAGACGTAGCCCATGGCCGACAGGCGCTCGAGATCGATGTTGATCTGTGGCGATTCCAATCCCTGATCGCGCGCACGCTCCCCGTCTGACTTAAAGACGCGCGTAACACGCTCGGCATCGCCGGAGCGCAGCGCAACCGGATCATTATCGAGTTCGTCCTGACGGATTGCGGGCGCGACGGCCGCCGAATACGCATCAACCGTCGCTTCGACGCCCGCGCTTCGTAGTTGGGCCAGACGGCGTGCCGCTTGCTCGATCGTGTTCAAGTGACGCCCCTCACACCCGCACGCTCATCGACACCCAGGTGGCCCATACGCCACAGGCAACGACTAGCGAAGCAAGGCCCCCTGCGAACGCAGCATTCGCAATCCGGTGCCGCAAAAGCACCGCCGGCGTTTCAAGCAAGGAGACACTGCCGAGCACGGCGCGCGACGAGAACTGGCGTATTGCCGCGACTGAGTGGAACGTCGGAAACAAGCGCGCCATCGCGAAACTCGCGCCGAGCCCGGCACCCAGCGCGGCCAGCAATACCAGGAAAATCAGCGCCAGCCGATTCGGAAACACCGGCCTGGGCGCGATGCGCGGCGGGTCAATGATGCGGAACTCGGCGAGTCCGGCCGAATCGACGTCGCCACCGAGTGACGCCGACTCTCTTCGACTCACCAGCTGTTCGTAGTTTTTCCGCAGCACATCGTAATCGCGGTTTAACTGCGCAAGATCGGCCTCGATGCCGGGCGCCTTGCCCGCAACCGCACGCAATTGAGCCAGCCTCCCCTCACTCTCCGAAACCCGAGCACGCAGCGAAGCGACGTTTGCCTCGGCTTCGGCCAATGAGATCTTGATGCGCTGAAAAACGGGATTGGTCGAAGCTGACAAGCGCGCCGGGGCCAGCGCAGCAGCTTTGCGTCGGACGTCGAGTTCCTGCTTCCTCTGCTCTTCAAGTTGCGCGATCAACCGCCTCGTTGACGCTACGTCGGGGTGCTGATCGGTGTAACGGCGCAGCAATTCATCGAGCTGCTTGCGCTGCGCGTCGATGCGCGCATCGTATTCGGTCGTGTTCGCTGTGGCCCCAGCCGCGGAGTTCATATCAGGCAGCATCACCGGGTCTTCGCCGGAGAGCTCACGCCGGTAGGCATCACGCGCCTGCTCGGCTGATCTCAGTTCCAGTCGTGCTTTGGCCGCTTCTTCGCTCAGCGCATTCATGCGCGTAAAGTAATCGAGGCCAGTACCGCTGGTCACACCGAGATTCTTCAGCTTAAATTCTTTTAGCCGGTTCTCGGACTCAGCTAGCTTCTGCTCATATCCTTTGATCTGCTCGTCGATAAAACGACGCGCAGACTCACTGTCACGCCGCTTGTTACCGAGGCCCGATTCGACGAACAGCGAAAGCAGGTCCTGAACCACTCGCTTGGAACGGTCCGGATTCGTGTCCTGATACGAGATCGTATAAATGTTTTCGCGCCCGCCGCCGGTAAACCGCAGACGCCTGGTCAGGTCATCAACCATCTGGTCACGTTCAATCTGCGACGACGCCTCGATATCGAGGTTTGCGCTGTGCATGATCTTCTCGATGTTGGGGCGCGCGATGATCGTGCGTGCCAGCATGCCGATCTGCTCGTCGATGTTCGGTTGCACGGCCAACCCCGCCATCAGAGGCTTCAAAACAGTTTGTGTATCGACGAAAACGCGTGCTGTCGCCTCGTACCGGTCCGGCGTGCGCCAAACAATCACCGCGCCGACAACGGCAACCATCCATGCAACAGCCAGCCCGATCCAGCGGCGGCGCCACATGGCGCCGCCGATCGTCGAAAACTGCCGAAGCAACTCTTCCATCAATTACACCAATAGAGGGAAAGCAGCGCCATACGCCGGCTCAGGCAAAGTAGCGATGAAACTCAGAACCAACTCTGCGGGATGATCAACACATCACCCGGCCGCACGTCGACATTGGCGGAGATGTCGCCACGCCGCACTAGATCCGCTAGCCGCACGCTGTATTGCTTGCCTTTTTCCGCTCCTCGCACTAGCACGGCGCGATTACCATCGGCGAAATCAGTAAGCCCTCCGACTAGGATCATTACGTCGAGCACCGTCATGTTTTGACGGTACGGAATCGCCTGGGGTTTGGCAGCTTCGCCAACGATCCGGATCTGCTCGGTCGACGAGCCGGCGAAGTTGGTCACCATCACGGTGACCTGCGGATCGCGAATATATTTAGCCAGCGCTTTTTCGAGATCCCGCGCCAGCTCGACTGGGTTGCGGCCAAGGGCTTGAATGTCTTCGACCAGTGGTGTTGAAATGCGCCCATCGGGACGAACCGACACCGTTCCCGAAAGCTCGGGATTGCGCCACACGACGACGTTGACGGTGTCGAGCGGACCGATCACATAACGGTAGTCGGGGCTCGCCGCCGTGGCCGGTGCCGGCGGATAGTTGTTACTGCTGCACGCGCCCAGCAGCGAGATCAGCATCAAGCCGAGAAGCCCAAATGAAGTGTTCTTTGTACGAACCATTGCTTTTCCTTCGCCGAAACGCAAAACGACCTTTGCAAAAACAACACTCACCAGCATGCAGTCGCCGAATCCAGCGGCTCGCATGGCGGTGAAATCCAGTCTATTACATTGGCCACGATGAGGCCATCGAACGCGGTAGCCTTACTGCGCGCCCTCACCGAATACAACGACCCGCACCGTCTCCATCAGAATCAATACGTCGAGGGCGAGTGAATGGTTCTTGACGTAGTAAAGGTCGTACTGCAGCTTGCGCTGCGAATCCTTGACCGACGAGCCATACGGATAGCGAATTTGCGCCCACCCGGTGACGCCGGGCTTGATCGAATGACGCACATCGTAAAAGCGGATTTCCTCTTTCAGCCCAGCCACGAACGAAGGGCGCTCCGGACGGGGTCCGACCAAGCTCATCTCACCGCTTAGAACGTTGAACAACTGGGGTAGTTCGTCGATTCGCAACTTGCGCAGCAACTTGCCGACGACAGTGACACGTGCGTCGTTGACACTTGCCCAGCGCGCAACTCCATCGCCCTCGGCGTCGATCTGCATGCTGCGGAACTTGACGCACAAGAAGGTGCGGCCCGCGCGGCCGACGCGCTCCTGAAGGAAAAATACCGGACCGCCGCCTTCGAGGAAGATGGCGATAGCCGTCAGCAGCATCACAGGCAGCGCGAGTATCAGAAGAACGAGCGAAAGCACGATATCGAAGGTTCGTTTGACGAAGCCACGGGAGACGTCCTGCGAAAAACCCTCGCCGTAGATCAACCAGCTCGCCTTCAGCGATTCGATCGGCACCTCACCGCGCACGCGCTCATAGAACGCCGACAGATCGCGTACCCGCACGCCGCGCACCCGGCACTCCAACAACCCCCGGATCGGCAGCACACCGCCGCGCTGTTCGCGCACGGCAATAATGACCTCGTCGACCTTGAAACGCTCGACGATGGAGGGAAGATCCAGCGACCGCGGGAAGGTCGAGGCGCTGCCTAGGGTGGGCGGCAACGGCTTGTCTTCGTCCACACCGACTGGATAGAACCCGACCACAACCGACCGGCGCGGGCCTTTTTCGATCACTCGCTCTACTGCCAGTGCCTCCTCGCCAGTGCCAACGATCAGAACCCGCTGCAGGCCCATCCCAGCGCTCTGCACCGCGGACATCGTCATGCGTATCATGACGACACCCGCCAGCGCATACAGACTGGCGGAACCTAACACCTCGCGCGCCACCGACCCACCGGCGACGAAACCAAACAACGCATAGGCGACAGGAAACCCCACTGCCAGCACGACCGCCGTACGTGCAAACACGACCGTCAGGGACTTCGGCTCTCCCACGCGAAACAGGCTGAACACGACGCCCAGCGCGGTCATGATCAACGCAAACTCGAAGGCGGGAACCCACACGGTTGCGCTGCTGACGCCATAGGGCCCCACATGCAGCAAGGCCGCTAGAATCATCATCAGCGTGCAACAGGCGGCGAACACCACCATTTCGGTCAAGGCCCCCGCCGAAAATTGACGACGCGATAAGCTGAGCACTGCAACTCCCTGTTTTACTTAACGAACTGCGCCCCGCTTGCCCCGCCCCGTCTGTTATCGACGGATGCCTGAAACACTAACCACAAAAACCTGCAAGGGTGTGACCGAGCACACTGAACTCCCGCCCGGACAACTTGGTTGACAGAGTTCAGTTTGGCCGGATCGTCCCTAAACCGATAGCAAACTATCGGTCATGGAAGGCTGGCTTTTCCCTCTTGACAGCGGGCAGCAGATATGGAAGCCGTGCTGTCGGAGGGTCGATAAGCGTAATACGGCGGCTCCGCAAGTACCAACGGCCAGCCGTCGGTTTCCGGCCTAAGGCATCGCGGATTTTGGTGTGCGCCGGACTAGGATGTTCGGCTACAGACGCCAGACCGTGAGCCCCTGCCCTCGCAGTGCATGGGCATCAGCCTGACATTTCACGTCCACGTACAGCGCGCCGGGCGTCAGCTTTTGCATCAACTCGGCGACCGACTTGAGGCGAAACGACTGATGCGCGACCGCTGCCACCAGCGCGTGCGCGCGTGGCAGATCGTCCCACGCCGTCAGCGCCAGCCCGTAGTGCGTCAACGCCTCCGCCGGGTCGGCGACCGGATCGTGGACAGTTACCGTGACCCCATAGGACTGCAGCTCGCGAATGACGTCGATCACCTTCGAGTTGCGTAGGTCCGGGCAGTTTTCCTTAAAAGTCAGCCCAAGCACGATCACCTGGGCGCCTTTTACCGCGACCCCCGACTGGATCAGGTTTTTGACGGTCTGCTCGGCAATAAACTTTCCCATGCCGTCGTTGATGCGCCGGCCCGCCAGAATCACCTGCGGGTGATAGCCGAGCTTGTCCGCTTTGTGCGTCAGGTAATAAGGATCCACACCGATGCAGTGCCCGCCGACGAGTCCGGGTCGAAAAGGCAAAAAGTTCCATTTAGTGCCCGCCGCCTCGAGCACTTCAGTGGTGTCTATGTCCATGCGGTGAAAGATCAGGGACAACTCGTTCATCAACGCAATGTTCAAATCGCGTTGCGTGTTTTCGATCACCTTTGCTGCCTCGGCTACCTTGATACTCGAAGCCTTGTAGACGCCGGCCGTGATGATCGAGCCGTACATCGCAGCCACACGCTGCAGGGTCTCGGGCGTGTCGCCCGCAACAACTTTGACGATACGAGTCAGCGTGTGATCGCGATCGCCGGGATTGATGCGCTCCGGCGAATACCCGACGAAAAAATCGTCCTTCCAGCGCTTGAGCGATTCGCGTTCCAGAATCGGAATGCAGATTTCCTCGGTGGCGCCCGGGTAGACCGTCGATTCGAATACAACGGTGGCGCCCTGCTTCAAATTTCTCCCCACCGCAGTGCTCGCGCCGATAAGCGGGCTAAAGTCGGGCTGATGCGCGTCGTCGATCGGAGTGGGCACCGCGACGATGACAAAGTCGGCCTCGCGCAGCGCTGCAGGGTCGGTCGTCGGCTCCAACAGGGTCGCGGCTGCGAAGTCTTCGCTACTTAGTTCGCCGGTCGGATCGCGATGCGCGCGATACGCATCAACCTTCGAGGCTGAAACGTCGAATCCGATGGTTCGGCGATGCTTGCCGAACTCGATCGCCAGCGGCAATCCGACATAGCCGAGTCCGACGACGCCGACGACGGACGACTCACTCACGAAGACGACGCTGCGACAACGAGCACTATTGCAGAGCTTTCAGCATGACCGCGACCTCGGACTTCCCCGCGAAATCATCGGGCGCCGACTGCAGTGTTTGAAGCTCGGATTTTGCGACATCTTTTCTGCCCGCCTTGATCAGCGCTTTTGCATAGTTGAAACGGATATCCGAGCGCAACGGGGCCAGCACCACCGCCTTGCGCAAAGGTTCGACCGCTTTGGCGGGCTCACCGCTGCCTAACAATATAGAGCCTAGCGTATCGAGCGCCGCTGCATTGGCAGGTGCAATCTTGACGGCTCGCTGCGCATACGCGATCGCCGTCGCGTCCCCGATTTGACCGGCAGCCCAAGCGAGGTTGTTAAGCGCGACGTAATTGTCCGGCTCTTGTTGCACGACTGTCCGATACAAGGCAACTGCCGATTGAAGGTCATTCTGGCGCAGCGCATTTTCCGCCAGCAGCATCGTCGGAATTTTCGCGCGCGGCTCGAGCGCTGCCCACCGATTGAAGGTGTCGTTTGCCTGGTTCGCCTGACCCGCTGCACTTTGCGCCTGCGCCAGCGCATACAACACACGACTGTCGCCCGGCATCGCGGCGCGTGCTTCCTGCGCCGCGGCCAGCGCCAAAGCTGGCTGTCGTTCCCTTTGGTGGTGTGCAATCAACAAGAGACGCGCCGTGACCGATTCCGGATTCGCACGCACCGCCCGTTGCAGTGTGGCGGTGACCTGCGGCACATCGGCTCCGGTCTTTGCCATCACGTCGGCGAGGCCGATCCACGCCTGTTCGTTGTTGGGCTCGCGCGCGACAATCGCTTCGTAGCGCTGCCGGGCATCGGCGGCCTTACCGTCCGCGATATCGAGCGCGGCAAGCGAATTCACTGCCGGTAAATAGCCAGGCGCGACTTCAAGCGCCTGCAGGAATTGGCGGCGCGCCGCCGCGAAATCTTTCTGCGCCAAGTAAACCGACCCAAGCAGCTGATAAGACAGTGGCGCGCGCGGTTCCCTGTTGGCCAGGCGCTGCGCCGCCTGCATTGCCCGATTGAAATCGTCGACGCGCACATAGCCGGCGATCAGTGCGTGGTCAGCATGCGCTGGCGCCCCGCCGGCCGAAATCACAGCTTCGAGCAGCTTCAAACCGGTCCGCACGTCGCCCGTGGCCAGCGCGATCTGTCCCAGCCGGGTGCGCGCGATAGCCTCCTGCGGTGACGATTTGGAAGCCTCAGCGAAATACGACGAAGCGTTGCGTATCTCGCCGTTGGCAAGATACGTTTCGCCCGCCAGCAATAACAAGGTTGCATCACTTTCGCCCTCGGCAGTAAGCAGCGGCTGCAGTGCCTCGAGCGCTTTCGCGGGCTGATTGGAGACCAGATAAATGCGAACCAGCATCCGGCGCGCACCTGCGTGCTGCGGCGCTAGCATCATCGCCTTCCGGGCTAGAGCTTCCGCAGCCGCCGGCAACTGCATCTGCAGCTCAATCGCCGCCGCCAGAATCAAGCTCGGCACGTGCTCGGGGTAATGCGTCAGTACTCGCTGGGACTCCTCGCGTGCATTGACCAGGTCGTTCCTGCCGAGCGCGATGGCCGCATTGAAATAGTGAATCCGCAGATCGTTACGCGCCAGCTTTCGAGTTTGCTCAAGCTGCGCTGCTGCGGCGTCGAATTGTTGCTCATCGATCAGCGTCGTCAGCAGCGCGTAGCGTGCAGGCAGGTAGCGCTCGTCGACTCGAACAGCGCGCTCCAGCGCAGCGATCGAGCCTGCGCGGTCATCGCGCAGCGCGCGCATATCAGCGAGCAGAATCTGCGCCTCGGCTGAGGCCGGGTGCTCGGCCACGAGTCGATCGGCTGTTTTCAATGCGCTTTCGCTGTCGCCTTGAAGGGCCGCAAGACGTGCCACCCCGATTTGCGCTGGCAGGTACCCCGGCAGCGCGGCTTCGGCGGCGGCGAAGGCCTCGGCCGCAGCGCCCCACCGTTTGAATTGCAGCTGCGCATGACCCACAAGCGACTTCAGAGCGGCTTCCGCTCCAAGGTTCGACAACGTCGTATCGGCGAACTCGTCGACCACGCGCCTCGACTCGCCCTGCTCCAACATCGCACGTGCGAGCAGCGGCAGAACAGTTTCCGGGGACTGAACGTACTGCAAAGCCTTACGTAACTCTTTTTCGGCGGCGACAGGATCGCGATTCTCGAGCAACGCGCTGCCAAGCATCAGGCGAAGCGCGCCATCTTCCGGCCTGTACTGCAAGGCATTGCGCAGTTGAATGGCCGCGGCCGCGGGGTCACCTTGGGCCAGATACGACTCCGCCGACGCAACGTAGTGGTCAAATTTGCCGTCGCCGCAACCCGCGACGACGACAGCGAACAGAGCCGCCTTAAAAAGCAGCTGGAACCAGCGCATTAGATGGGCGCCCATAGAAAAAGCGGCCAGCGGCCGCTTTCGAAATGCAGCACTGCGCGCGCTAACGCTTCAGCTCTTCACTTGCCGGCGCCGCAGAAGCACACAAAATGCCAGCGCACTCAAGCCAAGCAATGCGAGGGTCGACGGCTCGGGCAAGCCGGCGATCGTCTCTACCGCGGGAACAAAATCCTTGCCGCCACCGACGTTCTGCCAGGAACGCAGAAATTCGTTCTTGCTCCACGGGCCCTTTGAATAATGGCCGAGCAGGATCGCGTTGTCGTCGCCTAGGAAAGCGACGCTGAATTGATTGTTGCCGGTCATGCCCATGTGCGAAAACACCGGAGCATTCGAGACCGCTGTCGATTGCGCAATTCCGACCGCGCTGCTGCCACCATCCGCATAGACGTCTGAAAATATCGGGGCTGCACTGACCGGTGCGGAAATCAATGCGGCCGACACCACGACGGCCTTCACCGAATTAAAGAGAGTTACGTGTTTCATATCATTTCCGTAGAGCTGACCATCGTCTGCAAAGTGCAAATCCCAAGACCCAGGGACAAATCAAAACATAGACCGAGTGCCTTGATAAATCATGCTAACGGCTGAAACGGACGACCGGTTGTCACACATGCGTGACGCTTCGGGGCGCTTTAGGCACGCAACCTGCTGCCGCGGCTCGCTCGTGTAACATCCAATGAGCTAATTGCGCGGGGTGGAGCAGTCTGGCAGCTCGTCGGGCTCATAACCCGAAGGTCACAGGTTCAAATCCTGTCCCCGCAACCATCACCTCAGGCTTCCTTCGCAGGAAGCCTTTTTTTGTTGTGCGGCGTGTTTTCGCGGATGAACGGCGGGCAGTGGCGCCACGCTAAGCTACGCACATACCCAGCATTCGTGCCGTTCGCATTAGCTCCCAGCGACGCAGTCCACTCGCCTACGCGATGAGGTAGTGATGGCAAGGCGAAAGACCGAACAACCCAACAAACCGGCCAGCCGCGCAAAAAAGAGCGGTCCGCCGTCCCGCGCTGACGGGAAATCTCGCGTCGAGGACAGCAAAGCAGCGTTCGCCACACTGCGTTACTTAGCAGAGCCCGATCGAGCCGGCGCCCGCAAGTGCGTCAAGGTGCCACTGAAGTTTCCACGCGGCCATTGGGCCGGCCTCGAACAGGCCGCCATGGAATGGACTTACGTGCTGCGCAGCCGGCAGCGTTGGGCCGCATCGGACATCGCTTCCGAGGAGCACGTTAACCGCGCGACCGAAGACTTGCAGTCTTTCGGGATATCGCCGGTTGCGATCCAGCAGTTGGCGCGCGCGAAGAGCATCGAGGTGCAGATGCCCGCGAACGCCGATGACGACGACGCTTGGCAAATTCGCATCTTTCCATGGGAGTACGTGCTGGCAGGCGCAACACGGCCGTATCGACACGGCGATCTGCTCACCGTCACGCGCACCCTCGAGGTTGCGCGCAGAAAATCGTCGCTCGTCGAAAAACCGAGCAAGCAAGATCTACGCGTGCTGTATGTAGAAAGTGCGCCCGGCGAGATCGGCAAGCGCTACGACTTTCGGGGCGAGCGTGAGCTGATCGACATCTATTTGATGCGCGCTCCCGAGTCCAAGTCCCTGAAGCGCCTCTACTCGCCGACGATTGAGCAGTTCACCGAGATGGTCGAACTGCATCGACCCCATATCATTCATCTATCCGGCGTCGATAACCACGAGGGTCGTATCCTGTTGCGCTGGGCTGCGCAGGATGAGAGCGCGCGCGGCGCCACCAGCACGCGCAGGCAGGCGCGTGATGACCCGCACAACGCATCTCGAGATGGCTATCTGCTGTCTGACGAACAGGGCGAACCTTGCGAGGCCGGGCCGGAAGCGATGGCCGACACGCTGACCGGCAACCAACAGTGGAACCCCTGGCTGGTCTGCATGAACCTCGAGAACTCGGCACCGCGCGTTGCACCGCGTGCGGTGCAGCGCGGTTGCCACGCGACGATCGGATTTCAGGACTCGTTCGATCCTGCTCTTGCCGAGCTTTTTTTCGGCACGCTATACGCTGATTTGAGCTCGCAATGGGACTTAGCTGCGGCGTTTCATCGAGCGTGGTCGGCAGTACACGACGGTGCGGGCAGTCTGTTGGGAACCGGTGTCGTACTTTGGAGCGACACACCCCAGATCATTACAAGGCGCGTCGACGTGCAGCGCAGCCCGCATCCGGATCGCGCATCGATCGCGCCAGGCTCGAAAAATCTGGCGTGGATTCGGTCGCGTGTCGGCGTAAAGGTCAAACCGAAGCGCGCCGTGAATTACTCGCTGCTGCACAACGACGGCGAGCTGTTCGATGAATTTTCGATCAAGCCCACGCCGGACACGGTTGCGCGCGATGTCAGTGTTCGAGTCACGCTGTCGGCGGGAGTCGAAAGTGCCGATTACTCGTGTTCGATCGACCTGAATGGACGGCCGATCGATCTTCGGCGTCAGGTCAAGGTGCCGTTGAGCGCGAATCTAATCCGCTCGGTACACGAGGCGATCAATTCCACATGGCGTGTCGAAATCGCCTGGGGCCAGCACGTTCTGTTGCGTGAGACGTATCCGGTTCGATTGCTGCCGATCGATCAGTGGCGCGACGCCGAATCAGGCCGGTCGTGGCTGCCGTCGTTTGTGTTTCCGCGCGACCGCGCCGTCGGCGAGCTGGTCGCGAAGGCGGCCGATTACGTGCGCGTGATACGCGATGACCCTGCCGCGGGCTTCGAGGGCTATCAGTGCCTGCCCGATCCCGAAAAGCCCGCTCCGCGCGATGCTGTGGGTGTCGATCTGCAGGTGCAGGCGATCTGGTCGACGATCCTTTACGAGTGGCGCTTGACCTACATCAACCCGCCACCGACGTATTCGGTGGAGTTCGACTCACAGCGCCTGCGCACGCCCAGCATGATCGCGCGCGACCGCCACGGCACGTGCATCGACCTGGCGCTACTGCTCGCTGCGTGCCTGGAGCTGGTCGACATCTGGCCAGTGATATTCCTGCTCAATGATCACGCGTTTCCGGGCTACTGGCGAGCCGACGCCTTTCACGGACGGTTTCGATCGGCGCGCCCGGACGATGTGCGCGAGATCATGAGCGCGAATTCCGACAGTACGAGCGTGGCGGGCGCGCAGCGCTATCCGTGGGCGGTTGGTCGTGCGATGACGCCGGAGATCGTGCGCGAGATACGTGAGGGTCGCCTGGTGCCGCTCGAAACGGTGCGGCTGACCGAGAACTGCGGATTTGCGGAAGCGATCGAAGCCGGCAAGGAAAACTTCGAAGACCTGGACCGGTTCGAGTTTCTGATTGACATCGCGATCGCACGCCAGCACGACATCACTCCGCTGCCATTGGTGGGAGATCCCGCATGAGCAGCCAGCCCGCTTCCTTCGAGAGCTGTCTGGACGAAGCCATCAGCCAACTGGGAGGGCCAGCGATCGAAGCGGCGCCGCGCAGCGAGCCGGCCGCATTGCGCCGACGCCGCGGGACGCTGGCGAGTGACTTCAGCAGCAACGCGACGCTGACGCTGATCGAGGATGACGGGTTGATGCGCTGGGTCTACGAGCCGCCGCCACGGCGTGGCGGCCGCCGACGTGCGCTGCGCCGCTCCGTTCCGCTGATCGATGGCACACCGGTGCGCACGATTCCGATTCAGGATCTGCCCACCAACGAAGTACTGGAGCGCATCGCTGGGCTCGACCAAACGTTGACGCCGAATCAGGGCATGCGACAGTGGCGCGGCGGACAACTGGAGCCGATGCCGCGGCCGAAGATAACGACGACGAAGCGCGTACTGCTGTTGATCCACGGCACCTTCAGCAAGAGCGACATGTTCTTTGACGACCTGACGGCAACGCCGGAAGGCAAAAAGTATCTTGCCGAGGTCGAGAAAGAGTACGCCGCTATTCTCGCTTTCGACCACCCGACCCTTGCGGTCAGTCCGTGGATTAATGCACTCGATCTCGAAATCGCTCTCGCCGGTGTGTCAGCAACGATCGACGTGATCTGCCACAGCCGCGGCGGGCTGGTCGCTGCGTGGTGGCTACGGCTTTCAAAGCGCAATGTCGGCTATGTGATGTTCGTCGGCTCGCCATTGGTCGGAACGTCGCTCGCGTCGCCGGCGCGGCTGCGGCAAGCGCTCGATCATCTGGCAACGGCGGCGAAGGGCATGGCGGCTGTCAGCACGGTGGCGTCGACCGTTCTACCTTTCATGACCGTCGTCACGGGACTCGCGCAGATCCTGGGCAAGATACTTCAGCTGGGCGCCGACCTTCCGCTGGCCGATGTAGCGGTGGTCACGGTCCCGGGCCTCGCGAGCCAATCGCGCGTCAGTAACAATGCGGAAATGCTGCGACTCTTCGGTGCACACTGGGCGCCCGGCCCACGCTTTCATGCCGTCAGCGGCAACTTCAAACCGATCGAGAGCGATGCGGGCTGGCGCTTCTGGCGTCGACTTACGCATGTTGGCGACCAGCTGAAATACGGCGCAGCAGGCCTGATTTTCGATGCCCCCAACGATCTGGTAGTCGATACCCGCTCGATGTTCGGACCGGTCGAAGGCGATACCGCCGGTGCCGGCCTGCCGGCGTTGCACCGGCTGCTGATCGGCGACAAAAACATCACACGGTTCGACGACTCGCCGACTGTGCACCACACCAACTATTTTCGCCAGGCCGAAACCGTTAAGGCGCTCCGCGCGCTCCTTTAGCAGCGTCAGTTGCGCTGACGGTTAGTCGCGCGAGTCTGCCGCAAAAAACGAGTTGAGTTCCTGGCCCGGCGCAGCGTTGGCGAATCCATCGAATTTCCCTTGCTCGGCGAGCGTGCGGGCAGCGCGCATGAAGCCTCCCCATGCTGCGCGCGCGAGTCCGCCGCCCACACTGACTCGCCGTACGCCAAGCGCGGAAACATCTTGCATCGTCAAGTCGCTCGTCGAGCCCACCAGCAGGTTGACCGGCTTCGGTGCAACTGCGGTGACCACCGCCGCGATTTGCTCGCGCGTGCGGATGCCCGGCGCATACAGGCAATCGGCCCCCGCCTCGGAATAGGCCTTCAGTCGCGCAATCGCTTCGTCCAAGTCAGGCCGGCCGACAAAGAAACATTCGGCGCGTCCGACCAGCAGCGTGTCACCGCCTGCTTTGTCGATCGCCCTGCGGGCCGCGCGCATCCTCTCAACGGCAACGCTGAGCTCGAACAACGGCTGCGCTGTATTACCGGTCGAATCCTCTATCGAGAGACCCGCAACGCCGGTTGCGACGGCGAGGCGGACGCTTTCGGCGACACCGGCGGCATCGACGGCAAAGCCGCTCTCAAAGTCGGCATTCAGCGGCACGTCGGTGGCGGCAACCATTTCCTGCAAGTGCGCCAGCGCCATGTCACGCGAGATGCCGTTGTCGGGACGCGCCCGCGACCACGCGAAGCCAGAACTGGTGGTGGCAAGCGCCTTGAAGCCCAGGCCCTGCAGGAAGCGGGCGCTGCCGACATCCCACGGGTTGGGAATGACAAAACATCCGCTGTCGTGCAATCGACGAAATTCGCTTCGCTTATCGGCGACGCTGGGACGAGTCTCTGCCATTACGAAATTCCTGCTGTTGAGTGAGTCAGCTTACTTGGTCGGTGTGTCCAGCAAAGATCGCACACTTGCTTCGATCGCATGCCAAGCAACTGAGTTCGGCGCAATGACTTCGAAGTGCGCTGCGTCGTCCAATACAACCAGTTGAACCTCATCGCCGCGCTGCTGGGCCTCAGTCGCGTAGGCGCGAACGTGTTGCGGCCGCACGATCGTGTCGTGCGCTCCGACGATCAGCGCCTGCCTAACGCCGAGCGGAAGCATCTCAATCGGAGACGCATCCCGGTAGCGCTCCGGCATTTCACTGGGCGATCCGCCGATCAGTCTGGGAACCGACTTGCCGCAACCCGGCGATTCCTGCGGATAAGTCCGCAGATTGCTGATGCCGGCGAGGCTGACCACGCCGCGCACCGGCAGCGGATTCTTTACAAACAGCGGACTTTTCTGCTGCAGACGATGGCGCCCGGCCGCCCACAACGCGAGATGACCTCCCGCCGAGTGACCGAGAATGACGACGCCCTGCAGATCAAGCGGATACTTTGTCGCCAGAGTGCGGATGTGATCAACGGCGTTCGCGACGTCGAGAAATGTGCCCGGCCATCCACCGCCGGCGTTGTCAACGCTGCGAAACTCGATGTTCCAGGTAGCGATGCCGGATCGGGTCAAAGCATCCGCAAGCGGAGCCATCAGCTGCAAGTCTGCGAACGCGGACAACCAGCAACCGCCGTGAATCACGATCGCGACCGGATGCGGCCCTTCGCCTTTGAGCAAGCGTAATTCACCAAATTGCAGGGCGGAGTTTCCGTAGGCAACACGATGGTCGGCCGGTGATGCCGAAAGCCGGGCGACCTGCTGCTGCGTTGCAAACTGCGCGCCGGCGGGCCTGCAACCGAAAGCACCTAGTAGCATCGATGCCATGAACGCAAGAGTCAATTTGCGATTCATCGATTCTATCTTTCGAGTACGCGCGTCATCAGTACTTCATCGTGCAGTTCGCCGTCGAGCAGGAGAAACCCGCGCTCTAAACCGAACGATGCAAACCCCGTGGCTTCGTACAGTCGGACTGCCGCGGCGTTGGCTGCGTTTACACCGAGATTCACCTGACGCACTCCGATCGACGCTGCGCGCGCCAGCGCGTGCGTGATCAGCAGGCGTCCGGTGCCGCGCCGGCGCGCGCGCGGAGCGACGTACATTCCCCACACGAAAGCCTTATGCCTCAGCTTGCGCGCCTCTTCGCGCTGCAGCCCGAGCATGCCAACCAGGTCGGACTCCCGCCAGGCACCCAAAACGCAGCAACCGGGCGTGGCAACCAGGCGTTGGGCGATAACGTCGATCGATGCTCGATGCTCTTCCTCATAGCTTGAAGCAAAAGCGGACGGACATTCGCGCAGCGCCGCAAGACGGAGGGCTTGAAACACAACCGCGTCCTCCGGCCCAAAATCTCGCACCTGAATCACTCGGCGCCTTCCGCCGGAGGCAGCACCAATTGCGTCTGCGTCACTACCGCGCACAGCTTGCCGCCCTCCGATTTGACCAGCGTTTGCCACACCATGGTGGTGCGGCCCCGGTGAAACGGCACGCATTCCCCGACGACGGTTGAGCCCACCGCAGCGCCGGCGATAAACTTTGTGGCCGACTCTAAGGTGGTGGTACGTGCACCCTCTGCAAGGTTCTGAAAGGTGCCGATCGCCCCGAGCGTGTCGGCGAAAGCCATGATCGCCCCGCCATGCAGATTGCCGCCGGTGGTGCACAGGTCCGGACGAACGAGCATCGTTGCGACGATTCGATCTCTATCAGCTTGTTTCAGGCGCATCCCGATCAGTCCCGGAAAAAGCGCAGCCAGCTGAACTTCAAGCGATTGGGTCGTGTGCATTTTCTGCGTCCGTTGATTCCAGGCGCCGCACAAACAAGCGCTCAGTTGTTGAAAGCCGACGTCCCTGCAGGTCGCTTTCGCCGGCACGCTGAAAGCCTAGACGCTCGAGCAGCCGGATCGAGCGTTGGTTCTCGATCTCGACGGTGGCAAGGTATCGAATCACACCGTAAGCGGCAGCAAGATGTTCGAGCATCACCTTCACGGCCCCGTGCGCGTAACCCCGGCCCCAGTGTCGGCTCGCGAGAACGTACGCGATATACGCGTCGCACACCGAAGTCACGGTGGCTTGCACATACCCGACCGGTGGTCGTCCGTGCGGAAGGATCACCCAGTTCAACCAGACGGCGTGGCCATCGGGCGATCGGCGTGGTTCCAGTCGCGTGTAAAGCGCGCGCAACTGTTCGACCGACAGCGGCGGCGCCGAGTCGAGATAGCGGTAGATCGCTTGGTCGCTGAGCACATCGAACATCGCTGCCGCATGTTCACTACATAGCGGCTCGAGCGTCAGTTCCGGCGTTGCGAGCGTCTGCATCTCTGCATCCGCTCGCGACTCAAAGCCCGTCATCACCCCATGGACCCCAGATCGCAAACGTTATTCCAGGCGTTTGAATGTTGCAGAAAAGTACGTGGCCGGCGGGTTCCCAGCACGCGCCCGCAAACTCGGACGCGCGGTAGTCACTCGGCGCGACGCTCTTGCTCGCCCCGCTGATCTGCTTGGAGCTCACGTTGATGTTGTTCTTGCAGAAGATAAGCGCATCGCCCTGGGCGTTGATTCCGAGCAACCGAGCGCCCGCTCCGAATCTGTCGACCGATGCACCGCCATCTTCGCAGACGAGTATTCCGCCGCGCGGGCTGACGGTGATGTTGTCCGGATTGTTTCCGACTCCTTGGTCGTTACTGACAAAGATTGCCTTCAGCTTCATCGTCGGCAGGTCGAGCTCCCACACCGCGCCCTGGCCGCGGCCCGGCCGGTTCGCGGAATCGACGCCGGTTGCCGTATCAACGACGTAGATCTTTCCCGCTGCATGCCAGATGCCTTCGCCGCGCGCGAGTTGCAGCGCGCCTGCGGCCCACGCCTGAGCAAACGGTCCGCTGCCACGCGGATTGGCATCGAATCCCGGCAGCCGTGGTCCTGCGACGACGCCGGCATCCTGATCGGGATTCGCAATATCGATCCACGTGAGCGTGTATTCGTCGCACAGCCGTGCGATCGCAAGACTCGCGTTGTCCTTATCCACCACCTTCGCCGCCTGCAGACGACCGCCAGCCGCGAGCGATCCCAGTCGGCCCTTGGTCTCCTTCGGAAGGAAACGATAAAGCCCCGACAAGTTGCGCAGATCCTCGGTGAGATAGACCTGCCCGGTGACCGGGTCCACCGCAGCGGCCTCGTGCGAAAACCGGCCCATGCCGACGATCGGGTTGCCGGTCGTCTGTGATGCATCAGCCGCGACTTCGAACACATAGCCGTGACACTTGCCTTGCGTCGACGATTCGTTGGTCAGCGTTTCTTCGCAGGTCAGCCACGAGCCCCATGGCGTCGGACCACCGGCGCAATTAATCAGCGTGCCGCCCAGGCTCGGCGCGACCGAAATCCATTGTCTGCCCCGAAATACCAGATTGGTCGTGCCGCCGAGCACGCTGCGGCCGTCGAACGTACCGCTGTCATACCGCCCCGGCGCGACGATCATCGACGACGCCGATCCGAATGAACGTTCGTGGTTGCGAATCAGTACGTGTTCGTCAGCATCTGCTACGCGCCGCGTCGCGACGACCGCCATGCCGTCGTGACGATCCGGACAAGCGCGACCATCGAGCATCATGTCGCCGCTCCATGCGAACGACGCGTAGTGAAACCCCGCCGGCAACTGCAGCAACGGCAGCCCGGTCGTCTGATCGGCGACCGGTGCAATCGGGCCGTACGGTCCCGCGAACTGATTCGAGAAGCCGCCGCAGGCGGCCGCGTGCGCGTGCAGCGCGGCGAGCAGATTGCTGAAGCTCGCGGCGGCGAGCGCGCCCGAGCCTTGCAAAAACGAGCGTCGGCTGGTCGGCATTTTCTGAGAATGCGATCTGCGCACGAAGCGATGCTACTGCGCGGCCGCAGATCTTGTTATGCGGCTATTGATACGTTCGGTGAGCTATGCAAACTCGAGCACGACGCGGCGCGTCTTCGCACTTTTCTTTTCGATCTTTGCCACGCGCACCGCGCCGATCTCCGCGGTGTTGGCCACATGCGTCCCGCCGCACGGCTGCAGGTCGATATCGTGTACCCGCAGCAGTCGCACGCGTCCGAAACCGATAGGCGGGCTGACGCTCATCGACTTGACGAGCTGCGGATTGGCGCGCATTTCATCGTCGCTGATCCATTCGCACGCGACCGGAGTCGCGGTCGCGATCAACGCATCGAGCCCCTCCTGGACGTGCTGCTTGTCCAGCAAGTCAGTCATCGCGAAGTCGAGACGTGCGTAGTCGTTCGTGATGCTGCATCCATCGACCATTTGCTTGACCACCGCGCACAGCAAATGAGTCGCGGTGTGGAAGCGCATGTGGCGGTAACGCCGGTCCCAGTCGATGTACGCGTGCACCCGGCTCCCCACGGCCAACTGCGATTGCCAGCCGTCGATGGGCTCGATCACGTGCAGCGCATCGTCGGGCGTCGCGCCCTCGCGCTTGACCTTGCGTGTATCAATCACACGCAGCCGCGCGCCGGCGGCCGTCGTGACAGAGCCGGTATCACCGGCCTGCCCGCCCCCCAGCGGATAAAAAACCGTGCGATCCAGCTCGACGCCGTCGTCGCTTATCCGCGTGACGGTAGCGTCGCACTCGCGCAGGTAGGCGTCTTCGCGAAATAGTGCCTGCGTCACTCGACTAGGGATTGGTCGGCAGATTCTCGTTATTCCACTCCGGCATACCGCCGCGCAGCCAGTACACCGTTGTGAAGCCGGATTCTGCGGCCACCTTCGAAGCCTTGTACGACTTCCAGCATTCGGCGCCGTTGCAGAAGAAAACGACCGGTTGTGCCTTCTCCAGTTTCGACAGGCCTCCGAAAGAATCGGCCTTGGAATCGAAGTCGAGCGCCTTCAGGCTTTTTTCTCCGTACGGAATCAGCATCGACCCCTTTGCATGTTTGGTGTTGTACTCGCGCTCGGTGCGAACGTCGACCAGACGCGCGCCCTTTTGACTTAACTCAAACGCCTGCTTAGCCGTCACGCGCGTCACCCCCTTCAGTTCCGTCGGCGTGAACAGTCCCAGTCCCGCCACGTAGTCGTATGGCGCCGCATTGCTTGCCGGCACAACCCGACCCGCATTCGGAACGAGGTTGTCAGGAGATGCAAGCCACTGCATCACGGCACGCCGGACCGGTTCCGGCGTGTCTTTCTTGACGACCACCGTGACGCCGCTCGGCATGTCTCGCGAAGTCGCCAACACCACACCACTCTTCGGATGCGCCTGCAACCATTGCTTCCACTCGCTTTCGAGCGCGACGGTTGCATCGGCACCGCCACCCGCCACCGAGATCAGCCCGGCACCGCTAGTTTGGCCGTACGTGACCTGCTTTAGCGTGCGCGGCGTCATACCCACCTCCTGCAGCAGACCGCGCGCCACATAACTGCGCAGCGAATCCTGGGCCGGGAAATACGCTCGCCGGCCTTTCAAATCCGCCAGCGAGTTGATCGTCGGCGCTCCCACCAACACGTACTTCGTCGAGCCGGCGGTCGAGCCGATCAACTCGTAACCGTGCACGATCGCAGAAGCGGCCACGTGCGCGGGACCGACGATGACGTCGTATTCGCCGGTGCGCGTGGCACGCATCGCATCGAACATGTCGCGCATCGGCAGCACAGCGACGCGTCCGCCCAACATGCGCTGTAGCGGCGTACCGGCGACGGCCACGGTCAGCAGGTCCGAGCCCTCGTCCGACGTGTCGGCTACCACCATGACGCGCGTCATCGCCGGGACAGGCGGCGGAGCGGCGTAGGCCGCGAGCGACGTGGCCGCCACGACGGCGGATACAAGAAAAGTCATGGAGTTGCGCATAGCGTTGATCCTCAAAAAATGGGACGCCTAAACCTTCTAATTTTGACCGTAGAGTGTCCGGGCCGTCTATCTTTCTACCGCATTCGCGCGCTGCTTTTCGATCGATTACGGGCCCCACGCGGAGGCGTTGCAAACAACTTTCGATGCGCGTCGTCGGCGTCGACGGGCTGCCCCCATGGCAGCATGCAAAGCGAAAGCGCGAGTTTTTCGAATTCCGGCTCGAACCGATCGATGATCTGCTGCGGGTGATCGCACAGTGCGCGATCGGAAATCAGACCGAATTGGACGCCGCCGTTGTACGAAAGTATTGACACGCCAATGCCAATATCGCCGGATTGCGGCACCCAGAACATCATCCGTGTGACGCGCGCTTCTGCCAGAAAAAGCGCGTGCTGCGGGCCCGGGACGTTGGTCATCACCGCGCTTGCCTTGCGCGCGAGAAAATCGAGCGCTTGCGTTTGAATCACTCGCGGCGCGAAACCGGCGGCGCCGAGCATCACCATGGACACCATCGCGGTGTAACCGGTCTTCAGCGCTTCCATGCGCCGTCGCACTTCGAACACCCGTGCAATCGGATTTTCCACGCCGATCGGTAACAGCAGGGGCACCAGCCCGAACTTGTTGCCGAGCTCTTTCCATTGACGGGGATCGCGCAGGTTGACCGGCACCATTGCGCGCAGCTCGCAGCCGTCCACTTGCTCGCCGCGCGCCATCAGGTACGAACGGATCGCTCCGGCCACACACGCCAGCAACACATCGTTGACGGAACAGCCAAGAGCTCTGCCGACGGCTTTGACGTCATCGACCGCAATCGGCTCGTTCCACGCAACGACTTTTGCTCCTGATGGATGACCTTTGAGGCTGCTGGAGTTGTCGTTCGGCATCAACGCTATCGCCGCAGCATCCCTCGCGACGCGCGCCGCAATTCCGGCGGCGCCAAGCGCGGCATCGACGAGCGCACCCTGCGTGTTCAGCATGGCGCCGTAGCCTCGCAAAACTTTGGCCGCTACATCGCCGGTGTTGTCGATCGCCTTTACCGCCGCCGAAGTCAGCGGACGCAGCCGCGCACTCCACAGCCCATCGCCGCGATCGCTGCGCGAAGCTGGCGCTTGAGCCTCGTCACTTTGATCGCCTGTCAGCGCCAGCAGCACTCCAATCAATGCGATGCCGTCGGCGATGCAGTGATGAATGCGCACCACCAGCGCCTGCCCGCCGGCGTAGTTGTCGACCACTTGCATCTGCCACAGAGGCCTCGACCGGTCGAGCGGCCGCGATGCCAGCGCGCCGACATACTTCTGCAAGTCGGAAACAGTGCCGCGACCGGGCAGCCGCGTGCGAACGAGATGATGGCCGAGGTCGAACTCATCGACCTCCTCCCAGTAGTACCCGGTGGGGTCGAGCACAACGCGGCTGCGGAAGCGACGATGTGACACCAGCCGGGCCTGCAGCAGCTCGAGTAGGCGCGCGAAGTTCACCTTGCCGTCGAACTCGTAGACGCCGACGATCATCATAAGATTCTTGTCGGAATCCATCCGCAACCAGGCGGTGTCAACTGCAGACATCCGTTCACGCATCGGCGCTAGCTCCCATTTCCGCGCTGCATAATAGTCGCGCATCGAATCACTATCACGACGAGGAGACCCCATGAGCGATCTGAAAACGCAGTTTGAATCGGCCGTCGCTGATTCGAAGAATCTTCCGGAGCGTCCGGACAATCAAACAATGCTGAAAATGTACGGTTTGTACAAGCAGGCCACCAGTGGTGACGCCAGCGGCTCACGGCCGGGGTTCACCGACATGGTCGGCCGCGCGAAGTGGGACGCGTGGAACGAGGTCAAGGGGACGTCGGCCGACGACGCCATGAAGCAGTACGTGTCGTTAATCGAGGACCTGAAGGACTGACCACCCAGGACTTCAATTCCGCGCAATGCCGGGCGCTGTCGTCTGCTTTTACTTCGATTACATCTCGCCCAACGCCTATTTGGCTTGGACGCAGCTGCCGCAGCTGGCTAAACGACATGCTTTCACTATTGAGCCGGTGCCGGTGCTGTTCGCCGGCTTGCTGGAGGCGCACCGGCAACTCGGTCCTGCCGAAGTACCCGCCAAGATGCGATGGATGTGGAAGAACACGCTGCGCAAGGCGGCGCTGCTCGGCGTGCCGCTGAACGCTCCGGCGTTCCACCCGTTCAATCCCCTGCTGGCGCTGCGAGTTTCGTCGCAGCAGTTGCCGGGTGAAGAGCAACTACGGTTGATCGATGCACTATTCGGCGCGGTGTGGGTGCGCGGGTTGCACGTCTCAGAGCCGGCGGTGGTCGAGCAAGTTGCGCGCGATGCGGGGCTTGACGGCACGGCACTGATCGCCCAGGCACTGCAGCCCGAGAGCAAGGCCGAGCTGCGAAAACAAACCGAGCAGGCGATCGCCAAAGGCGTTTTCGGCGTGCCGACGATGCGCGTCGAACAAGAACTGTTCTGGGGCTACGATGACTTGCCGTTCATGCAGCGATTTCTCGAAGGCGGAGACACTGTCGATCCCGGCAACTGGGCCACCCCGTCCGGCGCGCTTCGAGCTTCGGCGGCCCGCAAAAAAACCACGTAGTGCTATTTCCGACCGCTGCCTCTTTTGGCGCCCTTCTTGCTGCCCGCGAGGAGCTCGTCGAAATTGCGTTCTATATGGTCCGCAATTTTCCCCTTGAACGCTTTCAACAAAAATCCCAGCGTGAGATCGAGGCGGATCTCCGATTCGCTTACCTGCATCTGACCGTCGACGCCCGAACGATGAAACCGCAGCGTGTTGCCATGCCATTCGCTGACAAGGTTGTACTCGGTGGCCAGAGAATCGGCAGCCTTTTGCGCCAGTTCCTTTGCCTTCGCGAGCGGAAGCGAGTGCGGCTTGATGAGCTTGATGTCGGACATGTCAATTATGTTACGTGGAGTGCCGCGTCCGGCGCCTGGTGTGTGACTGCCGGCGCGCCTCCGCGCGGCGTGGACCCCGCATGGAAGCCGAGGAACACAAGCATCACGAAAAATCCAATCACGTAGGCAATCGCCACCGGCCATCCATGCCTTAACCAAAGCCAGACTGAGCGCGCTTCCGGAAACATGCTGGACAGTGCAACGCCGGCGGAGGACCCGAACCAGATCATCGAGCCCCCAAAGCCCACCGCGTACGCGAGAAATCCCCAGTCGTACCCGCCCTGCCGGATCGCCAGCGCCGTCAGCGGAATGTTGTCGAACACTGAAGAGAGAAAGCCGAGTCCGAGGGTGGTATGCCAAGAGGCGAGCGGCAACTGATCGACCGGCATCATCGATGCGGCGAGCACCAGGGACAGCAGGAACAACGAGCCCTTAAGAGCAGCTGGCAGCAGCGACCAGTCGGGGCGCCGCCACGCGGCGGTGAGGAGCAGAGCAACCCAGACGGTGGCGCCCAGAAACGGAAACAGGTCGGAGATCTCGTTGAATCTGACATTGACCGTGATGTTGACAACGACAGCCGCGACCAGAATGAACGCGACGACGCCGACTCGTGGCCAGTCGATTGCCACGTTCGCATCGGCATGTTGCTGGATCGGCGAATAGCGCTGCTGCTGCAACGACGCCGGGATACCAAAGATGACCAGCGCCGCCGCGGCGCCGATTGTCGCTTCGATCACTTCGATCGGTGAAATGCCGGCAATCCACATCATCGTCGTTGTGGTGTCGCCGATCACGCTGCCCGCGCCGCCTGCATTGGCCGCGGCAACGATCGCGGCCAAGTAGCCGATGTGAACCTTGGCCCGAAACACCGAGTGCGCCATCGCACCGCCAATCAGCGCCGCCGCGATGTTGTCGAGAAATGACGACAGCACCCAGACGATTGCAAGCAGCGCGAAGCATCCCTTCCAGTCGTCGGGCAGGAAAGCCGGCAGCGCACTCGGCACATGAGTGTCTTCGAAGTGTTTCGCTAGCAGAGCAAATCCGAGCAGCAGCAGCAACAGATTCACCAGGATGACCCACTCGTGCAGTAGATGTGCGCCAAAACCGCTCCATCCAGCGCCCTCCGTAAACGGCGAAAAGAAGATCTTGTACAGCGCGATCATCAGCACACCGCAGACCGCTATTAGAAACGTGTGGTGATGAAACAGAGCGACGCCGAGCAGGACGAGCGCAAACAACATGAACTCGACCGGAACGCCGAAGATCGCGGGACCGGTAAACGTGCTTTGCGCGAACGCCATCGTGGTCTAGCCTCCGGTGCTACGAATGAACGCATCGATCCGGCGCACACCCTCTGCGATTGCTTCTTCGCTGGCTGCGTAAGAGAATCGAATGTGCTGTCCGTCGCCTTCAACGCGCGGACCGAAATGAAGGTCGGCCAGTACCGCAACGCCAGCTTCGTGCAGCAATCGCACGCGCAGCTCCTCGGAATCGCGCGCGCCCACCCGCGCACACGCCTCGGTGACATTCGGCCATGCATAAAATGCGCCCCCGGGAGGCGCACATCGAAATCCAGGCAGCGCGTTTAACAGTCGCACGATCAAGTCGCGCCGCTGATGAAAGCTTTGCTTCATGCGTTCGGCGTCGTCCTGTGCCCCGGCCAATGCCGCCACCGCCGCCCACTGGCTGATTTGCGACGCACACGATTCGGTGTTCGTGATCCAGCGCGTAAATGCCGGCGCCAACGCCTTGTTCGCAGCAAACCCGATGCGCCAGCCGGTCATCGCGTACGTTTTCGACGCGCCGTCGGACACGATCGTGCGCTCGCGCATCCCCGGCAGCGATGCGATCGAGTTGAACTGGCCGTCGTAAACCAGCTTGCTGTAGATCTCGTCGGCGTAAATCCATACCTGCTGATGTTTGCGCAACACGTCGGCGATCGCTTCGAGGTCGCTCCGCGACAGCAAGCCGCCGGTGGGGTTGTGCGGCGTATTCAGAATCAGCAGCCGAGTTTTTGGCCCGATACGGGCCGCGAGTGACGCCGGATCGAAGGCAAAACCGCGCGCTTCCGACAATGGCAGCGGTACCGGCACCGCCCCATTGGCGACGATCTGTGATTCGTAAATCGGAAAGCCCGGTACTGGAAATATCACTTCGTCCCCGGCGCCGTAGTCGGTGACCGAGGCGATCGTGTAACCGATGAACGGCTTTGCGCCGGCGCCGACCACGACCTCGTCTGGCGCGATCTCGAAACCCCGCAATGCACTCATCGACTTCGCCGCCGCCGTCCGCAATTCGTCAATTCCCGCCGATGGCGTATAGCCGTGCCTGCCGCTCCGAATTGCAGCGATCGCCGCGTCCTGAATAGGTAGCGGTGTCGGGAAGTCCGGCTGGCCGATGCAGAACGAGACGATGTCACGCCCTTCGCGCACCAGCCGGTTAACTTCGGCCAGCACGACAAACGCGTTTTCTGTGCCGAGGGCATCGGCGCGGCGGGACAGGCGCAGCATCAGCGGTTTAATTCAGTACGGGGGGCGAATCTCAAAAACCTGCCGCAGATAAGCCAGGTAGGCTTCATCGTCGCACAAGTTCTTGTCTGGCGAGTCCGACAACTTCGCAACAGGTTGCCCGTTACAGCGAACCATTTTGATCACGATCTGCAGCGGCGTATAGCCGACATCGTTAGTCAGGTTGGTACCGACGCCAAACGCACTGCGCGCGCGATTGCGAAAGCGCTGATAAAGCTCGATGACTTTCGGAATCGTCAGCGAGTCCGAAAACACCAGTATCTTGGTTTCGGGGTCGACCCGGTTGCGCTGATAGTGCGCAATCAAACGCTCGCCCCACGCGAGCGGATCGCCCGAATCGTGGCGCGCACCGTCGAACAGCTTGCAGAAATACATGTCGAAGTCGCGCAGGAACGCATCCATGCCGTATACGTCCGACAAGGCGATGCCCAGATCGCCGCGATACTCGCGTGCCCACATCTCGAAGCCGAACGTCTGCGAATCGCGCAGCCGCGGGCCGAGTGCCTGGCACGCCTGCAGATATTCGTGCGCCATAGTGCCGAGCGGCGTCATACCGTGCATCGCCGCGTACATCACATTGCTGGTGCCCGCGAGTTTCTCGCCAAGCTGCTCCTTCAGCTCCAACAGCACTTCTTCGTGCCAGTGGCGCGAGAACCGCCGGCGTGTGCCGTAGTCGGCGATCCGCACGCGGGCGAGGCCGTCGTCGTCGTTCAACAACGCGATCTTGTCGCGCAGTCGGCGCCGCCCCTCGTCGAAATCGGCAGGTTTCTGCAATGCTCGAAAGTAAACCTCGTTGACGATCGCAAGTACGGGGATCTCGAACAGGATCGTATGCAGCCATGGGCCGCGAATCACGATATCAATTTCGCCGTTTGCAAGCGGCGAGGGTTTGATAGTGATGTACTTCGTATTCAGCTGAAACAATCCCAGGAAGTCGACGAAGTCGCTCTTGATGAAGCGCAGCCCGCGCAGGTACTGAAGCTCGGTCTCGCGAAACCGCAACGCGCACAGCAATTCGATCTCGGCCTTGATTGCGTCGATGTGTGGCACCAGATTGATGCCGGCGTTGCGGCACTTGAAGCGATACTCGACGTTGGCCGCCGGGAAATGATGCAGTACGACCTGCATCATCGTGAACTTGTATAGATCGGTGTCGAGCAGCGACGCGATGATCATCGGGCGATTGTAGGTGTAGGCGGAGACGGGACTCTACGCAGCCGGAGCAAGCGCCAGCACAGCTCGCACGGATTCACTCGGCGCGGTCAAATCGCTGCGTGTCGCCTCGCCCACCAGTCTGCCCTGGTCTATCAGCAGCGCTCGATCGGCAATCGCGGCGGCAAAGCGCAGGTTCTGCTCCGACACCAGCGTCGCAACGCCGCGCGCTTTCATAGCGAGCACTGCTGCCCGCATCCTGCCGACGACCAGTGGCGCGATGCCTTCGGACGGCTCGTCGAGCAGCACCACCGTCGGGTTCGCCGCTAGCGTGCGCGCCACCGCGAGCATCTGCTGCTCGCCCCCACTCATCGCGCTTGCCGGCCGCTGCAGCATGTCAGCGAGGTTCGGGAATAGTTCGAGCAGTGCGCTTTCGGAAAAGCCCGTCGGTGAGGCGCGCGCTGCGATGCGCAGATTTTCTGCAACGGTCAAGTCGGTAAAGATGCGGCGATCCTCAGGCACATAGCCAAGGCCCAGCTTGGCCCGTCGAAAAGGCGGCAGCTTGCTGACATCGACTCCTCGGACGAACACGCTCCCCGTGCAGCGCGGCATCAGGCCGATCGCTGATCGCAGCAGCGACGTCTTGCCGGCGCCATTGCGGCCGATCAGCGCTACGACCTCACCTGCCCTGACGACCAGGCTGGCGTTGTCGATAACGCGAGCGTCGCCATACCACGCCGATACGCCCTTCAATTCGAGCGTCACGCTCATGCTTCTTCACCCAGGTAGAGGCGCTGCACTTCGGCGTCGGCGCGCACTGCCTCGGGCGCTCCGTCGGCGATCAGCCGACCGCGTGACAGCACCAGAATCCGTCGCGCAAAACCGAATACGACATCCATGCTGTGCTCGGTAAACAGCACCGTCATGTTGCTCGCACCGGCAAGCGAAACAATCAGCCGCATCAGCGCAAAGCGCTCCGCCGCTGCCATACCGGCGGTCGGCTCGTCCATCAATAACAGCCGCGGTTTTGCGGCCAGCGCCAGCGCGAGTTCGAGCCGCTTGACATCACCGTACGCGAGCATCGCGGCAGGCTGGTCTGCCTTTCCTCGCAGCCCGACCTGTTGTAGCAAGGCGCCCGCGACGTCGACCTGCAAGTTCCACAGCAGAGCAGCGGCGCTCAATGCACGCCGCCCAGCGGCCACCAGCGCAAGCTGCACATTTTGCAGAACAGTCATCGTCGCAAACGTCTGCGCCACCTGAAACGTGCGTCCAATACCGCGCCGTGTCCGCGTCGCGGTCGACCACGATTGCAATGTTTGGCCCTCGAACAGCACTCGTCCGGCGTGCGGCGACACTTGCCCGTCGATCAAGTTGAACAATGTGGACTTGCCTGCGCCGTTCGGTCCGATCAGCGCCGCAATCTCGCCGGCCCCCAACCCGAACGACACGCCGTCGACCGCCTGCACTCCCCCGAAGCTCCGTCGCAGCTGCTCGACCTGCAGCAGACTCATCGCGCCTTCTCAAGGCGACGTCGTACAAAGCCGACGATCCCCTCTGGAAATGCGACTGCTAACGCCACGATCGCAAGCCCGAGAAACATTCGCCAATGCTCAGTCAATCGGGTCAGCTCGGTCGACAACGTGAGATACGCGAGCGCTCCGACAATGGGACCGATCAACGTCTGCACGCCGCCCAGCAGCACCATGATCAATGCGTCGACCGATACCGGGATCGAGAGCGTCGTCGGAAACACCGAGCCTTTGTGAAAGGCATGCAGTGCGCCCGCGATTCCCGCGAAAAATCCGCCGACGGCGAACGCAAGCAAGCGTGTTCGTTGGGTATCGATGCCGATCGCCTCGGCGCGCGGCTCACTGTCGCGCGCAGCACGCAATGCGAAGCCGAATGGCGCGAGCGCGATACGCCGCAGCGCGGCGAGCGCCACCACCGCAATGGCCGCTACGACGATGTAGTACGCCAACGGAGATGACAGCGCCGTAGGGAGCACCGACCACAAGGCCAACACACCATTGTCGCCGCCGGTCACCTCGACCCATTGAGTGGCGGCCGACCACAGGATCTGCGCAAACGCCAGCGTCAGCATCGCCGCGTACACGCCGTGTGATCGCAGCACGACGAGTCCGATCAGCAACGCGCCGACAGCGGCGGCGATCGGCGCCAGCAGCAGCGCGGCAGCGAACGGAGCCGCCAGATATTTGACTGCGAGCGCCACCGAGTACGCGCCGAGCCCGAAGAATGCGGCGTGTCCGAACGAAATGATGCCGCCCAGACCCATGCCAAAGTGCAGGCTTGCCGCCAACACCGCGGCGATCGCGATCTCGGTGGCGATGACGACGGCGTAGTCGCCGATCAGCGCAGGCAGCACCAGCGCGCACGCCAACGCGACACCGCCGATCACGCGCCAGCGCAACACGGGCGCCGTGAAAGGCGCATGCGCCTGCATACGCGTTGGCTGCGGCGCGTGCGAGCGGCCCAGCAATCCGTAGGGCCGCACGATTAGTACGCCTGCCATCACGAGAAATGTCAGCACCAGCGTCGATTGCGGCAGCCACCAGCTGCCGAACGCGTGCAGTGTTCCGATTAGCAGTGCCGCCCACAAAGCGCCGGTGACCGAGCCGAGGCCGCCAACAACAACAACGACGAACGCTTCGATCAGGATTGCCAGGTCCATCTGTAGGTTGACGGTTTCGCGCGGAATCTGCAGCGCCCCTGCAAGACCCGCCAGAAATGCGCCGAGCGCGAACGCTGAAGTGAACAGCAAAGGCTCGTTTAACCCGAGAGCGCCGGCCGTCTCACGATCCTGCGAAGCCGCCCGCACCCAGACCCCCCAGCGTGTGCGATTGATGGCCCACCAGAGCACCGAATAGACGCACGGACCGACGATCATCACGAAAATCGAATACTGCGGCACCAGCGCGCCGGCGATTTCGACGCTTCCCTTCAGGCCGGGTGCGCGCGCTGCGAACAGCTCGCCTGGACCCCAAATCGCCAGCGCGGCGTCCTGCACGATCAACACCACGCCGAATGTGGCCAACAGCTGAAACATTTCGGGTGATGTATAGATGCGTCGAAGCAGAACGACCTCAATGACAGCGCCCAACAACGTAACTGCCAGTGCCGCCAGCAGCAAGCCACCGAAAAAATTAAGCGACGTCGGCGGCAGGTGCGTGGTTATCGTGTACGCGGCATACGCGCCGAGCATGTACAGCGAGCCGTGCGCAAAATTCACGACGCGTGTCACACCGAAGATCAACGTCAGGCCGGCGCTGACCAGAAACAATGTCGAGCCGTATGACAACCCGGCGATCAGTTGGCCGAAGATTTGATCCATGACGAATGCGGGCCGACCGACCGTCTAGCGGCTAGCGCGACCGCGGATCATAGGCGCCGAGGGCGCCGCGGCAGCCAGACCGCGTCGCACCCGCTACTTCTGGGCCTCGGCAGGACGTCGCCTGGCGACTTCCGCCGGCGACGGAAGATACTTGGCGCCGTCGGCGTACCGCCAGTCGACCATCACTCCCTTGCCGTCGCGCACGTCGAGCTTGCCGACATAAGCGCCCATCGTCGATTGATGATCGGCGGCGCGAAACTGCACCGCGCCAAACGGCGTCGACCACGATAACGTGCGCAACGCTGCAATCAGCTTCTCTGTGTCCAAAGACTTTGCTGTGCGGATCGCCTCGAAGATCGCGGTGAACGTTGCGTAGCCGACCACCGAGCCGAGCCGCGGATAGTCGTTGTAGCGCTTGTAATACGCATTGAAAAATTTCGCGTGCTCGGGCGTCGAAATCTGACTCCACGGATAGCCGGTGACGATCCAGCCCCTTGGCGTTTCGTCCTTCAGCACGTCGAGATACTCGGGCTCCCCCGATAGCAAGCTGACGACCGGCACGCGCGGAAAGAGCCCGCGCAGATTCCCCTCGCGCACCAGGCGCGGCAGATCGGCGCCGAAGGTCACGTTAAACACTGCGTCGGGCCGCGCAGCAATGATTGCCTGCACCGTACTCGCCGCTTCGAGCTTGCCGAGCGCGGGCCATTGCTCGGCGACGAACTCGACATCGGGCCGTTTAGCCTGCAACAGCTGCTTGAAGTTGGCCACCGCCGACTGCCCGTATTCATAATTCGGCGCGATGATTGCCCAGCGCTTGGCGGGAAGCTTGGCGGCCTCTTCGACCAGCATCGCAGCCTGCATGTACGTGCTCGGGCGCAGCCGAAACGTGTAGCGATTACCTTTTTCCCATACCAACGCATCGGTCAGCGGCTCGGCGGCAACAAAAACGATTCGGCTACGCAGCGCAAAGTCGGCCACCGCCAGACCGACGTTCGACAAGAATGTTCCGGTGATCAGGGCAACCTTCTCGTTGGTTACAAGTTCAGTCGCTAGCCGGATCGCGTCTTCCGGTTTGCCCGCGTCGTCGCGCGAGATCACTTCGAGGCGTCGTCCGAGCAGTCCGCTCGCGGCATTAATTTGATCCACCGCGAGCTGCCATCCCATCTTGTACGGCAGCGTGAATTGCGGAATCGTCGAATAGCTGTTGATTTCGCCGATACGAATCGGCGCTGATTGCGATCGCCCCACATCAGGCAGGACTGCTGCCGCGCCAACGACAGCAGAAGCGACAACAACTTGGCGGCGGCTCGTCATGACGGCGTGCTCTCAATGTCGTAAGCAAGATTGCGACGCTAGAATAGCGGTTTGCGTTACGCAACGCGGCAGCGGAGAAAATGGATGACGCATGTCGTCGTCGAAACCTGCATCAAGTGCAAGTACACCGATTGCGTCGACGTTTGCCCCGTCGATTGCTTTCGCGAGGGCCCGAATATGCTGTCGATTGATCCAGACGAGTGTATCGATTGCGCGGTATGCATTCCAGAATGCCCGGTCAACGCGATCTATGCCGAGGAAGATGTCCCCGAGGACCAACGCGACTTCATTCCACTGAATGTTGAGCTCTCGAAAAACTGGCCGTCGATCACACGCATGAAGCCTCACCCGCCCGACGCCGACGACTGGAAAGACATCCGCGAGAAGCGCCACCTGCTCGAGCGCTGATCTGTTTTTACTTTTTGAGAGAACTCAGTGCTCTATCACCTGCATGAATTGCAGCGTCGCTTCTGGAACCCATTTTCGGTGTGGGCGCAGGCGACTTCGCAGATATTCTCCAACCCTTACAGCCCACTTGCCTACACGCCGCTGTCGCGCCGCCTTGCAGCGGGTTACGATCTGCTGCACCGGTTGGGCAAGGACTATGAGAAACCGGAGTTTGGACTGCGCTCGACAGAGATCGCCGGCGTCGCGGTGTCGGTTGCCGAGGAAGTCATAATCGATAAACCGTTTTGCAGGCTTCTTCATTTCAAACGCGATCTGAGCGCCAGACGCGTACCGGATCCGACCGTTTTGATCGTGGCGCCGTTGTCGGGACATCACGCCACATTGCTGCGCGATACGGTGCGGACGCTGCTACCCAATCACGACGTCTACATCACAGACTGGATCAATGCCCGGATGGTGCCGATTGCGGCAGGGCCATTTCATCTTGACGACTATGTCGACTACGTGATCGAGTTCATCCAGCAACTCGGCCCGGATGTACACGTTATTTCCGTGTGTCAGCCGACGGTGCCGGTACTCGCAGCGGTCTCGCTGATGGCGAGCAACAAGGACCCGAAACTGCCGAAGACGATGACGATGATGGGCGGCCCGATCGATCCGCGCCGCAACCCGACGCAGGTGAACGCGCTTGCGATGCGAAAGAGCCAGCACTGGTTCGAAAATCACGTCATTTTCAAGGTACCCGCTGCGTATCCCGGCTATCTGCGCAGCGTGTATCCGGGCTTTTTACAACACGCCGGGTTCGTTGCAATGAACCCCGACCGGCACCTGAAGTCGCACTGGGATTACTACCTCGACCTCGTCAAAGGCGATCAGCAGGATGCGGAAGATCACCGCGCGTTCTATGACGAGTACAACGCCGTGATCGACCTTCCTGCCGAGTATTACCTCGACACGATCCGGATCGTGTTCAAGCAGCACCGGCTTCCGGACGGCAAGTGGCAGGTGCGCGGCAAGCTCGTGAGGCCCGAGGACATTCGTTCGGTTGCATTGTTCACGATCGAGGGCGAGCTCGACGACATTTCGGGCAGCGGACAGACGCAGGCCGCGCACGATCTATGCAAAAACATTCCAAAGTCGAAGAAGCGCCATCTGACCGCCGCGCGGACCGGTCACTACGGTATTTTCAGCGGGCGTCGCTGGCGCGAGAACATTGCACCCGAGATTTCGAAATTTATCCGGGCGCACGCCTGAGGCGCACGCAGGTGTCTTTGTCTGATCGTATCGATGCGCTGCTGCCGCAGACGCAGTGCACGAAATGCGGCTTCGAAGGTTGCCGCCCCTACGCCGAAGCGATCGCGGCGGGCAAAGCCGAAATCAACCAGTGCCCCCCGGGGGGCGCTGCAGGCATCGACGCACTGGCGCAACTGCTCGACCGCGCACCGTCGCCGCTCAATCCCGGCAACGGCGTCCAGCAACCCCTAAGGGTTGCCGTCATTGACGAGAGCCGATGCATCGGCTGCACCCTCTGCATCCCTGCCTGTCCGGTGGACGCGATCATCGGGACCTCGAAGCGGATGCATTCGGTGATCGCAGCGCACTGCACCGGCTGCGATCTGTGCCTGCCACCTTGCCCGATGGATTGCATTTCGATGGTGCCGGTGCAGCCAGCGCGCGGGTGGAACGCCGATGACGCGCACGCCGCGCGCACGCGCTTCGAAGCGCGGCGCAAACGCACGCGGCCGCTCGCTGCACCGTCGTCGGTCGCTGACGACGCGCGTAACGCCACAGCGACAATCGTTGCCGCGGCGGTCGATCGTGCGCGCCAACGTCGCGCGGCCGCTGGCGCATGAATCCCGCCAAGCGCCGCGCGATCTACCAAACGCTTAGCAAACTGAATCCAAATCCGACGACCGAGCTGCTGTACACGACTCCGTTCGAGTTATTGGTCGCCGTCGTTCTGTCGGCGCAGGCGACCGACAAGGGCGTTAATTCGGCCACGCGCGTGCTGTACAAGATTGCCAATACACCGCGCGCAATGGTGACGCTCGGCGAAGAAAAACTTTCCGGCTATATCCATTCGACCGGCTTCTATCGAGCGAAGGCGCGCAACGTCATCCGCCTGTCGCAGGCGCTGCTGGACCAGCATGGCGGCGACGTTCCACGCAACCGCGAAGCGCTCGAAGCGCTGCCGGGTGTTGGACGCAAGACAGCGAACGTCGTGCTAAATACGGTGTTCGGCGAGCCGACGATTGCGGTGGACACGCACGTGTTCCGCGTCGCGAACCGAACGAATCTAGCCCCGGGCGCCGATCCCGACGAAGTCGAGGGGCGACTGATGAAGTTCACGCCCGACGAATTCAAACCGAATGCGCACCACTGGCTGATCCTGCACGGCCGCTACATCTGCAAGGCGCGTTTGCCGGAGTGCTGGCGCTGTCCGATCGCGCAGTGGTGCGAATACCGGCACAAGACACCGGCACCCTAGCCGAAGTTCACCCCGCGATGTTTAATCCTTCGAAAGACGATGTTCGCCGATTTTTCTGCGACACCTGGCGCAAGCACCGGGAGTCATCCGTTCTGTCACCGCTTGAGTCCGTCGCGCTCGATTGGATGCTGAAGCATCCCGAGTATCACTCAGAATTCGATGACCTCGATGCTGCGCTCGCGCACGAGTATGCAGTCGACGATGGCCGCACCAATCCATTTCTGCACATGTCGATGCATCTGGCGATTGCCGAGCAACTCTCGATCGACCAACCGCCCGGAATCCGTGCGCTATTTCGGCAGCTGGTCGAAAGGCACGACGAAGAGCACGCAGCGATGCACGACGTAATGGAATGTCTGGGTGAAGTCGTGTGGAGCGCGCAGCGTGCCGGCAACGCTGTGCCCGCCGATGAAATGAGCGCGCTCTATCTGGACTGCTTGAAGCGCCGCGCTACCGCGGTCTAACGCGTCTGATTGCTCAGAGGCCCGGACAACGCGGACAGATACGCCGCTACGTTGCTTATATCGTCACGCGTCAACGGCTTCGCCATCCCGTTCATGATCGCGTTCTTGCGCGCTCCGGTCTTGTAATCGCGCAGCACTTTTTCCAGATAGTCCTGATACTGGCCTGCCAGTTTCGGGTAGGTCGCATCGATGGGCGTCACGAAATCCTTACCGTGGCACGCCGCGCATTGCTGCTGCGCGAGCGCCTCGCCCTTCTTTGCATCCTGCGCAACAACCGGCGTCGCGACCGCGACCACCACCGCGGCGATCAGCGAATGCCCGAACCTGATGGCGCTCATTTCGCGGCCGCCACGACGGCTGAATTTCCGCGCGACGCGTAGTACACGGCCACTGCGGAGATCTGCTGATCGGTCAAGCCCTTGGCCACCGCCGTCATCGATGGATGGTTGCGATCGCCCTGACGATATGCTTTCAATGCTGCCTCGATGTAGGGCTGATTCTGACCACCAATTCTCGGCACTCGGTACACGTAGGGAAACGATGCCTGATAGCCGGGAATCGAGTGACAACCAATGCACATCGACACCGGTGCCTCCGCGGAAGCGGCTGCGGGCTTCGAGTCCTGCGCAATGGCAAACGGTGAAGTAGCGAGCGTCAAGGCTGGTAGCCAGAGGAAAAATTTCATATCGCTTCGGTGATATTGACTGCCAGAGGGCGATTGTAGCCGCAGCTAAGGACACCAAGTCCGCCGCACCCGATGGGTATACTCGATTGACTCCGCTTAACGTTCGTCTTGGTCGCCGATGCAGCGCTTCGAAGGGTCCGACACCTACGTCGCGACCGATGATCTAAAACTTGCGGTCAACGCTGCTCTCATTTTGCAGCGCCCGCTGCTGATCAAAGGTGAGCCCGGGACCGGCAAGACGATGCTGGCCGAAGAAGTGGCGCGTGCGCTCGGCATGCCATTGTTGGCGTGGCATATCAAATCGACCACGAAGGCGCAGCAAGGCTTGTACGAGTACGACGCCGTCTCGCGTCTACGCGACTCGCAGCTCGGCGACGCCCGGGTGCAGGACATACGTAACTACATCGTCAAAGGCGTGCTGTGGCAGGCGTTCGAGGCCGAGCAGCAGACCGTGCTGCTGATCGACGAGATCGACAAGGCCGATATCGAATTTCCGAATGACCTACTGCGCGAGCTCGACCGGATGGAATTCTTCGTCTACGAAACGCGGCAGACGGTGCAGGCGCGCCATCGGCCGCTGGTGGTGATCACGTCGAACAACG
>JBBQQC010000017.1:0-80529 GCA_038216465.1 Burkholderiales bacterium | reverse complement strand
CTATAAGGACTTCCCCTGCCCTGCAAGACGAAGGTGCATGACATTCAAAGGTCGGACTGCGTCACTATAACCGGCCTGTTTATGAGCACTATTGCTCTGGCCCTGATGAAAGCCGCACGCCCGTTCCTCTATCGTTAGTCGGCATCGCAATGCCGCCCACATGTTGATCAGGTTCTACGGGCGCCGGTCTGACCGATTCGTCATCACCTATTGCAGTCTCGTTGGTCTCCTCAGGCGGGTTTGAACTCTTGATTCTTGCTGAGCAACGCCCATGCGATGCGCGCGTTCTTGTTGGCGATCGCCACGAGTGTGCGGTAATAGCCCCGACGGGCCTGCAACTCGAGCACCCAGCGCGACATGCGGTCCTGATGCCCGAGCGCGCTATGGAGCACCGCTCGAGCGCCTTGGAAGAGCAGACATCGAAGGTAGGGATCTCCCTGCTTGCTGATGTGCCCCAGGCGCGCCTTGCCGCCGGTGGAATACTGGCTGGGTACCAAGCCGATCCAGGCCGAGAACTGACGGCCGTTCTTGAATTCCCGGGCGTGGCCCACGCTCGCGACGAGCGCGAGCGCGGTGATCGCCCCGATGCCACGGATCTTCATCAATCGCTGCGCCGGCTCACATTGTCTTGCCTGGCTCTCGATCTCACGCTCATATTCCGCGATGCGACTATCGAGCAGCCGCAGATGATCCAGAAGATCGCCCACCGCGCGACGAACGAGCTCCGGCAGTTGCTCGCTGGCAGCGGCCGCCTGCTGGCGAACCGTATTGGCGCGCAGCGGCAGCACGACGCCGAATTCAGACAGCAAACCGCGCAGGCGGTTGATGGTAGCCGTGCGCTCGCTTACGAAACTCTGCCTCACCCGGTGCAGCGTCAGCAGCGCCTGTTGCTCGACGCTCTTCACTGGCACGAAGCGCATGCTCGGCCGGCTCACAGCCTCACAGATCGCTTCAGCGTCGTTGCCGTCATTCTTGCCGCTCTTCCTATACGGCGACACGAACTTCGGTGCCATCAATCTCACCGTGTGCCCGTAGCGCGCGAAGCGCCGGGCCCACTCGTGCGCTCCCGAGCACGCCTCCATTCCGATCAAACATGCCGGCAGCTTCGCTACTATTTCCTCCAGCTGGTCACGACGCACCGAGCGACGCAGCACCACTTGTCCCGCAACATCGACCGCGTGCAGAGAAAAGACGTTCTTTGCCAGGTCGATCCCCACGGTAGTAATCTTCTCCATGACTTCCCCTCTCGTTCAGATTGAACATGTGAACCTCAATCTTGGCACTCCGATGCCGTGCGGGCCACGCCCGCTTCGAGTTGGGGAAGTCCCTTTCATTCGTTAGAGCTCCGCCTGACATGGATCGCAGTGTAATCATCTTAAGCAGCATGTTCCTCGGCGCTATCGTATTGGCCATAGTGGTCTGGTTGCTCGATCGTCGCTTGAAGGGCACACGTCTTTGGACTGGTGTAGGTGCTATCGGCGGCCTTGGTCTAGGTGTGTGGGCGTTATACAACGCCGCAGAAGGAGCTTGGCGGGGCAGGATCAAGTATCCGTCTCCGCGTCTCGACGAGGTTTATTGGCGAATGATTGATAGCACGGAATTTTGGCTGTCGTTCGCAGCGTGGATCGCCCTCGGCGCTGTGCTAATCGGAACAGGCGCGCGTGCTATCTTTGTGCTCATCCGGGCGGCCCGCGTGCGGCCGGCGAAGCTCTGACATGAATCGCTTACGCAGCTCTAACTCAAGTGCGAGTGGACGTCTCAGCGCTGCGCGCTGAGGTTCGCCGCTCAACACGACGTTTTAGGCTGTACCAGGTGGTTGCTCAGCGGAGGATAAGTAGACGTGGCATCAAGCAGAACAGGCCGGTCAGGCAACGTCGCTGACAAGCTGGCCGTCGGTCGTAAGAATGTTGTGCGTGGGAGGGTTGTCGACGCCGACGGGCATCCCGTAAGCCGGCTACTGGTTAAGGCGTTCGACCGAACCGTGGGAACTGACGACAGACTGCTTGGCCAATCACTCACCGATGCGGGTGGAGCCTACTTCATTACCTACAACCGCGAACCACTCCTCGGAGGGGATGGTGCCGATCTTGTGATCTGCCTTTACCGGAACGCGGAGAAAATAGGCATCTGTTCCGATGTCATCTTCGACGCCACACCGGAAACGATTAAAGACTTCTGCATCACCACCAGTCCTTACCAATTTGATCGGCCCGTCGCTGATATCGAACCTTTGCGACGAAACGCCAAAGGGGGCAAGACTGATGGCCCGGCCTGACTCCAGTTCGAGCGGACACGTTTCAGCGTGTGTGCTGAGTTGCGCCGCCTCGACAAGGCGTCAGGCGTCACAGGCCGTCTTTCGTAGGCCCTCACCACCGAGATACCTATGTCCAGGCTTCGTGTAGAAAGTTTCACCATCTCACTCGACGGTTTCGGCGCTGGCCCAAACCAGGACATCGACAACCCGCTCGGCGTGGGTGGCGCCTCGCTTCATGGCTGGGCCCTCTCTACACGAACGTTTCAGAAGAAATTGTTCGGTAGCGATGGCGGAGCGACAGGCATTGATGATGACTTTGCCGCCCGAGGCTTTCAGAACATCGGGGCCTGGATTCTCGGCAGGAACATGTTCGGGCCGGTCCGCGGACCTTGGCCGGATGAGAGCTGGCGGGGTTGGTGGGGCGAGAATCCCGTCTATCACGTCCCAGTGTTCGTGCTGACCAACTACGCACGCGCACCGCTGGTCATGGACGGAGGAACGACCTTCCACTTCGTTACGGAAGGCATAGACGCCGCCCTGGCGCAAGCTCGCGAAGCCGCCGAAGGCAAGGATGTTCGTGTTGGTGGCGGCGTAAACGTCATTCAACAGTATCTTCGTCAACGCCTGATCGACGAGATGCACATCGCTATTTCGCCGGTCCTACTTGGCGCTGGTGAAAGACTCTTTGAAGGAACAAACCTTCCTGCCTTGGGCTACGCCTGCACCAGGCACGAGAGCTCGCCACTTGCCACTCACCTGGTTCTTACTCGGCAGTGACCACAGTGACGCCTAACCCTCGCTCAAGCAGCTCGAACGTTAAGCAACACAACCCACGCTATGGCTACGCATACAACCTCCGAGAGCGATCGAGACTTTCGGACTGCCTTCGAGGCGTGCGCAATTCAACCTGCGGCGTTCAGCCACGAGTCTCATCTACGCCTTGCATACATCTACTTGGTTGAGTACGGGCCGGCAGGGGCCCATGAGCGCATGCGCCAGTCGTTGCTGGCTTTCCTTGCTCACCATGGAGTTCCTCCTGTCAAATATCACGCGACTCTTACGCGTGCATGGGTTCTAGCGGTAAGCCACTTCATGAGTCAGTCGCCGAGCTCGTCATTCGCTCGGTTCGCCGCCAACAGTCGGCCACTGCTCGACAGCAAGATAATGCTCAGGCACTACACGGCCGCAACGCTGTTCTCTCAGGAAGCTCGAGCGTGCTACGTCGAGCCCGACCTGGCGGCCATTCCGCATTGAGTCGAGGCAAGACGAGTGTCGCCTAACCCCTCCATCGAGCGGACGTCCCTAAGGCCGCTTCGCGCCCTTTGCGCCGTCGCTCATGTCGCGAACGAGCGGCGATGGCCCGAGTGCCGCTGAAAGCTGTGGTCCCCGAGGCCAGCGGTCTGGTGCTACGCGCGGCCCTGCGGAGCACCGCAGCGCATAGGCCGTTGTGGTGAATGCGCCGGCGAGTAGCGTTCAAGCGTTCCGGCTGCCAGAATGCAAGCCATGCTTCATGCGCAGGCATCGGAAGCGTCGTAGCTTGCGCACGAATCTCACGCAACGCTCTGCGTTGTCACGCCACTCACTAGAAAGGAAAGAAGATGGCACGTCTAGCCTGGTTCAGACTCGCTGCGGTGGTCGCGTCGGCAGCGCAGGCTGCGCTGTTCATGGCGTCCCCAGCCTCAGCGCAAACCGCGAGCGATCTCCAAGGAACGTGGACGCTCGTCTCCTCGGTGTCAGAAAAGGACGGCACGAAAACCGATCAGTTCGGTTCGGGCGCCAAAGGCATGCTGGTCCTGGATGCAAAAGGCCACTTCATGCTCACGATCATCGGTCCCGACCTCCCCAAATTCGGGTCGAATAACCGAGCAGGAGGGACAGCGGAGGAGAACAAGGCCGTCGTCTCAAAGAGCATCGCCATGATTGGTGACTATTCGGTCAACGCGTCGGACAAGACTCTTACATTCAAGGTTGAGAGCGCCACGTTTCCCAATTGGAACGCAACGGAGCAGAAGCGCTTGCTCTCCCCGATCGATGGGGACATATTGAAGTACGTGACTCCAACTGCGTCCAGCGGCGGAGTCGGAACGGTGACCTGGAAGCGGGCCAAGTGATTGTGCATTTGCCGCTATGAATTGGGCGTGGGCCCTAACCATCGAACGGACGACAATGAATGCGACGCGGGCCGTTTTCCCTCACATGATTCGTTCCGGTGGAGGTCGCATCATCAACATGGGGTCCTTGGCAGGCAAGGAAGGACTGGCAAAGCTCACCGCGCATTCAGCCGCTAGCGCGGGGGTCATCGCATTCACCAGGGCGCTGAGCCGTGAAGTTGTCGGCCACAACATCTTCGTCAACTGCGTTGCTCCGGGACCCATCGGCACAGACATGATTCAAGACCTGGGCGCAGACGCAGTCGCAGCCATGATTGCCGACAACCCCGGATTTTCAACGTCTGACTGATTCAGTGCTAAGGAGGACACGAGATGCGTAAGTCGATCGGCTTCAGTCTCGCGCTCGTTGCTTGGGTTATTAGTTTGCCGTCGATGGCGCAAGAGCCGGGTACGGCCCGGCCCCAACTACTGGTGAGAGAGATGATCCAAAAGGCATGCCTAGGGGCGATCGGCAGGAGGTGCGCGTTCTCGCGGCAAGCTTCAGGCCGGGCGATAAGACGGTGTTCCATACGCACCGCTTCCCGGTAACCGTCTACGTCTTGGAAGGTGCATTCACGCTGGAAATGGAAGGGCGTGATCCACTCACGGTGAAAGCCGGTCAAGCGATGGTGGAACCACCACACGTGAAAATGACGGGTTACAACCGTAGCAACACCGAGCCGTTGCGAGTCGTGATCTTTTACGTGAGTGATCCAGACGCACCCTTTCTCGACGCGATACAGTAGCGAGCGAAGGCAACGCTTGCGGACGGAGTCGCTTACTGGATCGCGCCGGTAGTATCCCGGCACATGACCGGAGCTCCGTCGACCCAAACGTCACGTCCACCTGGCGCAACGTCCGCTTCTGATCCCGGCGGAGTCGTCGCGTCGTCGCGCACGCTACGCCCGCTCGCGTCGCTGTTGCCTTTCCTTAAGCCGTACAAGAAGCAGATCGCGCTCGCGCTGCTGTTCCTGCTGCTCGCGGCGGCGGCCACACTAGCGCTCCCGGCAGCGATCAAAAGCGTCGTCGACCATGGTTTCGCAGCTAACGTCAGCGACTCGAGTGAACGGCTGGCCGCGGTGCGAAGCCAGTTCCTGCTGTTCATCCCGCTCGCACTCGCCATCGCGGTGTTTACCGCGTCGCGCTATTTCATGATGTCGTGGCTCGGCGAGCGCGTCACCACCGACCTGCGCTCCGCGGTGTACTCGCACGTGCTGCAGCAGAGCCCGCAGTTTTTCGAGACGCTGAAAACAGGCGAGGTGCTATCGCGTCTGACCACGGATACCACCGTCATTCAGTCGGCGGTCGGCTCCAGTGTTTCGATGGGCCTGCGCAATGTGGTGCTGTTTGTCGGCGGTCTGACGATGCTGATCGTGACGAGCCCGCGCCTGATGCTGATCGTGCTGGCGGTGATCGGGCTGGTCGTGCTGCCGGCGGTTTTCTTTGGCCGCCGCGTGCGCCGGCTGTCGCGCGCCAGCCAGGACCGTATGGCCGATTCGAGTGCGCTCGCCGGCGAGATTCTGAATGCGATCTCGGTCGTGCAGAGCTTTACGCAACAGGGGTTCGAGAGCAGGCGTTTCGGTTCCGCCAACGAACACGCGTTCGAGACATCGATCCGGCGTACCGGCGCGCGCTCGCTGCTGACCGGTTTCGTGATCATCGGCGTGTTCGCGTCGCTGCTGTACGGCGTGTACTCCGGAGCGCAGTCGGTGATTGCGGGTCGAATTTCGCTCGGCGAATTGTCCGAATCGGTGCTGTACGTGATGCTGGTCGCGTCGAGCGTAGCGGTGCTCGCCGAAGTATGGGGCGACGTTGTGCGGGCAGCCGGCGCGACCGAGCGGCTGATGGAACTGCTCGCAACGCGCTCCGACATCGCTGACCCCGAGCGCCCGCGCACCTTGCCGCGCGCCGGCGGCGGGATGAAGGTCGACTTCAACCACGTCACGTTTCGCTATCCGTCGCGCCCCGCGCACGCCGTATTGAACGATCTGTCGCTAACCATACAGCCGGGCGAGACGGTCGCGCTGGTCGGACCGTCGGGCGCCGGCAAGACCACGATTTTTCAATTGCTGCTGCGCTTCTACGACGTCGCGGAGGGCACCCTCCGTCTCGACGGCGTCGCACTCAAAGAGGCGCGGCTGGACGATCTGCGAGAGCGCATTGCACTGGTGCCGCAGGACGCGGTGATCTTCTCTGCCGACGCGATGGAAAACATCCGTTACGGGCGCCCGTCCGCCTCCGACGACGAAGTGATCGCCGCCGCACGATCCGCGTTTGCCGACGACTTCATTCGCGCGTTGCCGGAGGGTTATCGCAGCTTTCTCGGCGAGCGCGGTGTGCGTTTGTCCGGCGGACAGCGTCAGCGCCTCTCGATCGCGCGCGCGATGCTGAAGAACGCCCCATTGCTGCTGCTCGATGAAGCGACCAGCGCGCTCGACGCGGAGAGCGAGCAGATCGTGCAGCGCGCGTTGCAGGCCGCGATGTCGGGACGCACGACACTGGTGATCGCGCACCGACTCGCCACCGTGCAGCGCGCCGATCGCATTGTCGTGCTCGACCACGGTCGCATCGTCGAGGTTGGCACTCACGACCAGCTGGTCGCAACCGATGGGTTATATGCGCGGCTGGCAGCGCTGCAGTTTGCGATTTGACGATCGTTAGAATTGCCGCATGCATCAGTACGAAGACTTCATGCGCCAGGTATTCGAGCGCGGCGTGTCCAAGACCGATCGCACCGGCACCGGCACGCGCTCCTGGTTCGGCTATCAGATGCGATTCGACCTGAATGAAGGCTTTCCGCTGGTTACGACCAAGAAGCTGCATCTGCGCTCGATCATCTACGAGCTGCTTTGGTTTCTGCAGGGGTCGAGCAACGTGCAGTACCTGCGTGACCATCAGGTGACGATCTGGGACGAGTGGGCGCGCGCAGACGGCGAGCTCGGCCCTGTGTACGGCGTGCAGTGGCGCTCGTGGCCGGCGTCCGACGGTGCAACAATCGATCAGATTTCACAGGTACTGCGCGAGATCCGGCAAAACCCCGATTCGCGACGCTTGATCGTGTCGGCGTGGAACGTCGGCGACATCCCGAAGATGGCATTGCCGCCCTGCCACCTGCTGTTTCAGTTCTATGTGGCGCAGGGAAAATTGTCGTGCCAGCTGTATCAACGCAGCTGCGACATCTTTATCGGAGTGCCGTTCAATATTGCGAGTTACGCCTTGTTGACGCACATGGTTGCGCAGCAATGCGATCTCGACGTCGGCGATTTTGTCTGGACCGGCGGTGATTGCCATATCTACAGCAATCATTTCGACCAGGTGCGCGAGCAGTTGTCGCGCACGCCGCGACCCTACCCGCAGCTGATCATCAAGCGCAAGCCGCAGTCGCTGTTCGACTATCGCTATGAAGACTTCGAAGTCGACGCGTACGACCCGCACCCGCATATCAGGGCCGCGGTCGCAGTGTGACATTGCGCAATATCACGCTGATCGCGGCGCGCGCCCGCAACGGCGTGATCGGCCGCAACAATCAGATGCCGTGGAAGATTCCGGGCGAACAGGCGCACTTCAAGCGCATCACGATGGGGCACGCGATCGTAATGGGCCGCAAGACCTGGGAGTCGATCGGCAGGCCGCTGCCGGGTCGTCGCAACATCGTTATCACGCGCAATGCCGGATACATCGCGCCCGGCGCCGACGTTGTCACCAGCCTCGACGCTGCACTGGCACTGGCGACCGATACCGATGAAGTCTTTGTGATCGGCGGCGCCCAGCTGTACGCCGAAGCGATGCCGCGTGCAACGCGCCTGATGTTGACCGAAATCGATGCCGACTTCGACGGCGATACGTCGATGCCGCCACCCGACCGCGCGCGCTGGCGCGAGATCCGCCGCGAGCATCACCCACCGACGCAAGATCGAGCCTTCGGCTATTCGTTCGTCGTGTACGAGCGCTGATCGTCTGCGATGCCGGAAGGTCCATCGATCGTCATCTTGCGCGAGCAGGTGGCACCCTTCGCGGGCAAAAAGGTTCAGCGGGTGGAGGGCAACAGCAAGCTCGACCTGCAACGGATGCGCGGTCTGCGCGTCGTGGCGTTTCGAAGCTGGGGAAAGCATTTTCTAATTTGCTTCCCGCGCTTTGCGATGCGTGTGCACTTCATGCTGTTCGGGAGCTACCGCATCAACGAGCGCCGGGAAGCCGCGCCCAGGATGAGCCTGGCGTTCACGCGCGGCGAGCTGAACTTGTACGCCTGCTCGTTGAAGTATGTCGAGGGCGACCTGGATCAGACCTACGACTGGGAAGCCGACGTGATGGCAGATGCATGGAATCCGCGCGCCGCACGTCGCAAGCTGAAATTGCAGCCAACCCTGCTGGCGTGCGATGCGCTGCTCGACCAAACCATTTTCGCGGGCGTGGGCAACATCATCAAGAATGAAGTGCTGTTTCGAATCCGCGTTCACCCGGAGAGTCGGATTGGTGCGCTGCCGCCCCGCAAACTAGGCGAACTGATCAAGCAGGCGCGCGACTACAGTTTCGATTTCTATCGGTGGAAGAAGGAATTCGTGCTCAGAAAGCATTGGCTGGCGCATGCAAAGAAGAACTGTCCCCGGTGCGAGATTCCGCTGGTGTTTCGCCAGCATTTGGGGCAAAGGCAGCGGCGCAGCTTTTTCTGCAAGCGGTGCCAGCTGCTGTACCGCTGACGGCCATTGCCTGCGCATCCTGCCTCAACGCAGGCGCCACAGCTCGATCACCTATGCACGTAGGTGCGCGCGGGCAGCCTCGGGGTACGATCAACGATGTCTGGGCCAACCGTCGACGTCAAAGCCTTGTCCTCCCGAGGGGCGTACCTGTTCGCGATCGGCGCCATCGCCGTGGCAGCGTTCGTTCGCTGGCTGCTCGGGCCGATGTTTGGCGACCGGCTGCCGTTTTTACCATTTTTCATCGCCGTAGCGATTACGGCCTGGTACGGCGGGCTGCGGCCGGCGTTGCTGGCAAGTGCGCTGGGCTTGGTCGCCGCGATTGCCTTTTTCTTCCCGGGCCCCTCCGGGTTTTCATTGCGCCAACTGCTGCAGTCGCAGGCGGATGAATGGCTTCGATACCTTGCTGTCACGGCAACTTTCGCCATTTTCGGTGAGGCGAAAAACAACGCGTTGAATCGCGCCGAATTGCGGCGCGAAACATTGCAGGTGACTTTGTTGAGCATCGGCGACGGCGTCGTTGTCACCGACACCGACGGTCGCGTCACATCGCTGAATCCAGTCGCCGAAGCACTGACTGGGTGGAAGCACCGAGATGCTCTCGGACTCCCGCTGGAAGACGTATTTCATATCGTCAACGAAGAAACGCGGGCGGCAGTCGAAAACCCGGTTGCCAAGGTGCTTGAACACGGCCGCATCGTGGCGCTGGCGAACCACACATTGCTGATCGACAAGAACGGCGGCGAGCGGCCGATCGATGACAGCGCGGCACCGATTCGTGCCGCCGACGGCTCTCTGCTCGGCGTCGTTCTGATCTTCCGCGACGTGACCGAGATGCGCGTTGCCGAACGCTCGCTGCGCGCCAGCGAAGCACGCAAATCGGCGGTGCTGAAGACCGCGCTGGACGCTATCGTGACCATCGATCACGACGGCAAGATCGTCGACTTCAACCCCGCGGCGGAACTGATGTTCGGCTACGCGCGTGACGATGTGATCGGACGCGAAATGGCAGAAGTCATTGTTCCGCCGGCGCTGCGGCAGCAACACCGGCAGGGAATGCAGCGTTATCTGACCACGGGTGAACAGCGCGTTTTGAACCGGCTGATCGAATTGACCGCGATGCGATCCGACGGCAGCGAATTTCCCGTCGAGCTTGCCATCACCGCAATCGGCGACGCGGAACAGCCGATGTTCACCGGTTACTTGCGCGACATCAGCGATCGCAAACAGGCTGACGATGCGCTGCGCGCGGCGCATGGCGAGCTGGAACAGCGGGTGCAGCAACGCACTGCCGAATTGATAGAGGCCAGTGGTTTCGCGCAGGCGCTGCTGGAGAGCCTGCAGACCGGCATCGTGGCGTGCAATGCGCAGGGCGTATTGACTCTCTTCAACCAGGCAACGCGCGAGTTTCACGGGTTGCCGCAGGAGCCGGTGCCGGCGGACCAGTGGGCGCAGCACTACGACCTCTACCATGCCGACGGCGTCACCCCGCTAGCGAAGGAAGAGATCCCGCTTTTTCGCGCTCTGAGTGGCGAACACGTGCGCGACGTCGAAATGGTTATCGCGCCCAAGCAAGGCAAGGTGAGATGGGTTTGCGCCAGCGGTCAGTCGTTTTACGACGGCACCGCCAGGCATCTGGGTGCAGTCGTGTCAATGCATGACATTACCGAACGGAAGCACGCGGCGGCGGCACTGCGCGAGGCACACGATGATCTAGAGCGGCGTGTGGCAGAGCGCACCGCCGACTTGGACGCGGCCAACAACGCGTTGCAGCAAGCCGATCGTCGCAAAGATGAATTTCTCGCCACGCTGGCGCACGAATTGCGCAATCCGCTGGCGCCACTGCGCAACGGATTGCAGGTGATGCGCCTGGCAGGTGCCGACGCCGATGTAGTCGAGCGCGCCCGCGCGATGATGGAGCGGCAGCTGACGCAGATCATCCGGCTGGTTGACGATTTGCTCGATGTCAACCGCATCAGCCGCGGCACTTTCATGCTGCGTATCGAGCGCGCGAATCTGGCCGATATCGTGCACCACGCGCTGGAAACATGCGCGCCGCCGATCGAAGCGAAGCAGCATCGGCTGACGGTCTCGATTCCCCCTGCGCCGATTTACATCGATGCTGATTCTGCGCGGCTATCGCAAGCGCTTTGCAATCTGCTGGTCAACGCCGCCAAGTTCACGCCGGACGGCGGAGATATCTGGCTGGACGTGCGCCGCGCCGGCGGTGATGCCCTCATTTCGATCAAGGACTCGGGCGCCGGAATATCTCAGGACTTGCTGAAGGAAGTGTTCCAAATGTTTACGCAGGCGGATCGCTCGCTTGAAACCTCGCAGGGGGGGCTTGGTATCGGCCTTTCGATTGTGCAGCGACTGGTCGAAATGCACGGTGGCACCGTCGAGGCGAAGAGCGCCGGACTCGGCAGGGGAAGCGAGTTCCTGGTGAGACTCCCGGTCGCCGTCGTGCAAGAGCAGGAATTCGAGCGCATTAGCACCTCGGCGTCAGCGAACAACGGAGTTTCACGTCGGATTCTGATCGCGGACGACAACGAGGACGCTGCCGACAGTCTGGCGATGATGCTGAGCATGATGGGCAACGAGACCCGCGTTGCGCCGGACGGGCTCGCGGCGCTGAAAATCGGCGCCGCTTTCGCACCGGAAATTGTTGTGTTGGATATCGGTATGCCCAAACTCAATGGCTACGATGCCGCGCGGCGGATCCGCGGTGAGCCGTGGGGTGCGCGGTTGGTTCTGGTTGCGCTGACGGGCCGTAGTCAGGATGAGGATCGACGTCGCTCGCATGAAGCCGGCTTCGATTTCCACCTTGTCAAGCCGGTGGAACCGGCCGCTCTGCAGAAGCTGCTGGCCCTCGTCCCGTCCACCGCTGACAGCCGCGGAGCCGAGCCGGTAGAGGACACGCAAGGTGGCTGAGCATCCGCCGAAGGTCATCATCACCAAGATCGGCTTCGACGGGCATGACCGTGGCAGCAGAATCGTTGCTGCACACCTGCGCGACGCCGGCATGGAGGTTATCTACACACCGCCGTGGCAGGAGGTGGCCTCCGTTGTAAAGTTGGCGATCGAGGAAGACGCGGAAGTGATCGGCATCTCGTCGCTGGCCACCGATCACTTGCTGGTGCCGCGGTTGCTCAGCGCGCTGCGGGAAGGCGGTGTTGACGACGTCGAGGTCATCGTCGGCGGCATTGTGCCGGCGCACGACGAAAAGCAGCTGCTCGAAGCCGGCGTCGCACGCGTGTTCCATCCGGGGACTTCGCTCGAAGAGATCGCGGCGGAAATACGGGCGTTGTCGGCACGCGTGCGCGCGGCGCGGGAAAAGGAAATGCGATGAACAAACCTGACCAAGCACGATTGTTCGAGTCCGAACTCGCACAGGCCGAGCGCCGCTGGCAGGAAAGCTATCGATCGGCCACCGACAATGCAAAAGATCCTGTCAATCGCTCTGGCATCGAGATCAAGCCGCTGTACACGCCGCACGACCGTTCGCATAACAACTTTTTCGATGACATCGGCTTCCCCGGCGAGTACCCGAACACGCGCGGCATTTACGCGTCGATGCATCGCGGACGCAGCTGGACGCAGCGACAGCTGATCGGCTGGGGCACGCCTTCGGACTATAACCGGCGCCTGAAGGAAATCCTCGCGCACGGGGCGACGGCGTTGTCGCTGATCCCGTGCAACTCCGTTTATCGCGGCTACGACGCCGATGAGGTCCCGCCCGAACTGCTCGGCACCTGCGGAGCGATCGTCAACAGCGTCGAAGACATGGATGTCGCGCTTGCGGACGTGCCGCTCGATCGGATCTCGTGCGCGCTGAACGATCCGTCGCCGTTCACATTGCTGGCGCTGCTGCTCGCGGTGGCGAAGCGGCGCGGCATTGCGTGGTCCAACATCACGGGCACGTCGAACCAGTCGGACTATCTGTCGCACTGCGTTGCCAATCACATGTTCTTTCGGCTCTCGCTGCCGGGCGCGCGGCGCGTTCTGACCGATCACATCCAGTTCGCCAACGAATCGCTGACGGGCTGGAATCCGCTGTCGGTCGTCGGACAGCACACGCAGCAGGCGGGGGCGACACCTGCCGAAGCGATGGGGTTCACCATCGCAGCGGCGCTGCAATACGCCGAAGACTGCATCGCGCGTGGCATGGATCCGGATCGCTTCCTGCCGCGCTTCACTTTTTTCTTCGATATCTCGATCAGCTTTTTTGAAGAGATCGCCAAGTTTCGCGCCGGCCGCAGGTTGTGGGCGCGGCTTGCGCGCGAGCGGCTTGGCGCGAAGGACCCGAAATCATGGCGCTTCAAGTTCCACGGGCAAACATCGGGAGTCGACTTAACGCGCCAGCAGCCGCTGAACAACGTTGCGCGGGTCACCGCACAGGCAATGGCGGGAATCTTCGGCGGCTTGCAGTCGTTGCACACCGACGGCTACGACGAAGCGGTTTCGGTGCCGACGGCGGATGCAGCCCGAATTGCGGTCGCGACGCAGAACATCCTGCGCGAGGAGGCGCATCTGACGGACGTGATCGATCCGCTTGGCGGTTCCTACTATGTCGAAACGCTGACCGATCAGATGCAGCAGGAAATCGAAGCGGTCATCGCTCGCATTGACACCGCCGGCGGCATGTACAAGGCGGTCGAACAGGGCCTGGTTCAGCGCATGATCGGCGAGTCGGCAATGGCGCATCAGTCGAAGATCGAGAGCGGTGAGCAGAGGGTGGTCGGCGTCAATGCTTACTGCATCGAGGAAGATGCGAACGACTACCGCAGCCAGCCCTATCCGGACGCCGATGCCATCGCTGCACAGTGCGCACGTCTGACGGCATTCAAGCAGAACCGCTCGGCCGCGCTGACACGCGCGGCACTCGATGCACTCGCGCGTACTGCGCAGGGCAGCGGCAACGTCATGGCACGCACCGTCGAAGCAGCGGAAGCCGGCGCCACGCACGGTGAGATCTGCGCCGTGCTGCGGCGTGAATTGGGGTTCGGACAACCGCTTGCAATCGTTTGATGGCCGTCGCCGCGGACTGGTTGCAGGCGATCCGTGCGGGCGATCGGCGCGCCATCGCACGCACCATCTCGGCAATCGAGAACGACGACGCACGCTCTACGGTAATCAACGCTGCGCTGGCGCCGTACATCGGTCGCGCGCACGTGGTGGGCGTGACTGGGCCTGCCGGTGCCGGCAAGTCGACGCTGGTCAATGCGCTGTTGGGTGAACTGCTGAAGCGCGGTCACACCGTCGCGGTGGTCGCGGTCGATCCTTCCAGCCCCTTTACCGGCGGCGCGGTGCTGGGTGACCGAATTCGCATGAGTGAACATCAGGCGGATGAACGTGTCTTCATCCGCTCGCTCGCGGCGCGCGGTCATGCCGGGGGTCTGTCGCATGCGACCGCGCAAATCGTCGACGTCTTTGATGCCGCTGGTTTTGATCTGGTGCTGGTCGAAACCGTGGGTGCGGGCCAGTCCGACGTCGCCATCGGCACGCTTGCGCGCACGCGCATCGTGATCTATCCGCCCGGCCTCGGCGACGAAGTTCAGGCGCTCAAGGCAGGCGTGCTGGAAATCGCAGACATCTTCGTCGTCAACAAGTCGGATATGGCGGGCGCTGAACGGACGGCGCGCGATCTGCTGACGATTCCCGGCAAGCGCGGCAGCGATGGTGCTCGGCGGGTGCTGAAAACCGTGGCGACGACCGGTGAAGGTGTGCCTAAATTGACCGATGCCATCGTCGAACGCATGAGCCGCAACCCGCCGCACGATGCGGGCGCGCGCGCCTCGCGTCTGCGTGAAGGCATGGCTTAGCATTCGCTCAAAAGCCAAACGGGAAATCTCAATGCGTAGCAAGTTGTTGATGTGGTCGGTGCTTTACTCGACGGTGGCCGTTGCCCAAACCGGCGCGCCGCCGTCGAGCGCGATTCAAACCGTTCCCGGCATGCCGCCGGTGGTCGACGCGCGGAATCTGTACAGCGAAACGGCCGCCGGCAAGATCAGTGCTTCGCTCGCGAGCGCGTTGCCGCGCATCTACGTACCCAACCGCCAGTCGAACGACGTTTATGTGATCGATCCATCGACGATGAAGGTCGTTGACAGATTTCGCGTCGGCCAGAATCCGCAGCACGTCGTCCCGGCGTGGGACATGAAAACGCTGTGGGTCGCCAATAACGCCGAGCACACAAACAAGGGCACTTTGACGCCGATTGACCCCGTTACCGGCAAGCCGGGCCCGTCGATCACTGTCGACGATCCGTACAACCTGTATTTCACGCCTGATGGCAAGGCGGCAATCATCGTGGCCGAGGCGCGCAAGCGGCTCGACTTCCGCGATCCACAGACGATGCAAATGCAGGGCTCGCTATTCTTGCCCGAGTGCGGCGGCGTCAACCACGCCGATTTCTCGATCGATGGCCGCTATGCGATCTTTACCTGCGAATTCACCGGCAAGCTGGCGAAGGTTGACATGGTCAACCGCAAAGCGATCGGCTATCTGAAGCTCTCGCGCGGTGGAATGCCGCAGGACATTCGCGTCTCACCGGACGGCAAAGTTTTTTTCGTCGCCGACATGCATGCCGACGGCGTGTTCGTGATTGACGGCGACAAGTTCGTCGAGCTCGAAACTATCAGCACGGGTGTCGGTACGCACGGCTTGTATCCGAGCCGCGACGGCACCAAGCTCTACGTCGCGAATCGCGGCTCGCACAAGGTGTACGGCCCGCGCGCCGGCAAGGAAGGCAGCGTGTCGGTGATCGACTTCGCAACGCGCAAGGTCGAAAAGACGTGGCCGATTCCCGGCGGCGGCAGCCCCGACATGGGCAACGTCAGCGCCGATGGAAAGACGCTGTGGCTATCCGGGCGCTTCGACGACGTGGTGTATGCGATCGATACTACTGCCGGCACCGTCACCAAAATTCCGGTCGGTAAAGAGCCGCATGGATTGACGGTGTGGCCGCAGCCGGGCCGCTACTCACTCGGGCATACCGGCAATTTGCGCTAGGCCGTCAACGCACGCCAGCTCAGCATTCGACGACATTCAGCGCCAGGCCGCCGCGCGCGGTCTCCTTGTACTTCGTCTTCATGTCGGCGCCAGTTTCACGCATCGTCTTGATCACCTTGTCCAGCGACACGTAATGTGAACCGTCGCCAGCCATCGCCATGCGCGCGGCATTGATGGCTTGCACTGACGCAACCGCGTTGCGCTCGATGCACGGAATCTGCACCAGGCCGCCCACCGGATCGCACGTCAGGCCGAGGTGATGCTCCATTCCGATCTCGGCGGCGTTCTCGGCCTGTTCGACACTCGCGCCCTGCACTGCCGCCAGACCCGCCGCGGCCATCGAACACGCGACGCCGACTTCGCCCTGGCAGCCCACTTCGGCGCCCGAGATCGACGCGTTCTCCTTGTACAAGATGCCAACCGCGCCGGCGGTCAGCAGAAAATCGATCACGCCGGCGCTGCTGGCGCCGGCGACAAAGCCCATGTAGTAATGCAGCACCGCTGGAATGATGCCGGCGGCACCATTAGTCGGTGCTGTGACGACGCGGCCGCCCGCAGCGTTTTCTTCGTTGACTGCGAGCGCCCACAGATTGACCCAATCCAGGACCGTCAACGCATCGGCCGGTTGCGCGCCGCACGACAATTTGCGGTGCCAGTCGGCCGCGCGCCGCTTCACCTTCAGGCCACCGGGCAATATGCCGTCGGTTGCGATGCCGCGCACAACACACGCCTGCATCACATCCCATATCTGCAGCAACCCGGCGTCGATCTCATCGTCGGAGCGCCAGTGACGCTCGTTGGCACGCATTACCTGCGCGATTGACAGCCCGTTGACACGACATTGCGCGAGCAACTCCGCACCGCTGTGAAATGGCAGCGGCAGCATGGTCGTGTCCGGCGCGATGCGCTTGTGGGATGAGCCGTCTGCCGCCACTTCTTCGCTGACGACGAACCCGCCGCCGACCGAGTAATAGCTGCGCGATTCGATCTCGCAACCCGCAGCGTCGAACGCCGTGAAGCGCATTCCGTTTGCATGAAAAGGCAGCGCCTTGATGAAGAACAGCAGGTGTTCCTTCTCGACAAACCGGATCGGGTGCCGGCCGAGCAGCGAAAGCTGCTGCGCCGAGCGGATTTGCTGCAGACGGCCTGCGACGGCTTCAATTTGAACCGTAGCAGGCTCGTCGCCTTCGAGCCCTAGGAGGATTGCCTTGTCGCTGCCGTGTCCTTTGCCGGTTGCCCCGAGCGATCCATACAGCTCGGCGCGCACGCTGGCCACGCGCTCGAGCACGCCGCTGTGCTCGAGCCGCGTTGCGAACAATCGCGCCGCGCGCATCGGGCCCACCGTATGCGAACTCGATGGTCCGATGCCGATTTTGAACAGATCGAAAACGCTAACCGCCACGGCTCGGCCGCCCTCACTTCACGACAAGTGAAATTTTAACGGTCATTGTGCCGTTGATAACTCGACGGCGCTGCCGGCATACGCCTCCATCGGAACGCAAGAGCACATGATGTTGCGGTCACCATACGCGTTGTCGACACGGCCCACCGGCGGCCAGTACTTGTGCCTTTTCAGCGAAGCCACCGGAAAGGCCGCGCGCTCGCGCGGGTAGTCGTGCGCCCAGGTTTCGGCCGTTACCATCGCTGCAGTGTGCGGCGCATTTTTCAGCGGGTTATCGTCGCGGTCGATCTCGCCACGCTCCACCGCGCGAATGTCTTCGCGAATTGCGATCATTGCTTCGATGAATCGGTCGAGCTCGATCTTCGGCTCCGATTCGGTCGGCTCGACCATCAGCGTGCCGGGCACCGGGAACGATAATGTCGGCGCGTGGAAACCGTAGTCCATCAGTCGCTTGGCGATATCTTCCGCGGAAATTCCGCTGGCATCCTTCAGCGGGCGTACATCGAGAATGCATTCGTGCGCCACATAGCCGTTGCGTCCCGCGTACAACGTCGGAAAGTGCGGCTCGAGTTTCTTCGCGATGTAGTTAGCGTTCAGCAGTGCCACTTGGGTCGCGCGCCGCAGCCCGTCACGGCCCATCATCGTCACGTACATCCATGGAATCGGCAGAATGCTGGCACTGCCGAAGCTGGCGGCGCTGACCATGCCGACTGCGCTTTGAACGCCGAGCTTGCCCGGCAGAAACGGCGCTAGATGCGCTTTGACCGCCACCGGTCCGACGCCCGGCCCTCCACCGCCGTGCGGAATACAAAACGTCTTGTGCAGATTCAGATGTGAAACGTCGGAGCCGTACTGGCCCGGCTTTGCCACGCCGACTAACGCGTTCAAATTGGCGCCGTCGGTATAGACCTGCCCGCCGGCCGTGTGAATGATCGCGCAGATCTCGACAATCGCCTCCTCGAACACGCCGTGCGTGGACGGGTACGTGACCATCAACGCCGCCAGATCGTTGGCATGCTGCTGCGCCTTCGCTTGCAAATCCTCGACATCGACATTGCCGCGGCGATCGGTCTTGACGGGCACGACGTTCATGCCGCACAGCTGCGCCGAGGCCGGGTTGGTGCCGTGCGCGCTCTCAGGAATCAGGCAGACGTTGCGATGCCCTTCGCCGCGCGCTCGGTGATAGGCGCGAATCGCGAGCAGGCCTGCGTACTCGCCTTGCGCGCCGGAGTTCGGCTGCAGGCTGACGGCATCGTAACCGGTGCACTCGGCGAGCATCCGCTCGAGCTCGTTAACCAGTTGCCGGTAACCCTCCGTCTGTTCGGCCGGAGCCAGCGGATGAATGTCGGCGAACTCGGGCCACGTGACCGGCACCATCTCGCTGGTCGCGTTCAGCTTCATCGTGCACGAGCCGAGTGGAATCATCGTGCGGTCGAGCGCGAGATCCTTGTCGGCCAGCGCGCGCATGTAGCGCAGCATCTCGTGCTCGCTGTGATGGGCATTGAAAACCGGATGTGTCAGAAACGACGTCGTGCGGCGAAGTGCGACGGGAATTGCGGCCTCCACCGCACGGTCAATCTCGCGGTCGAGCGCATCGACCTCGGCGCCTACGCCGAGCAGGCGCCACAATGTGACGATGTCGGCGCGCGTCGTAGTCTCGTCAAGCGAGATGCCGATCATCTGCGGCGCGCGCGCTCCGAAGTTGCGCAGGTTCAGGCGCGCCGCGTGCGCAGCCGCGTGAATCGCACGCGCGTCGACGCCGCTGACCGCGATCGTGTCGAAGTAGCTGCCGCTAACGTTCAGCCCGGCACGCTTCAAGCCCTCGGCGAGAATCGCCGTCAGCCGGTGCACGCGGTGCGCGATGCGCGTCAGTCCCTGCGGGCCGTGATACACCGCATACATGCTGGCCATCACGGCCAGCAGCACCTGCGCCGTGCATATGTTTGAGGTCGCCTTTTCGCGCCGAATGTGTTGCTCGCGCGTTTGCAGCGTCAGTCGATACGCAGGGTGCCCCTGTGAATCGACCGACACGCCGACCAGCCGCCCCGGCAGCGAGCGTTTGAATTGATCCTTGCACGCAATGAACGCCGCGTGCGGTCCGCCGAACCCGAACGGCACTCCGAAGCGCTGCGAATTGCCGACGACAATATCGGCGTCCCATGTTCCGGGTGCCTCGAGCAACGTCAACGCGAGCAGGTCGCTCGCCACGCAAAAAACCGCGCCGGCATTGTGCGCCTGCGCGACCAGAGCGCGCATGTCGTGAATCAATCCGGTCGTCGATGGGTACTGCGCCAGCACGCCGAAATAGTCGGAGCCTTTCATCAGCTCGGGGACAAAACCGATTTTGACTTCGATGCCTAACGGCTCGGCTCGCGTCCGGACGACCTCGATCGTCTGCGGATGACAGTCGCCGGCCACCAGCAGCACGTTGCTCCGGCTTTTCGCGCTGCGCCTGGCGAGCGTCATTGCCTCGGCCGCCGCGGTAGCCTCGTCCAGCAGAGACGCATTGGCGATCGCCATCCCTGTCAGATCGGACACCATCGTCTGAAAATTGATCAGCGCTTCCAAGCGGCCCTGTGAAATCTCGGCCTGATAAGGGGTGTACGCCGTGTACCAGGCGGGGTTCTCCAGCACGTTGCGCAGAATGACCTTGGGCGTATGCGTGCCGTAATAGCCCTGCCCGATGAAGCTGCGATAGACCTGATTCTTGCCGGCAATCGCGCGAATCTTTGCGAGCGCCTCTTCCTCGTTGATTGCAACGGGCAGTGCAAGCGGCGTGTCGAGCTTGATAGTCGGAGGCACGATCGCATCGACCAGCGCATCGAGCGACTCGGCGCCGATCACTGCCAGCATCTCGGCAATTTCGGAATCATTCGGCCCAATATGCCGCGAATGAAAATCGTTGTGTGCTTCGAGTTCGGATAGCGAGGACATGGCGCCTAGGTGCTATTTCGCAGCATCGACATTGGCCCGATATTTTTCGGCGGTGAGCAGGCCGTCAATCGCCGCTGCGGTCTTCATCTTGAAGATCCAGGCGTCGTACGGTCCCGAATTCAGTTGCTGCGGTTCGGCCTCGAGCGCGTCGTTGAACGCGACGACTTCGCCGTCGACCGGTGCATAGATGTCTGACGCAGCCTTGACCGACTCGACAACGCCCGCGGTTTCGCCCGCCTTCAGCGTCTGGCCGACCTTGACATCGCCGACGAACACCAAGTCGCCCAGCATGTCCTGCGCAGCATCGGTGATGCCGACCCACAGCAGGCCGTCGCTGCCCTGCTTCACCCATTCGTGCGTCATCGTGTACTTCAGTTGATCCGGAAATTGCATCTACCGCTCCTGTGATCGGTTAAACCAGAACCTTGCCGTTGCGAACAAACGGCAGTTTCACAACTTGCGCATTGAGCAGCTTGCCGCGCACGTCGACTTGAACCATGTCGCCGACTTTGGTTTGACGCGGCACACGCGCCATCGCGATCGACGTCGACATCGTCGGTGAAAACGTGCCGCTGGTGATCTCGCCTTCGCCGGCGGCGGTGACGACTTTCTGATGCGAGCGCAGCACACCGCGGTCAAGCAGCTTCAATCCGACCAGTGTCTTGCGCGCGCCCGAATTTTGGAGCGCATGCTCAACCGCTGCACGGCCGATGAATTCACGTGGCGTCTTCAGATCGATGGTCCATGCCAGGCCGGCGTCGAGCGGCGAAACTCCTTCCTCCATGTCGTTGCCGTACAAATTCATTCCGGCTTCAAGGCGCAACGTATCGCGTGCACCCAGTCCCGCCTCGGCAACACCCGCAGCTTTCAACTCGCGCCACAGCGTTGCTGCTTGCGGCGCCGGCAACATGATTTCGAAACCATCTTCGCCGGTATACCCGGTACGGGCGATGAAAAGATCACCGACCTCGGACGCGAAAAACACGCCAAGACTTTCGGTGCTCGCGCGCGCTTCCGGCCGAACCTGCCAGAACTTTTCGCGCGCCTGCGGGCCCTGCACCGCAATCATTGCCAGATCGGTGCGCGGCGTCATCTGCACATCGAATGCTTGCGCGCCCGCGACACGCCGCATCCAGGCAAGGTCCTTATCTGCGGTCGAGGCGTTGACGACCATGCGAAACCGGTCATCGCGCACGAAGTAAACGATCAGATCATCGATCACCCCGCCGTCTTCGTTCAACATGCAGGAATACAGCGCCTTGCCAGGCTGCGTCAGCTTGTCGACGTTGTTCGCAATGGCGCGCCGCAAGAACGCGCGCACGTCCTTACCTTCGAGATCAACTGCCCGCATGTGCGAAACGTCGAACATGCCGGCGTCGCGCCGCACCGCGTGGTGTTCCTCGATCTGCGAGCGGTAGCTGAGCGGCATTTCCCAGCCGCCGAAGTCGACCAGCTTCGCGCCGGCTGCGGCGTGCGTTTCGTAGAGCGGGGTGCGGTTAAGCATCAGCGAGGCACAGCGAACGTAAGAGGAGCGGCCCGACCGTTGTCGTGCCGCACCCCTCTGTCCTTCTGCCTGAGAGTTTGGAGCGTCGCGCGCTCACTGCCCCTTCGGCGCCGCCCGCAGTTCACGGGAACGGTCTCTCCAGAGTCGCCGGCGTCGATGCGGTTCGTTGAACCTGAGCGATTGCGGGTGGCTTGCGCCTTCGGCGGCACCATTTACGGTGCTCTCTCCCGCATCGCGCCTCAAAAGGCGAACGGTAAGCATACCGCACCGCGCGGCGCAGCCGTCAATCAATACGATTCTTGCCGAAGTGCTGCTCCAGGCGAACCACCCGTCACATCTGGGCACAGCGCGCTGCATGAAGCGAGCTGCGCCGCGTAGCGCGCCGCGATTCGATCGGCACGCCGAGCCACCGCAGGTTCCGCTACCAAACGGGCACGGCTCCCGATACGTCCGCCGAAAACGCGCCCTGAGCATTGAAGAACACACGCGCTGCCGCGGCGCCCGCGACTCGCATCTGTGCTTCGCCAGTGGGCGTAAGCACATTGTTGGCGCCGAAGGTTTTCGTCAGCGTGCCGTCGAGAACGACGGTCGAACCGCCTACCGAGAATGTCAGCGAACGATATTCAACGTCGTATCGCACGAACGCTCCGCTGGCAATGTTGACCACGCCCGACTCGCGGAGCTCGCCGGAAACGAACGTGAGCGTGGTGCCGGTCGCATTGTTGACTAGCTGCGCACCATTAGCCGGAACAAACGTCGCGGCGTAGGCACTCTCTCCATTGGCTACCGCTTCGTTAAACGTGTAAAGGCCTGAGCCGGTGCCGGTCCAATCCACGGCTTGACCGGTGGAACTGGTGGCCAACCGTCGCATCGCGCTCGCCGTCGCAGTTGCGGTGATACCGGTCAGGATCGTACTGGGAGCCGAGTAGCTGAAATTTGAAGTGCCGGTCAACGTGGATGTAGACAAGGTGCGACAGCTGCTGAACGTGCCGGCGAAAACATGATTGCCAGTCGGCAGCGTGGCGCCGATCGCCACCGCAGCACCGTCGAGATTGACCGCCGCAGTGCCAGTAGCGCAAATGTCACTGGAAGCCAACACCTTGACCGTTTCATCAGTACCAAAGAAGACAGATGCCGCAGCCATTTCGTTGAACGCAAACGGTGCTTCCGCAAAGGCAACACTTCGCTGCGCAGCCAAGGGATCGATGGGTGCCGGCGCAGGTGGCGGAGGCGCGGGTGGCGGCGGTACGGCGCCGTCATCGCTGCCACCGCAGGCCGCGATCGTGCCGATCAGCGCACCTGCAAACATGACACGTAGTGTTGGGGATTTGTGCATTGCGTTCTCCTCTAAGTGGACTTATCCGGCGGAGGTCCGCAGCGTCAGGCATGCGGCCCTCCTTCCTCAGAGATCGCAAAGCGGCGATGAAAAGCGACAGTCAGAGCGTTCGCAGGAACGCTACGAGGTCGGATTTTTCCGCTGCAGTAAGGCCAATGCCGAAGCGTGTGTCGTAGAACTCGACGGCCTCGCCCAGATCCTTGGCCAGACCGTTGTGAAAATAGGGTGCACGCGCGGCGAGTCCGCGCAAAATCGGGCCCTTGAAGCGCGCGATATCCTTCCACTTCCCGCTGATCAGCGCGCGTCCGGGATCGGTCGTCTGCACGATCTGACCACTTACTTTGTGGCGCAGCATGTACAGCGGCATGTCGGGCGTACGCCGAGAAGCATCCGTCAGCCCAATGTCGAGCGGCAGCGGCACCGAATGATCGCCGACGTTCGGCGCGTTATGGCACGTCGTGCAGGTACCGGGAATGGTCGCCGTTGCAAGCGCATCGTTCAATCCACGGACGTCGCGAATCAAGATCTGCTTGGTGTTGAACAGCGCCTGGCCGCGTGCGACCGCACTGCGCGCTGCCGCCACTTTCTCGCGCAGCGGCTGATCGGAAATGTTCGCATCGGGTAATGCGCTGGTCCACGCCTCGAATAACGTCATCGCTGTCGGCGTGAAGGGCGCGCTGGTTCGATAGTCGCCGGCCAGCGTGTCGTTGATGCCGAAGTAGAACATCTCGTTCGACAGCACATCCGGGCCGCCGCGGGCACTCTGCGCGTTCACGCGCCCGACGTTGCGATCGAAAATCTGCGCCACAAAAAGCCCCATCTGAAAATCGACGATCGCGGCGCGTTGCACGTCGCTGACCGGCAGCGGAGCTTCCGCATGACCCGTGGTCGCGCTGTTGGACTGATTACCCAGCACCAGATGCAGTGAAGCGAAGCAATCGGTGGTACCGAACAGACAATCCTGCGACTTCGGATCCGCGATCGTTTCGCGTCCATCCCACATCACGGCGCTTAGAAATTCGAGATTCGCCGTCGGCAGCGGACGGCGAAACAACGATAGCTCCTTGGCGCTGGCGAAGCTGTATGGATCGTCGACCGCGGCCAGCTCGAACTCCGCGTTATCGGGAATGCGAATACCGACCCGTATCAGCCCACGGTTGAGCAGCATGCTGTACGCGTCGCGACGCGCCTCGAATGTGGACACATCAGCCAGTGGCGAGTTAGAGCCGTCAACCAGGCGAAAGATCGGATCGGTCCCCAGTGTCTTCTCGAAACGCGCCTGCACGCCGCGCGGTGTGATGGTCCACCCTTCGCCCTGGATATGGCAGCTCGAGCAGCTGCGTCCGTTGATTCCAAGGTCCTGAAAGAACGGGCCGGTGCGATCGATAACGCCCGTTCTGCTGAATGTCGCCGCAAACCCGCCGTCGTTCGCGGTGGGCACCATATTCGGCAGCGTCGCAAAACCACCGGTCGGCGCGAAAGCGGTGCTGGCAAAAGCACTGGCTGCAGCTTCAAGAACCGGATCGGCAAGTTGCGTTGCGGAACGGGTGGCAGTTTGCTCGTCGGATGAGCCGCCGCAGGCAGTTAGGATTAAGAGGCTTGCAGTTATCGCGATCGCGATGCGCATGGTGGTTTTCCTTAAAGTGACCGGCTGTGCCACGCAGCCGGAGGTTGCGCTGATACGCCGGCACGACGGTGCTGAAATGCACCTGACGGTTTGCTGAGGCGAAGGCCCCAGTGCGGACCTTCACCCAAGAAAAATACAGCGCTTAACCGACGGGACAGCGCATGCAGATGCGATGCGTCGTCAGATCGGCGTTGTTGGCTTGCAAACTCATTGAACCCGCAGCGGCAACCGGTTCAGCCGTGACGACAGGGTGTGCGGCCACGCCGGACATCGCCAGCAGCATCATTGATACGAACGTCATCGCTTTCATCGTCATCTCCTGATCCCGGGGGCTTTCACAATGAAGGCCCTCCTGATGACTAGATCGCAATTCAGCGGCAAAACACGACAGGACCCGAGACCCAAGCGCAAGACGATTTAGGATCCCGCCAGAGTACGTGCAGTCCGGGTCAGTTCGTGCTCCTCCCCGAGCCCGTTCGACAGACTGCCTGCCGCACGGCGGGCGGCCAGAGCTGCCTCGGCCGGTCTGCCTAGCGCGCGTTGCGCCTGCGCGACCACCAGCAGAGCTTCCCCCACATGAGCGCTCGCGGCCGGATCGCGAGCCGTGCGCTCAGACAAAGTTACAGCGTCCTTCGCATAATCAAGCGCACGTTGCGCATCGTCGGCCTCTAGATGGACCCTCGCTGCGACACGCAACGCCGCGGCTAAAACGACAGCATTTTCTCCGGGCGTTTGCCGCATCCGTGCGAGTTCCTCTTCTATCACGCGTGCGGCCTCCGGCACCCTTCTCTGCGCCAGACGCAGCGTCGCCCGCACTGTTGCCGGAGTGTTGAGGGTGTAACGACCCGGCGTGGGAGGCCGCTGCGATTCGACACTTGCAAGCAGGCGCTCCGCCTCATTGAAGCGTTCCTGCTCGACGTAGACCTGCGCCAACGAGAACTCGGCGATCGCTGCACGATCCACATTGCCCTGCGATCGATATCGACGAACTGTCTCCTCGAGTTGGGTCTGCGCTTCGTCGAGCTCGCCGAACGTCAGCATCAATCGTCCACGCGCCATTCCCAACCAAGGGGGTGCGGCATCATCGCCGGTGACCGCGGCCCAGCGGGGGGCGAGTGACTCGAGGATCGCTCGCGCACTGCGGTACTCGCCCATAGCGACGAGCAACACTGCCTCGTTGCGGCGCCCGAGCAGAAAGTCGATTGTTTCTGTGCGCCCGGATTCCTCATCCAGGCGCTGAAGCCGCCTCGAAACTTCGTAACTGGCCGCCAGTTCGCCGCGTCGGAGATGCAGCGCCCCAAGGAACGACAGCAGCTTCGGATAAGTGTTGATGCGTGTCTCTCCCGCACTTTCAACCCGACCTATCGCATCGGTGACACTGATCAGTGCGCGGTTCAGATCGCCCTGCTCCTGGGCAATCTCGGCGTTTGCCTGCAGGCAAACGCTCGTTGTTTCGATGTCGGGACGCGTGGCCTGAGCCAGCGCCGCCATGCCGGCGCGTAACTGTTCTTCTGCAAGCGCCATCTGACCACGCCGCATCTGGGTTTCCACGGTGCCGCAGGCCACATCCGCTATCTTTAGCGGATCAGCGCTGGCGTCCGCGAACACCGCCGCGCGTTGCATGACAGCGAGTTCGCTTTCTGCGTCACCCAACGTGTGATATTGGCCGGCAATAGGCAGCAACAGGTTTACCGCAATCCGCGGGTCACGCGCGAATAGCTTCTCGACCAGGATGACGCTGCGATCCAGGATTTCCCGCTGCGTCAGCGGCCGGTCAGCGTTGCCCATCGCACTTAACATCAGCTCCACGAGGTTGCCCTTCGCGAGCGCACGCTCGGCTTGAAACCGTGCCTCGTCACGCTGGTGCCGCGCTTCGATGGCCTGCCATGTTGTCCCGATCACACCTGCCGTCAATGCCAGCAGCGTCGCCGACGCCGCACCGACGGCCAGCCGATACCGGCGGATGAACTTGCCAGCGCGATAGCCAACTGAGTCCGGTCGCGCCTCGACCGGCTCGTCGTTGAGATAACGGCGCAGTTCCTCCGCGAGTGCGGCAGCGCTCGGATAGCGCTCCGCCGGCGCCTTCTTCAGCGCCTTGGCGACGATGTTGTCAAGATCGCCGCGCAAGGTGCGCGCGAGTTTGTGCGCACCAGTCGCGCGCGCCTGTACGGCTGCATCATCCGCTTGCGCCGCCGCCTCCGAGACCGGCGCCGGTTCTCTGTCGACCACCGCACGTACGCGATCGACCGGGGTTTGCGTTGGCAGCGTGGTCGGATGCTGCCCTGCGAGCAACTCGTATAGCAGCACGCCGAGCGCGTACACATCGGTTGCTGTCGTCACGTCGTTACCCTGCACCTGCTCCGGCGCGGCGTAATCGGGGGTGAACGCACGGCCTGCGAGGTGCGTAAGTGCGGTGGCCGAGGCGGCGGTGTTGTGCTCGGCGAGCAGCTTGCCGATTCCGAAGTCGAGCAGCTTCACCTGGCCCTGCGCTGTGACAAGGATGTTCGACGGCTTCAGATCGCGGTGCAGGATCAGGTTGGTATGCGCGTGCGACACCGCGGCCAGCACGTCGAGAAAAAGGCGTAACCGCTGTTCGATCGGCAGCGCATTGCTGTCGCAATACCGATCGATTGGCTCGCCTTCAATGTATTCGAGCACAAGGTATGGCTGCCCGCCCACAGCGGCACCGGTGGCGACCCCTGCGTCGAGCAGGCGCGCGATGTTCGGATGCGCCAGGCGCGCCAGCATGCTGCCCTCGCGCGCAAACCGCTCAGCACCGCCACGCGCGAGCAGCGCCAGATTCAGGAATTTGACCGCGACCTCGCCTTCGTAACGCCCGTCGCTGCGGCGGCCCAGCCAGACCGCACCCATTCCACCTTCTCCCAGCGGCCGCTCGAGTGTGTACGCGCCGATCTTCTGACCCGTTAGCGTCGCGTGGGCCGCAGCATCGGCGTACGGGGCAAATGCGCTGCCCTCGAGGAAAGCAAAGCGATCGACTTGCGTCCGCTGAGCGAGCAGCGCCGCCAGATCGGCGGCCAGCGCCGCATCCTGGCGCGCAATGTCCGCCAAGCGCGTGTCGCGTTCCGACTCGGGCAGCTCGAGCAACTCGTCGAGTCGGGGACTGAGCCGGGCCCAGGACTGCCTGCCGATGCCGCTCATCGAATCGCCTCCTGCTGTCTAGGGTGTCGGAATGCAAACGCACTTCGCCACGCGGCACGGCAATTGTGCGCGCGGCGAAGGAACCGGCCTAACCTCAGAATCGCAAAAGATCCGGGAAAGACGACAAATGAACGCGTGAATACCGGTGCTCATGCCGCAGCAAAGCCGGTATAGCTATTTTCAAGTTTCGAAGCCCGCTTCGGCGCGAACGCTCTCCGCTTCCGATCCGCAAAGCAAGCGAGCGAAGCGCTGCGCTATCTCCGGCTGCTGTGCGTCAGCCCAAACCGCGATTGAATAGATCGTTCCGAGTTCGAATTCGCCCGGCAGCGGGCCAACTAATGTGACACCTTCGGTGTATTTGATCTCGGTAATCTGCGTGCAACCGATCGGCGTTGATCCGCTGCTATGTGCCAGCGCCTGCATCGCCGCCGCGCCATTTGGATAAGCCCGCAACCTCGGCGTAACTTCCTTATCGATGCCAAGCTGCGCGAGCACTCGCCCAAAGTGGATGCCGGCGGTGGCGCGCTGCGGATCCGGCAAGTAGATATCGGTGGCGGCGCGCAGGCTTCGTTGCAACGCTGCCCGGTCCGCAATCTGCGGCAGTCTGTCTCCGGCACGAACCCCGATCCCGGTGCGTACGCGACCCAGCACCGCACAAGTAGCTGACACAACCTGCCCGCTGGCCGCCAATTCGTCAATCATCGCTTTGGTCAGGATCAATGCGTCGCACCGCTCGCCCGAAAGGAGCATGTCGCGAATCGCGCCGACCGCGTTGAACGTCGTGCAAAGGGACACGCCGGTGGCGGCAAGAAACGCCGGCGCCAGTGCGAGCACTAGGCCCTTCGCTGCGCCCGCGCTCAGTACATGCAGGTTCTCACGCATGTGCGCAGCTATTGATCGGCTTTGGCTCCCGAAATCTTGACGATCCGCTCCCACTTCGCGATGTCGCTGGTCATAAAGCGGGCAAATTCATCCGGCGTCATCGTCATGGCCGACGCGCCCTGCTTCGCCCAGGCTTCGCGGACCTCAGGCCGGCTGGTGATCTTCGAGATCTCCGCGTTCAGACGATTGACTATTTCGCGCGGTGTATTGCGAGGCGCCATCACGCCCAGCCAGATCACTGCCTCGTAGCCCGGTACGCCGGCTTCCGCGATAGTCGGAACGTTGGCCAATACCTCGGAGCGCTTCTCGCCCGTAGTCCCGAACGCTTTGACCTTGCCGCTACGAATGTGATCAGTCATCGTAGGCACAGCATCGAACATCATCTGCACCTGCCCGCCCAGCACGTCGGTGCGGGCCCCGGAACTTCCCTTGTACGGGATGTGGACGATATCGACGCCCGCCATCGCCTTGAACAATTCGCCCGCCATGTGATACGGGGTGCCGTTGCCTGACGACGCATAGTTCAGCGCTTTCGGTTTCGACTTTGCCATCTGAAGCAGTTCAGCCAGATTGTTAGCCGGCACGGCAGGGTGGACGACCAGAACCAGGTCCGAAGAATTGATCGGCGCCACCGGCACAAAATCGCGCAGCAACTGATACGGCTTGTTCGGGATCAGCGATTCGTTCACCGTGTGTGTGTTCGACATCATCAGCAGGGTGTAGCCGTCGGCTGCGCTCTTAGCGGCTGCATCGGTACCGATGATCGAACCGGCGCCCGGCCGATCATCAATGATGAATGACTGCCCGAGCGCGTCCTGCAGACGCTGTCCGACGAAGCGCGCGTAAATGTCAGCCGGGCCGCCGGGTGCAAAGGGCACGATGATGCGCACCGGCTTCGCCGGATATTCCTGCGCGTGCAACGCGATGCAGGAAAAAGTCAGCCACATGCTGAGTATCAGCCGCGTCAGGTAACGCATCGTCGATACCTCCTGGGGTACCCCATCATGAAACACGCACACCGTCGCTTCAGTCGTCGCGCAACGTAAGCCGCAGATACAAACGCGCTTTGCTCCAGTCGCGCTGAACGGTGCGCTCCGACACGCCGCGCAGAACGCTGATGTCGTTAAACGAGAACCCACAGAAGAATTTCAGATCCACAAGCTCCGCTAGCGGCGCATCGACGCGGGCAAGCTCATTCAGCGCATCGTCGAGTTGCGTCATTTCGCTCAGCTGCGGCACCGCGTCCTCGATCTGCGTATTCAGCGCAGTCAGATGGAATTCGCCGCCGCGCTTGAGCGCGCGCCGCTCGCGAACATGGTCAATGATCAAGCCGCGCATGGCGCGCGCGGTGTAGGCAAAGAAGCGGGCTCGGTCAGGAAAACCGGGGTCGCGCCCGGCGATGTCAAGGTAGGCTTCATGTAGCAGCGTCGTGGCGCCGAGGGTCGACCCGAAGGCGTTGCGATTGAGCTGGCGTTTGGCCATGCGATGCAGCTCTTCGTACAGCACGGCGAACAACTGCTCCGCTGCGCGTGCATCACCGCCGTCGGCGGCGCGAATCGCACGCGCGACGTGGGCACCGTCGAGCAGCTGCTTCTCTTCCATGGACAACGCTTCCGTACACGGCACGATAGCCCCGCCATAGGCGTAGCGCTACCGAAAATTCTGCACTTCGGTTTGTCGCCGCCGCCGCTTAAAGGCGGAAGCGGTTGCCGGCAGCATCGATCTAAGTCGTTGCATGTACGTTGGGTCCGACGCAGTCCAGAAAGTAGTCCCCCGCTTCGTTCCTCGCCAGTCCATGAATGTCGGTTCCGAACCCCGGATAGCGCGCGTTCAAATCACGCGCGAATTGCAGGTAGCGGACGATCGTGGCGTTGATGCGCTCGCCCGGAATCAGCAGCGGAATTCCAGGCGGGTACGGCGTCAGCAGCACCGCGGTCACCCGGCCCTCGAGGTCGTCGATCGGCACGCGATCGATCGCGCTGTGCGCCATCTGCGCATAGGCGTCGGTCGGCTTCATCACCGGCTCCATTTCCGACAAATACATCTCGGTGGTTAGGCGCGCAATATCGCTGCTGCGGTAGACATCGTGCACAGCGTCGCACAACTGCCGCAGGCCCATCTTGTCGTACTGAGGAAATACTTTCAGGAACTCGGGCATCACGCGCCATAGCGGCTGATTCTTGTCGTAGTCGTCTTTGAATTGCTGCAGTTCGGTGACCATCGTGTTCCATCGCCCTTTGGTGATGCCGATGGTGAACATGATGAAAAACGAGTACAGCCCGGTCTTCTCGACGATGATGCCGTGCTCGGCAAGGTACTTGGTGACGATTGCCGCCGGAATGCCGGGGTCGACGAATGAGCCGTCGAGATTCAAGCCGGGGGTTATGACGGTGGCCTTGATCGGGTCGAGCATGTTGAAGTCCGGCGCAAGATTGCCGAAGCCATGCCAGTCAGCGCCGGATTTCAAAATCCAGTCTTCGCGCGTACCGATACCTTCAGCCGGCAGTTTGTCGGGACCCCAAACCTTGAACCACCACGAGTGTCCGTACTCGTGGTCGACCTTGCGCATCGCGCGCCGGAAGTCCATTGCCTCAGTGATCGATTCCTCGACCAGCGCGGTGCCGCCAGGGGGCTCCATCATCGCCGCGGCGACGTCGCAAGACGCGATGATTGCGTACTGGGGCGACGTCGACGTATGCATCAGAAACGCCTCGTTGAACATATATCGGTCGAGGTGTTCATTTTCCGAATTGCGAATCAGTATCTGCGACGCCTGCGACAGGCCGGCCAGCATCTTGTGCGTCGACTGCGTCGAAAAAATCATCGACTCTTTGTTGCGGCGGCGCGGCGGTTCGACACCTGACGCGTTGACGCCGCCGATCGCGTGCATGTCACGATAGAAGTCGTGAAATGCGGCGTGCGGCAGCCAGGCCTCGTCGAAGTGCAACGTATCGATCTTGCCGTCCAGCTGCTCGTTGATCGTTTCGACGTTGTACAAAATGCCGTCGTACGTGCTTTGCGTCAGCGTAAGCACGCGCGGCTTCGCCCTTCCGTTCTCGCTCTTGCGGTTCTTCAGCAGCGGATGGCGCGCGATTTTCTTCGCGATCGCTTTCCATTTGAATTCTTCGAGCGGGATCGGGCCGATGATCCCGAAGTGGTTGCGCGTCGGCGTCAGGAACAACGGGATCGCACCTGTCATCGTGATCGCGTGCAGCACCGACTTGTGGCAGTTGCGATCGACCACCACGACATCGTTCGGCGCGACCACGTAGTGCCAGACGATCTTGTTCGACGTCGACGTGCCGTTGGTGACGAAGAACAGATGGTCGGCTCCGAAAATCCGCGCCGCGTTGCGTTCGCTCGCGGCGACCGGCCCGGTATGGTCGAGCAGCTGCCCCAGCTCGTCGACCGAGTTGCAGACATCGGCGCGCAGCATGTTCTCACCGAAAAACTGATGGAACATGCGGCCGACCGGGCTTTTCAGAAATGCGACGCCGCCCGAATGGCCGGGGCAATGCCACGAGTACGAACCATCCTGCGCGTAGTGCGTCAGCGCGCGGAAAAAGGGTGGCGCCAGAGCGTCGAGGTAGACGCGCGCTTCGCGGATGATGTAGCGCGCGACGAATTCGGGCGTGTCTTCGAACATGTGAATGAAGCCGTGCAGTTCGCGCAGCAGATCATTCGGCATGTGATGCGTGGTACGCGTCTCGCCGTACAGAAAGATCGGGATATCGGCATTGCGGCGCCGGATTTCGCGCACGAACGCGGCCAGCTTCGCAATCGTTTCTTCGTTGACGTGGCCCTCGGCAAGCTCCTCGTCGTCGACCGATAGCACGAACGCGGAGGCGTGGCTTTGCTGCTGCGCGAAGCTCGACACGTCGGTGAAAGTCGTGACGCCGAGCACTTCGACGCCTTCGGCCTCAATCGCCTTGGCCAGCGAGCGTATGCCGAGACCACTGGCATTCTCGGAACGGAAATCCTCGTCGATGATGACGATCGGGAAGCGAAATCGCATGGGCGGGAAACGACGGCTGCGGGCGGGGACCGCGATTATCCGCGCAGCGCTTATTCGACGGCAAGCAGGCCAGTTTCGGGCACTGTATCTGCCCCTGTTACAGGGTGTTACAGCGTGCCGAGCGCCACGGAGTTACGGTGCGTCAACAGTGAGAACCATTGGACGTTAGGTTACTCACACGGTTACATCGCCGGAGACCCTATGCAACGCTTTCTGAAACTGCTCGCGGTACTGCTGTTCGCGGGATCTGCAACCGCACACGCGCAGTCGAACGACAGCCCACCGTTGATCGCCGGCCGTGTTTCGCTTGCAGAAGGTGACGTGCAAGTCTGGCGCACCGAAGAAGATGCGGACGGCGCCTGGGATCTGGCTCAGATCAATGATGTGGTCACGGTCGGTAGCGGCCTGTATACCGGTGCAAACGGCCGCGCCGAGTTCCGGGTCGGCCCGCACACGTATCGGCTGTCGGCCGGCAGCCGCGGCGGCTTCAGTCAACTCGATTACGGCAGCGCGGTGTTCAACCTTGAGAACGGTTCGCTGAACGTTGCGCTCGCGCGCCCGCAGCAGGGCGAAAATTCTTCTGTGACCGTCGATGGCATTCGCATCGACCTTGCCGCACCGGGCCGTTATCGAATCGACGCCGCCGGCAATGGCGGCCGGGCACGCGTAACCGTGTTCAGCGGTCACGGCAGCGTGCTGACAGCGGCCAATTCCATCCCAGTGGGCAGCGGTCAGGCTCTAATCCTGGGCCCCGGATTGTCGAGCATCAATTACGAGCAGGCAGCCACGACATCATTCGATCAATGGGCTCTCGCTCGCGAAGAGCGCTACCGAGACGTCGGCTCGGCGCGCTACGTCTCGCCGTACATGACGGGCTACGAAGAACTCGACCAGCACGGCGAGTGGATTTCTGACGCGTCGTACGGCAACGTTTGGGTGCCGCGCGCCGTCCCCGTGGGTTGGGCTCCCTATCGCTACGGACAGTGGCGTTGGGTGAGGCCGTGGGGCTGGACCTGGGTCGACCAGGCGCCATGGGGTTATGCACCGTTCCACTACGGTCGTTGGGTCACGATCGGTAATCGCTGGTGCTGGTGGCCGGGCGAGTTGTACTCACGCCCGGTATGGGCGCCTGCCCTGGTGGGCTTTGTCGGCGGCAGCAACGTCAGCTTGTCGGTCGGTTTTGGTGGACCCGTCGTCGGCTGGTATCCGCTAGCGCCGTGGCATCGCTATCAACCACACTATCCGCACAGCAACACCTATGTGACGATCATCAATCAGACGGTCATCAATAACCCGCCGCGCGGCGCGCCGCCCTATCGGAATAACGAAGGCGCGACGATGGTGCCCGGACCTCGCTTCCGCGATCCGGTGATGAAGGTTGCGCTTCCGGTTCAATCGAACTTGGCCGGCTTGCAGCCGATGGCGCCCCCGCCGAAAAACATTGCGCCGTTGCGCAAGCTGGCAGAGGACAACATGGTTCGCAGACCGAATCAGGTGCAGCCGTCGCCGCAGGCATCGACGCCAGCTCCCGCAGTCGCGGGCCGTGCGACGCCGGCACCGTCGATGGCACCTGCACCGAAGGGCGCAGGACAGGCGCCGACACGCGTGATGCCGCCGGTGGCGGCCGAGCCGATTCCGCATCGCGGCGTCATAGCGCCGCCGCCGCTGCCGGGCAACGATCCCGCGCCGCTGTCGCCGCCGCCGAAATTTAATCGTGGAGGCCCCCCAACCCAGATACAAACGGCGCCGGCACCGCAGAGAAGCACGTCTGATATCGCGCGACCGCAGCCGCGCGCGCGAGTGCCGCAGGAGCTGCTGCCGCAAGCCGAGCAGAACGCACGCGGCACGGCCACGGAACCAGCGCGCTACCCGCCGGGCGCACCTCCGACAATCCGGCAGCCCAAGGCGCCGATGGTCTATTCGGCACCGCCAGCTGCGCCGCGCGCCGCCCCACCGGTTGCCGCTGCCCAGCCAGCGCCGCATGTAGAAGTCCCACGCGCGGAGGTGTCGCGTTCAAAGGAGCAGGCCATGCGCGAAGCGCGACCCAAGGCGATGGTGCAGCAATAGCAAGCTTGAAGTGGTAAGACCAGCGGTGCTGCGCCAATAAGCAGCGCTGCTGTTACAACCAGCCGGCCTTGCGAAAACGCCACGCCAGAATTCCCGCCGTTGCAACCATCAGTGCAATCGCTGCGGGGTAGCCCCAGGGCTGTTCCAACTCCGGCATGAACTTGAAGTTCATGCCCCAGACGCCAGCCAGTGCCGTTACTGCTGCGAAAATCGCCGCCCACGCCGCCAGGCGCTTCGAGATTTCCGTTTGCTCGATCGTCACCATCGATAGATTGACCGTCATTGCGATGGCAATCGAATCGCGCAGACTTTCAAGCGCCGCCAGCGCGCGATGCATGTACTCGTACACATCGCGAAAATAATCGGTCATGCCGGCCACGACGCGCGGCACACGTCCGCCGTGCAATTTGCTTGATGCATCGTAAAGCGGAGCCACCGCGTGGCGCATTTCGGCCACGCGCTGCTTCAGCGCATAAACCCGCCGCAGCGTTTGACGCTGCGATCCCTGCTCGAAGATTAGCGGCTCGATCTTCTCGAACTCGGACTCCAGCGCGTCAATCACCGGAAAATAACGATCCACGACCGCTTCAAGGATGGCGTACAGCACGATGCCGGGACCCAGCTCGAGCAACTCGGGTTCGTGTTCGAGCCGAGCTCGAACGCCGAGCAGACTGCGCTCGCTATGGGTACGGACCGACAGCACGAAGCGCGGGCCGACGAACACATAAAGTTCTCCCAGACTCAGCGCACCGTCGACGTACTCGACCAGCTGCAACATGGCGAACAGCAGATCATCGTCGTATTCGGCAACGATCGGGCGCTGCAAGACGTGGCGCGCCTCCTCGATTGCCTCGCCGGGCAGCCGAAAGGCTTCCTTTGCCTGAGCGAGCTCGGCGTCGTCGGGATCGCGCAGCGCTACCCAGACAAAGCCGGTGTGGGTGTCGAGCCACGCACGCACGTCGGCCAGCTGCAGGTCGCACAGGCGGCGGCCTTTCTCGTAGGCGACACAGTTAACCAGCATTGCGAAGAGCTCCGCTCGCGTGGACCACGCTACGTTTTCGGGAGGGTCACGCCGCGCTGACCCTGGTACTTGCCGCCGCGATCCTTGTACGACGTCTCGCACACTTCATCGGACTCGATGAAGATAACCTGCGCGCACCCTTCGTGTGCGTAAATCTTCGCCGGCAACGGCGTCGTGTTCGAAAATTCGAGCGTCACGTGCCCCTCCCACTCGGGCTCGAGCGGCGTTACGTTGACGATGATTCCGCAGCGGGCGTAAGTTGATTTCCCGAGGCAGATCGTCAGCACGTTACGCGGAATGCGGAAGTATTCGACGGTGCGCGCCAGCGCGAACGAGTTCGGCGGCACGATGCACACGTTGCTTTTCAGATCGACGAAAGAATTCGGATCGAACGATTTCGGATCGACGATCGTGCTGTTGATGTTGGTGAAAATCTTGAATTCGTCGGCGCAGCGGATGTCGTAGCCGTAGCTCGACGTTCCGTAGCTGACGATGCGCTCGCCGTTGACGTGACGCACTTGTCCCGCTTCGAACGGCTCGATCATGCCTTGCGCGGCCATGCGGCATATCCAGCGGTCGCTCTTGATGCTCATGATGATGGAATCTGCACAGAAGACGCGCGATTCTACGGGCGCAGTCGTTAGACTGCCGGCGATGAGCCAGCCCTGGGTTCCGGCGCGCGGCGGAGAACTGGTCTCCGCCGTCGACACGCCGGCATTGATACTCGATCTGGACAAGTTCGAGGCCAACCTTGCACGGCTGATGCGCGCAGTTAGCGGCCGCAACGTGCGCGTACGCCCGCACGCGAAGAGCCACAAGTGTGTCGAAATCGCGCGCCGGCAAATCGCCGCGGGCGCGATCGGCATCTGCTGTCAGAAAGCTTCGGAGGCGGAGCCGTTTTTAGCGGCCGGCATCGGCAACGTGCTGATCAGCAACGAGGTCGTCGGCGACCGCAAGACGTTGCAGCTGGCTCAGTTGGCGGCGCGCTATCCGGCAGCGACGGTCGGCGTGTGCGTCGATGATGCGCGCGCCGTGATGCAACTTGCGCACGCGTGCGAGCAAGCGGGAGCGCAACTCGACGCGTACATCGAGCTCGACGTTGGCCACGATCGTGCCGGAGTTGCTGACCTCAACGCGGTCGTCGCACTCGGACGTGCGATTGCCGCGCAGCCGAACCTGTCGCTGCGTGGTTTGCACGCGTACTTCGGCAGCGCACAGCACCTGCGCAGCGTGGCCGAGCGGCGCAACGCGATTTCGTCCGCAGTGCAGCTGGCGCAGTCTGCGCGCCGCGCGCTGATCGCGGCGGGATTGCCGTGCGAAGTGATCACCGGCGCCGGCACCGGTACCTTCATGCTTGAAGCAACGAGCGGCGTGTACAACGAGATTCAACCGGGCTCGTACGTGATGATGGACGCCGACTACGCGAAGAACGATCCAGAGCCGGGATGGCCGGTGTTCGAACAATCGTTGACGATCCTGTGCACGGTGATGAGCCGGCGCCGCGATGCGTTGTCCGATCGCGCCACACTCGACGCCGGCCTAAAGAGTTTCTCGGTCGACTCAGGGCCGCCGGTGCCGGCGCTCGCTGGGTGGCAAGTACGCGGCGTGTCGGACGAGCACACGGTGCTACAGCGCAACGGCGCCGGTCCCGATCTGGCACTCGGCGACAAGACCCATTTAATTCCCGGACACATCGACCCGACCGTTAATCTGCACGATTGGGTCGTCGCTGTCCGCCACGAGCGCGTCGAGTCCGTATGGCCAATCGAAGCGCGCGGCGCTATTTTCTAGACAAGGAGACCTTTGCGATGACACTTGCTCGCTCGCTCGCCGTCGCCGCCGGCTTGCTTTCCATTGCTGCTATCCATCCGGGCATCGCTCAAACGTGGCCGACCCGGCCGGTGCGGTTGATCTCTGTTTTTCCGCCGGGCGGCTCGGTCGACCAGGTAGCACGCATTCTGGCGCAGTCGTTGACGAAGCAGCTCGGCCAAAGTGTGATTGTCGAGAACATCGGCGGCGCCTCGGGCTCTATTGGCACCAATGCGGTCGCCAAGGCGGCGCCTGACGGCTACACGTTCGGCGTCGTGTTCGACACACACGGCACCAACGCCAGCCTGATACCGAACATTTCTTACGACACGATAAAAGACCTGGAGCACGTGACGCTGATCGGAACTTCGCCGATGGCGCTGGTGGCGTCGGCAAAATCGAAGTACATGAAGATATCCGATGTCAGCGCCGATGCGCGCACGATCAACGGCATCGTGATCGGCTCGATCGGCACCGGCAGCCTAGGTCACCTGGCGATGATTCAGGCGGGCCAGCAGGCGAGCTGGGCCTGGACGCACGTGCCGTTCCGCGGCGGTGGCCCACTGATGAACGACACGATCGCCGGCCACGTGCCGCTTGCCATCGGCACCGTATTCCTGGTGCTGCCGCACGTGAAGGCCGGCACAGTCAGGCCGATAGCAGTGACCGGCGCGCAGCGCCATCCGAGCCTGCCCGACACGCCAACGCTGGCAGAGACTGGCATCAAGAATTTCGAGGCGCTCGCTTACTGGGGCGTGATCGCGCCGGCGAAAACGCCGCCTGATCTGGTGAACCGGATGAATGCCGAGGTACAAAAAGCGTTGAAAGACCCGGCCGTCGCCGAGCGGCTGGCTGCGCAAGGCATGACCGTCACCGGTCAGGGGCCAGCGGAGTTCAAGTCGTTCATGCAAAAGGAACTGGACCGCTGGTCCAAGATCGTCAAGCAGAACCGCATCACCGCCGGTAATTGAGCTTCCTGTCTACGTCTCAGGCGTAACCTGCAGCGCAACCAGGAATCGCGCGACCATGTTGTAGGCGGCGGTAACCGCGACCAGTTCGACCAGCTCGGTCGGTGACAGGTGCTGCTTCAACGCAACGAACAGCACCTCCTCAATCTGCACGTGCCTCGTGCTGGCAATCGCAAAACGGATCACGGCGCGCTGCAGCTCGTCGAATTGAGCGCCCATCGATGCCGCGTCCGGATCCTCGAGCGCCGCCAGTTGTGCTTCGGTGGCGCCGGCTTTCCGCAGCTCCGGCGCGTGGTGGTAGTACTCATAGTCGGCGCCGGTCAGCCGCGCCACGACGCAGATCGCAAGCTCGCGCAGAAGGGGCGACAGCGAAATCTCCTGCCGCAACGCCCGCAGATAGACGTTCCATCCGCGCGCGAGCGGCTCCGACCACAGCAGCATGCGATCGAGGTTGTAGAGCGCGCCACCGCGTCGCGCCTCGATCGCTGCGACTAGCTGCGCATCGCGCGCTGCGCGCGCGGGCGTCCAGGGTTCGATCCGCATCTTGCCTCCGCTGTATTTACCCTTCGAGTGACTCGGCGATGTAACGCGTCACCTTAGGCGGCTCGGCGCCGACCTGAAACGCATATCTGCGCTCGCGCAAATCGGCGTCGGCCGCGGTAAACCGATCGAACCGCCGCAGATGATCTGCCCACGACTCGTCGAGGTAATACTCAATGTAATGGCCCGGCTCGTTCGTGTCTTGAAACAAGCCCCACGACAGAGCGCCCATCTGCAATCGGGTGCGGCGGGTTTCACGCATCACAGCGGCGAACTCACTGGCACGCGCGGGATCGATCCGGTAGTCGACCGTCACCATCACCGGTCCCATTTGGTGTTCGACCGGGAATGCCGGTATCGGCTCTTTCAGGATACGCGCCGGTGTCAGGTCTCGCTCTTCACCCGGCACGACATGCAGGCGCGTCACCACCAGCAACAGCGCCATGCCGGTGGCGGCCGCCGCGGACAGAGTCAAGGGTACGTCGATCAAGCTCGCCACCTGTCCCCAGACGGCGGCACTGGCCGAGGTGGCGGCCATCATCGTCATCATGTAAAGCGACATGCCCCGCGCGCGCACCCAGTCGGGTAACGCAAGCTGCGATTGCACCGTCAGCGAGTTGACGACACCCAGCCACGCCGCGCCGGCCAGCATCATCGGCGGCATTGCAACCCACACGTTGGGCGCGAAGCCGGCTGACACCATCGCAAAGGCTTGCAGCAGCGTGCCATCACGCAGCAATCGATCGCGCGTGATCAGCACGCGCAGGCGCGGCAGCAAGAATGCCGTAGCGATCGCGCCGATTCCCAGCGATGCGAGCAGAAATGTATAGGTCCACGCGTTGCCCCCAGGCATGCGCCTGGCCACCAGCGGCAGTAACGCCAACAGCGCCGTCGACTGCAGGAAGAAGATAGCAATCCGCAGCAGTACCGAGCGCATCAAGCGCGACTGCGCGACGTACTGAAAACCGACGCGCATCGCACCGAAGAATCGTTCGCCGGGCAGCACGCTCGCTTTGGGCTCCAGCCGCCAGCGCATGACCACCAGGCCCGCCGCCAGCGACAGGGCCGCGTTGAGCAGGAACACATAGCTCGTGCCAAGGCTCGCGATCAGCGCACCCGCGACGACCGGCCCGATGATGCGCGACGTGTTCATCGCGATACCGTTCAGCGCGATCGCAGTCGGCAGTTCCGCACGCGGCACCAGCTCCGGAATTATTGCTGCGTAAACCGGCCAGCGCATTGCCAGTCCGATGCCGTTGCCGAAGGTCAACGCCAGCAGCAGCGGCGCCGACATCCAGTCGGCAGCGACCGCAACGCACAGCAGCACCGCGTTGGCGGCGACCCAGAATTGCGTGAACATGAACCAGCGCCGCCGATTCAGAATGTCGGCCAGCGCACCGCTCGGCAACCCGAACAGCACGACCGGCAGCACCGACGCCGACTGTACAAGCGCAACCATCGCCGGCGACGTGGTCAGCGTCGTCATCAGCCAGGCCGACGCGACCTCGTTCATCCACATGCAGATGTTCGCAGTCAGCCAGGTGCCCCACAGCAGCCGAAATACAGGCCGGCGCAGCGGCGCCCACGGCGATGAAACAGCGTCAGCAGCTACAACTTCGGGTCCGGTTAGTGGCGCCTGCATGCGCCGATTGTATTGACGCCACGACTGTGGTCGCCGGACGGGGGCAAAGGCGCAGCGTTCGCCAATCGTTAGTACGTCATCGATGCCGCATTCAGAATCCCGAGCGCGATCGCAACGGCACCCAGAAAGATTCCACACGACACCTGGCCGTCGCGCATCTGCTGCGCTACCGAAGGCACCATCAGCCGCACCAGTGCATACGCGACCAATTGCACGATCAACGCGACCGCCGACCAAAGCAGCATGTCGAGCAGCGACACGCTGTGCGCGACCACGCTCGCCAGTGGCAGCGCAAAGCCGAGCATCACGCCGCCGAGGCTGGCGGCGGCAGCGGAGTTGCCTTCACGAATCAGACGAATCTCCGGGTACGGAGTAATCCAGACGTAAATCACCAGGCATATCGTCAGCAACAGCAGCGATATGCCAAAGAACGCCGCGAAGTACGGCAGACCGGCCAGTGTTTCGAACGCGGTGTCTCCCATTGCGACTCTCCTTGTCGTCTCGTTCATTCGAAATAGTGCGGCACGAAGCGGCTTGTGTTGCGCGTGATCGGCGACGCGTCTTCACGAATGCCGATGCCGGCGGGCTTGTCGCCGACCACCCACGAGCCGATCAATGCATAGTCGCTGCCGAACTTCGGCAGCGGTGCAACCGCCTGGTACACGAATCCCTCGGCGCCGTAACTGCCTTCGGTCGTTTCCACCATCGCACCGTCGATCATCGAAACGTTCGCGCCTTCACGCGCGAGCTTAGGCTTTTTCACGTAGTGCGACCCCAGCGCCGACGGCTCGTAGTACGCCGGCAGCAGATTCGGATGATCCGGATACAACTCCCACAGCACGACCAGAATCGCCTTGTTCGATAACAACATCTTCCACGCCGGCTCGATCACCTGTGCCGTGCCGGCGAGCAGCGCTGGACCAAACTCCTCGCGCACCAGCCACTCCCAGGGATACAGTTTGACCAGCGCCTCGATCGGCACGTTGAATTCATCGACGAAATGCTTGCCGTTCCAGCCAATGCGCTCGATCGGGAGCGCGAGCGCTTGCCATCCGGCCTGGATCGCGGTGTCGCGCAGATAGTCGAGATTGCCCCAGTCTTCCTGACTGTCGGCGACAGCGGTGAAGTGCAGGCGCGACACCTTCGATCGAGCGCGGAGCAACTTCCAGGCTGCGATCAGCTGCTCGTGCAGCGAGTTGAACTGATCAGCGTCGGGCCGTGCGCTCTGCAGCCACTGCCATTGCGCGACACTCGCTTCAAGACATGCGGTTGGAGTGTCGGCGTTGTACTCGAGCAGCTTCGGCGGTGACCCTCCGTCATACGACAGATCCATTCGGCCGAACAGCGTAAAGCCTTCGGGCCGATCGGCGCGACTGGCGCTCCAACTGCGCTCGATCGCTGGCACCCACTCATCGGGTATCGCAAACTCGGCGAAGCGCTGACTGCCGATGACCTGCTGCGCCGCGTTCAGCGTCATCTCGTGCAGTTCCGCCGTCGCCGCTTCCAACGCGTTGATTTCCGCCTCGCTGAACACGTAGCAGCGCGACTCGTCCCAGTAGGTGCCGTCGATCGAGTGGTAGTGAAAGCCGATCGACTCCATGTCCTGCTGCCAGTTGGGTCGCGGCGCCAGAAGCTTGCGCTGCATCAGCCGCCGGACGAGTACGAATGCGACGACGATCCGAAGCCGCCGCGCGAAGTAGGCGTCGTCGACGAGCCGATCGCGCGCCCCTGGCGCGTCGTGTCCGCGAAACTCGGATTCGCGCTGCGCCGCGCATCGTTCAACGCGTTGGTGCGGCCACTGAATGCATAGGGCGGACCCCAGAAGAAGAACCCGCCCGGATGGCCGGAGCTTTGCACGCGCTCGCAACGCTCGGGACGACCCCAGTCGGCAGCACAATCTTCCATCGAGGCATACTGGTCACGCGCGGTGGGTGCAGCCTGCTGACTGCAACCGACCAGCGTCACGGTGCCGAGCAGCACCAACGTGATTTGTGTCGAAGAACGTCGGCGAACCATCGCGCGCTCTACGCAGTCAGGTATTCGACACCTTGATGGTCGGCATCTTCAGCGACATGTCTTTCGCTTTTTCGGCGATGCGCACCGCAACCTTCCGCGCAATTTCCCTGTAGCTCTGCGCAATTGCACTGTCCGGCTCGGCGATGACGGTCGGCCGGCCCGAATCGGCCTGTTCGCGGATTCGGATGTCGAGCGGCAGACTGCCGAGAAAGTCCACGCCATATTCGCGCGCCATTTTCTGGCCACCTTCGGAACCGAAAATATGTTCGGCGTGGCCGCACTGGCTGCACACGTGCACCGCCATGTTCTCGATGATTCCAAGGATCGGGACGCCGACCTTCTCGAACATTTTCAAGCCTTTTTTCGCATCCATCAGTGCGATGTCCTGCGGCGTTGTGACGATCACCACGCCGGTCACCGGCACCTGCTGCGACAGCGTCAACTGAATGTCGCCGGTACCGGGCGGCATGTCAACCACCAGATAGTCGAGATCGCGCCAGTTAGTCTGCGTCAGCAGCTGCTGCAGCGCTTGAGTCACCATCGGGCCGCGCCACACCATCGGCTGATCGGCATCGATCAACAAACCGATCGAGCTCATCTGCAAGCCATGGTTCTCCATCGGCTCGAGGGTGCGGTTGTCGACGGTCACCGGGCGCCCTTTGATGCCGAGCATCGTCGGCTGGCTCGGCCCATAGATGTCGGCGTCGAGCACGCCGACCTGCGCCCCCTCGGCCGCGAGGGCGAGCGCCAAATTGGCAGCGACCGTACTCTTGCCGACGCCGCCTTTGCCCGACGCCACCGCGACGATGTTCTTGATATTCGGCATCACCTTCAGCCCGCGCTGCACGGTGTGCGCAACGATCTTCATCGTCACGTTGGCGCTGACGTCGGCTGCACCCGCCGCTTTCAGCGCATCGATCACCGCGCTTCGAATCGGCTCGATCTGGCTCGCCGCCGGATAGCCGAGCTCGACGTCGACGCTGACGTTGCTGCCGTCGACGCGCACGTTGCGCGCCGAACGCGACGTCATCAGATCCTTGCCGGTGTTGGGATCGATAACCGCTTGCAGCGCGCCTTGCGCTCGTTCAACAGTGATGTCCATAGATGCGTGAAGTATGCACGCGATCGAATCGGCACGCTGAGGAAGACGCTAGAGCACGTCCGGATCTTCTACTCGTCGTACGCCGCTGGCTCCGCCTCGACAAACCGCACGAAACCATAGGACCGCAGCTGCTCACCGAACGCGACGTGCGCGCTAAGCAGCGCATCGTGAACAGACATCCTCACGTGCTTCGCAACGCCGTTGCGAATGACAATCGGCCAGATCGGGAACGGACCCCAGCTCTCGATGATCCTGAACTCTGCCGGTACATCCGCGCCGCGGTCCGCTTCTTTGAGCAGCACCTGAGAGTCGATCGCTGCCGCGTCAACCCGTCCGGTCTTTACGAGTCGCAGGCTCTCAAGGTGAGAGCCGGCGTGCACGACCTCCGAAAAGAATTGATGCGGAGACAGCGGAGCGACCCGATCGAGCATGCTGAGCCAGCCGCTGCGCGAATTACGATCGTTATAGGCCCATCGATGCGCACGCAGGTCCTGGAACTTGAAGAACGGCGATCGATCGTGCACAACCACGTCGCCGAAGTACACCGCCCGGCCATTGGCGCGCACGTCTGCCGGCACAGGCACGGGAAGCAGGTGCAGCTCCTGGCGCAGCCATTTGTAGCTCGGGCTGCAAAGAAACCCGACATCGGCGGTGCCGTCCGCGAAAGGGTCCGCGTCGCCCGGCAACGGTCCCGAAATCCGCTCGTCGAACTGCAGGTCGACATCGAGGCCGGTGCCCTCGGAAATCACCTTCGCCACGAGCTCGAAGAATTCTGCGGGGATGCTTGGGGCGAGATAGCTGATGAGCCGCAACACGGCCGCATGATCCCACGCCGGGCGCTGCGTTCCTTATGCGGACGCCGTGCGATACGGGAGCGCCACTTACAATGCCGCGCTCGATGAAGCGCAACCTGTTCGTCACCACCGCACTGCCCTACGCCAACGGGCGGCCGCATATCGGTCACATCATGGAATACATCCAGGCCGACATCTGGGTGCGATTCCAGAAGATGCGCGGCCACCACGTTCATTTCGTCTGCGCCGAGGATGCTCACGGCGTGCCGAGCATGATCGCGTCAGAAAAGGCCGGCAAGACTCCGCGCCAGTTCATCGACGAGATGCGCGCTGCCCGCCAGCAGTATCTCGACGGATTCAACATCGCGTTCGATCACTGGCACACGACCGATTCGCCGGAGAACGTCGAACTGTCGCAATCAATCTACCGGACACTGAAAGCCAACGGTCTGATTGCAACGCGCACGATCGAGCAGTTCTACGATCCGCAGAAAGGCATGTTCCTGCCCGACCGTTACATCAAGGGCACGTGCCCAGTGTGCGGTGCGAAGGATCAATACGGCGACAACTGCGAGTTCTGCGGCTCCACGTATGCGCCGACGGATCTGATCGACCCGTACTCGGTGCTGACTGGCGTGCGGCCTGAGCTGAAGTCGTCGGAGCACTTCTTTTTCCGCCTGTCAGACCCACGCTGCGTCGACTTCCTGCGCAAGTGGACGGCAGAAACCAACCGCTATGGCGAGCCAACGCTGCAGCCCGAGGTGTACGCCAAGGCGCAGGAGTGGCTTGGCGCGGGCGGCAAAGGGTTAGGGGACTGGGATATCTCGCGTGACGCTCCCTACTTCGGTATTCCAATTCCCGATGCGCCGGGCAAGTACTTTTATGTCTGGCTCGACGCACTGCCGGGCTACCTCGCTTCGTTGAAGGCGTACTTCGATCAGGGCAAGGCGCGCGCGAAAGGCGAACTCCGTACTTTCGACGAGTTCATCGCCGCCGACGATGTCGAGCAGATTCATTTTATCGGCAAGGACATCGTGTACTTCCACACGCTGTTCTGGCCAGCGATGTTGGAATTTTCCGGACGCAAAGTGCCGGAGAACATCTACGTGCACGGCTTTATCACCGTCAGCGGCGAAAAGATGAGCAAGAGCCGCGGCACCGGCATCGATCCGCTGCGCTATTTGCAGCTCGGAATGAATCCGGAGTGGTTTCGCTACTACGTGGCAGCGAAGCTGAATGGGCGCGTCGAGGATATCGAGTTCAACTCTGACGATTTTGTGGTGCGGGTGAACAGCGATCTGATCGGCAAGTACGTAAACATCGCCAGCCGGGCCGCTAATTTCATCAGCAAGCAGTTTGATGGGCGGCTGGCGTATCAGGACGAACGATCGCTGATCCAAGGCGCGCGCGGGACTATGCACCTCGTCGCAGAGGCACTGGCGGCGCGCGAGTTCGGCAAAGCACTTCGCGATGTGATGGCTACTGCGGATCGCATCAACGAGGCTTTCGATGCGGCTGAGCCCTGGAAACTTGCAAAGGAGCGTGCGCGCGATGCGGAGCTGCAGCACATGTGTTCGAGCGCGCTGCATGGCTTCAAGCTGCTGTCGGTCTGCCTCGCGCCCGTGCTGCCCGCAACCGCAAAGCGTGTCGCGCGTGAATTCTTCGGCCTTGATCGGGATTTCGTCTGGGCCGACGCCGAAACCCTATCGCGGCAAATCACTCCGTACAAACATCTGATGACACGTGTAGATCCGAAGCAGCTTGACGCCTTGTTCGAACCGACGGCCGCACCCGCGGAATCCACTCCCCCGACCGAAGCAGTTGCGATCGGCGCAGAGATTTCGATCGACGACTTCGCCAAGGTCGACCTGCGCATCGCGAAGATTGTCGCCGCCGAAACCGTGGAAGGCTCGGACAAGCTGCTGCGGCTGACGCTGGACGCTGGCGAAGGCCGCCACCGCAACGTTCTGTCAGGCATCAAGGCCAGATACCAACCCGCAGACCTCGTCGGCAAACTGACCGTGCTGGTTGCGAACCTCGCGCCGCGCAAGATGAAATTCGGCGTCAGCGAGGGCATGGTGCTGGCCGCCAGCCACGCCGACGAAAAAAAACATCCGGGAATCTACCTGCTCGATCCGCATCCAGGCGCTGTGCCGGGCATGCGCGTCAAGTAGCACCATCGGCGGCTGGGCGCCGACAATGTCGTGCCTGATTTGCCGGCGGCGTTGTCGCGCACAAACGCTTAACTGGCAAGCGCCTAAAATCCGCATCCGAACTCCTGAATGCCTTTGACCGATGAAGAGTGGCTACGAATCCGACATCACGCGCTTCCTGCGCCAGTTGAAGCAGAAGAATCCCGACATTGAGCGCGGCCAGCGCGAGGGGCGCGCCATTTTCTGGGACAAGAATCTCGACGCCGACCTTTACAAGCGCTATGAGGAATCCGACGTTCCGCAGCCTGCCTACGTCTACGGATCAGCGCTGCCCACGCGCGAGACGAAATAGTTGAATACTGCTTCTGATCTGTTCGATCCGAACTCGGTGGCGGCGCTCGAACACCCGGTCGTCGCGACCCGCACGCCGGACACGGTGGACAACGTCGCGCTCGCGAAACTGTACGGCGAGCCGCTTTTCCGCCTGCCCGATGATCTATATATCCCCCCGGACGCCCTTGAAATTTTTCTCGAGGCGTTCGAAGGCCCGCTCGATCTTCTGCTGTATCTGATTCGGAAGCAGCATTTCAACGTGCTCGACATTCCGATGGCGCCGCTGACGCTGCAGTATCTGACCTACATCGACCAGATTCGCGCCAAGAATCTGGAGCTGGCGGCTGAATATCTGTTGATGGCGGCGCTGCTGATAGAGATCAAGTCGCGCATGCTGCTGCCGGCGCGAAAGTCGGATGACGACGAGGCGGCGGACCCGCGCGCCGAACTGGTACGGCGGCTTCTGGAATACGAACGCATCAAGCTTGCCGCACGGCGGCTTGACGAATTGCCGCGCGCCGGGCGCGATTTCTGGCGCGCTACCGTAGTGATCGAACAGTCGCTCGAAAAACATTTTCCAGAAGTCAACGTGGTTGATCTGCGCGACGCGTGGGCCGAGGTCGCGAAACGGACGCGGCTCACCGCCCGCCACCACGTTAACCGCGAAGAGCTTTCGGTCCGCGAGCACATGAGCTCGATCCTGAAAATGCTTCAGCAGGCGAAGTTCATCGAGTTCGGCGACCTGTTCGACGCTGCGCGCGGTGCAGCCGTTGCAATAGTGCATTTTCTTGCGCTACTGGAACTTGCGCGCGAAGCGCTGATCGATATCACCCAGGTGGCGCCGTTTGCGCCGATTTACGTTCGATTGGCCTACGTACCGAGCTGAGCTCATGCGAGTTAACGAATGATTCCGACCCTTCGCTTGTTGGCGGTGTTGTCTTTGGTTGTTTCCACCGCGGCTCTCGCACAGATGAAGCTGCCGCCGCCGTCAACGCCCGGCGCCTCGATGACAGTTCCGTCCGGAGATTCGTCAAATGCATTCAGGGAGCTCGCCGCACAGGCCGCCGGCGAAAAGTGGCTCGGTCTGCTCGACCGCGGTGAATACGCAAAAGCCTGGGACGAGTGCGCGCAACTTTTTCGACAGCGCGTCACGCGCGAGCAGTGGGTCGAATCGCTGCCGCCGACGCGTGCGCCCTTTGGGTCGGTGAGTTCGCGCAATGTCGAAGTCGCCGCCTACAAGACAGCCTTGCCGGGTGCTCCCGACGGGCAGTACGTCACGGTGCGCTATCGCACGAACTTCGAAAAGAAGGAAAACGCCGAAGAGCTGATCACGCTGACGCTCGAAGACGGCGTGTGGCGGCCGACGGGATATTTCATTCGCTAAGCCGATGATCGATTTGCAAGAAGCGCTGCTTCTAGGAGCGCTGTTTTTCGCAGCCTCGATCTTGTACTCGTCCGTCGGACACGGGGGGGCGTCAGGCTACTTGGCGTCGATGGGGCTGTTCGGAGTCGCCCCCGCAGTGATGCGGCCTACCGCGCTGGTGATGAACATAGCGGTCGCTTCAATCTCACTATACAAATTTTCGCGCGCCAGCGGATTTCGATGGCGGCTGTTCTGGCCTTTCGCCGTCACGGCCGTTCCGATGGCATTCGTCGGCGGCCGGATTCAGCTCCCGATCTTATGGTTCGGGATTTTGGTTGGATGCGTGCTGTTGTTCTCCGCGGTCCGGCTGTTCATCGAAACGCTGACAGCGGATAAAAAGGCTCGCGTTACGAAAGGGCCGCCGCCGATCGCACTCGCACTCGTTCTCGGCGCCGCGATCGGCATTCTGTCCGGCCTGACAGGGGTCGGCGGCGGGATCTTCCTCAGCCCGCTTCTGGTCTTGGCCGGTTGGGCGACGGTGCGCGACAGCGCCGCGCCTACCGCGGCGTTCGTGCTGGTCAATTCCATATCCGGTCTGCTTGGATTGCTCAGCCGCCAGCCGACGTTGCCTGAGGCGCTTCCCTACTGGATTGCAGCCGTTATTGTCGGCGGCCTGATCGGCGCAACGTACGGCTCGCGCCGGCTCGGCAACAACGCGATGCGCCAGGCGCTGGCTGCTGTGCTCGTAATCGCCGGCGCCAAGATGATCTTCTAGCGCGAGTCGGCTTCGCACCAACGCTTATTCGGTGGTAAAAAACCCCTTCATCTTGTCGACGAAGCTCTTGGAGCGCGGCGAATGTTTCTCTCCACCTTCTGTCAATGAGGTATCGAGCTCGCGCAGAAGTTTTTTCTGCTTGTCGGTCAAGCGCACCGGCGTTTCAACGACGATGTGGCAGTACAGGTCGCCGGGGTAACTCGCGCGCACACCTTTGATACCCTTTCCGCGCAAGCGGAACGTCTTGCCGGTCTGCGTGCCTTCGGTAACATTGATGCTCGCCTTGCCGCCCAGCGTCGGAACTTCGATATCGCCGCCCAACGTAGCGGCGGGAAAACCGATCGGCACTTCGCAGTGCAGATCGTCACCGTCGCGCTGGAACACGTCGTGCGGCTTGATATGAATCTCGACATACAGGTCGCCCGGCGGGCCGCCGTTCATGCCGGGCTCGCCCTTGCCGCTTAATCGGATGCGCTGTCCTTCATCGATACCGGCGGGAATACTGACTTCGAGTATCTTGTTCTGCTTAATGCGGCCCGCGCCCTGACAGTTCGTGCACGGATCCGGAATGACTTTGCCGGAGCCGCGGCATGTCGGGCAGGTCTGCTGGATCGAAAAGAAACCTTGCGACATGCGCACGTTGCCCGACCCATTGCACGTGCCGCATGTCTTGCTGCTGGTGCCGGGCTTCGCTCCTGCGCCTTTGCAGACGTCGCACGTTTCCCAGCTCGGCACACGAATCTCGGTAGCGAAGCCGTTGGCCGCCTGTTCGAGCGTCAGATCCATGCTGTAACGCAGGTCGGCGCCGCGATACACCGCGTTACGCCCACCCGTGCGTCCGGCGGCGCCGGCGCCGAAGATGTCGCCGAAAATATCGCCGAACGCATCGGCAAAGCCACCGAAGCCTTCGGTGCCTGCACCGCGGCCGAAGCCGCCCATGTTCGGATCGACGCCCGCGTGGCCGAAGCGGTCATATGCCGCTTTTTTCTGCGGGTCGGACAGCATCTCGTACGCTTCCTTGGCCTCTTTGAATTTCTCTTCGGAGGCCTTGGCCGACTTCTCGTCACCCTTGGTTTGATTGCGATCGGGGTGGTGCTTCATCGCAAGCTTGCGATAAGCCTTCTTGACGTCGTCGTCCGATGCGTCTTTGGCGACTCCCAGCACGTCGTAGTAATCCCGCTTAGCCATACCCCTCGATTGTCAAATGCAAATGCACAACGCAAAACGCCGAGTTGAGCGGCGAAATTGCCGTCCGCTCGAACTCGGCGAGTCAAACGCGATAATAACTATCCGCGCTTGACCTCTTTAAAGTCCGCGTCAACGACGTCTTCATTGTTAGCAGTTGCATTGGCTGTCGCTGCCTCCGGCTCCTGTTGAGACGCCGCCCCCGCGCCTGCCGCCTGTTGTGCATCGGCATACATCTTTTCGCCGAGCTTCTGCGACGCGGTCATCAGCGCCGCGGTCTTCGCCTCGATGGCATCCTTGTCTTCGGCCTTCAGCGCGTCTTCGACTTCCTTGATCGCGGCTTCGATCTTCTCTTTCTCACCCGCATCGAGTTTGTCGCCGTGCTCGGTCAGCGATTTGCGGATCTGGTGCATGCTCGAATCGGCCGCGTTGCGTGCCTGCGCCAGCTCGAAGCGCTTGTGATCCTCGGCCTTGTTCGCTTCGGCATCCTTGACCATCGCCTGAATCTCGGCTTCAGTCAGGCCCGAATTGGCCTTGATCGTTATCTTGTTTTCCTTGCCGGTCGCCTTGTCCTTGGCGCCAACATGCAGGATGCCGTTGGCGTCGATATCGAACGCGACTTCGATCTGAGGCAGGCCACGCGGTGCGGGTGCGATGCCTTCCAGGTTGAACTCGCCGAGCAGCTTGTTGCCGCCCGCCATTTCTCGCTCGCCCTGATATACCTTGATCGTCACTGCCGGCTGGTTGTCGTCGGCGGTCGAAAACGTCTGCTGGAACTTGGTCGGGATCGTCGTGTTCTTCTGGATCATCTTGGTCATCACGCCGCCCAAGGTTTCGATGCCGAGCGACAGCGGCGTCACGTCAAGCAGCAAAACGTCTTTGCGCTCGCCGGACAGGACTTGACCCTGAATTGCGGCGCCGACTGCGACCGCTTCATCCGGGTTCACATCTTTGCGTGGTTCTTTGCCGAAAAATTCCTGGACTTTTTCCTGCACCTTCGGCATCCGGGTCATGCCGCCGACCAAGATCACGTCGTCGATGTCGGTCGTCTTGACACCGGCATCCGTGATCGCAGTACGGCACGGCGCGATCGTTTTTTCGATCAGCTCCTCGACCAGCGACTCGAGCTTGGCGCGCGTCAGCTTGATGTTCAGATGCTTCGGACCCGACGCGTCGGCCGTCACGTACGGCAGATTGATGTCGGTTTGCTGGCTCGAAGACAACTCAATCTTCGCCTTTTCAGCCGCGTCTTTCAGGCGCTGCAACGCGAGCACGTCCTTGCCGAGATCGACGCCCTGCTCTTTCTTGAACTCGCCGATGATGTAATCGATGATGCGTTGATCGAAGTCTTCGCCGCCGAGAAACGTGTCGCCGTTGGTCGACAAGACTTCAAATTGCTTTTCCCCATCGACATCGGCGATCTCGATAATGGAAATGTCGAACGTGCCGCCGCCGAGGTCATAGACCGCGATCTTGCGGTCGCCCTTGTGCGTCTTGTCGAGTCCGAACGCAAGTGCCGCCGCGGTCGGCTCGTTGATGATGCGCTTGACGTCGAGGCCCGCAATACGGCCTGCGTCCTTGGTCGCCTGCCGTTGCGAATCGTTGAAGTACGCCGGCACGGTGATCACCGCTTCGGTCACCGGCTCACCGAGATAATCCTCGGCCGTTTTCTTCATCTTGCGCAGCACTTCGGCACTGACCTGCGGCGGCGCAATCTGCTTGCCGCGCACTTCGACCCAGGCGTCGGCGTTCGGCGCCTTGACGATTTTGTACGGCATCAGCTTGATATCTTTCTGCACTTCCTTTTCTTCGAAGCGCCGGCCGATTAAGCGCTTGACCGCGTACAGCGTGTTACGCGGATTGGTCACCGCCTGCCGCTTGGCCGACGCGCCGACCAGAATCTCGCCGTCTTCCTGATAGGCGACGATCGAAGGGGTCGTACGGGCACCTTCGCTGTTCTCGATCACGCGCACCTGGTCGCCTTCCAAAATGGCGACGCAAGAGTTGGTCGTGCCGAGGTCAATGCCGATGATCTTTGCCATTTTGTTGTGTCCTTAAGTCCTGATGTTCGCTTGCTACCGATGTAAGGTGAATGCGACCAAGTTCAAGCGTCGATTTTGCTCAAGCTTGACTGACCGTAACGAGCGCGGGCCGCAAAACGCGATCGGCAATCATCCAGCCCTTCTGCAGCACCGCCACGACATGATTCGGGGCTACATCCACGCCGGGTACCGTCGAAATTGCCTGATGAAAATGGGGGTCGAATTTGTCACCGACGGCAGGCTCGATTTCCTTCAGGCTGCCTTTCGCGAAGGCAGCTTTCAGTTGCCGTAGCGTCAGCTCGATGCCCTCACGCATCGCCTCAGTCGGTACATCGTTCAACTGAAGCGCCTTTTCAAGCGAATCGGCAACCGGCACCAACGCCTCGGCGAATGACTCGATTGCGAATTTGTATGCTTTAGCCACGTCTTCCTGACCGCGGCGGCGAATGTTTTCGGCTTCGGCCTTGGCGCGCAGGAACTGGTCCTGATACTGGTCGGCGCGTGCGAGCGCCTCGCTCAACTGCTGCTCGACAGTGGCTGCCGTCGACCCCGGATCGACGCCGCCATTGCTGGCACCCGGCTCGAGCGTTTCGTTGGCTGCATCTGTGCCCGGAAAAGGGTCCGGATCGTGCATTACTCCTCCAAAAATCTGTTTCTTCTCAACGAGTTAAAAGATGTTGGGCCACGTGATGGGTTTTCAAGTTACAGCCGGCAGATTTAGTTCCGAACGATATAGGCCGAGCGCCTTCGCCAGAACATGGGATCGGATGATCTATGCGTCAATCGGTACGGCCCGCTACAAAGCACCCATGGAAACCGGCTCGATGGCCCCGGCCCGTTCGCCCGAAGATGCGGCGAAGGGGCAACCGTTCGCACGCGACACGTTCAGCGCGCAGACACCGCTCGTCGTGATCGGGCTGGCTGCGATCGGAATGATCTTTCTGATCAATTCGCACGCGCGGCCAACTCCGCAGCGCGAAAAAATGGTGGTCCACTCCTGTTCGGAGTGCGGCACGGTGGTGGCCGTCCGGCGTGCTCCGAGCGCGCTGCCTTCGTACATTGTCGAAATTCAGATGCTGGACGGCTCGCTGCGCGCGATCCCGCAAACCGCGGCGGCGTTTAACGTCGGTGACATCGTCAGGATCAGCGGAGGCGCGCTCACTTTGCGAGCAGGTGCCTCGTAAACGGGCTGTCCGCTAGCTCTTCGCACCCAGCAGCCGCGCCCGTTCGCGGCTTTTTTGCGCCTGCGCCTCACGTGCAGCAACGTCGGAACGCGAGGTCGAGGCGACCGGCCAGCCCTGCATCTGTTGTTGCACCAGATCGGCCAGCGCGGTGATGAATGCCGGCGCCTCATTGAGGCAAGCAATGTAGTGAAACTGACTGCCGCCGGCCGACAGGAACTCGCGCATGCCTTCGATCGCAATCTCTTCCAGCGTCTCCAGGCAATCGGTCACAAATCCGGGGCAAATGACGTCGACCCGTGCGCACCCAGCGGCTGCGAGCTTACGCAGCGTCGGCGCGGTGTACGGCTGCAACCACTCGGCGCGGCCGAAGCGTGACTGGAAGGCCACGACGCACTGATCGTCGTCGAGTCCCAGCGATTCGGCGAGCAGACGGCCTGTCTTCTGGCACTCGCAGTGGTACGGATCGCCGAGTTCAAGCGTGCGCTTCGGCACTCCGTGAAAGCTGACTACCAGCTTGTCGGCCGGAGCCAGCGCGCCGACCTTGCTCCAGTGCTCAAGCACCGAGCCCTTCAGCGCCGCGAGGTAGCCGGCATGATCGTGAAAGTGCTTGACCCAGCGCACCTCGGGCGCGTTGCGACGGGTCTTCATATGGTCTGTGACGGCGTCGAATACCGACGCCGTGGTCGTCATTGAATACTGCGGATACATCGGCAACACCAGCAGGCGATCCACATTTTTTTTTCGCAGTTCGGTCAGCACCGACGACACAGACGGCTCGCCGTAGCGCATCGCCAATGCAACCTCGACATCAAGCCCGCGCTCACCCAGGTAGCCGCGCAACAGCAGCGCCTGCTGGACGCTGTGCGCCATCAATGGCGAGCCGTCCTCGGACCATATAGCCGCATACTTGGCGGCCGTCTTGCGCGGACGAAGAGGCAACACGAGCCCGTACAGAATCGGCAACCACATCAGCTGCGGGATCTCGACCACACGCCGATCACTCAAGAACTCGCGCAAAAATCGCCGCACCGCTTTAGCGTCGGGCGCGGACGGTGTCCCGAGATTAACGAGCAACACCGCAGTCCGACTCAATGAGCCATGCGTAAACGCGGGTTCGGGTGAGAACGGCATCGTTCGCATTCTAAGGAGTCACGTGACTGGGTCGCAGCGCGCAAGCGTTTGGCGGCGCGGCGCTGCTGCCTACTACGGGTCAACAATCAACTCTGCGACAGCGCGTTCGACAACAGCCTGGCCGTGATATCAACGATCGGAATGACGCGCTCGTAGGCCATGCGCGTGGGGCCGATCACGCCGAGGGTACCGACGACCTTGCCGTCCACTTCGTACGGTGCGACGACCATGCTCAGGTCGTCGAGCGGCACGGTCTGCGATTCGCCTCCGATGTAAATCTGGACGCCGTGTGCGCCGATCGATACGTCGAGCAACTGGATCAGCCGCGTCTTGTGATCGAACAGGTCGAACATGCGACGCAGTTTCGCCATGTCGGTGGCAAGGTCGCTGAGGCCGAGCAGATTGCGCTCGCCTGCGATGACGACTGGCTCGGATTCGGCGGCAGCATCGCTGCCGGCCTGCACCGCCGCCTGCAGCAACTGCGTGATGTCGGCACCAAGCTGTCGCAGCTCGGCACTCAACCGCGTCCGCGCGTCGTTGAACGAGAGTCCGGCGTAGTGCTCATTCAGGATGTTGGCCGCCTCGACCAATTGCGAATGCGAATACGCGGCATCGGTCATCAACACACGGTTCTGGACATCGCCCTCGGGCGTGACGATGATCAGCAACACGCGCCGCTCCGACAGGCGGACGAATTCGACCTGCTTGAAGCTCGAGGCTCGGCGCGGCGTCAGCACAACGCCGGCAAATTGCGACAGGCTCGACAGCAAGTGAGCCGCTGACTGCATCGCGCGCGCGGGGTCGCCGATCTGCAGCTGCCCTTGCATGATCTGCGTCTGTTGCTGCTCGAGCGGCAGCACGGTCAGCAGCGAATCGACAAACAGGCGGTAGCCGCGCGGGGTCGGTACGCGGCCGGCAGAAGTGTGCGGGCTGGCAACGAAGCCCATTTCCTCCAGATCAGCCATTACATTGCGGATCGTCGCCGGCGACAGCTCGAGTCCGGAGATGCGCGACAGCGCGCGTGAGCCAACCGGCTGGCCCTCGGCGATGTAGCGCTCGATCAGCGTTTTCAGCAGTTGGCGGGCTCTATCGTCCAGCATCATCGACCCCATGACAAAGTGTACGCAACGCGGGCGGGCTGCTCCTGCATAATCGATTCATGTCCCGGCCGTTCAGCAACGTTGCTCTTTTTGGCAAACCACGCACGGAAAATATCCGTGAACCGCTGCTGGCAATCGCCCGAATAGTCGAGTCGGCAGGCGGCAAAGTCCTGCTCGATTCAGCGACCTGCGAGCACGTTCGACTCGAGCAGTATCCCGGCCACAGCGTCCACGCGATCGGCAAACAGGCCGACGTCGCGATCGTGCTCGGCGGCGACGGCACGATGCTCGGCATCGCGCGCGAGCTGGCGCCGCATGGGGTGCCGCTGATCGGCATCAACCACGGCCGGCTCGGATTCATGACCGATGTCTCGCTGGATCAGATCGCGGAAACACTGGTGCCGATGTTGCGCGGCACTTACGAAACCGATCGCCGCATATTGCTTGATGGTGAAGTGAGGCGCGGTGGCAAGGCAATCTGCCACGCGGCGGCACTCAACGACATCGTCGTTTCACGCGGCGTCACCGGCGGCATGGTCGAATACACCGTGCGCGTCGACGGCGCCACGATGTACAACCAGCGCGCCGATGCCGTCATCGTGGCGACGCCGACCGGTTCGACGGCCTACGCGCTGTCCGCCGGCGGGCCGATTCTCTATCCCTCGCTGGCCGGGCTGCTGCTGGTGCCGGTGGCGCCGCAGACATTGTCGAACCGGCCGATCGTGCTGAACGACACCGTCCTGATCGAGATCGAAATCACTGACGAGCGCGACGCGATGGCGCACTTCGACATGCAGTCGTATGAGGCGCTTGCACCCGGCGACGTCGTGCGGGTCAGGCGCAGTGCGCACGCGGCCACGCTGCTGCACCCGGTCGGCTACAACTTCTTCGCAACGCTGCGGCAGAAGCTGCACTGGAGCGTGATGCCGAGCGAGCCGCACAGCAGGGCGTAGTCGGCATGCTGCTTTCGCTGTCGATCCGCAACTTCGTGATCGTCGATGCACTCGATCTCGACTTCGCCGCCGGCTTTACGGTGCTGACCGGTGAAACGGGTGCCGGCAAATCGATCTTGATCGACGCGCTGCTACTGGCGCTCGGCGAGCGTGGTGATGCCGACGTCGTGCGCGAGGGCGCGCAGCGCGCCGAAATCTCTGCGGAGTTTCGCCCCGGTGCCTACGTACAGCACTGGCTGCAGCAAAATGACCTCACCGGCGACGACGGCGCGCTGTTGACACGCCGGACAATCGACGCCGCGGGACGAAGCAAGTCGTTCATCAACGGCTCGGCCGTGACGCTGGCGCAGTTGCGCGAGCTCGGCGAAAGCCTGATCGACGTGCACGGGCAGCACGCACACCAGTCGCTGCTGAAACCCGCATCACAGCTGCAGCTGCTTGACGAGCACGGTGTCCTGACCCTGCAGCGGCACACCGTGGCAGACGCATTTTCCGTGTGGAAAAACGCGCAGCGCGCGCGCAGTAATGCTGAGACCATGGCAGCCAGCGCGCTCGCCGAGCAGGAGCGCTGGCGTTGGATCGTTGAAGAGCTCGACGTCCTGGCGCCGCAGCCTCGCGAGTGGGAGGACGTTTCGGTCGAGCACAAGCGCCTGTCGCACGCCGCCGGCTTGCTCGAGGGCGCGCGCGCCGCGGTCGACACGCTGGGCGAGGCCGATGCCTGCGCGCTGTCTGAAGTCGTCACTGTGCACGCGCGACTGACGCAGCTCGCACCGTACGACGCGCGCCTGGCACCGATCGTCGAACTGCTGGACGCGGCGAGGATTCAACTCGATGAGGCGGTGTCGGCGTTGACACGCTATCTCGACAAGACCGATCTCGACACGTCGCGGCTGACAGAAGTGGACGCGCGGCTGTCGGCACTGCATGCGGCAGCACGCAAGTTCAAAACGGCGCCCGAAGCGTTGCCCCAAGTGTGGGAGAGTGCGAAGGACAAGCTGCAGGCTCTGTCAGCCGCGTCCGATCTCGAAGCGTTGCGCGCACGCGAAGCCGCGGCGTGGGACGTGTACCAGAGAGCGGCGCAGGCATTGTCAAAACAGCGTGCGAAGGCAGCCGTGCAGATGAGAGCAGAAGTCACGCGCGCGATGCAGGATCTCAGCATGCCCGGCGGCCGTTTCGAGGTGCAGCTCGCTGCCGTCGAACCGGCTGCGCACGGTATCGACAAAGTCGAGTTTCTAGTCGCCGCGCATCCGGGTGTCGGCCCGAAGCCGCTCGCTCGCGTGGCATCGGGTGGCGAGCTCGCGCGCATCAGCCTTGCGGTTTCCGTGATCGCCGCGGCGGCAACGCCGGTCGCCACGTTGATCTTTGACGAAGTCGATGCGGGCATAGGTGGAGCGGTTGCCGACACCGTCGGCCGCCTGTTGAAACAGCTCGGCCAGAGTCGGCAAGTGCTCGCGGTCACTCACCTGCCGCAGGTCGCCGCGCACGGCGATCAACACTACCGTGTGACGAAGGGTGACAGCGGCGACGGCCGCCCGGTATCGCGCATGCTTCAGCTCGACCGCAAGACGCGCATCGAAGAAGTTGCACGCATGCTGGGCGGGCAGGAAATCACCGATACCACACGCAAGCACGCGCGGGAAATGCTAGCCGGCTGACGCGACCAGCATTTGCGCCGCCGCCAGATCCTCGATCGCAGTGCCGACCGATTTGAAAAGCGTGATGTCGCCGGCGTTGCCGCGCCCGCGCACGACGCCGCTGATGAGCTCCGCTAGTTCGGCCCGCACGTTGGCGCGAGCCATTGCGCCGCTCGCAATCGTCTCGACGACGTCATCAGCCTCGGCGAATGCGCCCGCGTAAGTGTCGACAAAGACGCTGGAGCGTGCCATCGCTTCGTCATCGACCTCGCGCATGCCGCGCCTGAATGCACCGACCAGGTCGAGGTGCGTGCCGGGATTCAGCCACGCCCCCCGCACTATCGGCGCGGTCGCCGTTGTTGCGCAGCTGATGATGTGCGAGGCGCCTACCGCGCCCTGCAGGTCGTGCGCGGCTGCTGCCGGCAGGCCTTCACCGCGCAGCGTCGACGCGAGCGCTTGCGCTCGGTCCGCATTGCGACCCCAAACGGCAACTTGCGCGATATCGCGCTCGCTGCAATGCGCGTGCGCCATGAATCGCGCCAGCCGGCCGGTCCCCACGATCAGCACTTGGCGTGCGTCAGCGCGCGCCAGGTAGCGAGCCGCAAGCAACGATGCCGCTGCGGTGCGACGCAGCGTCAACGCATCGCCGTCGATTACGGCACGCGGCTCGCCGCTGTCACGGTTGAAGAGCACATAAAGCGCGTTGACCGTCGCCGCGGCGCGCGTGCTCTGGCCCGCATTGCCGCCAGGCAACACCGTCACCAGCTTGACACCAAGCGCGCTCGCGCTCCACGCGGGCATCAGCAGCAGCGAATCGGTGGCGGAAAGCGCATGCGCGTGACGCAGCGGCGCGGCGACGTCCGTTCGGAAGGCATCGGCAATCGAGTCGGCTAGCGCCGGCAAATTCAGCGCGGCATGGACCTCTGCGGCCGGGTAAAACCGCACGGCGACGATCAGGCGCCGGCTACGTAGCTGCCGGACTTGCCGCCATGCTTCTCGAGCAGCCTGACGTCGCCGATGACCATCGCGCGATCGACCGCCTTGCACATGTCGTAGATCGTCAGCAAGCCAATCTGCACCGCCGTCAGTGCTTCCATTTCGACGCCGGTCTGGCCGTGCGTTTCGACCCGCGCCCGACACTCGATCGAGCTGAAGGCAGGCTGCACGTCGAACTCGATCGCGATCTGCGTGATTGCCAGCGGATGCGCCAGTGGAATCAGCTCCGGCGTGCGCTTGGCACCCTGAATCGCCGCGATGCGCGCCACGCCGAGCACGTCACCCTTTTTGGCGCTGCCGGCGCTGATCAACTGCAACGTCGCCGGCTGCATCGTGATGCGGCCGGTGGCGACCGCAACGCGATGTGTAACCGCCTTGTCGCCGACATCGACCATGTGAGCCTGGCCGGCGGCGTCAAAATGCGTCAGCGAATTCATCGAGATGCGAGTGCATCAACAGCAACGGAACAAAGAGCATATCTGGCTATCATACAAACGTCTTTCTCAGCCGCCTCCTTTTAAGTGCGCCTGTTCAGATTTTTCGTAGTGATACTGGTCGGCTTCGTGCTGAACGCTCCGCCGGTGCTCGCACAGTCGATCGATCTGCCGTCGCTGGGCGACGCCGGCAGCGAGGAGCTGCCGCCCGCGGCAGAGCGCAAGCTCGGAGAGCAGATCATGCTCGAGGTCAGGCGCGATCCCGATTACCTTTCGGATACCGAGACCTCGGAGTATCTGAACCATCTCGGCTACCAGCTGGTGTCGGTCAGCCCATCGCGCTCGCTCGACTTCGTATTTTTCGCGGTCCGCGACTCGATGCTGAATGCGTTTGCGTTGCCGGGCGGGTTTATTGGCGTGCACAGCGGCCTCATTCTTGCAGCGCAAAGCGAATCCGAGCTGGCCGGCGTAATGGCGCACGAGATCGGCCACGTCACGCAGCGGCATATCGCGCGCATGCTCGCGAAGCAACGGGAATCGGCAACACTCGCGCTCGGCGCACTGCTGCTGGCGCTGCTCGCTTCGCGCGCGGGCGGCTCGTCCAGCGGCGACGTAGCGCAGGCCGCCATCGTCGGCACGCAGGCGGCGCTGATCCAGCAGCAGCTGAATTTTTCGCGCGAGGCAGAGCGGGAGGCCGACCGAGTCGGCTTTCAAACACTGACCCAGGCCGGCTTCGACAGCCGCGGCATGGAGTCGTTTTTCGGTCGGTTGCAATCGGGGAGCCGGCTGTATGAAAGCGCCGCCCCCGCGTACCTGCGCACTCACCCGATGACCATCGAGCGCATTTCCGACATGCAGAACCGCACGCGCAATCTGCGCGTCAAACAGCACGCGGACAGTCTGGACTTCCAGTTGATTCGCGCCCGCCTACGGGTGCTGCAGTCGCCGTCGACGCAGGGATGGCGCGACGCGCTTGAATACTTCAACGACCAGCTGCGCAACCGGACCACATCTTCGGAGATCGCCTCGCGCTACGGTGTTGCGGTGGCGGCGTTGAAGCTGAATCAGCCTGCGCTCGCAGTGCAGGCAGCGCAGGCGGCGCGCCGTCTTTCTTCGGCGCCATCACCGATGCTTGACAAGATCGTCGCAGAAGCGCGCCTGGTTGCCGCGCGCACCGACGAGGAACGAGCGGCGGCGATCAAAATGGCCAGCGATAACGCGGCGCGCTATCCGCTTTCGGCGCTCGCGGCCAGCCACTATCTTGACGTCTTGAACCAGACCAACCAGCACGAGACCGCGATCCGCTTCTTGCGCAACCAGGATGCGATAGCGCGCACGCAACCCACGTATCACGCATTGCTGGGGCGCTCGTACGCGGCTTTGAATCGGCGCTCGCTGCAACACCAGTCGATCGGAGAGATGTACGCCCTGCTCGGAGCGCCGCAAGCAGCGGTGAACCAGTTCGAGCTTGCACGCCGTGCCAACGATGGTGATTTTTATACGATGTCCGAGATCGACGCGCGGATTCGCGATCTGCAGGCCGAGGTCAAGCGTGACCGGGAAAGCATCCGCGAAGCCTCGCGGCGTGATCCGGAGGAGCGCAACCGGCGCTAGTGGTTGGTCCGTACAATTGCGCGCTCGCAATCCTGACGTCCGTTGTCGCTTCCCACGTTTCCCGATGAAATCCGAAAACGATTCGCTGATCGCAGCGACCGCCTCCGCTGCGCATCCTGTAGAAACCGATGCAGTTATCGTCGGCGCCGGCCCGGTCGGGCTGTTTCAGGTGTTCGAGCTGGGTCTGCTTGAAATCAAGGCGCACGTGATCGACTCGCTGCCCGAAGTCGGCGGCCAGTGCACCGAGCTGTACCCCGACAAGCCGATCTACGACATCCCGGCAATCCCGGTGTGCACCGGCAAGGAACTGACCGACGCGCTGCTGAACCAGATCAAACCATTCGGCGCGACATTTCATCTCGGCCAGGAAGTCGGCTCAGTGCAGAAGCAGGATGACGGACGTTTCCTGGTTGGCACCAGCAAGGGAACCAGCTTTCTGACGAAGGTGGTCATCGTGGCTGGCGGCGTCGGCTCGTTTCAGCCGCGCGCGCTGAAGGTCGAAGGCATCGATCGATTCGCCGGCACGCAGCTTCACTATCGAGTCAAAGACCCGGCGCAGTTCGCTGGCAGGGCGCTGGTGATCGCGGGCGGCGGCGACTCGGCGCTCGACTGGGCGCTTGACTTCGCCGGCAAGGCGGAGAGTGTGGTGCTGGTTCATCGGCGCGACGGTTTTCGCGCGGCGCCCGCGTCGGTGGCCAAAATGAAGTCACTGTGCGAAGAGCTGAAAATGCAGTTGCTGGTGGGCCATGTCAGCGGCTTCGAGGCAGCCGACGATCGGATGACCGACATCAGGGTCACGTCGTCCGACGGCCTAACGCGGCGCGTGCCGCTCGATCATCTGCTGGTGTTTTTCGGCTTATCCCCGAAGCTCGGCCCGATTGCCGAATGGGGGCTCGGCATCGAGCGCAAGCAGGTGCTGGTTGACACCGAAAAGTTTGAAACCAACGTGCCCGGAATATTTGCCGTTGGCGATATCAATGTTTATCCGGGCAAGAAGAAACTGATTCTGTCGGGCTTCCACGAGTCGGCGCTAGCGGCTTTCGGTGCGACGCGCTACGTGTTCCCGGACCGCAAAGTGCATTTGCAATACACGACGACCAGTCCGAAGCTGCACAAAATCCTCGGCGTCGAATCGCCGGTGTTCGACTAGCCCTCAACACCGCTTCGAAGACTGCGGCTTGCGCATGAAGCCGAGCACCTCGGGTACGCGCGCCGACTGGATGCGCTCGATCGGCACGTGATTTTCGTGATTGACGTGCAGCCCCTCGATTTTTAGCTCTGCGCTGAGCTGCCCGGCGTTCCATTCGGCCAGCGCCCCGTCGTCGAGTACCCGGCCGGTCTCATCGACGATGCGCTCCGAGAACGCCAGCGTGTCACGATCGTCGAGCACGCCCGGCCCCAGCTCGGTCTCGAAATACAGCCTGCCGTTTTCGTCGGCGAACGCCTGCCGCAATTCTCGCGGGTGCGCCCCCGTATGCGTACACAGGCGCTTGAACTCGTCGAGGCGGTAGATCCATGGCGCGATTTCGAGCGACACATACACGCGCTGCGGCCCGTTCTGAAAAAACCAGTTGCCGCAACCATCGTTCATGTAATTGCGACCGATGAATTCGTTGATTGCATCGTTGTCTATCGGATCATCCTTGATGCGCCAGTCGCCGCGCCCGTTCAGCGAGAGCCAGCCAAACACCGCCGGCACATTGGGCCACTTGGCCATCGCGGCCTTGACAATGTCATCCATGCGATCTCCTCGATTTTATAGCGTTAGCGTAGCGTTTTACGCGCCTACCCGGGTACCCATTGAGGGTTCACGTTGCAGTAAAAACTGGTGCAGGCGCTCCGGAATGAAGTCGATGCGGCCCGGCCAGGGACCGCGGGCGTAGCCAATGTGGCCGCCGTGCTCGGGCTGTTCAAGCTCAACCGAGTCCGAAACTTCCTGCGAGCGCGGCAGGCTGGCAGCGGGCACGAACGGATCATTGCGTGCATTGAGCACTAAATACGGAATGCGCACGCCACGCAGCCAGGGCTTCGCGGACGCTTTATGCCAGTAATCCTCGGTGCTGCGAAAGCCGTGCAGCGGCGCCGTGTACTCGTTGTCGAACTCGTAGAGGTTGCGGCTGGCTTGCAACCTTTGCAAATACGTGTCACCGCGAGCGATGTGCGGGAACTCCTGCAGCTTTGCCAGCGCCTTGCCTTTCAGCGTCGCAAGAAACATCCGCGTGTAGATCATGTTGACGCCGCGGCCCAGCGCCGCACCGCCCGCTGCGAGGTCGAGCGGCGAGCCGATCGATGCGGCGGCGGCGACGAACGATGCATCGCTGCCGCGCTCGCCAGCCCACTTGGCGAGCATATTGCCGCCCAGCGAGATGCCCACCGCATAGAGCGGCGCGTTCGGCCAGCGCGCATGCACGGTGCGCAGGATCCAGTTGCCCTCCTCCGAATCACCCGAGTGGTAAGCGCGCGGTAATCGATTGGGCTCGCCCGAGCAGCCCCGAAAATGGACGACCAGGCCACGCCATCCTCGATCCGCGAACCAGCGCATCGTCGAGCGCGCGTAATGGCTCTGCGAGTCGCCTTCGAGGCCGTGGAACAGAACTAATAGCGGTGCGGCGTTCGCCAAAGGCTCGGGCGCCGCAAAGTCGACGTCGATAAAGTCGCCGTCATGCGTCTCCCAGCGCTCGCGCCGGTACTGCACGGCGGGGATTCGCATGAAGCGTGCGGGCACGATCGTCTGCAGGTGCGCGCCGGGCAACCAGCGCGGTGCGACGTAGGAGCTGGTGACTAACGGCACACGGCTCGACAATGCATTCGATGGCTGGTCCCGATCAATGCAGCACGCCGTGTGACTCTCGCGTCTCGCTTGCCGCGCCGATTGCACCTTCGGGCGCCGATGAGGCGTGATGCAACACCATCTTCCAACCGGCCGGCGTCTTCACATACACATTGGTCGCGAGCACCCGCACGACTTCCTGCTTCGGCCCTGAACCGACAACGACTTCCTCGATCACGTTATGCAGAGCCACCGTCGGCGTTTCGAGCGACTTCGCCAGCGTGCAGCGCGCATGCAGCGGCCCGTTGGCAAGGATCGACGTCCACGACGACCGCACGGATGCGAAACCCGTCAGCCGCGGTCCGCCCGGATGAATGCAAACCACGTCGTCATCTTCGAGCCATAGATCGACGACTGCCTCACTGTCGCCGGCTTCGAGCGCGTCGTAGAACGCCTGCTCGCACTCTTCGGGCGACGACAGCAAAATGGGCTTCGCAACTCGCATTGGTTCAATGACCGCCAGCGACCTGACCTGCCTTTAACAAGTAAACGGTGCCGCAGTACGGACACATCGCGCGCCCGGTCTTGGTGACGTCCAGAAACACGCGCGGATGATGATTCCAGACCGGCATCGCGGGATTCGGGCAGAACGCCGGCAAGTCACTGGACTGTAACTGGACGATCGGATCTTCTTGGGTCGCGCTCATTGCTGCTGCCTTCGTTGACTGCCGTAAGCCAGTGCTTATATTTCGCTGCGCGGCCGTTGACCACGTCAAAGAACAAACTCTGGATTTTTTCGGTGATCGGGCCACGCTGGCCGGCGCCAAGCACTCGGCCGTCGAGCTCGCGGATTGGGGTGATCTCGGCTGCGGTGCCGGTGAAGAATGCTTCGTCGGCCAGATACACGTCGTCGCGCGTCATCGGCTTCATCGTGACCGGATAGCCCAAGTCTCGCGCGAGTTCGAGCACGGTCGCGCGCGTAATGCCGGTCAGCCCGGACACCATCTCGGGCTCAAACACGTGGCCGTCTTTGACGATGAACAGGTTTTCACCCGCCCCCTCGGCGACAAACCCCTGCGTGTCGAGCAGCAGCGCCTCGTCGTAGCCGTCGTTGATGGCCTCCATGTTGGCCAAAATCGAATTGACATAGTGGCCCGCCGTCTTGCTGCGAACCATCGAGACGTTGATGTGATGGCGCTGAAAAGACGATGTTTTGACCCTGATGCCCTTGGTCAGACCTTCCTCGCCGAGATAGGCGCCCCAAGGCCACGCGGCGATCGCAACGTGCACCTTGTTGCCTTTCGGGCTGACGCCCATCTTTTCGGATCCGTAGAACACAAGCGGTCGCAGATAGCATGACTCGAGCTTGTTGGCGCGTACGACTTCGCGCTGTGCCTCGAATATCTGCTCGCGCGAAAACGGGATCTGCATCATGAAGATCTTCGCCGAGTTGAACAGACGCTCGGTATGTTCGTTCAGCCTGAAAATTGCCGCCCCGGCCGGCGTGCTGTAGGCGCGCACACCTTCGAATACTGCGAGGCCGTAATGCAGCGAATGAGTCAGGACATGCGTGGTGGCATCGCGCCAATCGACCAGTTTTCCGTCATACCAAATCAAGCCGTCACGGTCGGACATCGACATAGTTTTCTCCTGAACCTCCGCGGCCCTACTAGGAACAAACCATTCTAGCGAACACTGCTTTCCTATAATCGCTGACGATGAAGGCATTGTTCGGCTCGCGACCTGAGCTGGCGCGAGCAAGACGCGCGGGATTCGTGCGCGGCCTCCGTGCGGTGGCGCCGTTGCTGATCGGCACCGGCGTATGGGGTCTGGTGACTGGCGTGGCGATGGTCAAGGTCGGGCTCACCACGCTGCAGGCGATCGGCATGACGCTGCTGGTTTTCTCGGGAACCGTGCAGCTGGCGTCGCTGCCCTTGATCGCCGCCGGTGCACCGCTATGGGTGATTGCGCTCACGGCGGTAATCGTCAACCTCCGCTTCGTGATTTTCTCTGCTGGGCTGCATCCGTTCTTTCGGCGCTTCTCGATCGGCCGCCGGTGGGTGCTCAGCTACTTCATGGTCGACATGAGCTTCGCAATGTTCCTGTCGCGCTTCGCCGATGCACCGCGCGACGCGCGTGGCACGACCGATCAGGTCTGGTTTTTTCTGGGAATGAGCGCCGGCAGCTGGCTCGTGTGGCAGGCGATGTCGATCGTCGGGATCGTGCTCGCCGCCGAAGTGCCCGGGCGTTGGGGCCTCGAGTTCACCGCCATTCTTGCGCTGCTTGCGATGACGTTACCGATGATCGTCGGCAAACCAGCGCTGATCGGCGCCATCACTGCCGGTTTGATTGCCGTCGTCGCCGCCGGACTGCCGCTGAAACTAGGACTGCTAGTGGCGGTAATGGCCGGCATCACCGCAGCGATGAGCGCGGAAATCATGCTGCAGCGGCGCATTGGACGGACCGGAGGAACGGGTTGAGCAATCTTGAAATCTGGGCGGTGATCATCGCGCTGGCGTTGATAACACTGCTGATGCGTTCGAGCTTCCTGATGCTCGGCGACTATTTTCCGCTGCCGGAGCGACTGCAGCACGGGCTGCGCTATGCGCCGGTCTGCGCGCTGATCGCGCTCGTCGCGCCTGAGCTATTTCTGACACAGGGCGCATTCGATCTGTCGATATCCAATCCGAAGCTGCTCGGTGGAATAGCCGCGGCCGTCGTCACACTGACCACACGCAGCCTGATTGCGGCGATGGCGGTCGGAATGCTGGTGTTCACTGCGGTGAAGTTGCTGTGAAAACGGAATCCCAAAGTCGGCTGACCGACGCCGCTTCGCGTTCGACTTCGACCCGCACCACGCGAGCAGGCCCGGCCGCGTTAAGCCGCAAGCGGTGCTGGATGCTTCGGAACATCCGATAGGCGACGGCTACTTGACCCGCCAGTGCGGCGTCGATCAACCGCATCTGGCCCGCGATCTGAAGCAGCGCAATGTTGCCGGCATTGCGCACCAGATCGGGTTGCACGTGCGCGTGGGCAAGCACCAGGAACTGAACTATAAATTCGACGTCGACCATGCCGCCTCGATCGTGCTTGACGTCGAACAAGTCGGTCGGATTGGGGTGGCCGTCGAACATCCGTTTACGCATTTCCAGCACGTCGGCGCGGAGCTTTCGCGTGTCTCGCCGCTGCATCAGCATGCTCCGCCGTTCGGCCTCGAAGCGGTCGCCTATCGTCGCATCTCCAGCCGAGTAGCGTGCGCGCGTCAGCGCCTGATGTTCCCACGGCCAGGCGCCATGGCCGTCTTCATTGCGCTGATAACGCGCGAACGCTTCGAATGAGGACACGATCAGACCCGCATTTCCGTCGGGCCTTAGCCGCAGATCAATGTCGAACAGGTTGCCGGACGACGTTTGTGTCGTAAGCCACGTCATCAATCGGCGTGCCAGAAGCGAATAGGCTTCCGCAGCCGCAGGGTCGGCATCGTCATACAAGAAAATCAGGTCTAGATCGGACTCGTAACCGAGCTCCTTGCCGCCGAGTTTTCCGTAGCTCACAACCGCGAAATGCGGCACGTCACGGTGCCGCCGCGCCAGCGAGCGCCACGCGAACTCGATCGTCAGTGCAAGCGTGGAGTCCGCCAGCGCCGATAGATGATCGGCCAATCGTTCCAGTGTCAACCGGCCTTCGAGATCGGCGACCAGCAGCCGGAAAACCTGTGCATGGTGCGCATCGCGCAGCAAATTCATCTGCCGCTCTTGATCATCGTCGGCCTCATCCAACTGCTGTCGCACGCCGGCCGACCACGACGGCCAGTCGGGCTCGTGTTCAAGCAGGCGCTGGTCGAGCAGCTCGTCGAGCAGAATCGGATGACGCACCAGATAGTCGGTCGCCCAGCGACTCGCCGCGAGCATCCGCATCACTTTGTCGAATGCCTGCGGAAACTGGTTCAGCAGCGCGATGTAGGTGCTGCGCCCCGCTATCACGTCGGCCAGTTGCGCAAATCGCGCAAAATGCTGATCGGCTCCGATGTCGTGCGCAGCGCCCGACTCGCGCGAGCGCTCGAGCGTGGTGCGCAGCGCGCGACGCAGCAGCCGCTCGAACCCGGCGCGTGCCGCAGCGGTGGAAGCCTGCATACGCCGCGAGTCGAGCAACGAGCGCAATCGCTGCGCAGTAGCTGCTGGATCGGCGAACCCGCGCAACTGCAGCTCTTCAACCAAAGCAGCGTCATCCGCAGCGCCCTGCACGCTGGGCTGCAGCGAGATTTCATCGTCGCCAACGATCGGCTCGGCAAACACGCCGTCGAAAGTTTCGGCAACGAACACCTGTACCGCGCGATATTCGGTCATCATCGCGGCGGCGCCCGACGCTGCCAGCAGGCGCGCCACGCGCTCGCGTGCAGCGCTATCGGTCGGCATCGCGTGCGTCTGCGCATCGTCGACATACTGCAGGGCGTGCTCGAGGTTGCGCAGGAATTCGTAACTTGCGCGCAGACGGTCGCACGTCGCGACAGGTAGCACGGCGAGTTCGGCCAGCGCCGTCAGAGTCTGCAGCGTCGCCTTCGACCGCAATTTGGGCTCGCGGCCGCCGCGCACGATCTGAAACGTCTGGGCGATGAATTCGAGTTCGCGAATCCCGCCGCGTCCTAGCTTGACGTCGTCACCGCGGTTCGCGCCGCCTGGACGTTCCGAAGATTGGCGCGACGCTTCCGCGCGAATCAGCTTGTGCAGATCGCGCAATGCGGCGATCGCGCCAAAGTCGAGATACTTGCGAAATACGAAGGGCCAAACGACGGAGTCGAGCGCGGCGCACTGTGCGTCGAATTGCTCGGCCGCTGCGAACACCGGCCTTGATACGACGCGCCCCTTGAGCCAGGCGAAGCGCTCCCACTCGCGGCCCTGGGCCATCAGGTATTCCTCAAGCATCGCGTTGGAAACTGCCAGCGGTCCGGCCGATCCGTTGGGCCGCAGACGCATGTCGACCCGAAACACGAAGCCGTCGGCGGTGACATCGTTCAGCGTCGAAATCACGCGCTTGCCGAGTCGCGCGAAAAATTCGTGATTGCTGATCCGGCGGTGTGCACTGCTGCAGCTGGTTTCGCCGTCTTCGTCGTAGACGAAAATTAAATCAATGTCAGACGAGACATTGAGCTCGGCGCCGCCCAGCTTGCCCATGCCAACTACCAGCAGATCCTGTGGTACGCCCCGCGCGTCCACGGGTATTCCGTGTACGGCCGCCAGCGCGCGGGCCTGCGCGTCAACAGCCGCCTGCAGCACCAGCTCGGCGAGCGCGGTCATCGTTGCGACGACTTCTGCCAGATCGGCCCCGCCGGTAGCATCGCGCGCAACCAAAGCGATCAACACGCGCCGGCGCAGGCGTCGCAACGCGACCCCTACGCGCTGCAGAGGGTCGCCAGCCGCGCGCGCCAGCAACGCGTCCAGCGCTGCGCGCAGGCGCGCCGGCGTCCAGGCCGTGGCAGCTAACTGCGCCAGCACCTCCGCATCAGATCGACTGCCGCCATCCAGGGGGGCATTTGCCGGCATCACCTCCGCCTGCAGTGCACGCTGCACGAAGTAGGACAACTCAGCCACGTCGGGCACCGAAACTGGGGTTCCGCGCCAATCCTGAGGTCCAATAAACGGGGAATCTTTCACTGCTTCACGTGGTCGTACCGTCGGACGGCTGCAATAACGCCCTTTGATAGCGCGTGATAACGTAGGTGCGGCCCTCCGCTCCTATCGATCGTTCATTCTACGTAGCGACGCATCGCGGCGCGCCCTGATATGCAGTTACACCGCCCCGAACGCGCTGACGATGCGAGCGCACCGCGCTCCGGCCTTGGTTCGCTCCGTAGCTTGCACTTCGTGCGCGTTACGCTGGCATGGACGCTGGTCGCGTTGTTCTTCGCAGCCGGGGCCCTGTTACTTGCGGTTCGATACGTCGCAATGCCGCGCGTTGACGAGCTGCGGCCACGCATCGAGCAGGTTGCTTCGCGCTTGTTGAAAGTGCCAGTTACGATCGGCAGCATCGAAGCATCGTGGCGGGGCTTCAATCCACATCTGGCGCTCAGCGACGTCCGCGTGGCGGGGGCCGGCAGCACGGCTGGCCTGGCGCTGCCGCGCGTCGAGGCGACCGTTTCGTGGCTGAGCGCAGTGACCTTCGAGCCGCGCTTCGCGCTGCTGCGGGTGGATGCGCCGGAGCTTGAGGTAGTCCGCCTGCAAGGCAATCGTTTTTCGATCGGCGGTTTCGTCTTCGATCCGAACGAAGCCGGCGCAGACTCGGGTGCCTCCGATTGGATTTTTGCGCAGGGTGAAGTGGTCATTCGCGACGCTCGCGTCCGCTACAGCGATGGTCGCAACGCATCGGCCGCGATCGAATTCGAGCTCACTCACGTCAACCTGCAGCTGGAAAACATATTTGGTTCGCACCTGATCGGTGTGCAAGCGCAGCCCACTTCGGCAATCGCCGGACCGATCGATCTGCGCGCGCGCTTCCGTAGTTCACCGTTTGCACGACCTTCGGACTACAAGCGCTGGCGCGGCGAGGTGTTCGGTGCGGTCGACTACGCCGATCTTGCGGCACTGGCGCATACGTTCGATGTGCCGCTGAAGGTGATGCACGCACAGGGTGCCCTGCGCACCTGGGTGACTTTCGACCAGGCAAAAATCACACGGGTAGTGGCTGACGTGGCACTGACGGACGTCAACGTTACGCTGGCTGCGAATCTGGAACCGCTAACGCTCGCATCGCTGCAGGGGCGCCTTGCGCAGCGCGCTTGGGGCAGCGACGACGGCGCTGGCGGACACGAGTTCGAGGCAAACGGGTTAATGCTGGTCCCGACCTCCAAGCAGCCGATTCCACCGCTGGATTTCAAGGTACGCACGACCGCCGCCAGAGGTGCGGCGCTTGCCCGCACGCAGGTTCAAGCGAGCCGCGTCGACCTGCAGACGCTGGCGTGGTTCGCGACGCATGTCCCGCTGCCGCAGGAACTGCACCAGACGATCGTCAAGCACGCGCTCGAGGGGACGCTGATCGACGTGAGCGCAGGGTGGCCGGGAGAGGAGCCCACGCTAAGAACGCTGACGCTGAAGGCGCGCTTCCAGGCACTGGCGAGCGCCGCACAACCTGCCGCTGAAACTGAAAGCGTCCGATACCCGGTCGGCCAGCCCGGCTTTGAAAACCTGAGTGGAACCATCGACATCGGAGACGGTGCCGGTACCTTGCAACTGGCGTCGAAGGAGTTGACGGTGATCCTGCCGGGAATGCTGGTCGAACCGCGCCTGAAGCTCGCCAGGATGAAGGCGTCGGTACGTTTGAAATCCGAACCGACGCTCGAAGTCCGCATAGACTCCGCCACTGCCAGCAACACAGACATAGACATCGAAGCAGCGGGTATATATCGTGCCGCGAACGGTGAAAAGAGCGGACCCGGCTGGCTCGATCTGAGCGCACGCATAGTGCGGCTTGACGCGCCCGCCGCCTACAAGTATGTGCCGCTGATCGCCGGCAACACCACGCTCGACTGGCTGCAGCGCGCTCTGGTGGGCGGACATTTAACCGAAGGTACGGTTCGCGTCAAAGGAGACTTGTCGAAGTTTCCGTTCGAGGGCGAGCGCGATTCGGAGTTTCGTATCACCGCGCGCGTAGCGGACGCAGTGCTGGATGCACGTCCCGCCGCCATTCCGGCCGAACGCACGGCTGAGGTCGCGCGTATGTGGCCGTTGCTCACTGACATCGACGCCGAGCTCGTGATCGATCGCTCGTCTTTGACAGTGACGGCGCAGCGCGGCGCGGCCTACGGAGCGCGGCTCACCAAAGTCGTGGCGCGCATTCCCGAGCTCCGACGCAATCCAACACTCGACGTGCAAGGCGTGGCCGAAGGTCCGTTGGCGGACATGATGCGCTACGTGAACACCAGTCCTGTTGCGCGCTGGATTGGAGGCGTGACGACCAACGCCGAAGCAAGTGGCAATGCGAAACTGGACCTGCGGCTCAGTATCCCACTGCAGCACGCGTCCGACAGCAAAGTCACCGGCGCACTGCAGTTTGCCGATAACGACGTGCAGCTCGCCGATGCGCCAGCGTTCTCGCGCGTAATGGGCACGCTCAACTTTTCCGAAACAGGCGTCCGCAATTCGAGCATGAGCGCGTTGCTTCTCGGCGGGCAGAGTCGGATTGAAGCAAGCGCGCGGGCCGACGGCGAAACGGCGTTCACTGCCACCGGTATCGCCACCGTACCTGCATTGCGGCGCGCGCTGATGATCGGCCCAGTGCAGCAGTTGCTCGATCGCTCGCAGGGACAGGCGCGCTACAGCGCGACCCTGACGCTCAAACCGTCGCTTGGATTGAAAGTAGAAAGCGATCTGGTCGGGATCGCCATTGATGGCATCGCACCGCTGCGGAAGACGGCGCAGGAATCTCTGCCTCTGCGCGTGGAGCGGACGATCATGGGCGCGGACAGTGACGAGTGGCGCGTTGCCGCCGGGCGCGTGCTTGCGGTCCGTATCGAACGGCGGCGGGAGCAAAATGAATTCCGCATCTCGCGCGGCGTGATCGCACTCAACGAGCCTGCGAATCTGCCCGAATTCGGTCTGCTGGTGCTGGCCACGGTTCCGCGTCTGGACCTCGAGGCCTGGTCATCCCTGTTAGGTGGTGCGGAGTCCGCGAAGGGGTCTTCCGCCGCGCCGTCCACACCGTCGATCGATCTGCTCGCAGTGCGAACGCAGGAACTGGTGCTGATGGGCCGCACCTTTCACAACGTGACGCTCGGCGCGTCGCGTACTTCGGACGGCGGCTTCGACGCCAATATCGTTTCCGATGGCGTAGCGGGTTACATTGGCTGGAGATCCGAGCAGATAACGGCTCGTCTATCCCGTCTATCGATTCCGGCGGCGGTCAAGAAGGACGTCGTCGAGGTGCTGCGCGCACCGCAAAGAGACTTGCCCGCACTCGACATCTCGGCTGAACAATTCGAGTTGTCCGACATGAAGCTTGGACATCTTGAGTTGGCGGCTCAAAACGTTGGGCCGGCGAGTGCCCCCACCTGGCGCATTCGTCGCTTCGACATCACGAACCCCGACATGAAGCTTTCCGCAAGCGGCGAATGGGCGCCCGCTGCAAACAACAAAGCACGTCGTACGAAAATCAGTTTTAAGCTCGATGCGCGCGATACGGGAGCGACGCTCGATCGCCTGGGGTTCGCCGGCGCGATGGCGGCAGGCCAGGGTGCGCTTGAAGGCGATGTGGAATGGATCGGATCGCCGCTGGATATCGACTACGCAACGCTATCGGGCAAGCTCGCGCTCAGTCTCGACAACGGCCGCTTTCTGAAAGTCAACACCGGCGGCACGGCACGCCTGCTGACCCTGCTGTCGCTGCAATCGCTGTCGCGCACGCTGTTGTTCGACGCCGGCAGCGCATTTTCCGAAGGCTTTGCCTTCAAGACGATCCGCGCCGATGCGGTGGTGGCGCAGGGCGTCATCTCGACCAGCAATTTCAGCATGGCCGGCGCGAGCGCGGCCGCGCTGATGTCGGGCACGATCGATCTGCGCAACGAGACACAGCGCTTGCACCTCGTCGTGCTGCCTGAAATCGACGCCAGCACGGCCGCGCTCGCGCTCGGAGTGGCCAACCCGATCCTCGGCCTCGGCGCATTTGTCGCGCAATACGTGCTGCGCAATCCTTTGTCGAGGATGTTTGCGCTCGAGTACGACATCGCCGGCACGTGGGCCGATCCGACGATCACGCGCCGTGGCCGCGCAGACGGCACCGATACGGAGGGGAACAAATGAGATCGACAGTGCGCGTTGCAGGGGTACAAATGGTTTCGACGACCGACGTCGAAGAAAACCTGAACGCCGCCGCCGCGCTGATCGCGCAGGCCGCCGCCGGGGGGGCGCAGCTAGTGGCCCTGCCTGAATATTTCTGCCTGATGGGCGAGCGTGATACCGACAAGGTCGCGCTGCGCGAGGCCGACGGACGCGGACCGATCCAGGACTTTCTAGCCAACCAGGCGCGCCAGCATCGCGTGTGTCTGGTGGGCGGCACGTTGCCGCTGGTCGGACCCGAAAATGACCGTGTATTGAACAGCCTGCTCGTATACGGTCCCAGCGGCGAGCGCGTCGCGCGCTACGACAAGATCCATTTGTTCCGCTTCACCAAGGGCAAGGAAGACTACGACGAGTCGCGCACGATCGCACCGGGCAGTGAGGTCGCAAGCTTTAAGCTCGCCACAGAAGATGGCGCTCGGCTGCGCGTCGGTCTGTCGATCTGCTACGACCTGCGCTTCCCCGAGCTGTATCGGGCCATGCCGCAGCCCGATCTCATTCTGGTTCCATCGGCCTTCACTGCAACCACCGGGCGCGCGCATTGGGAAGTGCTGCTGCGCGCGCGTGCGATCGAGAACCTGGCGTACGTGCTGGCGCCTGCACAGGGCGGCAGGCACCGCAACGGGCGTTCGACCTATGGACATACAGTGCTGATCGATCCGTGGGGCGCGGTACTGGCGGAGCGAGGCGACGGCGAGGGGGTTGTGTTCGGCGATATTGACCCACAATTGATCGCCGATTCCCGTGCTTCTCTGCCCGCCTTGGAGCATCGAGTGTTGAACTGAGCCTCGTACAATGGCCCTGTTCGCGCCACGACCCCTCAATGAAAATCTCAGATCCCGCACTCGCCCGACTTGCTACCGCCAAGCAGCTGCTGCTCGACCCGTTTGATCTGGACGAAGCACATCTGCAGCGCGTGCTGGCAACAATTTTCGAGCACCGCACCGATTACGCCGACCTGTACTTCCAGTATTCGCGCAGCGAATCGTTTTCACTCGAAGAAGGCATCGTCAAGAGCGGCAGCTTCGACATTGAACAAGGCGTTGGTGTGCGCGCGATCGTCGGCGACCGGACCGCGTTTGCGTATTCGGACGACATCTCGCTCGACTCGTTGACCGAGGCGGCGCTTTCAGCGCGCTCGATCGCTCGCCACGGCTCGGGCAAAGTCAAGATGGCATCGAAGGTAGCGGTGCGCAAGCAAACGGCGCGCTATGCGGATGGTGATCCCGTCGCATCGCTCGATGCAGCCGGCAAGGTGCGCATGCTCGAGAAAGTCGAGCAACTGGCGCGCGCGCGCGATCCGCGCGTCAAGCAGGTGATGGCCAGCGTCGGCGCCGATTACGACGTGATACTGGTAGCGCGCAGCGACGGCGTGCTGGCGGCCGACGTGCGGCCGCTGGTTCGCGTATCGGTCAACGTGATCGTCGAACACGATGGCAAGCGCGAGCAAGGCCATTTCGGCGGCGGCGGCCGGCACGACCTCGCGTATTTCACCGACGAGCGGCTCGCCGAATACGCGAACCAGGCGGTCGACCAGGCGCTCGTGAATTTGGTTGCAGATCCCGCACCCGCCGGCATCATGCCGGTCGTTCTCGGACCCGGGTGGCCCGGCATCCTGCTGCATGAGGCGGTCGGACACGGGCTGGAGGGCGACTTCAACCGCAAGGGGTCGAGCGCGTTTTCGGGCAGAGTCGGACAGCGCGTCGCGTCTAAGGGAGTGACCGTGATAGACGACGGCACGATTGCGAATCGCCGCGGATCGTTGAGCGTCGACGATGAGGGCAATCCGACGCAGCGCACGGTCCTGATCGAAGACGGAATTCTGCGCGGCTATATTCAGGACTCATTGAACGCACGGCTGATGAACGTCGCGCCGACCGGCAACGGCCGGCGCGAATCGTTTGCGCATCTGCCAATGCCGCGCATGACCAACACCTACATGCTGGCCGGCGATAAGGATCCCGACGAGATCGTGCGCTCGGTCAAAAAAGGAATCTACGCCACCAATTTCGGAGGCGGCCAGGTCGATATCACGAACGGTAAGTTCGTGTTCAGCATGGCCGAGGCCTACATGATCGAGAATGGCAAGGTCACGCGTCCCATCAAGGGCGCGACATTGATCGGCAACGGTCCCGATGCGTTGACACAGGTAACGATGATCGGCAACGACATGAGCCTCGACCCGGGCATCGGCACGTGCGGCAAGGACGGGCAAAGCGTGCCGGTCGGCGTCGGTCAACCGACGCTGCGCATCGAAGGGCTGACGATCGGCGGCACCGCGTAGCCACCACAGTCGCATCGAATGACTTCGCCGCGGCGCTAGTCAGGTGCGGAGCCTCGCTCAACACCCGCGATATTTAGCCGGCGGCGCTATCGTGTGCCCGAAACTTCAACCTCTACGCGGCGATCGGGCTGCAGGCACACGATCAGCTGCTTGGTCGCATTGTTGCCTTTGCAAGCACCGGCTTTCGTTATGGGCTCGGCCTCGCCCTTGCCTTGAGCGGTGATCTTCGCCGCCGGAATCGCAGCGGATTCGACCAGATAGTTTCGCACTGCGTCCGCGCGGCGCTTTGACAGTGCCAAGTTCGACGCAGGCGAGCCAATTCGGTCGGTGTGTCCGATGGCAGTGATGACCTCGAAGTTAGTCCCCTTTAGATCGGCAGCGAACTTGTCGAGCGCCTGCTTGCCTGCAGGACTCACAGTGGCCTTGCCAAAGTCGAACAGCGAGTCCGCGGAGAACGTCACCTTCCTCGGCGCCGGCGGTGGCGGTGGCGGTGGCGCTGGCCGTGGTGGTGGGGGGGGTGGCACGGCGACCGGCGGTGGTGGCGGGGGTGAGTTCACAATAGGCGCCGCAACACGCGGAGCAGGTGCAGCTGACACGGCTCCAAATCGATAGATCAGCCCGAGCGAGATGAGGTCAATGTCGCCCTTGTTTCCGACAGCATCGTTGATGCGGTAGCGCTCTGCCTCCAACCGCATTCCGAGTCGACGAGTGAAATCGAACTGCAGCCCGCCGCCAAACTTGTAGTTCGTGTCGCGCTCCTTCGGGTTCGCGTTGAGCACCCTGACTGCGCCGGTAGAACTAAACGAGTCTCTTGCTTCGGCGTAGTTCACACCGGCGCGGCCGAAGGCCGAGAACCTTTCGGTGATCGGCAGTATGCCTACCAGATCGAGGTTAACGCCTCTGAGTTTGATGTTGCCGCTTAAAGTACCCAGCGGAACAGTATTCGCCGTGAAACTGAACTTTCCCAAGTCGAAGTAGCCACCTTCGACGGCGAAGAAGCGGTTGAATTTGTAGCCGCCAAATACTTTGTAGCCAAAGTCGCGATCGTCATCGCTGATCGAGGTCGTTCTCAGGCCGCCCGCAAGCAGATTGCTGGTGATCCGTGCGTCGTCGATTTTCGCTCTGGATTGGCCAACGTTGAGTCCGCCGTACCAGCCGCCGTCGTCAGCGGCGTTCGCTGCACCAGCAACGGCGAAGAACAGTGCCGAGGCAACCGTTGAAGTTTTTTTCAGTTTCATGTTTTCTCCAGGCCGCTTCAGTTTTAAGGCGCAGGTACGTTAACGACCGTGTTCACCATGGTCGTCGAGGCATTCAGGGCCAGCGCTCGGCCGTTCAGCGTCACCAGTGCAACATTGCCGGCGGTGGAAAAAGTCGTCGCGGCCGAGGAGATGATGGTGCCCACCATCGTGCCGCCCCCTGCCGCATTAATCGTGGCAGAACTGCCTACGCGCCAAAATACGTTGCGCGCCTGCGCTCCATTGATCAGGGTAACGTTGCGCGGCGCGCCGGGCGCACCCACGGTTAACGTGCTGGCCGTTTGGAAGATCCACATGGCATTTGTGTCCCCTTGACCATCGAGCGTCAGATCCGACCCCGTTATCTGAAACGAGCCGCCCGCAGCTTGATAGACACCCGGTGCCAGGGTGAGACCGCCTAGCTGGCCAGCGCCCGGATCGGTGCCGCCCGGCCGCGAAGCGGGTGACAGGTTATTGAACGCGGTGTTCGCATCGGCCAAAGCCTGAGTAGCAATTGCAAACGTTGAAGCGTTGCCTCCAACACCAGCACCTCCCGGAGGTGGCGGCGCGGTGTACACGCGTCCATTTACCAACCCGTTGTTAAGCGGCGTTGTTGTGTAAACATCACCGACGGAGTCGCGGAATCCGGTCACCAGCGTCGATGCGCCCGTGGTGCCGATGTCTCCATTGATCACCGTAAGGAGTCCTTGATTGGTAATCCCGGCAGCGCCTCCAAATGCCCCGAACGTCGAAGCTGCACCCAGGGAAATCGGTGTGGCTGACGAACTCGTTGTGAACGACCACACAAAGGGACTGACCAGCGCAAGGCCGGTGGTGTCCTGGGCTCCCGTTGTAATCGTCGCCGTGCAGGTGGTGATGACCGGCAGGTTGGCCGCGGGTGAGAAGGTCGCGGTGCGACTGGCCGGCGAGTACGTGACCGTACCTGTGACGGGCGTTCCGGAAGGGCACGCCAGTAAGAAAGTTGATGTGTTGATCGTCCCCGGCGCCATGTCTTTGCTGAACACTGCAGTGACTCTGCTATTGACAGCTACACCGGTGACAATCGGCGTAGTGGCAGCAGGAACCGTAGAGGTGACCGTCGGCGGTGAGCCAGGTGCGCCAGGTCCTACGGTACCGCCCCCCACCCCTAACACCGGGTCCTGTCCGCCGCAAGCGGTTAGTACAGCGATAAGCGAAGACGCAAGCCAAGTCGAGCAACGGAAATTAATTGGGAAGTTTTTCATCTGCCTTCAGTCGATGCTTGGAGACAGAGTGACAAACAGTGCCGAGGATTCTGCGTCCGACCGCGCACGGTGCGCGTCAGCAGGGGTGCCGTGCATCCCGCATGTAGAGAAGCGGGGTCAAAAGCCCTTACTTTGTCGCAGACCGGCGTGTTCCAGAGCAAAGGCCATGTGGATTTCATCCTGCGGCTCACCATCGATCAACATAAAGCAGGGCTCGAACCCCATCCGCTCAAAGCCAAGCCCTTCGTATAACGACAAAGCCGGGACATTCAGCGCGTTGACACCCAGATTAACGCGTTGCAGATGGAGCTCGGTTCGCGCGTACGACAGCGTCGTGGTTGACGAGTGCACGGCCTACCCCCGCGTTGCGAGCGTGCAGCGCTCCATACATGCCCCACATGTAGGTCTTGTGCGATAGCTTGCGCGGTTCCTCGCGCCGCACGCCGACGACGCCGACCAAGTCCTGCGCCATGAAGACGCCAAGTATCGTGCTGTCGGCGCGTGGCGCGAGCCGTTCCGCCACCGCTGCAATCGGTGTATCGCACTCCTCCTCGTAGCTCGATGCGAAGCGGTTGGGCACTCGGCTAGACCGCGCAGCCGCAGTTCTTGAAAGACTGCAGCATCAGCAGGACCCGGGCGGGCAACGCGCATCGTTTTCGTAAGATTGTTTTAACCGGCTTGCCGGCGGTTGGCGCGCAAGGTCGTGGGTAGCACTTTAGCTGAGCCGTTATTGGGCACACATCGCTTCAGCAATAATCCGCAGGACGCGCCGCGCGATCATCCACTTCCACGTCACTTCGAGGCCTTCGCATGGGCAGCAGACATCGCATCCAAGCGTGAAGTTTCTTCCTCCCATTGTGTGGTTGGTACGTCTGCTGGTCGGCGCATACCCGCGCTGGGTGGGCTCGGCACCGACGGCCTCGCAGCGTATCTACTTCGCAAACCACACGAGCCACATGGATACGATCGTATCGTGGGCAGCATTGCCGCGCAGCCTGCGCGCGAACACTCGACCGGTTGCGGCAAAGGGTTATTGGGACAAGCCCGGCATCCGGCGGGCGATTGCGAAGGAAGAGGGGATTTCAATCGCAAGGGCTCGAGCGCGTTCGCCGGCAAGATCGGGCAGCGCGTGGCGTCCAAGGGCGTCACAGTAATCGACGACGGCACGATTGCGAATCGCCGCGGATCGTTGAGCGTCGACGATGAGGGCAATCCGACGCAGCGCACGGTGCTGATCGAAGACGGAATTCTGCGCGGCTATATTCAGGACTCATTGAACGCACGGCTGATGAACGTCGCGCCGACCGGCAACGGCCGGCGCGAATCGTTTGCGCATCTGCCAATGCCG
>JBBQQC010000016.1:0-87800 GCA_038216465.1 Burkholderiales bacterium | reverse complement strand
ATGGCGACGACAGGCATGTCCGCGTCGACAAGTGCAAGCGGCCCGTGCTTCAGCTCGCCCGCCGGATACGCCTCGGCGTGGATGTAGCTGATCTCTTTCAGCTTCAATGCGCCTTCAAGTGCGATCGGATAGTGCAACCCGCGGCCGAGAAACAGCGCGTGCTCCTTGCGCGCGAATTGCTGCGACCAGGCGATCACCTGCGGCTCAAGTGCGAGCACGGCCTGCAGGGCGGCCGGCAGATGGCGCAGTGCGCGTATGTGTTCGCGTTCCGCTTCTTCACCGAGTCGGCCCCGAAGCTTCGCAAGCGTCAGCGTCAACAGAAACAAAGCGACCAGCTGCGTCGTAAACGCCTTGGTCGAGGCGACCCCGATCTCGACACCGGCCCGCGTGAAGAACTGCAACTCAGTTTGGCGCGCCATCGCACTGGTCGTCACGTTGATTATGCCGAGTGTGTGCCGCATGCCAAGCGCATGGGCATGCTTGAGGGCGGCGAGCGTGTCAGCTGTTTCGCCCGATTGCGATATGGCAATCACCAGAGTGCGCGCATTCGGCACACTGTCCCGATATCGATACTCACTGGCGATCTCGACTTGAGTCGGCAACCCTGCCATCGATTCCAGCCAGATCTTCGCCGTCAGACCTGCGAAGTAACTCGTGCCGCACGCAAGTATCAGCGCAGAATCAACGGCCGCAAACACCCCGGCCGCGTGGTCACCGAACAGGTCCGGCGTGATCGATTCTATGCTTTCGATCGTGTCGCTGATCGCGCGCGGCTGTTCGAAAATCTCCTTCTGCATGTAATGCTGATAGGGTCCAAGCTCGGCACCGCCAGCCGCGATCTTGACGGTGTGCACCGGCCGCCGCACCGCTACGCCGGCAGAGTCGACGATCTGGACACGGTTAAGTTCGATATCAACGACGTCGCCGTCTTCCAGATACATGATCTGGTCGGTTGTGCCGGCGAGTGCCAGGGCATCCGACGCCAGAAAATTCTCGGCCTTGCCAAGCCCAACCACCAGCGGCGAACCGTTGCGTGCACCCACCAAGCGCTGCGGCTCGCCCTTGTGCATCACGGCGATTGCATAAGCGCCCTTGAAACGCGCCACCGCGGCGCGCACTGCAGCCAGCAGATTGCCCTGATACAGCTGATGAATCAGATGCGCGATGACTTCGGTATCGGTCTCGGTGACAAACTCGTAGCCCGCATTTTTCAGGTCGGCGCGAATCGATTCGTAGTTTTCGATGATGCCGTTGTGCACGACCGCGACTTCATTGCGCGAGAAATGCGGATGCGCATTGCCGGTAACGGGCGCGCCATGCGTCGCCCAGCGCGTGTGTGAAATGCCGAGATGGCCCGCCAGCGCCGACTGCGCGATCTGCGACTCGAGCTCGGCAACGCGCGCCGTGCTGCGCGAGCGCGTTAGTGCGCCGTCCTGCAACACTGCGACTCCGCACGAGTCGTAGCCGCGATACTCGAGCCGGCGCAATCCTTCGACCAGGACCGGGGTGATGTCACGCGTCGCAACCGCGCCTACGATGCCGCACATTTCAGGGCTTCTTTTCCTTGGTCGGACGCTTCCAGCCTTCGAGGGTCGTCTGCTTGGCGCGCGCGACGGTCAGCTTACCCTCGGGCGCATTCTTGGAGATCGTCGAACCGCCCGCGATCGTCGCACCCCGGCCGATCGTAACGGGCGCGACCAGTACCGCATTGGAGCCAATTGACACGTCGTCACCGATCACGGTGCGGTGCTTGCTTGCCCCGTCGTAATTGGCCGTGATGGTACCGGCACCGATGTTGACGTTGGCGCCAATAGTCGCGTCGCCGACATAGGATAGATGATTTGCTTTCGAAGCGCGGCCCAGCGTACTGGCCTTAACTTCGACGAAGTTACCGACATGCACCTCGTCACTCAGCTGCGCACCGGGGCGCAGTCGGGTGTAGGGGCCGATGCGCGCCGCGGCGCCGATGTCGGCACCGTCGATATGTGAAAACGGCAGAATTTCGGTGCCGGCGCCGACCGAGCAGTTACGCAGCACGCAGTGCGCGCCGACGCGCACGGCGTCACCCAGCATCACATGCCCCTCAAAGACGCAGCCGACATCAATCGACACATCGGCACCGACTTCGACCTTGCCACGCACGTCGATGCGCGCCGGGTCGGCGAGGGTCGTGCCCGATTCCATCAGTTGGCCGGCGATTCGGCGCTGCGCGATACGCTCGACGGTGGCCAGTTGCTCCTTGCTGTTAACGCCCCGTGTCTCGTCGGGATCGGAGCATTCGACGGCAGCGACTCGGCAATGCTCCGCCACCGCCTGCGCAATGACATCAGGCAGGTAGTACTCGCGTTGCGCGTTGTGATTCGACAGCGCTGCCAGCCAGCGCTTCAGCTTCGCGGTCGGCGCAATCAGGATTCCGGTGTTGACCTCGGTCAGCTTGCGCTCATCCTCGGTCGCATCGCGCTCTTCAACAATGCGCAACACGTTGCCATGCCAGTCGCGCGTAATGCGCCCATAGCCGGCGGGCTGCTCGAGCTGCACCGTTAGCACCGCCACATCGGACCCTGCCGCGAACAGCCGCTGCAACGTGGTTGGGCGGATCAACGGCACGTCGCCGTACAGAATCAACGTCGGCGCACCGTCGTCCAACAATGGCGCGGCCTGCAGCACCGCGTGGCCGGTCCCTAACTGCTCCGGTTGCTCGACGAAGCGCAGCGCAGCGGTTCCCGAGTGGGTCGAATGGAATGCTTTTTGCACCTTCTCAGCCCCATGGCCCACGACAACTACTATATTGACGGACATTCCCACCGTGGCGGCGCCAACCGCGGCAAGAACATGCGCGAGCATGGGCTGGCCTGCAACCAGGTGAAGCACTTTCGGCGGGGACCTGTCGAGCGACGGGCCCATCCGCTTGCCTTGCCCTGCGGCCAGTATCACGATGTTCATGCGTTTTGCGTTCGCAGCGGAGGTCTGATTGCACAACGATTCTAGTTCACTGACCGCGCGCTTTTCGCTTGTCGGCGTCGCGCGTTTGGTGGTAATTGCAGCCTTTACCGCCTCCATCGCGAGCTGCGCTGCGATGAGACTTGGCTACAACAACGCCGACACGCTGGCGTTGATTCAGCTAGACAGCTACCTTGACCTCACGCCGGATCAGGAACAGACCGTCAAGGAGCGCATCAACACCCTGCTGGCGTGGCATCGCTCGACACAGCTGCGTGACTACGCAACGTTTATAGACAAGGCGCGCGCGAAGATCACGGGCCAAGTGACTACTGCTGACGTGATTGAATTTAACCAGCAATTGAACGCACGCATGCTGACCGCCGGGGACAAAGCGGCGCCCGATATCGCGCACTTGGCCCTGACGCTGACACCCGAACAGATCGACCGCGCTGCCAAGAAAATCGCCAACGACGCCAACAAGGCGCGACGCGAATTCGTGCGCGCAGAAAAGGACTCCGGAACGGAGCGCACGAAGAAGTATGCAGAGCGCGCTGAATCATGGTTCGGGAAGCTCACCGACGAGCAGCGCGAGATCATCGGCAAGTCGTTAGGAAGCCGCCCCACCGATGCGACATGGTGGATCGACGAGCGCGAGCGCCGGCAGCGAGAATTCGTCGCGTTACTGCGGAAAGTCCAAGCGGACCGTCCGTCCGAAGAAGTGGCCGCGCGTTGGTTTAGGACGTATTTCTCGCACCTTAACGTCGCACCGGATGCCGAGCGACGCGCGCGCGCCGAATCGTATCGGCGCGGCAGCGCCGAGCTGATTGCGCAACTGATCAATCGCGCCACTCCGGAGCAGCGCGCCGCACTCGACAAGAAGCTGAACGACTACGCGCAGGATTTCAAGTCGCTGGCGGGCCAAGGGTAGCGCGGCGCTACGCTGCGCGCTGCGCGTTTATCTGCGGCGCGGACAGCAAAGAGCCGCCAAACATTCCCAACGCCGCCATCAGAAAACCGCCCAGCACGGCCGGGAACTGCTGCCCGAGCGGCGTCAGTTCCAGCCCGGCCCATGTGGCCATGCCAAAGACGATTGAACAGATCGCGCCCTGTGTCGTTGAGCGCCGCCAGTAAAGACCGCACACCAGGGGCCAGAATGCGCCAACCACCGGAAACTGATACGCCTTGGAAACCAGCTCGTAGATCGGAGTACCGATCATGATGATCGAGTACACCAGCACGCATGCGGTAAAGACCACAACCGTCAGCCGCATGTTTCGCAGTTCTTGCTTGTCGTTCATCTTGACGAAATTTTTCAGTACGTTCTCGACGAATGTAGTCGAAGGCGCGAGCAGCGTCGCCGACGCGGTCGACATGATCGCCGCTAGCAACGCGCCGAAAAACGCAACCTGAAGCCACACCGGCATGTGGTCCAGCACGAGAGTCGGCAGGATCTTCTGCGAGTCTTCTTTCAGCAACGCGTTGGCGGTTTCCGGCATCACGACAAACGCGGACAGGCCAATAAAGATCGGCACCAGCGCGAACGCCATGTATGAGAGCCCGCCAATGATGGGACCCTTGACCGATGTATCGGCGTCCTTGGCCGACATCACGCGTTGAAACACGTCCTGCTGAGGAATCGAACCGATCATGATCGTGATTGCTGCGCCGGCCCAGAATAACCACTCGTGCACTCCGCCGTCCGGGAAAAAACGAAACATGTCGCGCGATTGTGCGTACTCGATCACGCGTCCGGCGCCGCCCGCCTGCTCTGCAGCAAAGACAGCGATCAGCGACAGACCGATGATGATGATGATCATCTGGAACGTATCGGTCAGCGCGACCGACCACATGCCGCCAAATAGCGTGTAGCCAAGCACGATCAACGTGCCCAGCGTCATGCCGGCCGCAACGCTGATGCCGCCCGCCGACAGCAGATTTAATACCAGCCCCAGCGCGGTGATCTGCGCCGCGACCCAGCCGAGGTATGAAATCAGAATCACGACCGAGCTAAAAATTTCCACTCCGCGCCCGTAGCGGCGACGATAAAAATCGCCGATGGTCAGCAACTCCATCTTGTACAACTTGCGCGCGAAGAACATGCCGACCAGAACCAGGCACAAGCCTGCGCCAAACGGATCCTCGACGGTGTTACGAAAACCGCCCTCGACGAACTTGGAAGGAATGCCAAGCACGGTTTCGGAGCCGAACCAGGTCGCAAACGTGGTAGCGACGATCACGAACAACGGCAGGGATCGTCCCGCCAGCGCATAGTCCGCGGTGTTCTTGACGCGTGTCGCCGCGTAGATGCCGATCGCGATTGAGGCGATCAGATACAGCGCTACAAAAACGAAAAGCGTCATCGAGTCCGGGCGATCAAGCTATGCAATAGAAAACGGCGCGCATTATGAAGCAACTGCTGTGCGCCGGAACCGCGACGATAGCGCGACGAAACTCGCATGAATAGTTAGACGATCATCGATCGGCTACCGCAGCCCGCTTTAGCCAGCGCTCGTTCGGCGTCCGGTGCCCGCTCCAACTCCCCGACAGTGAGCGCATCAGCAACGCGCGGTCGCTTTCCAGGTCGAACGGGGCGCGCAGCGTCAGCGGCCCCGCCATGCCGCCCGGCGGCGCAGGCACGAAGAGATTCGAGGCCCAGGTGTCGCCGGCGCGCATCGGAATCGGTGCCGGCAGATTGTTGACCGCATTCGGATCAGCTTGCAGCACCCAGGGTGCCAGTTCCTGCACCGCTATTTGTGCACGCGGCTTGATGTTGGCCGACCCCACGCGTCCGCGCTGCCCGTAACGGACGATCAGGTTGTTGCTGGTGGTGCTCGCGTTTATCTTGTCAGTGATCGCGACATCGCGCCGCCACCCATGATTGCGCACCATCATGAATTCCTCAAACGTCATCGCGATATCTTCGCGGCTGTTCGAGTAGTTGTATTCGTCGGTGGCGCGATCGGGCGCGAAAAAACTCCCGACGTCGTTCGGCGTGTACGCACGCTGCGTCGCATCGGCTGTTGCGCCAAAGAACTTGACCTGCGCTAGCCCGGCCATCTGCGACGACTGCAACGGAAAGCTCGTCGCCATCGCGTCCGATGGCAGTTGGCCCGCCTGGTAGCGCGGCGAAATATTTCCCCACGCCGAGAGGGCGCTGTTCAATGACCCGCGCGCCGACGTGGGCGTGAAGTCCGATGCGTGCCCGAGCTCGTGATACATCAGCCATCCCGCTTCCTGCAGCAGGTACGGCACATCACGCGAAATTCTTGAGGTCGCCGGAAACGGCAGAAAAATGTTCTGGTTGTTCGCGGTGTAGCGCCAAACGCCCGAATACATCAGATCGCGATCGAAGTCCGAGCGGAAATCGGGCGCCTCGTTGATCACGTCACGCTGCGCGGCGGTCAGCCAGAAATTGTCGGCGTCCAGGTAAATAGCCCCGGTCAGTGCGTAGTAAAAGCTCGGGCGCACCTGCGCCCCAATCACGACGGCGGTGACGCCGTTGAATAGCCGCAGCAGGTCAGTACTCGCCTGCGTGCGCAGCAACTGCTCGAACGCGTCGCCCATCCAGTCGTGCGACACGACCACGCGATCCATAATTTGGTCGACGGTTGGGATCGCACCGGCCGTCGTCTGATGCAGGAACGGCAGCGTGGACAGCGGGCACAGATTGGTCGCTCCTCCGGTGTACTGCAGGTTGGCCTCGTACGTGCACCGCACGAGTGCGGCGGCGAACGGCCCATTGGCGCGATACGGATAGCTGCGCGAAACGTGCAGGTCGCTGAAAACGAACGGCAGCGTGTTGTTCGGATCCGGTGGCGCCTGCGCATAGTTTTCGACCAGCACGAACACGTCGTCGGTATCGGTCGCACCGCTCGCGGCGCGGCGAGTCACGCGAAACGTCAGCGCGGTGTCGCGCGTCACTTCAGGGGCGACGAACAGCACGCGGTTCGGGTCGCTTGCATCAAGCGTGACCTGCGGCCCTGCGGTCTGCGTCCATGTATTGGTCTCACCGGCGGCAAGTGCCGGCCACGCGCGCAACGAAACGTTGCCGCTCTTGCGCGTAGCGTGATCGACGCGGATCAACACGGCGACGGGCGCCGCAGGCGCAACCGCATTGACGCTGACATTGGCGCTCTGTTGCGCGCCCGCAGCATCGCGGAACGTCACTGTGAATCCGTACGTCCCGGCGCTTGGCGGTTCGAAGCTGATCGCCTGCGATCTGGCCGAAAACAAGGTCACTGCGGCGCCCGCCGTTTGCAACCATTGAACGTCGTTGACCGCGCCAGTGCAGCCGGCGAGCACGGCACCGGCGGCTTTGCCGACGGCCACGCTCGCATCGGCGACCACCGAAAAGGCGGCAGAGCCCGCGCACGTCGGCGTGGGCGCGAGCGCAGGCGGCACGACCACGGGTGCCGGGGGCGGACTTGAATCGCCGCCGCCGCAAGCGTTCAGGATGACGGCCAGCAGCGCGCTAACCGTCAGGGCGAGCGATGCATTGGATCTATTCATGTGCAGACCTGAAGTCGTTGGACGAACAACAATAGCCGGGATGCGAGGCCGGTCAATGCCGCGCATGCCTTAATACCTGCAGCTTCACGACGGAAACGCACTCAAGTGCGCCAGACGGTCCAACCCGCGAAGGCGATGACCAGCGCCAACAGTACAGTCGCCGCCGCGTACCAGATGTTGGTCAGCCGCTGCTCGCGCCGGAGCAGTCGAACTTCTTCGATCAGCCGGTCGTCGCCGCGATGCCAGGTCAGCGCAGCGTGCGCTAGCCGCGGCAATTGCGGCAGAAGATATGTCCATTGCATCGCTTCGCGCTTCAACCTTGCCTCCATCCCGCGCCAGCCGATCTGGTCTTCCATCCAGCGCTCGAGCAACGGTTTGGCCGTCTTCCAAAGGTCGAGGTCAGGGTCGAGCTGGCGGCCGAGTCCTTCGATGTTCAGCAGCGTCTTTTGCAGCAGCACCAGTTGTGGCTGCACTTCAACATTGAAACGCTGTGACGCCTGGAACAGCCGTAATAGCACCTGACCGAGCGAGATGTCTTTCAGCGGCTTGTCGAACATCGGCTCGCAGCACGCGCGCACCGCGTTTTCAAGCTCGTCGACGCGCGTGTCTTCTGGCACCCATCCCGACTCGATATGCAGCTCCGCGACGCGCTTGTAATCGTTCTGGAAAAACGCCAGAAAATTCTGCGCCAGGTAGTTCTTGTCGCTCTCGCTCAGCGTGCCGACGATGCCGAAGTCGAGCCCGATGTATTTGTTGAACTGATCGCCTTCGGTGCCGACCAGAATGTTCCCCGGGTGCATATCCGCATGAAAAAACGCGTGCTCGAAAACCTGCGTGAAAAAGATCGTGACGCCGTCGCGCGACAGCTTCTTGATATCGATCCCGGCGTCAAGCAGACGGTCCATCTGGTTGATCGGTATGCCGCTCATCCGCTGCATTACCAGCACGTTGTCGCTGCAGTAATCGAAATACATTTCGGGCACGACAAACATCGGCGAGCCGGCGAAGTTGCGACGCAGCTGCGACGCGTTGGCCGCCTCGCGCATCAAATCGAGCTCGTCGTGCAGGTATTTATCGAACTCGGCAACCACCGCGCGCGGACGCAGGCGTTTGCCGTCGCGCCACAGCTTCTCGATCAGGCGCGCGCCGGTATCCAGCAGCGACAGGTCCTTCTCGATTGCCTGCAGCATTTGTGGACGCAGCACCTTCACCGCCACCTCTCTGCCGGCATGCGGGGCATGCTTCAGAACGGCGAAGTGCACTTGCGCTATGGACGCGGAAGCGACCGGATCACGCTCAAACGACGCAAAGATTGCATCGATCGGGCGCCGTAAGCCGCGCTCGATCTCGCGCATCGCAACGTTTGAATCAAACGGCGGCACGCGGTCCTGTAGTCGCGCCAGCTCGTCGGCCATGTCGGCCGGCAGAAGATCGCGCCGCGTCGACAGCACCTGCCCAAACTTGACGAATATCGGACCGAGGTCCTCGAGCGCGCGCCGCAGTCGGACGCCGCGCGGCTCGCGCGGTGCGCCGAAAGTCGTCCAGCCCACCAGCCGCACTAGCGCCGAATTTTTGAGGCTTGTTACGACGATCTCATCGAGCCGATAGCGCCAGACGACCGCGAGGATGCGAATAAGGCGCAGGAGCCGCATGGGCGGCGATTGTAGGGTGCGCGCGAAGAATCGAAGCGATTACGCGCCGGCCAGCCGATCGATCCGCTTTTCGATCCGCGCTACCGCGTCGCGCAGATGATTGACATCCTGATTGAAAGTTTCGAGGTCATCGCGGCCGACGACCATCGGGTTTTCAGTAACTACGTAATGCGCGGTGCTATCGAGGATGTTCTCGGCGATCTGCTTCCATTGCGAAGCGCTCGCACGCACGAATCCGACCAAACGCTGCGCAGCGGCGTCCCCGACAAAGCGCGACAGCTCTTCTTCGGGCTCGGGCCGCAGATTCTGCAGCACGTACCCCAGCGCCTGCGCAAACTCGGCATCACCGCTGAGCCGCACGTCCTTCATCGCGGCTGCCGGGTCGAGCATCGCCAGCGGCAGCGAGGAAAGCGAAACGCCGATCGTGACCGCAGGGTCGCTGCCGTCGGCGGCGGTGAACGTGCCGCCGTCGACCACTTGCAGCGTCAGTACCAGCGGCGCAGCATCAAAGCACGCGCTACGGCCGGCAAACGGAGCGAGTTTCTCGCGCGCCCATGCCTCGCGCGACAGCATGCGGTTGAGAACCGCGACCGCCGTCGAACTCGCTATCTGATCGATCATCACACCCTCGTGCCAACCGGGCGCCAGCGCCCCGAAGTCCGGCCCGCCCGCTATGCGAGTTGCTGAATGCCAGCCAGAACCCACCCACCGCCACGTACCGGTTTCGCCAAATTCCACACTTCAGACACGCGCTCGGTTTCGCCGTCGACCTTCAGCGTGCCGTCGAACTTGACGCTCGCGATGTGCTCGTCGGCAGTCGACTCGATGCCCAACAAATCGGCATCGAGCGCGACGACTTGGGTAGTCGACTGGCCTGCGCGCGCGCGCAGTTCGTGGGTCAGCGTGACAAACATGTCATTGGTGGTGAATTCAGAAAGCTCAGCCAAGTCACCGCTGTCCCAAGCCTGTTGCAGCTTGGTGTAGTTCGCTTTGGCTGCGGTCAAGAATGCCGGCGTGTCGAACCCAGCAGGAATTCCCCACGGCGTGCTGCCGCTGGCAGAACCGTTGCGCGCAAACTGATCCATCGCCGAGCCGGGGCGTGCAGCGCTTGCGGCCAGGTAACCCGGTGCGGCGCGCTGTTCAGGCACCGGTGCGTTTTCGTAATCGACAGTTTGGTATGTGCCGGGCGAACCCGCGTCGACAGGCGCGGCGCGGTTCGGTGTGCCATACACCGGCTGCGGTGTGCCGCCGCGCATGCGGCGCATCACATACCCCGCGATCGCCAACAGCAGCATGCCGATCAGCAGCACCGTCAGAAACATCGTCAATCCTTCGCCGAAACCCAGGTACGACGCCAGCGCCGCGATACCCAGACCGGCGGCTAGGCCCATCAGCGCGCCACGCCACGGGCTGCGGGGTGCGGCAGGGGCCGCACCTGGGCGCGGAGCCGCAGCGGTCGCAGGGGTTTGTTGTTGATTGCCCGTCTGCTGCGTCGGCTGCTGCGCCGGAGGCGTCGCTTGTCGCTGCTGAACCGGAGTCGACTGCCGGCCAAGATTCCTGCCGCCCCCGAATCGGCGCTGTGCGTCCGCGTCCAACGTAAACGTCGCGGCGACGATGCTGATCATCAGTGCTGCCAGTGCCTTGCCTGCAAAAAGGTTTTTCATTTGACCTCCACTCCACAATCAGTACTTGGTGCCGATGTGCAACGCGCATACACCGGCCGTCAGGTTGAACCATTGGACGCTGTCGAATCCGGCATGTTCCATCATTTCAGCCAGCTCGTCCTGCGGCGGGTGCACACGCACCGATTCAGCAAGATAGCGGTAGCTTTCCCCATCGCCGGCAATCCTTTCTCCGAGCCACGGCAATACATTGAACGAGTAAGCGTCGTATATGGGGGCGATCGGCTGCCAAACACGGGAAAATTCGAGTACCAGTACGCGGCCTCCCGGCTTCAGCACACGCCGCATTTCAGCTAAAGCAACGTCTTTGCGCGTCATGTTGCGCAATCCGAAGGCGACCATGACGATGTCGAAGCGGTCTGACGGAAACGGCAGCCGCTCCGCATCGCACTGGGCCAGCGGAATCATGGTCCCCCGGTCGAGCAGACGGTCCCGCCCTTCTGCCAGCATCGAAGCATTGATATCGGTTAGCCACACCTCGCCGGCAGCCCCGACACGCTGCGCAAACTCACCCGCCAGATCGCCGGTTCCGCCGGCGATGTCGAGAACCTTCATACCCGCGCGCACGTTGGCCTCGCGCACAGCGAAAGCCTTCCACAAACGATGCATACCAGCCGACATCACGTCATTCATCACGTCGTATTTCGAGGCGACCGAATCGAACACGCCGGCGACGCGCCGCGCTTTATCCGATTCGTCCACGGCGGTAAAGCCGAAGTGAGTCGTTGTAGAACTCTTAGCCATGCTGGCCACAGCCCGGCGCCTTGGGCGAGGCGTCATGCGTCGAGGCGTCGCGACTCCCGCCAGCGGCTTCAAGCTGCATCAGATATTCGTCCCACAGGCGCCCGTGATTGACGCCCAGTTCGTATAAGTATTCCCACGAGAATATGCCGCTCGAGTGTCCATCGGAGAACAATGGTTGCAGCGCATAGTGTCCGATTGGCTGCACTTCCTTGATCGTGACGTTGCGCTTTCCGGTCTGCAGCGTTGCCTGATCCGGACCGTGGCCGCGGACTTCGGCCGACGGTGAATGCACGCGCATGAATTCGAATGGAAGCTTGAAACTGCGGCCGTCGTCGAACTCGATCTCGAACACGCGCGACGCAGAATGCAGCGTTATGTTGATGGGGCTCGGAGGGCGTGCGGTCATCAGTCGGGGGCAGCAAGCGAAGTGGCGCGCCCGGCGGGATTCGAACCCACGACCCCTGGCTTCGGAGGCCAGTACTCTATCCACTGAGCTACGGGCGCAGATAGGCCGTCATGGTAGCGAGTTTCATGCGCCGATGTGCACCACGGCCGTTGCCGAAAGCCGCGCCGCTATACTTCCGCGCCTCGCACCGGAGCGTTTAGATGACGGGCCACAGCAATTCGCTGATCAAGACACCACGCCAATTGATTACCGTCATCACGTTGGCGTTTCTAGTCCCAATCGTCCTAATCATTCTGCTCGCCACATACGTGGCTCGGAGCACGCCAGGCGGCGCGGCTGGCACCGATGCGATGAATGAAAAAGCGATTGCCGATCGCATGCGTTCCGTTGGCGTCGTCGTGTTGGCGGAGGGCGGTGCGTCCAAGCTGTTGCAAACCGGCGAAGCCGTTTACACGACCGCCTGTGGTGCGTGTCATGCTGCCGGCGTGGCGGGTGCGCCGCGCATGGGTGACGCCGCTGTGTGGGCACCTCGCATCAAGCAGGGCTTCGACGTGCTGGTCAAGCACGCTATTGAAGGATTCAAAGCGATGCCTGCCAGGGGCGGCAATCCCAATCTCGACTCGATTGAGGTGGCGCGTGCGGTTGCTTTCATGGGCAATCAGGCAGGTGCGAAGTTCAAGGAGCCCGCTGCGCCTGCGGGCACGCCGGCCGCTGCGCCGACCGCGAGCGTGTCTGGCACCTCAATTCCATCACCGGCGCCGGCTGCAATCGCGGCGACTCCTGCCGCGTCCGGGTCCGCACAAGCAGCTTCCGCGGTCGCTGGCGCCAAGGTCAACGGCGCGAAGATTTTCGCTTCGGGTTGCAACGTGTGCCACGCGACCGGCGTCGCTGGCGCGCCGAAGTTCGGAGACAAAACCGCGTGGGCGCCACGCGTGGGTAAGGGTATCGATGCATTGACCGCATCGGTGATCACGGGCAAAGGCGCAATGCCCCCGCGCGGCACCGTCGCGAGTGCCAGCGACGGCGATTTGCGCGCCGCCGTTGAATACATGGTTGCAGCGTCCAAGTAAGGACGCCGCCGGGTTACAGCTCGAGCGGATCGACTTCGATATTCCAGCGTAACGCGGTTCCCTGCGCCCGCAGTGCCGTCAGCCACCCGCCGAGAAATGAGTGCAGCTGTGTCCTGTGGTCGGCCTCGACCAGCAATTGCGCACGTGACACCCCAGCCCGACGCTGCAGCGGCATCGGTACCGGATTAAACAGGCGCACATTCGCCGCTAACGTGGCGAAGTGGCTGACTGCTTTTTCTCGCGCATTGCGCAGAAACGCCAGCGCGGCTTCCATCGTGCGTGCCTCGGCCGTTAGTAGAACTTGATGTGAAGCGGGAGGCATGCGCGCCGCGACACGCTCGGCGAGCTGCGCTTGCGCGAACTGTGCATAGTCGTGGCGTGCGATGGCGCGGAACAATGGATGTGCCGCGAATCGCGTTTGCACCAGCACGCGGCTTGCCAGACCGGCACGCCCTGCGCGACCCGCAACCTGCATCAAGGTTGCAAACAATCGCTCGGGCGCGCGGAAATCGTGCGAGGCCAACTGACCATCGGGGTTGAGCACGACGACCAGCGAAACGCGCTGAAAATCGTGACCTTTGGCAATCATCTGCGTGCCTACCAACACGTCGACCGCGCCGGTATGTACAGCATCCAGCGCCTTTTCCGCAGCGTGTCGCTGGCGCACCGAGTCGCGATCGATGCGCGCGATGTTGGCGGCCGGCAACAATACCTTCAGGGTCTCTTCAATGCGCTGTGTCCCCTGGCCAACTCCTTTTAGATGCTGGTTGCCGCACGTCGGACAGGCTCGCGGAACTGGCGCGACGAATCCGCAGTGATGGCAGCGAAGCGTGCGGTCCGGTTTGTGAAAGACTGTGAACGCAGAACAGCGCGGGCAGTTGGATAGCCAGCCGCATGCTTCGCACGTAACCACAGGTGCATAGCCGCGCCGATTCAAAAACACCAGCGACTGCTCGCCACGTTCGAAGGTGTCGATTAAGCCCTGCGCAACAGGCGCCGAGAGGCCGCTTTGCGGTTTATAGATCCGCGCATCGATCACCTCGATCAGCGGCAGGGCGTGGGGTCCACTGGCTGCACCAACGCGCTCGTCGAGTTGCAATAACCGATAACGACCCGCGCATGCCTGCGCCCAACTTTCGAGCGAAGGCGTGGCCGATCCGAGCACGATCGGAATCTCCAGCAGTTGCGCGCGCTTGACTGCCAGATCGCGTGCCGAATAACGCACGCCTTCGCCGGCCTTGTACGAAGGGTCGTGTTCTTCATCAACCACGATGATGGCCAGCCCCGGCATCGAGCAGAAAACGGCGAGCCGAGTGCCCACGACGATTCGAGCCCGCTGCTCGTGCGCAGCGAGCCACGCGGCAGCACGTTCTGCGTCTGCGAGATTGCTGTGCAATGCCACTACATCTTCGCGCGGGAAGCGCGCACGCAACAGCGATTCAAGCTGTGGCGTCAGGTTAATCTCGGGCACCAATAGCAACGCCTGCGCCTCAGCTCGCGTAGCGAGCAAGCGTTCGATCGCACTCAAATAGACCTCGGTCTTGCCGCTGCCGGTGATACCGAAAAGCAGATGAGGCGCAAATCCGGATGAATTTCTCAGCGCATCAATCGCTTCAGCTTGCTGCGGTGTAGGTTTTTGAAGCCGCGCGGGGGACGCGGCCCAACGTCGCAGCGCGCGATCGCGAAGCCGCGCTATCGCTTGCGTATACCGCGGCCCGGGCACCGTTCGCAGTGCACGCGGCAATGCCGGCAGTGCGACCTCGCCCCATGAATGCTGGTAATACTCGGCCGCAAAGCGCGTGAATTGCAGCCAATGCGCGGATAGGGGTGCGATTTCATCAAGCGTCCACTTGATGGGCTTGATCCTACGCAGCTCGATCGCCGGTCTGTCTTCTAGCGCGACCACAATGCCGACCCTAGCGCCTTTACCCAACGGCACCACGCATCGCACCCCAACCGGAGTTGCCTTGCCTGCAACGTCAGGCACGGCGTAATCGAGAGCCCCGACGCCGGGCAGATCCAAGACGATCTGCGCATACGGCGGCGCTTTTTTCGCGGCACTCATAACGGTTCGCGCGAGGAAGATTTGATAACTAGCTGATTTTTAAACCTCCGCCTCTCGACCAAGCGGCTGTGGATAAATATGTGGAAAACCTGTTCAACCCAGTCGGTCCACCTGGCCGGCGCCGCCACGTCACGCCTAGGTGTGCTTAAAACGCAATAAAATTTCTTAGAAAAATCACGGAGTTGCACGCTCTTCATCGGCATCTCCGCGCTAAACCACTTGGACAGCCGCGCCAATTCTGGCAAGGCAGCGTTTTGTGCATAAGTCAAGCGGGCGAAGCCGCTTTTTGCGCTTTTTCCACACTCGGTAAGTGACTGCTTACCTACGTTGGGTGCGGCTCTGTGAGTGAACCACGCTGACCAACGTCTCCACACTCGCGGGTGGGGTGAACTGCGAGATCCCGTGGCCCAGATTGAAAACGTGACCGTGCCACTTGCCATCCTTTGCCTGCGGCCTGCCAAACGCGTTCAGCACTGCCGCCGCTGCGGCTTCAATTTCTTTCGAGCCGGCGAACAGCGCCATCGGATCCAAGTTGCCTTGCAATGCGCAGCGATCACCGATCCGCGCTCGCGCTAACCCGAGATTGACGGTCCAGTCGACCCCGACAGCGTCGCACCCCGAGTCGGCAATTTCCTCCAGCCAAAGACCGCCCCCCTTTGTAAACACAATCGACGGCACCTGCTCACCGGCGTGCTCTCGCTTTACGTGCGCGATGACCTTGCGCATGTACGCCAACGAAAAGGTTTGAAACGCACCATCGGCAAGTACCCCACCCCACGTGTCGAACAGCATCACAGCTTGCGCGCCCGCCTCAATCTGCGCGTTCAGATAGGCCGCCACTGCGAGCGCGTTAACTTCAAGCAGGCGATGTAACAGGTCCGGTCGTGCGTAAAGCATGCTCTTGATCAGGCGAAAATCGTCCGAGCCGCCACCTTCGATCATGTAGCAAGCGAGCGTGAAGGGGCTTCCCGAAAATCCGATCAACGGGATGCGGTTGTGGAGGGACGTACGAACTTGGCGCACTGTGTCCATTACGTAGCGCAGCTCGAGATTGGGGTCCGGGCAGGCGAGCCGCGCCACATCGGCCTCGGTGCGGACTGGCCGCTCGAACTTCGGGCCCTCACCTTCGACGAAGTAGAGCCCAAGCCCCATCGCATCGGGCACAGTGAGAATGTCGGAAAATAAAATCGCCGCGTCCAGCGCAAAACGATCGACCGGTTGCAGGGTTACTTCAGTTGCGTACGCTGGAGATTTGGCGAGACCGAGGAAGCTGCCGGCGCGTTTGCGCGTGGCGTTGTATTCGGGCATGTAGCGCCCAGCCTGGCGCATCAACCAGATCGGCGTGTATTCGGTTGGTTCGCGCCGAAGCGCGCGCAACAGCGTGTCGTTTTGTGGTTTCACAGCTTATTGAAGCACATGAGCCCAAAAAAAAGAGCAGGCGCTGTGGCCTGCTCGATCCAAAAAACAGGTGGCGATTAAGGCTTCTTCACGTCCTGCTTCAGGTCTTCTTTTGCCTTGTCGGCGCGCATTTTATTTCTCTCTGCGCGCGCCATTTTCTTCTCTTCCTTGGTCATGGCCTTCTTGTCTTTTTTCATGTCCTTGGCCATCGGCGCGTCTTTCATCGACGACGCTGCCGGCGTGGCAGGCGTCGCGGGTGTAGCCGCGGTGCCAGGCGTTGCTGCGGTGGCGGGTGTTGCGGCGCCGGGCGCTTTGTTCTCGGTAGGGGTGTTGGCGTAGGGCTTGGTAGCCTCAGCCTTCTTTTTCTCGTCTTTCATCATCTTGTCTTGCGCAAACGCGACGGTCGCGAAAGCGGAAGCGATGAATACAGCAAGCAGCTTTTTCATAAGGTTCCTGAAAGCGGTTGGGTAAAGGATTGGCTCGCACGATGCCGTGAGTCGTTAGCCGAACCGAATAGCAAGGCCGATCCATTGACTCTGTAGGCGCTAACGCCTAGCCGGGCCGCAGGTTGACACACTCGGGCTGCTAAGTGTCTGTTTGCGCGGCCAAAAGACCTAATTCGCCCGCTGCGACGCCTTGATTGATGCTTTTTCGCTACTCCTGTGCCAACGCCAGGCTTCGCAGCTGGAAACGGCCGTCTTTGCGAAACAGCCATGTTTCAGAAAATACTAGCGGTCCCCGGGCGACAAGCTTTGTTGGCGGCGGTGGTAGCGGAGAGGCTGCCTTGAGCGAACCGAGAGCAACGCTGTCAAGCGACGCGATGCCCGGGGAGCGGAGGATTTTCGAGCGCGTGACGCTGCCTTGGCGGTCGACCGTCACCTCGACCACGACAACCGCTCGTAGCAAATGCTCAGGCCGGCCATCGAACAGGTGCGACCGATTGACTGCATACACTTTTTCAGCGGCGGTGCGTTTCCAGTTTTCAAGCGTTGGATCGAGTGCCGCCAATCGCACGGCAGGCGCCGAAGGCGTCACGGAAGGTCGGAACTCTACCGTTTCAATGGGGGCATTGATGACGGGTGCCGACGCGGTGCTCGCCGTCGGCGAAGACGGCGCCGGGGCGGGTGCGGGCGCCCCGCATGCGGCGAGCGTCAGCGCAGCAATGAACACAGAACTCGACAAGCAGGATCGCAACGGTCGCTTCATTACAGCCTCGCGTCGAGCCCAATCAGCCAGGAGCGACCCGGAGCCGGCTCCAGAAAGCGCCCGTTCGCTTCATTAACAATCACTGATCCGATGTATCGCGCATCCAGAAGATTGTCGATCCGCAGAAAAGCACGCAATTTCGCCGGCCCAAGCGAAAGGGTGTGGGCTAAAGCCAGGTTAAGTACCGCGTAGCCCGGCGCCGCGTCGGTGTTGCGATCATCGACCTGCAGCTTCGACTGCGCGCGCATTTCGAACGAGATATCGGTGCCGTACCACTGATGTTTCAACTCCAGATAGGCCGTGTATGAAGGAACTCCGGGAAGCCGATTGCCGGCCGGCACGACCAGCCTGGGCTGCGTGCACGGAGCGACAGTGCAGGTCAAAAACGGCTCGCTGAATTCGGCGCGAATCGCCGCCACCGATGCATAAAGCGACCACGCGGTCAGTGGCTCCCAGCCGACGCTCGCTTCGACACCCCGCCGCCGCGTCGCTGCCGCGTTCGCAAACGTAGAGCGGCCGCCGGCGTTGGTACGGACGACGATATCGTTTTCTGTATCAACCAAAAACGCTGCAATCGTTCCACGCACGGCGCGCGATGCCGTCGCTTTGGCGCCAACTTCGTAGTTTTTGCTGCGCGCCGGTTCGAGCGCGGTGTTAAATCCTGCGCTGCCATCGGGCCGATACGAGAGCTCGTTTAACGTCGGCGTTTCAAAACCGCGACCGTACGATGCATAGACGCTGCTCGACTGCGACGGGCGAAACACGATTCCGATCGTTGGATTGACCGAGTCGTAACGCGCGCGACCCGAATCGTCGCCGTTAGCAAGATAGCGATCGTCGCCACGAAATTCGACTTGCGATGTGCGCACTCCGGCAAGGAGCCGGACGCCGCGCCCAATAGCGGACTCTGCTTGCGCATAAACGTCGTGCGATTCGACGACATTGCGTTCGTCGCGCCGCAGCCTGCCTTGTGCACCGAGCACCAGCGCCGGCTGCAACGTGAAATTCTCATAGCCACGCCGATCTTCGTCGAGCCGTTCGATGTTTGCTCCAAGCGTCAGAACCGCAGCGTCAAGCGTCAGTTGCACTCGCGCATCGAGGCCTCCGTAGTTTCGATCGAAGTCGATCACGCCGCCCGGATGATTGGGAGGCGCCTGCACCGCAACCGGGATCGCCTGAAATTGCGTAACGCCGCGGCGGCCGGCCCACGCAGACGCTTGATAGCTCCAGCGCTGCGCAAAATCGCCAACTAGCTGCGCGCCAAGTTGCTGCTGATCGGTCGACTTCCGCGTCCTGAACTGCAGCGCTTGTGGCGAAGCTTGGCGCGGATTGTCCTGCCACTGCGCGCGCGTCAGACCGAGCGGATCCTCCGCTTCGGGAATATCGACCGCGTTGAATGTCACCCGCAAGCGCCCGAGCGGCGTATCGAGTGCGGCAGCGCTCAGATTGATGACGTCGCGCCGCGCTTGGCTGTAATCGCGGTATCCATCGGTGGAAAATCGACTGGCATCAAGTGCGTACGCGTACGGCGCCGTGCCGCCGCTGACGTTGATGCCGCCGCGCCAGGTGTCATATGAGCCCACCGCGCCGGAAGCTTCAAATTCATTCGCACCCGGCGCCAGACGCGTCGTCATCGCGATCACGCCTCCGGACGAGTTTCCGTATAAGGCCGAAAAAGGACCCCGCAGTACTTCGATGTGATCGACCGCGTTCAGCGCGAAGTGCGACACCTGGCCTTGTCCATCAGGCATCGTCGCCGGGATGCCGTCGACGTAGAGACGCACGCCGCGCACGCCGAAAGTCGAACGAGCGCCGAAGCCGCGCACTGAGATCTGCAGATCCTGCGCGTAGTTTTGCCGATTAAGCACGACCACACCGGGGACACGTGCCAGCGACTCGGACAAATTGACTCGCAGCTTGGCATCGCGAACTTCAGCGCGCTCGATGACATCAGTCGACGCGGGCACGTCGAGCTGCGAGCGCTCGGTACGCGTTGCTGTCACCACGACGCGCTCCAGACTTTGCACGCCCTCTTGCGCGTAGGCCGGCAACCAAAGCAACAACAGAGGCAGGGCGAGGCGGCGCATAACGATCCTCCGCAACCGTAGTAGAACGGAACGAACAGGCGCCTTGCCGTTCGCGCGCCTTAGTTGGCTACTTACCGCGCAACTTGCGGATCGCCGCCAACTGCGCTGCGAGCGCCGACATTTCTGCTTCAACCTTGGCGATCTCAAGTTCACTACCGGCGTTCTTGCGTGCTTCTTCGGCCTTCGCGAGCGCGTCGCGCGCCTTGGCTTCGTCGAGATCGTGTCCGCGAATCGCCGTATCGGCCAGCACCGTTACGACGTTGGGCTGGACTTCCAGAATGCCACCGGCAACGAACACTTGTTCTTCTTCGGCCTTGCCCGGCATCTTGATGCGCACGATTCCGGGCTTGATACGCGTGATCAGCGGCGTGTGGCGCGGATAGATCCCGAGCTCGCCCGCTTCGCCAGGCAGAGCAACGAATTCGGCGTCCCCTGCGAAAATCGATTCCTCGGCGCTGACTACATCGACGTGAATCGTCGCCATTACTGAACTTTCTTCTCGAACGCCTCGTCGATGGTGCCGACCATGTAGAAGGCCTGCTCAGGCAACGCATCGCATTCGCCGTCGACGATCATCTTGAAGCCGCGAATGGTTTCTTTCAGCGTGACGTACTTGCCCGGCGAGCCGGTAAATACTTCGGCGACCTTGAACGGCTGCGACAGAAAGCGTTGAATCTTGCGCGCGCGTGAGACCGCGAGTTTGTCTTCGGGCGACAACTCGTCCATGCCGAGAATCGCGATGATGTCGCGCAGCTCGCGATAGCGTTGCAGCGTCGATTGCACGCGCCGCGTGGTGTCGTAGTGTTCTTCGCCGACGACGTTGGGATCGATCTGGCGCGAAGTCGAGTCGAGCGGGTCGACCGCCGGGTAGATGCCGAGCGACGCGATGTCGCGCGACAACACGACGGTGGCATCCAGATGGCCGAAGGTCGTTGCCGGCGACGGATCGGTCAGATCGTCGGCTGGTACATACACAGCCTGGATTGACGTGATCGATCCGACCTTGGTTGACGTGATGCGCTCCTGAAGCTTGCCCATCTCCTCGGCCAGCGTAGGTTGATAACCGACCGCAGACGGCATACGGCCGAGCAAAGCGGACACCTCAGTACCCGCCAGCGTATAGCGATAGATGTTATCGACGAAGAACAGAATGTCACGCCCTTCGTCGCGGAAGCGCTCCGCCATCGTCAACCCGGTCAAGCCGACGCGCAGTCGATTGCCCGGCGGCTCGTTCATCTGCCCGAACACCATCGCAACCTTTGATTTACTCAAGTCTTCCTGAACGATGACCTTCGCGTCAGACATCTCGTGATAAAAGTCATTGCCTTCGCGCGTACGCTCGCCCACACCCGCGAACACCGACAGCCCTGAGTGCTCGGTGGCGATGTTGTTGATCAACTCGAGCATCGTGACGGTCTTTCCCACACCCGCGCCGCCGAACAGCCCAATCTTGCCGCCCTTGGCGAAAGGGCACATCAGATCGATAACCTTGATGCCGGTTTCGAGCAGCTCGACCGAGGGCGCAAGTTCATCGAACTTCGGCGCTTCCTGGTGAATCCCGCGCCGCTCGTCCGATTCGATCGGGCCGCGCTCGTCGATCGGACGGCCGAGTACGTCCATCACGCGCCCCAGCACGCCTGGCCCGACCGGCACCATGATGTTGTCACCTGTGTCCGTCACCGACATGCCGCGCCGCAGCCCATCCGACGAGCCCATCGCGATCGTGCGCACCACTCCGTCGCCGAGCTGCTGCTGCACCTCGAACGTCAGCCCCTGCTCGACCAGCTTGTTGGTCTTGTCTTCATCAAGCGTCAGCGCGTTGTAGACCTGCGGCATCGCATCGCGCGGGAATTCGATATCCACGACGGCCCCAATGCACTGAACAATAGTTCCCTGGCTCATAAGTTACCTAGCTAAGCCGGATCGCTTGCGCGCCCGGCGACAGTTTTAAGAAACTGCGGCTGCGCCGCCTACGATTTCCGATATTTCCTTCGTAATCCCCGCCTGCCGCGTCTTGTTGTAGACGAGCTGCAATTCCTCGATCAACTTCTTCGCGTTGTCCGACGCCGACTTCATCGCCACCATGCGCGCGCTCTGCTCGGACGCCTGATTCTCAGCGACCGACTGGTAGATCAGCGCCTCTACATAGCGCACCATCAGCGTATCGATCACCGCGCGCGGATCAGGCTCGTAGATGTAATCCCACGCGTACGCGCGCTTTTCTTCTTCGGTCTGCGCCAGCCGCTCTGCTGTCAACGGCAGCAACTGCTCGATCACCGGCTCCTGCTTCATCGTGTTGACGAAGCGCGTGTAGGCCAGGTACACCGCGTCCAGCTTGCCGTCGGCGTACTGATCGAGCAGCACCTTGACCGGGCCGATCAGATTTTCGATGTGCGGCCTGTCACCCATCTGTACGTAGTGCGAAACGACGTTCGCATTCAGCCGCTGCAGAAAGCCGAATCCCTTGTTGCCGATCGCGGTCGCGAGCACCTGCACGTCCTGCCCTGCAAACTCCTTCACCTTCGCCAGCACCGCGCGCTGAATGTTCGTATTCAAACCGCCGCACAGGCCCTTGTCGGTGGTGATCAGGATCACGCCCGCGGTCTTTTTGCCCTGATGTTTGAGGACAAACGGATGCCGGTACTCCGGATTGGCAAGCGACAAGTGCGCAACGATGTTGCGGATTTTGTCGCCGTACGGTCGGATCTGGCGCATGCGCTCCTGCGCCTTGCGCATCTTCGACGCAGCGACCATCTCCATCGCTTTGGTGATCTTGCGCGTGTTTTGCACGCTCTTGATCTTGCCGCGGATTTCTTTGGTACTTGGCATGGACCTACGAGTTTTTTTTGAACTCTGCGATCGCCGTCGTTAATTCGGCTTCATCATCCTTCGACAGATCCTTGGTCGATTCGATGCGATCGACCAGCGCGGCATGTTTGGTCTTTACGAAATCGCGCAGCGCTCTTTCGGCCGCCAGGCAGTCCTTGATTTCGATGTCGTCAAACGCGCCGTTATTCACCGCAAACAGCGTGATCGCCATTTCCCACACTTGCAGCGGCTGATATTGCGGCTGCTTCATCAGCTCGGTCACCCTGCGGCCGCGTTCGAGTTGCTTGCGAGTAGCTTCATCGAGGTCGGATGCGAACTGCGCGAACGCAGCGAGCTCGCGATATTGCGCGAGGGCCAGGCGAATCCCGCCGCCTAGTTTCTTGATTACCTTGGTCTGTGCGTTGCCGCCGACGCGCGACACCGAAATGCCGGCGTTGATGGCGGGGCGAATGCCCGCGTTGAACAAATCGGTTTCGAGAAAGATCTGGCCGTCGGTGATTGAGATCACGTTGGTCGGTACGAACGCTGTCACGTCGCCGGCCTGCGTTTCGATGATCGGCAGCGCGGTCAGCGAGCCGGTCTTGCCCTTGACTGCACCCTTGGTGAACTTCTCGACGTAGTCGGCATTCACACGTGCCGCGCGTTCCAGCAAGCGAGAGTGCAGATAGAACACGTCGCCCGGATACGCTTCGCGCCCCGGCGGACGACGCAGCAGCAACGACACCTGCCGATACGCCCACGCCTGCTTGGTCAGATCATCGTAGATGATCAATGCGTCCTGGCCGCGGTCGCGAAAATATTCGCCCATCGTGCAGCCCGAATACGGCGCGATGTACTGCATCGCCGCCGATTCCGACGCCGACGCCGCGACGATGATCGTGTAGTCCATCGCGCCGTACTGCTCGAGCTTGCGCAGCACGGTTGCAATCGTCGACGCTTTCTGCCCGATCGCGACGTACACGCAGATTAGGTCCTTGCCCTTCTGATTGATGATCGTGTCGACTGCGACTGCGGTCTTGCCGGTCTGACGGTCGCCGATGATCAGCTCGCGCTGGCCGCGGCCGACCGGTACCATCGCATCGATTGCCTTCAATCCGGTCTGCACTGGCTGCGAGACTGATTGGCGAGCAATTACGCCCGGCGCGACCTTCTCGATAACGTCGGTCATCTTGGAATTAATTGGCCCCTTGCCGTCGATCGGCAGTCCCAGCGAGTTGACGACTCTGCCGAGCAGTTCAGGACCGACCGGCACTTCGAGAATGCGGCCGGTCGCCTTGACCGGATCGCCTTCGCGAATGTGTTCGTAGCTGCCGAGTACGACTGCGCCGACCGAATCGCGCTCGAGGTTCAGCGCCAGGCCGAACGTATCGCCGGGAAATTCGAGCATCTCGCCCTGACTCACATCAGCCAGGCCGTGAATGCGGCAGATGCCATCGGTGACCGTCACGACCGTGCCTTGCGTGCGAAAGTCCGCGGTCAGCGTGAGTTTTTGAATCTGATTGCGGATCAGCTCGCTGATCTCTGAAGGCTTTAGCTGTTGCATTCGAAGTCCCTGTCTGTAACTTATTCAGTGCGCAGTGCCGAGGCCATGCTGGCGAGCCGGCCGCGCACGGTGCCGTCGATCACTTCATCGCCGACGGTGATCAGCGCGCCGCCGATCAGCGCGCGATCGACGGTTACCTGCGGACGCACCTTGCGCTTGAAGCGCCGCTCGAGATCGCCGACCAGCTGCGCTAGCGCGGCGTCGTCGACAGGAAACGCACTTTCGATTCGGGCCTGGATCACACCCTCGCGCTCGTTCTTCAACGCTTCGAACAGTGTCGCGATTTCCGGCAGCACCGCCAGCCGATCGTTCTCTATCAGCACGCGCACGAAGCTCTGCGCTTCCGCACTCAACGTATCGCCAGCGCCCGCCGCCACGAGCCCGTACAGCTGCTCCGGCCCGACCTTCGGATTGCCGATCGCGTTATGCATGTCGGGATCGGATACGATCATCGCAAGCCGCTGCAACGCCTGCGACCACGCCTGCAACTTGCCGCCGGCATCGGCCGACGAGAAAACGGCTTCCGCATATGGTCGCGCAATCGTCAGGTTCTCGGCCATGCGTGCCGGCCCTAGCGCAGCTGCTCGCGCAGTTGCTTCAACAGGACGGAATGTGCCTGCGCGTCGACTTCCTTCTGCAGAATCTTCTCGGCGCCGGCGACCGCCAGCTGCGCAACCTGTTCGCGCAACTGATCCTTCGCGCTGGCCATTTGCTGCTCGATGTCCGCCTGCGCTGCCGCTTTCTCGCGCGCGCCTTCTGTGCGCGCCGCGGTCTTGGCTTCCTCGATCATCTGCGCCGCGCGCTGCTCGGCCTGCAGGATGATCTGCGATGAGCGCTGGCGCGCTTCACCAATCGACAGGTCGGCCTGCTTCGATGCATTTTCCAGCGTCACGCGCGCCTGCTCGGCGTCGGCGAGGCCAGCGATGATCTTTTGTTGCCGTTCGTCAATCGCACGCGTAATCGGCGGCCAGACGAACTTGACGCAGAACCAGATAAACAGCGCGAACGTGATCGCCTGCGCGATCAGGGTCAGATTGAAATTCATCGTTCGCGACGAATTAATTAAGCACAGTCAACAATGGATTCGCAAACGCGAAGAACATCGCCAGGCCAACTCCAATGATGAACGACGCGTCAATCAGACCGAGCAATAGAAAAACCTTGGCCTGCAGTTGCGGCATCAATTCCGGCTGGCGCGCGGCACCTTCAAGAAATCGGCTGCACATAATGCCGACACCGACGCAGGCGCCTAAGGCGCCGAGCCCGATCATCAGCCCGATGCCGATGCTGGTGTACGCCTGGACCATCGCCAGCAGTTGAAGCTTTTCCATAGTGTTCGCCCTTTGTCCGCTTTGTTAAGAGTCTCAGTGATGTTCGTGCGCGATCGCGATGTAGACGACGGTCAACATCATGAATATGTACGCCTGCAGCGCGACGATCAGGATATGAAAGATCGACCAGCCTAGCGCCAGCACAATGCTCGCCACCGTGCCGACCAGTCCGGCCGCAGCCATAGTCCATAGCAACAGAAAAATGATCTCGCCCGCATACATATTGCCGAACAACCGCAGCGAATGCGACAGCGGACGCGAAATTAGCTCAACCAGATTAAAGAGAAGGTTTGGAATCCACAGCAGCGGATTCTTGCCGAACGGCGTGCAAAACAGTTCGAAGATCCAACCGCCGAGACCTTTGACGGCGATCGAGTAGTAAATCATCAGCAGCCACACCGACAGCGCCAACGCGAAAGTCGTATTCACGTCCGCGGTCGGTACGTTGCGAAAATTCTCCTGGCCCAGCACGTAATGATGGAACGCGGCCACGATGTCGACCGGCAAAAAGTCCATCGCGTTCATCAGCAGCACCCAGACGAACACTGTCAGCGCCGTGGCGGCCACAAATCGATGCGAATCGCCGTGGTAAATGCCTTTGACCTGGTTATCGACAAAGCCAATCAGCAATTCGACGAACGCCTGCCGCCTACCCGGTACACCCGACGTTGCGCCACTGACGACCCAGCGCAACAAGCCCAGCATCACGACACCGAGCACCACCGACACTGCGATCGTGTCCCAGTGAAATGCCCAGAACCCTTCACCCGACCTATTGAAGGTCAGATGATGAGCGATGTACGAAGTCGGTGTCAGTGCGTGTTCGGTCGCCACGGCGCTACGTCTCTCGGACGAAAAAGGCCATCGAGAACAAGACCGTCGTAATAGCAAATGTTGCGATGAAACCCGCTGCCACGACACTCTTGTACAAGATGAAAACCGCCGCCAAGCCGACGACGATCAACAAAACTTTCAAACCTTCCGCGACCAGCGCGCTGGTAACTGCGGTTGCCGGGTCTCCGGAAGGCTTCCGCAATGCGAACCACGCCGCCGCCAGCCCCGCGGTGATGCTGATCGCTCCACCGAGTGCCGCGGAGATCGCGCCATGCCTGCCGGTTAGAAAACCGAGCATGACGATGGCTAACGCGGTGGCGAGAAGCTGCCACCTGAGCACCGTTCGAATCGGCTGGCTCAGTGCGAAAGGCATGATCAGCTAAGCGGGAATTAGAGCAAATCGGAAATAAAAAAAGCTGCGCATTGTACTGCGCTGCGAGCAGACGGGTCAAAGCGTCGCAGCGAACGCGTCATCTCACCGCCGGAGACGCGCGACAATCCCTTCGAGTTGATCGAGACTGGAAAACTTGATCGTCAACGCACCCTTGCCGCGCGGGTCGGCCTGTAGCCGCACGTCAGCCCCCAGCGTGTCGGCTAGTTCGTCTTCGAGCCGCACGATATCGCGTGCACGAGCCGGGGCTTTCTTTGACGCCTTACGCGCTTTTGTGACGCCGCGCGCGACCAGCGCTTCGGTGGCGCGCACCGAAAGTTGCTCGGCAGCAATACGGTTGCCGAGCTGGATCTGCTGCGCAACGCCGACTCCCAGCAGCGCGCGCGCGTGTCCCATGTCGAGCCTTCCGTCCAACACCAGCTGCTGTACGGGCGCCGCGAGATTAGTCAATCGCAACAGGTTCGAGGTTGCGCTGCGTGAGCGGCCGATCGCTTGCGCCGCCTGCTCGTGCGTAAAGTGAAATTCGCGTATCAGCCGCTGTACTCCATGCGCTTCCTCGAGCGGATTCAAATCCTCGCGTTGAATGTTCTCGATCAGCGCCATCGCCAACGCGGCGTTATCGGGCACCTGCTTGATGATGACCGGTACCTCGTGCAGACCCGCAATGGCGGCGGCGCGTACCCGACGCTCGCCGGCAATGATCTCGTAGCCGTCACCGACCGCGCGCACGAGAACCGGCTGCATGACGCCTTGCGCCTTAATTGATTCGGCCAGCTCGCGCAACGATTCGGCATTCATCTTGGTGCGTGGTTGATACTTGCCCGGCCGCAGTTGCTCCAGCGGCAATACGATCTGCGAAGCGGTCGTCGCCGTGTTCGCACCGCCCAGCAGTGCGTCCAGCCCGCGCCCGAGGCCCTTAGTGCGTTTCATGACCCCTCATAGGTGGTTTTCACTGCCCGGTGGAGCGCGATACCAGTAGGCATAGCAATCCCTAAATCCGAACTTCGAATATGCCCGACGCGCCGGTGCGTTGCCGGCTTCGACCTGCAGATACGCGGTCTCAGCGCCCGCCGCCCGCGCATCGTCCAACAGCTTCGCGACGATCGCGGTTGCGACACCACGGCCTCGATACTCCGCGGCCGTCACCATGCCGAAAATACCCGCCAGCTTGCGTTCCAATGCGAGGCTGCCGCACGCGATCGGCGCATCGTTTTCGAACTGAACGACAAAAGTACTGCGCACAGCCGCTCTCGCGTAGCGCTCGCGCTCGGCGCTGGCTTTCACCGGGTCGAGTCGGTGTAGCTCGCAGAACGCTGCCGCGAATTGCTCGGCGTCGACCGATTGCGCCGTCGAGGGGGCGTTCGAGGCAACCTCCGCCAGCGCAACGGACATCACGCGCGTGTCCTGATACGCCCCAAAATCAGCGGCGGCCAATTGGGAATCCAGATGATGCGGCTGTGAAAAGGGCGTGATACGAAACAAACAGGGCAACTGGTGCTGGTGATAAAAATCAATGCAGTGCGAAAGCTTTTCGTCGAGCGGCAGCACGCCGGCAGCGATGCTGTTGATCGAGCGGGCGCGCTTCGCCTTGCCCGGCGAATAGCGGAGCAACCAGCCATCAAAGAAACTCTGCTGCGCCGGCTGCGAAACCGCGAGTGATGCGTCTTCGATACGCGCCGCCAGTGCGGCGGTAACCTCGCGCAGCCCCGTGGGAATCGATGCCGGATCAAGCATGCATCAAGCGGCGCGATCCAATGCGTGCACGCGGCGAATCATTTCCGCACCAAACGACACATAGGCTTGCGCACCCTTCGAAGCGCGATCGTAAACAACGCCTGGTAGCCCATAGCTGGGTGCTTCGGCCAAGCGCACATTGCGTGGAATGATCGTGTTGAACACCTTATCGCCGAATTTTGCAACCAGCTGGTCGGATACCTGTTGTTGCAGCGTCATACGCGCGTCGAACATCACACGCAGCAGACCAATGATGCGCAATTCGGGATTTAGATGAGCGGCGACGCGTTGAATCGTATTGACCAGATCCGCCAGCCCTTCGAGCGCGAAATACTCGCACTGCATCGGAATGATGACGCCATGAGCGGCGCATAGGCCATTTAAGGTCAGCAGCGAGAGCGATGGCGGGCAATCGATCAGAATGAATTCATACTGATCGTTGACCGGAATCAGCGCGTCCTTCAGCCGCGTCTCGCGGTGGTCAAGCTCGACCAGTTCAATTTCGGCGCCCGCCAATTCGCGGTTGGCGCCGAGCACGTCGTATCCGCCGTGCTCGGCATGCTGCCGGGAACCCCGGACGTCGGCCATCCCGAGCAGTACTTGATACACCGAACTCGAGAGCATGCGCTTGTCGATCCCGCTTCCCATCGTCCCGTTGCCCTGTGGGTCCAGATCGACCAGCAACACGCGCTGACCATGCGCTGCTATTCCGGCTGCCAAGTTGACCGCTGTGGTCGTCTTGCCGACGCCACCTTTCTGATTGGCGATACAGAAAATGCGCGCCATCTACGTTGCGACCTGCATCCAGATCAGATGGCGCTCAGCATTCAGGTGCGGCACCTGCAACCTCACCATGCGCACTACACGCACTCCGGGCATCGAGCGCCTCATTTCGTCGATCTCTGCGTTCGGCAACGTTCCTTTCATTGCGCACCAGCGACCATGCTCGGCCAGCAAATGCCGCGTCATCCCGACAAACTGCGCCAGCGACGCAAACGCCCTAGTTACTATCAACTCGAATGGCGACTCCGTGTGCAGCGTCTCGACTCTTGCATGGACGCACGTGATGTTGGGCAACGCAAGCTCAAGCTTCGCCTGCGTCAAGAACGCGACCTTTTTCTGCACCTTGTCGAGCAGCGTCATGCGCAAGTTCGGTGCGGCAATCGCCAGCGGAATGCCCGGCAGTCCACCTCCTGCGCCGACATCGAGTGCCTGCACCGAACGCTCGTGATAGATGCGCTGAATCTCGGGCACGATGGATAGAGAATCGAGTAGATGATGGGACAGCACGTGCGCAGGCGTTTCGATCGCAGTCAAGTTATGCACTGCGTTCCAGCGCAGCAGCAGCGCTGCATAGCGGGCAAGCGCGTCGGACTGCGATTCGCTTAATCGCAATCCGATCTCCGACGCCGCGCTCGCGATCGCGTCTGCTTCAATCGGCGTTGCGCAAACTTTTCGCAAACGTGGGCTGCGAAATGTTCGGCTGCTACGCGGCAAGCCGTCTTTCACCGCCGCCGTTGCTCAGCCGCTTGATGTGCACCAACAGCAACGAGATGGCGGCCGGCGTCACCCCTGAGATACGCGATGCCTGACCGATCGTTTCCGGCCGCTGTTCGCGCAGCTTCTGCCGCACCTCGAACGACAGCCCGCGCACCTTCTCGTAGTCGAGTATCTCCGGAATGCGCGTGGTCTCGTGCGATTCCTGGCGCGCCACTTCGTTTTCCTGGCGCGCGATGTATCCGGCGTACTTGATCGAGATCTCAACCTGCTCCGCCACGGCCGCTTCGGTCACGGCCGGACCCAAATCCGAACCGTCGGCGCGACGCAGCGTCATCAGCTTCGCGTAGGTTGCTGCGGGGCGCTTTAGCAAGTCAGCGACCGTATACTCGTGGTCAATCGGTTGCCCGAAGACTCGCGTGGCTTCGTTATCATTGAGTAAGTGAGGCCTCACCCACATGGTTCGTAATCGCTCCAACTCGCGGCCCACCGCATCCTGTTTGCGACACAACGCCTCCCAGCGCGCGTCGTCTACGCACCCCAGCTTGCGCCCAATCTCGGTCAAACGTGCGTCGGCATTGTCCTCACGCAGCGACAGCCGGTACTCGGCGCGACTGGTGAACATGCGATACGGCTCCGCCACGCCGCGCGTGATCAGATCATCGACCAGCACCCCGATATAGGCCTGGTTGCGCGCCGGGCACCATGGCACACAGCCACTTGCGGTGAGTGCTGCATTGATGCCGGCCAGCAGGCCCTGCGCCGCCGCTTCCTCGTAGCCGGTCGTGCCATTGATCTGCCCGGCAAAGAACAAGCCGCCGATTACCTTGGTTTCGAGCGAGCTCTTCAGCGCGCGCGGATCGTAGTAGTCGTATTCGATGGCGTAGCCCGGGCGGACGAGGTGCGCATGCTGCAGGCCGGCGATCGACCGCACTACCTTTAGCTGCACGTCGAACGGCAGTGATGTTGAAATCCCGTTCGGATACACCTCGTGCGTACTCAGGCCTTCGGGCTCGAGAAATATCTGGTGACTCGACTTACCGGCAAACCGGTGAATCTTGTCTTCGATCGACGGGCAGTAGCGCGGACCCACACCTTCGATCACGCCCGAATACATCGGCGAACGATCCAAATTTGCGCGGATGAGGTCGTGCGTCTGGGCGTTTGTATGAGTAATCCAGCACGGCACCTGTCTCGGATGCTGCTCCGGTGATCCGAGAAACGAAAACACCGGCACCGGATCGGTCTCGCCCAGCTGCCGCTCGCACGCCGCAAAATCAATCGAGCGCCCGTCGATTCGCGGTGGAGTGCCGGTTTTCAGCCGGCCCTGCGGAAGCTGCATTTCCTTCAGCCGCGCTGCGAGCGAAACCGCGGCCGGATCCCCGGCACGCCCCCCCGCATAGTTGTTCAATCCGATATGGATCAACCCGTTCAAGAATGTGCCAGCGGTCAACACCACCGTCGAGCCGTAAAACCGGATTCCCGATTGCGTGACGGCACCCCGCACCCGGCCGCCCTCGAGCAGCAGATCGTCGACCGGCTGCTGGAACAGCGACAGGTTCGCCTGGTTTTCGAGCCGGTCACGAATCGCCTTGCGATACAGCACTCGATCGGCTTGCGCGCGCGTGGCGCGCACCGCCGGCCCCTTCGAGCGATTCAGTATCCGAAACTGGATGCCTGCCTCGTCAGCGGCCGACGCCATTGCCCCGCCGAGAGCGTCGATTTCCTTGACCAAATGGCCCTTGCCGATGCCGCCGATCGACGGGTTGCACGACATCTGGCCCAGCGTCTCCAGGTTGTGCGTCAGCAACAAAGTCCTACTGCCCATTCGCGCAGCCGCCAGCGCGGCTTCGGTGCCAGCGTGGCCGCCGCCCACCACTATCACATCAAAACGGTCGGGGAAATCCATCGGAATCGGCTCGTTTATCGCATCGGGCATCGACGCATCCGCTCACCCGGGGCGCTGTGAGAAATGCCACGTGGCGGCGGGGCCGAAGTATACGCAGCGAGCTAGCAGCAACTGCGATGTTTCATCACGAATCAACGCCACGGGCGTGTTCCACGTGAAACAAACGGGCGGATTTACTGACTGAAACGCGGCGCGAGCGCGGTTCCGCGAACGCGCAGGCTTACCGGCGCCTGTACACGGGTCGTCCCGAGTTCCACTCGCACACCTCCAGCCAACGCCAGATCGGGTGCGACCGTAAAGTCGCCGCGTGCAGCCATCGCTCCCGCGCGGCCGCCGGTGTCTTCAAAACGCACACCGTTGGCAGACGCCGCCATCAAGCCGTTAAATTCGGTAAACCGGGTCGTGCCCGCGGCCATAGCACCCTGGGACGCCGCAAGACCGAGGTTAATGCCGTTCAACGTCGCCCAGCGAATTTGGAACGGACCCGCGATTGCACTGCGCGCGATGGCATCGTCAAGGGTCGGACCATGCCCCGAGATAGTTAGGCTCATCGTTGCGGTGCCCTGCACTGCCGTTGGTGGACCCTCCCCGGCGGGGACTTGCGTCGGCGTGCGCAATGTTTGCAAGACCGACTCGACATCGATATTTGACGCTCCGGCGATGCCGGTGATCGCCCATTCGACATCCGTGGCCGCATAGACGGTGCCGCTCGTCATGCCGAAGAAGCCCGCTAGCGTAAAGTCCGAAACCTCGACCACGTTGTCGAAAATTCGGCCGGTTGCCTGGATTTCATTCCAGCGCACACGCGGCCCAAAGGGCGGCATCCACCGGTCTGCGTTCAATCGAAATTCGATGGACTCACGGCCATCTGCAAGGCGGCCGGGGCGGAACGACATCTGCATCGTGCCGTCACCGTCAAGAGGCCGCAGGACCAGCGCCCCGAACGTACCGTCGGCAGTCCGCCTCAGCACGCCCTCGAACGCATCGGGAAACAACTTCGAGTCGCCAATTCGCACCGAAGCGAAGCGGATCGTCGAAATCTTGCTCGGAAGCTCGCGCGCCCCGCCGGGCAGCGTGCGAACCAGATACGCCGCCTGCGCAGGCGTTACCGTTAGAGGAGTGATCAGTGCCTCGCTCCAGACCCAGTTGCCGCCGCGGACCGCGCTCCAAAGATCCTTCCAGTTAATCAGTAGCGCTACTTCATCAGCCTTGAATTGCCCCCCGACGTCGATACCACGCACGCTTAGTCGCGGAGTCGGCGAAAACTTGAAGTCGGTCTCGGCCACCCTAACCGGGCGCTTGAAAGCGGCCGACAGTCGCTCCGCCACGCGTGCCGCCGAGGTCTCTTCTCGCAGCGGCGCCAGCGTCGCGTAAACACCCGCAGCGATAACCGCAACCACCGCCACCATCAGTAGCCGCTTCATCCATACGCGCAGAATTTCCCGGCGCCTGCCGTCGGCGTATTCATCCTCCTCGGCGCGATCTCTCTCTTCCTGCAAATCGAGCCGATCGGGAACGTTGACGGTCGTGATCGCCCAGTGTGTCGACGCACCGTTCAGGCCGTGTGAGGTCGTTTGATCGCGCTGATTTGCGCGCACCTTTTGTGAGTGCCCACTTCCGCCCTCACGGCCGTGCTTGCCAGGTTTTCCTCGCGGTGCCGGTTCCGGAGATCCGAGTGGGCGCCCCATGATCGTGGCCTCCCGGGCAAGTTGCGCCGCCGCCTGCTCGACACTGGCGCGTACCATCTCGGCGGCGATCGCTTCGTCGGAGTCACCGAAGACGGTGACCGGATCAAGGTCTGTCTGCTCCAGAAAATGGGCCACCGCTTCGGGCTCGAGGGGCGCTGTTGCCGGAACCGTGCCATTTCCTTTGCCCGGGTCATAACTAATCGGTTCGACCAGACTCGCATCCTGCAACTTGCGCAGTGCGCGTTCGATGCGCTCGTCGTTCAGACTCGGCAAACGCGTTTTCAACCCGGCGACATTGAGTCGGCCGTCGAGAAGAATCAGGATCAGCCGCTCGCTCTGCGTGAACTGATGCGATTTCTCATAGACCTCGCGCACGCCACGATCTGTGCGCCGGTACATCATTGAGACATTTAACGCCATTCGTTCATGGACACAAGCGGCAACGTACGCAAGCCTGCGGACAAAAAGCCCGGATCGAACGATTGTATCGGCGAAGGTGTGCGGTTTACAGACTCCATTTAGCCGATAAGAGGCGATAACGTCCCCGATTGCCGAGGTAGTCGTAACCCCGCGATCGCGGGACAGCGGTTATGCAGTCGCTACTGCTGCGCGACGCCGCAGCCACCAGGCTTGCAACTCGCCAATGATCCCGCGCCGAAACGCCATCACGCAGATCACGAAAATCAGCCCGGTGACAACGGTGACGGCTTCGCCCAGGCCATTGAACCATTCGATGCCGGTTATACGGCCGAGGAACGCGCCGATGTCACCGACCTTGTCTTCGAGCGCGACGATGATGAACGCCCCGAGAATCGGGCCGAGCATCGTCCCCATGCCACCCACCAGCACCATCAGAATCACCAGTCCTGAAGTGCTCCAGTGCGCGTCGGTCAGCGTCGCAAATCCAAGCACCAGCGTCTTGCTCGCACCTGCCAGTCCCGCCAGCGCAGCCGACAACACGAAGGCGAGCAGCTTGAAGCGGACCACGTCGTAGCCGAGCGATGTCGCGCGCGGCTCATTCTCGCGAATCGCTTTTAGCACCTGTCCGAAGGGCGAGTGAACGGTGCGGTGGATCAACAGGAACGCCAAAGCGAATATTCCTAGGATGACGTAGTACAGCGCCAGATCACTCGTCAGGTCGACGATTCCAAAGAGCTTGCCGCGCGGAACACTCTGCAATCCGTCCTCGCCGCCGGTAAAAGGCATCTGCAAGAACAGGAAATAGAGCATCTGCGCCAATGCAAGCGTGATCATCGAAAAGTAGATGCCACTGCGCCGAATCGCCAGTGCACCCATTACAAGACCGAGTGCAGCACCCGCGAATGTGCCGACCAGTAAACCGAGTTCGGTCGGCAGCCCCCACACTTTCAACGCATGACCGGTCACATAAGCCGCGATTCCGAGAAACGCGGCGTGGCCAAACGACAAGAGTCCCGTGTAACCAATCAACAAATTGAAGGCACAGGCAAACAGCGCGAAGCACATCACCTTCATTACGAATACTGGATATGCCCCGAGCATCGGCAACAGAGCCACGAGCACGAGCAAAGCAAGATAGACGGTGAATTCTTTCGACAGCTTCACCTATTTCTCCTTGCCAAAAAGACCTGCGGGACGGAGCAACAAAACGATCGCCATGATGACGAACACGACTGTCGCCGACGCCTCTGGATAGAACACACGCGTAAAGCCTTCAATCACACCGAGGCCCAGCCCGGTGAGAATCGATCCCATGATCGACCCCATCCCGCCAATCACGACCACCGCAAAGACGACGATGATCAGATTGCTCCCCATTAACGGCTGCACCTGCAGGATCGGCGCTGCAAGCACGCCGGCAAAAGCAGCCAGCGCGACACCGAAGCCGTAAGTCAGCGTCACCATCAACGGGACGTTCACCCCAAACGCTTCCGTTAGTTTGGCGTTTTCAGTACCGGCACGTAACAGCGCACCCAGCTTGGTGCGCTCGATCACATACCACGTGCCGAAACAAACGATCAGCGAAGCAAGGACGACCCACGCCCGGTAGTTGGGCAAGATCATGAAGCCGAGATTGCGCGCGCCACTCAGCTGCTCCGGCACTTGATACGGCAACCCCGATACGCCGTAGAACGAGCGGAAAAATCCTTCGATCAGCAGCGTCAAACCAAATGTCAGCAGCAAGCCATACAAGTGATCGAGCTTGTACAGATGCCGCAGCAACAGCCGCTCGATGATGATGCCGAAGACGCCGACCAGCAGCGGCGCCACGATCAGCATCACCCAGTAATTGAGCCCGAAGTACGTCAGGCCCATCCAGGCGAATATCGCGCCCATCATGTACAGCGCGCCATGCGCAAAATTGATCACGTTCAGCAAGCCGAAGATGACCGCGAGTCCGAGCGACAGCATCGCGTAGAACGAGCCGTTGACCAGTCCGAGCAACAGCTGGCTCAACAACGCTGGCAACGGACGACCGAATATCTCCACTGACGACCCGCAAGAAGCCGGGCGGCGAGCGCCGCCCGGGCAAACGCATTATTTCTTAGTAATCAACGAGCACTTCGAATTCGCGAGCGATTGATACGCCTGCTCGCCCGGAATCACCTGTGCAACCTTGAAATAGTCCCACGGCTCTTTGGATTCGGCCGGTGTCTTGACCTGCATCAGATACATCTCATGGATCATGCGGCCGTCGGGACGGATGTAGCCGCCTTTGGCGAACATGTCGTTGATCTTTTGCTTCTTCAACTGCGCCATCACCGCATCTGCGTCATCGGTGCCCGCCGCTTTCACCGCGGTCAGATATTGAGTAACCGCCGAGTAATCGCCGGCCTGCAGCATCGACGGCATGCGCTTCATCTTGCCGAAAAACTTCTGTGCCCACGCTCGCGATTCGGGCGACTGATTCCAGTACCAGCCATCGGTCAAGTACATGCCTTGGGTGGTCGGCAATCCCAGGCTGTGAATGTCGTTGATAAACATCAGTAGCCCGGCAAGCTTCATGTTCTTGGTGACGCCGAACTCGTTCGCTGCCTTGATCGAGTTGATCGTATCGCCACCGGCGTTAGCAAGTCCGAGAATCTGCGCCTTGCTGTTCTGAGCTTGCAGCAGAAATGAAGAGAAGTCGGACGCCGAGAGTGGATGACGCACTGCACCGACCACGTTGCCGCCCGCTGCTTTCACCACGTCGCCGGTGTCCTTTTCGAGCGAGTGGCCAAACGCATAATCAGCAGTCAGGAAGAACCAGCTCTTGCCTCCGCTCTTGACGACGGCCGCGCCCGTACCTTTGGCGAGCGCAATCGTGTCGTACGCGTAATGCACGGTGTATGGCGAACAGTCCTCGTTGGTCAGGCGCGAACTCGCCGCGCCAATCGAGATATACGGCTTCTTCTTCTCGGCCGCGACCTTCGCACTCGCCAGGGCAGTGCCCGAGTTGGTGCCACCGATGATCACATCGGCACCGGACTGATCGATCCATTCGCGCACCTTCGCCGATGCAATATCGGCCTTGTTTTGATGGTCCGCAGTAATGAGCTCGATTTTCTTGCCGGGAAACTCCTTCTGCATGTCGGCGATCGCCATGCGAATCGCCTCAACGCCCCCGGGGCCGTCGATATCGGAGTAGAGCGACGACATGTCGGATATAAACCCGATAACGATCTTGTCGTCGGAAAGCTTCTGCGCGCCGGCGACCGACGTGCCGAACGCTAGACCACATGCCGCCAGCGCGGCACATATTTTGTTCAACTTCATTGCGTCTCCTTCACTTCATCCCGTTCAACGGTGTGTTAAATCAAACTCCAAGAAGCTCGTGCAACGTCTGTTCCTTCGCACGCAGCTGTGCTGCGGGAAACGATTCGACGATTGTTCCGTGCTCCATGACATAAAAACGATCGGCCAGAGGTGCCGCAAAGCGGAAGTTCTGTTCGACCATCACAATGGTGTAACCCTTGGCTTTCAGAGTCCGGATCATCTCCGCCAGTTTGTTGACGATCACAGGCGCCAGGCCCTCTGAAATCTCATCCAGCAGCAGCAGATGCGCACCGGTACGCAGTATGCGCGCCACCGCTAGCATCTGCTGTTCACCGCCCGATAGCCTCGAGCCCGGAGATTTGGCCCGCTCCCGCAGGTTGGGAAACATTCGATAGATTTCGTCGACACTCATCCCGCTTCCGGCACCATTGCCGTCAGCCTTGACTGCTCCCTTGCTGGCAATGCGCGGCGGCAGCATAAGATTTTCCTCGCACGACAGGCTCGCGAAGATGCCGCGCTCTTCGGGGCAGTAGCCGATTCCGAGATGGGCGATCCGGTGCGTCGCGAGTCCAATCGTTTCTGTGCCGTCGACCTGAATCGAGCCCTTGCGCGCGCCAGTCAGCCCGAGGACGGAGCGCATTGTCGTAGTGCGGCCGGCACCGTTGCGCCCGAGCAAAGTCACGACTTCGCCCTTGCCCACGTGCAGATCGACGCCGTGCAGTATGTGCGACTCGCCATACCAGGCGTTCAGATTCTTGATCTCGAGCGCAGATGTCATACGTGTCCGATGCCAGCGAGCTGTGAATCCGCGGTACCCATGTACGCCTCTTTGACGCTGGGATCGTTCGAGACTTTCTCGTAGGGACCTTCGGCAAGCACCGCCCCGCGTGCGAGTACGGTGATCTGATCCGAGATGCCGGACACCACACTCATGTTGTGCTCGACCATCAGTACGGTGCGACCTGCCGCAACGCGTTTTATCAACTCGGTGACTCTCGCAACGTCTTCATGGCCCATCCCCTGGGTCGGCTCGTCGAGCAGCATCAACTCGGGCTCCGTCGCCAGCGTGGTCGCGATTTCAAGCGCGCGCTTGCGGCCATAGGGCAGTGACACCGTCTCGGTACGTGCGAACGAACCAAGATCCACCTGATGCAGCAAATCGAGCGCGCGCTCGTTCATCGAGTCGAGCACCTTCTCGCTGCGCCAGAAACGGAACGATTGATCGGTTGCGCGCTGCAGGGCGATCCGCACGTTTTCGAGCACCGTGAGGTGCGGAAACACTGACGAAATCTGAAACGAACGAACAATGCCGCGACGTGCGATGTGGACCGGCGAGTCGCGGGTGATGTCGGTACCGTTAAAAAAAATCTGACCGCGCGTGGGGGTCAGAAATTTAGTCAGTAGGTTGAAGCACGTCGTCTTACCGGCGCCGTTGGGTCCAATTAGCGCGTGAATGCTTCCACGCTTAACCTTAAAGTCGACTTTATCGACCGCGACAAAGCCCTTGAACTCTTTGGTAAGACCACGGATTTCAAGGATGACATCGGGCGCACTCATCGGGAAGGGCGAGTATCTTTAAAAAGAATCGGGGTTGCAAGATAAGCGAACCCCGTGCTTTCACCCGGACTGGCCGGCGGCTCGCTTGTGCCTAAGCGCCCAACCGCCGTGCAAAATTGCACTTGACGTCCTCTAGCTCTGGCGGAAGTCGTCCCGCCAGCTTGGCAAACAATGCTGAGTGTGACTGTATTTCATCGCGCCACTCCTGCACGTCAACCGCTGTGATCTGATCGAACTTCGCGCGCGGAAAATCGAGGCCGCGCCACTGCATGTCCTCATAGCCCGGAGAAACGCCGAGCGCATGCTCAGTGCCTTCGGCCCTGCCATCGACCCGATCGACAATCCACTTCAGAACGCGCATGTTCTCGCCGAAGCCCGGCCAGATGAACTTGCCGTCCTCAGCCGTGCGAAACCAGTTGACGGTGAAAATTTTCGGCAGCTTCGCGCCGCTGTCTGCGAGCTTTGCTCCGAGCGCCAGCCAGTGCTCAAAGTAGTCGCCCATGTTGTAGCCGCAAAAAGGCAGCATCGCGAACGGATCGCGGCGCAGCACACCCTGCGCGCCGGCCTGCGCAGCCGTCGTTTCCGATCCCATCGTTGCCGCCATGTAAACGCCCTCGGCCCAATCGCGCGCCTCGGTTACCAGAGGAACGGTGGTCGAGCGGCGGCCGCCAAACATGAAGGCGTCGAGCGGAACACCCTCCAGATTTTCCCAGTCGTCGTCGATTGCTGGGCACTGCGCCGCCGGTACCGTAAAGCGCGCGTTCGGGTGTGCCGCCTTACGACCGGCCTTCCCGTCTTCCGGGGTCCAGTCATTGCCTTGCCAATCCGTCAGATGCGGGGGTGGCGGGCCCATGCCTTCCCACCAAACATCGCCGTCATCCGTCAGCGCCACGTTGGTGAAAATTACGTCTTCGCGCAGCGTCGCCATCGCATTGCGATTGGTCTTTTCGGAGGTTCCTGGAGCAACGCCGAAGAAGCCAGCCTCCGGGTTGATCGCGTACAACCGCCCGTCCTTGCCAGGCTTAATCCATGCGATGTCCTCACCGACCGTGGTCACGGTCCAGCCGGCAAATGCCGGCGGCGGAATGAGCATCGCGAAGTTGGTCTTGCCGCAAGCTGATGGAAACGCAGCGGCGATGTGATACTTCTTTCCCTCGGGAGAAGTCACGCCGACGACCAGCATATGCTCGGCCAGCCAGCCAAATCCATCGAGCTGCGCGGCGTCGCGCGCCATGACAGACGCTATGCGCAGCGCCAGGCATTTCTTGCCCAGCAGCGCGTTACCGCCGTAGCCCGAACCGAACGACCAAATCTCGCGCGTCTGCGGAAAATGCACGATGTACTTGATCGGGTTGCACGGCCATGAAACGTCCTTCTCGCCGCGGGCGAGGGGCTTGCCCACTGAGTGCACGCAAGGCACGAATTCGCCGTCGGGCCCGAGTGCCTCCAGCACCGCCCGGCCCATCCGGGTCATGATCCGCATATTGACAACTACGTAGGCACTGTCGGAGATCTCGACGCCGATCTGCGAGAGGGCGCCCCCCACGGGGCCCATTGAAAACGGAATTACGTACATCGTGCGACCGCGCATCGCGCCGGCAAACAGCCCGTTTAACGTTGCGCGCATCTGCGCCGGCTCGACCCAGTGATTGGTCGGGCCTGCATCATCCCTTGTTTGGCTACAGATAAATGTGCGATCTTCGACGCGCGCCACATCCGCCGGATCGGACAACGCGAGAAAGCTGCCCGGGCGCTTGGCCGGGTTGAGACGGCGAAACGTGCCGGAGGTGACGAGCTCGCCGCACAACCGGTCGTATTCAAGCTGCGAGCCATCGCACCAGACAACGCGGTCGGGCTGCGTCAGGCGCGCGATGTCGTTAACCCAAGCCTTCAGTTTCTTGTGGCTAACGTAGGGCGGCGCGGAGGCCGTTCCCGAAAGCACTGCGCTCATCAGCTGTCTCCATCGTCGCTTCATCATTCCCGAAGCGCTCTTTTCCGTCGAAAACGCGGACCGCGATTCTAACTGGCCTGTGACGGGAGACTTGCGGCGATGCGGGAGGCCTGGACAAAGAAAAGGCCCGCGCCGCAGGCCTTAGGGCGCTGGCAAGATCAGGGCACGATGTCGATCTCTACCGCCTGCGGGCCCTTCTGGCCCTGCTGCACCTGATACTCGACTTTCTGATTTTCTTTCAACGTGCGAAATCCCTTGGCCTTGATGCCGCTGTAATGTGCAAACAGATCGGCGCCACCATCATCAGGCTTGATAAAGCCAAAGCCCTTGCTCTCGTTGAACCACTTTACTGTGCCAGTCGGCATGTCTTACTCCGAAGAGCTTACGGGCGGTGCCCGGAATGCGATTGACGCTACACCAGCGTTCGCGAAAAAGCTAGGCGCGCAGCCGCCATTACGGTGTCCACGGTCGCTGCAGGTCAGCCGGCAGCAGTGAGTAATGCGCGGCGTCGAAACGCGCCTCTCCATGCACGATGCCATGCCGAGTTACCCCTTCGAAACTCGCACCCGCACGCTCGGCAGCGCGGCGGCTCGAAGTATTGTCAAGCCGAATCCGCATCGAGGCGCGCACCAGCTTTAGCTCGTTGAATGCAAACGCCGCGATAGCGCGAATCGCGGTACTCGCGACGCCGCGACCGCGCACACTGCTGCGCACCCAGTACCCAAGCTCGGCCTCGCGCTTGCCGTAGAGCAGCACATCCTGCAGCCCCGCGCCGCCAAGCAGGGCGCCGTCGTCCTTGTTTCTAATCAGCATAGGAAACGCGGTTTGATTGGTCCACATCTGATCGGCCGTTTCAAACCAGCGCGCGACATCGGCGGCGTCGTATGCGGCGTGACACCACGGCATCCATCGCATCAGGCTAGCCTTCGATTCAAGCACAGCCTGCAGGAACTCGGCGGTGTCATGTCTGGCGGCGGCTACCAGGGGTGTCAACTCCAGTTGCGGCAATGCCGCCTTCGCCGTCTTGAGGCTGGTTCTAGCTTGCACCACGCGCCATCCACTTCTGCCAATACCGATACATTGCGCCGACCGTCAGCAATAGCGCAAGCAAGCGAATCGTGTGGAACGCGGTCACGATCGGTACGCCCAGCTTCAACGCCTGCGCGGTGAGCGCCATCTCGCCGATGCCGCCCGGCGTCGTCGCGATCGTTGCAGTCGGCCACGGCAGTCCCGATCCGCGCGCCAGCAGCGACGCAAACCCGGCAGCGAGCAGCATATACAGCAGCGATATGGCGGCAACGGCCGCCAGAAAGCGCGGCGCTGAGCGGAAAAATTCCGGCGTAAAGCGCGAGCCGAGCGAGATGCCGATCAACAGCTGGCCGGCGTTGACAAAGACAGTGGGAAAGCTACTAAAGCTGTGGCCGCTAGCCGTGACCAGTGCGGACGCAAGCAAGGGACCGATCATCCAGCTGTTCGGCGAGTTGACGCGTTGCATGACTGCCGCCGCCGCCGCAGTGATCGCGACCAGAACCACAAATCCCATCCATGAGAATGTCCTGGCCAGCGGCGTGTAAGGGTCAAGGCCATGCAGGTTCATCGCATTGAACGCGAACGGCACAGCGAGCACCACCAGCATAATGCGCAACGCGTGCGACGCGGCAACGCGGTCGACCTGTCCGCCATTGCGCTGAGCCTGCGCTGCCATCTCGGGCGCGCCGCCGATCGCCATCGCAAAGAAAGACGTCGGCGCGTCCGTCCTGACCGCCTTGATCAGCAGCCAGCATCCCAGCCAACCAAGCACGATCGAAAACACTACGGCCACAGCAATCCACGGCGATAGCCGCACGATCTCGCGCACCACATCGGGCGAAAAATACAAGCCGAGCGCAACACCAATGGCCCATTGCCCCGCCTCGCGCGCCATCGGCGGTTCAGTGATCCTGCCGTTCGCCATGCTGACGCCGGCCACTGCCACCAGTGGACCGATCAGCCACGGCAACGGCGTCTTCAGATAAAGACAGACCAGCGCGCCTGCGATGGCCACCGCGATTGCGGCGAGCGAGCGCCGGAATGAAAACGCCGCGCGGGGCGCGGCGCTTGCAGGGTCGATGTCGCTCACGCCGACGGTTGAGTCCTGCGGCGACGCCACAGGCGAATGATCCACGGCCCGACGATCAACGCCGTCGTCAAGGCGAGCAGCGACGCCGATATCGGATGTGAAAAGAACACGCTTGGATCCCCCTGACTAATCGCGAGCGCCTTGCGGAACTGCGATTCGGCAAGCGGGCCGAGTATCAATCCAATCACGGCCGGTGCGACAGGGAAACCCCAGCGCCGCATCACGAAGCCCAACAGGCCGAATACATACAGCGTAATCAGATCGACCACCGACTGATGCAGGCTGTAAGCGCCAAGCGTGGCAAAGACCAGAATGCCGCCATAGAGCAATGGCTTCGGGATCGACAACACTTTCACCCACAACCCGATCAGCGGCAGATTGAGCACCAGCAACAGGATGTTGCCGATATACATGCTGGCGATCAGCCCCCACACCAGCGCTGCCTGCGTCTGGAATAGCAGCGGTCCCGGCTGCAACCCATAGTTCTGGAACGCGGCAAGCAGAATGGCCGCGGTGGCAGAAGTCGGGATGCCAAGCGTCAACAACGGCACCAGCACGCCGGCGGACGCCGCGTTGTTCGCGGCCTCCGGACCCGCAACGCCTTCGATCGCGCCTTTGCCGAACTCCTCCGGACGCTTCGATAGCTTCTTCTCCAGAGCGTAGGACAGGAAAGTGGGGATCTCGGCGCCACCGGCCGGTATCGTGCCGAATGGAAAGCCGATGAAAGTGGCGCGCAGCCACGCGGGCCACGAACGTTGCCAATCCTCCTTCGACATCAGCAGCGAGCCACGGATCTGCTCCATCTTTTCCTGCTGCCGGCTCTGGTAGGAGGCCACGTACAAACCTTCACCGACCGCAAACAGTCCGACCGCGAGTACCACGACGTCGACGCCATCCAGCAATTCCGGCACCCCAAATGCAAAGCGCATCTGCCCGGTTTGATCATCGATTCCGACCAGACCAAGCAGCAGGCCCAGGAACAGCATCGTCAGCCCGCGTACGGTTGACGTCCCCAGCACGGCCGCGACCGTGACGAACGCGAACACCATCAGCGCAAAGTATTCCGCCGGCCCGAATTTCAAAGCAACTTCGACCACGATCGGGGCGAGCACCGTCAACAGCAGTGTCGCGATCGTGCCTGCCACAAACGAACCAATTGCAGCGGTGGCCAGGGCAGGGCCGGCCCGACCACGCCGTGCCATCTGGTTGCCGTCGAGCGCAGTCACGATCGACGCCGACTCCCCCGGAGTGTTCAGCAAAATGGTCGTCGTCGATCCGCCGTACATCGCGCCGTAGTAGATGCCGGCAAACATGATCAGCGCCCCGGTCGGGTCAAGCTTGGCCGTCAACGGCAATAGCATCGCGACCGTCAGCGCCGGACCTACTCCGGGTAACACGCCGATCGCGGTACCCAGTGTGACGCCGACGAAGCCCCACAGCAGATTCATCGGCTGCAGCGCTACGCCGAAGCCAGAGATCAGCGCATTGAATGTCTCGGTCATATTCCCGCACCGCCCAGGATCGGCGTTAACCAGCCCGCCGGCAGATTGACATTCAGGAAGCGTACGAAGAAAAGAAAAACCAGCACTCCGAGCACCAGCCCGATCGACAGATCGCGCAGCAAGCGCATGCTGCCAAGACCGCGCGCGACGCAAGAGAACAGCGCGGCGGCCGCGATCACAAACCCGGCCGTGTGAACCAACGCCATCTGTGCGATCAATCCGGCGCTGACCCAGGCAAAGGCGCTCCACATGAACGCGTGCTCTCCGCGCTCAGCAGGATCATCGGGCACTCGGGCACGAAAGCCGCCGGTGAATACCTCAGCCAGTAACCATATTCCGAGCAAGATCAGAGCGGCCGAGACGATCTTCGGCGCGACGTTCGGACCGACGCGTGCATAACCACCCGCCTCCGGCAGTCTCCAGGCGACGATCGTTGCACCGATGCCCAGCAGCAGCACGCCGAGCGAGATGACCAACTCGGCGCGCGAACCCGGCGCGCCACGCATCACGGCTATTTCTTGAGGCCTAGCGAATCGATGATCGTATTGATGCGCTTGGTGTCTTCCTCGAGGAACTTTTTAAACTCGTCTCCGGCAAGGTAGACATCCTCCCAACCGAGTTTGGTCAGCGTCTCCTTCCACGCCGGCGAATCCCGGGCGGTCTTGACGGCGGCAATCAGCGTATCCCGCTGCGCTGTTGAAATGGCAGGTGCGCCAAAGACGCCACGCCAGTTGCCCAGCACGACATCGATGCCTTGCTCCTTCAGCGTCGGAATGCCGTCGATCTTGCTCGGCGCCGAGACGGCCAGCGCACGCATGCGACCACCCTTGATGTGTTCGGCAAACTCGCCCAGGCCCGCAATGCCGGCGCTGACATGGCCGCCAACGATCGCCGCGATCTGGTCGCCACCGCCTTTCGACGCAATGTAGTTGATCTTGGTGGGATCGACGCCGACCGCGCGCGCGATCAGGCCCGCGACGATGTGATCGGTACCACCTGCCGACCCGCCGTTCCACGACACCTTGCCCGGATCCGCCTTGAACGCTGCGACGAGGTCGCCCATTGTCTTGAACGGCGAATTTGCTGGAACCACAATCACTTCATATTCGCTGGTCAGCCGGGCGATAGGGGTAACCATCGTCAAATCAACCGGCGACTTATTCAGCGCGATACCGCCGACCATCACCATGCCGCCCACCATCAGCGCGTTCGGATCGCCCTTCGCGCTGTTGACGAATTGCACGAGCCCGATCGTGCCGGCGGCGCCGCCTTTGTTATCGAACTGCACCGTCTGCACCGTCTTGGCGCTTTGCATCGCCGTCGCCAGTGCGCGCCCGGTCTGATCCCAGCCGCCGCCCGGGTTGGCCGGAATCATCATCTTGACTGCGCCCAATTGCTGCGCGCTTGCGGTACACAAAACACCCAACTGGGTCGCTGCCACCACAGCCGCTGCAGCGATCGAAAAGTCGCGTCGTTTCATAAAGTCTCCTTGAGTTCGCCTGCCCGCTCTCAGGCCCAAGCATGCTCAAAGGATAACCCGTTATCAGGTGCCGATATGCAGCTGGTACTGCGCGCCGTTGGAAAACGTGCAGCTACCCGTGCCCTGCACGGCGCTATTCACCGTGTGGCGGCAATTCGCATCGTGCCGCCATCGTCGCGCCTTGTGCGTCAGTCATGCTCCTGCGGCATCCAGTCGCGCCAATCGCCACTCTCGGTAGCGTCGCGCAAGACCGCGTCGCTCGACTGGCTAGTCGGCTCGCAGCGCGTCGACGATTTTCATCCGGCTCGCCTTGATCGCCGGCAAAAACCCCCCGACAAACCCCATCACGATGGAAAAGATCAATGCCGAGACAACAATCCCGGGCGTCAGCGTGAACGCGAATGCAAGTTCGGAGAAAGATTGAAAGTTGGTTGTCGAAATTGTTATTGCGGTCAAAAAACTGGCGGCAACCAGTCCAACCACCCCTCCGACCAAGGCCAGCATCAGTGACTCGATCAGAAATGCCAGCAGAATTGAGACGCGAGGAAAGCCCAAGGCGCGCAAGGTACCGATCTCAGCCGTGCGCGTCGCAACCGCTGAATACATGGTGATGGCCGCACCGATCATCGCGCCGATCGAGAAAATCACCGACAGCGTCATGCCGAGCAGCGTTATGAAATTCGACAAGCTGGACGATTGATCGGCATAAAACTGGGCTTCGCGCTTGACGTCGATCTTCAACCGCGGATCGTCATCCAGCCGAGCCTTCAGTGTGGCCAGCGATGAGGCCGACGCAAGCTGCGCAATCACCGATGAATACGTGATGCGGCGAAACGCCTGCATCATCTGCTCGACGTCGCCCCAGACTTCGGAATCGAATGCGCTCTTGCCGCCATCGAAGATTCCGACCACGGTCCACTGCCGGCCGGCGAACGACAGCTGCTGGCCGATTTCAACACCCGCAAACCCGCGCGCGACCGAATTCCCAACGACGATTTCGGTCGATCCCGGACGGAACATCCTGCCTTCGACGATATGTACTTGCGGCCGCAGCGTCTTGCCCATCTCCGGCAGACCGCGCACGACGACGTTGCTGCGCTTGTTCGGATCCGCGATCTTGGGCAGTGAATTCAGTACCACCACCTCTTTCGACACCAGCGGCTGCCCATCAGAACCACGCGCAATCTCCGGTGCCGTTTCAATTAGCGCCGCCTGATCACGCAAGACGCCGCTTTGCACTTCGGTAATGCTGCCCTGGCGGATCAGAACCACGTTGTCAGGTGAACCGGTGGCGACCAACGTGGCCTTTAACCCTGCGTCAAGCATCAGGACCGCCGCGAACACAAACACCACCAGCGCCATGCCGCCGGCTGTCAGCGCGGTCGTCAGTTTGCGCACCCATAGGTTGCGCCGCACGTAGCTGAACGGAACGCGCATCGCGTTAACCGATGTGCCGCAGGCCGTCGACGATCTTCACGCGCGCCGCACGAATAGCCGGCACGATGCCCGCGACCAGGCCGACGACCACGGCGCACGCCGCCTGCAGATAAAAAGTGTGCGCGACCAGCGGCATCTTGGCAAAAACGCTGATTGTCACCGCGTGAAACACCCGCACCACAAGCGGCGTCAGCAGCATCCCGATGCCGGCACCGACGATCGCCAGCAAAAACGCCTCGCCCATGATCATCGCAGCGACCCTGCCGGGCTTGAAACCGAGCGCCTTTAGAGTCGCGTACTCGGAGAGCCGCTCGCGGGCGGTCATCGCCATCGTGTTGGCGGCGACGGCCATGATGATCAGGATGACGACATAACTGACGCCTTCGATCGCGGTGATGATGGTTTCCACCATTGCCACGAAGCTCAGCGTGAAGGCCTTTTCTGTCTCGGTCAGCGTTTCCGCCAGCGAATTCTTGAACTGGGCATCGATCGCGCGCGAAATATCGGGCGCCGACGGCCCTTCATTGATGCCTACCACGAAAACGCCGGCGAAATCGCCACGTCGGGGCGACACCAGTTTCAGCTGCTCGTTCAAGTAGTCGTAGTGAAAATACATCTGTCGCGTGATCGTCGTTTCGTCCTTCGCGTCGTAGATCGCGCGCACGTTGAATTCCCAGGTGCCGGGATAAATTCCGCTCTTCAGCGGAATCGAGTCGCCGATCTTGAAGCCGTACAGGTCGGCCAGCTGGCGGCCGATGGCAGCGCCGCGGCGATCGCGCATGAAAGACTGATATTCGTCGGGCTGAAACAAGAACTCCGGAAACATCGGAAAGTAGGTCGGCGCATCGACCGCAAACTGCGCGAAGAAATTCTTCGGATCCTTGTAGACGCCGCCAAACCAGTTGGACACCGACACGGCCGTCACACCCGGTACGGCGCGGATCTTGTCGCGGTAGTAAATGGGCATCGCGAAAGTCAGCGAGATCGCATTGCGCGTGATCAACCGCGTTGCCGATGCTGCGTCGGACCCGACATACCACGCGCGCACGACGGTTTGCAGCAGCCCGAACGCCAGTGTTGCAATCACCAGCCCGACGATCGTCAGCGTCGTGCGCAGCTTGGCGCGAAACACATTGCGGAAAACCAGGTTGAGGAAGAACAACATCGGTCAATCTCTAGTGACTAGGCGCCGTATCGGTCAACTGGCCCTTGTCGAGATAGATCAGGTGGTGCGCGGCCTCGGCAGCGCGTGGATCGTGCGTCACCATCACGATCGTCTTGCCGAGCTCGAGGTTAAGGCGGTCGAGCAGCCTCAGAATGTCCGCTGCCGATTGCCGGTCCAGATCGCCGGTCGGCTCGTCGGCAATGACCAGCAATGGATCGGTCACCAGAGCGCGCGCAATCGCCACCCGCTGCTGCTGCCCACCTGATAGTTCGTTTGGATAGTGCTTGCTGCGATCCGTCAATCCAACCATCGACAGCAGCAGCTCGACGCGCTCGCGCCGCTCGGCGCGCGACAGGGAAGTCAACTGCAGCGGCAGCTCGACGTTCTCGAAGGCGGTGAGTACCGGCATCAAGTTGTAAAACTGAAATACAAATCCGACCGTGCGCGCGCGCCAGTCGGCGAGCTCGGTGTCGTTGAAGCCCGTGATGTCTTCGTCCGCGATCAGCAGCGTTCCAGCGTCGGGCTTGTCGATGCCAGCGATCAGGTTGAGCAGCGTGCTCTTGCCCGACCCCGATGGACCCATCAGCGCCACGAAATCGCGCTCGTAGATCGTCAGATTGATGTCGGTCAAAACGGGTACTTGATGTCCGCCTCGCACGTAACCTTTGGACAGCCGCGCGATCTGAACCAGCGCCCGCGCCTCGGGCGGATGAGCCCCCGGCGGCCCATAGTCGCTCGGACCATTTTCACGTGGCCCATTTTCGAGCGACGGGTCCACGCGCACACTGATCGTTGCGCGCGTGTCCATCATTACTTTTTGGCCGCGGCGACGGTAGCGCCGTCGACCAGGCGCGCCGGGGGCGCGATCACAGCCCGCGTGCCCGGTGGTAGATCGACTCGCACCAAATCTCCCACCTTGGCGCCGACCGTAACCGGCGTGAGCTTGACCTGGTCGTCCTTCCCGACGACAAACACCATGTCCTGGGCGTCGCGCTTGACGATTGCGTCGGTGCGCAGCGCGGCGACGGGTGTGCGCTCATCGGGCTTTAAACCGCGCGACAAAAACGCCGTCTTTGCGCTCATGTCGGGTAGTACGCGAGCATCGTGCTCGACAAACTTCACCTTGACCAGCAAGGTGGCCTTGCTCCGATCTACCGTCGGCACGATGCGGCTGACTTCGCCGAGCAAGCGCAGATCGGGAAACGCATCGAGTTGAATCTCGGCAGCTTGGCCGATCGTTATTTTTGCGATCGCCGATTCAGAAACATCGGCCTCTACCTCGAGCGTTTCCATGTCCGCCATCGTCACCACCGCGCCGGTCGTGCCCGCCGCCGCCGAAAACGGAGTCACGATATCGCCCACGTTGGCGCTTTTTGTCAGCACGATTCCGGTAAAAGGCGCGCGGATCAGCGTCTGGTCGTACGCCACGTCGGTTGACCTGTAATTGGCCTGCGCTACTGCGATCTGTGCACGCAACGTATCGATCTGCGCGCGCTGCTTGTTGTAGCGCGCCTCGGCCGTATCGAGCGCGGAACCGGCAATGAATTTCTGCCGGGCCAGATCCTGCGCTCGCTTGTACGCGGCCTCGGCATCTTCCAACTCGGCCTGTCCCTGCGCCAGATTGGCGCGCGCCACCTGAACCTGCGCCGCGGCTTGCTCGCGCTGCGCCGCGACGTCGCGATTCTCCAGCCGCGCAATGATGTCGCCTTCGGTGACGCGCTGGCCCTCCTGCACCCCAAGCCACTCAAGGCGGCCGGTGCCCTTTGACGAAACCGATGCGCGGCGCGCAGCGACCACACGGCCGGTCGCATTTAGCACTGCTACCGATGTCGACGGATAAGCAGCAGCGACAGTCGCGATTTCCACGGCTTGTGGCGCATTACGGCGGCCCAGCGCCAACGCGATTGCGGCCAGCACGACCAGCGCGATTACCCAGACCCACCAGCGTTTCCACAGCGAGCGGCGCCGGCGCGGTACCGGGCTACCACGGTCGATTGCAAGGCGGGAAAGCGAGGGTTCGGTTGCGGAAGGTTGATCGGCCATACACGGTAACTTGAACCAAAACCGCGGTTCGCAAGGCGGGTTTGCAAATGAGGCGTGCATGCTAAAGCAACCGCGGCCAGCCTCGGTGCTGACTCGCGGCTCAAAGCAGTCGATTGGCGAGAAAAAGCCGCCCGGGAAGCCCGCGGCGGCTGTGCAACAGCAGAGCTCAGACTCGCTAATTCGGAATCTGTACCGTATTGCCCGTGGTGAAGTTGATCGCATCAGCAGCGGCCGGGCTCAGCACGATCGGCGGCAGGTTGGCCGTCGTGATCGCCGGTGCTGCACCGGGTGTGCCGCCGCGCGGCGTCGTGCGCACTACTTGCGAGCCGGGCAGCGCGGCGCCGTTGCGCAAATGGTTCCACATCAGGTTCAACGCCTGAGTGCCGTAGTAATGCAGCGGAACAAAGCGTGTGTCGTAACCGGCGAGCGGCAAGAATGCCTCAAAATGCTGCGCATTGAGGACCTCGATATACGTCAACCGGCTGGCAGCACCCTCGACCGACTTATTAGCGCCAAAGTAGGGACGCGACGTATGGTTAACCGGCACCAACGCATCGGCACGGCCGTGCACAATGATCGACGGCTTGCCGCGCAGGTTGCCATTGACCAGCACCTGATTAACACCGGCCTGGACCGCAGTTGCCGCTGCACTCGACGTTGTCCAGAGCTGCCGCAAGCACTGCGCACCGAGAAACGCGAAGTTGTTGTCGGCCAGCAGATGATTGATCGGGCCACCGACTGCATTGTTGTAAATGACATTGATTCCATTGGTCGGCGGAACGCCGTTGCCCAGCGCAAACAACGTCAGCATCGGTGACGTCGCCGCCGCCGCCGGTACGCCGCCCGCACTTGTGGTGGCGTAACTGAAGCCGCACAGGTTATCCAGCACGCTGGCGCGCGAATAAGCGTTGGCGTAGGCCACGGCCACGCCGGTCGTAGCCTGGAAACCCCAGTGCGTTGCGTGCAGCAGATCGGATTCGGGCTGCCATCCGGCGTCGCGCAGGCGCGTCAACGCGTCCTCCGCTTGTGTATTGAAGGTAGCACCGGTCACGTCCCCGCTTGCGGCCAGCGCGCCGCATCGATTCTGCGCTGACGCCATCGCAACTAACGCCAGCGACGGCGATGCCGCTGCTGAGGGCGCGTACGCGGCGCACGGCTGTAGCATATTGGCGAGCGACGTGTAGTCATACAGTGTGCGTCCAATGGCTGGAGTCGGATAGTTGACGCCTCCACGCGCAACGATCAGGCCCGCGGGCACCGTCACATTGATCTGCGGCTCCTGAACCACGACCGCATCGATCAGCCCGGTGGTGTCGCCCTCGGCAGCGGCGATAGAAGCACCGGCGCCATTGGAAACGGACGCCGCGATGACCAGCGTGTTCGACGCCACATATAAGCGTAACTTCTCGCTGGTGCCGGGAACCGTCGACGCAAATTGCTCGTTCATCGCCCACAGCGCGAACTCGACCGCCTGCCGCGTAAAAAGGCCCCAGTCCTTTTCGGGATTCGCCTGCGAATGCGCGTGTTTGAACGCGTAGCGGAATGGGCTCGTGGTGCTAAAACCGGTGCGCTGCGCGTCGGTTATCGCGGCCGTGAAATGGCTAGCGTTGCCGGCGCTGGCCGCATTGGCAGTCAGCCCGTTGATCAAGGTGATCGTATTCGTATCGAGCTCATGCGCGCCGTTGCCGCCGCCCTTGTCGGTGTACGCAACTGCGCAGCCGCGTTTCAAACCCCACTCACCGGCCACCGATACCGCGCCGTAAACACCGCGCGAACCCGACGAGGTGCCGGTGACGATGCACGCAGCGGCCTGATTGAAGGTCGACGGGATCTGCACCATCAGTGTCGCCGCAGCTTTGCCGCTGGCATCGAGGCTGTAGGCCACATACTCGGTGCCGGCAATCTTGCCGGCACCCGGAGTCGCGTTCGGCGCGCCCCCGTCGAGCGGCACGTTGGGACCATACAGCACGCCGTAGCCGCCATTGGTGGTGGGGTCGACCAGTGCGCGGTAGTTCACGTAGATCGCGCGGCGTCGCAATTCAGGCGCAGTCGGTGTGGCCGACAGCGTCGGCGCGGTCGCATTTTGCAACCCGTCCCAACCGAGCCCCGCGGTCAGCAAATCGTCGCTGGTGCCGTTGTAGCTTGCAGTGATGACCGTGCCGAGAAATGACGGCCGAACATTCGTCAGTGCGGGTATGCGTGAATCATCGCTGCTACCGCACGCCGCTAGTGTGGACAATGAAACCGCTACGCAGGTAGCGATAGCGCGGCCGCTGCGTGCGCCGAGCGTTGAATTGCTGTTCATGCTGCCTCCTTGGCTGCGCCGCTCGTGATGCGGCAGTGCTATACCGTACTCTCGAGTTGCTGCCGTTGCCGCGCTCGCCGAGCTTGGCGGCCCGCGATGCGGATTTGACGGTTACGCTCGAACCGCCACGCAGCGGACGCTACTACATCACCCGGCCGACGCAGCCGCGATACTTTCTACGCGCTGTCGTCGCCGCCGAGCCTGAGCTGTTCGGGCTTCTCGGTCGTCAGTCCATTAATCGCTAGTCATTTGCCGATACAAAACCGACTGAAGATCGCGCCGAGCAGATCGTCGGCGGAGACTCCGCCGGTGATGACTCCGATCGCATCTCCCGCCAGGCGCAGCTCTTCCGCGAACAGTTCGAGTTGCGAATCACGCTGCGCCGCGTGCTGCGCGGCATGCGCCAGATGATCGCGCGCGAGGGAGAGCGCGTGCAAGTGCCGCTCGCGTGCGATGAAAACTGATGCACCCGATGTTTCCTGCTCCCACCCGGCGACGCGCTTTAGCTCGGCACGTAACAGGTCAATACCGGCGCCGGTTTTGGCAGAAACGAACACGCGCTCGCGCTCGGCGCGCGCTTTAGCGTCGATCAGATCGATCTTGTTGACCACAGTCAGCAGCGGAACGGCGCGGCCGATGCACTCATCAACGCGCTTTAAAACGGCCGCATCAGCGACGGACTGCGTCGCATCGATCAGATGCACCACCACGTCGGCGTGTTCTACTTCGGACAGCGTGCGCGCAATTCCGAGCCGCTCCGCCTCGTCGGTCGCTTCGCGCAATCCCGCGGTATCGATGACGTTCAGCGGAATGCCGTCGATGTCGATGGGCTGCGCGATGCGGTCACGTGTCGTCCCGGGGATCGCGGTAACGATCGCGATATCGGCGCCGGCGAGCGCGTTGAGGAGACTCGACTTCCCGACGTTGGGCGCGCCGACCAGAACCACGTTCAACCCCTCACGCAGTAACGCCCCCTGCCGCGCCTGCTTAAGCAACAGCTCCAGATCGCCTCGGATGCGCCCCAGACGCCCGACGGCGTCCGACTGCTGCAGGAAATCGAGCTCTTCTTCCGGAAAATCGAGCGTTGCCTCGACCAGCATGCGCAAATCGATCAGCGCGCTCGTTAACGCCTGCGCGCGCAGCGAAAATTCTCCCGCCAGTGAACGAACCGCAGCGCGCGCCGCGGTCTCGGTCGAAGCGTCGATCAAGTCCGCCACCGCTTCGGCCTGGGCCAGATCGAGGCGGTCGTTCAGGAATGCGCGCTGCGTGAATTCACCCGGTTCGGCAATGCGCAGCCCGATCGAGCGACCGGCCTGCAAGCAGCGCGCGAGCAGCATGCGCAGCACCACCGGCCCGCCATGACCTTGCAGCTCCAGTACGTTTTCGCCGGTATAAGAATGCGGCGCCGGAAAATGCAGTGCGATGCCGCGATCGATTTCGGCGCCGTCCGCGGCGAGAAACTCGGCGTACAGCGCGTGGCGCGGCAACAGACGATCGGCTCGTTGACCGAGCAGCGCGGCGATCACGGGCGCGATCGCCGCGCCGGAGATGCGAACGATGCCGATGCCTCCGCGGCCGGGCCCGGTGGCAATTGCAACGATCGGATCGGCCGCCACGGTGTTGACCATCGGGCGCGAGTTTACGGTCGCCGTATGCGGCGCAAAATACGCGGACGATCATGCCCGGTCAGCAGCAGCCCGCCCAAGCACGATGTCAGAAGAAGACCCATTGACCCACTATGGTCCGCCACTTGTCGCCGTCGTGCTGGCGCTGCTGCTGTCGATTATGGTTGCCGCACTGACGGCTGGCCAGATGGGAGGCGAATATCAAACGCGCGCGCTGCTGTACGCCGGCTTTGTGTTGTGGGTGGTGTGCGGTGCCGCCGTTGTCTTTGCCGTCGCGCAGCGCGGCGAAGCCGGCCGCTTCTCTGCGATGCGCGTGCTGCTGTGGGCCGTCAGCATCTGGCTGTGGCCGGCAATTCTTTTACGGCAGCGAAACCGCTAGCCCGGCCGCTTGGACTTCGCAATCTGCCTCGTGACGTACCACTGCTGCGCAATCGACAGGATGTTGTTGGTCAGCCAGTAAAGCACCAGACCGGCGGGGAAGAAAAAGAACATCACTCCGAAGATCAGCGGCATCAGCATCATCACCTTGGCCTGCACCGGATCGGGCGGTGTCGGATTCAATTTGTACTGGATCCACATGGTTCCCATCATCAATAGCGGCAAGATGAGCCACGAATCGGGTGTGGCGAGATCCTGTACCCACAGAATCCACGGTGCGTTGCGCATTTCGACGCTCGCCAGCAGCACCCAGTAAAGCGCGATGAACACGGGAATCTGCACCAGGATCGGCAGGCAGCCGCCGAGCGGATTGATCTTCTCGGTCTTGTACATCTCCATCATCGCGACGTTCATCTTCTGCCTATCGTCGCCGTACTGTTCGCGAATCTTCATCATGCGCGGCGAGACTTCCTTCATCTTCGCCATCGACTTGTAGCTCGCGGCCGACAGCGGATAAAACGCCGCCTTAATCAGCACCGTCAACAACACGATCGCCCAGCCCCAGTTGCCGACGATACCGTGCAGAAAAGACAACAGAGAGTAAATCGGCTTCGCCAGAACGGTCAGCCATCCGTAGTCGACCACGCGCTCGAGTCCGGGCGCGATCTTTTCGAGCACCTGCTGGTTCTGCGGCCCCACATACAACGTCGATTGGGAAGTGGTCCTCGCGTTCGGCGCCAACGAGGGCATGGAAACAATGCTGCCGATCGAATAAAGATTCTTTTCGACGGTGCGGGCGTAATACTCGCGCTGAACACCCACCGGCGGCACCCAGGCCGATACGAAGTAATGCTGAATCATCCCGATCCAGCCGTCATCTGAAGGCGCCGGCAGCTGCGCCTTGTTCTTTTCGATTGCAGAAAACTCGACTTTGTGAAACTTGTCCTGCTCGGTGAACACGGCCGGGCCGGTGTAAACGTAGTACAGCGCCGACTCGCCTTCCGGCTTGTTGCCATCGCGCGTCAACTGCAGGTACACCGACGGCGACAGCGGCTGGTCGGTCAGATTGACGATCTCGTGCCGAACTTCGGCGTCGTAACGGCCCCGATGGAAGGTGTAACTCTTTACGACACGCACGCCGCCGCTTTCTGCGCTGAAGCGAACCTCAAGCTGATCCTGCCCGGGCAGCAGCGACGTGGGGCCGTCAATCGGCCTAAACGGCGTTCGATGGTTGGGGAAATTGCCGCCGACGATTCCGCTCTGTGCCACGTACACGCGGTTCGGGCCGACGTCGAGCAGCACGGTGGTGGCATTGGGGTCGCGCCTTTTTCCTGTCACCAGACCGATCAGTCCGCTGGCGGTCCAGTCCGCGGCCGCGGGTTGACCCAGCAATTCCACCCGCGACACGACCGCGCCCAACGGATCGATCGACACGCGCAGCATATCGGTCTCGATTACTACCGGCGATGATTTGCCGATGGCAGGCGGTGCATCGGTGGGCGCGCTCTGCGCCGCGGACGGCGTCACTGCAGCTGGTGGGAGGGGCACGCCACTGGCCGTTCCGCTTGCAGCGGTCGCAGGTGCCGAGGACGCAGATTGCGCGGGTGCTGTTTGCGCAGGTGCCGGGCCAAACATCGGCGCTCGCCCGTTGTAGACCTGCCATTTGTCCCACAACATGAACAACGTAAAACCAAAAATGACCAACAAGACCGTACGCTGAATATCAGTGCTCATGAACGCTTCTAACTGATGTGAGAGAACTCGGCGAGCCGACTTCGGGGTGATGCCAGCAGCGCCATCTGAATTGATGCGGAACCGGATCGAATCCGCCGGCAGAGTACGGGTGGCAACGCGCCAGCCGGACCAGCATCATCCAGCTGCCCCGCAACGCGCCGTGACATGCAATCGCCTGCATTGAATAGTCCGAGCACGTGGGCCAATAACGGCACCCATTACCGATCCACGGCGAAAGCACGAAGCGATAACCGCGGATTATTGCGATCAATGTCGTCTTGATCATTCGAACGATCAGGCGCAAACGGGTCGCGCGAAGCGCCCTCTCATTTGCACGAGTACGTCCTGCAACAAAGCATCTGCCTCAACCCGCACTTGGCGCCGCCATCTTCGCATTGCAAGAGGTTCACCTCGTATATCGATCAGCGGCGCCTTTAGCCGCAGCGCGATACTGACGCGAACCGACCCAGCACGAGCGCAGCGCTCTAAATCCCCAGCGCGTTGCCGGCATGCTTCGCGGACTACCCGCTTGACCAGCGCGCGGTCAACGGAACGCCGCGCGTTGCGCTTGCCGACTGTGACGCCGAAGCGAACGTCGCCCACCTCACCGTCCGTCGATTCAGAGGTCCATGCCGCGTCGATCGATAACATTTCCCGCACCATTCGAATGGATCGTTCACGTGGAGTTCGCAACAGCGCCGTAAACTCAGACGGCGTTTTGAGCCGGCGGGCGGGAGCAAAGCCACAAGCGTTGCGTCGAGCGGCCGCCTTCAGGTTCAGGTCGGCCGTCATTACCGTGCCAGGACCGCGGACTGTGCTTCGCTTCTGGACGATCAACTCAAAGAACGCGCAACCGCTTCAAACTCCGAGACGCTGCCGGCCCTTGGCGCGCCGAGCGGCAATCACGGCCCGTCCCCCGCGTGATCTCATACGAACCAGAAACCCGTGCGTGCGAGCGCGTTTGACCTTCGAGGGCTGATACGTTCTTTTGGTGGCCATCACACTCTCAAGTGCTCTTGCGTGCAACCCGGCATTAGACGCGATACCGCGAATCGCTGTCAAACCGGCACCACAAGGCGTCGTGTAGCCGCGTGCGTCATCCGGTCGCTGGGCCGATCCAAATTCATTCGCCGGAAACGCGATTTTGCTGTGGATAACCCGCTGCCGCATGAGTAGAATTCACGCCTGAGCTGGTGGGTTTACGCAGTGGCCTAATGGACACGGCGTGACGCCGGCGACCGGGCGAGGGCAAAGGGCACGCAGGCGTTCAGGCAGGCCGCTGCGCGAACTTGATAAGCACTTTCGCAACACAAATAAAAAGCTAGCCGCGGGGCCGCAAAGTAATGACGCAACTCTGGAATGACTGCTCGCGGCTGCTTGAAAGCGAGCTCACGCCGCAACAATTTTCCGCCTGGATCAAACCGCTCAAAGCCCTCGAGTTCGACGAATCAACAGCCACGCTGACAATCTGTGCGCCGAATCGGCTGAAACTCGACGCCATCCGTTCGCAGTTTTCGGAGCAAATCGCCGGTGCGGTTTCGCGTGTGATGCAGCGTCCGATCTCGATCGTATTTGCTATTGAAAGCGGCTATTCGGGCCTGCGCTTTCCACTGAACGGCGCCGATGCAGCCCTGACCGCCCCCGAAGACGCACCGCCTTCAGTGGCCAGCGAGCAGCTCGAACGCGCCCGGCTTAATCCCAACTTGACTTTCGATACGTTCGTCACCGGCAAAGCCAACCAACTGGCGCGCGCGGCGGCAATGCAGGTCGCTGAAAACCTGGGCGGATCGTACAACCCGCTGTTTCTATATGGCGGTGTCGGGCTCGGCAAGACTCATTTGACGCACGCAGTCGGCAACGCAGTACTGGCGCGCGCACGCGGTGCCAAGGTGCGTTATATCCACGCCGAGCAATATGTCAGCGACGTCGTGCGCGCCTATCAACGCAAGGCGTTCGACGATTTCAAGCGGTACTACCACTCGCTCGATCTGCTGCTGATCGACGATATCCAGTTTTTCGCCGGCAAAGCCCGCACGCAGGAAGAGTTTTTCTATGCGTTCGAAGCGCTAGTTGCCGGCCGCAAGCAGATCATCATCACCAGCGATACGTATCCGAAGGAACTGAAGGATATGGAAGACCGGCTGGTATCGCGATTCGCATCCGGGTTGACGGTGGCTATCGAGCCGCCGGAGTTGGAAATGCGCGTCGCAATTTTGCTCAAGAAGGCGGAAGTCGAGGGCGCGCAGCTGAAAGAAGACGTTGCGTTTTTCATTGCCAAGAATCTGCGCAGCAACGTGCGCGAACTTGAAGGTGCGCTGCGCAAGGTGATGGCGTTCTCGTCGTTTCACGGTCGCATCATCACGGTCGATGTCGCGCGGGAGGCATTGAAGGACCTGTTGTCGGCATCGACGGCTCAGGTGACGGTCGATCTGATTCAAAGGACGGTCGCCGATTACTACAAGATCAAGGTGGCCGACATGTTCAGCAAGCGCCGTCCAATCGCGATAGCGCTCCCCCGGCAAGTGGCGATGTACCTGGCCAAGGAGCTGACGCAGAAGAGTCTGCCGGAAATCGGCGAATTATTTGGCGGGCGCGATCACACGACGGTCTTGCATGCAGTACGGAAAATAAGCGGCGAGCGCACCAAGAACCCCGAAATGAACCATGCGCTGCACGTTCTCGAGCAAACACTGAAGGGCTAACAACCTGTGGACAGAGGCCGCGTCACTGGGGATAAATTGGGCGATTCGTGCGTCGGGGCCAAGTTGTCCTTTTCATCCACCGCGAGTCCCCCGCAAGCCGGTGGCTTGTCCACAGTGCTGCAGCCATGACAAGTCGTTGATGCAAAGGAACATGTTGGGTTTGTCCCGAAAAACATGCGCCTTTACTACTAGTTACCTATTAAGAAGAGAAATGAAAAGGATATAGAAGAATGCAACTCGTCAAAGCCAATCGCGATGCGTTGCTAAAGCCGTTGCAGGTCGTCAGTGGAATTGTCGAGCGTCGGCAGACACTACCGATTCTTGCGAACATTCTGGTTCGCAAGGAAGGCGGCAAGGTATCGTTCACTGCGACCGATCTGGAAATTCAGATCCAGACCAGCGCTGACATCGGTGCCGGCAACGACACCGCCGCCACCACGATCGCGGCGCGTAAGCTGGTTGACATTCTGCGCGCGCTGCCTGACGCCGACGTGCAACTGTCGCTGACCAACAAGAAGATGGCGGTCGCCAGCGGCAGGAGCCGGTTCAACCTGCAAACTCTGGCGGCCGAGGAATTCCCCACTGTCGCTCAGGCCGAGTTCACCGCCGATTTCTCGCTGCCGGCGGCCACGTTGAAGTACCTGCTCGGCATGGTTCATTTCGCAATGGCGCAGCAGGACATCCGCTACTACCTGAACGGTATGCTGCTGGTCGTCGACGGCACAACAGTGCGGGCAGTCGCTACCGACGGACATCGGCTGGCGCTGGCGGAAGTCACGAAAACCGAGTCGTCGAACAAGATTGAAGCCATCGTGCCGCGCAAGACGATCCTCGAGCTGTCGCGGCTGTTGCCCGACACCGACGATCCGGTACGCGTGCAGATGGCGGCCAATCAGGCCAAATTCAGCTTTGGCAATATCGAGCTGATTTCGAAGCTGGTCGAGGGCAAATTTCCGGACTATCAGCGGGTAGTTCCTGCTGCGAACTCGAAGGTGTTCGCGATCAATCGCGAGGAGCTGATGCACGCGTTGCAGCGCGCGGCGATCCTGACGACCGACAAGTTCAAGGGCGTGCGCATGCTGCTCGGTGTCGGGAGCCTAAAAATAAATTCGACCAACGCCGACCAGGAAGACGCGCAGGAAGAATTAGAGATCGGCTACGAGGGCGACGCGCTCGATATTGGTTTTAACGTCAACTATCTACTGGATGTGCTGGCGAATTTGAAGAACGACCAGGTCAGCTTTTCGCTCGGTGACGCTCTCGGCAGTGCGCTGATCACAATGCCGAATTCCGATAAGTTCAAGTACGTCGTGATGCCGATGCGGATATAGCCGCAGGAAGAAAACCTCTCGTATGTCAGCAGTACCAGATCAACCCGAAGACCAGCCGCAGCCCGACGGTCGGGCCGACTATGGCGCAAGCAGCATCCAGATCCTCGAAGGTCTGGAGGCGGTGCGCAAACGTCCCGGCATGTACATCGGCGACACGCACGACGGAACCGGCCTGCACCACATGGTGTTCGAGGTCGTCGACAACTCGGTCGACGAGGCGCTGGCGGGCTATTGCGACGACATCATCGTCACGATTCATACCGACAACTCGATCTCGGTGGTCGACAACGGACGCGGTATCCCCACGGGCATCAAGTTCGACGACAAGCACGAGCCGAAGCGCTCGGCTGCGGAGATCGCACTGACCGAGCTGCACGCGGGCGGAAAATTCAATCAGAACAGCTATAAGGTATCGGGCGGCCTGCACGGCGTCGGCGTGTCGTGCGTAAATGCGCTGTCGGAGTGGCTAAGGCTGACGATCCGGCGCGGCGGCAGCATGCATTACCTCGAGTTCCGTCGCGGTGATGTGCAGGATCGAATCGCGCAAACGATGCAGACCGATCAGGGCGCGGTCGAAGTGTCGCCGATGAAGGTCACCGGTCCGACCGACCGCCGCGGCACCGAAGTGCATTTTCTGCCCGACGAAACGATCTTCACCAACATCGATTTTCACTACGACGTGCTGTCAAAGCGATTGCGTGAGCTTTCTTTCCTGAATAACGGCGTTCACATCAAGCTTGTCGACCAGCGCAACGCGAAGGAAGAGGATTTTGCGTTCTCTGGTGGCGTCAAAGGTTTCGTGCAGTACATCAACAAATCAAAAACGGTGCTGCACCCGAACGTGTTTTACATCAGCAACGAATCGAGTGCGGGCGGCACGTCGGTCGGCGTCGAAGTCGCAATGCAGTGGAACGACGGCTACAACGAGAGCCTGCTCGCCTTCACCAACAATATTCCGCAGCGCGATGGCGGCACGCATATCACCGGTCTGCGCGCGGCGATGACGCGTGTGCTGAACAACTACATCAAAAGCCACGAGTTCGACAAGCGCGCAAAAGTCGAGACCACCGGCGACGATATGCGCGAAGGACTCGCTTGCGTGCTCTCGGTCAAGGTGCCCGAGCCCAAATTCAGCTCGCAGACCAAGGACAAGCTGGTTTCGTCCGAAGTGCGTCCTGCGGTCGAAGACGCAATCGGGCGCGCTCTCGAAAGCTATCTGCTGGAGCGACCGGCGGACGCCAAAATCATCTGCAGCAAGATCGTTGACGCCGCGCGCGCGCGTGAGGCGGCGCGCAAGGCGCGCGAGATGACGCGGCGCAAAGGTGTTCTCGACGGCGTCGGACTGCCCGGCAAGCTGGCGGATTGCCAGGAACGTGATCCCGCAAAATCGGAGCTCTACATCGTCGAGGGCGATTCGGCCGGCGGTTCCGCCAAGCAGGGGCGTGACCGTAAGTTCCAGGCGGTACTGCCGCTGCGCGGCAAAGTGCTGAACGTCGAAAAAGCGCGCTTCGACAAACTGATTTCGTCCGAGCAGATTGCGACGTTGATCACCGCGCTCGGCACCGGCATCGGTGCGGCCGACACGCCCGACGGTTTCAACCTCGACAAGCTGCGCTATCACCGCATCATCATCATGACCGACGCCGACGTCGATGGCGCGCATATTCGTACGCTACTGCTGACGTTGTTCTATCGGCAGATGCCGCTTCTGGTCGAGCACGGCCACATTTACATCGCGCAACCGCCGCTGTACCGGATCAAGCACGGCAAGGACGAGCGCTACATCAAGGATGATCACGAGCTCGCGCAATACATCGTCACGCTGGCATTGAAGGATGCGAAGCTGATCCCCGCCGAAGGCGCAACGCCGATCGAAGGCGAAGCGCTCGAAGCGCTGGCGCGTCAGTATCTGGTGGCTGCTGCCGTGATAGAACGCCTGGCGCGTGTGATGGACCGACCAGCGCTGGAGGCATTGCTGTCCGGCACCGAACTCGATCTCGACGGCGCGGCGAATGCCGAACAATCGGCGTTGCGACTGACCGAGGCGCTCGGCAATTCGACCGTGCATGTGTACGCACAGCACGATTCAAGCACCGACAAGCACCGGCTGCGCATCGAGCGTCGCCATCATGGCAACGTCAAGCTGAGCGCGATCGACGCCGACTTCGTGCACGGCGCCGATTACGCCACGCTGGCGGCCGCGGCGCGCACCTTCAAGGGATTGATCGATGCCGGCGCGCGCATCGTGCGCGGCGTAGGCGACAAGGAAAAGCAGGCGTCGGTGGTGAGCTTTTCCGAGGCCATCGATTGGCTGATGCGGGAAGCCGAGGGAGGCGTTACACGCCAGCGCTATAAAGGGTTGGGTGAGATGAACCCGTCGCAGCTATGGGAGACCACCATGGACCCCGCCGTCAGACGGATGCTCAAAGTGCAGATCGACGACGCGATCGGCGCCGATCAGATCTTCACGACGTTAATGGGCGACGAGGTCGAACCACGGCGGCAGTTCATTGAGACAAACGCTCTGGCCGCCGGAAACATCGACGTCTAGCGGTGTAGGTTTGTAGGTTCTCAGAAAACTTGATAACTTTCTCAAAATATTTGATAACGGTTTCAGCCGTAACCCTTTGAAAAGTTGAAAGTTCGCACCAGGTTTACACGCCTCATTACTTCCGCAAACAGGGATAAATCAATCGGTGCCGAGTTGAGCTCCCTATTTCTTCGCGCGACGCGTTCTGGCGGTTAACGACCGATGTTTAGGAAATTCCCGGGACCGTCTCCCTTTTGCAGCGTGAGTAAGCCGAAAAGAAATGCGCTTTATTGATGATGATCTGCGGCAACCCCTTAGCTAGATACGCACTTTGCGGAACGGTGGACCGCCGTAGCTATTGATATCAGCTTGTCGAACATAACCGACACCAGTGCCGTTGGTGAATACAAAGCCCTTCGCTCGCCACGATACTTGTCTTGGCCAGGATGCAGGCTTCGCGTGCACGACCTGCGTGTGAATAATTGCTTCTTTGTGTTCACCAGCTTCCTCGCGTTTGACAACCTTGTACCGAGAGAACCCGGACTCCGGTCTGTCCAGCACTGCGTAGTGAATTAGGTGCCTTTGGGTCGGACGGGACGGCGCTGCTTGCAAGAAAGAGTCATGAACAAGCTTTCCGTGTGCTGCATCTTGCAAAAAGATGTTCGCACGACAATTAAGAAACTGATGTTGATTGAATGCATCCACATCGGAATTGCGCCGAGCCTGGGTCCATCCGTTCTCATGCGGCACGCTGTAGACGTCGCCGTCGTATCCAAGGCAGAGAAGCCGCGGGCTCAGTGGAAGTAACAGGACCGTGCCAGCAGAGTGAATACCGAAGGATTCCCCTGTGCTCGCGGCACTTTCCAGATACCAGCGATTCGTAAGGACAGCTGGATCATCAGAAGTAACGAACGGAGTCGTCGTTCGATTCCGTACTAGGCAGACCTTCAAGTCGGCTACTACGTGCAGCGATTCGGCGAATACTTTCATCGCTATTTGCACTGCTTCGCGAATCTCAAGACGGAAATTAGGATCCTCGAGGCCAACCACGCTGCGGGTCAGTTCAGCCATTTCCACGGATCGCCTCGAGGCCGCCTCCGTGCGCAAGTGCTGAAGCAGCCAAAATATTTTTAGTACATTGCGCTGCTCATCGGTAAGGGCGTACTCGGAGCTGGATACGCCCCGTAAAGCTGCAGCGTATGCGCTCTCTATCCACTGAATCGCCCGTTCCAGATCCGGGTCTCTGCCATAGAAATAGTCACCCGAGCACTGATGTTTCAAGGATGCTCGTTCAATGACTTTCTGCCGATCTATGTTGTACAGATGGATGGCGGCGTCAGCTCCGTCAACGGTGAACGGACGTAGGTAGCACCTAGGAACGAAGTGCTGATTCTTGTTCGAGGCCATCAGTGATCAACATCGAGGCAAATCAACAAAAGAGCGATTCGCCCGCGGCGTGCGTCGGCTGTCGCGGCAAATTGCTGCAACCTGGTGTAAGGTGGTGCTGGAATTCTTGGAGGAAGCATGAAGGTTTCGCGCAGTTTGAAGTTGTATAAAAGATGCAAGCAGCGCGCGCAAGCGTGAAGCTTGCTAACTGACTCAGTCCCTGCAGAACATCGCGAAGTAGAAGAAGGTTTCCGTCGCCGGGCTCATGAGCGACGCCGCGAGAAATACATCGCGATCAGTGGCCCTACTGGAGGCATAGCTTGAGCTTCAAAGCGTATCGCGCAGCACGGCAAGTAGAAGACCAAGAAAGTTCAGCCCCTTTTATGCTTGAGACGACGAAGAACAGTCTGCCCGGCAGAGCTTCGACGAGGGCCAAGAAGACCGCAGTGCTGCGTCCCGAGGAAGCCAAACCGCTGACTAAAGCAAACGCTGCCTTGGTTCCGCAGGTTGCCTCAAGAGCCGCCTTTACTTGCAAGGAACTTCGCAAGGCCGCGTTTTACGCGGACGACAACGTTCTGATCTTCAACACGGACGTACGCGAGGCGATGTACCACCTAGCACGTGCTGGAGTGATCGTTAACTGTATGGTCACCTCGCCGCCGTTTTATGGCCAGCGGGACTACGAAGTAGACGGTCAAATCGGGCTGGAAGAGCATCCGCGCGATTTCATTTCCAATTTGGTTGAGTGCTTCGAAGCGAGCCGTCCTGTGCTGGCAGATAACGGCAGCTTGTGGGTGAACTTAGGAGACACCTATTGGAGCGGCAAGGGCGAGCATAAGAGCGGCGAGGTTAAGCAAAGCGCGAGGCGCTTTGGCTTACGCCCACAGGACCGCACTGGCGACGGGCAGGTGTGCAAGCCAAAACAGCTCCTGTTGATCCCGCACCGTTTCGCCATAGCGATGCAGGACCGGGACTGGCTGGTTCGCAATGACAATGTGTGGGTGAAACCAAACCCAATCCCCGATCAGGTGCGCGACCGCTGCTCGACATCGCACGAGTATGTCTTCCACCTCGTCAAGTCGCGGTGGTACTACTTCAACAAGGACGCTGTGGGCCGCAGGTTGCCGGGCGGCAGCGTGCTGCCACCGCCCGATACGTGGGAGGTTGCACCGGCACGCAACAGCCACCGACACAAGGCTCGCTTCTCTGAGGAATTGGTCCGCATTCCAATCCTGGCCACGACGCCGCCGCGCGGCGTCATCCTGGACCCCTTCGGGGGTAGCGGGACCAGTCTTGTCTTCGCGCGGAAACAAGGGTTCAGGGCGATCGGCATCGACCTCAAGACAGAGTTTTGCCAGCTGATGGTGGAACATCTGCGCGCGCTGGCGTGAGAATTGAGGCGTAGCGGCCAGCGCACATGCCAGCGTTTCTTACTGCCCAACGGCTACGTGTCGCCATTGAGGCGCTGGCAGACACACGAGCCAAGGGAGCACTCGTCGACTTCCTCGTAGTGAAGCGGACGCTCGCCATCAAGGGAACGAGTGCTGTCGCTATTGCCGAAAGTGAGCCCGCCTTTGTTCAGGCTGCGCGCGAGTTCTCTTCTGTTACCAATACCACTAGCATAAGTCACAAGGCTGAGAAGGCGTTTTTCAACGTCTTCGCCTCGAATGAAACACGTGCTGGCTTTCGAACTGGCAAATGGATCTCTAACGGCACGAACTCAACAATTGCTCGTCCTGTTTGGGGGCGAGTCTTTGCTTTGAGCTCTGATTCGCCTCGAAAGGCCAGCCTCGTTCCTGGCTACGAGCAGCACGTTGCAGATCTGCTGCTCAAGGAAGCGCAGCAGTCAACCCCAAAGCCGAAGCTTGCAGAGAGCGCAATCTGGAACTATCGACATGTTGATATCGAGCCCATCATCGGCACCGAGACAGATCCAGCGCGAAGGAGCCAGCTGCTAGAGGCGCGTTTCACCGCCGACTATGGCTTGACTCACAGTGAAATCGCCGAGTTGTTCGATACGTCCGTTGCCGAGGTCCGTGACGTTGACTTGGACGCGAGCGCTGCGGCTCCCGATAGCTATTTGAAAGGCCCGACGGCTGCTCCGGTCGCGCCAACTGCGACAGCGGAGGGACTCCGTTGTTCTCTTGATTTGGTGGTCGCCCTCGCCGCAAAGCCTTTCGTGATCATGACGGGTACGTCGGGGACGGGTAAATCGCGCGCAACCCTTCGTCTAGCGGAACAGCTCCAAGAGCACTATGGAGCGGCAGTCGACCGCCAAATCTTCGAGCTTGTCCCCATTGGCCCGGACTGGACATCGCCAAAAAAGCTGCTCGGTTACCGGACGCCATTCGGGTCCGAGCGGACCCGAGCCGACGGCAGCAGAACAAATGAGAGCTACGAAATAACGCAGACGCTACGGATCGTTCTTCGCGCCTGCAATCCAAAAGCCACGAAGGTCCCCCACTTCCTCGTTTTCGACGAAATGAACCTTTCGCACGTCGAGAGGTACTTCGCGCCGTTCCTGTCTCTAATGGAGGCGTCAAACATTCTTGAAGATGGAGAGAATGCACCGATCATCGACCGCCAGGCTCTGGCGGTCATTAGTGAGTTGCTGGATCTGGAAGATAAGGATTCGCCGGAGGCGGAGTCAGCGCGCCTCCTCTACAAAAACGAACAGGCGCTTACGCTGCCGCCGAACCTATTCTATGTTGGTACGGTTAACGTCGATGAGACGACTTACATGTTTTCGCCGAAAGTGCTCGACCGTGCGCACGTACTTGAGATACGAGCACTTACGCCAAGCCAGTATGCGTCAGGCGCGACGCAGGATGCGACGATCGATCTAGCACATGCGAACACTCTCCTACGCGAAGCCATTGACGATAGAGAAGCTGGTGAGGGCCGTCTCGCTGACCCCTCCGCCGTACTCGATAGCTTGGTCAGCAAACATGCCGTGGACGCGACCGAGCTGGCGAAGTGTAAAGAGCTCACGCTACAGGTCCTCGACGGATGCTTCCATCTTCTTGCGCCGACAGGGTTCGAGTTCGGCTATCGCGTGGTGAAAGAGGTGCACTCTTACCTCCTGGTCTGGATTAAGGCCCAGCTCGCAATGGGTGCGACGTCTACGGCAGTGCTCGGCGCGTGGGTTGACGGGCTCGACCGCGCACTGCTCCAGAAGGTGCTGCCAAAGATCCACGGTAATCGGTCCGCTCTTAGCGACAGCCTGAAAGCGCTTGCGGCCTTTCTCAGCGGCGGCGATGCGCAAAGCATTCCGGCTGCTAAGTACACGCTTGGTGTTGATGCGGTCGTGGGAATTGATACAGGCAAGGGCGTTAGCCTGCCTGCCGGTTCGTCCTTCAAGATGAGCACGGCAAAGCTACTCTCGATGCACGATCGGCTTGTCGCACGCAATTACGTGTCTTTTGTGAGGTGAAATGCCGCTGGTCGCGCTGCATCGCGCCCACTTCGACCTAGGCTCCGGCGTACAGATTGAGATCGAGTCCACGGTAGGGCGCGGGCGAGCGCTCCAGCCGACGCCGACTGCGCCCAGCCTTGCGGCGGCCGATGAAGAAGTCGGCGCCGACCAGTGCAGCTCGGGCGGTATACCGCCGATGTGCTGGCGAGACGGCGGAGAATTGTTCGAGCCTTTCCAGCTTCGCGAGGATACCGACTACTTCGTCGACATCACTATCCCACTGCCCTTAATTGAGGCGAGCGAGCGTTCTGACATGCACTCGGCTTGGCCGTTCAACCTGCGCCTAGCTTCGGCGTTCACACGGGAGCCCATCAAGCGCTGGCGTGAAATCGAGCTGGCGGGCCGTCGTCACACGGTCGTGACGGGGCAGCTTCGCCTTCGCTCACACGCTGGTGTCGTAGATCTCGGAACGGAACTTGGCGGCAAGCTCCGGGCGGAGGTTGTTTGCCGCAAGTTGCGGTACTTCGACGAGTTCAAAGCCCTCCTCGATAGCTTGGCCGCGAAGGCGACGGAGCTACTTTTAGCTTACGACACGCCGGTGTCCTTGTCCTTTGGGCTCTCCCAGGAGCAAGCGCGTAACGACACGGCTTTGCATTTTCTCATGCGGTACGTCATGTCTCCCACGCAGCTTCCCGCCGCAGCGGCCGAGGTGCTGAGCACTCCGCACTCGCGACTTTTCGAACGGCTGGAGCTGAAGCCAATAGAGGAAATCGAGGAAGGGCAAGCGGACCTGGTCATCGATCATCTGGAAGTCTCTTTGCTTAGCCACGGCGGTCCACTGACGAGGTTCTTCCGCGGCTACACACCGCGCGAGCTGCCACAGCGGGAGATGTTCGAGTCTCACGATACCGCGGAAAACCGTTACACGAAGGCGCTGCTGAAACACTGCCAGTTACTTGCCCAAACGCTAGAAAGTCGCATGCGAACGCGGGAGCGCAAGGCTGCAGAGCGGGAAGCTAGGTCGTGGCGCTTGCAGCTCGACGAGCTACTACAGCATGGCCTATGGCGGGAGGTCGGGCCGCTTGGACCGATTCCTGCCAACTCCCAAACAATGCTCCGCAGGCGTGGCTACAAGGAGCTGTTTCGGCTTGATGTGGCGCTACGGATGTCCCTTGATCTAGCTTGGTCGCACGGCGCGGAGCTGGCTGATGGCCTTGTCGCCGACGTTAGGCCGGTGAATCAAATTTACGAGTATTGGTGCTTCTTCGTCTTGCGGGAGGTCCTGCAAAGTCTCTGCAAGGTGAAGAGCGGTGGCAACTTCCTCACAGTGACCACTGACGGGCTTCGCATCCAGCTTGCAAAAGGTCAAGGGAGCGAGTGCCACTTTGAGTTCATCAGTAGCCAGGGGATACCGCTGAGCGTAAGCCTCTTCTACAACAAGAAATTCTCGCGCCCGCGTTCCCCGCCAATGGGTTGGAGTGGCAGCTATACGGCGAGCTTTGATCCAGACTACAGCATCGTCGCGCGCCAGCTCGACGGTTCTGCTCATTGGCTGCATTTTGACGCCAAGTATCGGTTGGAGCGACAACAGGCCGAAGCACTGTTCGGATTGGAGAACGAGGCGGCGAACAGCACAGGTAGAGAAGACACTTCGGGCTATGAGGCCGAGCTTGCCCGGGTCCACAAGCAGGACGACTTGTTCAAGATGCACACGTACCGTGACGGGATCTTGAGCACGCGGGGCGCATATATTTTGTTTCCGGGCGACGGATCGGGTGGAAGGACGCTGGACGCAACAGCAAATTTCTTTGTTCGGCACCCTTCAGCACTTGGCAGCAAGCCCTCGCAACTTGTGCCCAGCGTTGGAGCATTTCCGCTGACGCCGGAGGGGACGGGAGAACAGGTTGACGCAATCCGCGAGCTGTTGTGGCAGACATTAGAAGTGATCAGCCTAGGTTCGCCGTATGCGGAAGAGAGGGCCTGGTTCGGTTCTACCCCCTAGGCTGCTAGAGCGGCGCTAAGGTCTCTAGCAATCCCGGCGAAATGCGCGACCTCGCACGAGTTCTCAGCACTTCGCTTCATCGTTTGATGCCGCCAAGCGGATCAACTCAGGAAGTGTTTGGAGAGTGCGATCGAAATGCTCGTAGATCTTGGCCCTCATTTCTACGTCGTCGGAGGGCAGATGGCGCAGCGGCCATAGCGCCTTGCTAATTGTTTTGCTCATCGCAGAACCAATGTAGTCGTAACTCGCCAACTCGGGCCGAAGTAACTTTTCGGCCATCAAATCTTCAATGGCGACCGCTGATGGCGCGAGACCGCCCTCTGTGCGCAACACGCTGAGATGTTCAGACAGCAGGCCGCGCGCGTCCCAGTACCTTTCATAGTCGTCAAGCTCGAGCGCCTCAAGGCAGAACGCTAGGGCCAAGCCGAGATCGTCGATAGAAGGCGGCGATGTCATCAGACTCTCTTCTTCGCGAAGTGGTTGTAAGCGTCGGACAAGGCGGCAGGACTCGTGTTGAACTCTGAATAGCGATTTCCTGAAGTGCGCAGGCATGTTCAACAAGTGCACCCGAATTCTTTGCAATCGGTTGCGATCGCGGTAAGGTCGCAACAGGTTCTTCATTTGGCGATCGGATATTTCCTCTGGCCTAAGCCGCTCGTCACCCGATAGTCCTTCAAATAGCCGTAGGCCCACACGAAATTCTGCAGCGATCCGAGTAAGGAATCGGCGCTGCGCAATGTCAGGGCGTTCTAGGAAAAAGAGTTCCTCGAGCAAATTGAACAGTGGATGTGCGAATCGAGCGTAGGAGCCGCGGCACACAGCTTCACCAGCCATTACGTAACTGCGAGCTTCGTCACCCTCGATAGAAACCGCTGCAGAGCGGTGTCCCGTAAGGTACTTACGAAACAGATTCGTTGTATTTGGAACTCGACTTGGGAATCGGGCTGTGTATAGCTCCTGCTGTAGTCGCTCCGGCGATAGACCGGTGATGGTAACGATGTAGGTGGCCCACGCGATCGTTCTCCACTTGTCCACCGGAATTCGTTTAGCCACCATTGCCTGCTCCTCTCGGTACAGATCGGCTGCACAACTGTCCCTGGCGCATTAGCTTGCCAGCACCCACACTGCCGAAGGAGACCATTTCTGGTTTCCAATTTGCCTAGAGGTTGATTCCTTTGAGCACGCGGCTGGGAGACTTGCTTTTTTCACTGCGACGCAGACGCCGCCTTCTCCAGAAGGTCGTTGCCGCAACAGCGGGAATTGATGCGAGCTATCTCGCAGGCCTGGAGCGCGGGCGGAAAGAGACTCCGACCTTGCGAGTGTTGGATCGGATCCTTTCGGCGGTTCAAGCGAGCGCCAAAGATAGAGCAGCCGCGAGGCGAGCTCTGACGAGCGCCCAGATTCAGCGCGTACTCGAGAACAGCGCGGAACCGTTGCCGGGGGCGGAGTCGCTCGTGCGGCTAGCGGAGCAACTACCCGAGTTGTCGGACGACGAAATCCAACTGGTGGAGTCGGTTGTAGCCGTTATCGGAAAGAAGAAGGGGCAAGAGGAGGTCGCCATGTAAACGAAAAAGCCGCATCGGTCGAAAGACGTCCGCGGCTCGTTCGCTAGGCATGTGCCGTACTGCTCGGTTAGCGCCTGCAGTATCCACATCTCCGAGTGGCGCGTCAACGACTCTGTTCGGCCTCAAGCGCCGGTGTCACGAGTCTGGCCTGTTGCCGTCAGCTTCTGTTCTCTTGCAGACGGGACAGCTCGTCCATCGGCGCCCCACCAACAAGGGCATCACCTTCGTGGGCACTGCCGCGGAGGCGCTCGGAAGAGCTGCAAGGAGCCGGTATGGCAGTCAGAAAAGTCGTAACGCGAAGCGGCAAGCGCTTTCGCGGGAAGTTTCCTAGCAAAAAGAACCGATGCATCGTGGAATGGGAATCACTGCTTGAGCGCGATGCGATTCGCTGGTTCGAGTACCACCCGGAAGTTGCGAACTTTGCAGCACAGCCTCGGATCGTCCACTACTACGACCTGGATGCGCGCCCACACCGGTATTACCCGGACTTCTCGGTCGAGCTCAATAGTGGCGAAACGTTTGATGTAGAGGTTAAGCCTCACGCCAAGCTTCTGAATCCCAACGTGGCATCGAAGCTTGCATGCGTAGCCACTCGCTACCTGGAGTTGGGCATTCGCTTGCGCATTCTTACCGAGCGCGAGATACGCAAGGAACCGCGCTTCTCCACTCTGAAAGCGATTCATCGCTCAGTTCGACAGACTGCATGTGAAGCCAGCCTCATGGAAGACCTCGACCGTCTTGGAACAGCGCAACAGTGGACCCTCCGCGAGGCGGGAGCTCTGCTGGGGTCTGCGAATCATGTTCTACGTCTGGTAGCGCTTGATCAGCTGTTCATAAGTCTTGATCGTGTGCTTAATGACGACACTCTCGTATGCACCACAAGTTTTGGGGGGCCATCAAATGATCCGCTTCACATTTAAGAAGGGCCTGCGCTTCCTCTTCGGAACACGCGTTTTCACGCTCATCGAGCGACTCGTCAATCACAAGCTGCGACTCGAAGATGCCGCCGGGAAGCGCCGGGATTTAACCCTCGCCGAATTGAATCGGCGCTGGATGAGTGGCGAATGGGTAATCGATGAAAAGAGTCTGGGCGCTTCCAGCAACGTCTTCTACGTCTCGACGCCACGGGATTTGAAAACCGTTCCCGACAAGCATAGAGACCGGGCAAAGCTTCACGTGGCTTACCTTACCGCGATCGAAAGAGCTTTTCGTAAGGCGGGCGGAAGCTTCGTTTGCACGACGGAAACATTGCGCGGTGCAATTGCCAATGCAGCGGTGCGACTTGAAGACCCTTCACCCCCCACGCCCCTGACCGTCTGGCGATGGTGGCAACGATTCAGTCCCACGCGCTGTATTCACAAACTCATTGACGGCCGGGAGCGAAGCGGTCGACGTCGCGACGAGGTACTTCTCGGAGTCTTCGAGGAAGCGATCGCAGAGGTGTTTCTCAATAGGCAGAAACATCCCGGCAAGGCGGTCTTCGAACGAATGAAAGAAAAGATAAGGCGCACAAACAAGAAACTATCCGAGAGCGAAGAAAAACTTCCGGCGCCGAACCTGGCCACGGTGTATCGCTGGCTCAAGGAGCTGCACTACGGTCTTGTGAGGAAAGCGCGTGAAGGCAAGGCGTCGACGGACCGAGAACTGCGCGCGGCTCTTGACACGGTGAAGGTGGAACACATTCTCGAACGCATCGAGATCGACCACACTCCGCTTGACCTCTTGGTGATCGACAAGGTGACAAGACTGATTTTAGGTCGGCCATGGATAACGCTAGCCATTGACCGAAAGAGCCGCTGCATCCTCGGTTTTTACATCAGCTTTCACGCGCCCTCCGCGAATTCCGTTTTGTATTGCCTGAAACAGGTGATGCTTCCGAAGGATCTGATCCTTGCACGCTTCCCAGATGTCACATCCGCGTGGCCGTGCCGAGGCGTGCCGGATCTTGTTGTCTGCGACAACGGAATGGACCTTCACGCCCACGCCGTCGAAACGATTTGTCTTGAAATGGGCATCGAGCTGCAGTACTGCGGGGTCGCGCATCCGGAGATGAAAGGCGCGATCGAACGTGTCTTCAGGACCCTCGCGGAAGACTTAATTCACCGACTGCCTGGGACCGTGTTCTCGAACCCAGACAAGCGCGGCGACTATCCGAGCGAAAAGGAGGCCGCGATCGATCTCGAGACACTGGTGCACCTTCTGGTGAAGTGGATCGTCGACAAGTATCACAACACGCCTCATCGTGGATTGGGCGGCAGGACGCCACTACGCGTATGGATCGAAGGTGAAGAGCATCGGCTGATCGAGCTTCCAGCTTATCCGCAGCAGCTAGACACGATCTGCGGCGCGTCGGCGACGAGGAAGCTATTTCATTACGGGCTTGAAGTGGATTACCTCTACTACAACTCCCCGCACTTGCAAGCGATCCGCCACAGAAGTGAAAAGTCGCAGTCCTTGCACGTTCGCTTCTTCGACGACGACGTGAGCTGGATCAGCGTGCTGGATCCCGTTGCCGAAGAATTCATTCGAGTACCGGCCGTTAACCAGGCTTACACGCAAGGTTTGAATCGCGATGTTCACCGCCTCGTTGTGGCAGAAGCTCGCCAGCGGTTCGGAGAAGCGTGGCGCGATGAGGTGCTGTTAAATGTCAGGGAAGAGATCCAGGCGATTGTGGATGAGGCGTTACTCGCTAAGAAAACAGCAACTCGAAAACGCGCCGCCTCAACGCTGCAGCACGACAGCGAGGCAGTTCTTGCAAGCGCAGCCTGCCTCGAAGCCGCGCAAATTCCAGTTGACCTGACTACACCGCCCGTCGAATTATTGCCTGCCGGCCTGGACGACGAGCTGCCAAAACTCGGCGTCGCACTTCTCGGGCGCGTCGAGGAGCCCGCATGAAGCTCGACGATCTTTTGCAGTTTGGCGTCGAAGCACCGGCGTCCACCAGCGATCTGGTTGCTTTCAGCCTGCACTTCACCATCATCGAGTACGGTGAATTTTGCAGAGGCGTACGTGAAATCGCCCGCGTTCACTATCGCAGCAAGAAATCGCGTGCTGCGGAGGGCAAGCTGTTGGTGGCGCAGACGGGGGGTGGCAAGACAACCCTTCTTAAGTACTACCGGAGCAAATTCCCTATAGAGATTGATTCCGGAACGACGCGCGCGCGCGTTGTACTAGTTGATGCCCCCGAAGCTCCGACCGTTAAATCGTTAGCGGAGTCGATTTTGACTGCATTGGGCGATCCGTTTCCGCACGCTGGCAGCGCTGAACAGAAGACGAAGCGGATCCTTCACCTGTTCCGAAAGTGCAAAGTCGAACTTCTCATGATCGATGAATTTCAGCATTTTCACGATGGAAGTCATGTGCGAGAGCGGAAGCGGATCACAGACTGGCTGAAGAACCTCATTAATCGCGCCAACGTCGGTGTCGTCCTGGCGGGTCTACCGCGGTCCATCAGCGTCGTGAACGCGAACCCGCAATTGCGACGTCGGCTTGGCGTACCACACTACATACGGCCGTTCGGGTTCACCACCGAAGAAGAACGGCGCGAGTTTCGTGCAGTCCTGAAAGAAATCTGGAAGTTGATTCCGATCAAGTGCATTGAGCTGCACGATGCCAACGTCGCTCGACGGTTCTATTACGCCTCAAGCGGATTAATCGACTACATCGTGAAGATCGTCGAGGAGGCGGTCTCACGGGTAAGTCTGCAAGAGAAAGGTGCAATCACCCTGAAGACACTGGAAAGGGCCTTTGAGGCACGTATCTGGGGCGACGCACCGAGCTCCTTGAACCCGTTTGCCAGTAAATCCAAATTGCGTCTCCTTATGCAGCCCTCGGAGCCATTCGATATCTGGGACGACCCGAAAAGATATACGACGAGGGGTGACGCGAAGACCAAGACGAAGGGGAATCATCATGCCAGCGCTCATGTTCAGTAACGCCGTAGAAAATCAATCGACCGGCACTGGCGCATTGCTTATATGCCCAAACATTGAAGATGCGGAGGGCCGGTTCGCCTACGCGCTCAGGCTAGCGAACGAGAACATGCTCGGCTTCTCAACTGTGTTGCAGGTTTCAGAGCCAGCGACAGCATCGGAACTTGCTGGCAACGTTCACCTGCTACCGGTACGCGCGGCTCGGATTTGCCCCTCCTGCTTAAGAGGGCGCGGCATCGGTCGTGTGGGCTGCGAGCTGCGCTTCGCGGATGCTTGCCCTTGGCACAATTGCTGGCTCGTCGATTCCTGCGAAAAATGCGGCAATCGACTGACGTGGGCACGCTCGTCATTATGTCGATGTGCATGCGGCCATTTGCTGGCTGGCGAGCGCATCGTAATGGCCCCACCCGCCGTCGTAAGACTCAGTGCGAGCCTCGAGGCGGCGGCGCTAGGTAGGGGTCGTTGCGAAATTCCGGTGTTGCAAGGTCTGTCCGTCGAAGCGTGTTTTCGTCTCGTTCAGCTTTTGGGTGCATATGCGACCCATGCAGACACCACGACGCCTCAGAAAATCGCACAAGCAGATGCACTGTCAGTTTCGTGGAATGTGTCATCCGTCGCGGCGGAGATACTCGATACATGGCCCAGAGGGTTTTTTAAATTGCTCGATCAACTCAGCAAGGCCAGCGGAGCCACGGGTAGCCTATCGCGCGTCTTTCGAGGGTTTTACAAGGCGCTGTATGGAGCGTTCTTGGAGAAGGAGTTTCATTTTCTCAGAAAGGCCTTCGAGGAATATCTGACCGAGCACTGGACAGGCGCTCTCGGAGGCCGGAACCGTCGCTTGCCCGACGACGTGCTGGCCCAGGCAGCCTGGATCCCGGCCAAGCTCGCGGCGGATGAAATGGGCGTGTCGCTTCGGCAGCTGCAATTACTCTTCAACGAGCATGAGCTAGGACTGCGAGAGCGGACGACGGTCTCCGGCAGAACCTTTAGAGTGGTTCGACGTTCCGATGTCGAACAGCTGAAGCGAACGTTCGCGAAAAAGCAGCCGCTCGAGCAGGTGGCAATTCGATTGGGGCTGACAACCACCCGCCTTGCAGGTCTATTGCCTTACCTGATTGACAGTAGGGTCACACCGGCCCGACCCGGGACGCCATGGATCATTCCCGCTAGCTGGGTGCAGGAGTGGGAGAATTTCGCAAGCGGGCTGCGGACAGTCCCACGACGCAATCACACTGCAGTCGAAGATGTTCTTCGTTTCCGCGCCTGGTCGAACAAGCAAGTCGCAGGGCTTCTAGCTGCTGCGCGCTCTGGTCATGTGGCGGTCATGGGCAGGTCGCCCAGTCCTGGTCTGGCCGGCGTTCTGATTTGCTCGAAGAGCTTGAAGCAGTGGGAGCGAGCCCTTCCACAACTGCATCGCGCTGACGTATCGATCCCACGGGCAGCCGTACTGCTGAAAGTGAAGCAGCAGGTGGCCTATCACTTGGTCAGACGCGAGTTGCTTCACACGCAGCTCATTCGTGGCGCTCGAAGAAACGAGCGGCGCGTCACAAGCGAAGCGCTGCTTTCGTTCTCAGACAACTATGTCTTCGGAAGAGAAATTGCCAAATGCTTGCGCCGATCACCGAGGCGAACCGCGCGTCTGCTCGACGAACTTGGGATTCGACCGTGCGCGGGCCCTGGCGTGGACCAGGGACGTCAGTTGCTTTACCGACGCGACGACCGCCTCCGCGGGTTGATGTTGTCCGGTACAGAGGAAAGCGATGGATTTGTCCTGCGCACTTCGAGCGCGAACACGAGGAAGAGCCATGATTTGTGAGCCGGACATAGCCTTCGCGCCGCGATGGCTGATGGAAGCGTCTCTTCCTAGTCGGTCTCCGTACGGGCAGACGTGGCTGCGTCAAAGCAGTCGCCTGCACTTGACCGTTCATGCGGGGCAGGAAGATGACGACGTAGGCGATATGACGCGTTATGTCGGCGTTCCGTATGGGACGTGCGCACGACTAGTGATCGCCTGGTTGACGACCGAGGTTGTAAAGACAGGTTCCCCCGATCTAGATATCGGCAAAAGCGCGAAGCATTTTTTTTCGAAGCTAGGATTGGCCTCGACCGGTGGTAAGCGAGGCACGATAGCGGCGCTAAAACTCCAACTGCATCGACTCCTTCAAGCGCGCTTCCACGTCCAATGGGCCGCGAGTGACGTGCGCGGACATGCGTCCCCCGTGATTGACGTACAGAGTTGCCTGGATGACAGCGCATGTGGGGTTTCTTGGCCGTTGCGTCGACAACTTACGCTCAGCACGGGTTTTTTCAATGCGTTGCGTGAACATGCAGTGCCGTTTAACTGGGGATTCTTTAGGAAGATCGCGCAGTCGACGATTGCGGTTGACCTGTATTGGCTACTTTCGTCGCGTGCGACAGAAGCAGCTCAGGTATTTGAAGTGTCGTGGTCCGGCCTCGCGGGAAGTCTTGGTACCTGCGCCACGCCCAAGCGGTATGCCCAGAACGTAATGCACAGAATCGAGTCGATCTGCGCAGCGGCCGGATTCGAGGTAGTGAAATATCGTGACGGTCTGGTTTTCAAGCGCAGTCGGTTGAGCTTTCAAGACACACGCTCGCACCGTGTGGGGCGCTTTAATGGGTCTGCCTATCAAGCCTGTGGAGAGTGCAGTGAGCAGTCTGCTGAGCACTCCCAACCTGCATTTCCTACGCGCTAGTTGGATAAGAGCGATGACTCCCTACGGATTGCGACTTTAAGAAGGCTGAAACCCTCGCAAAATGTTTGCATGCATTCCTTAGGTACCCGGCTCGAGCTTTCCGCTTCCGACCTCTCCCAGTTTCTTGGGTGCCGCCACCGCACCGCGCTCGAACTGGCCGTGGCAAACGGGCTCCGCGAAGAACCGTCCTGGATGGATCCCCTGCTGGTCGCCCTCCAAGCGCGCGGACTCGATCACGAGCGACGCTACGCTGATTCACTGCGCGTGCAGGAACTAACCATTCAGGATCTTTCCGATTCGTTCGGAGCTGATGCCATAGCGAATTCGACGGAGGCGATGCGGTCCGGCGTCGACGTTCTTCTGCAACCCGCTCTCCGTGACGGACGCTGGTTTGGACGGCCCGATGTACTGCGCCGCGTGGAAACGAAAAGTCCACTGGGGGACTGGTCGTACGAGGTGTACGACACAAAGCTCGCTAAGGAAACACGCGGCAGCACAGTGCTGCAGCTCGCTTTGTACTCCGAGATGTTGAGTCGGACGCAGGGTGTGCTCCCCGATCGGTTTCACGTCGTCACCCCCGATCCCAAGGCAACAGTTCAAAGCTTTCGCGTGAATGACTTCAGCGCGTACTTTCGTCTCGTCCGGCGGCGCCTCGATGAAACCTTGCTACAGACGCCTGACGCTATCGCGGCAGCCCACTATCCGGAGCCGGTCGAGCAATGCGAGATCTGTCGCTGGTGGAGCGATTGCAACAAGCGCCGGCGGGATGACGATCATCTCTCTTTCGTCGCCGGTGTCTCCCGCCTGCAGATCACCGAGCTCCGATTCGCGGGTGTTGCCACGCTGGCGCAACTGGGGTCGCTTGCTGACCCGCTGCCATTTGCTCCGCGACGAGGAGCCACAGAGACCTATGTGCGTATCAGAGAGCAGGCGCGCGTGCAGCTTGCGGGTCGCACCCAGCAATTTCCCGTGCACGAGTTACTCCCCATTGAACCGGACGCCGGGTTGGCGCGGCTGCCGGCGCCGTCGGACGGCGACGTTTTTCTGGACCTTGAGGGGGACCCATTCGCCCGCGACGGTGGCCGTGAGTACCTGTTCGGATGGATCGTCGTTCGAGGCGGTGAGCAGCCGAAGACTATGAGTTTGTGGGCGCACACCGACGCTGAAGAACGCAGTGTCTTCGAGTCGGTGGTTGATGAAATCATGCGGCTTTGGTCGTCGAACCCGACCATGCATGTCTATCACTACGCGCCGTATGAGCCGTCCGCGTTCAAGCGACTGATGGGGCGTCACGCAACGCGCGAAGCCGAGGTCGATTTCATGCTGCGCGCCGAGCTGTTCGTAGACCTTCATTCAGTCGTCAAACACGCGGTGCGCGCGAGTGTCGAGCAGTACTCGATTAAGGCACTCGAACCTTTCTACGTATTCAAGCGCGCGCTGGACCTATCCGATGCCAGGACGAATCTGCGCATCGTTGAACGGGCGTTGGAGCTGGGCGATGTGGATGCGATCACCGCCGATGTTCGGTCTGCGGTCGAGAGCTATAACCTCGACGACTGCCGCTCAGCTCTGCAGCTGCGCGCATGGCTGGAAGGTCGGCGCACCTGGCTGATAGCGAACGGCACGCCGGTTCCGCGTCCGCAGCCGAAAGAGGGCGCTGCGTCGGCGGCAATTGGTGCGCGGGCCGCCAGAGTGCAAGCCGCAGTGGCCGCCCTCACGGCGGGCATTTCAGCAGATCGCGCGCAGCGCAACGAGGAACAGCAAGCGAAATGGTTGCTCGCGCACCTGCTCGATTGGCACCGGCGCGAGGACAAGGCGCCGTGGTGGGAATTCTTTCGCCTGTGCGAGTTGCCAGAGGACGAGCTGTTGGACGAGAAACTGGCGATCGCCGGCCTTCGTTTTCTCAAGCGTGTGGGCGGCACTGCGAAGTGCCCTATCGACAGCTACAGCTATCCGCCACAAGACACGGAGATTCGAAAGGGGGGTTCACTACGCCTGCCGCAGGGAAAACCCTTCGGGGATGTCGATACCATCGATCGCGAGGCCCGAATCATCAATGTGAAGAAACGCGCGCTGCAAGCGGAAGTGCACCCAACGGCAGTGTTCGCCCATTCCGTTGTTCCCTCCGACGTCCTTGCCAACGTTCTGCTCGCATTCGCTGATCACGTGATCGAGCACGGTTTGGATGATCAAGCGGATTACAGGCTGGCTCGACAGCTTCTATTGGCGCGGCCTCCAAGAGTCAGCGGTGCGGCATTCGACCCACCGCTAGATGGCTCCGAGGTTGCGTACGCGCAGCAAATTGCGGCGCGGCTGGATAACACCGTCCTTGCGATCCAAGGACCCCCGGGGGCGGGCAAGACCCACACCGGTGCCAAGATGATTTGTGAGCTCGTGCAAAGTGGCGCACGCGTCGGCGTGGCTGCCGTCAGTCACAAGGTCATCGGCAAGCTTCTCTTAGATACGATGAAGCTGGCAAATCAGGCGGGCGTCCAGATGACCTGCGTACACAAGGTATCGGAAAAGAGCGCAGTGCCGACGCCCATAGAGGAGGTCACGGGGAACGAAGAAGCGATCGCGTCACTGCGCAGCGGACATGCGAATGTCTTGGGTGGCACTGCATGGCTGTGGGCGCGTCCCGACGCGAAAGACCTATGCGATGTGCTGTTTGTCGATGAGGCCGGACAGATGTCGCTCGCGAACGCTCTCGCCGTGACTCAGGCGGCCAAGAACATCGTACTGCTCGGCGACCCGAGACAGCTCGAGCAACCCCAACAGGGAAGCCATCCCGACGGCGCAGACGTGTCGTCGATGGACCATATTCTCGGTGTTCACCTAACGATTCCACCGGACCGGGGGCTTTTCTTGCAGCAAACATGGCGGCTCGCACCCGACATCTGTGAGTTCACGTCGGAGGTGTTCTATGAAGGGCGTCTACATGCGCGAGATGGGCTTGAACGCCAACAACTTCTCGGCGTCACGCCATTCGATGGCGCCGGGCTCTGGGTCGTCCCCGTTGACCACGAGGGAAATCAGAATTCGGCGCTGGAGGAAGCTGTTGTAGTCGACCAAATAGTTTGCAAACTGCTTCACAAGGACGCCCAATGGATAGATCGGTTCGGCGCGCTTTATCCGATAACTTCAAAAGACATCCTGGTGGTGGCGCCCTACAACGCACACGTTGGTCTGCTTGAGGAGCGACTGTCTCCAAAGGGCATTCGTGTCGGCACCGTGGACAGATTCCAAGGCCAGGAAGCGCCCGTAGTCATCTATTCGATGGCGACGTCTTCACCAGAGAACGCACCGCGCGGCATGGAATTTTTATACAGCCTTAATCGGCTGAATGTGGCGACGTCGCGAGCACAGTGCGCCTGCATTCTCGTTGCAAGCCCCAGACTCTTCGAGCCGGAGTGCAAGAGCTCCCAACAAATGCGGCTCGCCAACGCGCTTTGTCGCTATGTCGAACTAGCGCGCGCAGTGTCTTTAAATTGAACTGTTTGACTTCGGTACGGGAGGCACCTTGGATCTAAGCGTGGACCCGATCAGCCCGCTATCCGCCGACGAGCTCGGGAAGGCGCTCGGCGTGAACGAAGAAGCGGTGCGCTTGCGTGAGCAGGCGGGCGAGCTATTTTCCATCGTGCGGCTGCAGCGCAGTCGGGACCGCGAATACCCCGCGTTTCAGGCATGGCCCGGCGTTGCGGGTGAACCGCTCGCGCAAGTGCTGGCCATCCTGCGCGACCACAGCGGAACAGCGGCCTATGGTTTCTTCACCTCGCCTAACGAGGAGCTCGCCGGCCTAACTCCGATCGAAGTACTGGTCGCTCGCGTGACGCACCCCCGCAAGTTGGACAAACATACTGCTTCGTTACTTTCAGCCCCGAACAACGAACGCGTCGAGGCGGTGTTGGAAGCTGCTTCCGCGTACGCGGCCGACCTGGCAGCCTGACGCAGCAAACTAACTTCATGCTTACACAATGCTGATCAAGAGTGCGGACGACAAGTCAAAGCGCATCGCGCTGCTCGAATCTCTGCAAGCCTCGCCCCGCCTTGACGTTCGTCAGAAGACTTGGGTACGCGAGGAACTCATGCGTCTGACACGCGGTTTCCAGGGAGAGCGCGACGCCGCGCATTACTTAGATAACTATCTTGCGGATTCTCGCAACTACGCCGTTCTTCACGATCTGAGGCTCGTTCTGGGTGACGACACAGCGCAGATCGACCATCTACTCATCGGTCGGACTTATTCCTTCTATTTGCTAGAAACGAAGAACTTCAGCGGCAATTTGAGGATCAATGAAAGCGGCGAATACTCCGTGCGCTATCGAGGTGAGCGCGAATTTGGAATTCCTTCACCCCTCGAGCAAAGCCGCCGACACGAGCGACTGCTGACAAAGGCACTCGAAATGTTCGGCATGACAGGGCGCGTTCCCACCCGACCGACCTTTCATCATGTGGTGCTTGTCGATCCCAAGGCAACGATTACGCGACCAAGCAATCGCACTTTAGACACCAGCATGGTTGTCAAAGCCGATCAATTCCGGTCATGGCATGAAAAGCACATAGAGCAGGACAACAAGCTCGTGAGCGCCTTGGCCGGATTGGCGAACATGCGCGCGAGCGAAACCGTGGAGCAATGGGGAAGGTTGCTGGCCCGACTTCATCGTCCGAGTGATCTGATGCAGTTGCCGGACTTCATGTCGCCGCAACCACCGGTCGTTGCAGTCGCCAGACCATCCAGCAAAGTGGCGTCGGCGGAACCTGTCAGAGACCAGGTCACGACCGACAATGACGACATCAAGCACAAGCTAATCTGCGCAAACTGTCGCGAGAAGATCAGCTTTGCGGAGGGAAAGTTCTGCTGGCACAACGAACGCCGCTTCGGCGGGCTGCAGTACTGCCGCACACACCAGTCGGCATTTCGCTAAAGCGATGGGTTGCGCGATCTGGCTTCGGAGCGGCTCTATCGATGCATCGGAGCGCTTCGGCCGCGATCAAGTTCATTTTGACGCCGCTGCTGATTTAGCTTGTGCAAACGCCTCTATCTCGTACAGGTTATCTCGATATGGATGACCACCCCTGGCGGTGGCCAGCAAACTAGATAAGGGGTAAGCGATAAAGAACAATAAACTTAAGCGTTCGTATTGGTGCACATGGACCAGTTCGTGCGCTCTTAGCCGTTCGAGTTCATCAAGACTGATGCCCAAAATGACATGACCGAACGTGATGGCGGAGAATGGCAGATGCCGACACATGGACGCAGCTGGGCATCGGCCTCGGTGGGCCGCAAATTCGAGCGCGCGCCCTACCCAGCGCACCGATCCGCCGAACAACAGAACGATCGCGCCCAGCATCAGACCGACAAGCGAACAGGGCGCCGCCCAAAGCACTCGAAGAACGGTTACATGATTGATTTGACTACTCCAGAATCAGGCGCTATCGGGTTGAGCACTTTCTTTAACATGGTACGGGAATGGCGTCTGACAGAAAAAGAACAGGCAATCCTTCTAGGGGTTGAGTGCACGAAACTCCCTGGCTCGAATCCGTCGAGGCGCTCGGTCCACTAATCGACCCCAATGTGCACAGCTGCGGCACTGTGCGTCCGCACGGACATCGGGAGTTGTCTCATCCTGAACCGGGCGCCCTTTGGCCCGCCGCTCATGTCAAACGTTAGGTTCTCTTTGCGCTGCTACCGCGCAAGCTCGCCATAGTCGTGCGCGTAGTCGCCAGGCTGGAACTTTCCCATACGCTGGCGCCAGCGTTTTCCCGGCCAGAGATAGTCGACCGAGCCCTCGGCGGGTCTGTAAACGGCGGTGTATACAGTTGGCGACTTGAGCTTCCGAGAGTAAAGCGGCGGAGCGAGGAAGCGCAACGTCAGATCGGGCAATGTCATCGCAGAGTCAGTCACGGCCGCAGTCGCAGCCGCGTGCCGCCCGACGGAACCGGTTGACGTCGCCAGTTCCAGCGAGGCCGGTGTGTCCTGATGGTTTGCACAAGTCAGAGTCCGCGAAACCATCGGAATTCGATCGGGCCCAAGGAACAACGTCGCGAAGTTGCCTGCCCGGTCCAACAACGTCACATTCTGCGAAAGGGCAATCGGAATTCGAACCAACGCCGCAACTGCCTCATCAACGCGTCGACAGGTTTCAAGGACATAGCGAAGCATCAGGATGATGGAGAACCCGAGTCCTTCGGCCCGACTTCCGCCGAACGTCGCGCTTGCCACCAGACCATCCACATTCATACCATCCAAACAACCACCCCATGGGCGCTGAGCTTTTCCGATGACTTCGCGTCCGAACCAGGCGCTGGACTCAATAGCATCGGACACCAAATTGAGCGGATAGTCGTAGTTGCGCACCAGCGCCGGACCGCCCTCGCCGAGCCAGACAGTTTGGGTGCACGCGAAGACAAGAGGTGGCGGCCGATAGTGACTCAGCAGCCGGTGCGCGATCTCGTCATCACCGACCAGAGCGCAAGCCTGATCGTATGGTGCCAACAGTTCAGGCATGTACTGTTGCAATGCCGTACGACACTCAGCAGCCATTGGAAACGCCGCTTCGCGGTTGGCAAAGTACCAGTTTTCCGCCTCGCTCCGACCTGCCTTGAAGCGCCTCAGCCAGGCCGCCCCCGGTCGATCTTCGCGCACAGCTACAAAGCGCTTCAGCATCGGGCTATCCTACCGAACGATGAGGTCGTCCCAGCGGTTCCTACGACCGCGAACCTAACCATTCCTTCGAGCGGACCCAACGTGGCGGGTTAAAACGGCGTCACAAAGGACTCGAGCGAAGAGAATTCAAGCTTGTCGCAAGACCCTTCGTCGGCGCCGTTAGAAGACAAACGATTGCCTCGGAACACTTGATGGAGGTATGTAAAGCTTCGCGAGACTACAAAATTCCAAGAAACGCGAATAGCGAAGTTCTCCTCTCTCTAAACCGCTCCAAAACTGATCGCTTTCAAGCGCCATGTCTCCATAGTGGCCAAATGTGTACAGAGTTATGTCTCGCTTCATAATCCCGCTTCGGAGCATGAAATAAACTTCTTCCAAGAAGCATATGAAGACTTCCTTCTGCTGCTTGGTCACAACTCCAGCACTGGTTTTGTTTAACAAGCAGCAAACGGCTTGGATTTGGGCGTTCTCATCAAATCGGACGCTCATCTCGTGAAATTTTTCGTATCGCCGTATTGCATTCGCGTGCACGTATTGAACAAGTCCAAAGATAAACACTGCGAGAGCGATTGACGTGCCCGCAATTTCTATAAGGTCCTTCGTGGAAAGCATTACAAGTTTCCCGCCCCTAAGCCCCGCCCCTGACTACGTAAGCGTCGGGTGAACCATCCGGCTGAAATGAAATGACGCCCTGTTCGGCGAGCTTCTGCAATGCGGCTTCAATCTGCGCGTCAGGTGTCGGCTTGAAAAGTTGACGAAAGAGTTCGAACGGAAGCCGGAACCCTGGCGGAGCACCCTTGCGTATTTCGCCAGCAATGTATCCAGCGATTTGTTCGACACTTTTCGCCTTGACTCTTGGCGTCTTCTTAGTCGATTTCTTTGCGGCGGTTTTTCGCGTAGCTCCCTTCACCACTTTTTTAGTTAACTTACGACGTAACGTCTTCTTTTTTAAATTTCTCAGCTTTGAAGTCGCTTTCGCCGACGTATTCTTTGTGGTCCCTCTTTTCGCGACGCCTCTCATGGGTTTCGGAGAAGGCTTTCGTTTCTTTGCCCGCTGAGATCTCGTTGGTTTTTGGACCTTCTTAGCAGTGGCCATGTGCAGTCCCTCTTGTAGGCTTTTGGATCAATTCGCAGCGTAATCCTCGCAGCGGGTTCTAATGGCGTGACATCGATGCAACCTGCTTGCAACCCTTAACTCCACTCTACCCTTACGTCTCGAAAAGCGCGGACGCCTTGATCGAGCGGCGTTACATCGGCGTACGTTCCTGATGCGTCTTCGTGAAAGTGGAGGTATGCCTTGGACTTGCGGTAGAAGGAGCCAGGCGTTCGCTCTACGAGCGATGAATTTTTTCGCAACTGGCTAAGTAGCGGTTCAAGAGCAGCAAGTGTTTCAGGGCCAGCGTGCTTCACGATGTTTTCACGTTAGCGCAGACGCCCAGAAGTCAATACGGCCAATGACCGCCTCTGGCTGCGAGCTGTCCGTCGCTTGTCAGTAGTTGCCTGCCACGAGAGACATGAACGCGTTGGCATCACTCTCGTAGTTCGAGGGCTTGTAGCCGTCTTGGCAGTTGGCGTGTAGGCATCCGCTGTAATGCATGCCGAGGTAACGAAAGGTTTCTTGAAACGCGTCGATGAACGAGGGTGCGACTTGGTCATAAATCGACGTGCAAATCACGAAAGCGCGCTTCCCCCTCAGTCTTCGACCTTTCTCCAAGAGTTCAGGTAGATCCAAAAGATCTGAGATCCGATCAAGAAATACCTTCATGGCAGGGCTCGCGGCGTACCAGTAGACAGGCGATGCAAAGATGATTTGATCGAAGTCGAGAACGCGTTCAATGAGTGGCTCGAAATCGTCACCTCTGTTTCGGTGCTCGTAGTCGTATGCCGAAATGTTCATCTCTGACAGATCGACTACCTCGATCTTCAAATCGTTCGCAACCCAATCCACTAACTGCCCGGTGTGGCCATGGCGGCGAGAGCTGGCAAACAGTGTGATCGTGCTGTGCATAAACCCAGAGGAGCCTTTACCGCTGTTTGAGCGATGCATCTCTATTTAACTGGAATTCCCGAGCACGACCGTAGTCGGCCAACCATCGCACTACCTCTCAGTTCGCCTGAAAGCCGCCTTCTGGATGACCGCCTGGATGGAGATCAAGTCGCGCGATCAGCTCGCTCAAGCTCTGCCTAACCGTGCGCCCTGCGGTGTCGACCACAACGCGGTCGCGATTCCACTGATGATATTCACGAGAGAGAATCGCTTCCCAGGACGGCAGAACGAGACCTGTGATGTCGGAGCTGCGAAACCGCACCCGCCGCTTGTGCTCCGTCGGATCCGAGCAAATAACTTCGACTTCAACGACGTTGACTCCACATTCATCACCCACCGCACGCCAGGCGTCGCGAGACTCGTGAACAGGGTTCACTGAATCAGCAACCACGGATCGGCCAGCACGCAGGTTGTCACGAGCGATTGCGTACCCGACGCGGTAGCCGACGTCGCCAGCCTCGCAGGCAGGTCCGTTGGCACTTCGGATGGCCTGCTCGACCGAATCGATCCGGACATAAGCAGCGCCAAGTGATTCGGACAGCTGGCGGGCGAGAGCTGTCTTCCCCGAACCTGGTAAACCTGCAAAAACAACGAGCACTCGCCACCTACTTAAGGCGCAACGCCCTCATCATATTTGTGGGGCCGCTGGAACGTCTGCTGCTCAAGCGAATTGCCGCTCACCCCACAATGACGCTCCTGGCCCGCGAGCAGACACTTGCGAAAGTCGGCTAACGGCCTATTCTGTTGAAAAACTCCCTCTTCGCGGCGTCGCGAAGAATTGCAGGCCTTTAGAGGCGCCGTTATTTTCTGAACGTCACCGGGTACGAGGTTCACACCCGAACGAAACAGCGGGCCGCCTAATGAGTCCTCGGGCGCTTGCAGTAGCGAAATGTCGAGCCCACTGCGTCTCAGCTAACAATCGGACGAGCCGTGTCTTCGAGTTTTTCAACAGAATAGGCC
>JBBQQC010000015.1:0-88912 GCA_038216465.1 Burkholderiales bacterium | reverse complement strand
GACAACATCCAGATGGAAGTGGTGCTGATCGCCCCCATCGCGATGGAACAAGGGCTGCGCTTCGCCGTGCGCGAAGGCGGTAAAACCGTCGGCGCCGGTGTGGTCGCCAAAATTATCGAGTAGCCGTAAGTACCACCGTTCGGCAGCGACGCTGCCTCGCTCTTTGAAAGATAGAAATGCAAAGCCAAAGAATCCGCATCCGCCTGAAGGCATTCGACTACACGTTGATCGACCAATCGGCACTCGAAATCGTCGATACCGCAAAGCGCACCGGCGCCGTAGTTCGCGGCCCCGTACCTTTGCCGACGCGCATTCAACGCTTCGACATCCTGCGTTCGCCGCATGCCAATAAGACATCGCGGGACCAGATGGAGATGCGGACGCACCAGCGCCTGATGGACATCATTGATCCCACCGACAAGACGGTTGACGCGCTGGCTAAGCTGGACCTGCCGGCCGGCGTCGATATCAAGATCAAAGTGCAGCGAGTTGCGGCGGAGTAGTCGCCTGGGATAAACTTGCGGGCTTTTCGCGATCCGCTGGCGACGATTAAGGCGGCCAGACGCGAACCGTAGAAAGACACAGCTCCTGGCCAATCGAAGCCGGGAACGGAGAAAAGAATGAGAGAAACCTTAGGCCTGCTGGGCCGCAAGGTCGGCATGACGCGCATCTTTACCGACGACGGAGACTCTGTCCCGGTGACTGTGCTCGACGTGTCCAACAATCGAATTGCGCAAATCCGCACGTCCGAAACGGATGGCTACTCCGGTATTCAGGTGGCGCATGGGGTGCGCCGCTCGTCACGGGTGTCGAAGCCGCAAGCCGGCCACTTCGCAAAGGCGGGCATCGAAGCCGGCTCGAGGTTGAAGGAATTCCGGCTCGACGCGAAGCAGGCAGCCGAGTTCAAAGCGGGCGCGACGATCGGCATCGACGTCTTTTCGGTGGGCCAGAAAGTCGACGTTACCGGCGTCACGATCGGCAAAGGGTTTGCCGGTGCAATCAAGCGCCATCACTTTTCATCGAACCGTGCGACCCACGGCAACTCAGTGTCGACCAATGCGCCAGGGTCGATCGGTATGCGGCAGGATCCGGGTCGAGTGATGCCCGGCAAGCGCATGGCGGGTCACTTGGGCGACAAGCAGCGCACGACTCAGAACCTGGTCGTTGCGCGTATCGATACGAAGCGGCAATTGCTGCTGATTCGCGGCGCAGTGCCCGGAGCTGCCGGTGGGAACGTAGTCGTGCGGCCGGCCGCTAAGGCCAAGCCGGTGCTGGCCGCGGGTAATAAATAAGGGCGCGCAATGGAACTGAAAATGCTGAACGCCCAAGGACAGGACGCCGGAACCACGCCGGCACCCGAGACCGTTTTCGGTCGCGAGTACAACGAAGCGTTAGTGCATCAGATCGTTATTGCTTACCAAGCGAATGCACGGCAGGGCACGCGGGCGCAAAAGGACCGTACGACGGTTAAGCATTCGACGCGCAAGCCGTGGCGCCAAAAGGGGACTGGCCGCGCTCGCGCCGGCATGACCTCGAGCCCGATCTGGCGCGGTGGCGGTCGGGCGTTTCCGAACTCGCCGGACGAGAATTTTTCGCACAAGGTCAACAAGAAAATGTATCGCGCCGGCATGGCGTCGATCCTCTCGCAACTGGCGCGGGACGATCGTATTGCGGTGGTGGATTCTTTGGCCGTTGATTCGCCCAAGACCAAGCAGCTCGCAGACAGGCTCAAAGCGATGGGGCTGCAGTCGGTGTTGATCATTACCGACGATGTTGATGAGAATTTGTATCTGGCGTCGCGCAATCTGAAACATGTATTGATCGTCGAGCCGCGTTATGCGGACCCGCTGTCGCTGATCCACTACAAGAAGGTGATCGTGACGAAACCGGCGATCTCCAAGCTCGAGGAAATGTGGGGATGAACGCGACCAAACAGCCGGCTACGAAGCCGGACGGCAGGAACGATCGGCTCTATTCGGTGCTGCTCGGTCCCGTTGTCTCCGAAAAGAGCACGATGCTCGGCGAGAAGCACGAGCAGGTGGCGTTTCGCGTGATGCATGACGCCACGAAGACAGAAGTGAAGGCCGCGATCGAGTTGCTTTTCAAAGTGCAGGTCGATCGGGTGTCGATCCTGAACCAGAAGGGCAAGCAGAAGCGCTTCGGCAGATTTGAAGGGCGGCGCGGCGACGTGCGCAAGGCGTATGTCCGGCTGAAGCCTGGGCAGGAAATCGACTTTGCGCAGGATTTACGAAAGTGAAAGTCAGATAGATGGCGCTCGTAAAAGTCAAACCTACCTCGGCCGGACGGCGCGGAGTCGTCAAGGTTGTCAGCGCGCACCTGCACAAAGGCAAGCCGCTGGCGTCGCTGACCGAGCCGAAAATTCGCGGATCCGGCCGTAACAACTCGGGCCGCATCACGATTCGGCACAAGGGTGGCGGCCACAAACAGACCTATCGCCTGATCGATTTCAGGCGTGACAAGGACAGCATTGGCGCCAAGGTCGAACGGCTCGAATACGATCCGAACCGCTCGGCGCATATCGCGTTGCTGGTGTATGCCGACGGCGAGCGGCGTTACATCATCGCGCCCAAGGGCGTGGCGGTCGGCGTGCAGTTGATGAGCGGCAATGAAGCGCCAATCCGGGCCGGGAATACGTTGCCGTTGCGCAATATTCCGGTCGGCACCACGATTCACTGTGTCGAGATGCTGCCTGGCAAGGGTGCGCAGATGGCGCGCGCGGCCGGTACTTCGGTGCAACTGCTTGCGCGCGAGGGAAGCTATGCGCAGCTTCGCTTGCGCTCGGGGGAGATTCGGCGCGTGCTGATCGATTGCCGCGCCACGATCGGCGAGGTCGGCAACGAAGAAAACAGCCTGCGGCAGATTGGTAAAGCCGGTGCAATGCGCTGGCGAGGCGTGCGCCCGACGGTGCGCGGAGTCGCGATGAACCCGGTCGATCACCCGCACGGCGGAGGCGAAGGCCGTACCGGCACCAAGCGCGACCCGGTCAGTCCTTGGGGTACGTTGACCAAGGGCTATCGCACGCGCAAGAACAAGCGCACCGATTCGATGATCGTGCAGCGGCGCAAGAGAAAGTAAGGAAGGCGAATGTCACGTTCATTGAAAAAAGGTCCGTTTGTCGACGGCCATTTGTTGGCGAAGGTGGAGACCGCAGCAGCGACGCGCGACAAGAAACCGATCAAGACCTGGTCGCGTCGCTCGACGATCCTGCCGGAGTTCATCGGCCTGACGATCGCCGTACACAACGGCAAGCAGCACGTACCGGTCTATATCAACGAGAACATGGTGGGCCACAAGCTGGGCGAATTCGCGCTGACTCGGACGTTCAAGGGCCACGCGGCGGACAAGAAGACCAGCGTGCCAGCGCCGAAGAAGCCATAAGGTGACGACGATGGAAACCACAGCATCGGTACGCGGCGTCCGGCTGTCGGCGCAAAAGGGCAGGCTGGTGGCTGATCTGGTGCGCGGCAAGCCTGTCGACAAGGCGCTGAATATTTTGTCGTTCACGCAGAAGAAGGCGGCGGGGCTCATCAAGAAGGCGCTCGAGTCGGCGATTGCGAATGCCGAGCACAACGACGGCGCCGATATAGACGAGTTACGCGTGACGAGCATTTTCGTCGAGCAGGGCCCGTCGTTGCGCCGCTTCGCCGCGCGCGCAAAGGGGCGCGGCACGAGAATTACGAAGAAGACCTGCCACATCTTTGTGACGGTTGGCGACGTTAAACCGAAAGCGAAAAAGTAGAGCGACTTATGGGTCAAAAGATCAATCCGACCGGATTCAGACTCGCAGTCACGAAAAATTGGGCGTCTCGCTGGTTTGCGACCGGCCCTGAGTTTCCGCGCATGCTGAGTGAGGATCTGAAGGTGCGCGAGTTCTTGCGCAAGCGATTGCGCAGTGCGTCGGTGGGACGCATCGTGATCGAGCGGCCGGCGAAGAATGCGCGCATCACGATTTACTCGGCGCGCCCTGGTGTCGTGATCGGCAAGAAGGGCGAGGACATCGAGTCACTGAAAACTGCGCTACAGAAAATGTTGGGCGTGCCGGTTCACGTGAACATTGAAGAGATTCGCAAGCCCGAGCTCGACGCGCAGTTGATCGCCGATTCGATTACCCAGCAGCTCGAAAAACGCATCATGTTCCGCCGCGCGATGAAGCGTGCGATGCAGAACGCGATGCGCCTTGGCGCGCAGGGCATCAAGATCATGAGCGCGGGCCGCCTTAACGGGATCGAGATCGCGCGTACCGAGTGGTACCGCGAAGGACGGGTGCCGTTGCATACGTTGCGGGCGGACATCGATTACGGGTTTTCGGAGGCGAAGACGACGTACGGCGTGATCGGCGTCAAGGTATGGGTTTACAAGGGCGACACGTTGGGCCGCAACGAAGCGCCGGGCGCTGCCGATGCAGTGCCTGCGCCCGAGCGTGAGGACCGCCGTCCGCGCAGAGATCGACCGAGTGACAGGCCGGCCGGTGATCGGCCGCCGAGCGATCGGCCCGCCGGCGATCGTCCTCCGTCGAGCAGACCGCCGAGCAAGCGCGCACGCAAGGCAGCAGATCCCACCAACGCGGCCGCGACGCCCCCTGAGCTTCCGAAGCCGCAGGCTCCTGCCAAGCCGGTCATCAAGCGCGTGCGCAAGACTGTTGGAAAAGGGCCCGACGGCACGGGCGGAGACAAGTAATGCTGCAACCTGCTCGTCGCAAATACCGCAAGGAACAGAAAGGGCGCAATCGCGGACTCGCCCTGCGTGGCGCGCATGTCTCGTTCGGCGAGTTCGGTCTGAAGGTGACCGAGCGCGGCCGTTTGACGGCGCGCCAGATCGAAGCCGCGCGCCGTGCGATTAGCCGCCATATCAAGCGCGGTGGCCGTGTATGGATTCGCGTGTTTCCGGACAAACCGATCTCGCAGAAACCGGCCGAAGTGCGGATGGGCAACGGCAAGGGCAACCCGGAATACTGGGTTGCCGAAGTCAAGCCTGGCAGCGTCGTCTATGAGCTCGACGGCGTCAACGAAGTATTGGCGCGCGAAGCGTTTGCGCTGGCCGCTGCCAAGCTGCCGCTTAGGACGACCTTCGTCGTGCGGCAGCTGGGGCAATAGGGATTCCGATGAAGGTCAAAGAGATGCGGGAAAAGGATTCAGATGCGCTGCTGAAGGAATTGCAGGAGCTGCAGAAGGCGCACTTTTCGTTGCGCATGCAGCATGCAACCCAGCAGTTGAACAATACGAGTCAGTTGCGCAGAACAAAGCGCGACATCGCGCGTGTGCGAACCGTGCTTGCGCAGAAGGCTGCCGTTAAATGATTGTTGAGAACGCTACTAAGCAACGTAAGTCGCTGCAGCACACCTTGGTAGGCAAGGTGGTCAGCAACAAGATGACGAAAACGGTTACGGTCCTGGTCGAACGCCGGCAAAAACATCCGATCTACGGCAAGTACATCGTCAAGTCCAACAAGTATCACGCGCACGACGAAACCGACGCGGTCAACGAGGGCGATGTCGTAGAAATCGCGGCGTCGCGGCCGTTGTCGCGGACCAAGACGTGGACCGTGACCCGAGTGGTCAAGGAGGCGCAGGTCATATAGCGGTTGCGGCGCCTAGGCGTCCTCAGATATAATCACTGGCTTCGCTCGAACAACAAAAGCGGGCGAAGTTTTTGTCCCGAACGGGACCCAATACTGACCGCTGGTGCGGTCAAGTTGGGGCAACTCAGCGGCCTGCGAGAGCAACAACCTAGACCATGATCCAAATGCAGTCGATGCTCGACGTCGCCGACAACACGGGCGCGCGATCGGTAATGTGCATAAAAGTGTTGGGCGGATCAAAACGCCGCTATGCGGGCATCGGCGACGTGATCAAGGTCACGATCAAGGAAGCTGCCCCCCGCGGCCGCGTCAAGAAGGGCGAGGTTTATAGCGCGGTTGTCGTCCGCACGGCCAAGGGTTTGCGCCGCGGCGATGGCTCTGCGATCAAGTTCGACGGCAACGCGGCGGTTCTGCTGAACGCCAAGCTGGAGCCGATCGGCACTCGAATTTTCGGGCCTGTGACGCGCGAGCTGCGTACCGAGCGCTTCATGAAAATTGTATCGCTGGCGCCCGAAGTGCTTTAGGACTTATCGGAATAGTGATGGAACGAATTCGTAAAGGCGACGAGGTCATAGTCATTGCGGGCAGCGACAAGGGCAAGCGCGGCGTCGTACTGGATCGCGTCGGCGTCTCCCGTCTGATGGTTGAAGGCATCAATGTCGTAAAAAGACACACGCGTCCGAACCCGATGAAAAACGTTACCGGCGGCATCGTCGACAAGACGATGTCGATCGATCGAAGCAACGTGATGCTGTTCGATCCCGCTACCGGCAAGGGTGGCCGTATTCAAATTAAGGAAACGGACGGCCGGCGCGTTCGTGTGTTCAAGGGCAACGGCAACGTGGTCGGTGAGTCGACTGCGGCCAAGCCCGGCAAGGCGGCTAAGGTCGCTGCGAAACCCAAGAAGAAGTCGGCGGGAGCTTAGCGATGGCGCGCTTGCATGATCAGTATCGCGAGAAGGTGGTGCCTGAACTGGTCCAGAAGTTCGGCTACAAGAGTGTGATGCAGGTACCTCGCATCACGAAGATCACGCTGAATATGGGCGTCGGTGACGCGGTGAATGATAAGAAAAACATCGATACCGCGGTTACTGATCTGACCAAGATCGCGGGACAAAAGCCGGTGGTGACGAAGTCACGCAAGGCGATAGCCAACTTCAAGATCCGCGAAAACCTCGCTATTGGAACGATGGTTACTTTGCGCGGACAGCGAATGTACGAGTTTTTGGATCGCCTGGTAACCGTCGCGTTTCCGCGCGTGCGCGATTTTCGCGGCGTCTCTGGCCGCGCATTCGATGGGCGCGGCAACTACAACATTGGCATCAAAGAGCAAATCATTTTCCCCGAGATCGAGTACGACAAGATCGACAAGCTGCGGGGGCTCAACATCAGCATCACCACGACCGCGAAGACCGACGACGAAGCTAAAGCTCTTTTGGCGGCGTTTCGTTTTCCTTTTAGAAACTAGGGGGCTACTAATTGGCCAAACTCTCGTTGATAAACCGCCAGGCCAAACGCGCCGCGACGGTGAAGAAGTTCGCCGCCAAGCGCGCAGACCTGAAAATCGTGATTGGTGATCAGACTCGCTCGATGGAAGACCGCATGGATGCCATGAAGCAGTTGCAGGCGCTGCCTCGCAATGCGAGTCCCACGCGGATGCGCAACCGCTGCGAGATGACCGGCCGCCCGCGTGGCACGTTCCGCAAGTTCGGATTGGCGCGCGCGAAGATTCGCGAAGCGGCGATGCGCGGCGACATTCCCGGCTTGGTCAAGGCCAGCTGGTAGGCGAGGAGATCAACGATGAGTATGAGTGATCCGATCGCCGACATGTTGACCCGCATTCGCAATGCGCAGGGTGTCGAAAAAGTGGATGTAACGATGCCGGCGTCGAAGCTGAAGGTTGCGATCGCAGAAGTGCTGAAGAACGAAGGCTATATCGATGGTTTTGAGGTACTGAACGGTGAGGGTTCTGGCGGAGCGAGCGCGGCAAAGCCCGAGCTACGCATCGGTTTGAAGTACTACGCTGGCCGCCCGGTGATCGAGCGACTGGAGCGCGTGTCCCGTCCCGGTCTGCGTATCTACAAAGGTCGTGGCGATATTCCGCAGGTGATGAACGGCCTCGGCGTCGCGATCGTGTCTACATCCCGCGGTGTGATGACCGATCGCAAGGCCCGCACCGAAGGCGTGGGCGGCGAAGTGATCTGCTACGTGGCGTAAAAAACAATGTCTCGAATCGCAAGAATTCCCGTGGCAGTCGACAAAGGCGTCGACGTTCAGGTCGCGGCCAGCGAAATCACGGTCAAAGGTCCGCTTGGAACGTTGAGGCAGCCGATGGCGGGCAATGTAAACGTCAGCGTCGCTAATGGTCAGGTCAGCTTTGTTGCTAGCGATGAGTCACGCGAGGCGCGCGCGATGAGCGGCACGATGCGCGCTTTGGTCGCAGGCATGGTGCAAGGCGTGTCGAAAGGCTTTGAGCGCAGGCTGTCGCTGGTTGGCGTTGGATATCGCGCGCAGGCGCAGGGCGACAAGCTCAATTTGTCGCTCGGTTTTTCGCACCCGGTCGTGCACAAGATGCCGGCTGGCGTGAAATGCGAAACACCGACTCAGACCGAGATCGTGATCAAAGGATCGGACAAGCAGAAGGTCGGCCAGGTCGCCGCCGAGGTGCGGGGCTACAAGCCGCCGGAGCCGTACAAGGGCAAGGGCGTTCGGTACGTGGGCGAGACGGTCATCATCAAAGAGACCAAGAAAAAGTAAAGCGCGAGACCACCATGATGCAGAAAAAGGAATCTCGTTTACGCCGTTCGCGCGCAACCCGCGTGCGCATCGGATTGCAAAAGGCCGACCGGTTGACGGTCAGCCGCACTAATTCTCACATCTACGCCAGCGTGATTTCGGGTGCAGACGGCAGGGTGCTGTGTTCGGCGTCGACGTTGGAGCCCGATGTCCGCAATCAGTTGGCTTCGGCCAAGGGCAAGGGCGGCAACGTTAGCGCGGCGAAAGTGGTGGGGACGCGCCTTGCCGAAAAAGCCAGGGCGGCGGGGGTCGAAAGCGTTGCATTCGACCGCGCAGGGTATCGATTCCATGGCCGCGTAAAGGCGCTGGCGGAAGCCGCGCGCGAAGCGGGCTTGAAGTTCTAGGAGAAAAAATTGGCACGCTTTCAGCCCAAAGGCATTAACACCGAGGACCGCGACGACGGCATCAAGGAAAAGATGATTGCCGTCAACCGTGTGACCAAGGTGGTCAAGGGCGGCCGCATTCTGGGCTTTGCCGCGTTAACAGTCGTGGGCGATGGCGACGGTCGCATTGGCATGGGCAAGGGCAAATCGCGCGAAGTGCCGGTCGCCGTGCAAAAGGCGATGGAGCGCGCACGCCGCGGCATGGCGCGAATACCGCTGAAGAACGGAACGGTGCATCACCTGGTCGAAGGGAAACACGGCGCGTCGCGCGTGTTGCTGTCGCCCGCGGCTGACGGTACCGGTGTGATTGCGGGCGGGCCCATGCGCGCGGTGTTCGACGTGATGGGTGTGCGCAACATTGTGGCGAAGTCGCACGGCTCGACCAATCCGTACAACCTGGTGCGCGCGACGCTCAATGCGCTTGAGCAATTGCGCACGCCGTCCGAAATTGCGGCCAAGCGCGGTAAGTCGGTTGAAGAGATCTTGGGTTAGGAATTGCAATGGCTGGCAAAACCAAAACAGATAAGAAAGTCCGGGTGAAGCTCGTTAAGAGCGCGATTTCGGCCAACGTGGCGCACCAGGCGACGGTGCGCGGACTTGGTTTGCGGCGCATGCATCAGACGCGCGAGCTTGAGGACACGCCCGCGGTGCGCGGAATGATCAACAGCGTCGCGTTTCTGGTGAAGGTGGTCTGATGCGTCTGAACAACCTAAAACCCGCCGCCGGCAGCAAAAGTGCGCGCCACCGTATGGGACGCGGAGTCGGGTCGGGCTGGGGTAAGACAGCGGGCCGCGGTCACAAGGGCCAGAAGGCGCGCGCCGGCGGATTCCACAAGGTCGGCTTCGAAGGCGGCCAGATGCCGCTGCATCGGCGGCTGCCGAAGCGCGGGTTTACATCGCGCTCGCGCCGATACGTCGATGTTGTGCGACTGAGTGATTTGCAGCGGCTGGGACTCGCAGAAGTCGATCTGAGCGTCCTGAAGCAGGCCGGCATCGTGTCGGCATTGGCGCTTGATGCACGCATCGTCAAGTCGGGCGAACTGTCGGCCAAGGTCAGCATACGTGGGTTGGGTGTCACCCAGGGAGCGAAGGCGGCGATCGAAGCGGCCGGTGGCTCCCTGTTGGATGAGCCGGTTGCGGCTGATCGCAAGCCGACCAAGAAGGCCGCGGAAAAGGCGGCCAAGATAGCTGCGAAAAAGTCTGCGCTCGAAGCGATTAGGAAAGCGCCGGCCAAGGAAGCGCCGGCCAAGGAAGCGCCGAGCAAGCAGCCGCGCAAGCCGAAGAAAAGTTCGGAAGGTAGCTAGGGTAAAACGTCGTGGCGACCAGTCTGCCCAATACATTAGGCAACACCGGGAAATACGGCGACCTCAAGCGACGCCTGATCTTCCTGTTGCTGGCGCTCGTCGTGTATCGGGTCGGCACGCATATTCCGGTGCCGGGAATCGACCCAGATCAGCTGCGACTGCTGTTCAACCGGCAGCAAGGCGGCATCCTGGGCCTGTTCAACATGTTCTCCGGGGGCGCGCTGTCGCGGTTTTCGGTGCTTGCGTTGGGAATCATGCCTTACATTTCCGCGTCGATCATCATGCAGATGCTGACCTACGTGATGCCGTCGATGGAAGCGCTGCGCAAGGAAGGCGAATCGGGCCGCCGCAAGATCACGCAGTACACGCGCTATGGAACGCTCGCACTGGCGATTTTCCAGGCGATCGGTATCTCGGTCGCAATCGAGTCGCAGGCCAACCTGGTGATCGATCCCGGCCTGATGTTCCGATTCGTGTGCGTGACGTCGCTGGTGACCGGAACGATGTTCCTGATGTGGCTTGGTGAGCAGATCACCGAGCGTGGGCTGGGCAACGGTATTTCGATTCTGATCTTTTCGGGCATCGTTGCCGGCTTGCCCAATGCGATTGGCGGATTGTTCGAACTCGTCCGCACGGGCGGGTTGGCTCCGCTGGCAGCGCTTTTCATTATTGCGTTGATCGTTGCCGTCACCGGGTTCGTCGTATTCGTCGAGCGCGGGCAGCGCAAGATCACGGTGAACTACGCCAAGCGCCAGGTCGGCAACAAGGTTTATGGCGGTCAAAGTTCGTTCCTGCCGTTAAAGCTGAACATGTCGGGCGTGATTCCGCCGATTTTCGCGTCGTCGCTGATCCTGTTCCCCGCAACGCTGGCGAGTTGGTTCACGACCGGCGACGCCACGCTATGGATTCGCGACCTCGCTGCGGCGTTGTCGCCGGGCCAGCCGCTTTACATGTTCCTGTATGCGGCGCTGATTATCTTTTTCTGCTTTTTCTACACCGCGCTGGTGTTCAACAGCAAGGAAACGGCGGATAACCTGAAAAAGAGCGGCGCGTTTGTTCCCGGCATTCGGCCGGGTGATCAAACGGCGCGCTACATTGACCGGATCTTGATGCGCTTGACGCTGGCGGGCGCTATTTACATCACGTTCGTCTGCCTCGTACCCGAATTCTTGAACTCGCGCTTTTCGGTGCCATTTTATTTCGGCGGTACGTCGCTGCTGATCGTCGTCGTCGTGACGATGGACTTCATGGCGCAGGTGCAGGCTTATTTGATGACGCATCAGTATGAATCGCTGCTGAAGAAGGCTAACTTCAAGGGTTTTGGCCCGGGCCAGTTGCCGCGCTAATGTCGAAGGACGACGCGATTCAGATGCAGGGGGAGATCCTGGAAAATCTCCCGAATGCGACGTTTCGAGTAAAGCTGGAAAACGGGCACGTAGTGCTGGGACATATTTCTGGAAAGATGCGGATGCACTACATCCGAATCCTGCCGGGCGACAAGGTCACGGTGGAACTGACGCCATACGATCTATCGCGAGCGCGCATAGTATTTCGTGCCAAATAGGGGACGTGGAGAACTGAATGAAAGTGATGGCTTCTGTAAAAAAAATGTGCCGCAAGTGCAAGGTCATCAAGCGCAAGCGCGTGGTGCGAGTGATCTGCACCGACCCGCGTCACAAGCAGCGTCAGGGATAGGAGTAGAACGATGGCTCGTATTGCCGGCATCAACATTCCGCCGCACCAGCATGCCGAGATCGGCCTGACAGCGATCTACGGCATCGGCCGTGCGCGCGCACGCGCGATTCTGGACGCCGCCGGGGTTCCGTACGACAAGAAGGTCAAGGAACTGAACGACGCCGAGGTTGAACGCATCCGCGAATCGATGGCGCGTGCGATGGTAGAGGGCGACCTGCGGCGCGAAGTGCAGCTTTCGATCAAGCGCCTGATCGACCTCGGAACATATCGAGGCGTACGGCACCGGCGCGGCTTGCCGGTGCGTGGTCAGCGCACCCGCACCAATGCACGCACACGCAAGGGGCCGCGCAAGGCCGGCGTATCACTGAAGAAGGCAGCAGCATAGGAAACCAATGGCGAAAGCACCGTCTCCGCAACAGGTCGCTGCCCAGCAGCGCGCGCGTAAGAAGATCAAGAAAGTCGTATCCGACGGCATTGCGCACGTGCACGCGTCGTTCAACAATACGATCATCACCATCACCGATCGGCAGGGCAACACGCTGTCGTGGGCCACTTCGGGCGGCGCCGGGTTCAAAGGCTCGCGCAAATCGACGCCGTTTGCGGCCCAGGTTGCGGCCGAAACAGCAGGACGTGCCGCGCAGGAGCACGGCATCAAGAATCTGGATGTGCGCATCACCGGCCCCGGCCCCGGCCGCGAGTCGTCGGTGCGCGCACTCAATGCGATCGGCATTCGTGTTTCGTCGATCCAGGACATCACGCCGGTTCCACACAATGGCGTGCGTCCGCCCAAGCGTCGTCGCGTATAGGGCCGCGGCAATAACCACTGTCTGCATCGCTGATGCAGACTTAATGCAGCGATGCTGCAGGATTAATGAGGAAACAAAGTGGCTCGTTACACAGGTCCCAAGTTAAAGCTTTCGCGGCGCGAAGGCACCGATCTTTTCTTAAAGAGTTCGCGGCGCGCTTTCGATTCGAAGGCCAAGGCCGACAGCAAACCAGGTCAACACGGGCGCATTTCGGGTGCGCGTCAGTCGGACTACGGCACGCAGCTGCGCGAGAAACAGAAACTGAAGCGCATGTACGGCGTGCTGGAGCGTCAGTTCCGACGCTATTACCAGGAAGCGTCGAGCCGCAAGGGCAATACTGGCGAGCAGCTGATCATGCTGCTTGAATCGCGGCTGGATAACGTTGTCTACCGAATGGGGTTCGGAGCGACGCGTGCCGAAGCGCGGCAGCTCGTTTCGCACCGAGCCATTGCGCTGAATGGCGAGACCGCCGGGATCGCATCGATGCGCGTTCGCGCGGGCGATCTGATCACGGTGCGCGACAAAGCGCGCAAGCAGGGGCGTATCGCCGAGTCGCTGACGTTGGCCGGACAGACGGGTTTTCCGTCGTGGGTCGATGTCGATACGACCAAGTTGGAAGGAAAATTCAAGGGGACGCCGGAGCGCAGCGATGTGGCGAAGGACGTCAATGAGTCGTTGGTCGTAGAGTTGTACTCGAGGTAGGAACTACCGTTGTTGTTAATCAGCCTTATCGGTGTAACGAGCCGAGGGCATTGAGAGGATCGTCATCATGGCAAACGTTGCACTTCTTAAACCGCGCGCGATCGAAGTCGAAGCGATCGGTCATAACTCCGCAGTCGTCACGATGGAACCGTTCGAGCGCGGCTACGGCCACACGCTCGGCAACGCGCTGCGCCGCATCTTGTTGTCGTCGATGGTTGGCTATGCACCAACCGAGGCGCAGATCACCGGCGTCGTGCATGAATATTCGACGTTGGACGGCGTGCGCGAAGACGTCGTCGACATCTTGCTGAACCTGAAGGGCGTTGTCTTCAAGCTGCACAACCGCGACGAAGTTACTTTGACGCTGAAAAAAGAAGGCGAAGGCGTGGTGACTGCGGGCGATATCGAACTCCCACACGACGTCGAAGTCGTGAACCCTGACCACGTCGTGGCGCACCTGTCAGGCGGCGGCAAACTGGAATTGCAGATCAAGATCGAAAAAGGCCGCGGCTACGTGCCGGGGAATGTGCGCGCGTTCCGCGATGATCATTCGAAGACGATCGGCAAGATCGTGATGGATGCATCGTTCTCGCCGGTCAAACGCGTTTCGTATGCCGTCGAAGCGGCGCGCGTCGAACAGCGCACCGATCTCGACAAGCTGGTGATGACGATCGAAACCAACGGTGCAATCACGCCGGAGGAAGCGGTGCGGCAGTCGGCGCGCATCCTGATGGATCAGCTGCAGGTATTCGGCGCACTGGAAGGAATGGCGGAATCTGCGCTGGCGCAATCGTCGCGCGCGCCGCAGGTCGATCCGATCCTGCTGCGGCCGGTCGACGACCTCGAACTCACCGTGCGTTCGGCCAACTGCCTGAAGGCCGAGAACATCTATTACATCGGCGATCTGATTCAGCGCACCGAAAACGAACTGTTGAAGACGCCGAACCTCGGGCGCAAGTCGTTGAACGAGATCAAGGAAGTATTGGCCGCGCGTGGACTTACGCTCGGCATGAAACTGGAAAATTGGCCTCCTGCCGGGATGGAGCGGCAGTAGGAATTCTGAACAAAAGCGAGCCGCCCGCACTTGAACGAGTCGGGATCGAAGATTCGCAATACTAAGACACTGGATCGGAGCGACAAATGCGTCACGGACACGGACTGCGCAAACTCAACCGCACCACCAGCCATCGGCTGGCGATGTTGCGCAACATGACCAACTCTTTGCTGCGCCATGAGGCGATCAAGACCACGCTGCCGAAGGCGAAGGAGCTGCGGCGCGTGGTCGAGCCGCTGATCACGCTCGGGCGCGAGCCGACGGTGGCAAACAAGCGCCTGGCGTTCAATCGTCTGCGCGATCGCGAGATCGTGGTCAAGCTGTTCAGCGAAATCGGCCCGCGTTACGCGGCGCGCAACGGCGGTTACACGCGCATTCTGAAGATGGGCTTCAGGGTCGGCGACAATGCGCCGATGGCGTTCATGGAACTGGTCGATCGCCCGCAGCCTGTCGCAGAAGAAGCCGATGCCGACTCGGCCTCGTAAGCTTCGATGACCGAAGCGCTGCTCGTGCTGACCAATTGTCCGGACGAAACAGTGGCCGATCGCATCGCGCTGGCTTTGGTCGAGCAGGGTCTTGCGGCGTGCGTCAACCGCTTGGCGCCGGCCAGCTCGACTTACCGCTGGCAAGGCAATGTCGAGCGTGCGAGCGAAGTGCCGTTGCTAATAAAGACAACGCGCGAACGCTACAGCGACGTCGAACATGCGATCCGGCACCTGCACCCTTATGACGTGCCGGAAATCATTGCGTGCCCGATTGTGGCCGCGCACGGGCCCTATTTGCGTTGGATCGAGTCCGAGACGGCGCGCACGATTCTGGCCTAACGCGTCACGAGCTTTCTGCGAGCAGCCAGCGCGCGACGTGCAACCCGAAGTAAGTAAGGATCCCGTCTGCGCCGGCGCGCTTGAATGCGAGCATCGATTCCAGCACGACTTTTTTCTCGTCGAGCCAGCCATTGGCGGCTGCGGCTTTCAGCATCGAGTACTCACCGCTGACCTGATAGACAAAGGTCGGCGCTTTGTAGGTGTCTTTCACGCGCCGTACGATGTCCAGATACGGCATCCCCGGCTTCACCATCACCATGTCAGCGCCTTCGGACAAATCGAGTCCGACCTCCCATAGCGCTTCGTCGGTGTTGGCAGGATCCATCTGGTAGGTCATCTTGTTCGAGGCACCGAGGTTGCCTTGAGATCCGACCGCGTCCCGAAACGGGGCGAAAAACGCGCTCGCGTACTTGGCCGAGTAGGCCATGATGCGTGTGTGTATTGCGCCCCCTTGTTCGAGAGCGGCGCGGATTGCGCCGATACGACCGTCCATCATGTCGCTCGGCGCGACGATGTCGACACCGGCTTGTGCCTGCAGCAGCGCCTGCTGCGTCAAAATTGCATTCGTTTCGTCGTTCAGCACGTAGCCGGACGCGTCGACCACACCGTCCTGACCGTGCGTCGTGTAGGGATCGAGCGCAACGTCGGTCAGTACACCGAGCTCCGGAAATCGCTGTTTCAGTTGCCGCGCAATGCGAGGCACGATGCCGTCCGGATTGACGGCTTCGCGGCCGTCCGCGGATTTCAGCGATTGTTCGATAACCGGAAACAGCGCGATAACAGGGATACCCAAGCGGACGCATTCTTCCGCGATCGGCAGCAGCCGGTCGAGCGATACCCGCTCGACCCCAGGCATCGAGGCGACCGGCTCGACCCGCCTTTCGCCGTCGAGCACGAATACCGGATAGATCAGATCGTTCGTCGTCACCCGATGTTCGCGCATCAACCGTCGCGAGAAATCGTCGCGCCGCATGCGGCGCATGCGCACAAACGGATAGTGGCCAAGAATCTGCATGCAAGCTCCGCGAGCGCCGTTATCGTTCCGCTTCTTATCCGCTGCGCCGCGCGACGTCAACTGCGCAGCCAGCCGGAAAGGATATAGCCCAGTTCGTCGATCCCGCTGCGTTTGAGCGCTGAGAATAGCTGCGCGGTCGCACGCGGGCCAATCTGGGCTGCGCGTTGTTGTGCCAACGTCAAGGCAGCCTTTTTATCCATGGTGTTCAACTTATCCGACTTGGTCAGAAGGAAATGCAACGGCGATTCGCGTTGGCCAACGAAGGCGATCAACGCCTCATCAGCGGGCAGTAGCGGGCGACGTGCATCCATCACGATTACGATTCCGGCCAGTGTTTGCCGTTGCGCCACGTAGCCTCCAACCAGTTGATCCCATTGATCGCGTTGCTCCTGCGGCGCCTGCGCAAACCCATAACCCGGCAAGTCGACCAGCATTCCCCGCGGGACGACCTGCCGGTCCTGATCGCGCTCGGAGAGTTCGAAGAAATTGAGCAACTGGGTACGACCGGGCGTCTTGCTGGCGAAAGCCAATCGCTTCTGATCCGTGAGCACGTTGATCGCGCTCGACTTGCCCGCGTTGGAACGCCCGGCGAAAGCGATTTCGGGCAGGCTGGGAGGCGGCAGGCCGTCTAGGGCAGCGACTGACATCACGAACTGGGCGGAGCGAAAAATCTGCACGGCAGGAGCACTCGGGCCGATCACAGGCGCGATATCGGGTTGCGTAGAATACGCGGCGCTTCGCGGCTGCCGCTGCGATCCCCGCATCGTTTAAGGACAAGCCTCGATGAAATTTCCCGTTCAGCTGCGCTCGATGATCGGTTTCGCCGTTGCGGGGATTCTGGTCGCGGGTGCGCATGCGCAGATGAAGCCTACGCCGAAGGTCGATCCCGCTCGAGGCCAGCAAATCGCCGCACAGGTGTGTGCGGCATGTCACGGCGCCGATGGTAATTCGCCGGCGCCGGCCAATCCGCGGCTTGCACAGCAGCACTCTGACTATCTGTACAAGCAACTAGTTGACTATACGGTGCGCCAAGGACAGCAGCGGCCGGCGCGCGAAAACGCAATCATGAACGGATTTGCGTCGCAGCTCTCGGATGACGACAAGCGCAATGTCGCTGCGTGGTTCGCCAGCCAGAGTGCGCAGCTCGGTACAGCGCGCAGCAAGCAAACGCTGGAGCTCGGACAGCGCATCTGGCGCGCGGGCTTGCCGGAGAAATCGTTGCCGGCGTGTGCAGGCTGTCACAATCCGGCGGGACTAGGCATTCCAATTCAGTATCCCCGGTTGGCAGCACAACACGCCGACTACGTTGAAGCAACACTGAGAGATTTCCGGCAGGGCACGCGTCGAAACAGCCCGGCGATGCAGGAAATCGCGGCGAAGTTATCCGACGCCGAGATACGTGCCGTCGCGGATTTCGTTCAGGGACTGCGTCTGAGAGACGCAACGAAGTAGCTCAGTTCAGTCGCCAAACTCTGCGCGTGACTCGGCGTCGAATAACGCATTGATCGTTTCGCGCTTGCGCACGGAATACGAGCGCACGCCGTCAACCATGACTTCGGCGGGGCGCGGCCGGCTGTTGTAGTTGGAGCTCATCGCCATCGCGTAGGCGCCGGCGCTAGTGATCGCGAGCAAGTCGTCGGGCTGCAGCGCTAGCTCTCGATCTCGCGCCAGCCAGTCGGCCGACTCGCACACCGGGCCAACAACGTCGTAGCGCTGGGTGGCGCCGCTGCGCGGTGCGACCGGCACGACGTTCATCCACGCGTCATACATCGCGGGCCGGATCAGATCGTTCATCGCGGCGTCGACGATCGCAAAGTTCTTCGTCGCGCCGCACTTTAGATACTCGATACGTGTCAGCAACACACCTGCGTTGCCGACGATCGAGCGCCCAGGTTCCATTACGACGGTCTTGTCGCGATGGCCGCGCTCATCCATACGTGCAAGTAGTGCGCTGATTAGCGCCGATGCCGACGGTGGCGACTCGTCCCGATAGCGGATCCCCAAACCGCCGCCGAAATCGATATGACGAATCGGGATACTGTCGTGCTCGATAGCATCGACCAGATCGAAGATGCGCTCGGCGGCCTCGGTATACGGTGCGATTTCCGTGACCTGCGAGCCGATGTGGCAACCGATTCCAACCAGCTCGAGCGCCGATTTTTCTGCGATTTTTCGGCACAGCGGGAGCGTGTCCGTATAAGCGACGCCAAATTTGTTGTTTTTCAGTCCCGTCGAAATGTAGGGGTGCGTCCGTGCGTCGATGTCGGGATTCACGCGCAGAGCTACGCGTGCCCGTTTGTGCAAACGCTGTGCGACCGCATCGACCCGCCCCAACTCTGATGCGGATTCCACATTAAAACACGCGACGTCCGCACTAAGCGCAGCTTCGATCTCCAACGCACTCTTGCCGACGCCCGAGAAAACGATCTTGCTTGCATCACCGCCCGCTGCCAGTACACGCGCGAGTTCTCCGCCCGAAACGATATCGAACCCGGCGCCACGGCGCGCGAGCACGTCGAGCACCGCCAGATTCGAATTGGCCTTTACGGCGTAGCAAACAAGTGCGCTTCGACCGATCAGCGCCGTCGCATAGGCGGCGTAGGCGGCTTCGATCGCGCTTCGCGAGTAAACGTACAGCGGCGTCCCGTAGCGCCGCGCGAGTGTATCGAGCGCTACGTCTTCGCAGTGGAGCCTGTGTTCGCGGTAGCTGAACCCCTCGCTGACCGGCAGCGGGGACGTCATTTCTGTTCGGAAGTCGCAGGGATGTCCGGAAACGCGCGGTCCACGGCTTTCGTCGGTGCCTTTGGTTGCTCCGCGGTCGGGAGTGGAGGTGCAAGCGTCAGCGGACCTTTTTGCCCGCACGCCGCGAGTCCCAATGTCATCACGGCGGCGAGTATCGTTGCAGTCCAGCGCATGGCGATCAATCTAACATGAGCGAATCAGAGTTCCTGGCGCTCGCGGACGCGACGCTCGCGACGATCGAGCGCGGAGTCGACGCCGCCGCCGTCGACATCGAGGCGTCGCGCGCCGGCGGCGTACTGACGCTGGAACTGGGTGATGGCTCGAAGGTGATCGTCAACAGCCAGACGCCGATGCAGCAGATATGGGTCGCGGGCAAGAGTGGGGCGTTTCACTATGCACGCAATGGCGCCCGATGGCTCGACACGCGCGACGGCAGCGAGCTGTTTGCGGCGCTGTCGCGGCTGCTCTCGGCGCAAGGCGGAGAGGCGGTCGTTCTAAGCGATTAGCGTTCGACGCGCCAGCTTGCTGCCTAGAATATCTGTTCGCGTACAGACTCCCGCTTGACCTGCTCCTCGGGGGGCAACAAGTCGTCCAGGCCGAGAGTGGCCACACCGTGCCCGGGCTGATGTTCCACGAAGTAATACTCGCCCGCCAAGTTGACGATGCCGCTCGGAACTTCGCGCGTTACCTCCGGCACCCCTTTCAACGCTTTGGCCATGTACGTAATCCAAATCGGCAGCGCGAGGCCGCCGCCCGTTTCACGCTCGCCCAGCGGTCGCGGCTGGTCGAAACCCATCCAGCCCACGGCCACCAGGTCACCGCCATAGCCTGCAAACCAAGCATCGTGCGAATCGTTGGTGGTACCTGTTTTGCCGGCGATATCGGGACGCTTCAGTGTGCTACCCGCGCGCGCCGCAGTCCCGTAGCGGGCAACGTCTTTCAGCAGGCTGTCCATCAAAAATGCATTGCGCGCACCAAGGACGCGATTCGTTTCATCCCCCGCCTGCAGCGGTTTCGCCTCCATCAACACCTTGCCGGTCGCATCGGTGACTTTCGCAACCAGAAAGACATTCGTGCGGAAGCCCCCGTTGGCGAAGATCGAGTAGGCGTTGATCATCTGCCACGGTGTCACCGAACCAGCGCCGAGCGCCATCGTCAAGTACGCCGGGTGCCGTTCGGCATCGAAGCCGAAACGGGTCACCCAATCCTGCGCGTAGCGCGGTCCGATGGCTTGCAAGATGCGAACCGAAATTAGATTCTTGGACCGCGCCAAGCCCTGCCGCAGGCGCATCGGTCCGTCGAATTTGCCGTCGTAGTTCTTAGGTTCCCACAGCTGCCCGCCTGTCAGATTCGGATCGATGCTGATCGGAGCATCGTTGATCAGCGTGCTCGGCATAAAACCTTTTTCCAGCGATGCCGAATAAATGAATGGCTTGAAACTTGATCCAGGCTGACGCCAAGCCTGCGTCACGTGGTTAAATTTGTTTAGATTGAAATCGAACCCGCCCACTAGCGCCTTGACCTGGCCGTCCTTTGAGCTGGCGGCGACAAACGCCGCTTCGACCTGCGGTAGCTGAACGATCTGCCAGATGCCCTTGTCGTCACGCGTGACGCGAATTACGGCGCCCGGGACAATCTTGCGATTTGGCTGTGCCTTCGGCGACAACGATGGCGCGGCGAAGCGCAGTCCCTCGGCTTTGATCTCGATCGTCAAGCCGCCCTGCAACATCGCGTGCACCGCCGTGGGGGACGCTTCAAGCACGACGGCGGGCACCAAGTTCGGACTGTCAATCGCCTCGACCAGCGCGTCCTCAATACGCTGTTCGCGCACCACTGGATCGGCGTTGAGCTCGATGAATGCTTCCGGGCCTCGGTAGCCGTACTTACGGTCATAGGCGAGCACCTGTGACCGCAACGCGCTGTACGCGGTTTCCTGGTCGTCCTTGCGCAGTGTCGTAAAGACGTTCAACCCGCGCGTGTACGTTTCATCGCGAAATACCTCGAACACGAGTTGCCGCGCGAGCTCGGCCGCATATTCGGCGTGCAACCGCACCTTGAACGCCTGTTCGACCGCATAGTTGGCGGCGCGCGGCTTGAGCTCCTGCGCCAGCGCGGCGTCGTGCGTAGCCTGGTCGATGTAGTTCAGCTGCAGCATGCGCGCCAGCACATATTGCTGGCGGCCCTTGGCCCGCTTGGGATTGACGAATGGGTTATACGCAGCAGGAGCGACCGGTAGTCCGGCCAGCGTCGCAATCTCGGCGGTCGTCAGATCCTTCAGCTTTTTTCCGAAATAGATCTGTGACGCCGACGCGAATCCGTACGCACGCTGACCCAGGAAAATCTGGTTGGCGTAGACCTCAAAGATGCGGTCCTTTGAAAGTGACGATTCGATCTTGTACGCCAAAGCGATTTCGTACAGTTTTCGCAGGTAGCTGCGCTCCGAACTTAGAAAGAACGTGCGTGCCACCTGCATCGTGATCGTGCTACCGCCCTGTCCGCGGCGTCCGGATGCAAAATTGGAAACGAAGGCGCGCGCAAGTCCCGCGTAATCGACACCGTGATGCCGATAAAAACCGTCATCCTCGGCTGCAAGGATCGCGTTCTTCAAGTCGTCCGGAATTTCTGACAGCTCCACGAATTCGCGCCGCTCTTCGCCGAACTCCCCGATCAATATGCCATCGGCCGTCCACACGCGCAGCGGAATCTTGGGGCGGTAATCGGTCAATGCGTCGATCGGCGGCAAATTCGAATAAACGATCGCAAAAACAAACACAACGAGCAGAAGACTCGCGGCGGCGCCGCCGCCGGCAATCAGCGCCAGTGCGCGCAGAGCGCGCCAATACCACGCCGGCGGCGTGCGCGGGGCTTCTTGATCGGTGTTGTCGGAATTGCGGGAGCTCATTGACTTGGGCGGGCGCGGCAACAGCGAGTTAGGCGTGTGAGCGACCGCTTTTTTGCGCTTCGCTGCGGATGGAGTAAGGGATTATAGGAGTCGGTTGAGCGCCAGCGCGCCAATAAACGTCATGTTGGACGCCGGCTAACTGTAGATGTTCGTTGTTAATCCCTCAAAGAGGGCACGATTAGGCCGAACACGGGGCTTGTGTGGCTTTTGCGTATGTTGATAGCATTTCGCGTAGCGTCCAATAAATCTGCGGTAAACGCTCGAAACATAAGGAAAAACGGGTTTCGATCCGACCGCGCTGAGGGGATCGAGGAAGCGGAAAATCCGTTTTCCCTCGACAAGTCATAGATTGCATTGTGAACACTCGTTCGAGCATTGCCTGCTGCTGGGAGCATCACCTTGGCCTTTGATCTGCCGTTCTCGCCTAAAGCACCGCCGCTGATTGGCCTCGACATAGGCTCGTCGAGCGTAAAGATCGTCGAGTTGTCCGAAGCCGGCAAAGGCACGCTGCGCCTCGAGCGTTACGCGATCGAACCGCTGCCGCGCGGTTCGGTGGTGGATGGAAACGTCGACAAGATCGACGTCGTCGCCGAAGCGGTCCGGCGCGCATGGCGCCGTGCTGGGGGCAAGGTCAAGAACGTTGCGATGGCATTGCCCGCGTCCGCCGTGATCACGAAGCGGATCGCGCTGCCGGCGAATCTGCGCGAAGAAGAACTTGAGATGCAGGTCGAGAGCGAGGCCAATCAATACATTCCGTTCGCGCTCGATGAAGTAAGCCTCGATTTTCAGGTGCTGGGCGCCATTCCGAACGCGCCGGATGACGTCGAGGTGTTAATCGCCGCCTCGCGCAAGGAAAAAGTCGAAGACCGCGTCGCCGTGGCGCAAGCCGCCGGCTTGAAGCCCATGGTGGTAGACGTCGAGTCGTATTCGGCGCGGTCGGCGATAGAGCGGCTGATTGAGCAGTTGCCGAACGAAGGTGAAGGGCTGGTGATCGCGGTGTTTTACATCGGCGCCAATACGACGAGCGTCACGGTGATGCATGACGGCGAAGCGATCTACGAGCGCGAGCAGCCATTCGGTGGGCAGCAGCTGACCGGCGACATTTCGCGCACGTATGGAATTCCCAGCGAGGAAGCCGAGCAGAAAAAACGCAGCGGTGATCTGCCGGCGGATTACGAGACGGTGGTACTTAGGCCGTTTATCGATACCGCAACGATCGAGATTACGCGTGCGTTGCAGTTCTTCTTCACGTCGACGCCGTACAGCCGCGTCGACCAGATCATGCTGGCCGGGGGATCGGCGGTGCTGAGCGGCCTGCCCGACGCTTTGATGGAGCGCTCGCAGGTGCCGGCATCGGTGATTTCTCCGTTCAAGGGAATGGAAATTTCTTCCAACATCCGCGAAAAGCAACTCAGGCTGGACGCGCCCGCGCTGCTGACCCCGTGCGGCTTAGCGATGCGGAGGTTTGACCGATGACCACTCCGCGCGTCAATCTATTGCCGCACCGCGAAGCGCGTCGCGAGCGGCAGAAAAAGGTTTTCTGGTTCATGACCGGGCTGTCGGTCGTGGCCGGCCTGCTGATGATCGCGGTCGTGTGGACCGTGATGCAGGGCTACATTTCTAACCAGGAATCGCGTAATGAGTTTGTGCGCGCCGAAAATCGCAAGCTCGATATCCAGATCAAGGAAATCGCTTCGCTGCGTGCCGAGATCGACGGTCTGCGTGCGCGTCAGCGCGCGGTCGAGGACCTGCAGGCGGACCGCAATTTACCGGTCTATCTGATCGACGAAGTGGCGAAGCAGGTGCCCGAGGGCATCTATCTGCGGGGTATCAAGCAGGAAGATCGCCGCGTCAACGTCAGTGGCTGGGCGGCATCGAACGAGCGCGTATCTGAATTTCTGCGCAACTTGCAGAACAATTCGCGCGTGCTTGAGCGGCCGGAGTTGATCGAGATCAAGGTCGCCGGGGCAGGCCCGCAGGGTTTGAGCCGCCGCGTGTTCGAGTTCTCGCTGAATTTTTCGCTGAAACAGACGCCGGAACGCGCGCTGATGCAGGCGCAGCCTGGGGCGAAATCGACGCTTGTGCCGACATCGAGTTCGCCTGTGCCGACTGCAGTGCAGTCGACCCCGAAGATCGTCTCTTCTTCGGCGCCCAATGTGCCCGAAAAGAAATAGTCGTAGAACGAGGAATCGATGGCAACCGGTCGCAGTCTCGCATCACAGTTTCAAGGGTTGAGCCTGGATAACGTCGGCGCCTGGCCGCCCGCGCCTCGCATCACGATGTGGCTATTCGTCATCGCGATCTGCGCGGTCGGTGGTTGGTTCGGACTATGGAGTGGACAGAAAGACCAGCTCGAGCAACTGCAGGCAGAAGAGCAAAAGCTTAAGGACGAGTACAAGGGCAAGCTGCAGCAGGCCATCAATCTGGAGGAGCTGCGCAAGCAACGCGAACAGGTCAGCCAATACGTGTTGACCCTTGAAAAGCAGCTCCCAAGCAAGTCGGAAATGGATGCGCTGTTGTCGGACATCAACCAGGCGGGCGTCGGTCGCGGGCTCGACTTCGAATTATTCCGGCCGGGGCAAACCAACGTACGCGAGTACTACGCCGAATTGCCGATCGCGGTAAAGGTCACCGGCAAGTATCACGATCTCGGCGCCTTTGCGAGCGATATTGCGAACCTGCCTCGGATCGTCACCCTGAACAACGTCAATGTCCAGACAGGCAAGAGCGGAAGCCTGACCTTCGACGCCACTGCGAAGACGTATCGCTATCTCGACCCCGAAGAGATCGCTGCGCAGCGTGCGGTCAAGGCGAAACTCGAGAAGAAAGGGCCCGGCAAGTGAGACCCTCTATCGCATTTACGCGCCTTGGGGCGCTCGCATGGATAACGATATCGCTGGCTGGCTGCGGCGGCGGTAACGAGGTTGAGTTGCGTACGTGGATGGAAGACACGCGCAAGACGATGCGCCCGACGACACAGCCAGTCCCAGAGCCGAAGCAGTTCACGCCTTTCTCGTACGAGGCCAAAGCGCTGATCGACCCGTTCGATCCACAGAAGATGATTTTGGCGGCAGCGCGCCAGGCGCAAACACGATCGAGCACGAGTTCGATCCGGCCCGATCTGGATCGTCGCCGTGAAATGCTCGAAGGGTATCCGCTGGACCAGTTAAAGATGGTCGGGACTTTGCGCCAGGCGGGCAACCAGGTGGCCCTTATTGATGCTGCGGGACAAACCTTCATGATCCGGCGCGGCAACTACATGGGACAAAACTTCGGCCTGGTCACCAAGATTTCCGAGACCGAAGTCGATTTGAAAGAAATCGTCCAGGACGCCGCCGGCGAATGGATCGAAAGGCCTACCAAGCTGGAACTGCAGGAAGCCGCCCAGAAAGCCGGGCAACAAGGGAGCAAGCGATGAGTGTCTGTGTCCAAAAGGTGGCCGTGTGCTTGTCGCGATTGGCGGCGGTGCTGGGCTTGATTGCAACCGCGACCGTGGCTTCAGCACAAACCGCTGCCGGCGATCCCGGCAATGCGATCGAACGCGTCGACGCAGTGCAAACGAGCACGGGCGTGGTGGTCAGCATCGAGTTGAAAAATGCACCGCAAGGAGTTCCCGCCAGCTTCTCGGTGGCCAATCCAGCGCGCGTTGCGCTTGACATGCCGGCGACCGTTAACGGGCTTGGCAAGAACATGGTTGAGTTGAACCAGGGCGATGTGCGCTCGGTCAACGTCGTGCAAGCGGGAGGACGCTCGCGCGTGGTTGTGAACCTCAAGCGGCCGCTGACGCATACGGTGACGGTCGAAGGCAAGCGCGTGCTGATCGCGCTCGGTGGAGCGGCTGATACCAGCACGTTCCGCCCGCCGCCGGGTGCGGCGACGACAGCGCAAGCCTCGCCATCGGGTGCCGCGCCGGTAACCGCGGGCCCGGCGGCCTACACCGGTAGCCGCACTCTGCGCGGCATCGACTTTCGCCGCGGTGGGGAGAACGAGGGCCGGGTCGTTGTCGACCTTTCCGATCCGAACACCAACGTCGATATCCGGCAGCAGGGGAACAGCGTCATCGTCGACTTCCAGAACACGACGCTGCCCGATAGCCTCAAGCGCCGACTCGATGTGTCCGACTTTGCAACACCAGTAGCGCAGCTGACCGCAAGCCAGCAAGGCAATAACGCGCGGTTGGTGGTCGAGCCGCGCGGTGTATGGGAGCACAACGCCTATCAGAGCGACACGCGCTTCGTGCTTGAGGTGCGCCCGGTACGCGAAGATCCGACGCGCTTGTTCCAAGGGACGCGCCAGGGTTATCAAGGCGAGCGCCTGTCGCTGAACTTCCAGAACGTCGACGTCCGCTCGCTGCTGCAGGTGATTGCCGACTTCACCAATCTAAACATTATTACCAGCGATTCTGTCGGCGGCACCATCACTTTGCGGCTAAAAGACGTTCCGTGGGACCAGGCGCTCGACATCATCCTGCAGAGCAAGGGCCTGGACATGCGCAAGAACGGCAACGTCGTGCTGGTCGCACCGCGTGACGAAATCGCCGCCAAGGAAAAGCTCGAGCTTGAGGCGCGCAATCAGATTGCCGATCTGGAGCCGCTGCGCTCGGAGGCTTTCGTCGTCAACTATCAGAAGGCCGAGGACGTGCGCAAGCTGTTGAGCGACGAAAAGCAGCGCCTGATTTCGAAGCGTGGCAGCGTTGCCGTCGATGCGCGCACCAACCAGATTTTCGTGCAGGACACGACGGCCCGGCTCGAAGACGTGCGCCGCCTATTGCAGCGGATCGACATTCCCGTGCCTCAGGTTTTAATCGAAGCGCGGATCGTTGAGGCCGATGATCGGTTCAGCCGCAATCTCGGTGTGCGTTTCGGCTTTAACCGCGTGACCAGCGAAGCAACGGTGGGCGGCGGCAATGCGTTGCCGGGAACACTGCCGCCTTCGAGTACGACGGGTGGCACCGGCGGCGGCACGTTTGGGCCCATCCCAGTGAGCAATCTGAATAACGTCAATCTTCCGGCGGCCGGCCTTGGCGGCTTCAATCCCGGCGCGTTTAATTTGACCCTGTTCAATAGCAGCCTGACGCGCCTGATCAACCTCGAGCTGAACGCGCTGGAGGCCGACGGCAGAGGCAAGATCATTTCCAGCCCGCGCGTTGTGACAGCCGACAAGGTCAAGGCAACCATCGAGCAGGGTACGGAGATTCCGTACCAGCAGGCCACGTCCAGCGGCGCTACTTCGGTCGCGTTCCGTAAGGCGGTTTTGAAGCTCGAAGTCACGCCGCAGATCACCCCGGAAGGCGCGATCTTCCTCGATGTCCGGGTCAACAAGGACAGCCGTGGCGTGGACACCTCCGCGGGGCCCGCCATTGACACCAAAAATGTGCAGACGCAGGTGCTGGTGGAAAACGGTGGGACGGTTGTGCTGGGTGGCATCTACGAGCAAACCGATCGCACGACGGTCACCAAAATTCCTGTGCTGGGCGACCTCCCGGTGGTCGGCAACCTCTTCAAAAACACGGCTTCCGTCAACGATCGAACCGAGCTGATCATCTTCATCACGCCTCGCGTTCTGTCCGAGCGCGTCAACGCTGCAATGCGTTGAGGTTGGCGTGCAATCAAAAGGGCCGCTTGCGCGGCTCTTTTTTTTCCGGCAGTGCCGATGACGTTGTAAGAGTATGCAAACCGACCCGCGTTCCGTTTTTCTGATCGGCATGATGGCTGCCGGCAAATCAACGGTCGGGCGCCTGCTGGCGCAGCACCTGAACTACGACTTTGTCGACGCTGATCGCGAGCTGGAAGCGCGCAGCGGGGTTCCGATCCCGACGATCTTCGAAATCGAAGGGGAGCCCGGATTTCGCCGCCGCGAGGTCGCGCTTCTGAAGGAATTGACGCAACGCGCAGAAATCGTGCTGGCGACAGGCGGCGGGGCCGTTCTTGACGAACAGCTGGCGCAGTCGATGCGAGAGCGTGGCCTGGTCATCTATCTGCGTGCGACTGTCGATGAAATTTTCCGGCGCACGCGCCAGGATCGCTCGCGGCCGCTGTTGCAAACCCCCAATCCGCGCGTACGGATTGAACAATTGCTGGCAGAGCGCGAACCACTGTACGAAAAGGCGGCGCACCTCGTTTTCCAGTCGGCCGCGTCGAACCCGCGCAGGCTGGTATCCAGGCTGCTCGAGCATCCACAGCTAAAGGCGATCGCCATTCGAAGCGGTTGATTTCCGGACAGCGGCGATCAACGACTTAAACTGTTGCATGCGCTGCATCACCGTCAATCTGGGGCACCGTTCGTATCCGATCGCTATCGGAAGCGGGTTGATTGATCGCCTTGACGAGTTCGTAGCGCCGCTGGCGCCGACCTCGATCACGGTCGTCACCAACGACGTTGTCGGGCCACTTTATGCCCAGCGTATTAAGAGTGCATTGAGCAGCGCGTTAACTGCCTTCGTTGTTCTTCCTGATGGCGAGCAGCATAAGAACTGGTCTTCGGTGTCGCAGGTACTGGATGTGATGGTCAGGGCGCGGTCCGATCGTCGTGCAATTGTTGTTGCACTCGGCGGTGGCGTGGTCGGCGATGTCGCGGGCTTCGCTGCCTCGATCTACATGCGTGGCGTGCGCCATGTGCAGGTTCCGACGACACTGCTGGCGCAGGTCGACTCGTCGGTCGGCGGCAAGACCGGTATCAACCATCCGGTCGGCAAGAACATGATCGGCGCGTTTCATCAACCGTCTGCGGTCGTCAGCGACACCGACACTTTAAAAACGCTGTCGGCGCGCGAGCTATCGGCCGGCCTCGCCGAAATACTCAAGCATGGTCTGGTGGCAGACCCTGATTACTTCGAACGCATGGTTGCCTCGATCGAGGCGTTGCGGGCTCACGACGCGTTCGCGCTCGCCGACGCGATTGCTGGATCGTGCGAAATCAAGGCATCGATTGTCGCGCGCGACGAGCGCGAAGCCGGCGAGCGTGCGCTGCTTAATCTCGGCCACACATTCGGGCATGCGATCGAAGCGATGACGGGCTACACACGCTGGCTGCACGGTGAAGCCGTCGGTTGCGGTCTTGTTCTGGCGGCCGAGCTGTCGCGTCTGCTTGGATCGCTGGCGCCAGCCGATGTAAAAACGATCGAGTCGGCCGTGCTACGCGCGGGGCTTCCGACGCGCGTCGACGGCCTGTCGTCACTGAGCGCGGTCGAAGCCATGCGTGGCGACAAGAAGACCGACGGCGGGAAGATGCGTTTCATCGTGCTGGACCGCATTGGTCGCGCATCGCTGCGCACCGTTGCGCAACCGGTGTTGTTGCAGGCGCTTACCGCCGGCGGATTTGTGTGACTGACGCTGGGCTGGCACCGTACGCTGCACACCCCGACCGATCGCGCGGCCGTCGCCACGCCGAGGCCGATCCGGTCGGCAGGACACACTTCCAGCGCGATCGCGATCGCATCATTCATTCAACCGCCTTCAGGCGGCTGGAGTACAAAACACAAGTCTTCGTCAACCACGAAGGCGATCTGTTTCGGACTCGGCTGACGCACTCGCTGGAAGTGGCACAGATCGGCCGCACGGTCGCACGTAACCTGCGACTGAATGAAGACTTGGTCGAGGCGATTGCGCTTGCGCACGATCTTGGGCACACCCCGTTCGGGCATGCCGGCCAGGATGCGTTGAATGCTTCGATGAAACCGTACGGCGGCTTCGAGCACAACCTGCAGTCACTGCGCGTGGTCGACAAGCTGGAAGAAAGATACGCGGCGTTCGACGGCCTCAATCTCACCTTTGAGACGAGGGAAGGAATTCTGAAACGTTGCTCGGCCAAGCACGCGCGTGAACTGGGTGACGTAGGCGAACGGTTTCTCGCGAAGCGGCAGCCCAGCCTCGAAGCGCAGGTTATCAATCTGGCCGACGAGATTGCGTATAGCAATCACGATATCGATTACGGCTTGCGGTCGGGTCTGCTGCACCTGTTTCAGCTCGAGCAGGTGCCGATCTTTGCGCGGCACTCGGCGGCGGTGCGTGGTCAGCATTCTGCGCTGACAGAGCGACGCATGATCAACGAAACAGTCCGCAGCATCATCAACACGCTGGTGCTGGACTTGACAGAGGAAACTCGCCGCCGCGTCGCGGACGCCAGCCCTGCCGGTATCGACGACGTACGTGCCGCCCCGCCGCTGGCCGCCTTTTCACCGGCCGTGCGGCGCGACGCCGATGCGCTCAAGTTGTTTTTGCACGACGAGCTTTATCGCCACCACCGCGTGATGCGCATGTCGGCCAAAGCACGCCGTATCGTGGCTGAGCTGTTCACGGCTTTTCTCGATGAGCCGCGGTTGTTACCGATAGATCACCAGAAACGCGCAGTCGGCAACGCTCCACGCGTGATCGCTGACTATGTGGCGGGCATGACCGATCGATACGCGATCAAAGAGCATCAGCGCTTGTTCGCCGTAGGCGTCTAAGGCGCGCTGTAGCGCTGAGATGGCAGATTTTTCGCATCGTGGGCCCTCAGGGCGCCCGTAATTGGGTTGATACAGTTGCTGCGTCGCAGTAAAGTCGAGTCAATTTCTGGAGCTTGAATGTCTTGCCCCGACCTCGCCACCGCACTGGATCACGCAACCGAACACGGCTTGTACTGCAGCGCGCTCGAGCACGATGCATGCGGCGTCGGCTTTGTGGCGAATATTAAGGGCCGGGCGAGTCACTCGCTGGTGCAGCAGGCGCTGCTGATCCTGCAGAACCTGAATCATCGCGGTGCCGTGGGTGCGGATCCGCTATGTGGCGACGGCGCCGGCATCCTGATTCAGATCCCCGACGCTTTTTATCGCGATGAGCTGGCAAAGGCTTCGGTCGAGTTGCCGCCGCAAGGCGAATATGGGGTCGGCATGATCTTTCTGCCACGCGAGCACGCGTCACGGCTGGCTTGCGAGCAGGAATTGGAGCGCACGGTGCGCGCCGAAGGCCAAGTGGTACTCGGTTGGCGCGATGTCCCGCTGGACCGTGAGATGCCGATGTCGCCGCTGGTCAAGGACCGCGAGCCTGTAATTCGACAGGTTTTCATCGGCCGCGGTGCGGACGTGATGGTGCCCGATGCGCTGGAGCGCAAGCTTTACGTGATACGCAAGGCCGCGAGCCACAAGATCCAGGCGCTGAAGCTGAAGCACGGCAAGGAATATTTCGTGCCGTCGATGTCGACGCGTACCGTTGTTTACAAGGGCTTGTTGCTGGCCGATCAGGTGGGACGTTATTACCGCGATCTACGTGACCCGCGCGTCGTTTCGGCGATCGCTTTGGTGCACCAGCGCTTCTCAACCAACACGTTTCCTTCGTGGGAGCTCGCGCACCCGTATCGGCTTGTCGCACACAACGGTGAGATCAATACGGTCAAGGGGAATTTCAACTGGATGCGGGCACGCGAGCGGGTGATGTCGTCGCCGGTGCTGCGCGGCGATCTCGCAAAGCTTTTTCCTCTGATCTACGAGGGCCAGTCCGACACTGCCTGCTTCGACAACGCGCTTGAGCTGTTGATCATGAGTGGGTATCCGATCGCACATGCGATGATGATGATGATTCCGGAAGCGTGGGAGCAACACACGCTGATGGACGACTCGCGCCGAGCGTTCTACGAGTATCACGCGGCAATGATGGAGCCGTGGGACGGTCCGGCGGCGATTGCTTTTACCGACGGAGTGCGCATTGGTGCGACGCTCGATCGCAATGGTCTGCGGCCGGCACGCTACATCGTCACCGACGACGATACGGTGGTGATGGCGTCCGAGGTGGGCGTGCTGCCGATTCCCGAGAGCCGCATCACCAAGAAATGGCGGCTGCAGCCGGGCAAGATGTTTCTGATCGATACCGAGCAGGGGCGCATCATCGATGACGCCGAGTTAAAGCAGCAGCTCGCGTCGAACAAGCCCTACCGCGAGTGGATCAAGCGCATTCGGATCAAGCTCGACGATTTGCCTGCGCGCGGAGAAAAGCCGGGCTCGGCTGCCAAGCTTCAAGTTCCCTTGCTCGATCGCCAGCAGGCGTTCGGATTCACGCAGGAAGATGTGCGCCTGCTGATGGAACCGATGGCGCTGGCGGCCGAAGAGGCGGTTGGCTCGATGGGCAACGACACCGCTTTGCCGGTGCTGTCCGATCGCGCGAAACCCCTGTACCACTACTTCAAGCAGCTGTTCGCGCAGGTGACCAACCCGCCGATCGACCCGATTCGCGAGCAGCTTGTGATGTCGCTGGTCAGCTTCATCGGACCGAAGCCGAATCTGCTGGACATCAATAACGTCAATCCGCAGATGCGGCTCGAAGTCAGCCAGCCGGTGCTCGGCTTTGGCGATATCGAAAAAATACGTGCGATCGAGACCTACTCGTCGGACAAGTTTCGTTCGTTCGAACTCGATATCTGCTACCCGCTCGCATGGGGCAACGAAGGCGTGGAAGCGCGGCTGGCGTCGCTGTGCGCGCAGGCGGTCGACGCGATCGGCGCCGGCTACAACCTGTTGCTGATCACCGACCGGGCGCTGGACGCCGAAACCGTTGCGATTCCGGCACTGCTCGCCACCAGTGCGGTGCACCAGCATCTGATCGCGGTCGGTTTGCGCACGTGCACCGGCTTGGTCGTCGAGACCGGCTCAGCGCGCGAAGTGCATCACTTTGCGCTGCTGGCCGGCTACGGCGCCGAGGCGGTGCATCCGTATCTCGCGCTCGAGACGCTCGCCGAACTACACCGGGCCGACGCTGACAAGGCGATCGCCAACTACATCAAGGCGATCGGCAAAGGGCTACACAAGGTCATGTCCAAAATGGGCATCAGCACCTATATGTCGTACTGCGGCGCCCAGATCTTCGAGGCAGTCGGCCTGTCGAAGCCGTTCGTCGAGAAATACTTCCGTGGTACCGCCAGCAACGTCGGCGGGGTCGGCCTGTTCGAAGTCATGGAAGAGGCGGTGCTTACGCACCGCGCGGCGTTTTCCGATGATCCGGTTCTTACGACTCAACTCGACGCCGGCGGCGAGTATCAGTGGCGCGTGCGCGGCGAACAGCATATGTGGACGCCGGATGCGATCGCCAAGCTGCAGCATTCGACGCGTTCCAACAACTATCGCACGTACCAGGAATACGCCCGGCTGATCAACGACCAGTCGCGGCGGATGATGACGCTGCGCGGACTATTCGAACTCAAGTCAGATCCTGCGCACGCGATACCGCTGGCCGAGGTTGAGCCGGCAGCGAGCATCGTCAAGCGTTTCTCCACCGGGGCGATGTCGCTTGGTTCGATTTCAACCGAGGCGCACACGACGCTCGCTATCGCGATGAATCGCATCGGTGGTAAGAGCAATACCGGCGAAGGCGGCGAGGACCCGATGCGGTATCGGCAGGAGCTGCGGGCCGGTGCGAGCGTGATCGAGGGCGGTGCGACGCTATCCAGCGTGCTCGGGCGCGACCGGGTCGAGGTCGATACACCGCTGCGCACCGGCGACTCATTGCGCTCGAAGATCAAGCAGGTTGCCTCCGGGCGCTTCGGTGTCACAGCCGAATACCTAAACAGCGCCGATCAGATTCAGATCAAGATGGCGCAGGGCGCAAAGCCGGGTGAGGGCGGTCAGCTACCCGGGCACAAGGTCAGCGCATATATCGCCGAGCTGCGCTATGCGGTGCCGGGCGTCGGTTTGATTTCGCCGGCGCCGCATCACGACATCTATTCGATCGAGGATCTGGCTCAGCTGATTCACGATTTGAAGAACGCGAATTCGCGAGCATCGATCAGCGTCAAGCTTGTGTCCGAGGTGGGCGTCGGCACAGTGGCCGCAGGCGTCGCGAAAGCCAAGGCCGATCACGTCACGATCGCGGGTCACGACGGCGGTACCGGTGCGTCGCCGGTGTCGTCGATCAAGCACGCCGGCACCCCTTGGGAAATTGGCTTGGCCGAAACGCAGCAGACCCTTGTCTTGAATCGGCTGCGCGGCCGCATCGCAGTGCAGGTGGACGGTCAGATGAAAACGGGACGCGATGTGGTGATCGGCGCGCTTCTCGGAGCCGACGAATTCGGCTTTGCTACTGCACCGCTGGTCGTTCAGGGCTGCATCATGATGCGCAAGTGCCATTTGAACACCTGTCCGGTCGGGGTGGCGACGCAAGACCCACTGCTGCGGAAGAAATTCAGCGGGCAGCCCGAACACGTCGTCAACTATTTTTTCTTCGTCGCAGAGGAAGTGCGCGAAATCATGGCGCAGCTCGGCGTGCGTACATTCGAGCAACTAATCGGTCGCGCCGACTGGCTGGATACGCGCCGTGGTATCGAGCACTGGAAGGCACGGGGACTCGACTTCAGCCGCATTTTCTATTTGCCGCAGATGCCGGCCGATGTGCCACGCCTATGCGTGGAGACGCAGGATCACGGTCTCGGCAAAGCGCTCGACCACAGGCTGATCGAGATGTCGAAGCCCGCTTTGGAGCGCGGTGAGCGCGTCAGCTTCATCATTCCCATCCGCAACGTCAATCGAGCGGTCGGAACGATGCTGTCGAGCCATGTTGCGCGCCGTTATGGGCACGCGGGGTTGCCCGATGACACGATTCACATTCAGTTCAACGGCACCGCGGGGCAGAGCTTCGGCGCCTTCCTTGCAGCGGGCATCACGCTCGATCTGGTGGGCGACGCCAACGATTACACCGGGAAGGGGCTGTCGGGCGGGCGCCTGATCGTACGATGCCCAAACGATTTTCGCGGCGCCGGCACCGAAAACATCATCGTTGGCAACACCGTGCTCTACGGTGCGATAGCCGGCGAGGCCTACTTTAACGGCGTTGCCGGCGAGCGATTCGCGGTACGTAACTCCGGCGCCACCGCGGTCGTCGAAGGTACCGGCGATCACGGGTGCGAGTACATGACCAAGGGTACGGTCGTCGTACTCGGACCGACCGGGCGAAACTTTGCGGCCGGCATGTCAGGCGGTGTCGCTTACGTATTCGACGAATTTGGCGACTTTGCCAGTAAGTGCAACCAGTCGATGTGCGAGCTGGAAGTGGTGTTGCCGACTGCAGAGCAGGAAGAAGCCGTCGACGAGGCAATCTGGCATCTGGGAGAAACCGATGAATTCATGCTGCGCGGCCTGATCGAGAGCCACTTTCGTGCGACCGGCAGTTTGCGCGCGCGCATGCTGCTGGATCAGTGGCCGGCGATGCGCACACGATTCGTCAAGGTGTTCCCGCAGGAGTACCGACGCGCGCTGAAGCAGTTCGCGCCGGTTGACGCACCTGCGGGTTCGCAGAAGCTCGCGGCATAGCGCGAGTGCGATCTCACCACCCGGCGCCGCATGCGCGCGCAGCTCTTCTGGCCACGGACAATGCGGGAGTGGACGCCGGCGTTGTTTGTCAGCCTTCCCTTGGCATTGTTGCTGCTGAGTACGCGCAGCGCGGAATCGCAATGGGCGACGTTGGCCGCGAGCCTCGCGGTCCTTCTATCCATCCCGTGGGTGGTACCGGCAACGATGCTGCTGGCGGTCGCCTCGGCTCCGGTTTACATGTGGCTGCATTCGCAGGGCCCGGTTCCGCAAGTGCTCGACTGGCTGGGCGGCGTTGTGTTGGTGGCAGCGGTCGTGGGGTGCCACCTGAACACTGGGTTCGTGTTCGCATGGATGGGGGCGCGACATTTGGAATCCGAGGAGATCGGTCTGCGCGATTTTCTGTCTCGTCACGGGCAGCATAAATAATCAATGGGCAAGATCACCGGATTTATCGAATACCAGCGGCTTGAGGAAGCAGTCGAGGCTCCGCGTACGCGCACCAAACACTGGCACGAATTCATCGTGCACCTGACCGACGATGGGGCCGGCGTGCAGGCCGCGCGCTGCATGGATTGCGGAATTCCATTTTGCAATCAGGGTTGTCCGGTCAACAATATCATTCCGGACTTCAATGACCTGGTGTACCGGCAGGACTGGAAAACCGCGCTCGACGTTCTGCACAGCACGAACAACTTCCCGGAGTTCACCGGCCGCATCTGCCCCGCACCGTGTGAAGCCGCATGTACGCTGAACATTCACGACGATCCGGTCGGCATCAAGTCGATCGAGCACAAGATCATCGACAAGGGATGGGAGGAAGGCTGGGTCGTGCCGCAGCCCTCGGAAGCGAGCACAGGCAAGCGGATTGCAATTGTCGGCAGTGGCGCGGCGGGGCTGTCCGCTGCGCAGCAGCTGGCACGAGCCGGTCACGACGTTACCGTGTTCGAAAAGAACGATCGCATCGGCGGACTGCTGCGCTATGGCATTCCGGATTTCAAGATGGAAAAGTCGCACATCGATCGCCGCGTGCAGCAGATGTCGGCCGAGGGCGTCACGTTTCGCACCGGCGTCAGGGTCGGCGATCTGGGCGGTGCTCCGGTCACGTGCTGGGCGAGCGAAGCGATCGACTCGAGACAACTGTTGACCGATTTCGATGCGGTGATTCTCGCCGGTGGCGCGGAGCAGCCGCGCGATCTGCCGGTGCCGGGCCGCGCGCTGAAGGGCGTGCACTTCGCAATGGATTTCCTGCCGTTGCAGAACAAGATCGTTGCGGGCGACAACGTGCGCAGTCAGATTGTCGCTACCCACAAACATGTGATCGTGATCGGCGGCGGCGACACCGGATCGGACTGCGTCGGCACCAGCAATCGACATGGTGCAAAGAGCGTTACGCAATGGGAGCTGCTGCCACAGCCGCCGGAGACCGAAGACAAGCCTTTGACGTGGCCCTACTGGCCGATCAAGTTGCGCACTTCGAGCTCTCACGAGGAGGGAGTCGAGCGCGACTGGGCTATCGCGACCAAGGCGTTCAAGAGCGATGGCAAGGGTAACGTTGCGGCACTCGTCGCGGTGCGCGTTCAGTGGCAAATCGACGCCAGCAGCGGACAGGCGAAGATGGTGGAGGTCAAAGGCTCCGAATTCGAAGTTCCGGCTGACTTGGTGCTGCTGGCGATGGGCTTCGTGGCGCCGGTCGGCTCCGTGCTGGAATGCTTTGGCGTTGCGAAGGATGCGCGCGGCAACGCGCTCGCGACGACCGAGGGTGCCGGGTGCTATCACACGAATGTCGACAAGGTGTTTGCCGCCGGCGACATGCGGCGCGGCCAATCGCTGGTGGTATGGGCGATTCGGGAAGGGCGGCAATGCGCATGCGCGGTCGACGAGTATCTGATGGGCAGCAGCAGCCTCCCGCGCTGAATTTCGACCGCCGTGCGTGCTGCAGTTAGGCCGCGCATTGTCGAGCGCGAGCAAGAGAGCAGCCATTGCACTCGGAAACACTGTTTTCAAGCGCCAGGGCTTGGATGCGGCGTGCGACAATCCACCGCCGTCGGCCGACGCAGCCGCGCTCGATCGGCAAAAACAGAATATGAATAACGACGCGCTCGTCCAGATCGATCACGTGACGTTTGGCTACGACCGGCGTCGCATCGTTTTGCACGACCTCACGATGTCGTTTCCGCGCGGCAAGGTCATCGCGATCATGGGCGGCTCGGGTTGCGGGAAGACGACGTTGCTGCGATTGATCGGCGGAATGCTGACACCGCTCAGAGGCAAGATCATGTTCGACGGCGAGCACGTGGACCCCCGTGACCGCGATGCGTTGTTCAGGTTACGGCGGCGCGTTGGATTGTTATTTCAGTTCGGCGCGCTGTTTACCGATCTGACGGTGTTCGACAACGTCGCGTTCCCTTTGCGCGAACACACCGAATTACCGATGGCGATGCTGCGCGATCTGGTGCTGATGAAGCTCAACGCGGTGGGTCTGCGCGGCGCGGCCCAACTGAAGCCCGCGGACCTGTCGGGCGGGATGGCGCGTCGCGTGGCGCTCGCACGGGCCATCGCGCTTGACCCCGAGTTAATCATGTACGACGAGCCTTTTGCCGGACTCGATCCGATCTCGCTCGGTGTCGCCGCTAATTTGATTCGCGAGCTTAACGATGCGACCGGGGCAACGTCGCTGGTTGTGTCGCACGACGTCCGGGAGTGTTTCAAGATCAGCGACTACGTTTACGTGATGTCAGCCGGACGTATCGTCGGGCACGGCACGGCAGCGGAGGTCGAAGCTTCTGAGCATGAGGAAGTGCGGCAGTTCATTCGCGGCGAACCCGACGGTCCGGTGAAGTTTCACTACCCCGCCAAACCATTTAAGCAGGATCTTGGGCTGCGCGCATGAGGATCGTCAATGCGCTGCCGCGGCTCGGCGTGCAAGCGCTGGACGTGTTGCGCGGTCTGGGCCATGCGACGTTCTTCATCATCGATCTGTTGCGTAACTCGCTATCGGCGGTGGTGCGTCCGTTTTTGACGATCGCGCAGATTCATGCAATCGGCAACCGGTCACTTGTCATTATTCTGGCTTCCGGACTGGCGGTAGGTTTCGTGCTGGCGCTGCAGGGCTACTACACGCTTAGCCGCTACGGCGCGACGGCGTCACTGGGGCTGGTGGTCGCGCTTTCGTTGGTTCGTGAGCTAGGCCCGGTGGTTACGGGGCTGCTGTTCGCGGGCCGCGCCGGTACGTCGCTGACAGCCGAAATCGGTCTGATGAAGGCCGGCGAGCAGTTGTCAGCGATGGAGATGATGGCGGTCGATCCGAAGGCGCGTGTGTTGGCGCCGCGCCTGCTGGCCGGCCTTATCTCGATGCCATTGTTGGCCGCGCTGTTTTCTGCGGTTGGCATACTCGGCGGCTACGTCGTCGGTGTGCTGATGATTGGTATCGACTCCGGCGCATTCTGGTCGCAGATGCAAAACGGTGTCGACGCGATCGAGGACGTCGGCAACGGCATCGTCAAGAGCTTTGTGTTCGGCGTTGCGTGCACGTTGACGGCGTTGTATCAGGGCTTTGAAGCGACGCCGACGCCGGAGGGTGTGTCGGAAGCGACCACTCGCACGGTCGTCATTTCGTCGCTATTGGTACTTGGCCTCGACTTCGTGCTGACTGCACTGATGTTCAGTTCGCCAAGCTAGCGATATCGAATTGGAGACGAAAAATGGGACGTAAAGGTGTTGAAACACTGGTCGGGCTGTTTGTATTGCTCGGCATTCTGGCGATCCTGTTTTTAGCGCTCCGAGCGGCCAACCTGGGCAACTTCGTCGTGGGCGAGACGTATTCCTTGACGGCCCGCTTCGATAACATCGGTGGATTGAAGGTGCGGGCGCCGGTGAAAAGCGCGGGCGTGACGGTGGGGCGGATCAAGGCCATTGTCCTCGATACAACCACGTACCAGGGGCGAGTGACGATGGAGATCGAGCACGGCGTGATGTTTCCCAGCGACACTTCGGCCAAGATTCTGACGTCAGGATTGCTCGGCGATCAGTTCGTCGGGCTGGTGCCGGGGGGTTCGGACAAGAATCTGGAGGCCGGCGGCGAGATCAAGCTGACGCAATCCGCAGTATTGCTTGAAAATCTGATCGGCCAGTTCTTGTATAACAAGGCAGCGGATCCACCCGATACTCCAGCCGCAGCCCCCGCGAAGTGAACTGGGTGCGGCGCTTGCCCATGATCCAGCGAAACTGATGAACGTCATTGTTAGTTCCCTGCCGAGCCGAGCCGCAGCTTCTGTTGCGGTCCTGGCGTTAGCTTTGTTGTCGGGCTGTGCGACCGTGCCCGCGGATTCGGGTACTGACCCGCGTGATCCGATCGAATCATTCAATCGCCAGGTGTTCGAGTTCAATGATGTCGTCGATCGTGCCGTGTTGAAGCCGGTGGCGCGGGCGTACGAATTCGTGCTGCCCGAGCCGGTTCGCGACTGCATCGGCAACATCTTCAGCAATTTCCGCGAACCGTCCAACGCGGTCAATAATCTGTTGCAGGGCAAGCCGGTCGACGCGGCTTCGGATACATGCCGTTTTGTCGTCAACAGCACAGTCGGGCTGCTTGGCTGCTTCGATCCGGCGCGCCAGATGGGGCTTGAAAAACACAATGAGGATTTCGGTCAGACGCTGGGCCGCTGGGGTATCGGCGCCGGGCCGTATCTGGTGGTGCCAATTCTAGGTCCGAGCACGGTGCGCGATGCGATTGGCATCTACGGAGCTGAACCGTACCTTGATCCAAATTTTTACATTCAAAGTATCCGGGTGCGCAACGCGATTCTCGGCACGCGGCTCGTTGATCAGAGGGCTCAGCTGCTGCGCACGGATGACCTGGTTTCCGGGGCAGCGCTCGACAAGTACCGCTTTATCCGCGACGGCTATTTGCAGCGCCGGCGTAGCCTGGTCTATGACGGCAACCCGCCGCCGGCTGACACTGATTTGTCTGCACAACCGTCGTTCGGCAGTCCACCGCTGGCCGATCCAAGCGTTAAGAAGGAGTTGGTGCCGCCGCAGTCGGGGCCGGCCCCTGCGAGCAAGTAGGACGATTTGGCCGAACGGAAGAACGGGTGTATCGGTCCTACGCTTACCTCTTTCAAATTCAAACTGAGACAACCCCAATGCGATTCTTAACAACTTTTCTACTCTCTTGCGCGGCTGCCACGCTGGCCGTTTCGCCGGTCCACGCCCAGGCGCCCGCCACGGCGCCCGACGCAATGGTGCGCGACTTGTCGAATGAAGTGCTCAATGCGATCAAGGCAGATAAGGCGCTCAAGTCCGGCGACACCGGCCGCGTGCAGAAGCTTGTCGACGAAAAGGTCCTGCCTTACACCGATTTTCAGAAAATGACGCAGTTGTCGGTCGGACCGGGTTGGCGCAACGCGACGCCCGAGCAGCGCGCGGCGTTGACGCGCGAATTCCGCACGCTGCTAGTGCGCACCTACAGTGGCGCGCTCGGGCAAGTCAGCGATCACAAGGTGGAGTTGCGCCCGTTTCGTGCGCAACCCACGGATACCGATGTGATTGTGCGGACGCAAGTCGTGGCGTCCCGCGGTGATCCAATTCAGCTCGACTATCGGCTTGAGAAGACTGATGCCGGCTGGAAGATCTACGACATCAACATTCTGGGTGTCTGGCTGGTGGAGAACTACAAGTCACAGTTCAGTTCGCAGGTGAATTCCGTTGGTGTTGACGGGCTGATCAAGACGCTTACCGAGCGCAATAGTCAGCTCGCGCAGAAGAAGGCATAGCCGCATGCGCGTCGATGCCGTCGACATGAGCCTGGCCAACGCAGCCGAGCTCGCCGGCCTCGGCATCGCGGCGATCCAGAGGGGAGATGCCTCTTTCGACCTGTCCGCGGTACGCACGTGCGATTCGTCGGCGCTGGTGGTATTGCTGGCGTGGCAACGCACCGCGCAGGCCGCCGGAGGCTCGATCGAGGTTTCGGGCGTGCCGGCCGATATGTTGAGCCTGGCGACCGTCTACGGTGTAGATACCATTCTGCCGATATCGAAACAACCGTGATCCGTGCCCGCCATCCAGGTTTCTGCCGTTACCAAGCGCTACGGATCCACGCTTGCGCTTGACCGGATCGATCTGCGGATCGAGCGCGGAGAATTTTTTGGTCTGCTAGGTCCCAACGGGGCCGGCAAGACCACTCTGATTTCAATCATCGCCGGGCTGGTCCGCGCCACGCAAGGACGCGTGACCGTAATGGGGCACGACGTCGTCAGTGATTACCGGGCAGCGCGCCTGGCATTGGGTGTCGTTCCGCAGGAGCTCGCGTTTGATCCATTTTTTACCGTGCGGGAGACGTTGACCTTTCAATCGGGCTATTTTGGGTTGGCCAACAACGGCGCTTGGATTGATGAAGTGCTCGCCAACTTGGGCCTCGCATCGCGCGCCGACGCGAACATGCGTGCACTGTCCGGAGGAATGAAGCGACGTGTGCTGGTTGCACAGGCGCTGGTGCACAAGCCGCCGGTGATCGTGCTCGACGAGCCCACGGCTGGCGTCGACGTCGAGCTGCGGCAGACGCTATGGGCCTTTATCCGTCGCCTGAATCGGGAAGGTCATACGATCGTGCTGACGACACACTATCTGGAAGAGGCGCAGGCGCTGTGCCAGCGCATTGCGATGCTCAGGTCTGGCATCGTGATCGCGCTCGATACGACGCGTGCGTTGCTGTCGCACATCGAAGGTGTGCAAATGACGCTGCGTGTGCGCGGGACCGTGCCGTCGTCGGTGCTGGTACATCGAATCGACGAACGTGATGGTGCGCTCGTACTGCGGCTGGGCGAGCCCGCCGATGTCGGCCGTGTATTGGCCGAATGTCAGGCAGCGGGGTGCGAGATCGAAGATTTGGAAGTCGGGCGCGCCGATCTGGAGGACGTGTTCCTGCAATTGATGGCCGAGCGCGCCGAATCGGAACGAATACCGGCTCTGGCGACGGCATGAGGAGCCCTGCGCCCGGCCGCCCGAAGGAGGGCTCGCTCCCGCTCGGCGGGACGGCGCGCAGCGCCAAGGGTGCCGCCACGAGTTCGGCGGCGGTTTCGTTTCGCACTCTGCTGGCGAAGGAAATACTGCGTTTCTGGAAGGTAAGTTTCCAGACGATCGCTGCCCCGGTGCTAACGGCGGTGCTCTACCTGCTGGTATTCGGGCATGTTCTCGAGGAGCATGTGCAGGCCTTACCCGGGATCAGCTATATCGCGTTCTTGATTCCGGGACTGGTGATGATGTCGGTGTTGCAAAACGCTTTTGCAAATTCGTCGTCGAGCCTGATTCAATCGAAGATCATGGGCAGTCTGATCTTCGTGCTGCTACCGCCGCTTTCGCACTGGCAGATGTTCGGCGCGTATGTTGCGGCCTCCGTGGTGCGCGGTCTAGTGGTCGGCCTGGGAGTATTTGTCATCACGGCGTGGTTTGCGCCCCCCTCGTTTGCCGCTCCGTTATGGATGCTCGCATTCGGACTGCTCGGCGCTGCTCTGCTGGGAACGTTGGGTTTGATTGCCGGAATCTGGGCCGACAAGTTCGACCAGCTGGCGGCGTTTCAAAACTTCATCGTGATGCCGGCCACTTTTCTGTCCGGCGTCTTCTACTCGGTGCAGAGCCTGCCCCCGTTTTGGAAGATGGTTTCGCACTTCAATCCATTTTTCTACATGATCGACGGGTTTCGCTACGGCTTTTTTGCGCAGTCCGATGTCAACCCATGGTTGAGCCTGGCAGTCTTGGCGCTGGCGTTCGTCGTCGCCGCAGCGATCGCGGTCGATCTGCTGGCGCGTGGCTTTAAGCTCAGAAACTAATGGAACCGACACCCGGCGATATCGAGCGGTACATCGCGGCTGGCCTCGATTGCGAAATGGTCAAAGTGTCCGGCGATGGGCGGCATTTTGACGCACTTATCGTCAGCACAGCGTTTGAGGGCCAGTCGCGCATCGCGCGCCACCAGCAGGTGTACGGCGCGCTGGGCGACCGGATGCGACAGGAGATTCACGCATTGTCGATGCGAACGCTGACGCCGGCGGAATACAGCAAACAGCAGTAGTGGCTTCACACTGTTTTCATTCGAAGTTCGTGCCGCATTCGTGTGCGCGCGCGACGCTTGCAAGCGAGCGTCCGCATTGCGCGGACGGGCCTGCAAGGAGCTGCGAATGCCCGATTCACTACCCACGACCCCTCGCGTCACCCGTGCCGTACAGTTCCGCTCCTCGCTAATCCGGCCGCCGCAGGCCAGCATTGTTGGCTCGATGGACAAACTGAAAATTCGTGGCGGTACGCGCCTGACGGGCGAAATCGCCGTTTCGGGCGCCAAAAACGCCGCCTTGCCGATTCTTGCTGCATCGCTGTTGACGGCCGATGAGCTGATCGTCGACAACGTGCCTCGGCTGCAGGATGTGGCAACAATAGTGAAGCTGCTGAAGCAAATGGGCGTCGCGGTCGAGCGTGACGGCACGACCGTGCGCCTGAAAGCGGGCGCCCTCACCAACGCCGAGGCGCCCTACGAGCTGGTAAAGACGATGCGCGCATCGATTCTGGTGCTCGGCCCGCTGGTCGCGCGAGCAGGCCAGGCCCGCGTGTCGCTGCCGGGCGGTTGCGCGATCGGTGCGCGCCCGGTCGATCAGCACATCAAGGGGCTCGAAGCGCTGGGGGCGACGATCCATATCGAAAACGGATTCGTCGTTGCCGAGGCGAAGCGCTTGCGAGGCACACGTATCGCCACCGACATGGTGACTGTGACAGGCACCGAGAACCTGATGATGGCCGCTACGCTGGCGGATGGCGAAACGATTCTCGAGAACGCCGCCCGCGAGCCCGAAGTGGTCGACCTCGCCGCCGCGCTGAACGCGATGGGCGCGCGCATCCGCGGTGCGGGCACCGACCGGATTGCGATCGAAGGCGTCGAGCGGTTGCACGGCGCGCGCCACCGGGTGATGCCCGATCGCATCGAAACCGGCACGTTTTTAAGCGCCGTCGTCGCGGCCGGCGGGCAGGCCGCGCTGCACGGCGTCGGCGCAGAAACGCTGGATTCGGTGTTAGCCAAGCTGCGCGAAGCGGGAGCCGATATCGCCGCGCAAAACGGCACGCTGCGCGTCCGCATGGACTCGCGCCCGCGCGCAGTGAGCTTGCGTACTGCCCCCTATCCCGATTTTCCAACCGATATGCAGGCGCAGTTCATGGCGCTTAACTGCGTGGCCGACGGAACGGGCTCTATCACCGAGACGATTTTCGAATTGCAGCGGCTGGGTGCAAATATCACGATCGACGGCAACACCGCCACGGTGCGGGGCGTCGACAAACTTGCGGGTGCGCCGGTGATGGCAACCGATCTGCGCGCATCCGCCAGTCTTGTCGTGGCCGCCTTGGCGGCCGAGGGCGAAACGACGGTCGATCGCATTTACCATCTCGATCGCGGCTACGAAAACATGGAGCGCAAGCTCGCCGCGTTGGGTGCCGATGTAGTTCGGATCAAGTAAGGAACACGTTGATCACGCTCGCGCTTTCGAAGGGCAGAATATTCGACGAAGCCCAGCCTTTGCTGGCAGCTGCGGGCATCGCGCCGCGCGAGAATTCCGAAGCGTCGCGCAAGTTGATCATCGACACCGTCGACCCTTCGGTGCGCATCGTCGTCGTCCGCGCCTCCGATGTGCCGACCTACGTTCAGTACGGCGCTGCGGAGCTGGGCGTCGCCGGCAGGGATGTGCTTCTTGAACACGGCGCGCATTGGGGCGACCGCGGCTTTTATCAGCCGGTCGATCTCGGTATCGCACGATGCCGCCTGTGCGTCGCGGTACCGCTGGGCTTCGACTACGCCAATGCGGTGCGGCGCGGCGCTCGTTTACGCGTCGCCACCAAGTATGTGCAAACCGCGCGTGAGCACTTCGCGGCGAAAGGCGTGCATGTCGATCTGATCAAGCTATACGGTTCGATGGAACTGGCGCCACTGGCCGGTCTGGCGGATGCGATCGTCGATCTGGTGTCGACCGGCGGCACACTGAAGGCGAACAAGCTGGTGGAAGTGGAGGAAATCACACCGATCTCGGCGCGGCTGATCGTCAACCAATCGGCGCTGAAAGTCCGGCGCGAAGAACTGATGCCTTTGATTGCGCGCATTGAAGACGCCGCTGCGACGTTGGTAGCCTGATGAACGTGCGCCGCCTCAACGCAGACGACGCGGACTTCGATGCGCAGTTTGCGGCGCTTGTTGCAACCGACACTCCCATCGATCGAGAAGTCGAGCGTGTCGCGGGTGCCATCGTCGACGATGTCAAGCGGCGCGGAGACTCGGCGCTGCTCGAATACACGAAGCGATTTGATCGCATCGACGCATCCACGGTTGCCGAACTGCGGATCGGGTCGTCCGAGATGCGGGAAGCGCTGGGTTCGCTCGGGGGCGAGCAACGCAGCGCGCTCGAAATCGCTGCGCAGCGCATACGCGCGTTTCACCAGCGGCAACTGGCAACGTCGTGGAGCTATACCGAAGACGATGGCACCGAACTCGGTCAACGCGTCGGCGCGCTGCAAAGCGTGGGGCTGTATGTACCGGGCGGGCTCGCGGCCTATCCGTCGTCGGTGCTGATGAACGCGTTACCTGCGCAAGTTGCAGGCGTAGAGAATATCGTGATGGTCGTCCCTGCGCCCGGTGGCGTGCGTAATTCACTCGTGCTGGCAGCGGCATCGCTGGCCGGCGTGACGCTCGCCTTTACGATCGGCGGCGCGCAGGCTGTGGCTGCGCTGGCGTACGGCACGCAAACGATCGCGGCGGTCGACAAGATCGTCGGCCCCGGTAATGCCTATGTCGCGGCAGCCAAGCGTCGTGTATTCGGCACCGTCGGCATCGACCTGATCGCCGGTCCCAGTGAAATCCTCGTGATTTGCGACGGCAGGACCGAACCGGACTGGATAGCGATGGATCTGTTTTCGCAGGCCGAGCACGACGAGGCGGCGCAGGCGATATTGTTAACCGACGATTCAACCTTCATCGAGCGCGTCCAGGCGTCCATCGATCGACTGCTGCCAGCCATGCCGCGGCGCGCGATTATCGAAAAGTCGCTGGCCAACAGAGGTGCATTGATCTTGACGCGCGACCTGCAGCAGGCGTGCGATATTGCCAATCGCATTGCACCCGAGCACCTGGAGATTTCGACCGATGATCCCGAGCGCTGGGCCGAAAAAATCCGGCACGCCGGTGCGATATTCTTGGGCCGCCATACCAGCGAGGCGATCGGAGACTACTGCGCGGGGCCAAATCACGTGCTTCCCACCGCGCGCTCGGCGCGCTTTTCATCGGCGCTTGGCGTCTACGATTTTCAAAAGCGTACAAGTGTGGTTCGGGTCTCATCGGCGGGCGCGCAAACGTTGGGCAAAGTCGCCGCTACGCTGGCGCGCGGCGAACGGCTGCCGGCGCACGCGGCCAGTGCGGAATTCCGTATTGCCTGATGAACTCGATGGACCGTTTGGGTCCCCGCCCCGATCTCAACGTGATTCGAGAAGATGTGCGCGCCATCGAAGCGTATCCGGTGCCCAGCGCCGTCGGGTTTGTGAAATTGGACGCGATGGAAAATCCTTTTTCGCTGCCTGAAGGGCTGCAGCAGCAACTGGGTGAGCGACTCGGAAAACAGGCGCTGAATAGATACCCACTCTCGGACCCGCGTGGGTTCAAGGAACGGCTGGGCAAAGTAGTAGGACTACCGGGCGGCATGCAGATCATGCTCGGTAACGGCTCCGACGAGCTGATTCACTTGATCATTCTGGCGTGCGCCAAGCCGGGCACGACGGTGCTGGCGCCGGCGCCGAGCTTCGTGATGTACGAGATGTCGGCACGCTTTGATCACTGCAACTACGTGGGCGTGCCGCTGAAGGAAAACTTTACGCTCGACACGGAGCGAATGCTGAAGGCGATCGACGAGCATCGACCAGCAGTCATTTTCATCGCTTATCCGAACAACCCGACCGGCAATCTGTTCGATCGCGGCGCAATCGACGCGATCTTGCGCGCCGCGCCGGGCATCGTTGTTATCGACGAAGCGTATCTGCCGTTTGCGCAAGATACGTGGATGCCTCTGCTGAAGCGAACGCCGAACCTACTGGTGCTGCGCACGCTGTCCAAGCTCGGGTTGGCCGGTATCCGCCTCGGTTATTTAGCGGCGGACACCGATTGGATTCAGCAATTCGAGAAGCTGCGCCCACCGTATAACGTCAACGTGCTGACGCTTGCTGTGGCGGATTTGATGATCGAAAACATGTCGATCCTGGACGCGCAAGCGGCCTCGCTGCGCAGCGAACGCGGCAAACTGCTCAGCCAGCTGCAGGCAACCCCGGGTGTGCGCGCGTTCGATTCGGCGGCGAATTTCATCCTGTTTCGGGTGGCGAACGCCGATGCCGTGTTCGCCGCGATAAAGCAGCGCGGCGTGCTGATAAAGAACGTGGCTTCCACGCATCCGCTGCTCGCAGGCTGTTTGCGCGTTACAGTGGGCACTGTCGCGGAAAATGAGACTTTCATGAAGGCGCTACACGCGTCAGTTGGTGTCAGACAATGAGCACGATGACTGGCAGCTCTCGCCGCGCCGAGGTCGAACGCAACACCAAGGAAACGCAGATCCGTGTTGCCGTCGATCTCGATGGCGGCGGTACCGGCCGGCTTGCTACCGGCATCGGCTTTTTCGATCACATGCTGGAGCAGATCGCCCGGCACGGCGCGATCGATCTTACGATCGAAGCGCGTGGCGATCTGCACATCGACGGCCATCACACCGTTGAGGATGTCGGCATCGCTTTTGGGCAGGCGCTGGCGAAGGCGCTGGGCGATAAGGCAGGCATCCGCCGTTACGGCCATGCGTATGTACCGCTCGATGAGGCGCTTTCTCGCGTTGTTATCGATTTGTCGGGCAGACCCGGGTTGGAGTGGCACGTGCCGTTCACCCGCGCAATGATCGGCGGGTTCGACGTCGATCTCGCGCATGAATTTTTCCAGGGCTTTGCCAACCATGCTCTTGCGACCGTTCACGTCGACAACCTGCGGGGCGACAACTCGCATCATCAGTGCGAAACGGTCTTCAAGGCGTTCGCGCGGGCGCTGCGTGCGGCGGTCGAGCGTGATCCGCGGGCAGCGGGAGTGCCGTCGACCAAGGGGTCGCTCTGATCGCTGTTGTCGATTACGGCATGGGCAATCTGCGTTCAGTTGCCAAGGCGATCGAGCACGTCGCGCCGCAGGAGCGCGTTCAGGTGACGTCGGATTCCGCCGTGGTGCGTGCCGCCGCGCGCGTTGTGTTTCCAGGGCAAGGTGCGATGCCGGATTGCATGCGATATCTGCGCGAATCGGGTCTGGAAGAAGCGGTTCGTCAGACGGCGCTCACCAAGCCGCTCCTCGCCGTTTGCGTCGGCGAGCAGATGCTGTTCGAGCGCAGCGAGGAAGGCGAAACCCTTGGGCTGGGGCTGTTCGGCGGCGAGGTGGTGCGCTTTCGGTCTGACATGGCCGGATCAAACGGGCGGCTTAAAGTGCCGCATATGGGGTGGAACCGCGTCCAGCAGAGCAGGCCGCACCCGCTATGGGACGGAATCGATGACGAAAGCTGGTTCTATTTCGTGCACAGTTACTACGTCGCACCCCGTGAAAAGGACATGATTACAGGGGAAACTACATACGGCGACGTCTTTACCTGCGCCGTTGCGAGAGATAATATTTTTGCCACCCAGTTTCATCCGGAAAAAAGCGCCGCCGCCGGCCTACGCATCTACGAAAATTTCACGCGCTGGAACCCTTGAGCGTTGCCTCAAGGTTGCGTCCGCGCAAACCTTATGCTGCTGATCCCGGCCATTGACCTGAAAGACGGACGCTGTGTGCGTCTGCGCCAGGGCAACATGGACGCCGATGTAACCGTGTTCTCCGAAGACCCGGTGGCAATGGCGCGCCATTGGCGCGACCAGGGTGCGCGCCGGTTACATATCGTCGATCTGAACGGCGCGCGTTCGGGCCGGCCCGTCAACGAAGCAGTGATAAAGAAAATCGTCAAAGCGGTGGGCGACCAATTGCCGGTGCAACTCGGGGGCGGCTTGCGCGATCTCGATATCGTCGAGCGTTACATCGACGATGGCGTTAGCTTTGTCGTGATAGGAACTGCCGCCGTGAAGAACCCCGGTTTCCTGCATGACGCTTGCAGTGCATTCGGCGGCCACGTGATCGTTGCGCTCGATGCCAAAGGCGGGAAGGTGGCGACCGACGGCTGGAGCAAGATGACCGGCCATGACGTGACCGACCTTGCGGTGAAGTTCGAAGACTACGGGCTTGAGGCGATTATCTATACCGACATCGGACGTGACGGCATGATGACGGGAGTGAACCTGGACGCGACGCGCGAGCTGGCGCGGCACGTGAAGATCCCTGTGTTTGCCAGCGGCGGCGTGGCTAACCTCCAAGACATCGAGCAGCTGTGCGCGATGGAAGAAGAGGGCGTTGAAGGTGTCGTGCTTGGGCGCTCACTGTACGAAGGCGCAATCGATTTCAAGGCGGCACAAGAGCGGGCCGACGCGTTAACCGCATAACCGGCGGCATTCGGCGACCACCTTTCACGATGCTCGCGAAGCGCGTCATCCCCTGTCTGGACGTCAACGCGGGACGCGTGGTCAAGGGCGTTAACTTCGTGAGCTTGCGCGACGCGGGAGATCCGGTCGAGATTGCACGCCGCTACGACACAGAAGGCGCCGACGAACTTACGTTTCTCGACATCACGGCCAGTTCGGATCAGCGCGACATCCTCGTCGAGGTGATCGAAGCGGTTGCGAATCAGGTTTTCATACCGCTGACCGTGGGCGGCGGCGTGCGCAAGGTCGACGATGTGCGCCGCCTGCTGAACGCCGGTGCCGATAAAGTCTCGATCAACACGGCGGCGGTGCAATCTCCGCGGTTGGTGGCCGACGCCAGCGCGCGTTTCGGTTCACAGTGCATAGTGGTGGCCATCGATGCGCGCCGGATCGATTCTTCGCCTGACGCACGACATGGATCGGCAGCATCCGGCTGGGAGGTCTACACCCACGGTGGGCGCACCGCGACCGGGCTCGATGCGATCGACTGGGCACGCCGGGTGGTAGAGCTTGGTGCTGGCGAAATCCTATTGACCAGCATGGACCGCGACGGGACGAAATCCGGTTTCGACCTGGAGCTGACGCGCGCCGTAGCCGATGCCGTGTCGGTTCCGGTGATTGCTTCGGGCGGTGCGGGTACGCTGCGGCACTTGGCCGATGGCGTGACACTCGGACGTGCCGACGCGGTACTGGCGGCGTCGATTTTTCATTTCGGCGAGTTCACGGTGCTGCAGGCAAAGCAATACATGGTTGACTGTGGAATTCAAATGAGGCTCGCGTGAGTTGGCTTGACGAGGTCAAGTTCGACGGCAATGGTCTGGTGACCGTCATCGCGCAGGATTACGTCAGCGCTCGCGTGCTGATGGTCGCGTGGGCGAGCCGCGAGGCATTAGCTGAGACGGCGGCGTCCCGCCAGGCGGTGTACTGGTCGCGCTCGCGCGACAAGTTATGGCGCAAGGGCGAGGAATCGGGTCACTGGCAGCGCGTGGTCGAAATTCGCCTCGATTGCGACGGCGATGTGGTGTTGTACGCTGTCGAGCAAACAGGCGGCATCGCCTGTCACACAGGCCGGGAAAGCTGTTTTTTTCGCCGGCTCGATGGGCAACATTGGCGGATCGTCGATCCGGTACTGCAAGATCCTGAACTGATGGCCGGCAAATGAACGATGCGGTCTTGAAGCAACTGGCCGATGTCATCGATTCACGCAAGGGCGGTGATGCAGCCGAGTCGTATGTCGCGCGCCTGTTTACGCAAGGTGACGATGCGATTCTGAAAAAGATCGGCGAAGAAGCGACCGAAACCGTGCTGGCGGCCAAGGGCGGCGAGCGCGAACGCATCGTGTCTGAGACCGCCGATCTCTGGTTTCACTGCATGGTCATGCTTTCGCATTACGGCCTGCGCCCCGAGAATGTGCTGGACGAGCTCTCCAGGCGCGCCGGAACATCGGGGATCGAGGAGCAGGCGTTGCGCAAGGCGTTGGCGCGCGGGCTGTAGCCGATGGCGCCCGAAGACTGTCTGTTTTGCCGGATCGCACGCGGCCAAATTCCGAGTAAAAAGGTTTTCGAGGACGACAACATGCTGGCGTTCCACGACATCCATCCGGCTGCTCCGGTGCACTTTTTGATAATCCCGAAGTCTCATGTGGATTCGTTGCTTACCATCGGATCTGAACATCACGCGGTGTTGGGTAAAATGGTGACCCTTGCGCCGAGGCTCGCTAAGGAGCAGGGCTGCGACAACGGCTTTCGGCTCGTGATCAACAACGGTCCGGACGGCGGGCAAGAGGTCAATCACTTGCACATCCATATCCTGGGCGGACCGCGCCCGTGGAAACGTCTGTAGGAGTACGAAATGGGTTCATTTTCAATCTGGCATTGGTTGATTGTTCTGGTGGTAATCGTCCTGATCTTCGGCACTGCCAAGCTGAAGAACATCGGCAAAGACATGGGCGGCGCGATCAAAGGCTTCAAGGAAGGAATGAAGGAGGGCACCGACGACGTAGCGACCAAGGTCGACGACCGACGTCAGGTACCTGGTCAAACCATCGACGTACAGGCCAAGGAAAAAGGTCCGGCGTCGCGCGCGTAGGCCCCGACGCCAGTCGAGCGGGTTTGGTCAGACGCCCGACACTCGACCTCTCAGATGTTCGACTTCAGTTTCGGTGAGCTTGCCGTCATCGGCACGGTAGCGCTGGTCGTGCTCGGCCCCGAGCGGCTGCCGCGTGTCGCGCGCACCGTTGGCGAATGGGCGGGCAAGGCACAACGTTACGTGGCGCAGGTCAAGTCCGACATCAATCGCGAGGTCGAGTTGGCCGATCTGAAAAAACTGCAGGAGGAAGCGCGCGACATGGCGCGCTCGATCGAATCGACGGTGCAGGGAAACATTTCCAGTTTGCAGGCGGGCATCGACTCGACGGTTAAGAGCCTGAATACCGGCTTCGACGATCCCGCGGCGTCGACCAGCGCGACGCCGACCGATTATTCGTGGGACGGCACGCGCGAGGCGTATGTCGACCGCACCTTTCAGCGGCGCTACAAGCCGGGGCCAACCGTCTACGAGTTGAGTGAAGAGATTGCCAAGCTGAAGCGGCAACTGGCGATGCCCGATGCTTCGAGTGCTCCGCGCCACAAGCGCGCACCGCGCGCACGCGTTAACAAGCCCCGCATTCGGCGCTGATGACTACCGAGAGCGAAGAGTCCGCGCCGGAGCAAAGCTTTCTGTCGCATCTGGTCGAGCTTCGGCAGCGCATCGTGCGTGCCGCCATCGCCATCATCATTGTTTTCATTCCGATGGCGTTCTTCATGCAGCAGATCTTTGATTTTCTGTCGCGGCCGATGTTGGCAGCCTTGCCGGCGGGTACCAAGCTTCTGGCCACGGGCGTGATCACCCCGTTTATGGTGCCTCTTAAGGTCACGCTGTTCGGTGCATTCTTGATCGCTTTGCCGTACGTGCTGTGGCAGGTGTGGGCATTCGTTGCGCCGGGCCTGTACCGGCATGAGAAGCGGCTGGCCGGGCCGCTGATCGCCTCGAGTGTCGTCATGTTTTTTGCCGGCATGGCGTATTGCTATTTCGTCGTATTTGGTTTTGTGTTCAAGTTCATCGCGGGCTTTGCGCCGGCGTCGGTCTCGGTCTCGCCCGACATCGAGGCGTACTTCAGCTTCGTTATGAGCCTGTTCATCGCGTTCGGCTTGACGTTCGAGGTGCCGATCGTCGTCGTGCTGCTGGTGCGCTTCGGTATTGCAAGCGTCGACAAGCTGAAAAAGGCGCGCCCCTATGTGATCGTCGGCGCGTTCATTGTCGCGGCGATTTTTACGCCGCCCGATGTGTTGTCGCAGCTGCTTCTGGCGATTCCGCTGTGCGTCCTATACGAGCTCGGAATCTTGGTGGCGCGCTTCGTCGGTGGTCCCAAGGGGGCCGATGCAGCTGCGCCGCAGGAAGCGTCGTCAACGTGAAGCGTGTTGCCTGGCTGCTGCTGGCATGGGCACTTGGATGCGGAGGTGTCGCTGCGGCCACCGTGCAGCCTGTTCCGGACGACGACGCCGATGTCGCCGCGGGCTGGAATGCGTATCTTGACAATGATCAGGCGCGCGCACTGGGGCACTATCGAAAGGCCGCGGACCGCGGCCATCGGGTCGCACAGTTCAATCTGGCCGTGATGCTACTCAGCGGAGAAGGCGCGGCCGCCGACCCGGTGGCGGGGCTCGCCTGGCTGCGCAAGTCTGCCGAGCGCGGTTTTGCACGTGCGCAGTTTGCGCTGGCGCTGCTGTATGAGCAGGGCGAAGTTGTCGCGCGCTCACAGCAGGACGCGTCGGCGTGGTATCGCAAGGCAGCCGAGCAGAATCACCTGGAAGCGCAGGTCGGTCTGGCCACACAATACTTTCTCGGTCGCGGCGTACCGCAAGACTTCAGGAGTGCGGCGCAGTGGTACGAGCGCGCAGCAGACCAAGGCGACGAGGCGTCCGCCTACATCGTCGCCAGTTTGTATGAGAAAGGCGAAGGCGTGGCGCAGGACTTTTCGCGCGCCTTCTACTACTACAGCCTGGCCGCCAGCGGCGGCGAGCCTGCCGCGGCGATCAAGGCGCGCGAGATGCGCGGCAAACTACCGCAATAGTCGCTAATTGCGTGAGCGGGGCGTCGGCCGCTCACCAACCGCGACGTGAATATCGAGTTCTCTAGCGCCGCGCACGACCTTGACTTGCGCGTCAGATCCGGGCGGCAATTGCGAAATTTGGTTCAACATTGCTTTGCTGTTCACCACCATCTGACCGTTAATGCTCAGCATTACGTCGCCGGGCTCGAGGCCAGCCTTGCCGGCGGGGCTCGATCGCTGCACCCCTTTTAGAACCACGCCCTTTTCACGCGGCAGCCGCAACAGGCCGGCCATTTCGCGCGTAATGTCCTCGGGTTCGACACCGAAGAAGCCACGTTGGACCTTGCCGCTTTTGATCAGCTGGTCCATCACCTGCGTCACCAGCGTCGACGGAATCGCGAAGCCAATGCCGATCGAACCGCCGGTGCGCGAGAAAATCGCCGTGTTGATGCCGACCAAATTCCCGTTGGAGTCGACCAGTGCGCCGCCCGAATTACCTTGATTAATCGCAGCATCAGTCTGGATGAAGTTCTCGAACGTATTGATGCCCAAGTTGGTTCGCCCCAGCGCGGAGACGATGCCCATGGTCACTGTCTGGCCGACATCGAACGGGTTGCCGATCGCCAGTACCACGTCACCGACCTGCAGCGACTCGGAGCGACCGAAGGTAATCGCCGGCAGATCGCGTGCGTCGATCTTCAGCAGCGCCAGATCGGTTTCAGGGTCGGCGCCGACCAGCTTGGCCTCAAACTGGCGACCGTCCGCCAGTGCCACCGCAATTTCGTCAGCGGCCTGTACGACGTGGTTGTTGGTGAGCACAAAGCCGTCGCGGGTCGCAACTACGCCCGAGCCTAGGCTGGCCACGCGGTCGTTGCCTCGCGCATCGCCAAACAAGTAGCGATACAGCGGATCGTCCGCCGCTCCCTGCCGACGCACTTCCTTGGTCGTATAAACGTTGACCACCGCCGGCGCGGCTAGCTTGACCGCGCCGCCGTACGAGGTCAGTGCGTTGGCGCGCACATCGGGAATCGCTTGCTTGATGCCGAGGCTTTCGGCGGCGGGCAGGGGCGCCGGCGATGGCGTGCGCCGCCCGAGCCACTCGGGTCGCAGCGTAGAGACGATAAAAAGCAGCGCCAGACCGATGGTGGTGGCTTGTGCAAACACGAGCCAGAGGCGACGCATCATAGTGAACCGATCCCAAAAGCGGCTGCAATGCCGGGTGCGTCTGACAGGGCAAGCATTATTCCCCACATGGCTGCTGTCGCGCCCGCCGCCGGTCCGTGCGCGGGTGCCGCATCGCCGGCCTTTGACTGTTTATCGTCGCCTGAGATCGTCACGAATCTCGCGCAGCAGCAGGATGTCTTCGGCGGCCGGCGGGACTGTCGCGTCCGGGCGTGCACGGACACGGTTAACGGCCTTGATCATCCAGAAGATCACGAATGCAAGGATGATGAAGTTGAGCAGGATGGTCAGGAAGTTGCCCCAGGCGAGAACGACTGCGCTTTTATGCGCGGCCTCCAGCGGCGTCCCTGGTGGAACGCTGCCCGAGAGGACCACGTAACGATTGGAGAAATCGGCCGCGCCGCCGAACACGGCGTTGATCACGGGCATGACGACGTCCTTCACCAGCGAATCCACGATCTTCCCAAATGCGGCACCGATGATGATGCCCACCGCCAGGTCGATCACATTGCCCTTAACTGCAAAGTCGCGAAACTCTCTCAGCATTCCCATGGAAGCCCCCGTCACGTCGCGGCGAGTCTAGCGCCAGTGGAAATTGCTATCGCGGATCAAGTAGAATGCCGCGCTGTCTTCGAGGCGCATCGTCGAACTGACTTGCAAATCGCATTCGTACTCAGCGTGCCGCGTGCGCCTCTCCTCGTCATTCCTAACTTCCCTTGATCCGGGACTTTCATGTCGACGACCACCGTCACCGAGAGTGGCGAGCCACTGAACAAACCAATTGACAAGGAGCGCAGAGCTACGATTGCGGTGGCTGCGACCGTCGGGGGTGCCGGCATCATTGCGGCCGCGGTCCCGTTTGTCACTTCGTTTCTCCCTTCCGAGCGGGCCAAGGCCGCGGGGGCGCCGGTGGAAGCGGATATCGCCGGCATAACGCCCGGCGAGATGCGCTCATTCGAGTGGCAGGGCCGTCCAGTGTGGATTTTGAACCGGACGCCGCAGATGCTGCAGTCGATCCGCAAAGTCGACAGCGAGGTGGCCGATCCGAAGTCGCTGCGCACCGCATTTCCGACGCCTGCTTACGCGCGCAACGACTATCGGTCGATCAAGCCCGAGACTCTGGTGGTGGTCGGCATCTGTACGCACCTGGGCTGCAATCCGATCGGACCGTTCGCGGCCGGCGCCAACGCGCAGCTCGGTTCCGACCCCGGTTTCGTCTGTCCGTGCCACGGCTCGACGTTCGACCTGGCGGGCCGCGTGTTCAAGAACAAGCCGGCGCCGGACAACCTGCCGGTACCGCCGCACAAGTATTTGTCCGACGCCGTGGTGCTGATCGGCGACGACTCCAAAGCATGAAACAAAAGGCCTGATCGCGATGGCGCAACACAAGAGCCAGTACAAGGGCTTAATGGGCTGGATCGACGCCCGCATGCCGACACTGATGTCGGAATTCAAGAAGCACGCGTCCGAGTATTACGCGCCGAAGAATTTCAACTTCTGGTACATCTTTGGCGGCATCGCGATCGTCATGCTGGTTTTGCAGATTCTGACCGGCATCTTCCTGACGATGCACTACAAGCCCGACGCGAATCTGGCGTTCGCATCGGTCGAATACATCATGCGCGATGTGCCCGGCGGCTGGTTCATCCGCTACATGCACTCGACCGGCGCGTCGTTCTTCTTCATCGTCGTCTACCTGCACATGTTTCGCGCGCTGTTGTACGGTAGCTACCGCAATCCGCGCGAGCTGATCTGGATTTTCGGCTGCTTGATTTTTCTGATGCTGATGGCCGAGGCGTTCTTCGGCTATCTGCTGCCGTGGGGCCAGATGAGCTACTGGGGCGCGCAGGTGATCGTCAACCTGTTCGGCGCGATTCCGCTGATCGGCCCCGAGCTGGCAATTTTAATTCGCGGCGACTATGTGGTGGGCGACGCGACGCTGAACCGGTTTTTCGCGTTCCACGTGATCGCGATTCCATTGCTGCTGCTCGGTTTGGTTGTCGCCCACATCATCGCGCTGCACGACGTCGGCTCCAACAACCCGGACGGCGTCGAGATCAAGGCGTACACCGACACGCAGGGGCATCCGCTCGACGGCGTTCCGTTTCATCCGTACTACACGGTGCATGACCTTTACTGGCTTTCGATCTTCCTGATTCCCTTTTTTGCGGTCGTGTTCTTCTTTCCGGAGATGGGCGGCTACTTTCTGGAGTGGAACAACTTCATCCCGGCCGACCCGCTGCAGGGGCCGACCCACATCGCCCCGCTGTGGTACTTCACGCCGTATTACTCGATCCTGCGCGCCACCACCGAGCAATTCATGATCGTGCTGGCGATCGGAACCATTGGGCTGGCGGCGCTGCTGATATTGACGATCGCCAACTCGATCGTGCGTGCCGCGCTCGCGGTCGGGACCATCGTTCTGCTGCTGGGCTTCTTCACGCTCGATCCAAAGTTCTGGGGCGTCGTGCTGATGGGCGTGTCGGTGGTGATCTTCTTTGCGATGCCGTGGCTCGATCGCTCACCTGCGCGCTCGATGCGTTATCGCCCGGCGTGGCACTTCTGGCTACTGATCGCGTGGGTGGTCGCGTTCCTGATCCTCGGCTACCTCGGCACACAGCCGCCGACGCCCGCCTCTACGTTGATCGCGCAGGCGCTGACGCTGGTGTATTTCGCGTTCTTTGCGCTGATGCCGTGGTGGAGCCGAATGGGTGCATTCAAGCCGGTGCCCGAGCGCATCACTTTCGCGCCTCATTAGCGATGAAGACACTGATTGTTGCGGTGTGGCTGGGATCGGCGATGGTGTCCGGCGCGCTGGCGTCTGAGGCGGGCGTACCGATGGACACGTGGCCCGTGGAGCGCGTGCAAAACAAGGCGGCGCTGCAAAACGGGGCACGCCTGTTCGCCAGTTACTGCGTCGGTTGCCACGGCGCAAATCTGGTGCGGTGGAACCGGCTGCACGAGATCGGTTTGAGCGAAGCTCAGATTCAGCAATATCTGCTCTTCGGCAATCAGAAAGTCGGCGACGTTATCCGCAACGCCGCGGTGCCGGCGGACCAGAAGCGCTGGTTCGGCAAGACTCCGCCGGATTTGTCGGTCATCACGCGCGCCCGCACGTCGGCCGGGCACGCCGGCGCCGATTACATCTACACGCTGCTACGCGGCTACTACCGCGATTCGGGCTCGCCCACCGGCTGGAACAACGTCGCTTATCCCAACATTTCTATGCCGCATGTTTTCTGGCAGGAACAGGGGCCGCGCGAGGCACGGATCGAATTCACCGAGGCGCGCAAGGATTCAAAGACCGGTGCAGAGCAGCACATGCACGTCGTCACCGTGTACGAGCCCAACGGCGTGTCATCGCGCACCGAAACACCGATCGCCAACCATGGCGCCGAAGGCATCAGCTACGCATTCAAGCCGCTGAACCAGGAACAGTCACGGCGCTTCGACGAAGACGCCGCCGACGTGGTCGCGTTTCTCGCTTTCATTACCGACCCGACCGCGGGCAAACGGTCGCAGATCGGCGTCTGGGTGTTGATATTTCTGGCGATCTTCGTCCTGGTCGCATGGCGTCTGAACGCCGTCTACTGGAAAGACATCAAGTAATCGGCCGCCGGCATCGCGCGCGGGGCGCGTGCAGGCCGAAAAAAACAAGGAAACATGATGATGGTGCTTTACTCAGGAACGACTTGCCCGTTTTCACAGCGTTGCCGCTTCGTGCTGTTCGAAAAGGGCATGGACTTCGAGATTCGCGACGTCGATCTGTTCAACAAACCCGAAGATATCAACACGATGAACCCGTATGGCCAGGTGCCGATCCTGGTCGAGCGCGATCTGGTGCTGTACGAATCGAACATCATCAACGAATACATCGACGAGCGCTTTCCGCATCCGCAGTTGATGCCGGCCGATCCGGTGATGCGCGCGCGTACCCGGCTGTTCCTGTTCAATTTCGAGCGCGAGCTGTTCGTGCATGTGCAGACGCTAGAGAACAGCAACAACCAGAAGGCGATGGAAAAAGGGCGCGCTACGATTCGGGATCGGCTGACGCAGCTCGCTCCGATCATGCTGAAGAACAAGTACATGCTCGGCGATGATTTTTCGATGCTCGACGTGGCGCTGGCGCCGCTGCTGTGGCGGCTCGATCATTACGGCATCGATCTGCCGAAAACCGCTGCTCCATTGATGAAGTACGCAGAGCGCATGTTTTCGCGTCCGGCTTATATTGAGGCGCTGACCCCTTCCGAAAAAGTGATGCGCAGATAACTGGCTATCGATGGCGGACGTTTCGACCAAACCGTACCTTCTGCGGGCGATCCACGAGTGGTGCTCCGACTCGGGACTGACTCCGTATATCGCGGTGCTGGCCGACGCCGGCGTCAACGTTCCGCAAGAGTTCGTCAAGAACGGCGAGATCGTGCTGAATATCTCGCCGCTTGCGACCAACCGGTTGAAGCTCGGCAATGAGGTGATCGAGTTTCAGGCGCGCTTCGGCGGCGTTGCGCGCGAAGTCGTGGTGCCGGTCGACAAGGTGATCGCAGTCTATGCGCGCGAAAGCGGGCAGGGCATGGCGTTCGACGTGCCGCGCAACGCCTCCGCCGGAACCGAGGAGGCGGCGAGCAATACGGTCGGCGCCAAGACATTGCCGGGACCTGCTCCAATGTCGCTGGTGCCCGTGCGTGCGCCCGCAACTGCCGACAACAACGAACCAGGCGAGCCGCCTCCGCCGCCACGCCGTGGCGACAAGCCGAAGCTGACGCGGATAAAGTAAAGTCGCGCGGCGCGCAGTCTGCGGCCGGCATAGCTCAGTTGGTAGAGCAACGGTTTTGTAAACCGAAGGTCGGGGGTTCGAGTCCCTCTGCCGGCACCATGCACGATCACCCCCAAAAAAACCGCGGCGCAAGGCCGCGGTTTCATAGGTGCGATGTGGTTGACTACGACGGGCGGATTTCCGCAGCTTGCGGGCCCTTCGCGCCTTGCTTCACCACGAATTCGACGCGCTGTCCTTCGGTCAGCGACTTGAAGCCGCCGGCCTGAATTTCGGAGAAGTGCGCAAACAAATCCTTGCCGCCATCTTCCGGCGTGATGAATCCAAAGCCTTTTGCGTCGTTAAACCACTTGACGGTACCGGTTGCCATTTTTACGTTCCTGATATTAAGATCACAACAAATCAGCCGCCGGAAAGGTCCAGCCTCAAGCGAAAGCGAAGGGGAGTGTACGCTGTTGCGAGCCTCGAGCCATGTACTGACATTGCGCAGCCTCGTTAAGTGCGACCGGCCCGCGGGCACGCCTTTCGCCCCGTACGCCGGGTGACGTAGGCGCCGTGATGCCAACCACACGTGAACCTAGAAATAACCAGCTTCTTGCCGCACTGCCAGCCGCCGAATGGGAGCGTTGGCTGCCGCAGCTCGAACAGGTCGAGCTGCCGCTGGGGGAAGTGCTGTACGAGTCCGGCACCACGCTGAGCCATGTTTACTTTCCTCTGACGGTCATTGTTTCGCTGTTGTATGTGATGGAAAACGGCGCCTCGGCTGAGATTGCAGTCGTCGGCAACGAAGGCCTCGTAGGCGTCTCGCTGTTCATGGGAGGCCAGTCGACCCCTAGTCGTGCAGTAGTGCAAAGCGCCGGGCACGGCTATCGGCTGAATGCGCAGTCGATGAAAGACGAGTTCAACCGGGCGGGTCCGGTGCTGCATCTACTGCTTCGCTATACACAGGCGCTGATCACGCAGATGGCACAAACGGCGGTGTGCAACCGCCACCACACGCTGGACCAGCAGTTGTGCCGCTGGCTGCTGCTGAGTCTGGATCGCCTGCAGGGCAACGACCTCGTGATGACGCAAGAGCTGATCGCCAACATGCTGGGCGTGCGCCGCGAAGGCGTAACGGAGGCCGCGCTGAAGCTGCAGAAGGTCGGCCTGATCCGCTACGCGCGCGGCCACATCTCGGTGCTGGATCGCGCTGGACTGGAGCAGCGCACCTGCGAGTGTTACGCGGTCGTGAAAAACGAGTACGACCGGCTGCTTCCCGAGAGGTTGGCCACTTAGCCCGGCGCGCTAAGCGCGCGAACCTCCCACGACCAAGGTAGCTGCTTGTGCGTTAGCGCACAGACGATATGTGCTGCCTTTCGTATTCTGCTTCTGACAGCAACTAGTGAGCTAGGCGTCTGCTCGCTCAGCACGAGTCGGTCGGCACGGCCGCAAAGCGGACTCGGACGTGATTGGGCGGCGTGTTTATGGCCTTTCCGAACTGGCGCAGCGGCGTATAAGCATGATTCGTAAGGAGTGTTCGGCATATGGGAAGACCGCGCTACTGATGCCACCTGACCCGCCCGCCAAGCGCGCCATCGCCGCGGCGACGCGGACGCTTGCGCAGTTGAATAAGCAAGCGGACCACGTGCGCACGGAGTTGGTGCACTTGCGGGAGGATCTGGCGCAGGCGCAGCGGGACTTCAGCGATGCAAGAGGCTCTCAACTTCGAGAAGCGAACGGCCAATTGGTCTTGGCCGCACTTCAGGCGGTAGCGGCGGCCGAGACCGCCGCTAGCGACCTCGACCAACTGGCTAGGGCAAGCCAGCGTGACACGCTGACCGACACGCCAAATCGCGCGCTAATGCTCGACCGGATGGAACGCGCCATTGCCATGGCGCGCCGGCGCCGAACCTGCATTGCGGTGGTGTTCCTCGACCTCGACCAATTCAAGCAGATCAATGACACGCTGGGCCATACGATCGGCGATGGAGTGCTGCAACTGGTAGCACGCCGGTTAGAGTCGGTCGTACGCGACTCGGACACCGTCAGCCGTCACGGCGGAGACGAATTCCTGGTGCTGCTGACCGGAATATCACGCTCCTCAGACGCAGCCCTAATTGCCGACAAGATCATTGCGGCACTGGGTGCACCGAGTCGAGTAGGCGAACATATTCTTCACTTGTCGGCGAGCATCGGCGTCGCTGTCTATCCCGAGGACGGGAAAGACGCTGCGACGCTGATCGACCGCGCTGACGCCGCCATGTACCGTTCCAAAAAAAATGGCCTTGGCAGTTTCGAATTTCATAGCACCGAGCTGCCACGCGAGCGCAGTTTGGAGTTGTTCTAGCCCACCGGTCCACACGTCTAATGCAGCTGCGACGCCCTTCGAGCTGCTGCGCCGCGGCTCGTCTAGACTCCCCGCACGACATTTAGCGCCTTCGCGGATCGTCCACATCGCGAACCGATCGCTGGACGAGGAACGAGGCTTTGATGCGCAATGAAATGATTCAGAGCGCGCTAGGTAAGGGTGCCATTACAGGCGCCGACTCGCGCACCGTGGCTACGGCCACGGTGCGCGCGTTGACCTTGTTGTTCGACGCGGTCAAACCGCTGGTCGGCAGTCTCGCCATACGTGCGTTGTACGTGCGCAGTCTCCATCTAGCGCGATCCTCATTCGAACGACCCACCTCCGCCCCAAGCGAGACGGAGTCGCCAGATGAATTGCTGGCCTCATTGAAACGGGACCTCCTTTCGCGCGCACCCGCCGCGGCGCGAGCCGCCGCCGAGGCGCTGTTAAGTGCGTTTGCCGATTTACTGGTTTCCTTGATCGGCGAGTCCTTGACCGACCGCTTGTTGCATTCGGCCTGGGGCAGCCCCGCTGCCAACGAGCCTTCCCTGGAGAAACAGCAATGAACGACAGGTTTGTCATCCGCCGACTGCCGACCGGTGTGCCCGGACTCGATGAGCTGCTCGGCGGCGGGCTGGCCGAGTTCTCGTTCAACCTGATCGCCGGCTCGCCCGGGTCGGGCAAGACGACGCTCGCGCACCAGATCATGTTCGCGCTCGCCAACCCTGAGCGGCGCGCGCTGTTCTTCACGGTGCTCGGCGAGCCGCCGCTGAAGATGCTGCGCTACCAGCAGCAGTACCGCTTCTTCGACATCGCCAAGGTCAACGACAGCATCCGCTTTATCAACCTGGCCGACGACCTGGTGACCGGCAATTTCGAACGCGTGCTGGCGCGCATCATCGAAGAAGTCGAGCGCTTCGAGCCCGGCCTCGTCTTCGTCGATTCGTTTCGCTCGGTGGTGCTGGCGTCGCAGGATGCGGGCGACGGCGTCCCCGCCCTTCAGCATTTCGTTCAGCGCCTCGGCATGCACCTGACGAGCTGGCACGCCACGACTTTCCTGATCGGCGAATACATGACCCTCGAAAGCGAAGCGAACGCGGTGTTCACCGTCGCCGACGGCATCTTTTGGATGACCCAGAGCCTTCACCGCAACTCAATGGTGCGCAAGATTCAGATAACGAAAATGCGCGGTCATGCCACCCTGGCAGGGCTGCACACGTTTCGCATCAGCGACGACGGCATCCAGGTGTTTCCGCGCACGATCATGGCGGGCTCGGCGATGGCAAACGGCGACACCGCCAGCGCGCAGTCCGCGGCGCAGGTTTACCTGTCGATGGGCGTGCCCGAGCTCGACCGGATGCTGGGCGGCGGCCTGCCCGCGGGCTATTCGCTGTTGATCGCCGGGCCCTCGGGCTCGGGCAAGTCGGAGCTGGCGACCGCGTTCCTCGCCGAAGGCGCCCGGGCCGGCGAGAAGGGCGTGATCGCCGCCTTCGAAAAGAGTCCCGGCATGTCGCGCAACCCGCGGCTCGATCGATTGATCGCCAGCGGCAAGGTTGGCGTCATCGATACGCGTGCACTCGATCTGTCGATCGACGAGACGCTGCACTCGCTCACCGAAATGATCCGGCGCACCGATGCGACGCGCGTTGTCATCGATTCGCTGTCGGGCTTCGAGCTGGCGCTCGCGCCGACCTTTCGCGAGGACTTTCGCGAGTCGCTGCACCGGATGGTCGCGGCGCTGACGGCCATGGGTGCGACGGTGCTGATGATCTCCGAGCTCGAAGACCGCTACACCGACCTGCGCTTCAGCCCCTACGGTGCGGCGTTTCTCACCGACGCGATCATCGTGCAGCGGTATGTCGAGCTGCGCGGCGAACTCAAACGCGTGATGGCCGTGGTCAAGGTGCGCAACAGCGAGCACAGCCATGAGTTGCGCCTGTTCGAGATCACCGACGCCGGGATCGTCATCGGTGAGCCCCGGCCCGAGATGGATGCGATGCTGACCGGTCATCCGCGACCGGCAGCGAGTGCGCCGCCCGTGCGGCGTGCCAAGGCGGGTTAATTTTGAAGCAGGAGGACGCGGGCCGCGCCGACGCGCCGCGCGTCGAGCCCAGCCCACCGCGACGCAGGAAGACCGACTCCGACGACGCGCACCTGCATGAGCGGGCGTTGCATGACCGCGAAGGCGCTGTGATCGACTGCGAGACCGCGGCCCGCTTGCGCGAGGAAGCGCAGCGCGTCACCGACGAGGCGCAGGCGCTCAAGGCCCGCAACAGCGCGCTGCGCGACGCCAATGAGCACCTGGTCATCGCCACCCTGGCGGCCGAAGAGTTGACGGAAGCGGCCGCATTGGCACACCGGCGGCAGGACGAATTCCTGGCCATGCTGGCGCATGAGCTACGGAATCCGCTGGCGCCGATTCGCAGTGCGGCGGCGTTGCTGGCTCGGGTGGAGAGCGCCGAGTCGGTGCTACCGGTGGTCCGTAAGGTTATTCAGCGACAGGTTGAGCATATGTCGCGGCTGATCGACGACTTGCTCGACGTTTCGCGCGTGACCCAGGGCAAGGTGATCCTGCAACTGCAGCCGAGCGCGGTCGCCGAGTTCGTCGATCAGGCGGTTGAGACCTGTCGCGCGCTTATCGAAGCACGGCAGCAGCAGCTCACGCTCGACATGCCAGTCACACCGCTCTACGTGCAAGGTGATCCAGTGCGCCTGGCGCAGATCATCGGCAATTTGCTGCACAACGCCGCGAAGTACACGCAGGAAGGCGGTGCGATCGCGGTCAGTGTGCGTGGGCACAGCGAGACCGTGGTGATTCGGGTCAGCGACAACGGCATCGGCATCTTGGCCGAGGCGCTGCCACACATCTTCGAATTGTTCACTCAGAATGACCGCTCGTTAAGCCGCACCGAGGGCGGCCTGGGCATCGGATTGACGGTGGTGCGCAGTATGGTGGAGCTACATGGCGGCTCAGTCGATGCTCGTAGCGACGGGCTCGGCCATGGCAGCGAGTTCATCGTCACTTTGCCGCGCCTCGAACATGTGGTCGAACGCGCGAACGCGATGCAGGCGGATGCCGTGACGGCATCAGTACCCGCTCGCATCCTGATCATCGACGACAACGCCGATGCAGGCGAGATCCTCGCGATGCTGTTGCGCGTTTCAGGGCACGAAGTCGAGAGTGCGCTCGACGGGCCGAGCGCGCTGAAGGTGTTCGCGCAAGTGCGGCCGCAGGTCGTGCTGTGCGACATCGGCCTGCCTGGCATGGACGGCTACGAGCTCGCCGCGCGCTTGCGCGAGTGCGGTCAAGGTCCAATGCCGGTGATGATCGCGCTCACCGGCTACGGCGATTCACAAAATCGCGATCGTGCAGTCGCCGCCGGCTTCGACCATCATGTGGTCAAACCTGCGGACCCGGAAGCGCTGCTACAGCTGATCGACTCCGCAATGCGAAGGACTTCTCCGACGACATCGGGGCGACGTTCGGCATCTGGCCCCGCGGCGTAAACGCGTTGACGCGCGTCTGTTTCCTGTGATCAAGGCTAAAGCGCCCCAGCATGCCGCTGTGGCTCTGGGCTGTCAGCCTTCGCAAAGAACGCGTAGCCGCTCTTTGTTTTCTTGGCTCGGTACATTGCTTTGTCGGCTCCCTTGACGAGCGCGTCAGCGGTACGTCCATCCGCCGGATAAAGCGCAATCCCGATGCTGACCTTCACGCTCAGCGCTGATACCTCGCTCCCCGTGACTGCGCACGGCTCGCTCAGCGTATGGCCGATTTTTTGCGCGACCATTGCGGCATCGTCTTTCTTCTTCAACTCGCCCAACACGTATAGGAACTCGTCGCCACCGTAGCGGCTCACCGTGTCATCTTCGCGCGTCATGTTCTTGAGTCTGCGGGCGATCGTCTGCAGGATTTGGTCACCCACCGCATGCCCGTGCGTGTCGTTGACACCCTTGAAGCCGTCAATGTCGATGAACATCACAGCCAGGGACCAGTTGTGGCGCTTGGCCTGCGCCAGCCCGTGCTCGAGCCGGTCCTCAAACAGCATCCGGTTGGGAAGTTCGGTCAATGGATCATGAAGGGCGGCATGCCGCGCGGACTGTTCTTGTGCTTTGGCCGCGTCGAGCTCATCCTCGAGGACTTCCCGCTCGCCAACGTTTTCCTTTAAAGCCTGGTTCACATCGGCCAATTCCTCGGCGCACTCCTGAACCTTGTCTTCGATTGTTTCGCTCTTTTGCAGCGCCTCCTCAACGACTGCGTGAGTTTGTTGCTTGTCCAGCCCGTCCTTGAGCACCGAATTCACGGAAGAAAGCTCGTCGGCGCACTCTTTGACGGATTCCTTAATACGCTCGCTTTTTTCCGCCACGACGCTCAATGGCGGTACCGGGTCTTTGCGAGTGACACGCTGGGCGGCGGGAGTGGGCATCGGTGCTCCTTTGCGGAGGAGCCGCATATTACTTTTAAGCAGCGTGGACCCGCTGCGCAGAACCGTCACCGTTGGCCCGATTTGATGGGTGTTTCCGGCCGTTATTAGATGATCGCGAAGAGGCAGAGAGGATTTGACCATCATGTCGGTGTCGCGCGACGATGCGCGACTGCACACCAACCTAGCCGAATTCAGGTGCGCTGCGGATCGGCGCCGATCTGTCCGTCCCAGCGCGGCGCGACTTGATGTTCGATGCCTAGTAGATCGAGTACGCGGGCCAGCGTGTGATCGACCATTTGCTCGAAGCTTTGCGGGCGCTGATAAAACGCAGGCAGTGGCGGAAAAATAATGCCGCCCATTAGCGTCACGGCTTCCATATTGCGAATGTGCGCGAGGTTCAGCGGCGTTTCGCGCGGCAGCAAAACAAGCTTGCGGCGCTCCTTCAAACAAACATCGGCGGAGCGTGAGATCAGGTTGTCGGCATAGCCGTGTGCTACCGCCGCCAGCGTTTTCATCGAGCATGGCGCGATCACCATGCCGTTAGTTTTGAACGAACCGCTCGCGAGCGCGGCACCGACATCACCGACGCCATGCACGACGTCGGCCAGGGCTTCGACATCGGCGCGCTTCAGATCGAGCTCCTGGTGCACGTTCAGCACGCCTGCCGCCGACAGCAGCAGATGCGTTTCGACCCCGAGCATGCGCAGGTGGCGCAGTAACTGCACACCGTAGATCGCGCCGGTAGCGCCTGTGATTGCAACGATCAGGCGCCGCATTGCCAGGCCTAGACGACCTTGGCGTCCTTCAGCAGTGTCAGCAATTCGCCCGATTCGAACATTTCGCTCATGATGTCAGAGCCGCCGACGAACTGACCGTTGACGTAGAGCTGCGGAACGGTCGGCCAGTTGGAAAAGTCCTTGACGCCTTGCCGCACGTCGTCGTCTTCAAGCACGTTGACGGTGATTAGATTCTTGACGCCCGACTGTTTCAGCAGCGCGATAGCGCGGCCCGAAAAGCCGCATTGAGGAAACTGCGCGGTGCCCTTCATGAAGAGCACGACCGGGTTGTCGGACACCGTTTTCTGGATAAAGTCTTGAGAGGTCATAGCGTGCCACCTGGATTGGATTTTCCGAGTGTAACGAGCGTTGACGGCGCGTCAAACGGGGCCGGTGCGCGCCAGCGTAACCCGCTCGATTCCGGCCTGGTCGCGCAGCGTGCGCACGTCGCGCCATGAAACGCTGCCAAGCAGACCGCGCACGGCCGCAGCCTGGTTGTGGCCGTGTTCGAGCACCAGAAGGCCGCCCGCAACAAGGTGCGGTGGCGAGGCTTCGATGATGTCTCGCAGGCACGCGAGACCGCCATCGTCGGCCGCCAGCGCGGTTTGCGGTTCGAAGCGCAGCGCCTGCAAATGGACATCGGATTCGGCGACATACGGTGGATTGCTGACGATCAGATCGAATTGCTGCGCGGGTGCTGCGGCAAGCCAGCTACCCAGACGAAAGCTCACGCTGCTCGCATGCAGAGTCGCAGCGTTGGTGCGTGCCACACCGATCGCTTCCGGCGACACGTCGGTCGCCGTGACGTGCCACGCCGGGCGCTCGAGCCCCAGCGTGATCGCAACGCAGCCCGAGCCGGTTCCGAGATCGAGCACGTGCGCTTCAGCGCGCACGTCGAGAGACAACGCCGTTTCGATCAACAATTCGGTTTCCGGGCGCGGTATCAGCACTGCCGGCGACACGCCGAACGTGCGCCCGTAAAACTCTTTCTCGCCCAGCAAGTAAGCCAGTGGCTCTCCGCGCTGCCGGCGTGCGACCAGCAGCTCGAAGCTCGACGCATCGGCGGGCGCGACGCGCTGCTCGGGCCGCGCGATCAGGTGCTCACGTGCAACTTGCAGCTGATGCGCAAGCAGCGCGCGCGCCTCGAGAATTGGCAGCGTTGCGTGGGTCAACAACGTGCCGACGCGTATCTCGCCGTCGGCCAGCGCGTCACTGGACAGCATCGCTCAGCGCCGCCAGCAGCTCGGCCTGATGCTCGGCCGCCAGTCTGTCCGTCAGCTCGTCGAGGTCGCCGTCCATGATGGCGTCGATCCGATACAAAGTCAGATTGATGCGGTGATCGGTGACGCGCCCCTGCGGAAAGTTGTAGGTGCGAATGCGCTCCGAGCGATCGCCGGAGCCGATCAGCGTCTTGCGCGTCGATGCTTCCTTGGCCTGCTGGTCACGGGTTTGCTGATCCTTGATGCGCGCGCCGAGAATCTTCATCGCACGTTCGCGGTTCTTGTGCTGCGATCGATCGTCCTGGCATTCGACCACGATGTTGGTCGGCAGGTGCGTGATGCGCACTGCGCTCTCGGTCTTGTTGACGTGCTGGCCGCCGGCGCCGGATGCGCGAAACACGTCGATGCGAATTTCTGAGGGATCGATCTTTACGTCGTCGATTTCGTCAGCCTCGGGCAGCACGGCGACCGTGCACGCCGACGTGTGGATGCGCCCTTGCGCTTCCGTCGCGGGCACCCGCTGCACGCGGTGGCCGCCCGATTCGAACTTCAGCTTCGAATACGCGCCGTCTCCGACCAGCCGCACGATCGCTTCCTTGTATCCACCCATGTCGGACGCGCTTTCCGAGATCATCTCGCTGGCCCAGCGATGGCGCTCCGCGTAGCGCAGGTACATGCGTAGCAGATCGCCGGCGAACAAGCCGGACTCGTCGCCGCCAGTGCCGGCGCGAATCTCCAGAAATATGTTGCGGTCATCGTTGGGGTCGCGCGGCAGAAGCAGCCCTTGCAGCTCGGCCTCGAGCGTCACGATGCGCGCCTTGGAAGCGTCGACCTCTTCTTCTGCCAGCGCTTTCATCTCGGGTTCCGCCAGCATCTGCTGTGCGCTCTGCAGATCGCTCTCGGCGCGCGTGTAGTCGTGAAAGCGGCTGACCACTGGCTCGATTTCTGCGCGCTCCTGGCCGAGTGCGCGAAAGCGATTCATATCGCGCGCAGCATGCTCGCCCGACAGATGCACGTCGATTTCCTCGAGGCGCCTTGCCAGCTGCTCGAGCTTGGTTCGCATGGATGGCTTCATAAGGTCAGATTACGCATAGACAAGCCGGTCGGTGAAGTGTGCAACAGGAGGCGAGTCGCGTCGCTGCCGCTGTCAAGGGCGAGCGGCAGCGACCCGGTTCGCGGGTCGACATGCGAACTGCAGCTAATTGTCCGTGCTGGAATAAAAACGCGCGAGCAGTGCGTGCAGGCGTGCCTGCTCGGCGTCGTCGCCGGCGGCGCGCAGCGCGCTCATCGGATCGTGCAGGAACTTGTTGGTCAGCGCATGCGATAGCTGATCGATGACGCGCTCGGGCGGCTCGCCCTTTGCCAGCAGCTTCAGCGCACGCTGCAGTTCGCGCACGCGCAGCGCGTCGGCCCGGCTGTGCAGGTCCTGAATCGTCGGCACTGCGCGCCGCACCCTGATCCATTCCTCGAAGTCGCGCACGCGCGACTCGATGATCGCTTCGGCCTGCGCAACTGCCGCCTGCCGCGTGTCGTTGCCGCTGGCGACCACCTTGCCCAGATCGTCGACCGTGTGCACATAAACGTCGTCGAGCCGCGCTACCTCGGGCTCGACGTCGCGCGGCACCGCCAGGTCGACGATGAACATCGGCTTGCGGCGGCGTGTGCGAATTGCACGCTCGACCATTCCCAGACCGATGATCGGCAGCAGGCTCGCGGTGCACGACACGACGATGTCGAAGCGCGCCATCGCATCGGGCAGGTCGCCGAGCTTCATTGGCTGGCCGTGCAGCCGTGCCGCAAGCGCTTCGGCGCGGTCCAGCGTGCGATTGGCGACCGTGATGGACTTCGGCCGTTGCGCTGCAAAGTGAGTCGCGGTCAGTTCGATCATCTCGCCGGCGCCTACGAACAGCACGTGGCTTTCGGCGAGCTCGCCGAAAATCCTGCGCGCCACGCGCACGGCAGCGGCCGCCATCGAAACCGACTGCGTACCGATCTCGGTCGTGGAGCGAACTTCCTTGGCGACCGCGAACGTGCGCTGGAACAAGTGATTCAGCATCAAGCCAAGCCCGCCCGCATTGCGCGCGAGCTTCTCAGCTTCCTTCATCTGGCCGAGAATCTGCGGCTCGCCGAGCACCATTGAATCGAGTCCGCTGGCCACGCGAAACGCGTGCCGCACGGCATTCACGTGCGGAAGTACATAGGAGTGCCGCTGCAGCTCGTCGAGGTCAAGGCGGCGCTCGGCGGCGAAAAATTGATGAAGTGCGTGCTGCGCGAGTTCGGGTTCTTCGACGGCACAGTAAAGCTCGGTACGATTACAGGTGGAGACGATCGCAGCTTCGCTGACATTCCCGCCCGCAGGGGCGCTCAGCCGTTCGCGCAGCCGGCCGATGGTCTCCCCGACTTCGTCGGCCAAAAAGGCGACGCGCTCGCGCACCGCCAGTGGCGCGGTCGTGTGATTAAGGCCAAGGGTAAGCAGCTGCATCGACGACTGCGCTGGCTGCTGGCGCGCTCCCGATCGTTGTCTATAACCGTGAAATTATAGGGGGCGAAGGCGTCCCGTTGCGATCGATAACGCTAGGCAATACGTCTTGTTTACCGGGTAAAACGGCGTTCTTTGCAAGGGCGCCGAACGGGCGGCGGTACCATCGATGCCTATGGCATCCACCGCCGTATCCATCAGGCGCACGGCACGCGCGAAAGGCACGGCCAAATCCGCGCTGGTGCCGTCGACGCCGCGTGACATCGCCCGTATCGCGAGCGATTGCCGCAAGCTGGTGACGCGACGTGCACTGATTTCAGCCGGCGCATCGGTGGTACCGCTGCCCGGGATCGACGTTGCAGTCGACATTACGGTGTTGCTGCGGATGATCGAACAGATCAACCAGCGCTTCGGGCTGACTCCGCGCCAGATCGAGCAGCTTGCCCCACAGCGCAGGATGTTTGCCTATAAGGCGGCAATGGGGGTGGGCAGTGCGCTGATCGGCCGTATCGTGACACGCGAACTGGTGATCAAGCTGCTGCGAACCGTCGGGGTCAAGGTAAGCATCAAGCAGGCGGCGAAGTACGTGCCGTTCGCGGGCCAGGCGGTGGCGGCCTCGCTCTCGTTCGCTGCGTTGAAAGCGCTCGGCGACCGCCATGTCGAAGACTGCGTGCGCGTCGCCGAGGTGCTGCTTGCCGGTGGTTACATCGGCGACGACGACAGTGTCGTCGCGACCTACTAGATCACCTTGTCATTGGCGAGCGTCGCGCTGATCGTCTTCGCAAAGTCCTGAATCGTCTGCTGCATCGAACCGGTCGGCACCGTGGTCGATGAGCCGGACCACAGCAGCACGTACTCCTTCGCATCGAACAGCCGCGTATCGACCAGCACGTTCTGCACCGTGTAAACACTCGGCGGGACCGCATACGCAGCGGACCAGAACCCATGGTAGTAACCGTAGAAGCCCGGCCAGCCGAAGCCCCACGGTGGGCCGGCGACCAATCCCGGCGACACCCGCACTTCGTTGCTGACGCTGACCGTGCGCGAAATCAGCACGGCATCGGCCCCGACACTGGCCACCGCAGCCTGAATCGCCTGCTGTTCGGCCGGCCCATCGCCGGGCACCGATTTGTACGACTGCACCGCCTTGATGCCGCGTGCGTTCAATTGCGTCACCATCGCGTCTTCATAGATCCTGCGCGCGGTCGAATCGCGGTTGATGCCCATCACCATCACGCTCTTGACCGGAATTCGGTTGCCCGCCTGCGGGTTAACCCACTGCGCATTCAGCTCGGTGCTGGTGGCGCAACCCGCTAGCGCGATCACTGCCGCTGCAGCTAACGCGACGCCGGCCATCTGCTTGTTCATGTCATCTCCTAGTTTTGCTGACGATCCGCTTCGTAGCGGCCGAGGCGCACTTGGGTGTTGCCGGGCCGCAAGTGCCGCAGCGAAGGCATCACCAGCACCGTATCGTCATACGGCGCTGACCACACGGTCTCGCCATCGCGTGCAATCGGCATGCCGGCCTTCGGAACAATTCCCAGTCCCTCGATCGGGACTACGAACTCGAAGTTCATCGACTGTGCCACCACCGGCTCGGTGACGCGGATCACGCGTTGACGGGCCGGCGGTCTGACTTTGAGCCTTGATTCGATCGAGTCAAACGGCACGCTTCCGGTGGCTGCAAGAAACCGCAGCAGGGTGTCGACCGCGACGTCGACCGCGGATTTTTCCCAGTGCTGGCCGCACTCGATCAGCACCGCGGCACGCGGGCTGGCCGGGTCGTTAAAGCTGCCGCGGTCGCGCATGCGCACGCCCGCCGGGTGCCCGGTGTCGAGCAGCAGGTCGGCCGGCAGCCCGACCTTGCGCGCGAGGTCGACGTGCTTATCGACCATGCCGCACACCATGATCGGCCGACATGGTTCGTGCATCGAGTGAATGTCGAGCAAAAAATCGGCCGCGTCGACGAACGGCTGCAGCTGGCGCGCGCGGCGTAGCTCGGCTGAATCGCGCGCGCCGAACAGCACCTCGTCGGCCCATACCCGGTTGTAGTCCTCATCGATGTAACGCGACGCATCGGGGTCGTCGAAGTCGAAGCGTGCATAAGCGCCGACGTTGGCAAACGCGACGATCAGCTTGCCGACCGCCGGCTTGATCTGCTCGCGCAGCAGAGTGTCGAGCGCGTGCGCGCCGCAGAATTCATTGCCGTGCGTCAGCGCCTGCACCATCACCGTCGGGCCCGCGCGGCCCGAGTCGAGGATGTGCACGTAATCGACGCCGCCATTGCCGTGTTCGTAGCGCGAGATATCGGGAGGCTGCACTTCCACCGGATGATGTCCGTGCACAGGTACAGCGATACGTTCAGCCACGGCGGATCTCCTTTTCGATGTAATCGGCGATCGCCTCGATCAGATGCCGAAGCTTGCTTTGCAGCGGTGCGAAGCCGGCGCTGCGCTCGCGCGTTGTTTCGTCCATGTAAAGCCGCTTGTTAATTTCCAGCTGCAGGCTGTGGCGGCCGGTCTGCGGGCTCGAATAGGCCTTTACCAGCTCGACGCCCTTAAATGGATCGTTGACGCTTACGCTGTGCCCCGTAGCTGCAAGCGTGGCGCGTACGAATTCGGTGAACGCCGGGTCGCACGTCGCGCCGTCGCGGTCGCCAAGCACGAAGTCGGCACGAGGCGAGCCTTCGCCGCCTTCACCCATCTTGCCTGCCACCGAATTCATCGAGTGACAGTTCAGGTGATAGACGACGCCGAAGCGTCGGTGCGTGCGTTCGATTGCGCCATGCAGCGCTCGATGGTAGGGCGTGTGATGGCGCTCGATGCGGGCCAGCACCTCGTCGACCTTCAGCTTGCGACTGTAGATCGCGCGGCCATCGTCGAGCGTGCGCCAGATCAGCGCTTTGCCGATGCGCGCCTTGCCGCTCGGAACGTGTGCGTGCGGCCACGCCCCGCCTTCGATCAGGTCGAGGTCGATATCCCCCGCGTGGCGATTGGGGTCCAAGTAGGTGCGCGGTGTCTGCGCGGCCAGCAGCGGCACGCCCCGTTCGGTGGCAGGCATGTACAGATCGTCGACGAAGCAATCCTCGCCGTCGCGCAGGTCGAATTCCGAAACGGCGGCGTCGAAGTCCGTCGGGAACTGAAAGCCGGAGTGCGGCGAATCGAGCACCAGCGGAACGCGCGCTTCGCTGGGGCCGTACATCCGAAACGTCGAGTCGTTCATGAAACAGAATTTCTCACATCATTCAAATGGCACGCCGACCAGCGCATCGCTGCGATCTCGCGCAACGCCGGCACTTCGGTCGTGCAGCGCGGCATCGCGTGCGGGCAGCGCGGATGAAAGTGACAGCCTGGTGGCGGCGCCAGCGCCGACGGGATCTCGCCTTTGATCGGCACAAATGCGCGCCGCTTGCGATCGATGCGCGGCACTTCGGTCAGCAGCGCCTGCGTGTATGGATGGTTGGGCGCGGCGAACAACGCTTCGGTGGCGGCGATTTCGACCACGCGGCCGAGATACATCACTACCACCCGATCGGACAGATGCTGCACCACGCCGAGATCGTGACTGATGAAAAGATAGGTCAGCTGAAACTAGTCGCGCAGGTCCATGAACAGGTTGAGTACCTGCGCCTGGATCGAGACATCGAGCGCCGCCACCGCCTCGTCGCACACCAGAAACTCGGGCTTGACCGCCAGTGCGCGCGCGATGCCTATGCGAGCGCGCTGGCCGCCGGAGAACTGGTGCGGGTAGCGGCGCACATACGCGGGGTCGAGCCCCACACGCCGTAACAGCTGCGCCACGTAGTCCTCGATCTGTTTGGCATCGACCAGTCCGTGCACGCGCGGCGCTTCGCCAATGATCTGCGTCACGCGCATGCGCGGATTCAGCGACGCAAATGGATCCTGGAAAATCATCTGGATCGGACGACGCGCGCCGTTCGCATGTTCAACTACCTGGCCCCGATAACGCACTTTGCCGTCGCTCGGCGCGTACAGGCCGCAGGCGATCCGGCCCAGTGTCGATTTGCCGCAGCCCGATTCACCGACCAGCCCGACGACCTCCCGCTCATTGACTTCAAAGCTGACGCGATCGACTGCGTGCACCGTGTGCTCGCTGACCTTTGCGCCGAGCCGCCGCGCGAATTTTTCGATCACATCCAGGCGCTTTGAAAAGCGCTTGGACACGGTATCGAATTCAAGCAACGCACTCATCGACTTGCTTCACGTACTGCAGCGGAAAGTAGCAACGGAACTCGCGCCGGTCGAGCCCCGTGATCGCAGGCATCGCTTCACACGGCGCGGCGGCGCGTTCGCAGCGCTGTCTGAAAGCGCAACCGCGGCCGACCGTCAACAACGAGGGCGTCGAGCCGCTGATCTGCCTCAGCCGCTGCCCGGGCGCGGTGGCGGCCGGCACTGAATCGAGCAAGCCACGCGTGTAGGGGTGGCGCGGTGATTCGAGCACGTCGTCGGCGCTGCCAAGCTCGACGATGCGTCCGGCGTACATCACAGCGATGCGGTCGGCGAGCCCAGCGACCACCGCGAGGTCATGCGTAATCCAGATCAATGCGGTGCCCGATTCGCGCACCAGCTTCTGCATCTCGTACAGGATCTGGCCTTGGACCGTGACGTCGAGCGCGGTGGTCGGCTCGTCGGCAATGATCAGATCGGGACTGTGCAGCAGCGCGATCGCGATCGCCACCCGCTGCCGCATCCCGCCTGAAAACTGATGCGGATACTGTGCAAGCCGTTCGGCGGGCGACGCGATGCCGACCCGGCTCAGCGTTCCGATCGCGCGTGCGCGCGCCGACTCGCGTGACACTTGTTCGTGCGCAAGCACCGTCTCGATCATTTGCGTCTCGATCGACAGAACCGGATTCAGCGTCATCATCGGGTCCTGAAAAATCATTGCGATCCGTTTGCCGCGCAGCGCCCGCATTGGCTCCGGTGAAGCGTCGACGAGCTCGACGCCGTCGAACACGATTCTGCCCGCTGCGATACGGCCCGGCGGATCGATCAGACCCAGAATGGAAAACCCGGTCACCGATTTTCCGGAACCCGATTCGCCCACCAGGCCCAGTACCTCGCCGCGCGCAAGCTCGAACGACACGTCGGCGACCGCCGGCAGCACGCCGTCGCGCGTATGAAATTCGGTGCGCAGGTTGCGCACGGACAGCAGTGCCTCACTCATCGCGCCAGCCGCGGATTCAGGACGTCGCGCAACTGATCGCCGACCAGATTGATCGCCAGAATAGTCAGCAGCAGCGCAATGCCGGGGTACAGGCTGATCCAATATTTGCCGGACATCAGAACTTCGTAGCCGTTGGCTATCAGAAGTCCGAGCGATGGTTCGGTCGGCGGCAAGCCTAGACCGAGGAATGACAAGGTGGCTTCGAGCGCAATCGCGTGCGCGACTTGCACGGTGGCCACCACGATCAGCGGCGGCAGTGCATTGGGCAGCAGATGTCGCAGCACAATGCGCGCTCCCGACAGTCCGAGCGAGCGCGCGGCTTCGATGTATTCCTTGTTGCGCTCGACCAGCGCGGCGGAGCGCGCGGTGCGCGCGTAATAGGCCCATTGCACCGTCACCAGCGCGATGATGATCTTGTCGACGCCTTTGCCGAGGACTGCCAGCAGAATCAATGCCACCAGGATCGCCGGAAAGCCGAGCTGGATATCGACGACGCGCATCACGAGCTGCTCGAAGCGGCCGCCGAGATAGGCCGCCAAAACGCCGAGGATCGAGCCGATCGTCAGCGCGATCGCGCCCGACAGCACGCCGACCATCAGCGATACGCGCAACCCGTAGAAGATGGCAGACAGCATGTCGCGTCCCTGGCCGTCGGTGCCGAGCCAGTAGGTCATGCCGTCAGCGCTCTGCGCACCGGGCGGTTGGCGCGAATCGAGCAGATCGAGCTTGGTCAAATCGTACGGATTCTGCGGCGCGATCCAAGGCGCGAACAGTGCGATCGCCACCACCACCGCCAGCAGCAGCAGCCCGAACATCGCAATTTTGCTTTCGGCAAACTGCGACGCAAATCGGCGCCACGGCAATTGCGCGCGATCCACTGCATCGACTGCGACGATGCGGCCCGAATCGATCGGTGCGGCGCTCATTGCTGAATGTCCGCCAGGCGGACGCGCGGGTCGAGCGTCGAGTACAGCAGATCGACCACCAGGTTGATAAGGATGAACATGAAAACGACCACCAGCAGATACGCGACGACGACCGGGCGATCGAGCTGAAAGATCGAATCGATCACCAGCTTGCCCATGCCGGGCCACGCGAAGATCGTCTCGGTGACCACGGCGAACGCAATCACCGAGCCAAGCTCGAGTCCGATTACCGTGATCAGCGGAATCATGATGTTCTTCAGCAGATGCACGCCGATCACGCGGCGGTTGGTCAGGCCCTTCGCGCGTGCGAACTTGATGTAATCGAGCAGGCTTTGCTCGCGCACCTGCGCGCGCGTCAGCCGGATGATCAGCGACAGCTTGAACAGCGCCAGGTTGATCGCGGGCAGCAATGCGTACCTAAGGCCTTCGAGGTTGAAGATCGACAACTGCAAGCCGAGCACGTCGGTCGTCGGCCCGCGGCCGGTCGACGGCAGCCAACCCAGCTGCACCGCGAACACGAGGATCAGAATCAGCCCGACCCAAAATGTCGGCAGCGAAAAGCCGAGGATCGATGCGGCCATGATCGCCTTGGCGCCGGCGCTATGAGGTCGCAACCCCGCATACAGCCCGAGTGGAATGCCGAGAGAAACTGCAATCACCATCGCCAGAAACGCGAGCTCGAGTGTCGCCGGCATGCGCTCGAAGATCACCTGCAGCGCCGGCCGCGCATAGACGAATGAATTGCCGAGGTTGCCGGTGAAAGCGCCCGCCACGAAACTTACATACTGCTGGTGAATCGGCTTATCGAGCCCGAGCGCTTTGCTGGCGCGATCCTTTTCGATCTGATCGGCGGCGGGGTTGACCAGGATCTCGACCGGATCGCCGATCAGATACAGCCCGCCGAACACGAGCAGCGACGTGACTGCGAGTACCAGCAGCGTCTGCGCCAGCCGGCGCAGAATATAGACGGTCACCTGTCTAAGCCGCTATGTCGATCACGATCGCGTGGCGCATACGAGCCTCACCTTCTGGACCCAGCCTGGTTCAGTAGGGTCAACGCTCATCTACTTGCCCGGCCGCACGTCGTAGGCAAACGTGTATTGATCGGCGCGCGCCTTGTACGTCATGCCTTGCCGCGTGGCCCATGTGCTGACTTCGTAGTGCAGTGGCACGATTCCCATCATCTCGCCGATCGCCTTTTCAGATGCGCGCGCCAGCATGATGCCGCGCCTGTTGTCGTCGATCGTCGTCAACGCCTGCGTCAGCAGAGCATCGACGCCGGGATCGGAGAACCGCCCGCGGTTGGCGGCGCCCAGCCCCTGCTTCGAATCGAACGTCGCCAGCAGCGAGCGCAGCGGCGACGATGTTTCGCCGCTGTCGGCCCCCCACCCCGCGAGCAGAAAGCTGAACTCGAGCTTCGAGGCGCGCGAGAAGAACACGTTCGACGGCATCGTTTCGAGCTTGGTCGGAATGCCGCCGCGCGACAAGTATTGAGCGACCGCCTGCGCGACCGCCGCGTCGTTGATGTAGCGATTGTTCGGCGCGTGCAGCGTGAGCCCAAACCCGTTCGGATATCCGGCCTCGGCCAGCAGTTTCTTCGCCGCCGCCGGATCGTACTTGTCGGGCTTCAGCGTCTTGCTGGTGCCGAAGAACTGCTCGGGCAACAATTGGCCCGCGGGCACCGCCTGCGTTTCCATGATGCGCGCGACGATCGTGTCGCGATCGATCATCTTGCTGATCGCCTGCCGCACGCGCGGGTCGCGCAGCGGATTGGCTTCGAGCGGCTTGCCGTCAGCGGTCGTGACGAACGGCGAATTCTTGGCGCGATCCGAATCGATGTGCAGATAGATGATGCGGTTCGACACGGCAGACGACAGCGCCACGCGCTTGTCGCTTTTCAACTGTGCAATATCTGCGGTTGGCACGCCTTCGATCATCTGCACGTCGCCCGCCAGCAGAGCAGCGACGCGCGCCGGCGCGCTGGTGATCATCTTGAAGCGCACGTTGTCCCACGCGGGCTTCGTGGCCCAGTATTGGTCGTTGCGCTTCAGCACCACACGGTCGCCGGCAACGTATTCGCTGTAGCGGAACGGCCCGGTGCCGATCATCGCCTTGCCCGAGTTGAAGTCCTCGGTCTTCGCCGTTTCGGCGACCGCCTTCGGCACGATGATCACCGACACCATGTCGTACGGCAGCAGCGGATGCGGCTTTTCGGTTTTCATCCGCAGCGTGTACGGATCCGTGGCACGAATGTCGACGATCGGCCGCACGAACGATGCAAACGATGCCGGCGAATTCGGCACGTTGGGAACGCGTTTGAAGGTGGCGATCACATCGTCGGCCGTGAATTCCTGCCCGTTGTGAAACTTCACGCCTTTGCGCAGCTTCATTTCCCACTCGAGATCGCCGAGCGGCTTCCACGATTCGGCCAGTCCAGGCAGCAGCGTGGTCTGCTTGTCGTCCTGCTTGATCAGTGTCTCGAATACATGCCGCGCCATGCTGTTGTTCGGCGTCAGGTTGTGAAAATGAGGATCCAGCGAAGTGATCGGCGTCGACAGGCCGATGGTCAGGTCCGCAGCCTGCGCAGGGCCCGCGAACGCAACGATAGTCGTCAGTGCGCAAAAAACGCGCAAAATAGCGAATGGCATAGCGTCTCCTGAGCAGGAAGCCGCTAGCTTAGCCGCCGCGGGCACGGCATGTGCAAGAGGCAACGGTTAGTTCATCGACGCTAACCATGGCCAGGTCACGGGAAACTACTGAGAAGTCCGCGGCACCGTCGGCAACGCCGAAAACCAGGCGGCCGCAACCGAGTGTCTCGACAGTGCCCGCGGAAGGCGGGCTTTCGCCTGACCACGCCGAAGTAGAACTTGCAGAGCTGATCGACGACGCGGTTCCCACGCGCGGTTATCAGATGCTGCCGCTGGTGGGACTCGGCGGCTCGGCCGGCAGCATTGGCGCGCTGCAATTTGATGCGCGTCCGCTGGCGCCCGGCGCAGTCAACGATGGCGTGCACGATGCCCGTACCGATCAGGTCTCGCATCAGCTCGAACGCGAGCTCGAGCGCACCAAGGCGCAATTGCGTGACACGGCCGAGCAATCCGAAGCTTCAACCGAGGAACTGAAAGCCAGCAACGAAGAGTTGCAGGCGATGAACGAAGAACTGCGCTCGGCAACCGAAAAGCTGGAAACGAGTCGCGAAGAGCTGCAATCGATCAACGAAGAGCTGGCCACCGTAAATCTGGAGCTGAAGGGCAAAGTCGACGAGCTCGGACATTCGAACTCCGACCTGCACGTGTTGATGGCGGCCACCGCGATCGCGACGATATTTCTCGACCGCGATCTGCGCATCCTGCGTTACACGCCGCCCGCGGTGCAATTGTTCAACCTGATTCCGACCGACATCGGCCGGCCGCTGTCCGATCTGGCGCACCGCCTTGATTACGTCGATATCGAGCGTGATGCCCGGCGTGCGCTGGGGGAGCTGATGCTGGTAGAGCGCGAAGTGCAGGCTCTCGGACACTGGTTCCTCGCACGCAGCGTTCCCTACAGGACGGCGGACGACCGTATCGGCGGCGTCGTGTTGATCTTCGTGGACATTACCGATCGTAGGCGAGCCGAAGAAGCGTTGCGCCAGTTACAGGAAGAGCAGGCGGCCGATCTGGCGGCGATATTGCGCTTGCAGGAATTGAGCTCGCGGCTGCTCAACGCGACTGAGCTGCCGTCGCTGCTGAAACAGCTGCTGGATGCAACGATCGAAATGCAACACGCCGATTTCGGTTGTGTGCAGCTGTATCACGCCGCGCCGCGCACACTGGAGATGGTGACGCAGCGCGGCTTCGAAGCTTCGCTGATCGGACGCTTTTCGTGTATCGCGCTCGATGAATCCACCTCCAGCGGCGGCCGCTCGATCATCAGGCGCGCGCGCGTCGGAGTGTCCGACGTGAACGAAGATCCGAGCTATGCACCGCTGCGTGAGTTTGCGGCGCAAGCCGGTTACCGCGCCGTGCACTCGACGCCGCTGTTCGGTCGTAACGATGAGCCGCTGGGCGTGTTGACGACGCATTTTCGCAAGCCGCACCAGCCGTCGCCGCGCGAGTTGCGGCTGACGGATCTTTTCGCCCGCCAGTTTGCCGACGTGATTGCATTCAAGCTGTCCGAACAGACGCTGCGCGCGTCCGAAGAAGGGTTCCGCGCCATGGTCGAGCAGACGACGCTCGGCGTTGCGCGCTGCGAATTTTCTGGACGCCTGCAGTTTGCCAATCAGCGCTTCTGTGAAATCGTCGGGCGTAGCGCCGATGAGTTGCACGAGTTTCGCTGGCAGGAAATCACGCATCCGGACGATCTGCCGACCAACGAGAAATTGTTTGCAAGGCTAGCCCGCGACGGCATGCCGTTTCAAGTAGAGAAGCGCTTCATTCGCGCCGACGGCAGCCTGGTATGGGCAGCGGTTAGTGTCTCGGTGCTGCGCGGCCCGAACGGGAAACCGCATGCGGCAACGGCGTTGGTGCTCGACCTGACTGAGCGCAATCGGGCGCTGGAAGCGTCGCGCGAAAGCGAAGAGCGGCTGCGGCTGGTGATAGAGAACGCGCGCGAATATGCAATCTTCTCGGCCGATGTCGAGCGGCGGATCACCAGCTGGAACTCGGGCGCGCAGCGGCTGCTCGGGTGGGAAGAGCGCGAAATCATCGGCCAACTTGCCGACATCGTTTTTACGCCGGAAGACCGCGCTGCCGGGGTGCCCGACCACGAAGCAGAGACCGCATTCGCCGAAGGCCGGTCGGCCGATGAGCGCTGGCACGTGCGCAAGGACGGCAGCCGCTTCTGGGGCAGTGGCGCGATGATGGCGATGCACGATTCAAACAATCAAACGATCGGCCTGCTGAAAATCTTTCGCGATCAGACGCAGGCGCGCGAAATCAGCGACGCGCTGGCGCACAGCGAAGCCGAGCTGGTCGAAGCGTTGAGGGAAAATCAGATCGCGCGCGAAGCGTTGGAAGCCGCCAGCCGCGCCAAGGATCGATTTCTCGCGATGCTTTCGCACGAGCTGCGCACGCCGCTGACGCCGGTCGTGATGGCCGTACAAACCCTGATGCGCCGGCAGGATATGCCGGCAGCCGCGCGCGAAGCGCTGGAGATGATCCGCCGCAACGTGAAGATCGAATCGCATCTGATCGATGATCTGCTCGACCTGACGCGAGTCTCGCGCGGACAGTTCGAGGTGGTACCGGAACCGATGGATATGCACGCGGCGATCGCCGGTGCAATCGAAATCTGCGAGTCAGACCTGCGCGGCAAGAACCAAACGCTGGCCGTGTCGCTCGACGCCGCCCATTTCATGATGATCGGGGACTTCACGCGACTGCAGCAGGTCGTTTGGAATCTGCTGAAGAACGCATCGAAATTCACGCGTCAGGGCGGCGAGATTCGGCTGTCGACCCGCAGCGCAAACGACCGCTTTTTTGTCGCGATATCCGATAACGGTATCGGTATCGAGCACTCCGTATTGCCTACCGTATTTGAGGCTTTCAGCCAGGGAGGTGAGTGGGTTGCCCGCGAATTCGGCGGCCTGGGTCTCGGACTTGCTATATCAAAGGCAACGGTCGAGGCGCACGGCGGCCGAATAACTGCTGAAAGCGCCGGACGCGGCCATGGCGCGACGTTTAGCGTCGAGTTGCCGATAAGGTAGAGACGTAGGGTTGGGTACGTATGCGAACGAGCGCTAGCGAGAACTCCTCAAGACGCGACGCGAAGTCACTGCGGGTTTTTGTAGTCGAAAATCACGTCGATACTCGAGAATTCCTGACTTTCATGCTGCAGGAACTCGGACATACAGTGCTTGTCGCCGACACGATGAGCCGCGCTTTACGCGACGTGCCTACGGCCAACTGCGACGTGTTGATCTCCGACATCGGCCTGCCAGATGGCGACGGTTGGCAATTGCTAAGCCGCCTGGATCTGCCGCAGCCGATTTATGCGATCGCAATGAGCGGCTTCGGCATGACCTCCGATCGCAGCCGGAGCAAAGCGGCAGGCTTCAGGCACCACTTGGTCAAGCCAATGGGGCTGGAACAGCTCGAAACCATTCTTCAGGACGCGGCCGCTGAGCTGAAGGGTGCCGACGATCGAGGGGAAACTTCTGCATCGGCGCTCGACAATCTGCGCGCCCTCGGCGCCTGAGCGCGCCAAGAAGTTCTTACAGCTCTCGCGATTGCAGCGAGGTCGAGCACGATGTGGCGACATAGAACTCCGTTAGAGTTGCTGACAGCGGACGCAACGCCGTGAGCTGTTCTTAACTCTGATGGGAGAACCGAAAATGGCCAACAAGAACACGATTTGCCTGTGGTACGACGGCACCGCCTTGGACGCCGCGCAGTTCTATGCCAAAACCTTTCCCGACAGCGCGGTGGGCGCGATCATGCGCGCGCCGGGCGACTTCCCCGACGGCAAGCAGGGCGATGTGCTGACGGTCGAGTTCACCGTGATCGGCATCCCCTGCGTCGGCCTCAACGGCGGGTCGCAGTTCAAGCACAGCGAGGCGTTCTCGTTCCAGGTCGCGACCGAGGACCAGGCTGAAACCGACCGCTTGTGGAACGCGATCGTCAAAAATGGTGGCCAGGAAAGCCAGTGCGGCTGGTGCAGGGACAAGTGGGGCGTGTCGTGGCAAATCACGCCGCGCGCTCTCCTTGCAGCGGTCTCCGACCCCGATCGCGCGGCTGCCAAGCGCGCGTTCGACGCGATGATGCCGATGAAAAAAATCGACATCGACGCGATCGAGAAAGCGCGGCGGGGCTGAGCTCGCGATGAATGAACTCGCCGCGCTGCTTGAGCAGCGTTGAAATTGGTGGCCAAGGACGGAATTGAACCGCCGACACAAGGATTTTCAGTCCCTTGGTAGCCACACAGGCGGAGTTGAATCAATAACTTAGAGGACGCCCGTTGCGTCTTTCTGCAGCACTTTGCAGCACCGTGCGTAGCTGATTCACGCAAATCTCACGCACGGCGTTCTGCATGTCACCAGACGTCCGCTTACAACCCCCGAAAGCGGACTTCGCTTAGGAAGGGGAGCTCTGCTGAACCTCCTGTCGATCTACCATTTCCGAAACGTTGGGGACGTGCCGGTGCCAGTCTGTCCGCTGTTGAAACGCGTGACCAACGCGAATTACGTTCGCTTCGTCAAATGGCTTGGCAATAAGCTGCGCGCTGATCGGAAGCCCATCATAGGAAAACCCGACGGGAAACGAAAGGGCGCACGCGCCCAGATAGTTAGCTGCGCGAACGAACGTCGCCAACTGCGTAGAGTGTTCGTCGATATCCTCCAGCGTGCAGGCAACCATCGGTAAGGTTGGCGTCAGCAAGGCATCTGCGTCCGAAAGCCACTGCCGCCAGACAGAGGACTGTTTCAACTGGTCTGCGCGATCCTCTACATATTGATCCGCACTGATCAACTTGCCACTGACAACGCGCGCGCGAACCCAACGGCCAATTGGGATCGACGGATCTTCGACGTAGGCGCCATGTATGCGCCACGCCTCTGCCGCGGTCAACCGGCCGTTGCGTGCCGCAAGGTTAGTCAGATCGAAGGGAAGTTCACGTTCGATTAGCTGAGCACCAAGACTTCGCAGCACGCGCTGCGCTTCAAGAAATGCCGACCAAACATCAGGCTGCACATCGACCGATAAGTCCTGTTGCCTCAGCGCGATGATGCGCACGTTTGACAAGTCTGTGCCTGATGTCAGCTGGTCGCTGTAGTCAACGCCAGACAGCGCCCCGGTGAGCCATGCGGCGTCCGCGACGGTTCTGCACAGCGGACGGACTGTGTCGAGAGTTGAAGACAGTGGCAGCGCGTGACACATGCTGATCAAACCGGCCGTAGTTTTCAATCCAGTGATGCCGTTCAAGGATGCAGGGATGCGCACCGAACCGCCTGTGTCCGAGCCAATTGCTGCCGGCGTAAGCCCCGCTGCTACAGCGACTGCCGAGCCGCTGGATGAGCCGCCAGGGATCCGATGCCGCTCGAGATCCCATGGATTCCAAGGCGTTCCCATCAAGGGGTTGGAACCCCATAGACCAAACGCAAACTCGACCATGTGCGTTTTACCTAGGATGCACATTCCGTGATTGCGCAGTTTGTCGACGACCGCCGCCGTGTCGCCGCTGCGGCGATCACGCCACGCTTCGGAACCGCAGGTTGTTACCTGGCCTTCGATCTCGAATAAATCCTTGACTGCGATCGGCAAGCCATCCAACACACTTAATGTGCTTCCCGTCGCGCGCCTTCCGTCTGCATCACGCGCAGCGTGTAAAGCGCCTGCTCGGTCGACGGCTACAAACGCGTGCAACTTGTCGTTCGCCTGATCGATCCGTTTCAGATAATGCTCGATCAGATTGACCGAAGTGAATTGGCGCTGCGCCAATCCTGTTGCCAGTTCCAACAGGCTTGAGAATGAGTTGATCGTCACGTCCCAGGAGCGCCGTCAACGCGTCTTGAGCGCCTTCTGCTTCCGCATGGCGAGGCCAGCCATCAAATACGTGATCACGTAGACAATCACGCGGTAGATCACCGCCGACCCCGGTGGTATGCAGATGAATGACATGCCGGTCAGCCCGCGTAGGCCGATCTCGTGCGCGATCCGGATCACTTCGTAGTCCGACATCCCGATCGGCTCGGCCAATTCGCCCAGCAGATCGCCCGACGCCGGTCCCGCGCCGCCGAGCACGTCCATGTCGAAGTGAACGTAGATATCGCTCGTTCCTTCGTAGGCCTTGTCGAGCAGCTTGATGAGGCCGTCGAGCCCGAAGCGCGAGTCGCGAATCTTCCACATCGGCACGAAGTTCGCGCCTTCCTTGACATAGCGCCGCACGTAAGTCTTGTCCTCCAGCATGCCGCGCTCGCCGACCTCGACCACGTTCGACCACTTATAGTTGCTATGCCATTCGTAAAGCCGCGCCTTCCAGTTGACGGAGCCGGCGATGCGGATATCGGCCGTCGCATGATCGGCCGGGCGCGAATCCCAATGCGTGTCGAGACTGATCATCCCGACGTTGCCCTTCGCGCGCTCGCCAATGGGCTTTGCGATCGCGTACGAGCCGGGCGGCGAGTTCTGTCCGATGACAATCGGAATCGCGCCCGCATCTAGCACCTGGTTAACCTTTACTTCAACAGCGGCCTGCGCGCGCAGGATGTTCTCGACGGTTGCGGCGTAGTTGGCCTCTGGTGGAATCGCCGCATCGCCGAAGTCGACGATCTTCAGGTAATCGAAGATGTCGAGATCGAACTCCTGCACGTAGCCGGTATAGCGGATCGATTGCTGGCGCACGCGCTTCGGTCCCGCGAGCCACAATTCCTTATCGACTCCGCTGTACGTCTTGCCCCAGCCCGCGGCGAAAGGCGCGCCGATGATGACAACATCGGCGCCGACGAGATCCTTTTCCGATAGCGCAACCGGAACTCCGAGGAACGTCGGCATGTCTTCGGCGAGTCGCGGAAACGTCTTGGTGCGAACGCGCGTCGATGTTGATATCGCGGACCACTCAGGGTAGTCGCTCATTGCTCACGTCCTCTGTGATGGGGTGCTCGAAAACCCGGAAAGAATGAAAATCGGTTCGCGCGCGCGTAAAGGTCAGCTTAGTATATGGTCAGAGGTAGACAGACGTGTTGATGCGATCTCTTGCATACAGGAGACAAGATGGACAAGAGAAATAAACACAAGTCCGGTTCTTCGCACATTCCAACGCACTATTCGGAAAGCCGGCGCAAATTTGTTGAAGCAACGCTGTTGGCGACTACCGCAGCGGGCGCTGCGGGAATCCTCGGTAGCACACAGGCCTTCGCGCAAGCCGGTCCGAAGAAGGGCGGCGCGCTAAAACTTGCGGTACCTTCCGCCGCACGACGGCTCGATCCGGCCATTCACGGCGCGAACGAGGAATTCATCATCAGTGCGGCGATCTTCGACAACCTAGTTCGCGTTGATGCGAAGCTGAATCCGCAGCCGGGGCTCGCCACCGATTGGAAAGTCTCCGACGATGGCACGAGCTGGACGTTCAACATCCGCCGCGGTGTCAAGTTCCATCACGGCCGCGAGCTGACGTCGAAAGACGTCGAGTTCACGATCAACCGGCTGCTTGATCCGAAGACCGCGTCGATGGGACGCAGTCTGTTCGGGCTCGTGCAGAAGATCGAGACGCCGACGCCGAATTCGATAGTTTTTCATTTGTCCGACGCATATGCCGACTTCCCGATGATGTTCGGAGCGGTCTACGCGCGGATCATTCCGTTCGATGCGGCAGCCGACGTGTCGAAGATGCCGATCGGCAGCGGACCGTTCAAGATGAAGGAGTTCGTGCCGGCCGATCACGTGACGATGGTGCGGCACACCGAGTACTGGGAAAAGGACGCGGCCGGCAATCAGCTGCCGTACCTCGACGAGTTCCGGCAGGTGACGATTCCCGAGCAGTCGGCGCAGATCGCGGCGCTGACCTCCGGCTTCATCCACATCCTGTGGGAAGCGCCGCCGACCGCGATCTCGACACTGAAGGCGGATCCGAACGTGCGGATCCTCGAAACCAGCAGCCCTGGCTATCACGAGATCACGATCTGGCAGCACCAGCCGCCGTTCTCGGATCAGCGGGTGATGCAGGCGTTGAAGCTGAGCCTCGATCGCACGCAGCTGATCAAGGCAGCGCTCGGCGGCTACGGCACGCCGTCGAACGACAACCCGATCTCGTCGATCAGCCCGTTCTGGGTCGACACCGGGATGAAGAAGCGCGACCTCGCGAAGGCGAAGCAGCTGATGACCGACGCCGGCTTCGGCAGCGGCGTCAACGTCGAGCTGATCACGACGAACGAGCGCGCCGGGCTTGTCGAGTTCGCCGTCGGCGTCAAGGAAATGACGGCGCCGGCGGGCTTCCGCATCGACATCAAGACCGTGCCGTACGACGTGTACACGGCGCGATATAACCGCAAGCATCCGTTCAACATGCAGAACTGGAACGGCCGGCCGACGATCGACGAGGCGCTGTATCCGTACTTCCATTCGAAGGGCAGCTACAAGGAGCTCTACAACTACAACAATCCGGAAGTCGACAAGCTGCTCGACGATGGGCGGAAGGAAAGCAATCTCGCGAAGCGCAAGCAGATGTATGGGCGCGTGCAGCAGATCATCGCCGAGAGCGGCCCCGTCGTGATTCCGTATCACCGGCCGTATATGGCGGGGCTGAACAAGGCGGTGCAGGGGTATGAAATCCATCCGATACGATGGGTTGATGTAAGGCGGGTCTGGCTGGCGTAAGGGTTGTGCTCGGCCTGAATCGTCGTCCCGGCGCACGCCGGGACGACATCTTGGGTCCCGACTTGCGTTGGGATGACGACGTGCACTGAAATGTCCCTCGGCGTCTTCATCATCCGGCGGCTGTTGTTTTCGCTGCTTGTCCTGCTGATCGTTTCGGTTGTCGTCTTCGTCGTCGTCCAGGTCCTCCCGGGCGATGTCGCTTCGATGATCCTCGGCACCGACGCGACGCCGGAGGACGTCGAGACGATGCGCGAGAAGCTCGGGCTGAATCGGCCCGCGCACATTCGCTATCTCGAATGGATCGGCGGTGCCGTGCGCGGCGACTGGGGAACGTCGCTGCGATTGAACCAGCCGGTTGCGCCGCTGATCATGACGCGGCTCGCAAACTCGTCAGTGCTCGCCGCGCTGACACTGATCATCGCGGTGCCGCTTGCCGTCGGCCTCGGCGTCTACGCCGGTCTGCGTCAGGGCCGGCTCGCCGACCGGAGCATCGCGTTGGTCACGCTGATCGGCACGTCGCTGCCCGAGTTCGTTTGGGGCAACCTTTTGATCA